>CAVPRD010000012.1:0-198531 GCA_963707705.1 uncultured Pseudomonadota bacterium | reverse complement strand
ATCATTCCGGCAGCCCGACCATTCGGAGCGCTTCGCTCATGGAACCGGCCAGTGCGGGCGCGCAATCGACGCCGGCGAATTGGCGGCTGAACCGAAAGGTGGGATGCAGTTCCAGGACCTTTGCCGCAGCCGCCTTGGCTTCCTCCAGCCGTCCAAGTTTGGCGAGCGCCGCCGCCAACTGCACGTAAGTGATGCTGTGGGCCGGATTGGCCTGAACGGACTTGTAGGCGGCATGGGCCGCTTTGTCGTAGCGGCCGAGACGGAAATGACCCATCGCCTGCGCGTCGAAGGCGGCGAAGCGCCCAAGGATCGAGCGGGCTGAGACGCATACCGCGTTCGCTCCACTCGATGGCGCGTTCCGCTTCACCGCCCCACGCAAGCATGACGCTGCCGAGAATGTAGGTCAGCGCCGATGACGGACTGATCGCAAGCGCGGCTTCGAGCGCGATGAACGCGGCGGCACGATCGTGTCCATCCATGCCGATGGAAAATCCAGCAAGGGTCAGAGCGCGCGGATCGTCGCGGCCATGCGCGATGGCCGCCTCGGCGTAGCGGACCGAGGCCAGCCGATCCTCTTCGCGCAGCCCGCTGCGCAGAAAGAGACAATGATGGCACATGGCCGCATTGGCGTGCGCCAGCGCATAGGTCGGGTCGAGCGCGAGCGCGCGATCCGAGCAGCACCAGCGCCTTGGTCACTTGCGCCGGCATGCCGGAATCGACGTCCGGCTGCGACTGCAGGACAAGATCGTAGGCATCCAGGCTGTCCGGCCGCTTGCGGCTCACGCGCTCGACTTCGGCGCGCCGCAGGCTGGGCTCGATGGCGCTGACCACGTTGAGGGCGATCTCGTCCTGCAGCGCAAACACGTCGTCGAGCGGGCGGTCGAAGCGCTCGCTCCACAACTGATATCCGCTCTCGGCCTCGACCATCTGAGCGGAGACGCGGATCCGGCGGCCGTCCTTGCGGACGCTTCCTTGCACCAGATAACGCACGCCCAGTTCGCGTGCGACCTGCCTGACGTCGATGACTTTCCCCTTGTAGGCGAAGCTGGAATTGCGCGCGATGACGAACAGCCATTTGATGCGGGACAGTCCGGCGATGATGTCCTCGACCATGCCGTCGGCAAAATACTCCTGCTCCGGATCGCCGCTCAGATTGACGAACGGAAGCACCGCGACGGACGGCTTGTCCGGCAAGACCGGCGGAGAGCTCGGTGCCGGCGCGGCCGGCGATCCTCCCATCGCGACTGCCGGCCCGACATAGCGGTAGCCGCGTCGCGGCAGCGTCTCGATCCAGTCCGCGCCGCCGGCTTCGCCGAACGCCCGGCGCAAGGCCGCGATCTGGACGGTCAGGTTGCTGTCCTCGACCGCCAGTCCCGGCCATGCCGCGTCGAACAGGGCATCCTTGGAGACAGGCGCGCCTGCGTGCTCCAGAAGCAGCCGGAGCAGAGCCACCGCGCGCTGGCCCAGCACGATCGGCTCGGGCGTCGCGGAACAGAATTTCGGCGTCCGCGTCGAGCCGGAACGGGCCGAATTCGTAAGTCGTCGCCATCGGTGGGTCGCCCTCGTTCGGAAACGTTTAGCAACTTTTTCGCAGCGATTTCACGACCTCTCGGGGAGGCCGCACCATAGTGGGGCGGTCAGATGGCGCGATGAAGCGCAACAACCGACGGAGGATATCATGAGCGCGAAGGCTGTCGTCCGCATGCCCGGCGAAGGCAAACAGGTTTCCTTGGCCGGAAAGCCCCTGGTGTTCCTGGTGACCGGACAGGACACCAAGCACACGTCCATGTTCGACTGGACGTTGCCGGCCGGCTTTTCCACCGGCACCCACGTTCACCGCGTCCAGGAAGAGACGTTCTACGTGCTGGAAGGCGAGTGCGAGTGGCACGTGGGCGGCGAACTGATCCAGGCCAAGCCTGGAACCTATCGTGTTCATCCCGCCGGGCGTACCGCACAACATCGCCAACGCCAGCGACAAGCCGGCGCGGATGATCATGACCGTGTCGCCGCCGGGTCACGAGCAGTATTTCGAGGAGCTGGTGAAGCTGGTGACGAAAAGCGGGCCGCCGGACGCCGCTGCGATCGCGAAATTGCGGGCGCGCTTCGACACTGAGCAACTGTCGGCGCTGAAAGCTGGCTGAATATCGCGTGCCCGGTTCGCAGCGCCGCCGCCGACTCAGGTGGCGGCGCTTGCAAATGTCCCTACGGGCCTTCTGATGCCCTGTCTGCAAAGGGATTTTCCGCTATTGCTAGCTCGCTCGCACTTCGACAGAATCCACCAGCGGCCTTGGCAACGATTATTCCAAGTTGTTCGGCGGCAGCCAGATCGACGTGGTAGGCGTGATTTCCGGTTTGGGCGATGATCCGCAAATCTGGCATCGCGTTCCGCTCGATGCTCGCCTATTGTCCTGTGGATCCCACCGAGGGGGCAAGATCATCATTAAGGTCGATATAGCCTGGGATAAATCCCGGAATGGTACGGAGCAGGTTCGATAATCCACCGGCGGCAAAGCTGACGATGAATGTGATCCGTTGACTTGGATAGAACTCGGGCGTTAGCGGTGGTCGCAATTCCGAGAGTGATCGCCAGCCCTGAATTTTTGGCGTGTCCGTTTCATACTTGTTTCCTCCTGTGTTTTGCATTTTTCGTTTGCTATACACTCCAAACATCGGGAATCGAAAACTCGAGTACGACTGATTTTTCTTTGGCTTCCGCTTGACCAAGACGCTGACGAATCCAGGCACCAGCAAAAAGCGCTTCGATCTTGCGCAGCTTGTCGCGGAGAATTTCGTCGGGGGTCATTGGACTGCACATAATCGCTTGGTATCTCCGCGCTTCTGGATCAGGAATGAACTTCACGCCGACCTGAGTGCGCTTTCGCCAGATGACCTTGCACCACCGTTTCAGCGGGCCTCAGCATCACGTAGAACGTATCCGGCAAACCTCCGTCTTTAGACGCTCAGAAGCTATTTCGAGCGTTGCCTTCACACAGCAACGCAAATCACGTCTCCCCGTCGTGAAATCACATCGGAAGTCATTGCGCGGCCAGGTCATTCCTTCGTCGAAACAAAGCGGTTGCGCTATCGCGGCACAGTAGCGGCACACTGCGCTCGCACCGCATGACGGTGCGCCGGGATTGTCCTTGGCACCGACTCACCGGCGTCCTCTAGTCGGATCAACGACTTGATCTGACTAAAGCAATGGCGACGATCAGACGACTGCGCAGCAGATGGCAAGCGATGGTGAGGCGCAGAGGCGTCGCACCGCGTGCTAAGTCGTTCGACAAGCGAAGCGACGCTGAGCGCTGGGCACGCGAACTTGAGGCCGAAGCGGATCGATCTGGTTGGGTCGCTGACACGCGCCTCGCTGAAAAAACGACGTTGGGCGAGCTCCTGACGCGTTACCGCGCTGAAATCTCACCTACCAAGCGCAGCGCTGTCTCTGAGCAAGCGCGGATCGATGCCATCATTCGACGAGCGATCTGTCACAAGACGCTCGCGAAACTCACGAGTGGCGATTTAGCCACATACCGCGATGAGCGACTGAAGACTGTCGCGCCCGCTTCTGTCGTCAGAGAACTCAACACGATTTCGCATGCGATAGAGATCGCGACCCGAGAATGGGGTCTCTGGTTACCCCGCAACCCCGTCAAGCAGGTTCGTCGCCCCGCATTGCCCAGGGGACGAACCCGACGACTTGAAAAGGGCGAGGAAGCGCGACTGCTTGCAGCCTGTGATCTCGGGCGAACTCCCCTCTTGAAACCGCTTCTCGTTCTGGCGATCGAGACTGGGATGCGCCGAGGTGAGATGCTCGATCTTCGCTGGAAGCATATCGATCGTGATCTGCGTGTGGCGCATCTGCCGCTGACAAAGAACGGCGAGTCCCGCGACGTCCCGCTATCGCTTCGCGCGACCGACGTGCTCTCTGAACTTGCAGATCAGATCGACAAAGACCTGGACCGGGTGTTTCCCATGAGCGGGAACGCGGTGCGCCTCGCCTTTGAGCGTCTACGTAATCGTGCAGGGATGCCCGATCTGCACTTTCATGACCTGCGACACGAGGCGATCAGTCGATTGTTCGAGAAGGGGCTGAACACGATCGAAGTAAGCACCATCAGCGGACATAAGGAGCTCAGAATGCTGTCGAGATACACCCATCTGAGGGCGGCCGACCTCGTGAAGCGTTTGGACTAGGCAGCGCTGCGCAAACCGATGGACATCGTCCCACCCACGATGAAACAAAGTCGAAGTCCTAGACAAATTCGCGGACCGCCAGCCCAGTGCCGCCTGTCGCGGCAGCAATTTCCAGCCAACTCTTGCCGGATCGGATGTGGCATCTCTGTCTGGCGAAGCCACACCTCACTGAGGGCCACCTTTCGCGGGCGGTCCGGTGGCTTCCTTTCGGTGATGGCGCCAGCGGCAACAAATATGAAATCCCAGGAAAAGATCACGGTGCGGCCCGACCAGGCAAGGGCAATTGGCGAACTCAACGCGGATCGGGACTTGCCCGTATTTTGCCACTGAGAACAAATTCCGGGTGTTGTCGGGGCGGCAACACGCTCCGCCGCGATTATTTCGGAGGCTCAGTCGAAGGCGGCCCGAATCATAGCCAATACAAAACAGCGGGAATCCGACATCGAAGCTCGCGCGAGACGACTGGCGGACGCGGTGAAGGGCGTGACGGCCTGATGGGTGGTACAACCGGCGGCGAGCCGTTCGATTTCCGACTGCTCAGCGGCAGCCGCAATTGGGCGGCGCTGCGCGAGACACCGAAGGCCGAATCGAAAACTTGAACGCTGGCAACGCGTCAGTAAACGAGCGCCAGATCCTTGAACACTCTGATTGGCGCCCGAGCGAGCGCATGTTCATCGGCGAGACAGCAATTGCGCTCGACATCGGATCGCCGTCGGCGTTCGCTTCAGCCGAAGTGTAATTGAGCGACCGGATAACGTTTGGGCGTACTCGCGGAGGAGTGCATCATCTTCCGGAGTCCATGATCGTCGTCGAAATTTCATGGCATGGTCGTGCGACAGGCTTACACCTTCGGCTAGAGAACGGCCGATTGCCTCCGCGCGAAATAAGGTTCGGGGGCGGTGTTGAAATGCCGTGTCGTGTTGGCCCGCCCCCTGACCAGCGCGGACGAGGAGCAGTACGCGCTGGCTACGGGCATTCTAAGCAAGGCGCTGCCAGGGGTCAATTTTGCAACTCGAAAGCCCGGCTTGCCAGGTCTCGGCCCTTCTCACGGCGCCTCTCTCCAATAGACCCAAGCAAACCCCGAGGGCCGCATTTCCTGACGGCGCTTAATCTTTCCGTCCTTGACCGCTTGCCGTAACTTCCCGCCCCACGTGGATTCCGCGCCGATCCCATAGTTTCTTGCAATCTGCCTCGGTGTGACGGCATTGCCTTCACCGATCGGCACGGCTGCAATAATGTGATCTGATGTTACGATGGTCATTTTGAAGTGCGGTAATCAGTCCTCGCGGCCCGAATCACACAATCAATTGTGTAATGCAGAAAACCCGCTAGACGCCACTCTAGATTCGTTCCAGAGTTGCTTTTTGGGCAGTCAAACCGTGGGTTTGGGGCGTGCGGCAATACCGGATATTTATTCTCGAAGGTGGCGCGCACCTGTCGCAGCCGCCGATAGAGATTGAGTGCAAGGACGACGGCGAGGCCGTCAACGCTGCCAAGCAACTTGTCGATGGCCACGACATAGAGCTTTGGGAAGAATCCCGGTTTATCGCCCGCTTCAGTAAGACGAGCTAATGCACCTGGCGCGTCGTATTGACTCACGCGGGATTAAGGGGTTGACGCACGAAGCAGTTGATTCGTATGATTTCTCTGCCGGGGTGATGCGTCGGAATCGCATCGAGAAGTCTTAATAAGGCTTCACCCGGCGACTAGACCCACCCCGTTGTCGGCATTTTCACCAGGCCATATCCTTCAATATGGCCTCTCGGGTTGAGTCTTAAATGCGGGCTTTATTTGTTCGAAGAACGTGTCGTCGTTTGAGTTGAATTTTCTGCCGATAGCGCCCGCCACCATGTCGCATAGTTGGATTCCAACACTGCTATGGCTCTCGGTAAGAAATAAACTCTCGATAAACTTGTCGTATTTGCTGATCACGTCAGATGAACTGAACAGCAGCTTTTTGTGATGACGCTTCAGGCGATCGTCTTGTGTTTTGTCTCGTTGATCCGCGATTATCATGCCGTTCGCTGGCGAACCGGTGCTTCGGCTAAAGTCCTGTAGATAGTATTGAAAGCGTTCAGTGACAGGCTTGTAAGTATATTCGTAAAGATCGTCAGCATTGTTGATGTAGGTCGTTGCGTAACATGCCTTTACGGACGCAACACAGGCAACGATCTTCAGGCTGTTGCGTTTGGTGATGATTTTGTAGAGCAGAGTTCGAAAGTTGTCCCTCGTGGCTTGGTCGAGGTGAGCGACGGTGTTTTTTGGGTCGTCGTTGGCCTTACCGAAATATCGCCATTTTATTTCGCCTTGAATTTTGAATTCTGGACGATCTTTTAGTTCCTGAAATTCCTTTGCAATATCTACCCATTGAGCCTCTGGGATTATGAGGGCGCTGATCACAAAATAGGCCATGCCCTTATCGTTTTTGGACGGCGTTCCCGACTCATCTACGAAGCAAAGCAACATGATGTTAAACCGTCCAAAACAAAGTTACATTTAGGGGAGCGGCGCGCAAATCTGAAGCGGGCAAATTCGAAGAGGAAATCGAAACGCCGTGACAGAGATTGAGCGGCCTCTCCATTTCAGGGTCAATTCAGAATATCACTAATATTTCGTTACCTTACCTTAGCGACGAAATCTGAAATAAACGCTAACGATTGCGTAACCCCGTTTGGTAATTGCGGGACTTGGCGATCAGGTTGCGAGACTTCGCCGGTCGATCTCGCTGCAGAATGTGCAACTTGAAATGCTTATCAAGTGCTCTATCGCAGCAAAGTCTGGAAGTAGGTTCAATCTCGTCCACTTGCTCACTCGAAGCCGCATGTTGCCCGGTCGCCCTCCGCCGCCTTACCCTTGGCTCACCTGGCTGAAATTGAAACCAGCTAAGTGCTGGCGCACCCGACAGGATTCGAACCTGTGACCTCTGCCTTCGGGGGGCACTTCTCTTCTGCACTCCATGCCGATAAAACTTGTCGACTTCGCCAAAAGCGAGGGTCGCTAGAAAAATTTGCAATTGGAAAACTTGAATAAACGAAACGACATGCAGTTGCTGTCCGATTAGTCATTGAGTTGTTTGGCGCTCCCTAGGAATTTTCAGCCTTGAAAGGACTGTATTCTGCAACACCAGCACTACACTAGAGCCGCCGGTCGCCAATTGCAGCCCGCTTCGGTGACATGCCCAGTTCAACGGCGGCAACAGCGGCATCGAGTGCGGGTGGCTGCACTACGCGGCGTCGGGGAGGTGCGCAATGCCGCTGCCGGCCCAAGCACTCGGGCCAGTCCGTGCGCATCGATTGAAGGTCCAATAAAGTCGAAGTCCTAGAAAAAATCGTGGAGCGCCACTCCGATGCCGCCTGTCGCGGCAGCAATTTTCAGCCAACCCTTGCCGGATCATCGATGGTGCGGCCGAGAGTTATGCCGGACCAAAATCAAATCAGGGACTTAGCGAGAGGTGCGGGTGCCGGGCCCAGAACGCGGCACCGCCACATCTCCCAGCGAGCTACCCTTTCAGGCTTGCGAGCGAGATGACGAAATCCTGCCCCGCATGTGGCTTACGCACTGAAAGTAAGCAGCCAGGTTGGCCTTAGCGTTTACGGACTTGTCGGCTCATATTCCCATTCGGGATCGGTCACCTCCGCGAACACCACCCAATAGATGAAAACCTTGATCTAATTTCGAATCCTGAATTGCCACTCGTACAGAGACGAGCACAAGGAATAGAACTTATCGTCTCGGTGGACGCCCACCGGCTGTCGCAAGGTTTTCGACTTGGTTCAATCAGTGGGAAACGCGTAGCGCGTCGTCGGCGAGTGCATCTCGATGGCTAATTGGCTTTCCACCTGCATAGATAGCGCTAATTGGCCGAACACACTTTTAAACTCAGGATAGCAGCTTCGGCCTCGGCTTGGGTTTTATAGGTTTCGCTGCTCACGAGAGTAACGTAAGTCGAGGGAGAGGGCCTCTTATCAACTACCGTACAGCGTTTTGTTCTGACGTCTTGCACGATATGATACTCGTTAATTTGTGCGTGGCCGGAAGATGCAAAGGCCAATGTAGTGGCCATCAACACCAGTATTCTCATAGCGTTCTCTTCTTTCTACGTTCTCACGCCTGCCTTGACTCGAGGAGGTAGGGGCTTAGGTAGACGTTGCTGTCCGCTCGACTACGGGACATTTTGAAGCGAAAAGAATTAGCGCAGCTAGGACGCCTGATCACACGAATTATAGCACCTATTTGCTTCGCAAGGTCACGTACCAATCGCGTTTCAACGCCTTCGCGTGTATTGGTCCCCTCTAGTCCCTCCCATGTCGCTGATCGTTAGCAAGGTATGTTTACCCGCGCTTTATTCCCATTTGCTGTTACCCAAGTTCATGCCTCCGCGACCCCGCAAACCACAAATCGGAGCACGGCGGAAAACTCCCTACTTTTTCCGCCTATCAAAGTATCCGTTTGAGCAGCTATTATGCTGCCTTCTTGGTGCGGAGCTGGCCATGAGGCGGCGGGAGTTTCTGGGTGTTCTAGGAGGTGCGGCCGCACTGCCGCTGGCCGCCCAGGCACAGCAAGTCGAACGCATTCGTCGCATCGGCGTGCTGATGAATCAGTCCGAAAACGACTCCGAATCGAAGCTGCGCGCAGCCGCGTTTTTGGAAGGCTTGCAACAGCGGGGCTGGAGTGATGGTCGCAATGTTCGAATTGATTTCCGGTGGGACGCGCAAACCGTCGACAATGCCCGCAAAATGGCTGCGGAACTAGTCGCGCTCTCACCCGACGTCATCTTGGCTTCTGGCGTGACGAGCTTAATTGCTCTCCAAGCCAATCGAACCATTCCGCAAGTATTCGCTGTCGTGCCCGATCCAGTCGGCGCGGGTTTTGTAGAAAGCTTGGCGCGGCCCGGTGGTAATGTCACCGGCTTCATGCAGTTCGAATACAGTTTGAGCGGCAAATGGCTGGAGTTGCTGAAGGAGATCGCGCCCGGTGTCACGCGGGCCGCGGTGCTTCGCGATGCTGACATATCTGCCGGGATCGGCCAGTTTGCCGTGATCCAGGCGGTGGCGCCTTCGGTCGGCGTAGATGTGCGTCCGATCAACATGCGCGATGCGGCCGAGATCGAGCGCGTCGTGAGCGCCTTTGGACGCTTGCCGAACGGCGGCCTGATTGTGACGGCTAGCCCATGGGCGCTGGTGCATCGAGAGTTGATCGCTGCTCTCGCGATCCGTCACATGTTGCCATCAGTTAGTTCAATCCGGCCCATGGTGGCCAGCGGTGGCCTAGTCTCTTATGGGGCGAATTTTGCGAACCTGTATCGGGGCGCGGCGGGCTACGTCGACCGAATCCTAAAGGGCGAAAATCCGGCCGATCTGCCCGTCCAGGCGCCGACCAAGTACGACTTGGTAATTAATCTCAAGACCGCCAAGGCGCTCGGCCTTGCCGTGCCGCCGTCGCTGCTCGCCCGCGCCGACGAGTTGATTGAGTGAGACCGCGCGCGTTTGGCAAAGCTTCGAAATGCCGCCGCTGTGATCGTGGCCTGGAAGGGGAATCGAATGAGACGGCGTGCGTTTCTTACTGCTGCTCGCGATGGTTCAGTAAAATGACGACGCTTGTCCGTCGCAAGACAGTGCAGCTGACGCGCCAGAATCGGCCGCGCCTGCCCGCACCCGCAGCCGGCTCTTCGCCAAATACGTCGCCCTGTTCGCGGCCGTGGTCACCCTCGCGCTGCTCGCGAACGGCATCTTCGACGTCTGGTTCTATTACCGAGAGCATAAGAACGCGCTGGTGCGGATCCAGCGCGAGCAGGCAGAAGCTGCGTCCGCCAAGATAGGCCAGTTTATCACGGAGATCGAAAGTCAGCTGGGATGGACCACTCAGTTGCCTTGGTCGACCGGCACCGTCGAACAGCGTCGTTTCGATGCGCTGCGGCTCCTCCGCCAGGTTCCCGCGATTACTGAACTGTCGCAAATCGATTCAACTGGCAAAGAGCGCCTCCGCGTTTCCCGGCTTGCGATGGATGTGATTGGCAGCAATACCGACTATTCGCAAGAACCGAAGTTCAAAGACGCGGTGGCCAACAAGGTCTATTACGGGCCGGTCTATTTTCGACGCGAATCCGAGCCCTATATGACGCTAGCGGTCACCGGGACGCGTCGAGACGCTGGCGTCAGTGTTGCCGAGGTCAATCTTAAGCTGATCTGGGATGTTGTGTCGCAGATCAAGGTCGGCGACCGCGGACAAGCTTATGTTGTCGACAGCCAAGGCCGACTCATCGCGCATCCCGATATCAGCCTCGTATTGCGCAACACGGATATGTCCAACCTCGTGCAGGTGAAGGCGACGCACGCGGGTTCGAACGGAGCCGGTGCGGATTTAACTCAGGCCGTTCAAAACATCCAGGGACAGAGCGTGTTGGCAGCTCATGCGCCCGTGCCCAAGCTGGGGTGGCAGGTTTTCGTCGAATTGCCGGTCGAGGAGGCATATGCGCCGCTCTATGCCTCGCTGCAGCGCCTAGCCATGATCCTGATCGGCGCGCTCATCTTCGCCGTGCTGGCCGGTATGTTCCTAGCGCGACGTATGACCGGCCCAATCCAAACACTGCAAGCCGGTGCGTCGCGGATCGGAAGCGGCGACCTTTCGCATCGCATCTCGGTAAAGACGGGGGATGAACTGGAGGCTCTCGCCGACCAGTTTAATGAAATGACCAAACGGCTTCAGGAATCCTATGCAGGTCTTGAACATAAAGTCGCACAGCGAACGGCCGAATTGTCAAAATCGCTAAGCGAATTGCGGTCGGCGCAGGATCGCCTCGTGCAGACCGAGAAGCTTGCGTCGCTCGGCCAACTTACCGCGGGCATCGCGCATGAAATCAAAAACCCTCTCAATTTCGTGAATAATTTCTCGTCTATATCGTCCGAATTGATTGACGAACTTCAGGTTGCGTTGAAAGAGGCGAAGCTCGATCCGAAAGTTGCCGCGGAGGTCACAGAGCTCGCTGGTATGCTGCGCGGCAATCTTGAAAAAATTGTACAACATGGTAAGCGCGCCGATTCCATCGTCAAGAACATGTTGATGCACTCTAGGAGCGGGTCCGGCGAACATCGCCCGGTAGACATAAACGCGATTGTCGAAGAGAGCCTGAACCTCGCCTACCATGGCGCCCGGGCAGAAAAGCAAGGCTTTAATATAACATTGCAGAAGACGTTCGACCCGGCAGCTGGCAAGGTCGACCTGTTTCCACAAGAGATAACCAGGGTATTTTTGAATCTTATCTCAAACGGTTTTTATGCCGCGACCAAACGCCAGGTTGAGGGAAATGGACAAACCGAATTTGAACCTACTCTTTCGGTAGCGACGAAGGGCCTGGGTGATAGCGTGGAAATACGGATCCGCGACAACGGCAACGGCATTCCCTCCGAGGTTAAGGACAAGATGTTCGACCCATTTTTTACGACGAAACCGGCTGGAGAAGGTACCGGTCTCGGTTTGTCTATTAGTCAGGACATCGTCGTGAAGCAACATGGCGGTACGATCACGGTTGATACCAAGGCAGGTGAATTTACAAATTTCACGATCACTCTGCCTCGCAATATGGAGTTCTGGCGGCCGATCGGGAGAATAGATGTGAAAGTGCTGGTGCTCGTCGTTGACGATGAACCGGACGTCGAATCTCTGTTTCGTCTGCGCAAGGCGCTTGATAGCGGTGCTGAAGCATTGCTGACTAAACCAATCGACTTTGGCGCGCTACGCAATGAGATTGCGAGTCGAATGGGGCGCGCGGCATGAGAATTCTTGTCGTCGATGACGAGCCGGATCTGGAAAGTCTCCTGACACAAAAATTCAGGCGTCAGATCAAAGAAGAAACTATTACCTTCCAGTTTGCGCGCGATGGCGTCGACGCCTTATCAATGCTGCAGGCCGATCTTGTCGTGGATATGGTGATTACCGACATAAACATGCCGCGGATGGACGGGCTAGCCCTTTTGGAAAAGCTTCAAGAAGACGAAAGGAAACTGTCGACTATCATCGTGTCGGCTTATGGCGATATGGCCAACATCCGGGTTGCAATGAATCGCGGCGCGTTCGACTTCCTGACTAAACCCATCGATTTCGGAGATCTCGAGACAACTATCGTTCGGACCATTCGGCACGTGGAGGCTATGCGCGAGTCGAGGCGACGCCAGTCGGAAGCCGAGCGGGCCCACGCATCGCTATCGCGATATTTTTCTCCAAACCTCGCTCTTCGGCTCGCGGGCGAAGTAGATTCAATCAATCTTGCTGGGCAGCGCCGGGAGATTTCTTCACTCTTCACCGACATCGCCGGATTCACTACATTGGTCGAGTCACTTGAGCCAGATGTATTGAGTCCGCTGCTGAACGACTACCTCTCGGGGATGACGGACATTGTATTTAAACATGACGGTACTGTCGCAAAGATCATTGGGGACGCTCTGCACGTTCTGTTTGGAGCGCCAGGTGATCAACAGGACCATGCTGCCCGCGCTGCTGCTTGCGCGCTGGAGCTGGATCAATACGCGCAGTCGTCCCAACGGCTTTGGCGGCAAAGAGGAATTCCGCTCGGCGAGACGAGGATCGGCGCCCATTCTGGCCCCGCCATGGTCGGCAATTTCGGCGGCGGCCGCTTCTTTGATTACACGGCCTATGGTGACACCATCAATATCACGGCGCGCTTAGAAACTCTGAATAAGCAACTCGGCACTCGCATTTGCGTGAGCGCTGACCTCGCTTCCCGAATAGAAGGGTTCCTTGGCCGGCCGGTTGGAGACATCGTGCTACGCGGGCGCAGCAGCGCGTTGCGGGTGTTTGAGCCCTTAACTAGCGACGATCATGCGGACCCAGCGACGGCCAATTACCAGAAGGCATTTGCGCTGCTGGAAGCCTCTGACCCCGGAGCCATTGCCGCATTTGCAGCGCACGTTGGAAATTTTCCTCGCGACAAGCTGGGGAGCTTTCACCTGAAGCGACTGCTGAACGGTGAAAGCGGCGCGAAGATCGCCATGCAATAAGTATGGTTGTGCGAATCACAGTGATTAACGAGAAGCCCAGCCGCCGGAGCGATTTCATTCGTCCAGAGGTGATTATGTGTAGAGAAAAAACTCCTGAGCAGCGCTTCGAGTTAGTGGTCAACGTGCAAACAGCGAAATCAATTGGTCCGGCAATTCCTGAAAGCTTTCTCGTTCGTGCCGATGAGGTGGTTGAGTGATCACGGATGCGGTGTTGTTTGAGGGTTGAAGGAGTTTTGACTGTCTAAACGAAGATTGTTACCCCGACCCGCAGTGATTATTCTACTCTTCTGAGAGCTAGCTCGCGGCCGGTAAGGAATTGCGGCATGAATGTTTTCAATAGGGGATTGGTTCGAAGGCGCGATTTCCTTACGGGGCTAACCAGCGCGACGGCGGCCGGTGCACTGACGTTTGGAGTGGGGGCTCAGCAAAGTGTTCCGGTCATCGGCTTTATAAATAGCGGATCAGCTGGGCCGTTCGCTCATCTTATTGTTGGCTTTCGCCGCGGGCTCCAGGAAGGTGGATTCGTTGAGGGTCAAAACGTTGCCATAGAATATCGTTGGGCAGACGGGCAATACGATCGAGTGCACAATTTTGCAAACGAACTGGCTAGCAGAAATGTGGCTGTGATCGTTGCAACCGGCGGCGAGCCGGTCGCCATGGCGTCACGCGCCGCGAGCGACACAATTCCCATCGTATACGCTGGCGGCGGCGATCCCGTTAAGGCTGGATTGGTAGTAAGTCTAAACCGGCCCGGCACCAACGTGACGGGATTTAACCAAATTACGTACGAACTCGAGCCAAAGCGGATTGATTTGTTGCACGAATTGGTGCCGTCGGCTGAACGAATTGCGATGTTGGTCAATGCGAACAATAATCGAGCCTCAACCGCCATCGAAGAGGTGGAGAGAGCAACAAAGCATCTCGGTCTGAAACTCATTGTAAAGGCTGTGCGAAACGAAAGCGACTTTGAGGGCGCCTTCACTCAATTTAATCTTGAACACACGGAAGCCTTGCTAGTCAGTGCTGACCCGTATTTCAATACTCGCCGTACGCAACTAGTCGGGCTGGCGGCGCGCTATCAATTGCCAGCCATCTATGAATTTCGTGAGTTTGCAGTTGCTGGCGGGTTGGTGAGTTATGGCTCCAATCTTGTGAATGCATACCGTCAAGTTGGCGACTACACCGCGCGTATTCTAAAAGGCGCGATACCCGCAAACCTTCCGGTGCTGCAACCGACCACCTTTGAGCTTGTTTTCAACCTTGGGACCGCTAAGGCGCTTGCATTCTCAATTCCGCCGACACTGCTTGCCCGGGCTGATGAGGTAATTGAATGAGCTGGTTTGATTTTTAGTCTGTTACGGTGCTGTCTCCTTAAGTTTAGAGGCTGTGCATGAGGCGACGAGAGTTTTTTGGGTTATTGGCGGGGGCGGCGACAGCCTGGCCAACAGTGGCACGTGCACAGCGCGTGCAAAAGGTGCCGATTATCGGGTTCATTCATCCAGGTTTTCCGGAGGTGGGGTCGCTCGTTTTAGACTCGATGCGGGAAGGATTTCGCGAGACTGGTTATGTCGATGGCGAGACCATTATGCTGGAAGCTCGCTGGGCACATGGCCAACCAGAGGCGCTGCCGCAATTGATTCAAGAACTGATTCAGCTCGGGGCGGATGTTCTGGTGCCGACAGCACGCCCCTCGATAGAAGCTGCACGAGCGGCCACCACCACTCTCCCAATAGTTGCAAATGATCTCGAAAGCGATCCGATTGCCAGCGGTTATGTCGCCAGCCTTGCGCGTCCTGGCGGCAACCTAACCGGCGTCTTCTTGGATGCGCCGACTCTGTGCAGCAAGTGGCTGCAATATATCGGAGACGTCGTGCCACATGTGAAGAAGGTCGGCGTACTCTGGGACGTGACGACAGGCACTTTTCAGCTTGACGCGCTAAAGGTCGCGGCAAAGGCGATATCGGTCGACCTTTTAATATTGGAATTTGACAACGCTGTGAAATTGGAAGTAGCGCTCCG
The DNA here is from genome assembly GCA_963707705.1 of uncultured Pseudomonadota bacterium. Taxonomy (GTDB): domain Bacteria; phylum Pseudomonadota; class Alphaproteobacteria; order Rhizobiales; family Xanthobacteraceae; genus Pseudorhodoplanes. Next base: position 183,304 of record CAVPRD010000012.1, on the reverse strand, counting down.
TCGATGCTTGGCTGAAAAGCCCGGGGCGGTCGTTCAACTTGGCTCGCCGTTGATACGCCAAGGTGCGCCGCGCATTGCGGAAGTCCTTTCAAGCCATCGGATTCCGGCCATCTCGCAATTCCGAACCTACCCCGACGGCGGCGGTCTTATGTCCTATGGCCCTGACCTTGCGCACCTCTGGCGACGCGTCAGCAATCAAGTATCGCGTGTGCTGCGCGGCACCCTGCCCGCGGAGTTGCCGATTGAACGGCCGATCAAGTTTGAGCTGGTTATCAATCTCAAGGCGGCACAATCCCTTGAAGTGACGGTCCCAGCCTCGCTGCTGGCTACGGCGGACTACGTTATCGAGTAAAATAGGAGAGCTAAATCGCCTCCAATGAAGCTCCCCGACGCCGGGGTTATGCTTATAGTTGGTTCTCGGTGGCGCTGCCGACCAAGCACTCAGCACCTCGCCATACGGCGTGGCGGGAGGTGAACATCTAGAGCGCGCGGAGGCTTAACAAAAAGAAGTCCTGGTGCCGACAACATCGAATCCCGAAATCCGCCGACATCAGCCGCGCGATCGAGTCAAGTTCCAAAAAGTCGAAGTCGTAGAAAAAATCGTGGAGCGCCACTCCGATGCCGCCTGTCGCGGCAGCTATTTCCGGCCAACCCTTGCCGGATCATCGGTTGCGGCATCTGCTGTCTGGCGAAGCCACACATCACTGAGGAGCACCTTTCGTGGGCGGTCCGGTGGCTTCCTTTCGGTGATGGCGCCAGCGGCAACAAATATGAAATCCCAGGAAATGATCACTGTGCGGCCCGACCAGGTTTCGTAGTGACTGCCGAGAAGCCACTTCTGCAGGTCCGTCAGAAGGGCCGCGCTCGAAAGGCTCGCGCTGATCGTCGAGAGCCCTCGCCCACACCTTGTCGATCGAGGCAATGAGCCCGACTAGTACCTTCACCGCGCGCACGCCCTGCAAGCTCGCGCACGCCGATGACCATCCACCACTGCATCCGCAACCTAGGCAAGATCTCTGTCTGACTTTCGTTCGGGGCTTGTGATGTAGGGAAACGTGCAAACACCCCAAGCAACTGGGTTCGGAGGTCGTTGATTTCTGAGTTCTGATAGTTCTGCCCAGTCCGGCAGACGGGTTATCGCCTCTCCGCAAGGGCAATTGCCGGGAACTCAATCGGCACGGCGTTGCGACCCATATGGGCGCTTCGGCAAACGGAGATCGAAGCTTAGGACCTGCTCCCGACGCGGATCGGGACTTGCCCGTATTTTGCCAAAATTCGCCATGATTTGGCCTAGGGACGTCCCTCCTCGTGCCCCACCCGCGGGGTCAACCGGCAGGGTGATTGCCGGGGGGATCCGGCATTACCTTCGGGGGTTCAGGTTTGCCGGTAATTGCGCGCGGTATTTCCGCTTCGCTCTGTTATCCGCTGCATTTCCCTGCTCCGGCGGAGCCGGTCGCGACCCGCCGGCTGGTTGCCCGGTTGAGCCTCGGCAGCGCGCTATTCGCCTTCGCTGTGGTAGCGATCACCTTCGCTATCGGCATCACCGGCGCCCGGCTTTCGGCCTCGCATGCGGCGCGATCGGACATTCCGCTTGGCGTCGAGTTGGCGTCTGATGGCGTCCGCTACCGGCTGCTGGGATCGGTGGTGGCGAATCAGCAGGCGCTCACCAACGACCTGCCGGCCGAGATCGAAGCCACGCACGACGACGAGGATCAGCCCTCGATCCTGTCGCTAGCCCCCGTTCAGCGCCGGCGCCTTCGAGTCGGAGCAGCGCTCCTTCGCCGATCCGGACACGGTGATGCCGCCGGCACTTTTTGACTTCCCCGCCCCCGATTACTCACGCATCAGCCGCTTCGAGCCGGACCATTTCCAGCAGGCGGTGGCACTTGCCGATCAGACCCCGCTGCCGCGCAGGCGGCCGAAGCTCGCGGCGCTGACACCGTTCGACCTTGGCGTCGAGCCGGAAGAAAATTTGGCCAAGACCGCGATCTACGACATCACCGCGCAGGTCGTGTACATGCCGAATGGCGACCGGCTGGAAGCGCATTCCGGGCTCGGTCGCAAGATGGACGACCCGAAACACGTCCATATCCGCATGCATGGCGCGACCCCGCCCAACACCTACAAGCTGACCTTGCGCGAAAAGCTGTTTCACGGCGTGCAGGCGATCCGCCTGAACCCGATCGGCGAAGGCAACATGTTCGGCCGCGCCGGCATCCTCGCTCATACCTACATGCTTGGGCCGAACGGCCAGTCGAACGGCTGCGTCTCGTTCAAGGATTACGCGAAATTCCTTGCCGCCTTCCAGCGCGGCGAGGTCGAGCGCATGGTGGTGGTGTCGCGGCTTGCCCAGCCGCCAGCCTATGCGCGCGCCAAGGACCCGGAGAGCAAGTTCGCAAGCCTGATGCGATTGTTCGGGGTCCAATAGCGCTCGCAGCAGCCGCGCAAAAACGCTTTTTGCAGCGCCTCCCCCGTGAGCATGCCGGCAGATGGCGAGAACGCCGTCTTGGAAGAGAGAAACGTTCCCGTAGGCCGGGTTTTTGACTCTTCCGGCGACGACGTCGAAAAGAGATTCCGGGGTTGTCGGGGGCAACACGCTCCGCGGCGATTGTTCCTAAGGGCGGCAAACGTAGAACTGGCAGTGTCTCGAACACCCGCAGATCATCTTTCTAAATAGATACATCTACCTAATAGCCGTTCGTCCACCCGGTGGAGTTTGCAATTGCACGTCGCGCGGCTCTCGTCGGTCCAATTCTCTCTATCAAAATCCGCCGCTCTGCGGCGGTCGCCTTTTTCCATTCGCGTTTCAGGGCATCAAGGCGCGTGGGTAGATGTATCAACCTAGCGGCAACTGCTGCCTGACGAACGCTGGGAATACGACCGTCTTCCAGCGCCTTGTAACTGGCCGGGTGATCCCGCTTAAGCCGACCCTTGAGGTAGGCGGCGTCTCGCTTCTTTGCCATTTGCTATCCAGATTTCAAAGCAACGGTAGTTACATCTACCGTTTTCAAAACGCTGCATGGAGCGAGCTGTAGTCAGCCGCTCTCTCCTGCGAGCGCTATAATGTCATGTAACCCCTGGTATCGGTGAGCTACTCAATACTCAACCTCGGTGTGAGTTTTCGCTTCGCCGGTGTGAGACGGCATTGGTGCCCGTCCATCGACTATTTATCGAGCACTTCTGACACCATCGGATTGACTCACAACCCTCACCATCGGCGGTGAGCAAATCCGAAAAGAAAACCTCGAGACCAACGGCGAACGCACGCCCTCGCCGACGAACTCCGAGAGGAGCAGACGGTCTATAACCGGTCCTGGAAGCGATCAGTCAGCGCACCGCGGCGTAGACCAAACTCCACCAGAACTCTAACCACCCGCTACTGATAGTCCGTACCTACTAGGCCTAGTGGGTCCATATCCCGCTAGGCCAATGAGAATATATGCCTCACTGCACCAGAACTCCACCAAACTCTACCAGCAACTCCACCAGCCCTCTATCACCATACCTTTTCTGGTGCGAGTTTGGTTGAGTTTTTAGGCCGAATTCCACACCCTCAAGAAAAACAGGCGTTTCTCCACCAGAAACTCTACCAGCAAAATCAACGCCAAATCCTCTACATATAGCCCCTCGGCCATGGCAACAAACAGACAGAACTGACCGTCAAACGATAGGTCGCAGCAATAGGCATTAGAGCAGCGCCTACAGACAGCAGCTCCAATCAAAGAAAGCGCTGCTAGGCTGCGTCCAATAGCAATTCGACACCTGTGAGCAGCAGAGAGCGCAAAGGACTCACCAGTGACAGGCTGTGTGTGAAAGGCAGCGTAGTGAGAAGGGGTCGAGCATGTGTCAGGGGAGAGCGTAAAGCGATAGAAAGCAATCGAGCACAGAGGCGTGACGAAGCGCGCGTCATCCATTCTCGTTCGCTATCATTTAAAAGACGGCATGCCGCGATACGCCACAAGCCCGGTATGAAGGGTTATCCGAATCCGCGACGGCTCTGAAAGCGGCTGGCACTAACGTGTTCCAGCCTGCGGCACTGGCGGACTCGGCACAAGCGCGCCCATCGTCGTCACTGGATCGGGCGATCCAGTTGCGACTGGACTGGCCGACCGGGCGCGACCGGGCGGCGATGTCGCCGATTTGACGGATCTGATCGTCGACAGGCGACTTGAAATTAAGGATGCGGGGCCCTGCGTGCGACGGGTGGGGATGCCGTGGAACGCAGATCTGGGCATGACTATGCGTTTACAACGCCCGCAGAAGCTGCTGCCAAGGTTCTGAACGTAAGTGTTCAAGCCTTGGGCGTATGACGCTTGCGCCGCCGGACGCAATCCCAAGGGTCTCAGACGCGACCATGCTCAACCGAAAGCGAATTATTGAATTTGCTTAACGTTCAAACCGACTGCCAGCGATCTACGACTTGCCGCTCGAACAACAACCAAGAATCTTTATCGAGACCGCCTGTGAGCTTGGCATCACGAATTCAGCGACAGTAAGCGGAGCGACTCCCGTCGCACTTGGAAGCTTCCAACTGCCAGCGTGACCACCAGCTCCCTATATGATCGGTCGGGCGTGTAACATCTCTAAATATAACAAATCAAAAAGGGCTAGGTTACCCTTGTTACGCGCCCAACCACCGCTATATTCCTATCTGCCATCGAGGAAAGTCTCATGAACCGAGCAATTGCCTATGTGCGGTCAATCGCCTACGTCCGCGTTTCATCTGCAAATCAATTCAAGAGCGATATCGGTCTGCAGTCTCAGGCCGTGCAAATTGAAGCCTTCGCTGAAGGTAGAGGCTATCGAGTCATCAAGACCTACAGGGAGGTGGCCTCGGCAATTGGAGGCGAGAGCGTTGAGCGTAGGCCGATACTGCAGGAAGCAATCAGCCATGCACAACGTGAGCGTCTTCCCATCCTGGTAGCTCGACTCGATCGTGTCAGTAGAAACGCCGATGAACTGGAGCGGGTGGCCCAGGCATCTGGGATCAAGATCGTATCGGTTCGGGAGGGGCCGGCGGTGGATCCTGTCACGCTTCGGGTCGAGAGCGCTCGGATCAGCCATGAGACACAAATGCTGCGCGAAAGGACTCTAAATGGTCTCCAGCGAGCGAAGCGGGAGGGCAAACTTTTCGGAAATCGCACCAACTTGCCAGACGCCCAACGCAAAGGTGTCGCATCCCTCAAGCGGAACGCAAAGCTTCTGAGGAGTGAATTGGGCCCCGTTATCGGACAAATTCGGGCGAGCGGGTTAACCAGCGGTAAGGAGATCGCGGATGAGCTGAATCGTCGTGGCATCTATACCGCCCGACGTCAAAAGTGGACCCGGGCAAACTTGGCGCGCGTACTTCGCCAGCTTGACGGGGACGATGATCGGCGGAGCGATAACCCGATGTGGGGGATGTTTTGACTGTCGTTTGCTACAGCGCGGTTCCTGTGCGCTCTCCATAACCGCCGCCCTACCCCTCCTAAAATCACCCCCGGTCCCAGAATTTGAGAAGCCGACCTAAGCCGACGAGGATTCTGGCGCGGCTGATTTCTAACTCACGCTGGGTAGATGAATTTATCTCCAAATGTAGGAAAAACGAATGAAAGAGAAGAAGCGAGACGCCGCCTACCTCAAGAGTTGACTTAAGCGGGATCACCCGGAAATCCACAAGTCGTTAGAGGCGGGTGACATTTCGAGTATAAACCAAGCTGCAATTCTCGCCGGGTTAAAACGTCCACCGACGCGTTTTGATGCGCTAAAGCGCGAGTGGAACCGAGCCAGCGCTAAAGAGCGCAACGATTTTGAACGGTGGATGGCCGGGGCGACTGCAGCATCTCCGGAGACTCTGCAAGAGATTGTGGACGTATCTGGCATTTTGACTGCGGAAGCTGCGGAGTTTTTGAAGACTTGGACGAAATCGCGAAAAGTTTCTCCTGGCAGGATCATGAAAGAGCTGGGCTTTTCACCCAACGACTACCGATTGGCGGAGGCTCTGAACCGGCCAAAGGTTTTAAAACCTGAAGTATTGAGAAAGTTGGAACCCTGGCTCAGAAAAAAAGGGTTTCGGTAGATTTATCTACGCATGTTATCTTGCGAGACAGTGGATCTGGGGCGTCAGATTACCAAAGCACTTGACTGCGGGTGTGTTGACGAGCCGCGCTCTTCGTATCAGGCGGCACTTGGAAACAGCCTACCTCGGTTCGGCTGAAGTCGGGATTACCCGGCCAGTTCCCAGGCGCTGGAGGACCGTCGCAACGTGCGTCGCGAGTGGGCGGCTGCTTAGAGTTCCGCTATGCTCCGATAGCGATCAAATTCCGCATCGCGTCGACATGACGCGATGGGCCAGACTCGGACATAGTGTCAAGCTATTCGATCACCTCGTCGGCGCGCTGCTGGAGATGCAAAGGCACTTCGAGGCCGAGCGTCTTGGCGGTCTTGAGGTTGATCACCAGTTCGTACTTTGTCGGCGCCTGCACCGGCAGGTCGGCCGGCTTCTCGCCCTTGAGGATGCGATCGCTATAGGTCGCCGCGCGCCGAAAATTATCGGGCGGGTCATTTCCGTAGGACAGCAGGCCGCCAACTTCCGTGAACTGATGGAAAGGATAGACCGCGGGAATACGGTAGCGCGTGGCCAGCGTTGTGATCTCCACGCGATGGTTGGACAGGAAAATATCCGCCATCGCGACCAGACCGCCGTTTGGGTCGCGCGCCAGTGCGCTAAAGACGGCTTCGAACTCGGACGGGCTGTGAACAGGTGCAGCGATCGCCTCTACTGCGAGGGACCGGGCGCTGGCCTCGAATGAGCCGAGGTAATCGGCATAGGGCGCTGTTGCCGGATTGAACAGGAAGGCGGCCCGATTGACGTTCGGCGCGATCTCCTTGAGCAGGTTCAGCCACTTGCCGGCCATCGTCGGCTCGAAAAGAATAAAACCGGTGACGTTGCCGCCCGGCCGCGGAAAGTTCGTGACGAAGCGGCTGCCGACCGGATCGGCAACGTTCGCGAAAATGATGGGGATGGTGCGCGTTTGTTGCAGCATCGCCGCAGTGGTGGGTGTGTTTTGCGTAAGAATGAGGTCGGGCTGCAGCGCGACGAGTTCCTTCGCGAATCGTTGCATCGCCTCCACGTCAGCCGCTGCCCAGCGAGTGTCGATCCGGATGTTGCGGCCCTCCGTCCACCCGAGCTTCTGGAGTCCCTCCCGGAACGCCGCCACCCAGGCCTGTCCTTCCCGGTCACTCTCGGCATATGCCATCAGCACGCCGATCCGCCGCATCCGCTCGGGCTGCTGCGCGCGCGCGGTGAGCGGCAAGGCGAGCGTGCCGCCCAGAAGGGTGATGAACTCGCGCCTCTGCATACGCACCCGTAAGGACCACGCCTTGTGGAATTGCCAAATCCTAGCACGTGTGACCACCGGGCGGTGTATCACAAAGCGCCCACAATCGAGCGCCCATTTCTCAATAGATGCGACGTCCGTTGTGTCAGTTGCAGTGACAGAGTCGGTCGAATCGTAACGGCACCGTGAACTCACCTGTTTGTGTGAGTTCGACCAGGAACGCCTACGATAGGATAGGCCTTGTCGCGATAGGCGACGGAGGGCGTCATGACCAACCATCTTTCACTTCTCGAGCGACCTGATCCGCTGGGCAATGTCTATCTGCGTGAACATCACGCCGACGGCCATCGATGCGAAGCAACGGTTGCTGAAAATGAACAGCAACAGCAATTCGGTTTACGAAGTGCAAAATCGATCATCCTCGCTCATCGTACTCAAACTCCAGCGGCATATTAGCCTGAGAAGTAGGCAGCGTGAGCGTGTTGTGCCGCCGCGCCCGGCGCCCCCGAAGCTTGCAAAAAACTCCGGCCTCAGCCGGGTTAATAACTGAGGGTTCGCTTTTAGGACTTGCGCTGGTCGAAATCACAAAAATTGGATGGGCCCTGCGTATCAACGAAAACAAATCCAACACGAAGTCGAGAAGGGGCCTTGATTATCTTAAGGGCGACTTCAAATCACACCGAGAGATTTGTCGATCAACTGCATCCGATACGGCACCTAGGAGTTCTCATATGCATTCAGTTTGGAGGAGTTTGGCATTGATAATGGCGGTAGCGCCGTTGATGCAACCAGCGAGTGCTATAGCCCAATCCAATATAGGCAGCGCCTCGTCGGTCAAAAACCGAGTAGACGGAGTGATTGGGGGGCAGGCACGAAGTCTCGCAGCGGGGAGCGCGGTCCATTCGAACGAGTTAATTCGAAGCGGCGAGGATTCTGTCGCGAATTTGGTTTTCATTGACCAGACCAAACTTAGTGTCGGGCCCAAATCAGAGGTCCGCTTGGACAAGTTCGTCTACGATCCGAACCAGCGGAGCGGTGTTGTAGCAATCCAGGCTACTCGGGGGGCCTATCGATTCGCGACCGGTGTGCAAGATTCTAAAAATTACCAGATCAAAACACCCTATGCGACGTTAGGCGTACGGGGGACTGTGTTGGAGATTGTTGTTACCAAAACCGCAGACCGGCGCGCGGCAAGGCAAAATCGACGTTGAAGCGGAGGGGAGTGCCAATGGCGATCTTCGAGTGGAACGTCAGTGATTTTCTTTATAGCAATCTGCGCGTCCTCTGACGCCGACAACCAATGTCCGGACACGCCCGACTTCATGCGCTCGACTCCCGAGCGTTGTCGGCCCGACCACTTTGTCATATGGGCCTCTAGGGCTTCTTCAGCTCACCTCATCGGCTCGCCCCAGGGAACGATAGGTAGCCTCCTCGACGCCATGCGGCCTATCTGCGAATTGCTTTTTTACAACTAGCCTTGAAGGCTCCGACTATTCGCATAGTTTTCCACACTCCTTGGGTCGCCCTCGGGGGCCGTCAACCGGCTTGACGCCAACCAACTTCTCGAACCCTTGAAGGAACGCGTTCAGTCGCGCATGCGCAGCGCCGCCTGCTGCGCGCGTTGCGAACTCGCGCCGTCGCATGCGGCGCCCTCGGACCATACCGACACCTTCGGGTCATTTGCTACCGGCGTAGGCAGCAGCAGCGCCAGTTAGGAGGAGACTAGCGACTTGGTGGCCTCGTTGTGGTGGGCGCCCCTGGCCAGCTTCAATTGTTGGCAAGGCGGGAACGCGGCCGGACCTTCCCATTAGCAGACATCGGAGCCTTCCGGCGTATTGCCTAAATCGCTAGGATACGCGTTGAAGCGCGGGGGCGAAGATGAGGCGGCGAGTATTTCTCCGTGGGCTGGCTGCGGCGGCTGCGTGGCCGGTAACGGTACGAGGTCAAGGTTCGAGCCCGATAGTCGGATGGCTCCGACCCATACCACCGAAAGCTTATCCAGAGACCCTCGGCGCGTTTCAGCAAGGTTTGAGCGAGCTTGGTTTTATTGAGGGCCGCAATGTTAGCATTGAGCACCGATGGTCAGAGGGCACATACCAGTCATTAGCGCCGTTAGCGGCCGAACTGGTACAGCGTCGCGTGGCTGTTATTTTTACTGGTCGCGGAGCCGTCACAACGCTCGCTGCGAAGGCGGCAACAAGCACCATCCCAATAGTGTTCGTGGCTGGTGATGATCCGACAAGGGCACGCCTTGTCAACAACATCAATCGACCGGAAGGTAATGTTACTGGGGCAACGCTTTACGCATTCGACTTAGAACTAAAGAAGCTCGAACTGCTCGCAGAGACAGTGCCCCAAGTTAGAACTATCGCGATTTTGCGAAACCCGAAGGCTCCGGAAGCTGAGTCACAGGCTGCATCTGTAAAGGCAGTGTCCGGAGTGCTTGGGCGCCAAATTCAGGTTCTAAGCGCCAGCACAGAAAGTGAAATCGACGCTGCCTTTGAAACACTGCCCGGATCGCACGCGGGGGCACTTCTCGTCGTCAATGACGTCTTCTTTAGCATTCGGAGCCAACAGATAATCGCGCTTGCGCGTCGATATTCCGTTCCAGCGATTTTTGATTTACGTCATCATGTTATCGCCGGGGGCCTGATGAGCTATGGGCCGAGTCTGACTGCGGCATATCATCAAGCTGGGGCCTACACCGGGCGCATACTAAGAGGGCGAGAAGCCCGGTGAGCTTCCAGTTATTTTCCCATCGAAGTTCGAGCTAGTCGTCAATCTTAAGACCGCTAAGGCGCTCGGCCTTGAGGTGCCGCAGTCCGTCCTCGCACGCGCCGACGAAGTGATCGAATAGCCGTTTTTCCTGCGGTGCGATTTGGTCGCGTTTGTCACCCCAAGCGCCGAATTGAAATGTGCGCTATATGGCCGGCATAGCGGAAGCGGACGAAGCGATCGAAATCGTCAATAAGCAATCCGACTTTGTAATTGGGCTGCGCACCGCTATCGAGATCGCCAAGTACAAGTGCGAGAGCGTGCCCCGCCGAACAGAGCACCGCCGCATCGTCCTTACCAAATTCTACCGCACGTTCGAGCAAGAAAGCGGTTTCCTCTTTTCAGAGCATTAGCGCTGTTGAGCCAGTTATGAACGCCAAATGCGTACCAGCGCAGCGGATGTTTTAGCGCGGTCGCTCACCTCAATGTCGGCTACGGCATCCTAGATTGGGAGCCAATGGTTCCCATGAAAAGACATTTCGCGCTGCGACGCAGGAGGCCCCTGCGCGCGTCAGTCAATCACCTCGTCTGCGCGTTGCAAAAAACTGTCGGAAATCAAAAGACCAATCGACTTCGCTGTTTTCACATTGATCACCAATTCAAAGCGTGTCGGCTGCTCGACCGGAAGATTGGCCGGCTTTGCACCTTGCAAGATTTTGTAGACCATATCGGCGCCACGTCGGTGGACGTGGCGCATATCCGCACCGTACGACATTAGGCCGCCGGCTTGGGTAAATGCTCGGAGGACTGATACGGTTGGCAACCTGTATTTGATTGCCAAATCAGCAACGGCTTTAGGATAAAACACGGCCTGCACCACGACCGCATCAGCGCCCTCGCTCGCGATTCTCTGCGAAAGCCTCATCAAGATCGCTTGTTCCCTGTGCGAACACAATCGGACCAATATCAGCCCCCGCAGCCTTACCGCCTAGGCGGACCTGTTCGAGAAAGGGTGTGGTGAAGGCGTCTAGTGGATTAGCAAGGGCAGCGACCCGTCGCAGGGACGGCAGCATATCACGGAAAAGTTCGACGCCCTTCCCTGATAACTCTGCGCCCATGTTTGAGACGCCTGTGATATTTCCGCTCGGCCGCGCCAAGTTATCTACCAATCCGGTCCCAATCGGATCCCCTACGGCGATCATGACTACGGGGATTGCTGTTGTTGCTTGCTTTGCAGCAAGAGCACAGGGGGTAAACACGGCTGCGACTACATCCACCTGCGAATTAACAAGCTGTGCCGCGAGCGACGGCAGGCGCTTCCCATCTCCCTCGGCAGACCGAATTTCAAGGTGAATGTCGCCCTGACCCAATTCTCTCCAACGTTCGCGAAACTCATTTTCTAGTAAGCGCCCATCCGCTGCGGTGAGCACAAGCACGCCAACTCGCGACCGCGGCGATTGACTGAACGCCGGGGCGGCGAGGCTCAAAGATGCTAAAGCACCAATAAAAGTTCGTCGTCTCATATTCCCACCCCTCCCACGAACTTAATGTTGTAGCAACAGCGATGCACTTTCTCCTAGAGGCAAACTGTGATGCGCGGGGATTTCGTAAATAGCTCGCTGACTGAAGGCGCCCCAGTGAGTCGTCGCCGATTCGCTCATCAGTTCTTCGACGAACAATAATCAATATGGGGGCGGTCATGAGGCGGGATCACGAGCAAGATTATTCACGCGGTGGTGGCCTGCCGGTCTATCTCGCCCTCACGGCCGGTGAGGCACACGACAATCGGCTGTGTTCTGTTCTCCCGCCGCCTTGCTTCCACAAACGATGTTGCTCGCGGATACCACGCGGACTGTAGGGAGCGAACTTCTGACTCGTCATTTCCGGTCGCTGAGGAAATTTCTTAGGTCGGGTCACTACGGCCGCGTAAATACAAATTCCTCCGCTGGCAGCGAAGCGTAGGTAAAAGGCTCCTGCTTGCGATCGGTTGCCGCCATCACGTCGTCACGCACTTTGCGAAACAGGAGAGTGATCTCGACGTTAGGCGTTTTCAATTGTTTCACAAGCGAGGCCGCAAAGGGACTATTTACTCCCGCGCCATCAAGCGCCTCTTGGCCGTGTTTGGCAGCGTAGGCGACGAAGGTTGCCCCCAACGGCTGCATTGGGGCAAGCCCTCGTGAGAAACCCTGCGTCGAATTCATTGTTCGGCGCATTGTACCAGCGAGGGGATTATTACGGCAGGCGTCAATAATAACCACGCCAAGCCTTCGAGCACCCGCGACGCCCTGCAATACATCATCCAGTTCGACTAATTCGCCCAGCGCAGTCTGGTCAGATTGCAGCTTCGCGTCGGTCGGCACCAGAAAATTGGCTCCACCGAGTTCGATCCCATGTCCTGCATAATAGACAAGCGCCCAGTCCGCATTTGTAGCGTCCGCAGCGAAGGCCTTCAACGACTCCAAAAGTTGGATGCGAGATAGGTCCAAATTGACCGTGACTTTCGCAAATCCACTTTTTTTCAGGGCTTCGCCCAGGGCTTGGGCGTCGTTACGCGGGTTTTCGAGCTTGCTTGTATTCACGTAAGCGCTGTTTCCGATCACCAGCGCAATTCGGCGTTCACTTGCTGGATCGGATTTTCCTAAAACTATATTAGGCACTTCGGCTTTTTGGGATAAATGCCTCTCGACGCGTTGGACTGCATCGGAAATCAGTTTGTCGCCTGGCGCAAGCCTCTGTGCCGTACGATAGTCGAAGAGCGCGGCAGTGTAATCGCGCTTGGCTTCATGCGCGAGACCGCGGCCGAACCATGAACTCGCCTTCTTGTAATCAAGCCGGATCGCAACGTCAAAATCCTCGATCGCCTTGTCATAGTCGCCCTTGAGACGGAGCGCGATTGCGCGCTGGTCGTGATAGCCCGCTACGTCAGGCTTGATCAGAATGGCGCTAGTGATATCGATAATCGCGCGATCAAGATCACCTTTAAGGGCGTATTGAGTGCCACGTGCATAATGCCAATTCGGAAATTCCGGATCGAGCCGGATAGACTGCGTGAAATCGGCAATCGCTCGGTCGCGATCGGGACGGTTTTGATACGCAAGCCCACGATTGGCAAAGGCTATGGCGCGGCTGCGGGGAGACTGGTCCTTGCGATCAATCACGCGCGTGCAGCCTTCGATCTTGAGCTCAATTTCACGTGGAGTTTCGCCGCGGAGATTGCAGTTCGACCAATCCTGGTCCTGCTGCGCATGCGAGGGTGGAACTAAAATTAATATCAGGAGAAAGACGATGTGCCATCGGAAATGATGCATTCGCTAGTTTCCCGAAGTTGTGAACTGAAGGACGCTACGCAGGCTTCAAGACAATTGCACTTTGAGTGGCCACTCCATAGCTACGATTTCCGTCAACGCCGGTAAATCCGATTAACCTCGCCTTGCTGCGACGCACTGCGGTAAGGGGAAAGTTATGCTTCATGCAGGTAGCAAATTATAAAGCGGCGGTATCTTGTTATCGAAATCTAGAATTGTGCAGCCCCGATTATGGGGAGGACGGTAACGCATCTTCTTTGGCCCGGTCTCCGCTGGTTGAGCTTTGTAACTGATATGTGCCTGGACAAATCATCATGCAGCGATGAAACTGAGCGGCATGTAGCGAGCCGAACGAGATTAATCATGACGGACCTAACAACCAATTCTCACGAGCCGGCCTCTTTTCCACTGATGCAATGGATCAGTGAGAACCCAGACAAGCTGAAGCCGCCGCTTGGTGCAAAAACGATCTTCCGCCAGGACGATTTTATGATCACGGTCGTAGGAGGTCCCAACACGCGCACTGACTATCATGTGAACCCGACCGAGGAGTTCTTCTTCCAGATGAAGGGCACCGTAAAGGTGCGGATTCAGCACCAGGGTAAACCGCACGATGTCATTCTACCTGAAGGATCGATCTATTTGCTCCCGGCCAATGTGCCGCATTCGCCTATGCGAGGGCCGAATACGGTTGGTCTGATCGTTGAGCGTATCCGCAAGAACGGTTTGTTGGATACGCATCGTTGGTATTGCGAGAAGTGCAACACCGTACTGTTCGAGAAGACTGTCCAAATAGAGGTGCTTGAGAGAGATATGCCGCCTGTATTCAACGCCTACTACGGAGATTCGAAGAACCAGCAGTGTAAAAGTTGCGGGCACGTCAATCCCGGTCGGCCGCAGAAGACTGATTAGACCAACGTGATCGCATCAAACTACGTCTGGGGCACCCAGGACCTCGAGCGGCGCCGTTTATTGGCCCAATCCAATCTGTACCAACCGGAGGCGCTCGAGCTCCTCAATAAGCTGAAAATTCAAGATGGCTGGGATGCGCTTGACCTGGGTTGCGGGCCGCTCGGCATTCTGGATCTCCTTTCGGAGAGAGTGGGTGATCAGGGTCGAGTTTGTGGGTTGGAGCGCGAAGATCGCTTCGTCGAACTTGCGAAAGAGATCGTCGCAGAGAAGCAGCTTACAAATGTGGAAATAAGGCCGGGCGACGCAACAGCTACCGGACTTATGCCGCACAGCTTTGACCTGGTGCATGAACGTCTGTTGCTGATCGTCGTGCCGAACGCACCAGCGGTGATCAGCGAAATGGTTCGTCTCACGAAACCGGGCGGCATCGTGGTGCTTCAAGACGTCGATATAAGCACCTGGCGTTGCGAGCCCCCGCACCCCGCTTGGGAGCGGCTGTTTTCAGCCTTTGTAAAAACCTATAGACGCGACGGAAAAGACCCCTTCATTGGGCGCAAGTTGCCAGCTCTCCTTAGGCAGGCTGCTCTGAATGAGGTGCAAGTTGACGCTCATGCGCGCGTGAATGGCCCAGGAGACTTCCATCAGACTTAATTACTCACATTCGTGCAGTTGTTCTGGAGCCAGATTGCGGAAGAGTGTGGGTTGACGCATGCGGAGCTTATGCGTCTCTACGCTGAATTGGAGGCGCATCTGCAGGCGCCCACGACCATGGTCGTATCACCCCTCCTCTTTCAGGCGTGGGGCTCAAGATAGTTAGAGATTTTTTGTGTACGTAGCGCACGCAAAACGTCAACGCTGGCTCCCGGTCTGCGCCCACGAGGATAGGCGCGCTGATAAATCGAGTTGTCGCCGAACAGAATAAGTCTCGCTCGAAGGGGAATAACGAGGGCGATATACCTAAAAAAGTGTTTTTGTGGCTTGCGGCTTCGTAGGGACATGCCGGAAGTCGCTGCTGAATTAAGCCGGGTTTTTTTTCTGGCCGGCGTAGAACGCTTGGCCCAAATAAATGCGCTCATCAGCAGTGGAATTGCGAGGGTCGGACATTAACACCATTGGCTGAGCGCTTTGTTGATTGCGCCCGACAACGCTGCCCACGGCCGCTGCCAGAATGACACTTTGATATTTAACTCTTGGCGGCCGTGATCTCGCGTCGCGCTCATAAAGCGACGCTCTAATGGAACTAACACTTCTGGAACCCCGACCTAAGAAATGCCAACAGCATGATCGCCAAGGCATCGCGTCATTCAATCACCTCGTCGGCACGGGCGAGCAGCGCTTGTGGAATCGTGATGCCAAGCGCCTTCGCCGTTTTGATATTGATGACCGTCTCGAACTTGGTTGGCGACTGCACCGGCAGGTCGGCAGGCTTCTCGCCCTTGAGAATGCGATCAATGTAGCCGGCCGCACGGCGGAACGGGTCGATTGACTCCGGGCCGTAGCTGACAAGGCCGCCGCTAACGACGAAATACCGCAGCGGATAAACGGTGGGCAATTGGTGGCGCGCCGCAAGCGCGATGATCGCGTCGCGATGGGTCCCCGCCGATGGGCTCGCCGTTACGATCAGGCCGCTGTTCGGCACGCTCGCAAACGTAGCCACGATGCGCTCGATCTCGGCTAGATCACGCACGTCAACCGGACTGAGTTCGATGCCAAGCGCATGGGCCACTGACTGGATGGCGGCGAACTGCCCGATTCCAGGGGCCCGCGTCGGATCACGAAGCACCGCCGCGCGGGTCGTTCGCGGCACGATCTCCTTGAGCAGTTCCAACCATTTTCCGCTCAGGCCGTACTCGTATAGAGTGAAGCCGGTGACGTTACGGCCCGGCCGCGCCAAGCTGTCGACCAGGCCGGAGCCGACCGGGTCGACCACGTTAGTGAACACGATCGGCACGCCGCGCGCCACTTCGCGCAACGGCATCACCGCCGACGTTCCTGCGGCCAATAGGACGTCCGGCGCGAGTGCCGCCAATTCCGCTGCGAACTTGCGGTAACGCTCGGGATCGCCCGCGGTCCAACGGGTGTCCACTTGCACGTTGCGACCCACCGTCCAGCCCAACTCCTGTAAGCTTTGCAGGAACGCGGCCATGCGGGTTTGGCCCTCCGGATCGTCGGCGGCCAAGTTCATCAACATACCGACGCGCCGCACGCGGTCCTGCGCGTGCGAGGCGAACGACATCGCCGCTGCGCTGCCGAGCATCGAGATGAATGCGCGCCGCTTCATTCGATCTACCGGGCTAAAGACACGCGATAGGCATCGGTCACGCTATTGCCGTAGCTGAGCGGTCCGCCGGCCGCCGGAACGCGCGCTGCGCGCGCGCGGCGAGCGGCCATGCCGCTGCCACGCCGCCGACAAGCGTGATGAACTCGCGGCGTCTCATTCGATCACCTCGTCGGCGCGAGCTAGTAGCGTCGGCGGCACGGCGAGGCCGAGAACCTTGGCGGTCTTGAGATTGACGATCAATTCAATCTTCGTGGACTGCTGGATCGGCAACTCGGCAGGCTTCTCTCCCTTGAGCACCCTGCCGGTGTATTCTCCGACCAACCTAATCGCATCGTGAATACTGGTCCCATAACTGGCGAGAGCGCCAGCGTCGGCAAAGTCGCGGAGTGCGGAAATCGTTGGCACAGCGTGGCGATTAGCCAAATTGACGAGCTTCGCCGACTGACCGTTTAGAAATGGATCCGAGGTAATCAGAAGGCTGCCGATCCGGCGTTGGGAAAAATCCGCGAAGGCGGCGTCGAACTGGCTCGGGGAGCTAACCTTATTGACAACAACAGATTTGCCGAGTGTCTCGGCGGCTGTCTGCACGTCGCGTATGTGCTGTTCAGTATTCGAATTGCCGGGATTAACTAGCAGGCCGATTCTGGAGGCATTGGGCACAAGTTCATGCATTACCTCGAATTGCTTTGTCACCAATACATCCACGAGAAAGCTCACGCCGGTGACATTACTGCCGGGACGATTGTAGCTTGCGACAAGCGCGATCTTGACTGGGTCGGCCCCGCTGCTGAAGACGATGGGTATCGTGGATGTTGCAGCCTTAGCGGTAAGCGCCGCGTCCGTGCTGATAGTAACGATTGTCGCGACCGGTCTGCGGACTAAGTCTCCGATTAAACTCTGTAGTCGGCTGTATTGGCCCTCGCCCCAATAATACTCAACGACGACGTTTCTGCCCTCGACGTAGCCAGTGCTGGCAAGTCCCTTGTGAAACGCTGCAACCCTCGTCGCCGAAGCCTGTGCTGAACTTGGACTGACAAAGCCGACGACCGGCATCGTCGTCTGCTGCGCTCGGACCGAAATAGGCCACGCCGCCGCTGCACCAATAGAGCAAAGAAATGCCCGCCGCCTCACACTTCGCCCCCTGGCCTAAGAGCCATCGTATCGCCTCAACCTCGTCAGTAGAAGGGAGGTAATTGACCGCTCTCGACGTCCGCCTTGGGTCCAAAAGCTGACATTGACGGCTCACGGGCGAACGTCCGTTTCGTGCCAATGCGCGGTCACGCCGCCCGGTCGATCCGGGTGTCGATCTCGCCTCGTAGAGAAATGAAGTCGATAGGCTTAGTTAGCAGCGCGTCGGCACCGCTTTCCAACGCCTTTCGTTTGGTTTCGGCGTCCCCATAGGCAGTAATCATGATAACCGGGACATCCGGCCGCAACGCCTTGGCCTTGGGCAGAAGCTCAAGCCCGCTCATCCCCGGCATATTGATGTCAGACAAGATCAAGATCAGCGATGCATCCCCGGCATTGCTTACGCACAGCAAGGCTGCCGGAGCAGACTGGGCAAATTCCATGGTGAAGCGGCCGTCGCGCAGATCGCGCCGAAACTGCTGACGGAATAGAGCCTCAACATCGGGCTCATCGTCGACCACCAGAATGAGCGGTTTCACGGACGTCCTCCTCTTTCGGCAATCGTAGCAGCCCTGCGCGGGAGAATGATTTTGAATTCTGTGTACTCGCCCGGCTGCGTATCGACCTCTATAGAGCCGGCATGTTGCTTCACGATAATATCGTGACTTAATGAAAGCCCAAGCCCCGTTCCCTCTCCGGCGGGCTTGGTCGTGAAGAACGGATTGAACATCTTTTGCTTGACGTCCGGCGCAATGCCGGTGCCGTTGTCACGAATTCTGATTTCGACACTGTCTCCGAGGTTCTTGGTCGCGGCAGCGAGCGTAGGCTCGAAGGCGGTCCCATTGACTTCAGTCTTCCGCGTTATCGCGGCGTAGAAGCCGTTTGATATCAGGTTAAGCAGCACCCGCGTGATCTCCTGCGGGAATAGATCGACTTCGCCGGACGCCGGATCGAAGGATCGTTCCAGGGTGATGTTAAAGCCCTCCTTTTCGGCCCGCGCACCGTGATAGGCGAGATTGAGGCTTTCCTCGACCAAGGCGTTGATATCGACCGGCCGGTGTTCGCCCGAGCCTTGGCGTGAATGCAACAGCATGTTCTTGACGATGGAGTTGGCCCGCTTGCCGTGCTGCACGACCTTGTCAAGATTGCCTTGCAGCATCTCCGCGATCTCGTTGATTTCCGTACGCAACTTGGTTTCGAGATGTGCGCCAGTAAGCGCCTCGCGCAATTCATCGATGAGTTCAACCGAGATCGCCGAGAAATTGTTGACGAAATTGAGTGGGTTCTTGATCTCGTGGGCGATACCCGGCGGTCAGTTGGCCGAGCGAAGCGAGCTTCTCCGTCTGAATCAGGCGATCCTGCGCGGTCCGCAAATCCTCCAGTGACTTCGTCAATTCGCGGGTGCGGGCTTCCACACTTTCGAATAGCCGCACGTTCTCGATCGCAATCACCGCTTGGTCAGCGAAACTGGTCAACCAGCTCGATCTGCTTCTCGGTGAACGCGCGCACCGTATGCCGCATCAGTGTAATAACCCCGATCGGTGTTTCTTCTCGCAGCAGGGGGACGCCCAACATCGTGCGAATGCCGAGGATTTTCGCCGCCTCTATGCATTTTGTATTCTGGATCGACCAGAACATCATGAACGTGAACGACCTTTCCTTCCAGAGCGGTCCGCCCAGCGATAGACCCGCGGCCTAATTCCAAGGGATGGCTTTCTGTCAGTTGCTTCAACTCGGGAGGGAAGCCATAGTTTGCGACTTGATGATAGACATCGCCGTTCTGCCGATTGATCGCGGCCATTTCTGCCTCGCACAGCCGCGCCGCAGACTCGACCAGCGTGTCGAGCACGGTCTGTAGATCGAACGTCGAGCGGCTGATGACCTTCAGCACGTCGGCGGTCGCGGTCTGCTGCTGCAGCGCCTCGCTCAGCCTTTGCTCGAGTAGCCAATCTTCTGTTTTGCGGCAGTTGTGGATGAATTGCGACTGCGCGTGACTTTTCGACGCGCTTCGGCGCTTTGGCTTCCCAATTACACTTTTTCGCTTTTTCATCGCGTCGCCGGGCGAGAGGTGCGGCAAACTGAAATGTCACAGCCCGTTACCCAGGTACAGCATAGTAACGGGTGACATCAATACTTTGATAGGGGCTAAACCGGCTTCGCCTGCAAAATGCGATACAGATTCATGTTCGTTGAGGGGAAGAAGCGAAGAAGCCTAGCCCGGCCCACGGCCGGGCATTTCTTTTGGCGGGGCGATCAACCCAACGCAAGGCTCCCGACGCTCCCTTTCGGCTCCGTACTACTCCTCTCAAAGCCAGATAGGTCAGCCATCCTTCTAGTTTGGCTATGACTCGGACGGTACCATGAGGAGCAATTAGTCGCAGCCAGGGTTTGCAAGATGACCCAGAACAGCATGCTCGACTTGGCTGCAGAGGCGGCACTAATAATTGCCGCTTTTTTTGTAAGAAACGCTTTTGTCCTTATCGCCCTTTCGGCAATTCAGCTTGCCGCGTTCCTAAATTAAAATCGCGTCGCGGTAATGATGCCGAGCAATGACTTGAGGCGACGGGACGAACTAAGGACTAATGGATTATACAGGCGTCCTTCCCCCATTTGGCAGCCATAAGGGCTTTCGCGACCACCCCAGAGGAATGAAATTCGAACCCTTCGCCAGTGGTTCGCAACTTTGTGGGAGGGCGAGCTATCAGCCCGGCTCCATACCCATTTTCCTTATTGCTGGCGCAGCCTCGGGCGTCCTTAGGTGGTTGACGAGGGCCTTTGCGGCGTCTGGTGAAGGTGCAGCAGCGTGCAGTCCAACAGCATAAACGGTAAAATTCTGAATGCTGGCTGGGAGTGGCCCAAGCGCAACAAGACCTGGCACGTTTAAGAACTCGCTGACCTGAGCGAAACCGAAATCAGCTTCTCCACGCGAGAGAACTGCAGCCACCTCGGCGCCCGACGATGGTTGTTTGACCTTAGGCGCGACCTGCTCCGCAATCCCCAACTTCTTAAGCAGTTCGCCGACATAGGCACCGCTCGGCCCAGAAGAGTAGACGACCGACTTTGCCGCCAGCACGGCCGATTTTATTGCGTCGCTGGTCGAAATATCTGGTTTCGGCGTGCCAGCCCGAACCGCAACACCAATCCCGGTTTTTGCGAAGTCGGCGCGACTGCCAGCAGTCAGCTTCTCGGACCTAATCAACTGATCGATGTTGTCTGATCCGACGATCACTAGGTCATACACCTCTCCGTCATTAATCCTCTTCGTCGCATTTACTGTCCCGGTCCAAGTTGTAATGACCTTATGCCCGCTCGACTTCTCAAAGACTGAAACCAGTTCGGAATAGCCTTCCTTGATGGCATTCGCTGCAATCACCTTGATCTCTGCCGATTGCGCGACCTGCGAGCACTGCGCAATCGCAACGGCCGTGAGCAACATTCTCAGAAGCATTGTTTTTGATGGCAGATGCATGAGACCCTCCATCCAATCGTGGTTATTCCAGGCGTTGAAATCCAGAACACGATTATTCGTATCGGAAGTCCTTAAGACCATTTAAGGAAACTGTTGTTGTAGCGTGCAAACTGTACCATGCACCCTCGAACGGGCGCATTGTATCGCGCCTCCCGCTGTTTATTCGATAACCTCGTCGGCGCGACCAAGTAATGTCGGTGAAATCGTGATGCCAAGCGCCCGGGCGGTCTTGAGATTGACCACAAATTCGAACTTTGTTGGTTGCTCGAGAGGCAAATCCGCCGGCTTGGCGCCGCGTAGGATTTGAGCGATGAAATCGGCCGCACGTTCTCCGATGGCTCCTGCATTCGGACCATATGACATCAGGCCGCCATCTCGGACCAGCGAGCTCAATTCGTAGATCGCTGGCAGCCGGTTTGCGCTAGCAAATTCAATAACTCGCCTACGGTTAAGCATCGTGAGCGCGTCGGAGACCATCAAGATTGCGTCCGGCGGCGACCGCGTCATCGAAGCGAACGCTTCGTCGAAATCGTTTGGCTCGCGTACGCCCAAAGTTTGAACGCTGACATTGAGAATCTTGGCCGCGGCCTCGGCGGCATTGTAGCGCATAGTCATCCCGAGATCTGCGGCGTTCCACAGCATCGCCACCCGTCTCACGGTCGGCACCGCATCCTTGAGAATTTCAAGACGTTTTGCGGAAAGCTCTGTCGAAAGTTCCGTCAATCCGGTGACATTGCCGCCCGGCCGCGCCAGCCCTTCGGCCAGTCCGGTCGCAACTGGATCGCCCGATCCCGTGACGACGATGGGCACGCCCTGTGCCGAGTTTTTCGCCGCCAGCGCCGCGGGATAACCGAACGTAACTATCACGTCGGTGCCAGCGGCCTTCAGCGCTATCGCGGCTTCGGATAGCCGTTCATACCGGCCTTCACCCCAACGCATGTCAAATAAAAGATTACGACCTTCGACAAAGCCGCGCGCCGCTAAACTTTCCAAAATGGTTTTTCGGCGTTCGTCGGCGGCACCGAGCGCGCCTCCTGTCGCGAGCAAACCAATTCGATAGGCCCTGCCCGACTGCTGCCCGAGTGCGGCAGCATACGGAAATCCGGCAAAGGCGCCAGCACCCAGAAAAGCGAGAAAATTTCTTCGTTTCATATTTGCCCCTGGGCTAAGCGCGCAGAGATCAACTTAACTAACTGCTTGCAGTGTTGGAGAACACTCGCCGTTTTTCAACGTCACTTCATTGTCTGCCCAGGCATCGTTGCGATTCAGTGTTTGCAGTCGTTCGACATCTTGCACAATGTCCGCTTTGAGCCGTCGCTACAACGACTTTAGCTCATTCTGCTCGGCCTCTTCGACCGACGCTGCGAGGATAGCTATTCACAGCTAAAAACGTAGCGCAGGGCTCTGATTGTCCGGTTTCGGGACGAACAGACCAGACGGTGGCTATGGCGCGAAAGACTTATCTGCGACATGGAACCGCATCTTGTGTCGCAGTACTAAGCCTCTTTCAGTCCTATCAACTGTTGGGTTGAGAGAATACGATACCCCCCTGAGGGTATTCATGAGGCGACGGGACTTTCTTGGTGCTTTCGGATGCGCGGCGGCTTGGCCGCTCGCCACCCGCGCGCAGCAGGCCGAACGCATGCGACGTGTCGGCGTTCTACTTCCGGCAACCGCCGACGACTTGGAATATCCGACACTAGTAAGTGCGTTGGTGGACGCGCTGGGACAGTTGGGCTGGATCGATGGCCACAACGTTCAGATCGGCATTCGCTGGGCCGGCGGCGGCACTGATGCCAACCGCAAGTATGCACAGGAATTGGTGGAGTTGGCCCCGGACGTCATCGTCGCCGCTGGCAATTCTGCGGCGGGTCCATTGGTGCAGGCCACCCGCACCATACCAATAGTGTTTACCATCGTACCTGACCCGGTTGGCGCGGGTCTCGTCGAAAGCCTAGCGCGACCTGGTGGCAACGCCACGGGTTTCACCAGTTTTTCCTACGACATTGCGGGCAAATGGCTGGAACTGCTCAAGGAAGTATCTCCGCACTTGAGGCGAGTTGCGGTGCTTCGAGACTCCACCACCACCGCCGGCGTTGGCCAGTGGACCGCGATTCAAATCGCGGCATCATCTTTCGGTTTGGAACCGAGTCCGATCAACTTGCGCGACGGCCCCGAGCTTGAACGCAGCATTCAAGCATTTGCGCGCGACCCAAGCGGCGGACTGATTGTAACATCGAGCGGGCTGGCGATAACCCATCGCAATACGATTATCCTGCAAGCGGCCAAGCACAGACTGCCGACAATATACTACAGTCGCGCGTTTGTTACTGCTGGGGGTCTCATATCCTACGGTTCTGATCGGGTCGATCAATTCCGGAGCGCTGCAGGTTACGTGCATCGCATTCTCAAGGGCGAAAAGACTGCTGACCTACCGGTTCAAGCGTCTAACAAGTTCGAGCTCGCAATCAACCTCAAAACCGCCCAGGTGCTCGGCCTCACCGTGCCATCGTCACTGCTCGCGCGTGCCAACGAGGTGATAGAATAGGGGCAACCGATCTGGTGCCTCAGCATTCACTCCACCTCGGATTACGACACCGGAATTAGCAAGGCGCCTATTCGATAACTTCGTCGGCGCGGACGAGCCACGTTCGTGGTTGATGATCAACAAAGTCCTGCGGGTCTTGCCGCATAGCCATTGCGGGCAATACAACTTCTCTTCCAAGCAGTTATAATGCCTCTTTCTAAGAGCGGAGCCGGGTATGAGGCGGCGGCAATTTCTCGGAGTCCTAGGGAGTGCGGTAGCAGCGTGGCCATTGGAGATGCAGGCTCAACAGCGGCCGTTTCCGGTTGTCGGCTGCCTCGCCGCACCGGCGGAAGCGACCTATACGCACCATGTGTCGGCAGTCCGACAGGGCTTGAAGGAATTAGGGTTTGTCGAAGGCCAAAACGTCGCATTGGAGTTTCGCTGGGCAGAAGGCCAATATGATCGCCTGCCGGCGCTGGCCGCCGATCTGGTCCGTCGTAGGGTCAACGTCATCATAACTATGGGTGGCGGTCCCCCCATCAGGGCAGCACAGACGGCAACCTCAACCATTCCAATTGTCTTTCATCTTGGCGCCGATCCGGTCCAACTCGGCCTTGTTGCGAGTCTCAATCGACCAGGCGGGAATATAACCGGCGTCACATTGATGACCAATTCGCTGGAGCCGAAACGTCTGGAACTGCTGAGTAAAATGGTGCCTGGCGCAAAATCGATCGGTGTTCTGGTTAATCCAGATAATCAGTCGAATGCAGTTCAGTTGGCGTTTCTTCGAGAGCTAACGCGTGCCACCCAATTGAACCTCGTTACCTTCCATGCAAGCACTGATCAGCAGCTTGAAGCAGTCTTCGGCAGCATGATTCAAAACCAAATTGAAGCGTTGATGGTTCTCTCCGATGTCTTCTTCACCAGCAATTCGATTCAGATCGCCGCGTTGTCGGAGCAACACCGTATTCCGACAATAGCTCATTCGAGAGAATTTGTGGCGGTCGGAGGACTTATGAGCTACGGCACCAATTTGACGGATGCTTACCGCTTGACGGGAATCTATGCTGGCCGGATTTTGAGAGGAGAGAACCCCGCTGAGCTGCCGGTCATGGAGCCAACTCGGTTCGATTTTCTGATTAACCTGCGCACGGCGCGGAGCCTAAATATTGCTGTCCCACCAGAACTAGCTGCCATTGCCGACGAGGTCATCGACTGATGTCCGCTGTTTACACCGTGGATGGCGCACTCGCGGCAGTTGGCGTGCACGAAACCGGTCAACGAAGGGACGGATCAAGGCCGGCATTTTGCTTGCATGTGAGAGCGGGCAGACCAGACTTCGCATGGACCGCGCCAGCAAAAAATAACTTCGCTATTGTCGATATAGCGAAAGAAGCGACCA
Organism: uncultured Pseudomonadota bacterium; assembly: GCA_963707705.1. Lineage (GTDB taxonomy): Bacteria > Pseudomonadota > Alphaproteobacteria > Rhizobiales > Xanthobacteraceae > Pseudorhodoplanes. Next base: position 158,246 of record CAVPRD010000012.1, on the reverse strand, counting down.
TAGTATTGCTGCAGCGCACAGCGCAAGCACGATGAACCCGCCGGGATCCGCATGACTGCGCGTCAGCGAGTCCCTTGATATTCGTCGTAGCCCGAAATTTCGTTTCACGGCATAGGACAATGAAATTGATATCGCGCAAATGCTAATCCTCTGGACTATAAATGCAAGGCGCTGGGTTAGTTGGGGGCTTATCGCCCCCACTTAATTTATTTGCTGTCAGGCGAGTATGCGGCGATCTGCTGACGCCGCTCCCGTGTATCGTTGACGTGGCCGCGCGGTGTCGAACAAACGGGATACGGACGAACATTGTCTGCGTGGCCATTCGAAATAGGCCGCCAACTGAGGCGGCCTTACGTTATCCTATTGCGGAAGGAAGGTTTTTGCCGAAGGGCCGACACCGGTAATCTGAATAATCACATCGCCGTCTTTGGCCCAAGTGAAATGGGCCGCCTTCGGTGGCTCGGAATAAAAAGTGCCGGCCGGATATGCTTTAAATTTGCTTTCGTCCCATTTGTCGCCCGACCCAAAATAGAATGTGCCTGACAACACCGCAACTGTACGAACTTCATCGGGATGCCAGTGCGGCATGTCCTTCCAGCCGGCGGAAAACTTGACGCGGGTGACGAACACCCCCGGCTTTGTCGGATCACCATACAGAATGACCGTTTGCGGCGGTCCGCTGAGTGGACCTTTAAAGACGATTTCTTCCGGAAGCTTCACGACGCTGCCAGGTGAATCCTGTGAGGAGGCGACGGTAGGAGCCATCACGGCGCAGAGCGCTAATACAACGAGCCTGCATTTCATCTAACTCTCCCTGCAATGGCGCACTTTGGTGTCACTGGAGGCGCCTTACGCGGGGACCGTATCAGCAGTTGGCGGCCTCACTCATCCTTATTATCATCTTGCTTGGGCTTGGGCTGGTCCCAGTTGGGCCAAGTTAGATGCTGGCACGACGTGCAACGATATACGCGCTGAACAGGCTGGTCGTCCAAACGGAGCATCGAGCCTCGTAGTTGGGTGGCCGCATTGCTCACATGGAATTCCGTCGTCCGACGCTGGCATCGCAATTTCCACACTGTGTATTTTTTACAATGCAGTTCACGGTAGTTCGGAGATATTTGCTACCTGATGAACATTTGGCAAACCATGGTCGCAATTTCAAGTTAGTCCACTCGGATCAGGAACGGCCAGCACCCAATACTTGGACTGAACAAAATCTAGGCAGAGAAACAGAGCCCGATGCGCGCCTTGTACTAACCCAGTCGTCCCCCAGGCGGCCGGGCTTTATTTTGATTGCTAAGGCGCGGCGGTCGCCGCACTGCTTTCCGAATTTTTAAGAAACGTCTCGCATACAGGGATGTCGGCGAACCTTGTAAGTGCGTATCGCCGAGGCAGCGTTCGATGAGCCCGGCCGTTCCAAAAAGCGGCCGGGTTTTATTTTCCTTGCCGCATAAGAACTCCTTAACGGCGTTCCACTATTCTAAAGCCGTGAAAATTAGCTCAGCGCTACGAATTCGAGGAGCGGAACCATGCAGACCGTGCAAGTTCGATTTCTCGCTGCCGCCTTCGTTATCAGTTGCATCGCGGGCTGGTTGGCTACTGTTTACATGTAATCTTGACAGCAACGCTACCTAGCGCCGCGCGGCATTAGCCGGTGACGTGGCTCCGACCCGGGTATGCAATAAGCGGCCTGCACCCCGCACCTCGGCGCGCTTATTATCTCTTACAAGAAGAGCTCTGAAAGCGTTGCCCTCCGCGTGACGAGCAAGAGCGCGCCGCGCTGTTAGGGTCCCCTAGTGCTGTAGGAAACCAAATGCCGCAAAAACAGTCTATTCGACCACCGCTGGACATCCGTTCCGAGTGGCCACGCAACTGCCGCGCCATAAACGAGCCAATAAACTTCCGCCGATCATGCCCGTCATCGCTTTGTGCCATTAGCTTCCATCGGCCAAACTATTCGATCACCTCGTCGGCGCGCGCGAGCACGGACTGCGGCACTGTGAGACCGAGCGCCTTGGCAGTCTTGAGATTAACGATGAGCTCGAACTTCGTCGGCGCCTGCACCGGCAGGTCGGCTGGCTTCTCGCCCTTGAGGATACGATCGACATAGCGCGCTGCCTGCCGGTACTGATCAATCGAGTTCAGGCCCGAAGGAGATCAGGCCGCCACCAGCCACGAAGAAGCGCAAAGGATAAACTGCGGGCAGCTTGAGCCGAGCCGCTAGCGCGATGATCAGATCGCGATGAATGAACGCTATCGGACTTGCCGTCACGATCATGCCGCCATTCGGCGAGCGAGCAAAGTCCGTGATGGCGCGCTCGATATCGCCAGCATCGCGCGCATCAATCGGGCTGACCTCCACTCGTAACGAGGGCGCCACAGATTGTATGGCGCCAAATTGGCCGATCCCGACGGGGAGCGTGGGATCCCGAAGAACGATCGCGCGCGTCACGTGAGAACCAAGTTCTTTGAGCAGTTCCAGCCATTTTCCGCTCATGCCGTATTCGATGAACGTAAATCCGGTTGCATTACCGGTCGGTCGCGCCAGGCTTGTGACGTAGCCCGCGCCGACTGGATCGGTGACATTGATGAACACGATCGGCACGGTTCGGGTTGCCTGTTGCAACGCCGCCACCGTCGGGCTGGCGACGGCCAGCACGACATCCGGCGCGAGCGCGACCAATTCCGCTGCACGGTTGCGACTGTCGTCGGCGTTGCCCGCCGCCCAACGGGTGTCGATCCGCACATTGCGGCCTTCGGTCCAGCCCAAATGTTGCAGTTGCTGCACGAATGCCGCGAGACGGCCCAGTGATTCCGGATCATCCGCGGCAAAGGACAAAAGCACGCCGATGCGCCGCATCCGCTCGGCCTGCTGCGCACGGGCCGCAAGCGGCAGCGCCGCTGCGCCGCCGAGTGCCGTCAATGAACTCGCGGCGCCTCACTCGATCACCTCGTCGGCGCGCGCGAGCAGTGCGGGCGGCACGGGGATGCCGAGCGCTTTCGCGGTTTTGAGATTGATAATCAGTTCAGCTTTTGTGGCCTGTTGGACCGGCAGATCGGCGGGTTTTTCACCCTTGAGAATGCGGCCAGCGTAGATTCCCATCATGCGGTTCGCGTCGATATCGCTGCCTCCGTAGCCCATAAGGCCGCCGGCGGTGGCGAATTCGCGATTCTGAAAGATCGCAGGTAGACCGTGACGCGCCGTCAGCGCGCCGAGATGTTCGCTCCGGCTGATGAAGAAACCATCGGTGGCGAACACGAGCGCGCTAGCACGCATTTGGCGCAAAGTTGCAAGCGCGGGCTCGAAATCGCGTTCCGCACTCGCGTGCAGGACATCGAGCTGCAGCCCCAGGCTGCGGGCCGCCGCCTGAAGGTCTTTCGCTTGAGGCTCGGCGTTTGAATTGCTTGGGTTGACGAGGAGGCACATGAGGGATGCCGCAGGGATCAGCTCGCGTAGCAGTTCGAGACGCTTCGGCCCCAATTCTGCATTCAGGTTGCTAACGCCTGTGAGGTTGCTACCGGGCCGGTTCAGGCTGGAAACCAGTCCAAACTGGACCGGGTCGTATCCTGTCAGAAAGACGATCGGAATTGTCGTGGTCGCGGTCTTCGCAGCCAAAGCCCCTGGGCCATTCGCGACAAGCACCGCCACGCGTTGGAGAACCAAGTCGGAGGCCATTGCGGGCAATCGATCGTATTGGCCTTCTCCCCAGCGGTATTCGATCGCCACGTTCCGGCCAACGTCATAGCCAGCTTCGCTCAGCCCTTGGCGAAACGCCTGCACACGGCTCACCCACAGGTCAGGGGATGAGCTGCTGAGGAAGCCAATCACCGGCATCTGTTGCTGCGCGCGCGCGGCGAATGGCCATGCGCAGCCGCACCACCCAGAACACCGAGAAATTCCCGCCGTCGCATGACCATATCTAGGTTCAGCACAGAAATCGTCCGGGCAACCTAGCACTCGCAGACGGCTATGTGTGGCTTATGGGTAGTGCCCATACAGGCCAGTCCATGTCCGAAAGCGGACGGGTTCTCAAAAAGCCGCATCGTTGGCAGGGGCGCGCGAAGTGCCAAGGTGCTGATATAGACACCGGATCGAGGCGACTTTGGCGCGGATGTGCTAGGCCGTGTACTCATAAATCAGCCTAGGTAACTTTTGACGGCGCATGTCCGCTATTGCGGAAAAACGGACATCGAATTAGGTCCGCTTCGTGCCAGAACCGGACATTCCACACAGCCAACATCTTGTCTCAACTCGGCTTGGGACTAATATCATTGATCGCATCTGTTTTTTTGAGACCAGCATGGCGCTCTCTAAATCTGATTTGCGGGCTTTCAAGGAATTCGAGAAGTCAGGTTGGGAAAGAGCTGCCGATCCCTATCATCACCACTGGGGCAAGCTCTCTCAGCAATCCGCCGAACCATTGCTTGATGCGGCAAAAGTTGTCGCCGGGCGCAAGGTATTGGATGTAGCGACCGGGGCTGGATATATTGCCGCTGCAGCTGCAAAACGCGGCGCTCAAGCGATCGGACCGATTTCTCCGAGGCTCAAGTGCGACTGGCGAGACGCATGTACCCAGATGTGGAATTCCGACAGGGAGATGCCGAGAATATACCGTTCGAAGCGAATACATTCGACGCCTTGGTAGTGGGGTTCGGCATTAATCATCTCCCTGACCCGGAAGCCGCGTTTGCGCAAGCTTTTAGGGTTCTGAAAACCGGTGGCTATTTCGCATTCACGGTGTGGGCTGCGCCGGAGGAAAACCCGGGGTTTGGTATCGTGCTTGGTGCGATTGAAAAATACGGTGAGCCGAATGCCAATCTGCCGCCCGCGCCGCCATATTTTCGGTTTGCAGATAGAGATCAAACGCGTCGCGCATTAGTGGAGGCTGGGTTCGTTGGACCATTGACCCAACTAGTTCCGCAGTATTGGCGTCACCGTTCGCCCAATGAAGTATTCGACGCTTTCAATGAAGGGGCGGTTCGTGCCACCGCCATGCTTAGATCTCAGTCGGATGACGCCCGCGAGAAGATTCGGGAGGTCGTCAGAAAGGAAGTAGAGAGTTTTCGAGAAGGCGAAGTGTACGTCGTACCTGTGCCCGCGGCGCTATCGTGGGCTCGCAAGCCATAACGCTGTTTGTCCGCTTGGCCATGGCCGGTTAGTCAAACATAACCAACCGAAACATATCCGATGATGAACATCACCAATTCCAACGCACTCAAAATCGTGCTCATCATTTGCAGCATAGGATCGGCTGCTGCTCAACCACTTCCGCGTGAGAAGCCTATGGTAGAACCGACGGTAGAAATTCTAGCACCGCCGGATGTTTCGTGCATCGCATGGACGGACGATTGCCGTGCGTGCGCAAGATCAGACAGCGTAATCACTTGTTCGAACGTTGCGACAGTTTGCCCTGCTGAAAGGACTGTGCGCTGCTTAAAACGTGGCGATCCTACTCCGCCAAAGAAATAATTTCAGACTTCTTGGCTGTACCTTCAGCGGGGCTTGTTACGTTGCCGGAACCTTTGTTAATCCCTCACTCCAAACAAAGCCATTTCACTTTATAAAATAGAAATCTTCACGACCCGACAAAGACCCATAAGAAAATGGCTGCGCGAACCCGAGACTTTGTCTCTGCTCGTTCCAATCGAGCGGCAATCGCGTGTCATCCATGACCAACCGGTTGAGAAGCGGTTGCTACCCTGCCGGACGCCACCTCGAGCCGGGACCGCCGCGCTCGCAATCGGGGCCGGGGGGTTCCTATCGCGTCGCCTTCCTGAACGGGTTGGCGTGGAACCTGCTCGACCTGGCCATTGCCTTCTGGCTGTTCCGGGCCGGTCGTCCGCGACCGGCGATGGCGTAACGCGCGAAGCCGGCGTGCCATTCGATCCTGCCGAACGGCACGCCAAAGTTTTCGCAGGTTTCCGGCTTATAACTGCAGTTCGATATTCGCAGCCTTGATGACCTTGTCCCACTTCGCGGTTTCGCTCGCGAGATAGGCTGCCATCTCTTCGGGCGACGATTGCAGCACATCGATGCCGGCATCGTTGAGCTTCTTCTTCAGCTCGGCATCGCTGACGGCCTTGCCGTATGCGCCATTGATCGCCTTGATCGCGTCGGGCGAGGTCTTGGCCGGTGCGCTAAATCCTTGCCACGCCCAGGCTTCATATCCGGGAATGGTCGCGGCGATCGGCGGCACGCCAGGAAGCATCGAGAATGCGCCGGGCGAGGCGACGCCGATGGCCTTGATATTTTTGTTGGCTAGCTGTGAGCGTCCGGTGGCGTAATCCACGAACATCATGCCGATCTGTCCGCCCACCAGATCCTGCACGGCGGGGCCTGCGCCTTTGTAGGGAACGTGGTTCAGCTTGAGCCCGGCCGTTTGCGCGAACAACTCGGCCGCGAGATGGAACGGGCTGCCGACGCCTGCGCTTGCATAATCGATCTTGCCCGGTTCCTTCTTCGCAAGCTCGATCAGTTCGGCCACCGAATTGACCTTCAACTTGTCGGTGTTGACCAGCAGCACAATCGCGAAGCGGCCGGTCAGTGAGATCGGGGCCAGGTCCTTGAGGGCGTTGTAGGGCAGCTTGCGATACAGCCCCTGATTTGAGGCATAGGTCGACGTGTCGCCCAGCAGCAGCGTGTAGCCGTCCGGCTCCGCTTTCGCGACGGCATCGGCGCCGATGATGGTACCAGCGCCCGGACGATTTTCGATCACCAGCGGTTGACCGAGGATATTGCTCATCGACGTGCCGACGGCGCGTGCGAAGAAGTCGGTGCCGCCGCCGGCCGCATAAGGCACAATCATGCGAATCGGTTTGCTCGGATAGGCGCTCTGCGCACCGGCCATTTCAGGCACGGCAGCGGTCACGGCCACCAGAGCTGACGCAATCAGGACACGGCGAGTGATGCTCCGAGAATCGGTCATTGGCGCTCTCCCTAAGCTCTGCGGCACTTTGGCCGTCGTTGAATTGAATTCATCGCATAAAGATTACTGCGCTGCATTAAATAGTGTTTCGGCGCGTCGACTCCGACGATTGACCTGCCACCGGACAGATGACAGCAAATTTGGTGGGAGCTATGCGGGATTTTGGGTGATGAGGTTGATCAGGCGGCGTGGTGAGCCGGCATTTCAGTGACCTCAATTCCGTTTTTGAATTTGACGCCTTGAACGACTTTTGGCAACTGGTTCTCGCCGTTCAATCGTCGCATGTTTTTGCGGCGACGTTGACGAGCGAGATCGGCAGCCTGCACTTCGCATTTGAAGTTCTGCAAACAAATTCGCAAAGCAGTCGTCCGGCTCAACGACGGCCTTGGTTACCGACTGCCATCTGGTTCTTGCTGCCAACTGTACCGCCCAAGTTATTGCATCGCAACGAGACGACGCAACGGGCCAATCGCTGCCATATGCACCACAGCAAACAGCAACTCATTCGATCACCTCGTCGGCGCGGCCGAGCAGCGACGGTGGCACCGTGAGGCCGAGTGCTTTGGCGGTTTTAAGGTTCAATATCGTTTCATACTTGGTAGGAACCTGCGTCGGTAGGTCGGCGGGCTTGGCCCCGCGCAAGATGCGATCAACGAAAGTTGCTGCTTGCCTGTTACAAGTCGATGAAGTCGGTCCCGTAGGACATCAGGCCACCGGCTTCAACGAAAACTCTTAGTGCGTACACCGCAGGCAAGCGATGACGCGCAGCTAACGCGATAACAAGATCACGATGAACTACAGTGGTGGTGTCGGGCGGCAGAAGCAGGCCACACTTTGCTTTGCCAGCCAGCGCGGCAAAAGTTCGTTCGATTTCGGCGGCGGCGTTCTCAATTGGATTGGACACAATTTCAATGTGAAGCGATGGAGCCAGGGCCTTGGCCGCCCGCAGGAAGTAATCGAAGGCCGCTGTCTTGGGATTAGCGACAAGAGCCGCACTCGTCAGGTCGGGTTCTATCTCCTTGAGCATCGCCAGCCACTTCCCGGTGATGCCCTCCTCGTACTGTAGAAGGCCCGTGAGATTGCCACCCGGACGCGGCAAGCTCGCAACGAAACCGGAGCCGATGGGATCGGCAACTCCAGCAAACACGATTGGGATTATGCGTGTATTTGCCTGCACCGCGACGGTGGCAGGTGTTGACTGCGCGACGATCACATCGGGTTGCAACGCGATCAGTTCTCTAGCGAATGTATCTGCCTGAGCGCCAGCGGGCGCGAAGCGATAGTCGATGTGCACATTTCAGATCTTCTACCCATCCAAGTCTTTCGAGGCCCTGCCGTAACCCCGCAAGTCGCGCTTTGATCTCAGGATCATTTTCGGCAAGGCCTACGAGTACGCCGATCCGACGCTTGCGCTCAGACGGTTGCGCCCTGACCCTGGAGGGCCATAAAGACACCGCAGCCCCGACAACTCCGATGAACTCCCGCCGCCGCATGTTGCCCTCACGGATCAGAATGGGCGCATCTTAGCGGCAACGAGTGCTTTGATAGGGCTGACCAATTACCCCCTAATCGAATGGAAATCGCAGGCTGTACCTTAGTCCGTTCATTCTCAAGAATATTTGCTGAGTAACGCGTCAGGTGCAGGGCGCTCATTGCGCACGCGTAGCTCGGTTTGCGCGCGGGTGCGGCTATCGCAGCATCAAGCACTCGCAAAAATAGCTTCTCTACCCCAATGGACGTGGCCGATTAACGACAAATGTAGATCAGGAGCAACACATCCTGTCGTCACTTCGCGCGGCACAACATCGGCACGTCGATCCCATCAAAGGCGTCTCCACCTCGGCCCCCTGGCGCACCCGACAGGATTCGAACCTGTGACCTCTGCCTGAGGAGGTTGGCGCCAGATCCATTAAAGCTCGACAATTTCAGGGCGCCAATTCCCACATTGCAGACCCTGCAAACCATCGGCTATGAAGGCGAAATGCACCCGTAGCTCAGCTGGATAGAGCGCTGCCCTCCGAAGGCAGAGGTCACAGGTTCGAATCCTGTCGGGTGCGCCAGAAAAATCAAATACTTAGACCAAAATACCAATGCGCCAATCTTGCTGGCGGCTGTCGGAGACTGCGGGGCAGTCTCCGACTTAACCTGTCGAAACGTCAGGCTGCCTCGGCCATCTGATTGAGCGACGCTTCGGCGAGCTTTGTGAGCGCCGCGTCAGTTTTCTTTTCTTCCTGCAGCGTTGCTTCGAGCAACTTTGCGACCTCGGTCATACCGAGCTGATTTGCCCAGGCGATGAGAGTTCCGTATCGAGAAATTTCGTAGTGCTCGACAGCTTGGGCGCCCGCCAACAGGCCGGCATCAAGCGCTCCGTTACCCTTGAAGTCCTTCATCACCTCCTGGCCCTCCTCGACCAGGCCGAGAATGGCCGGACAGGTCTTTCCGCGAGCCGCCTTCCCCATCATTTCGAAAACCTGTTCGAGACGCTCGACCTGGCCCTCGGTCTCCACCTCATGCTTTTCGAAGGCGGCACGAAGTTCGTCGGAGTTGGCCGCCTTGGCCATTTTCGGCAAGGCTACGAGGATTTTCTTTTCCGCGAAGTAGATGTCTTTGAGTGTTTCGTGAAACAGATCTTCCAGCGTCTTCTCTTTGGCCATCGTGCCCTCCGGGAAATTGCAGAAACTTGCTAGCGAACGCGAGCCTCCTTCAATGGTTCCGAACATCAGCCTAAGGCAGCATCTATTCGCGCGTCCTGTTCAGCCGTCCGGTCGAAATCGCGCGTTGAGTGCTGACCGGAACAGGAGGCGCGTCAGTTTAGACGGTCTAGCGTCTCGTCCGAGGAATTATACGAAGTTTAGTACCCATTCTCGGCTTCCCGCAGCCTCAGAAGACCTGTTGCCTTAGTGCATGACTAGGCTCACGGTGCATTACATGGCGATCCTTTTCATTGCGGCTCAAATACTGCTCGGCTTGTGGCTGGGCTGGATGATCGTGCGCCGGCAGCGATGGTGGTGAAGCGCAGCGTGGAACCAATTCTTCGATCGCGCGTTTACACCGCGCAACACCCCCCGTTGCACCCTGGGAATAGCCCCCGCTTCCGTCCCCCCGGAGCGGGGCTTTTCGTTCCCCCATTCGCCCTAGCCCACGCGCACCTGTCTACTGGCACTCTTGACGCATAGTGTTGACGGCATCCTCAAAGTCGCCTTGCGCCGAGCGAAGCCGTTGAAAATCGCCCCCGCAATCGCTTCGTCCGCGACTGTTTGTGACGCACGTCGTGTAGCGCTGCAGTTGGGCGGAAACTCCTTGTATCACCGAATTGTAATTCTGGACCGCATCACGGCAACCAGGTGTGTTGCGCTGCGCGAGCGCCGCATTGGCCGTCGATATCGTGATGATCGCCACGAAGATGCTACGCATCGTTTCCCCCCGCTTGAGACCAGATCGATAGATTACAGGTATGGAAAACGGAGTAAATGCGGCTCCGGAAGCGATCTATCGCCTCAGGTTAGTGGATGCGCACGCCTTTCCATGGGTCCGGCTTTTCATTGGAATTGGGAATAGCTTGCAATGCTTTTTGGTATGCCGTTTCGGCGGCCCGCTTTTTTTCAGAGCTTTCGGTTTTGGTTGCGACCTGTTGGGCTGATCTTCTCCCTTTTCCAGACGCGTTGGAGAGTGTGCTTCCGGTCAGCATTGCAACTACGATGACTGATATGAAGGCTCTCATTTGCAACTGTCCCGACTACCTCTGACATGCAAATCTAGACAACGCTTTTATTGAAATTAAGGCTGCGGTCCTCGCTCAAACAGGACACTCACAAAAGCAAAGCGGGCAACTCGCTCTTTGAAGCGTGCAGCACAATCAACGCTTCGCTCGCCCTCGAAACAGCACCACTGCCGCACCGATCAGCAGGCCGACGACGAATATCGCCACACCGAAACGGATCATGTCGGCCGCAATCAATTGTTCGATCAGTGCGCCCCAGCTCATAGTCGCCATCCAGAGAGTGTGTAACTGTAGTGTCTGTACCACGTACCCAAATTTGTCGGTCCAATATCGGAGGTCATTGAAACTCCGTCCCGCGACAATACCTTTCCAAGGATAAGTCTCAATTCGAGGGCGATCATGAAAATCCCGGACGCCAGCCATCCCATCACCATTGCGCCGGCCATGGAGCGCGTGCGCATTACCCACGGCGGCAAGGTGATTGCGGATTCCCGCCATGCCATCGCCTTGAAGGAAGCGTCGTACCCCGTTGTCCATTATATCCCGCGCGATGAGGTCGATTTCAGCGCGCTGACCCGCACCACGCATGCAAGCCACTGCCCCTATAAGGGCGATGCTTCCTATTACTCCGTGGAGCACCAGGGTGGACGCTCCGACAATGCGATCTGGACCTACGAGGCGCCGTATCCTGCGGTCGCCGAGATTGCAGGCTATCTCGCCTTCTATCCGCAACGCGTCGACAAGATCGAATTATTGCCTTTATCTGATTGATATTGCGTCAGATGCTGTGCTCGCGCCGTTAACCCTGCGGCCTTGCCATGCGTTCTTGCGGCTTGCATTGGCGGCCTGGCGCGCCGCATTGTGAAGCGGTCGATGCCATCGCTCAACGAAAGCATGTCACCTCGAAACCTCTTCGTCCTGGGCGTTGCGGCGGCGCTTTCGTTCGTCGCGCTACCCGCGCAGGCGCAGGGTCAGTTCGATGCGAATTATACGCTCTCGATGGCTGGCATCTCGATCGGCAAGTTGAATTGGCGCACGCAGATCGGTGCAAGTGATTACACGATCTCGGCGAGCGGTCGCACCAGCGGAATCCTGAGCGTCCTTTTAAGCGGCGAAGGCCATGTCTCGCTGAAGGGCACGATGCGCGATGGACGATCGCAATCCGCGATCTGGTCGTCGATTGTCGCGCGCGACGACGAAAAGTCGATCGTGAACATGACATTCGAAGCGGGCAAGGTTCGCGAACTGAAGGTGATCGAGCCGCCGCTGGAAGCCGATCGCGTCCCGATCGTGGAAGCCCACAAGAACAGTGTAATCGATCCGCTCTCCGCCTTTCTTATTCCGGCAAGTGCAGGCGACCCGCTGCAACCCTCGGCTTGTCAGCGCGACCTCAACATCTTCGACGGCCGCAGACGCTACGATATCGCGCTGTCATTCCGGCGCCTCGACAAGGCTACGCCTGAAAAAGGCTATAACGGCCCGGCTTTGGTTTGCGCAGCGAGGTTCTCGCCGATTTCAGGCCACCGCGCGTCATCGCCGCTGGTGAAGTTCCTACTCGACGGACGCGACATCGAAGTCTGGCTGGTACCGATTGCCGGCACGCCGCTGCTTGCGCCGGTCAGACTGTCGGTCGCGAGCGCACTCGGCAGCATGGTGCTGCGCGCCGATCAATTCGAGACCACGCCGGCACTCGCATCCGGCAAATAGGAAGGTCAGTGAAGGCGCGGCGTCTTCAGGAATGAGTGGCGGTCAGCGGATTTGATGGTGGCATCGAAAGTCTTGCCGTCGCGCAGCATGGTCAGCGGCACATCGACGCCTGCATCACCCATCGACCAGATTTTTCGGAACAAACCGGAAAGGCTCTCGGCGCTTGCGCCGTTGATCGCGATCACCTCATCGCCAGCCGCGATCTGGGCTCGCTGCGCGGGACCCTTGTCGGCCAGGCCCATTACGACAAGCTTATCGTCCGTGTCGGCGACGTAGAGGCCAAGCCAGGGCCGCGCCGGACCCTTGCGGCGTCCATAGGCAAGCAACTCATCCATCGCCGGCTTCAACAGATCGATCGGAACGATCATGTTGATGTCCTTGCCGCCGCTCGCCTCGAGTTGCAGCGAGCCGATGCCGAGCAAATCGCCGGCGGGCCCGATCAGCGCAGTGCCGCCCCAGTTCGGATGCGATGGCGCCGTGAAGATTGCCTCGTCCACCACATATTCCCAGTAGCCTGCGAATTCCTGCTTGCCGACGACCTTGGCGGCGACCGAACGCTTGCGCCCGCCGGCTCCCGCGACCACCACCGCTTCACCCACCGTCACCGCGCCGGAATTGCCGAGCGGCAACGCCGGCAAATCGATTCGCGCCAGCGCCTGAACCAGGCCGAAGCCGGTCGCCTGGTCGAACGCAAGCGCATGCCCCGGCACCGCCCGGCCATCGGCGAGATGCAGCCAGACCTCGTCGGCTTCGGTGATCAGATAGCCGATGGTGAGAATGAGGCCGTCGCTCCGGATCATGACGCCATGTCCGGCGCGCTCGGTGCCGAGCGTCTGCGCGGTGAAGGCATCGGCCGGCATGGTGGCGCGCAGGCCCACGACCGATTGCAAGGCGCGATCGAGATCGTAGGAATAGTCTGCAGCGCGAGGCTGCACGGCGGCGGATACTTTCCAGTCGCTGGTCGAGGGCATTCCGCGCTCACTCCTCCTCATTTACACCGCCCGCGATGCCTCACGCGCTTTCACCGGCTCGCCCAGAGCGGCGGCCGGTCCTAATGTGGGTGTCCGCACCGGAGACGCCAATGAGCCTCGCACACGATCTAGCACACGACCTCGAAGCAATACTGCAGCAGCGCTTTGGCGAAAGCATCCCGATTACTCCGGCGCTCGAAGGGCTGGAGCGGATCGAACCGATAGTGAAACATCGAGTGATCCGGCGTTATTCCGCAAAGCCGGTCGATTTCGGACCTGTTGCGGCTTATTTGCGCCTGCGGGCTCTCGGCACCTTCGAAAAGCGACTTGCAACAGCGCGATATCGTGATTGTCGAGGGCCCGGAGACTTCGCAAGGCGATCGCGGACCTGATCCCGGACATGCCGTGGATCGGCAAGGCTCCCTGCTTTCTGGTCTTCCTCGCCAATGGACGGAGGCTGCCGGCGCTATCGCGGCTGCGGGGCAAGAGCTTCGCCAACGACCATTTCGATTTGCTGTTCAATGCCGTTACCGATTCCGCCATGGCGCTATCGACCTGCATCGCGGCGGCGGAAGCCCTGGAACTCGGCACCTGCCCGATCAGCGTCATCCGGGACCATGCGGCCCGAATTGGCGAGCTGCTCGCGCTTCCGGAACGCGTGATCCCGCTCGCCGGTCTTTGCGTCGGCTGGCCGTCGGATCAGGCAAGGCTCTCGCCAAGGCTGCCGCTCGCCATGACTTTGCATCAAGGCCGCTATGACGAGACCGGCTGGGCCGAGAAGCTCGACGAATATGACCAAAGGCGCGAAGCTGTGGCCCCGTACCGGGAGCAGCGCGATCCCGGGCGTTTTGGGGTCGCTCCGCATTATGGCTGGTCGGAGGACAAGGCCCGGCAATATGCCGTGCCGCAACGGGCTGATTTTGGAGCTTATGTGCGCGCGCGGGGGTTTTCGACGGTCTGACGACCCTGCGAACAAATCACTTTTTTGTAGGAAACTCAGACTTTTACCCCGCCTTCATGCTGCCTAAACTATCTCTTATGAAGTTGTCGGCTTAGATTTGGCCGAGGGGGATGAATAAGCACATGCGGCGTTTGGTTTTGCTCTCTTCGCTGGCGGGTGCCGGGCTTGGCATCGGCCTGGCCTCTTCCCATGCTCAGTATGCCTATCCGCCCGGCGGCTATCGCGGCATCGAGCGCGACGGCGTGATGACGATCGCGCCGGACGACGACGACCAACCCACGGCGCAGCGCCGCCCAGGATTTCGCTCACCGTTCGATCGACCGGTCGAAAGCCAGGCCTTGCCACCGCTGTCCGACCGCGGCGGAGCGGCTTATCCCGGCGCCCCCTATCCGAACGAGGCGCGGGGTTATGATCCGCGCGAACGCCAGGCCATGCCGCCGGCGGAACCGTTGCCGCCGCCGGACCGCTATGGCCGTCCGGCCTATGGCGCGATGCCGCCATATGGCGAACCTTACGTACCGGGCGCTTATGCCCCGCCGCCGCCTCCGGGCTATGGACCGCCGCCTGGCTACGGCGCACCTCCCGGATATGGCCCGCCGCCCGGTCCCTATGCGGTGAATCCGCCCGCCGACGTTCTTCGGCCGCCGCAAGCGATAGGCGCGCCCACCAATCTCACGACGGGAGCTGTCGGCCCTGGCGCCATCGCCGGGCTGCCGCCGGAAGACCAGCCGGAAGTCGGAAAGCGCAAACAGCTTGCCCCGCAGTTCAAGCGTCAGGTCGTCCCCTATCAGACCAAGCAGCCGGCCGGCACCATCGTCATCGATACGCCGAGCACGTTCCTCTATTTCGTGAATGGCGACGGCACTGCGATCCGCTACGGCATCGGGGTTGGCCGGGACGGCTTCACCTGGGCCGGCACCGAGAAGATCACCCGCATGGCGGAATGGCCGGACTGGCATCCGCCGTCGGAGATGATCGAGCGCCAGCCCTATTTGCCGCGCTTCATGGCGGGCGGTGAAAGCAATCCGCTCGGCGCACGCGCGCTCTATCTCGGCAAAACGGTTTATCGCGTGCACGGCACCAATCAGCCGTCGACGATCGGAACCTTCGTGTCGTCAGGCTGCATCCGATTGGTCAATGAGGACGTCGAGGATCTCTATTCGCGCGTGAAGGTCGGCACCAGGGTCGTGGTGCTGGGCGATGGCAAAGGCCCGCCGCCGTCCGCATCCGCCGCGCGATAACGCTCAACTCTTTGCAAGTCGTGGCCGCCGGACAACTCCGGCGGCCTTTTGCGTCGGAGGTCTGCGTAGAGGTAAATCTCCGCATGACGGACTAGCGCGAATCAGAAAGATTCGCGTGCTGATCGGCGATGCTTTGTCTGCGACGCGCAGCAATCGCTGATACGGCGCTTCAGGCGCCGGAATGCCGGCTCTCTTGCTCCCTTTTGTGACGTGTACCTGGCCCGGTCGGGCATCTGAAAGATTCTGCGGCAGGACTCGCGCAATGCTCCCCGATCTTCGGGTCGTAACTATCGCCGTAATCTCGACCTTCCTGTTCGCAGCGAGTGTGGGCTTCTATACGTCGTCGCGGCTCATGAGCGAGCGAAAGCCCCGGACCGATTCGCTTGCAGCGATCGAGGACCATCCGCTCAACCGCATCGCGTTGAACTGGCCGGAGCCGGTGCAGCCGCCTTCGGACTCGCTCAATCTCGATTTCGCCGTCACCGCGAAAGTGCAACGCAATCCGGTTCGCGAGGTCGGCGACGAGCCGACGAATGTGAGGCCGAAGGTCGCAGTCGCACCGCCGCAGGCGATCCAGAATAACCGCGCCGAGCCGCCTGTCATCGACGCCCCGAAAGTCGTGACCGCGAAGATCGAGACTCCAAAGATCGCACCTCCGAAGGTCGAGCCTGCGAAGATCGAGCCTGCGAAGGTTGAGGTGCCGAGGGTCGATGTCCCAAAACTCGAATTGCCGCAGGTCGAAATACCCAAGGTCGTGTCGCCGAAAATCGAACCACCGGTGATCGGGACTGTAGCGCCGCCGCCTTTGGCGATGGCACCGCGCGCCAAACCGGAAGACAATCTGCCGACCGCCTCAATCGTCCAGGCCCCGGCGCTAAACCCGAACAGCGAAGATTCGAAGCGTCAGTCCGAACCGCAAACCGGGTCAGCAGCAGCGAATGTTGCCGCACTTCCGGAAGCCGCCGAGCCTGACGCCGACGCGGGCCTCCAAGTCGGGACCGAAACGGAAGTCGAGACCCCGCAAGCGATCCCGGCGAAGAAAAAGGCCCGCAAGGCCAAGAAGCGAGCCGCCAAGAAGGTCGTCAAGCCCGCCCCTCGGCCAAGGCTGCGGCCGGTCGCCACGTCGGCGTCCAACCCGTTCGGATTCCCGTTCGCCGGTTTCCAGAACCAGAACCAGGGTTTCCAGAATCAGGGATTCCAGACCCGGTGAAATAGCTGGCTTTTGCCGGTTTGCGTCTTACATCGGAAAAACCTCTCTGCAGCCGCAAAGCCTGGCCTGAATGACGCCCCTGTCCATTCTCGATCTATCACCGGTGCCCGCCGGCGGTTCGGCCGCGCAATCGCTTCGCAATTCGCTGGACCTTGCGCGCCACGCCGACGAACTCGGCTACACGCGCTACTGGCTCGCCGAGCACCACAATCTCGCGAATATCGCAAGCTCCGCGCCCGACATCATGATCGGCCAGATCGCCGCGATTACTAAGAATATGCGCATCGGCTCCGGTGGCGTGATGCTGCCGAACCACGCGCCGCTGATGGTGGCCGAGCGCTTCAAGGTGCTGGAGGCGCTCTTTCCCGGACGCATCGATCTCGGCATCGGGCGCGCGCCCGGCACCGACCACGTCACGTCGGTCGCATTGCGGCGCCGGCAGGACATCGCCGATGACGACGATTTTCTCGACCGCTTCCAGGAATTGCTGCTGTTCGAGAATGACGGCTATCCAGCGGATCATCCGTTCCGCAACGTGCATGCGATGCCGAACGATGTCGCGCTGCCGCCGATTTTCCTGCTTGGTTCGAGCGACTATTCCGCGCAGCTCGCCGCGCAGATCGGCGCGGGCTTCTCGTTCGCGCATCATTTTTCCGGTTTCGATCCGAAGGTTGCGATGCGGACCTATCGCGAGAAGTTCCGCCCCTCGCAATTCCTGCAAAAGCCGCATGCGATCCTTGCGGTCGCCGCGGTGTTGGCCGAGACCGACGCGGCCGCGGACCGGCTCGCCTCCACCATCGATCTCAATTTCGTGCGCCGCGCGCAGGGCGTCTATGCGCCGTTGGAAAGTCCCGAGGTCGCGCTGGCCTACGATTATTCCCCGGTCGACCGCGAGCGCATGCGGAAAAACCGGGAGCGCCTGTTCGTCGGCTCGCCTTCTACGGTTCGCGAGAGCCTCGGCAAGCTGATCGAAGAAACGCAGGCTGATGAGGCGATGATCACCACCATGATTTACGATCACGCCGCGCGCAAACACTCCTACACACTTCTCGCAGAGGCATTCTCCCTGGCCGCCCCGCGTGCTAGATCGCACCCGCAAAGTGCAGTCACATAAGTTCAGGGAGTTGATCTTGGGCAAGCTTTTTTCGCTCACCACCAGCGACAGCCACACGCTTGGAGCCTATCGCGCCGATCCTGACGGAACACCGAAGGGTGCGATGGTGGTCGCGCAGGAGATTTTCGGCGTCAACAGCCATATCCGCAATGTCTGCGATCGCCTCGCGGCGCAGGGCTATGTCGCAGTCGCGCCGGCCCTGTTCGATCGCTTCGTGCGTGATTTCGAGTCAGGCTATTCGGCCGAGGAAGTCGCACTTGCCCGCACCTACATTCCCAAGATCGAGTGGCCGAAAGTATTGCTCGATATACAGGCCGGGCTCGACGACGTGAAAGGTGCAGGTCCGCTCGGCGTGATCGGGTTCTGCCTCGGCGGCAGCGCGGCATTTCTGTCCGCGACTCGGTTGTCCGGCCTGTCCGCCGCGGTCGGCTTCTATGGCGGCGCGATCGTGAAATTTGCCGATGAGACGCCGAAATGTCCGGTGCAACTGCATTTCGGCGAAACCGATGCCAGTATTCCGATGTCGGATGTCGAGATCATCAAAGAAAAGCGGAAGGACTGCGAAATCTACACCTATCCCGCCGGCCACGGCTTCTATTGCGACGAGCGCGCAAGCTTCGACGACGCGTCAGCCAAGCTCGCATGGCAGCGTACGCTCGACTTTCTCTCCAAGAATATGAAATAGCCGGGATTGCAGGCAATTCCGTCGTCATGGCCGGTACAAGCGGCCGTGACGACGCACCACGCGGGATCACGCGCTGCATTCCTGACAGCGCACATTGTTCAAAACTCTCCCGAAGATGGGCGGCAGTTCAGATTGCGGAAGCGCCGCAGGCTGGGTAATTCCTTGCTGCGCATCTTCCTCTGTTTTTGCTCAGGGATGGAACACCATGAAATCGATATTCGGCTTGCATTGCCTGCAACACGTCGTTTGCGGGGCCGCTCTTATGTTCGCGGCCCCGTTCGCTTCCGCTCAAACGCCGCCCAACCTCGTAGGGACCTGGAAGGGCAAGGCGGAGGCCGTCTATGTAGGCCCGACACCCTATCGGGACGCCACGGGCCCCGGCCCTAATTTTGGCGATGCGATGGAATACACGTACATCGTGAAGGATCAGAAGGGCACGCGCTTCAGCGGCGAACTAACTGGCAAAATCACCGAGACCATCATCGGCACGCTACGGCCGCCGGAATTCCGAAGCGGCATCATTATCGACAATGACGGCTTCGCCGACTTCACAATGCGAGACGCCAAGACCATGGACGTCTGTTATCATCACATCCATCTGATGAGCAAAGTCGCCGCCTGCTTCACGCTCGAGAAGCAGCCCTGATCTGTCTGAAACGACAGAGGCTGGTGCTCAGAACCAGCGCTCCCGCACGGTGATGGTGTCGCCCGGCCGCAACGGAAAATCCGGCGGCACCGCACCGCGCATGGTTTCGCCATTGTAGCTGCGCCCGATCAATATGTCGGACTTGCTGGCGCGTGGCGCAAAGCCGCCTGCGATCGCGACCGCGGCCTCGACCGTCATGTTCGGGACGTAGGGATATTGGCCGGGCGCATTCACCTCGCCCAGAATGAAGAAAGGCCGATAGGCCTCGACCTCGACCGACACATGCGGATTGCGGATATAGCCGTTGCGCAGACGGTCGGCGATCCGGCGCGCGAGATCCACCGTAGTAAGTCCACGCGCCGGCACGCTGCCGATCAGCGTAATCGAAACATTGCCGGCGGCATCGACGATGTAGGAATTGGTCAGCCCCTCCTGACCGAACACCTGGATGCGCAGCCGGTCGCCGGCATCGAGTTGGTAGGGCGTGTCAAAACCGGTGACGCCGGGTGCCGGTGCATAGGGACCGCCGGCTGCCACCGCGATCACCGGCGCCTGCACGGTAACGACCGGTGGTGCCTGCACCACGGTGCCTGCGTCGGGCGCTCCAACATACGCCTGACGCTGCACGCACGCCGACAAAGCCGACGCGACCAGCAACAACGAAATCAGGCGGCTGAGGCAGGCCATGGGCCGCATCGGCGAATCCGAGCGAGAAATATCCAGCCCGATTAACGCCTTGGATGGTTAACAAAGTCTCACCGACGGCGACTGGCGCGGCCTACTTGCGGGCGTCCTTCACGAGTTTCTCGGCGTCCTTTGCGACGAGCTTGCGCTTGGAGGCCGGCAACTCCTCAAGCGGCTTTGACTTCTCCGCGATTCGATCGGAAATCGCCGCGACCAGCATCGAGCACAGGAAGACCAGATGGATGCCCGCCATCCACCACAGCTTCTTGTCGTCATAGCTTCCGACATTCATGAACGCCTTGAGGACCTGGATCGCGGAAATCGCGACGATCGAAGACAGCAGCTTCATCTTCAAGCCGCCGAAATCGACCTTGGTCATCCATTCCGGGCGGTCATGCGATTCCACGTCGAAGCGCGAAACGAAATTCTCGTAGCCGGAGAAGATCACGATCAGCACGAGATTGCCGACCAGCACGACGTCAATCAGAGCCAGCACGCCGAGTATCACATCCGACTCGGTCGAACTCGGAAGATGCAGCATGAATTCGACAAGCTGCCGGATGAAATGGATGAGCAGCCCGAACAGGCCTATGACAAGCCCGACATAGAACGGCGCCAGCAGCCAGCGGCTCTGGAACAGCGTGGCTTCGAGAAGATACTCGGTCTTTCGCATGTCGCCCCTCAAAAGACAGATGACACCATCCGCGAATAACCCGCAACCGATGTTGGCTGCGACGAAAAAGGCGGCGGGAACAACCCGCCGCCCACATCATGAAGTTTGCTTATGGAAGAAGCTTGCTTGCTTTACGAATGCGCTGCAACGCCGATTCCGATTGGGCAGCTCACGCCGGTGCCGCCGAGCCCGCAATAGCCGGCCGGATTCTTCGCCAGATATTGCTGGTGATAGTCCTCGGCAAAATAGAATTCCGGCGCATCGACGATCTCGGTGGTGATGGCGCCGTGGCGCTTGTCCGCGAGTGCCTTCTCGTACATCGCCTTTGACTCCTCGGCAGCCTTGCGCTGCGCGGCATCGAACACGTAGATGCCGGAACGGTATTGCGTGCCGACGTCATTGCCCTGTCGCATTCCCTGGGTCGGATTGTGGTTTTCCCAGAAGGTGCGCAGCAACTTCTCGTACGAAACCTTGTTCGGATCGAATACCACCAGCACCACCTCGTTGTGCCCTGTGCGCCCTGAGCAGACTTCCTCATAGGTCGGGTTCGGGGTGTGGCCACCGGCATAGCCTACCGCGGTCACGAAAACGCCCTCACCCAGTTCCCAGAATTTCCGCTCCGCGCCCCAGAAGCAGCCCATTCCGAACAGAGCCTTCTGGGCTCCTGCGGGGTACGGGCCCTTGATCGGGTTTCCGTTGACGAAATGGGTTTTGGCGGTCGGGAGCGGGGCCGGGCGGCCCGGCAGCGCGTCGGCCTTGGAAGGAATTGTCGGGGATTTCTTGAACATGAACATGGAAGGATCTCCCAATTCTTCTCGGATTTCTTGACCCCAATATATGCTTTCGGAGGCTTTCGCGCATCCGCCCGGCCGATCACGTCTGGGCCAGCGGAACGCCCGTGGCCCGCGTCATTGGCGTCATCTTCCCCTACCAGTCCGCAGACCCTATGCTTGACCCAGAATTCACCCGGCGGCGGCGCCGGGCACGACCAGGAGAGGCCATGAACTTCAAGTCGTACATGTTCGCGTTCGCGGCGTTTTTGATCGCGAGCCCGCTTGCCGCCCAGCAGACGCCCCCGCCTCCCTATGGCGAGCCGATCAGCCTCGAACTGGCTAAGAAGATGGTCGCTGCGGCCGAAGCCGAAGCCGTACGCAACAACTGGGCAGTTGCGATTGCGGTGATCGACAGCGGCGGGCACCTCGTGATGCTGCAGAAGCTCGACAATACGCAACTGGTCTCGATCCGCGTGTCGGAAACCAAAGCCAAGACCGCGCTCGGCTTCAGGCTTCCGACCAAGATGCTGGAAGACGCAGTCGCCGCCGGTGGTGCCGGTACACGTCTGCTCGCACTGCAGGATATCGCGCCGTTCGAAGGCGGCTTTCCGATTATCGTCGATGGCAAGATCATCGGCGCCATCGGGGTTGCCGGCGTGTTTTCACCGCAGGACGCGCAGGTTGCGCGCGCTGGCCTAGCCGCGATCGGCAATCCGAGCCGCTGAACCCGGCTTTTTAACGCGCGTAGCCGATCAGCGGTTTGCGCCTGCGTCCGATCAGGATGAACAAGATCCCGATTATGCCGAAAACCAGCCATGCCGGCTGATTCAGAAGGGTCGTGATCACGGGATCCCAGACCTGTGTCGGCAGACTTGCCTGTATTTTGGCCTGAGCCGCCTGCATGCTTGACGTGTGCACATCGGTCCAGAGCTGGCCGAGCTTGTAAATATACATGCGGCTGTCGGCGATCGACTTCGCGCCGTCATAGACCAGACAGAATGAAAGCAGCGGCGAGAAAAATAACGCCTATGAATCGAAGCAGCGAACGGATCATGACGGGTCAAAGGTCCCAGAGGGTCGAGACGTTCAGCAGATACGAGGATTGCAAGTCGATACCTTTCCCAGCAGGCAGGTTCAACAGAATTGGACGCCTATTTCTCGCAATCCCCTTCATCTCTTGAGCAGAGTGCAATTGTTCCGCTAGGGTCGCCCGAGGCGGGATCCCGCCCAAAAAGCGTTCAGCGTCCAAGGATTAGCAATGCCCGGTAAGCCGTCGGACCGCGCCAAGCGGCCTCATTTCACTGATCAGGAAGCACTGCTGTTCCATTCGGAAGGCCGGCCCGGGAAACTCGAGGTCATCGCCACCAAGCCGATGGCGACCCAGCGCGATCTCTCGCTCGCCTATTCGCCGGGGGTGGCGGTGCCGGTTCTGGCGATCGCCGAGGATGAGAGCCGCGCCTTCGACTACACCACCAAGGGCAATTTCGTTGCGGTCATCACCAACGGCACCGCCATCCTTGGCCTCGGAAATCGCGGTGCGCTCGCGGCAAAGCCGGTGATGGAAGGCAAGGCGGTGCTGTTCAAGCGGTTCGCCGATGTCGATTCCATCGATCTGGAAGTCTCGACCGAAGACCCGGACGAATTCATCAATTGCGTGAAATTTCTCGGCCAAAGCTGGGGCGGCATCAACCTCGAAGACATCAAGGCTCCGGAATGTTTCATCATCGAGCAGCGCCTGCGCGAATTGCTCGACATCCCGGTCTTTCATGACGATCAGCACGGCACCGCAATCATTTCGGCCGCCGGACTGATCAACGCGCTGCACCTGACCGGACGCGATATCAAGACCACCAAGCTCGTCTGCAATGGCGCGGGTGCGGCCGGCATCGCCTGTCTCGAATTGCTCGAAGCTATCGGCTTCCCGAAGGAGAACCTGATCCTCTGCGACACCAAAGGCGTGATCTATCAAGGCCGCACCGAAGGCATGAACCAGTGGAAGTCGGCGCACGCGGTGAAAACTCCTGCGCGCACGCTGGCGGAAGCTCTGGTCGGTGCCGATGTGTTTTTCGGGCTCTCGGCGAAGGGTGCGGTGACCAAGGACATGGTCAAGTCGATGGCCGAGAAGCCGATCATCTTCGCGATGGCCAATCCGGATCCGGAAATCACGGCTGAGGAAGTCGCGGAGGTGCGCGACGACGCCATCATGGCGACCGGCCGCTCCGATTATCCGAACCAGATCAACAACGTGCTGGGCTTTCCCTATATATTCCGTGGCGCGCTCGATGTGCGCGCCACCACCATCAACATGGAAATGAAGATTGCCGCCGCACATGCGCTTGCGGAACTGGCGCGCGAGGACGTGCCCGACGAGGTGGCCGCGGCCTATGGCGCCCGCCCGAAATTCGGTCCCGAATATATCATCCCGGTGCCGTTCGATCCGCGCCTGATCTCGTTCGTGCCGCCGGCGGTCGCGAAAGCCGCGATGGAAACCGGCGTCGCGCGAAAGCCGATCGTCGACATGGACGCCTATTGCCAGCAATTGCGCACCCGGCGCGATCCGGTCGCGGGCGTGCTGCAGCGGGTGTTCGAGCGGCTGCGGCGCTCACCCAAGCGCGTCGTGTTCGCGGAAGGTGAAGAGGATCAGGTGATCCGAGGCGCCGCGAGCTTCGTCAACCAGGGGCTCGGCACCGCGCTTCTGGTCGGACGCGAAGATCGCGTGCACGAGAGTGCGGCTAATCTCGGCGTCGAGCTCGGCGAAAACATCCAGATCGTCAATGCGCGGCTGTCGCAGCGCAACACCGAATATGCGAGCTATCTGTATGAGCGCCTGCAGCGGAAGGGTTATCTGTTCCGCGACTGCGTGCGGCTCGTGAACCAGGACCGCAATCATTTCGCGGCCTGCATGGTGGCGCTGGGCGACGCGGATGCGATGGTGACAGGCGTTACCCGCAATTTCTCGGTCGCACTCGAGGACGTGCGCCGGTGCATCGATCCGAAGCCCGGCCATCGCGTGATCGGCGTCTCGATCGTGCTCGCGCCGCGCGGCCGCACCGTGATCGTCGCCGACACTGCCGTTACCGAGATGCCGAACGCGCAAGACCTTGCCGAAATCGCAGTCGAAGTCGCAGGGGTGGCGCGACGGCTCGGCTATGAGCCGCGGCTCGCATTGCTCGCCTATTCCACCTTCGGCCATCCGCCCGGCGAACGCGCGGCGCATGTGCAGGAGGCCGTGCGCCTGCTCGATCAACGGCACGTCGATTTCGAGTATGACGGCGAGATGGCGGCCGACGTCGCGCTCAATCCGGAAATGCAGGCCGCTTATCCATTCTGCCGGCTCACCGGGCCCGCCAATGTGCTGGTGATGCCTGCCTTTCACTCCGCCTCGATCTCGACCAAGCTTCTGCAGGAACTCGGCGGCTCGACCGTGATCGGTCCGATCCTGGTCGGACTCGACCGGCCGGTGCAGATCGTGCCGCTCGGCGCCAAGGACGCCACTCTCGTGAACATGGCGGCGCTTGCAGGCTTCAATGTAGGCGGCTGAGGCTCACCAAGGGAGACCATCCGTGACCGACCGAAGCTTGCGCGGCGTTATCGCCGCAGTCGCTACCATCATCGACGGCAAAGGTGCGCCCGATCATTCGCGCTCGCTCAAGCTCGCGCGCTATCTGCTCGACAATGGCTGCGACGGTCTGAACGTGCTCGGCACCACCGGTGAAGCGACCTCGTTCTCACGCGAGGAACGCATGGGCCTGATGAGTGCCTATCGCGAACAGGGTCTGCCCATGCAGCGGCTGATGGTGGGGACCGGCGCCGCGGCACTGTCGGACGCGATCGCGATCACCCGTCACGCAGCCGAACTTGGTTTTGCCGGCGCGCTGGTGCTGCCGCCCTTCTACTACAAGGGCGTGCCCGACGACGGACTTGCCGCCTATATCGATGCCATCGTCAAGGCGACGGCCGACAAGCCTGTGCCGCTCTATCTCTATCACTTCCCGGCTCAATCGGGGCTGCCGTGGCATATCGCGTTGATTAAGCGGCTGCTCGACGCGCATGGCTCTCGCATCGTCGGCCTGAAGGATTCCTCCGGCGACATGGGCTATGCGCGCGAAGCGGCAAAAATTGCAGCTGACTTCGACGTCTTCCCCTCGACCGAGGCGGCGTTGATCGAGGCGCGCGGCGGGGCGTTTGCCGGCTGCATCTCGGCGACCGCGAATTGCAATGCCGACCTCTGCGCCCGCGCCTGGAGCTCGGGCGACATCTCCGCCCACGAAAAGGCCGTTGCGATCCGCTCGCTATTCGATGGCAAGCCTCTGGTCTCCGGCATCAAGGCGCTGCTGGCCCATATCCATGGTGATCCGGCGCTGGCGGCCATGAAACCACCTCTGGTGCCCCCCTCCGCCGCCGACAAGGCCGCAATCCTTGCCGGATATGACGCGGTGCGGGCCAGAAAGGTTGCCTGACCGGGCGTTTTCATTCGTTGACGGACCCGGTTCCCGCCACTATAACCCCGGCCAATTGAGGCGGCGGGCTTCCGCCGCCTCTCTCATTTCATGAACATCGTCCGGCCTGATCGTTTCGGCTCGGACCTTTGGCACAGAGGGCTCCATGGCCAATACAAAATCGGCCAAGAAGAAAACGCGCGTGATCGCGCGCCGCACCAAGATCAACCAGCATCGCCGCTCGCTGATGCGTGGTCATGTCCGCAAGGTCGAGGAAGCTATCGCGTCCGGTGATCGCGCCGCCGCGCTTGCCGCCTTGCAGGCCGCCCAGCCGCAGATGATGCGCGCCAGTCAGAAGGGCATCGTTCACAAGAAGACCGCGAGCCGCAAGGTATCGCGCCTCACCCACCGGATCGCCAGTCTCGCGAAGTGATCCGACCTCCCCTCTCCAGACGTTTCCAGAACCCGGCCTCGGCCGGGTTTTTTGTTTTTGAGGGGCCGGCACGGTATCTCGAGACGTCTTCCGAGACACTCTTCGCTACCCCGAAGTTGACCGCCAGCCTGCGCTAGCTTGAATTTCGGACATGAAAAACGCCGGAAAAATAACGCGTTAGCAGCAAAGCGCGGCGGGGACTTTCGATTCCATCCGGCAGCGCCAAAAAAACGAGCGTGCGCTGCGGCCGCGACAGAAAAACCGCGGAGGCGAAGAAACCGCGCAACACTCAAAAAAAGCGCACGCTGATTTAAGACGTTGTGATGACGGACATGCAAAACAGGCTGTCTTTTCGGCCACAACTGAACCCTTCGAACGCGCGCGGAAGACAAACTCGTTGCAGTTTGGGAGTGCGCGTGTATCTTCAAAACACCGCCGCGAAGTGCTGCGGCGACCTTCAGTAAATGGTCTGTTTTGAAACTCATGAAAGATGAGAACGGGTGAAGTGTGTCTGAATTTCTCATCTTCATGTATGCGCGGGCGACGGCGGACTGAGCTTTAGGTTTCACAACTGCTGAACTTTGCGACGCTGCGTATTTGTATTGGCATCGCTAGGAACGCTCCCGAACTTCAACCTCTAGAAATAAACGGTCCACCGCGTGAGGCGCGCGGATGGAAGGGGGAGTTATGACGACGGGTCTAATGCAATTCGTTCATGGCGGCGAGCCGCTACGGAAGACGCTACGAGACATTCATCAAACTCTACGCTGCGGAAAGAAGATCGCTCGGCTGAAGCCGGGCGTGGCGGAACGACTGCAGCGCGCGATGATCGTGACCGGGACACTCGGCGCGGCATCTCCCCCGATAAGTCGATAGCGATTGCGCCCGTTCGGATATTCGGACGGCTTTCAGGCGGAGCCTGATCGCAATCCAGCAGAGGATCATCTCCCTGCAATCCAAGCGGACGGGCCGGCAATCGGTTCGGGGCGGCTAAGTGCCCCGGCATTCACCTTGGTTTTTCGACATTCGGGAAGAGGCGACCGAAATGACGAATATAGAGCAAGAGCGTTGGTCCCGTGTTAAGGGCCGGCTCAAAGCTGAAGTTGGCGAAGATATTTTCTCAAGCTGGTTCGCGCGAATGGACCTGGAATCGCTTGAGAAGGACACGGCAAGATTGTCGGTCCCGACACGATTCCTGAAAGCGTGGATCCAATCGCATTACGGCGACCGCGTACTGCGTTGCTGGCAGGCGGAAGAACACGGCGTGCAGCGCATCGAACTCACGGTCCGTTCGGCAGCGATCAAGCTGCCTGCAGCGAAGGCGCGTCCGGAGTCGCCGAGCGAATATCGCGTCGAGAAGACCAATGGCGTGGAGCCCCGCGCCGCGACTTCAGTGACCATGCCGGTATCGGTCGCGCATGAAGCATCGGGCGGCTCACCGCTCGACTCGCGTCTGACCTTCGACACCTTCGTGCTCGGCCGCTCCAACACGCTGACGCATGCCGCCGCCAAGCAGGTTGCAAGTGCGCGGCGTGGCGATCTCGTGATGTTCAATCCGCTCTATATCCATGCCGGTGTGGGGCTCGGCAAAACGCACCTACTGCAGGCGATAACCTGGGCCGGTAACGCCAGTGGCGACCGCAAGGTGCTCTATCTCACCGCCGAGCGCTTCATGTACGGCTTCGTCTCGGCGCTCAGAAATCAGAACGCAATCGCCTACAAAGAGGCTTTGCGCGGCATCGACGTGCTGGTCATCGACGACCTGCAATTCTTGACCGGCAAGAATATGCAGGCGGAATTCTGCCACACGCTGAATGCGCTGATCGACGCGGGCCGTCAGGTGGTGATCGCCGCCGATCGGCCACCCACCGATCTTGAAACGCTCGACGACCGCGTGCGTTCGCGGCTTGCTGGCGGTCTCGTGGTCGAGATGGGCCCGCTCGGCGAAGAATTGCGGTTTGAAATCCTGAAGAACCGCATCAATGCCGCGCGCGCGCATCATCCGGGATTCGAGGTACCGGAAACCGTCGTGTCCTATATCTCCAAGTCGATCACCCATAACGGCCGCGACCTGGAAGGCGCGCTCAACCGCCTGCTGGCTCTGAGCAAGCTCACGGCGCAGCCGGTAACGATGGAAGTTGCCGAACGCGAGGTAAAGGACCTGATCCGGCCCCAGGAGCCGAAGCGGGTCAAGATCGAAGACATTCAACGGGTGGTAGCTCGGCAATACAATGTCAGCCGCTCTGACCTCCTGTCGTCGCGCCGGACCGCGAATGTGGTCCGCCCGCGCCAGGTAGCGATGTATCTCGCCAAAACACTGACGCTGCGCTCACTGCCGGAAATCGGCCGCAGATTCGGCGGGCGCGACCACACCACCGTTCTGCACGCCGTGCGGAAGATCGAGAACCTGATTGGCAACGACAATTCGCTTGCCGACGAGGTCGAAAGCCTGAAACGGATGCTGCAGGAGTAGTGGGGCATGGCGGGTACCGGCGTTGCGTGCAATGGGACGGGCGAAACCTGAACCGGAGCCAGAAATCCGCTTGCCGAAACCGCTCCGGCACGGCAATTTCGCTTCCCCCGGCCGTCCGGCGCCCTGCCGGCGGCCGGTAATCGTCACAGCGGCGCCATCTGCGCTCCAGGGTTTTCAAAAATGAAAGTCACCGTCGAGCGCGCGCAATTGCTCAAATCGCTCGGTCATGTGCACCGGGTGGTCGAACGTCGGAACACGATACCGATTCTCGCCAACGTGCTGCTGCGCGCCGAACGCGGCAAGCTGTCGCTGAAGGCGACCGATCTCGATCTTGAAGTGAACGAGACCATAGCCGCCGAGGTGTCGCCGAGCGGATCGACCACGGTCCCGGCTCATATGATCTACGACATCGTGCGCAAACTGGCGGAAGGCTCGCAGATCGTGCTTGAAGCCTCGGGGGATCGCGGCATGCTCACGATCCGCGCCGGGCGTTCGCGCTTCACCTTGCAGACATTGCCGGAAAGCGACTTTCCCGATCTCAACGCCGGCGACATGACGCACAGCTTCAAGCTGCCCTCTTCCGACCTGAAGCGAATGATCGACAAGACTCATTTCGCCGCCTCGACCGAAGAGACGCGCTATTATCTGAACGGCATCTATCTGCACAACGCCACCAGCGGAAAGAGCGACATGCTGCGTGCAGTCGCGACCGACGGACACAGGCTCGCGCAGGTCGAAATCCCGCTGCCCGCCGGCGCCAAGGACATGCCGGGCGTCATCATCCCTAACAAGACGGTGGGCGAGATCCAGCGCCTGATCGACGGCAGCGATCAGGAAATCGCGATCGAGCTCTCCGGGTCCAAAATCCGCTTCACCATCGCCGACGTGGTGCTGACCTCGAAGCTGATCGACGGCACCTTCCCGGATTATCCGCGCGTCATCCCGAAGGGCAACGACAAGCTCCTGCATGTCGACAAGAGCGAATTCGAGCACGCCGTCGACCGCGTTTCGACGGTGTCGAGTGAACGCGGGCGAGCGGTCAAGCTCGCGCTTGCCGGCGGGAAGCTGACGCTATCGGTCAATAATCCGGATTCCGGCAGCGCCACCGAGGAACTGGAGGCCGAATATGAGGCCGACCCGATCGATATCGGCTTCAACTCACGTTATCTGCTCGACATCGTGTCGCAGCTCGAGGGCGAGACCGCGGTACTGAAGCTCGCCGATCCCGCTTCGCCGACGCTGATCGAGGACAAGGACGGCAAGAACGCTCTCTATGTGCTGATGCCGATGCGGGTGTAGTCCACCCTGTCGCGCATTTTGCCTCCGCTCATTCCCGCGAAAGCGGGAATCCAGTACGAAAGAATCTGGATCCCTGCTTTCGCGGGGACGAGCGGATGCTGATATCCCGCAAATGCCCGCCACCCGCATCCAGCGCCTGACGCTGACCAATTTCCGCGGCTATCGCGCAGCGCAGATCGCGCTTCGCGATGGTCCGGTTGTGCTGACGGGGCCGAATGGCGCCGGCAAGACCAATCTGCTGGAAGCCGTCTCGTTTTTGGCGCCGGGACGGGGGCTGCGCCGGGCGACACTCGACGAAGTTGCGTTCAGCGAAAGCGACGGCTCCTGGGCGGTATCTGCAGAGGTCGAGGGTGCGCTCGGCCTGGCGACGCTCGGCACCGGGATCACGGCGCCGCATGAGGGCGAGGCCGCGACCACCCGGCTCTACCGTATCGACCGTGAGCCTGCGAATTCGGCGGCCGATTTCGCCGATCACCTGCGCATCGTCTGGCTGACGCCTGCGATGGACGGGCTGTTCAGCGGACCGGCTTCGGAACGCAGGCGTTTCCTCGATCGGCTGGTGCTCGCAGTCGACGCCTCGCATTCCAGCCGCGTATCGGCGCTGGAGCGGTCGTTACGTTCGCGCAATCGGCTTCTGGAGGATGCCCGTCCCGATCCACACTGGCTGGATGCGGTCGAGCACGAGACCGCCGAGCTCGCGATCGCGGTCGCAGCCTTGCGCGCCGAGACGGTAGCGCGGCTGCAAACGGCACTCGCGGCCGGGCGCGGCGCTGCCACCGCCTTCCCCTTCGCGGAGATCGCCTTGCAGGGCTGGATCGAGCAAGCGTCATTGTCGGCGCCGGCTTCCGATATCGAGGGGCGCTATCGGGAGGCCCTGAAGGAAAATCGCGCGCGCGACGCCGCCGCCGGGCGCACGCTCGACGGACCGCATCTCACCGACCTGCAAGTGACCTATGGTCCCAAGGGAATTCCTGCGGCCGACGCCTCCACCGGCGAGCAGAAGGCAATCCTGATCCGACTCGTGCTGGCTCATTCGGCACTGCTGGCCGACATGACCGGACACACGCCGCTGCTGCTGCTCGACGAAGTGGCGGCGCATCTCGATCCATCGCGGCGGAGCGCGCTTTACGATGCCTTGTCCGACCTTGGCGCGCAGGTCTTTCTGACCGGGGCCGACCCGCTGGCCTTCACGGAGATCGCCTCCCGCGCTCAGGTGCTCGAGGTGACGCCGGGTCACGTCCGCGCCCGCGCCTGACCGGCACCTGGGTTCCCGGGTCACGCATTTTTTGTGCGTGGAACAGGGAAGCCGCTCGCGGTTTGTCTCTGCGACTGAGGATTGCAAACAGACGCAGACTGGAAGTGCGACATGGCCCAGAACAACGACGACAAGACAAAGCCGGCCGCAGAGGAAATCAACGAGCGATTGCAGGACGCCATCGACGGATTGCGCAAGGACGTGACCCGCGTCGAGGTCTGGGCGACCGCTCTGGGCACGTTTGCAAAGCCTGTTCCCGAGTATCAGCCGGACGAAAAATATCGTCTCGGTCAGAGCCTGCAAAAGGGCAAAAAATAGCCCTTTCCAGACGCCTCATTTTGGCCCCGGATGGGGCTTGAAACTTGTTTCAAAACAATTACTTAACGAGCTGGAAATAGGGCTGTACGGCCCTGACTTTTCATGTCAAACCAAGCTCGATTTCACGCCGATTTTTCAAACTGATTCGAAGGCGCCCGATGGCAGAGCCTGCCCGACAGAATATACCTGCTCCCTCCACCGAATACGACGCGGAATCGATCAAGGT
The DNA here is from genome assembly GCA_963707705.1 of uncultured Pseudomonadota bacterium. GTDB lineage: Bacteria > Pseudomonadota > Alphaproteobacteria > Rhizobiales > Xanthobacteraceae > Pseudorhodoplanes. The sequence continues at coordinate 126,491 of CAVPRD010000012.1, read as the reverse complement.
CCTGAAGGGCCTCGACGCCGTTCGCAAGCGGCCGGGCATGTATATCGGCGACACGGACGACGGCTCCGGCCTTCACCACATGGTCTACGAAGTCGTCGATAATGCCATCGACGAAGCGCTCGCGGGGCATGCGAAAGACGTCACGGTCACGCTCAATCCGGACGGCTCCTGCACCGTGCGCGACGATGGCCGTGGCATCCCGGTCGATATTCACAAGGGCGAAGGCGTGTCGGCTGCCGAAGTGATCATGACGCAGCTGCATGCAGGCGGAAAATTCGACCAGAATTCCTACAAGGTCTCCGGCGGCCTGCACGGTGTCGGCGTCTCGGTGGTGAACGCGCTGTCGACTTGGCTCAAGCTGACAATCTGGCGCGACGGCCAGGAATATTTCATGGAATTTCACGACGGAGTCGCGCAAGCTCCGCTGAAGATGGTCGGCGCGGCCGAAGGAAAGAAGGGCACCGAAGTCTCGTTCCTGCCATCGACCAAGACCTTCACGATGGTCGAATTCGATTTCGCAACACTCGAACATCGTCTGCGCGAACTCGCCTTCCTGAATTCCGGCGTCACAGTCGTGCTCACCGACGCGCGTCATGCGGTCGAGAAGCGCGAGGAAATGCGCTATGAGGGCGGCATCGAGGCTTTCGTCAAATATCTCGACCGCAACAAGACCCCGCTCATTCCACAGCCGGTCACCATCAAGACCGAGCGCGACGGCATTACGGTCGAATGCGCGCTGTGGTGGAATGACGGCTACCACGAGAGCGTTCTCTGCTTCACCAACAACATCCCGCAGCGTGACGGCGGCACCCATCTCGCCGGCTTTCGCGGCGCGCTGACGCGCCAGATCACGAATTACGCCGAGAATGCCGGCACCAGCAAAAAGGAAAAGGTCGCGCTGACCGGCGACGATTGCCGCGAGGGACTGACCGCGGTCCTTTCTGTGAAAGTGCCGGACCCGAAATTCTCCTCGCAGACCAAGGACAAGTTGGTTTCGTCCGAAGTCCGCCCGGTGGTGGAGAATGTGATCAATCAGGCGATGCAGGACTGGTTCGAGGTGCATCCCGGCGAAGCCAAGGTGATCGTTGGCAAAGTGGTGGAAGCCGCCGCAGCGCGCGAAGCCGCGCGCAAGGCGCGCGAACTCACCCGCCGGAAAGGTGCGCTGGACATTTCCTCGCTGCCAGGAAAGCTGGCCGATTGCCAGGAGCGCGATCCCGCCAAGTCAGAACTGTTCATCGTCGAGGGTGACAGCGCCGGCGGCTCCGCAAAGCAGGGCCGCAACCGCGAATTCCAGGCGGTGCTGCCATTGCGCGGCAAGATCCTGAATGTGGAGCGCGCCCGCTTCGACAAGATGCTGTCTTCCAACGAAATCGGCACGCTGATCACCGCGCTGGGCGCCGGCATCCGCGACGAATTCGATATCGGCAAGCTGCGTTATCACAAGATCATCATCATGACGGACGCGGACGTGGACGGCTCCCACATTCGCACGCTGCTGCTGACGTTCTTCTTCCGGCAGATGCCGCAGATCATCGAGGGTGGCTATCTCTACATCGCGCAGCCGCCGCTCTACAAAGTCTCGCGCGGCAAGTCGGAACAATATCTGAAGGACGAGCGCGCGCTGGAGGATTATCTGATCGAGAACGGTCTCGATGACAGCGTGCTGAAGCTTGCCAATGGCGAGGAACGCGCGGGTGCCGACCTGCAGAAGCTGGTGGAGAATGCGCGTTCAATCCGCAATCTCCTGAACGGCCTGCATAGCCGTTACAATCGCAAGGTGATCGAGCAGGCCGCTATTGCCGGCGTGCTGACCCCGAGCGTCACCGGAGACCCCACGCGTGCGGCCGAAGCAGCCGCTTACATCGCCCGGCGTCTCGACCTGTTGTCGGATGAGACCGAGCGTGGCTGGCAAGGCCGGTTCGATAGCGAAGGTTTCCATTTCGAGCGCATGGTGCGCGGCGTCAAGGACGCGGCGCTGATCGATCAGGCGCTGCTCGGCTCGGCCGACGCGCGCAAGCTGGACGAGTATGCGCCGACGCTGCAGGAAGCCTATCTCAAGCCGGGCGTACTCCGTCGCAAGGGCGAGGATACGCCGATCTACGGGCCGGTCGGATTGTTCGAGGCGGTGACGGGCATCGGCCGCAAGGGCATCTCGATGCAGCGCTACAAGGGTCTCGGCGAGATGAACCCCGAACAACTCTGGGAAACCACGCTCAACATCGACGTACGCTCGCTGCTGCAGGTGAAGGTGCGTGAGGTGGACGAGGCCGACGATATCTTCGGGCGTCTGATGGGCGATCTGGTGGAGCCGCGCCGCGACTTCATCCAGGAGAACGCGCTGTACGCGACCGTGGATGCGTAACCGCTGCCTCTGGTAACCCGCGCCTAAAAGCCAAAAACCCGCTGTGCGGCTGCTGGCGGTGCGATGACAATTCGCTCCAGCTCAAGCATGCGAGCCTTCGCTGTCGAGCCGCCGGGAGCGGAGAACCCGCCAATCTTCCCGCCTGCTGCCAGAACCCGGTGGCACGGGATGATCAGCGGCACCGGATTTTTCGCCATCGCCTGACCGACGTCACGGGCAGCTTCCGGACCCGCCCCAAGCGCCTTTGCGACCGCCCCATAGGTGGTGGTCTGCCCCCATTCGATCCTGCGCACCACGTCGTAGATCGCTGCGAAGAATGGCTCCTGCGCTCCGAGATCGACATCAATGTTTGAAAAGTCGATCTCCTCACCGACGAAATACCGCTTTGCCGCGGCGACGGCTTCGATCACCTGCGGAACGGGCAAACCGCGTTTTGCACCGGGTATCCGACGCAACATCAATTTCTCGGCAGCGTCGGCATTGCGTGTCGGCAGCCGAAAACATGTGATGCCGGCGGTGTCCCACGCGATGCCGCAGAAGCCGTGAGCGGTTTCAAAGACGTGATAAATTTGCGCTGACTGAACCATCTTTACGCGCTTTCATGTCGCTCCGCCGCGAAAGATGGGGAGATGGCCACGGTTCAGCCACCCGATTCCTGCTCCCGCTTTTTGTGCGCACCCTCAAAACAGATCGAAATATTCCTTCTGTTCCCATTGCGTGACCTCGGACGTGTCGTTCTTCTCCTCTGCCCCGAAACGCACAAGCTCGGCGTCCTTGATGCGTAGGTAATAATCCACGAAGCCGTCTCCGAAGAACTCGCGCAGGCTTGCATTTCCGCGCAAGGCCTCGAGCGCCTCGCTTAAAGACTTCGGCATCGGCTCCGCCTCGGTTTCATAGGGCGTATCGGCGGAGGGCGGCGGCGAAAGCTTGCGCGCCACTCCGTCGAGGCCGGTCGCGATTTGCGAGGCGATGTAGAGATAGGGATTGGCGGTCGGCTCCCCAATACGGTTTTCGAGATGGGTCGCGGCGTCACCCGGACGCCCAATGACGCGCACCATGACGCCACGATTGTCCTGGCCCCAGATCACCCGGTCCGGTGCCAGTGCATAGGCACGATAGCGTTTGTAGCCATTGATGGTCGGTGTCGTAAAAGCCGCCGCAGCCTTCGCATTCGCCAGAAGCCCCGCAAGCCAGGCGCGGCCGAGTGGAGACAGCACTTCCGCCGGATCGCTCGACAAGAACGCATTGGTTCCGGTCTTCACATCGATCAGCGACTGATGCAGGTGCCAGCCCGAGGAAAACGCGTTGGGCAACCCTGGGCGGCACATGAAGGTGCAATGCAGGCCATGCCGCCGCGCGATCTGCTTCATCGCGCTTCGAAACAGCATCATCATGTCGGCCGCTGCAAGACCGAGTTCCGGGCGGAAGGTGAACTCGCACTGGCTCGGGCCGAGCTCGACCTCAAGCGACTGCAGCGGCATGCCGAGCGCCAGAACCGCGCGCCAGAACGGCTCGAGGATCGGCTCGATCTGGTCCGAGCGCGCTTCGGTGAGAAGCTGGAAGCCCTGATGGATATAACTCACCTCGACCGGCTCGCCTGGCCAGGTGGCATCGGCCGGCGCAAGACGCGGATTCTCGATTTTGTAGAGATGGAATTCGACTTCGAGACCAGCGAGAAAATCAAAGCCGCTGCCGCGCAGCTTGGAAAGCGCATCGCGGCAAAGCTGGCGCGTCGAGAACGGCACCGGCTTGCCATTTTGAAAATACATGTCGCACTGGACCCAGCCGGTATTCGGCGCCCACGGCAGCACCCGGAAGGTTGAGGGGTCAGCGATCATCAGGAAATCGGCGGCGCCCTGCATTTCCGGCATGGCGAAGCCGCCGCCCGGCGTGAATACGGGGAAGACCGTGCGATGCGAGGTGTCCTTTGCGAGCAGCGTCGTGGTCATGGAGACGCCGTTCCGCATCAGCTTCGCGGCCTGCGATGCAACCACCGTCTTGCCGCGCAGCACGCCATGCTGGTCGGCGAACGCGAAGCGCACCAGATCGAGCGTCTCGATCTGCTTTTCGATTTCGCGTGCGCGCCGTTGCTGCTCGTCGCTCCAAAGATTATGGCGCTCGACGAAACTCAGCGCGGCGGCATCGCGGGAGGACATGACGGTACGCGCGGGCTGCTAATGCCCGTTCGCCCAGCTTTTGTGCTTGCGGCGATGCTCGTGCGCTTTCTCGAAGTAACCCCGCCAGTCAGTGGCCGGTCCGATGCCGTCGACGCAGACCGGCCCGGTGATGCCAGGCGCCTTCTCCGGATCCAGCACCATCAGAGTACGCTCGCCTTTCACCGCCTGATCGATAGCGGAGCGCAGTATGCGGCGATACGCGGAGATCGCCTTGTCCGACTGGCCGAGATGCTCCCTGGTGCGGTCCTGCACCGGCCCCATCAACTCGCAGGCCCATTGATCGTGCACGTTGATGTCGGCGCCCATGCCGGTAAAAGTGTCATGCGCCTGCTCATGCGGATCGAACCCGTAATCGTTCTGCTTGTTCTTGCGCGGCACGTAGTTCGGCAATTCGTAGAGCTCGAGCCGCTGGCGGCGCATCTCGTCCTTGTCGACCTTGTTGCCGAAGCTCGTGAAGATGCAATACCAGTAATGCGTGGTTTCATCGATCGGCACATGCCATTGCGAGATCGTCATCTCCTGGCTCATCGGAATCATGAACGCGTTGGGGAACACGAGATTGGTGACGCGCACATGCATCGACTGGTCGCTGATCTGCCGCAGCGTCGCGAGTCGTAGCCCGTAATCGGTTTGTTCAACCTCGATGCGCGGGCGCGGGAAATCGCGCATGATCCTGGTCATCGGCATATCCGCGTCCGAGGTCGAATCCCGGAACATGCGGCCATAGGATTTCGAAGTGTCCTCATCCTCGAAGAAGCGATGCAGCCAGGACGTATGCGCCGGGTCGATGCCGACTTCGAGCGATTGCAGCCAGTTGCACTCGATCATGCCCTTGAAGGCGAATGTGTATTCGTCCGGCGCGACGAAGCAGTCGAAATCGGGAAAGGCCGGCGGCTCGCCCGGGCCCATATAGGCGAACAGAATGCCGCTCTTCTCCACAACCGGATAGGATTTCTGGCGGATATTGGCGCACAGGTTGCTGCCCTCGGGCTCGGCGGGGGTCTCGAGGCACTTGCCGTTCACGTCGAATTTCCAGCCGTGGAAAGAGCAACGCAGGCCGTCGGCTTCCAGTCGTCCGAAGGCGAGGTCGGTGCCGCGATGCGGGCAGCCGCGCTCGATCAGGCCGTAGCGGCCCTGCCCGTCCTTGAACATGACGAGGTTCTCCCCCATCAGCTTTACCGGCTTGATCGGCCGGTTGCCGGACAGCTCGTCGACCAGGGCTGCCGGCTGCCAATAGCGCCGCAGCAGGTTGCCGGCTTTGGTGCCCGGATTGGTGCGGGTGATGAGTTCGTTTTGTTCGGCGCTGAGCATCGACCGCGCTCCCATGCAGATAACGGTGTCGGCGCAAGTCTATACGCTTGTGCGACGATCTGCATCCTGCACGGACAGGCCGGCCGCCCCCGGCTGGATCAGGCTCCGGCAGCCCGGCGGCGCTGGAAATAGGCCCGGCGCAGGCCATTCAGGCGGTCCATCTCCGCGCGAGCCTCGCTCAGGGAGGTCGTCATGCAGACGCGATATTCGAGATCGACCGGCCGGTGCGCGATGCGCTTGCGGGCAAATATCGAGCGCAGACCCGACGCTGGCGGCGTGATCAGGGTCGACAGGCTGCTTGTTACGTTCGCCGATGTCGCAAACGCGATCTGTTCCCCGTTGGTAATATGGCGCACCTCGAACACGCCCGGCCCGGACGCCGCCGCAAAGGGAATACCCGAATGAAATTCGGGAAACTGTCTCCAGTCACTCCAGGCAACGGCCATTGCTAGTCCTTTAGTCAAATCAACGTCTGTGCGGCGAGACGCGCTTGTCGCGCGCCCGCCAACGCAACTCAAGGCTTTCCGTTCCGGAAGGGGAGAGGTTTCGGCAGTCTTTAGGCGAATTGACCGTCAGCGCCCCGGCAGCACCAGCACCTTCGGCTTGGCCGGCAATGTTGTCTTGGAGATTACCACCGAGGGCGTCTCGGCCATTTCGACATCGAATTTCTCGCGCATCCGGTCGAGAAAGCGGCCGAGCGTGTACGCGCTGAAATAATGCATCGGGATCATCAGCGGCGCTTTCAGACCTTCCAGTACCTCCACCATGCCTTCGAGATCGAGGGTGTAGCTGCCATCGACTGGAACCAGCACCGCGTCGATGCGGCCGATCTCATTCATCTGCTGCTGGTTGAGCGTGTGGTGAAGATGACCCAGATGCGCGATGCACAGATTTGCGATCTCAAACACAAAGATCGAGTTGCCGTGACGTTCAGTGCCGCCGCCATAATCGCGGATATTGGTCGGCACGTTACGCACGCGCACATCCTTCACCTGCAAGTCATGGCGGACCGGCTTGCCATATTCGCTCGCCCAGCCGCGCAGCACGTGCGCGATTCCGGGATCGGGGCTGTCGGTGTAATGCGTCGAATGGGCATGATTCATGGTCACGATGTCCGGCAGTACCGGCGGACGCACATAATCGTTGTAGTCGGTGGCGACCCGCACCACGCGCGGACTTTCGAGCAGGAAGGTGGAATGGCCGACATAGGTAATGCGGACCTGATCTCCTGCGAGCGCTGCAAGCTTGAACGCCGCCGGAATGACACGCGGACTGTTTTGCGCGACCAGGCCGGGGCAGCTCTCTGTCATTTCGGGCTTCGGCGCCGGCGCCTGGACGCGCTCGAAAGCACCTGCGACATGGGGTGAGAAACCCAAGGCCCCAATCAGGATCGCAACCGACAATCCGGAAATTCGCATGCGCCGCTCCGTCCGTGCACCCAAACTATGGCACGGCCCAACATGGAGCGACAATTCACCTCGCTGTGCAAACCGCGCGCGAACTGCCCAACCAAAAAGCGGGGCCGCGACAATCGGAAGCAGCGGACATCAACGACTAGCGCTGGGAGACGATCAGGCCCTTCGGAGTCACAACCACCCAGCGGCCATCCTGCCGGCGAATGGTCTCGACACGGCCGATGCCGGGGAGATTGGCGCCCGGAACCACTTCATAGAATCCCAGCCGCTCGTTTTCGATCACCGCACGCCCGTCGAAAACTTCGCGGATGACCCAACCGGCCACCACCGCCGGACGATCCTGCTGCTTGGGAGTGACGGAGCCGGTGACGTCCGGAGCGGCCGCCGCGAGTGCCGGGGCCTGTGCCGGCGCCGGCGCGGCGGCGGCGCGGCGGTCGAGCTTCTCCATCAATTCGGAAAGCTTCTGCACCCGCGCTGCGGGCTCGCTCTGTGCGCGGTCCACACGATCGGCGATCTTGGCAAACTGCGCATTCGCGGCCTTGGCATTGTTGTCGATGCTTGCCTTCAGCGAAGCCACTTCGGCCGACAATTGCGTGATCACGCCGCGCAACGAATTCACTTCGATGGTGCGCGCATCGTCGTTCGAGACCGGCTGTGGTTTTGCGAACGCGGCGGCCGCCATCGCGCCCACTGTCGATCCGGCGGCGGCGGACAATGCCATCGCGATGGCAAGCACGACGACGCGGCTCAATCGCGCGCGCACGACAATCGGACCTGCGATGGCCGGCAGCATCGGCGGGACGAACTGCGTTTGGTTATTGGAAGATCCGGAATCTTCCGGATTGCCGGACTCAACTGTTTCACTCATGACGGCGGCTCCGAGGTGATAGGCTTCACCAATCGGTAACCAACGGCACTTACGAATTTATTAAATGTGAAGTAAGGGCACGACCTTCGATCGTGCCCTTGGTTAATGGAATATTGCCGGCAGATTGCCTCTCACAGCAATCCATTTTCCTGCGCAAGTCCTTTCAGCGAAACCGCCGGACGCGCGCCGATATGCTGGATAACTTCAGCAGCAGCGAGCGCAGCAAGCTTTCCGCAAGCGGTGTGATCGCGGCCCGTCGCAAGCCCGAACAGAAAGCCTGCTGCGAACAGGTCGCCGGCGCCGGTGGTGTCTACGAGCTGTGAAATCGACGCTGCCGGCACGGCCTTTACGCCATGCCTGTCGACCACCACGCAACCCTTTTCGCTGCGCGTCACGACAGCGAGCTTGGCATCTTCGCGAAGCGCCTTCACGCCGGAATCGAAATCGGCGGTTTCGTACAGACTTTTCAGTTCGGCCTCGTTCGCGAAAATCAGATCGACCGTACCGTCACGCATCAGGCGCAGAAATTCATCGCGATATCGCCCGACACAAAACGCATCCGATAGCGTCAGCGCCACCAGGCGGTCGGCATCGTGCGCGGCCTTTGCAGCTTTGCGGAAGGCTTCCTTCGCCTGCGGCGGATCCCAGAGATAACCTTCCAAATAGGTGATGGCGGCGTCTCCGATCAGTTTCGGATCGATATCGGCCGGCCCGAAGATTCTGTGCCGCACCGAGATAGGTGTTCATGGTGCGCTCGCCGTCCGGCGTCACCATGATGTAGCAGCGCGCGGTCGACGGGCCGTCGGCCGCCGCCTTGGTATCGAAGTCGACCTTGAGCGCGCGGATGTCGTGGCCGAATACTTTGCCGAGATCGTCGTTTCGCACTTTGCCGACGAAGGCTGCGCGCGCGCCAAAGCTCGCCACGCCCGCAATAGTGTTGGCGGCCGATCCACCGGAGCTCTCGCTCGCCGGACCCATCGCCTGATAGATCGCGCTTGCGCGGTCCTCGTCGATCAGGGCCATGCCGCCCTTCTGCATGTTCTGTTTGATAAGGAAATCATCCTCGGCGCGCGCAATGACATCGACGATGGCATTGCCGATTCCGAGAACATCGTAGCGAGGCGCGGTCATTCTTGGTTCCCCTGGACGAAAGGCGGCGCACTATAGCGATGCGAGGCAGCGTGGCAAATGTTGAGCCGGTCGTGACGCCACGCGATTCGCAGCGTTAGAGTGGGCGCGAAAGGGCAGCATCCCAATGTCGATTGCACGCCATGTCGCCGTCGTCGGCACCGCGACGCTCGCCTCGCGCCTGCTCGGCTTCGTGCGCGATGTGGCGATTGCGGGGCTGTTCGGCGCCGGCGCGCGGGCGGACGCCTTCGTGGTGGCGTTCCAGTTCTCGAATCTGATCCGGCGGCTATTGACCGAGGGCGCGCTGAACTCGGCCTTCGTGCCGCTCTATTTGCGCAAACGCGAAGAGAGCGGCTCAGATTTGGGTGGCGAAGCCGCGGCCGCCGCCTTTGCCGGCAAAGTCACAGGCACGATTACGCTGTTTCTGATCGGCTTGTCGCTCCTGCTCGCACTCGCCATGCCGCTATTGATGTTCGCGCTGGCGCCGGGCTTTTCCGTCATGCCGGCGCGGATGTCGCTCGTGATCGAGCTGTCGCGCCTAATGCTGCCCTATCTGGTGCTGGCTGGCCCGATCGCGGTGCTGATGGGGGTGCTGAACGCCAACCACCGCTTCGCGGCAGCAGCGCTGACGGCGGTGATGTTCAACGCGGTCATTCTTACGGTCATCGCCGTGATCGTGTTCCAGCACTGGGGCGATAGCGATCTTTCGGCCCAGGCATTGGCGATCGCGGTCGCGATAGCGGGACTGTGCCAGCTTGCGTTGGTGGGAATCGCGGTCTGGATGGGACCGCAAAAGGCGACGCCGCTCGGCCTCTTGTCACGCGCCGAGACGCGCAGTTTCACCGCGCTGGCAATCCCAGCACTGATTGCCACCAGCATTCCGCAATTGACAATGATCGCCGCCGCCGTGATCGCCTCGGACTGGCCGGGCGCCGTGGCCTATCTCTATTACGCCAACCGGCTGATCGATCTGCCGCTCAGTTTGGTCGGCATCGCGGTCGGCACCGTCATGACACCGGCCTTGTCGCACGCCATGCGCAGCGACGATCACGAGATCGCTCCGCGCACTATCCAGCGTGGCATCGAATTGTCGCTCGGCCTCGCTTTGCCCGCCGCGATCGGGCTGTTCGTGCTCGGATGGCCGATCGTGCGCATCCTGTTCGAGCGCGGCGCCTTCACATCCGTCGACAGCCGCTCCACGACGGCGATGTTGGTCGCCTTTGCGATCGGGCTGCCCGGTCATGTTCTGGTCAAGACATTATCGCCGGTGTTCTTCGCGCGCGAGGACACCCGCACGCCGATGCTCGTCACGCTGCTGGGGCTCGCCCTGGCCGTGATCGGGTCGATCGCCTTCATGCGGATCGGGCGGCCGACCGGCATCGCCCTCTCGATCGCGCTGTCTGGCTGGTTCGGCGCCGTGTTGCTTTACGGGCTCGCACGCCGGCGCAAATTCATGGATGCCGGCGCGATTTCGTGGCGGCGTCTGAGCCTGATCACGCTCGCGGCGATCCTGACCGGCATCCTGGCCGGTATATTTGGACATTATCTCGGGCTTTACGCGCCGGACTATCACCTGCAAATCTTTCACGCCGTCATTCTGGCCACGGTGATTGCCTTTGCGATCGCCTTCTATTTGTCCTGCCTGTGGCTGTTCGGGGTGATCCGAGCCAGCGACCTGCCGAATACCTGACCCTTGCCATGCGGCGCCGCGGCGTGGCATGGACGCGCGCCTTGACGTAAGGAGCAGGCCGCGATGGCTTTCAAGCAACTGGTGTTTTCGGGCGTGCAGCCGACCGGGAACCTGCATCTCGGCAATTATCTTGGCGCGCTCGTCAAATTCGTCGATCTGCAGAAACACTTCGACTGCATCTATTGCGTGGTCGATCTGCACGCGATCACCACATGGCAGGACCCCGAGGAATTGCCGCGCGCAACCCGCGAGGTGACTGCGGCGTTCATCGCCTGCGGCATCGATCCAAAGAAGCACATCGTGTTCAACCAGAGCCAGGTTGCCGAGCACGCCGAACTGGCCTGGGTGTTCAACTGCATCGCCCGCATGGGCTGGCTCAACCGCATGACCCAGTTCAAGGAGAAGGCTGGCAAGGACCGCGAGAATGTCTCGGTCGGCCTGTTCGCCTATCCGACACTGATGGCGGCCGACATTCTCATCTATCGCGCGACCCATGTGCCGGTCGGCGAAGACCAGAAACAGCATCTCGAATTGTCGCGCGACGTGGCGCAGAAGTTCAACAACGATTATGCCGCTTCCATCGGCAAGCACGGTTTCGGCGATGTGTTCTTTCCGCAGCCGGAGCCGCTGATCCAGGGACCGGCAACGCGCGTCATGTCGCTGCGCGACGGTTCGAAGAAAATGTCGAAATCGGACGCATCGGATTATTCGCGCATTAATCTCACCGACGATGCCGACGCCATCGCGCAGAAGATCCGCAAGGCCAAGACCGATCCGGAGCCGCTGCCGAGCGAAGAGAAAGGCCTCGAACCGCGGCCGGAGGCCGACAATCTGGTCGGCATCTACGCGGCGCTGAAGGAAACCACCAAGGCCGAAGTCCTGCGCGAATTTGGCGGCGCACAATTCTCCGCCTTCAAGGGGGCCCTGGTCGATCTTGCGGTCGATCGGCTCGGCCCGATCGGCGGCGAGATGAAGCGGCTGGTCGGCGATCCTGCTTATATCGACAGCGTGTTGGCCGATGGCGCCGACCGCGCCCGGCTCATTGCAGCCGAGACGATGAAGGCGGTGAAGGATATTGTAGGATTCGTCCGGCGCTGACAGGGGAAGCCAGATGAGCCGCAGACGGCGTTCCTATGAATCCGGCCACAGGCCGAAATATCTGGTGGTCGTCGACAATTCGCAGGAATGCGATCGTGCGATCTACTACGCCAGCCGCAGAGTTTCGCGCATCGGCGTTGGCATGATCATGCTGCGTGTCATCGATATCGAGGACCGGAACCAGCAATGGCTCGGCGTCGCCGATATTATGCGGGCAGAGGCCTATGAGGAGGCCAACGCCGCGCTCGACCGCGCCGCCGGCCGGGCCAATGGCATTGCCGGCATTACGCCGGAACGGGTGATCCGCGAGGGTGTCTGGATCGAGCAATTGCTGAAGCTGATCGATGAAGATGAGGATATTGCGATCCTCATCCTCGCCGCCGGTACCGCTTCGGAGGGGCCGGGGCCGCTGGTTTCGGCGATCGGCCGCACTGCCGGCGAATTCCCGATTCCGGTTGCGATTGTGCCCGGTCATCTCACTGACGAGGAATTGGACGCCCTTTCCTGACGCTGGGCTTTCGATCAACTCTGTTGAATCGGGCCATTGCTGGCCTGTTTGGGCCATTCGGGACCCAAGGTTCCTGCCCTTCCGGCGGTTGACCTTGGCGCCTAAAGCGCCATTTATAGTGGCAGCCGGACGCCAAGAAGTCCGGCCTTGCGGAGCAACCTGATGTTCATCCAGACCGAAGTCACACCCAATCCGGCCACGTTGAAATTCCTTCCCGGCCGGACCGTGCTCGACGGCACGCTGGACATGACCGATCGCGAGCAGGCCACCAAATCGCCGCTCGCCGAAAAGTTGTTCGACATCCAGAATGTTTCCGGCGTGTTTTTCGGCTCCGACTTCATCACCGTGACCAAGACTGACGGCGACTGGCAGCAGTTGAAGCCGCTGATCCTTGGCGCGATCATGGAGCATTACATGTCGGGCGCGCCCTTGCTGAAGGACGGCACCGACACCACGGGAGCGTCCGAGGAAGGCGAGTTTTTCGACGCCGCCGACGAGGAGACCGTCAATACGATCAAGGAGCTGATCGAAACGCGGGTGCGTCCGGCGGTCGCCAATGACGGCGGCGATATCACCTTCCGCGGCTTCAAGGACGGCGTGGTGTTCCTGTCGATGAAGGGTGCCTGCTCGGGCTGCCCATCCTCGACCGCGACGCTGAAGCACGGCATCCAGAACCTGCTCAAGCATTTCGTGCCGGATGTGACCGAGGTGCGCCCGGTCTGACCGGCGCGCCAACGGACCGAATCCCCGTTACACTGGCAACGGGGCGCGCATGCTCGTTCTTGCCATCGATACCGCTCTGGAAGCCTGTTCGGCCGCGATCTTCGATTCGGTCGAGGAAACGATTGTCGCGAGCGACAGCCAGATCATGGCCCGCGGACATGCCGAAGCGCTGATGCCGCTGATTGCATCTGTCATGCGGCAGGCTGCGATTTCATTTTCCGCGCTCGACCGGATCGCGGTCACCGTCGGACCCGGAAGCTTCACTGGACTTCGGGTCGGCATTGCGGCTGCGCGCGGCATTGCTCTCGCCACCCGCAAGCCCGTCGTCGGGGTAACGACGTTGTCGGCGCTGGCCGCGCCTTATATCGCCGCCGACCCGTCGGCACCGGTCGCCGCCGCGATCGACGGCCGCCACCGCCATGTCTATTTTCAATTGTTCGGTGCCGGCGGCCGCGCGCTGCTGTCGCCGCGCATGGTACCGCTGGCCGAGGCCGTGCATGCCGCCTCCGGCGCATCCGCGCGTTTGGTCGGCTCGGGCGCCGCGATGATGGCTGCGCTCTGGCCGCAAGATGCGGCGGAGCCACGAACCGACGAACGAGGCGCGCCCGACATTGACTGGGTCGCGCGCCTCGGCGTCCGCGCGGACGAGCATGAAGTCTCCAGCCAAGCCGCTTTATCTTCGCGCCGCCGAAGCACATCCGCAGACCGCCATGCTGGTGCCACGCCGATGAGATGGCTCGCCGACCTGTTCTCGCCCGCACGTCCGCCGGCCATTGCAGACGCGATGCCGCGCGACGCCGCCGCGATTGCAGATCTGCATGCTGCATCGTTCCGGCGCGGCTGGAGTGAAGACGAGATCGAGCGCATGCTGACGGATCGCAGCGTCATTGCGCATCGTGCCATGATCGGGAAAAATTTTGCGGGCTTCATCATTTCGCGCTTCGCAGCCGATGAGGCTGAAATTCTCAGCGTAGCGGTTGCGTCGCGCTATCGCGGCCGCTCTATTGCGCGCAGCCTGTTGCGACACCATCTCGGCCGTCTGATGGCCTTTGGGGTGCGGACCGTATTTCTCGAAGTGGAGGAAGGTAACAATTCAGCACTGCGACTTTATCGCCGCGCCGGATTTGTCGAAACCGGGCGGCGCGAGGGATATTATCCAAAAGCCGCAGGAAAGCCGGCAAGTGCGCTTGTGCTGCGGCGCGATTTGGCCTGATTTTCGTTGCGGTTGCGGGCCATAAAATCTGCGGATAATGGACGAGTAACCGCGCCGCCCTTAAGATAGCGCCACCACGGAGAATGCTGTGCCCGAAAAGGCAACTCACCTGAAACAGCAGACCAGCATCGAGGCGCGCTGCGTCGAAAAGGGCATGCGCATGACCGAGCAGCGCCGCACCATCGCGCGCGTGCTCCACGATGCCGACGATCATCCGGACGTGGAGGAGCTTTATCGACGCTGTTCGAAACTCGACGACCGCATTTCGATCTCCACCGTCTACCGCACTGTCAAGCTGTTCGAGGATTCCGGCATTATCGAGCGGCACGATTTCCGCGAGGGACGCGCGCGCTTCGAGCAGATTTCCGACGCGCATCACGACCACCTCATCAACTTGCGCACAGGTGAGGTGATCGAATTCCAGTCCGAGGAAATCGAACGGCTGCAGGCCGAGGTCGCCCGCAAGCTCGGCTACAAGCTGGTCGACCACAGGCTCGAGCTCTATGCCGTACCGCTGAAGGACGATAAGAGCGGCTAGGACTTGAATCCGAAATTCGCTTGATTGCGCTGCCACCTCCGTTGGCACAAGGGGCTGGTAGAGCGGCACCGCCCCGGGGACCCGCCCTAAACCTTGATTCACCGAAAATCGCGCCTATTTGCGCCTGAAATCAGCCGCTTAGGTTGGATTTGGGGGCCGAAGCATTCCTTTTTGGCCGATTTGGCTGTAAGACAATGCCGTGGCGTCGCCGCCAGGAACCCCGGATCGCGTGCTGGATTGAACGACTCAAGGATTACGATTCAAGGATCACGACCTTGACGCATTGCGCGCCGACAGCGCCCGACCGAGCGGCATGACCGGACCCCGCAAACTCTACGTCAAATCCTACGGCTGCCAGATGAACGCCTACGACTCGCTTCGTATGGCGGACATGATGGCCCCGGAAGGATTCGCCGAGACTGCAGACGTCAACGATGCCGATCTGGTGGTGCTGAATACCTGTAACATTCGCGAAAAGGCAGCGGAGAAGGTCTATTCCGAGCTCGGACGCCTGCGCGTACTCAAGGACGAAGCGGCGCGTGCGGGACGGCGCGTCACCATCGCAGTCGCGGGCTGCGTCGCCCAGGCCGAAGGCGCCGAAATCATGCGGCGTGCACCGACAGTCGATCTGGTGGTCGGGCCGCAAAGCTACCACCGCCTGCCGGCGCTTCTCGAACAAGCCGCACGCGGCGAGCGGCCGGTCGAAACCGAATTCCCGGCGCAAGACAAATTCAATTTTCTGAAGAACCCGACGCGCGAAGCAATGCGTGCCCGCGGCGTCACCGCTTTCGTCACCATTCAGGAAGGCTGCGACAAGTTCTGCACGTTCTGTGTCGTGCCCTACACACGCGGCGCCGAGGTATCCCGCCCGGTTGCGCGGATCGTCGAAGAAGCCGAGCGGCTTGCCGAGGCAGGCGTCCGTGAGATCACGGTGATCGGCCAGAACGTCAACGCCTATCATGGCGAAGGCATGAATGGCCGCAATTATACGCTCGCGCAATTGTTCGAGCGGCTTGCCGAAATTCCCGGCATCGACCGGCTTCGATACACGACAAGCCATCCGCGCGACGTTGACGACAGTCTGATTGCCGCGCATCGCGACCTGCCCGAACTGATGCCGCAACTGCATCTGCCGGTGCAGTCGGGATCGGACCGCATCCTCGACGCCATGAACCGACGGCACACGCGCGACGATTATCTGCGCATTGTCGAGCGCCTACGCGCGGCACAACCGTTACTTGCCTTCACCTCCGATTTCATCGTTGGCTTCCCCGGTGAAACCGATGCCGATTTCGGCGACACCATGAAGCTGATCGACGAGGTTGGTTTTTCCGCCTCGTTCTCGTTCAAGTATTCGCCGCGCCCCGGCACGCCGGCGGCTGACATGGACAGGCAGATTCCCGAAGATGTAAAATCCGAGCGTCTGCGCGAATTGCAGCAATTGGTCGATCGCCAGCTGACGTCATTCAACCGCGGCTGCGTTGGTCAAACGCTTGACGTGTTGTTCGAAAAGGCCGGCCGCTTTCCCGGACAGATCGTCGGCAAGTCGCCCTATCTGCAGCAGGTGCAGGTCACGGCGCCGACATCGCTTATCGGCACCATCGCGTCGGTAACGATTGAGGATACCGGCAGCTACAGCCTGTTCGGCTCGCTGCCGCAGCCCGAAACCATGCCGAACCAGTCTCAATTCCAAGCTTTGGAGGCGTGACGCCTTTGCGCAATTACAAATCAGGTCAAATCCTGCCCGGTCAGGGAACGCCGCAGCCGCCAAAGCCGGTCGATCGCCAGACCACGCAAACCATGCTGGCCTTCGACGACAACAAGCTGGCTTCGACCCTGTTTGGGCAATATGGGCAGAACCTCGCTCTGCTTGAGCGTAAGCTCGATGTGGTTGCGGATTCGCGCGGCAATCACGTCACCATCGAAGGCACGCGGGAGGCCTGCGACCAGGCGCGGCGGGTACTCGAGACGCTCTACGAGCAGCTCCGCAACGGCGGCGATCTGGTGGTCGGCGATGTCGACGGCGCGATCCGGCAGGCGATGGCACAGGGCTCGCTGTTCGACGGCGATCCCTCGGCGGAGAGACCGAATTTTGCCGACATCTCGCTGCGCAAGCGCGCCGTGCGCGCCCGCACTGCCGGACAGGACGCCTATATCCGCGCTCTCAAGCGTCACGCGCTGGTATTCGGGACGGGGCCCGCAGGTACCGGCAAGACCTGGCTTGCTGTCGCGCATGCAGTGTCGCTGTTCGAACGCAAGGAAGTCGACCGCATCATCCTGTCACGGCCGGCGGTGGAAGCGGGCGAACGGCTCGGATTTCTGCCCGGAGACATGAGGGATAAGGTCGATCCGTATCTGCGCCCGATCTACGACGCCCTGTTCGACCTGATGGACATGCGCATTGTCGAGCGCGCCCTGGAGGCCGGCGAAATCGAGATCGCCCCGCTTGCTTTCATGCGAGGAAGGACACTTCACAATGCTGCTGTAATCCTCGACGAGGCGCAGAATACCACTTCTATGCAGATGAAGATGTTTCTGACGCGGCTTGGCGAGAACAGCCGCATGATCGTCACCGGCGATCCGAGCCAGGTCGATCTCCCCCCCGGCCAAACGTCCGGGCTCGCTGAAGCGTCGCGATTGCTCGCCGATGTCGAGGGCATTGGACATGTCGCTTTCAAGAACGAGGACGTGATCCGCCACGAACTGGTGGGAAGAATTGTTGCGGCCTATGACCGCGCGTCGCCTGTACAGAAACCGCGCGAGAACAAGTGATGCCGGCAACTGCGGCAAAGAGCACTCCCGGCACAATCGCCATCGACGTGGTGGTGGAGTCCGCTCTCTGGTCCGCGCATGCGGGCGCGGAAGATGCCGTGCGCCGGGCAATCGAAGCCGCAGCAGCGTTCCAAAGCAAAGCCGGCGAGGTTGCGGTATTGCTTACCGACGATGCGACAATCCGCGCGATGAATGCGCAATGGCGTCGCATCGACAAGCCAACGAATGTGCTCTCGTTTCCGGCGGCCGCGAGTACGGATTGCGCGCAGCTCGGCGACATCGCCATCGCCTGCGAGACCGTGGCGCGCGAAGCTGCGGCTGAAAACAAGGTATTTCTCGACCATCTCGCGCATTTGTCGATTCACGGCTATCTTCACCTGATCGGATTCGATCATGAAACCGACCGCGAGGCCGAGCGGATGGAACATCTGGAAACGCTCATTCTGGCGAGTCTCGGCATTGCTGATCCCTATGCGGACCGCCCCGGACTGGACTGACGCGAACGAACGCCATGCCCGAATCTGAAGGCTCATCCGGCAGCGTCTCTGGCAGCGAGCCTGCGGCCGATCCCGGTCCCGGACGGAATCTTCCGGTCCCCGTGAGGGCCGGGGCGCGCGAGAGCGGTGACGGATTCTTCTCGAAATGGCTGCGCACGATCCTCGGCTGGCGCGCGAGTTCTACACGTGCCGATCTCAAGGAAGTTCTGGAGGACAGCTCCGCCGGCGATCTCGGCTTCTCGCCGGAAGAGAGCGCCATGCTCAAGAATATTCTTGGGCTGCGCGAGCGGCGGATTGACGACGTGATGGTACCGCGTGCCGACATTATCGCGATCCAGCAGGACATTCCGCTTGGCGAGCTTGTAAAGGTTTTTGAGAATGCCGGGCATTCGCGCCTGGTCGTCTTCAACGACACGCTCGACGATCCGGTGGGCATGGTCCATATCCGCGACCTGATCGGGTTCATGACCGCGCGCGCGTCCGCAGGTCCGAAGCCAAATTCACGACGGAAGAAGAAATTGCCGGAGGGCGCACTCGATCTCGGCGCCATCGATCTGTCGATGTCGCTCAGTGCCGCGAAAATCGTGCGTACGATCCTGTTCGTGCCGCCATCGATGCCGGCGATCGATCTTCTTGCCAAGATGCAGGCGACGCGCATCCATCTCGCACTCGTCGTTGATGAATATGGCGGCACTGACGGTATTGTGTCGATCGAGGACGTGGTCGAATTGATCGTCGGCAATATCGAGGACGAGCATGACGACGAGCAGGCGCCGGGGATATTGAAACAATCTGACGGCTCCTTCGTCGCCGACGCGCGTGCGAGCCTGGAAGATGTCATCGCTGCGGTCGGCAAGGGCTTCGACGTCGGCGAGGCATTGAACAACGTCGATACGCTGGCGGGCTATCTGGTGACGCAGGTCGGGCGCGTGCCGGTGCGGGGCGAATTAGTGCCGGGTCCGGCCGGCTTTGAATTCGAAGTATTGGACGCCGATCCGCGCCGCGTGAAAAAGGTGCGCATTCATCGCGGCAAAAATCGCAAATCGGAACGCGGACGCGAAACTCCGGCTGCATCGCCGGCGCCTAAAGCGCCGCAGGCCTTGCCCCGCGATCCCGGCACAATCAAACCGACGCGACAGCCGTGAGCATATCGAAAGTCGCTCACGCGGTAGTCCTGTCCTGGGGCTGGCGCCGCGCCGCTATCGCGTTCCTTGCGGGTGCGGTTTCGGCGCTTTCGCTTGCGCCTTTCGATGCATGGCCGCTGCTGTTTCTCACTTTCCCGGTCGCGATCTGGCTGATCGATGGCTCCGCCGCCGGCCGCTTCGGCGGGATTTTTGCCGCAGCCATCGCCGGCTGGTTTTTCGGCTTCGGGTATTTCTTCGCGGGCCTGTACTGGATCGGTCACGCCTTTCTGGTAGACGCGAAGACGTTCGGCTGGCTGCTGCCCATTGCGGTCACGGCCTTGCCCGCCGGCCTCGCGATTTTCACAGGCGCCGGATTTGCGCTGGCCCGCGCGTTATGGGGACGCGGACCGACACGCATCCTGGCATTCGCGGCCGCACTCACGATTGTCGAATGGCTGCGCGGCCATGTGCTCTCGGGTTTTCCCTGGAACAGCTACGGCTATGCGCTGACTGGGCCCTTGGTGCTGGCGCAGAGCGCGTCCGTGCTCGGCTTGTGGGGGATGACGCTCCTGTCGATCGCGATTTTCGCAAGCCCGGCAACGCTGGCCGACGAAGCTGCCGATACCAGGCGACGCTGGCTCCCGCTGGCGCTCGGTGTGGTCACGCTCTCGGTCATGGCCGGCTATGGCGCGTGGCGGCTGTCGCGAACTCCGACGACTTTCGCCGACAATGTGCGGCTGCGCATCATGCAACCCAACCTGCCGCAGGACGAGAAATTCAACTACGCCGGGCGGCAGAAGATCATGAGCCATTATCTGTCGCTTTCAGACCGCGCGACCGGTCCGCAGAGCACAGGGCTGCGTGACGTGACACATCTGATCTGGCCGGAATCCGCGTTTCCGTTTTTTCTGACACGCGAAGCCGACGCGATGAAGCAGATCGCAGATTTGCTGCCGGCCGGCACCGTGCTGATCACAGGCGCCGCGCGCTATGCCGATTCTTCGCCGGGCGAAAAAAGTCGCGCCTACAACTCCGTGTATGTCATCGACCACGATGGCACCGTGCTGTCGGTCTATGACAAGGTGCATCTGGTCCCGTTCGGCGAATACCTTCCATTCCAGACCACGCTCGAAAAGCTGGGTCTGATGCAGCTGACCAAGGTGCAGGGCGGCTTCCTGTCGGGAGACCGGCATCGGTCCTACGAACTGCGCGGTGCGCCGCGCTTTCTTCCGCTGATCTGTTACGAGATCGTATTTCCCGGCGCCGTCGTTCCACCTGGCGAACGTCCCGGCTGGCTGCTTAACGTCACCAACGACGCGTGGTTCGGGATCAGTTCGGGGCCTTATCAGCACTTCCAGCAGGCGCGAGTCCGTGCAATCGAGGAAGGACTCCCGCTGGTTCGCGCTGCGAATAGCGGTATTTCCGCGGTCGTGGACCCATTGGGCCGCATCGTGCGGCAATTACCCCTTGGCACGGAAGGCGTGCTCGATGCGGCATTACCACGTCCGATTGTGGCCACAATCTATGCGCGCTTCGGGGACGCTATCGCGATGTCGATGCTCGCCGCATTCTGCATCATAGTGCTTCGTTATCGGTCACGCCGGCTGCGCTCGGCAGAAGAAAAATATTAGAGCTAAAATATCGCCCGACCCGATGGCGAATTGGTCGCACATGGCAACCGACCGTGTTCTGCACCACAAGATTTGAGCGATCATTTGTCGGCGCGCAAAGGATTAGGCAAACTGTGAGTTGATACGAAAATTACACGCTAGCATTGGAAAATTTTGCGCTTTACGTTTACCGTGACGACATCTGATGAACTGTTAATGATCTTCGGTGGAGTTCGCAGAGACTTTGCAATATCCGAATTTAATTTGACGATCTGACGGGAACATGCGCAAACCAAGCTCTTCGCGCCCACGCGCTCCTCAACTTGCCACGCGCGGCGCGGCGGAGAAAAAGATGTTGAAGAAGGCCCCGAACCCGACCGACAAGCACGTGGGTTCACGCGTACGTATGCGCCGAATGATGCTCGGCATGAGCCAGGAAAAGCTTGGCGACTCGCTCGGTCTTACGTTTCAGCAAGTCCAAAAATACGAGAAGGGCACAAACCGGATTGGTGCCAGCCGCCTTCAGCAAATTTCGAACATCCTGCAAGTGCCGGTCTCGTTTTTTTTCGAAGGCGCACCCAATGTCGGTCACGGCAACTCAGGTTTCGCCGAGGCGCCCTCGCCTGCTTATGTTTCCGATTTCCTCGCCACTTCCGACGGCCTCGCACTGACTCGGTCGTTCATGCGCATCAAGAATTCCAAATTGCGCCGCCGCATCGTCGATCTGGTGGAGCAGATAGCCGGCGAAGAGGCCTGACGGCTGCCGCCCATTGCTGCCCAATACGCGCGCCCATCCAGCCCACATCTTGACCGCCCGGCGGCAACGCTGCATTGAACACGCCTTATATAACCGACGAACGGTCTTTATTCGTCCCTAGGGGGAGTGTTACTCGTGCCGCGCAAGACCCACCTGTTCACTAGTGAATCCGTATCCGAAGGGCATCCCGACAAGGTCTCGGACCAGATTTCCGACGCCGTTCTCGACGCCTTTCTCGAAAACGACATCAAGCTTGGCATCGCCGACGACAGCCTGGTCAATACCCGGCTGGGCTGCGAGGTGCTGACCACCACCAACAAGATCGTCATTGCCGGCGAAGGCCGCGGTCAGGCGCCGTTCTTCAAGAAATACGGCTCGAATGCGGTCATCAACCGCGAGCAGATCGCCCAGATCGCGCGTGATGTCGTCAAGGATATCGGTTACGACCAGGACGGCTTCTCGTTCCACGGTGCCGATGTTGAAGTATTGCTGCATGGCCAGTCTCCTGACATCGCCATGGGCGTCGACGCCAAGAAGAAAAAGGACGGAGAGCAGGAAGGCGCCGGCGACCAGGGCATGATGTTCGGCTTCGCCTGCACCGAGAGCGAAGTCTATGAAAAGAATTCCTTCATGCCGGCGCCGATTTATTTCGCGCACAAGATCCTGAAAATCCTGGCCGACCAGCGTCACTCCAAGAAGCTGTTCGACCTGCAGCCGGACGCCAAGAGCCAGGTGACGGTGAAATATGAGAATGGCCAGCCGGTCGGCTGCACCAAGGTGGTAGTGTCCACGCAGCACAATGCGACCAATCGCAACGGCAAGAAATACACCCCCTCGATGGTCAAGGACCTGATCGGTGATGCGGTCGCGTCCGCGCTGCCGAAAGGATGGATGCCGAAGAAAGATTCTGACTTCCTGGTAAATCCGACTGGCAATTTCGTGGTCGGCGGACCGGACGGCGATTGCGGTCTCACCGGCCGCAAGATCATCGTCGACACCTACGGCGGCTATGCCCCGCATGGCGGCGGAGCGTTTTCCGGCAAGGATCCGACCAAGGTCGACCGCTCGGCTGCCTATGCCGCCCGCTATCTTGCCAAGAATGTCGTGGCTGCCGGCCTCGCCGACAAGTGCACGATTCAGGTAGCTTACGCGATCGGCGTCGCCGATCCGATGTCGCTGCTGGTCGATACCCACGGCACTGGAAAAATCGATGACGGCAAGCTGGAAAAGATTCTCGCCGAGCTGTTTCCGCTGCGTCCTACCAATATCCGCCGCACGCTGAAGCTGAACCGACCGATCTATCGGCGGACCGCGGCTTACGGCCATTTCGGCCGCGCGCCCGACAAGGACGGCGGATTTTCCTGGGAAAAGACCGATCTGGCGGATCAGATCCGCAAGGCGGCGAAATAAGCTTTCCCCATCATTCGGGTTGAGTTTTGCGAACGGCCGCATCATGGATGCGGCCGTTATGCATTCGGACACCCGCGACACCAAAGCACGCGGCGCCTTTTTCGGGCGCCGCAAAGGTAAAAAGCTACGGGCCGGACAGGCGCGTCTTATGGCGACGTCTCTGCCGGTGCTTGGCGTTGCCCTGCAATCTTCTGCACCCGGCGCTCTGTCGGCTTTATTCGCGCATTCGCCCGGCGAGATCCGCCTCGAAATCGGCTTCGGCGGAGCCGAGCATCTGATCGCTCAGGCGGAGCGCAATCCGACCTGCGGCTTCATCGGGGTCGAGCCCTTCCTCAACGGGATGGCGAAGGCCCTTGCCGCGATCGAGGCGAAGGGTCTCACGAATATCCGGCTGCATCATGGCGACGCGACCGATCTGCTCGCCTGGCTTCCGGAAAAGTCGCTCGATCGCATCGACCTGCTCTACCCCGACCCATGGCCAAAGCGGCGGCACTGGAAGCGGCGCTTCGTGCAGTATCACAGCGTTGCAGCCATTGCACGCGTGCTGAAACCCGGCACGACCTTCCGCTTCGCCAGCGACATTTCCGATTACACCGCCTGGACGCTGCAGCGGCTGTTGCGCTCGACCGAATTTGAATGGACCGCGGAGCGGGCCGACGACTGGCGCAAACCGTGGCCGGATTTCGAGCGCACGCGCTACGAGGCCAAGGCCGTGCGTGAAGGCCGCACGCCCTGCTATCTCGAATTCAAGAGAAAGTAGCGGAAGACAATCAGCCTGCCGCGCGCAGGCTGCCGGGCGCCATCTGCCAGAACCGCACGACGCGCTTGGCGGTAGATTCCGACAGCTTGTCGAAATTGGCTTGCGCTGCGTCGATGCCGACCGCCGCCTTGGCACGGCTGCCGAGCCTTGCACTAAGGACGTCGCGCGCCGTCGGCCAGGAATAGCCGGCAGACTTGCACAGGATCAGAATCGGATCCGGCCGGTCGCCGGTCATAAGCCGGTCGACCACATCGACCGACACCGATGCAAGCTCGGACAAGGCAGCGACGGTGTCGCAATAAGCGCGCGACTGCGCGATCTCCGCGAGCCTGGTCTCGCTCAACTCGCCGATATTTGCCATAGCCTTGATCTTCGCTTGCGCGGTGGAAAAATCGCGCGGCGTCTTGACGGCCTCGACTTCGTCCGGCGCCTTCGCCGGCACGTGATGAATTTCGGCTTGCGTCCCCCGCCGCGCCTTGGCGAGCAGACGAAGTTGCACCACCTCGGTCGCGCGCGACAGCAGATCGCGGAACGTATGATCGGGAATGTCGGCCCGCTGCCCTACCGCCTCTGCCAGCTCGCTGTCATACTGCGCGCTGCGCAACAGTGAGCCAAGACCGCTCTCGGAAATCTGCGCGCCGCTATTGCCCGCGAGCTTGCGCTTTACCGAGAAATCGCCGCGCCGGATCAGGATATCGGTGACCTGGATTTCGATCTTCGGACGACACGAAATTGCATAGAGATGCTCCGAGCCTTTCGAGCTTGCGATCTCGACCAGGTCGGCGGTGACAAGTCGCTGCGATTGCAAAAGCACAGGACCCGCCACCATGATGTCGTCGTCCTTGGCGAGACGGCGGATCACCTTGACCGGCGAGTTGTCCAGGGGCGCGAGTCGGCGCGACAATTCCTGCAGCGCCCTGCATTCGATTTCGGCGATCAGCATCACGAACACGTCGTCGAAGACACGCAGGTGATCGTCGTTGAAGCGGCTTGCGCCTTCCAGAAAGAGAGCCGTGAGTTTGCGAAGCGCATCGGCCCGCTTTTCGTCCGACCCCTGTTCCAATACGGACTTGAGTTCAGGGATGAGGGCGACGGCCATACTGATCGATCAAAAAAGGGGTTACGCAACTGGCGGTAATGACGCTGAATTTTACCGTCTGACAGTGAATGAAACGTTAGGACACCGCCGCTTTGCGGCTGTCGAGAGGAGCGCAGGCTGGATTCTCGTTCCCGGGAGAGCGGTGATGCGCTGAACTCTTTGGGCGTCAACGCTTGCGCGCCTTTGACGGCCTTCGCATAGCTGGGCACGGCGGTTGCGCCCAATTAGGAGCCCTGCATTCCCAGCGCTTGACCCGCGCGCATACCGCCTAATAGAAATTCAAGACAGTATTTGCATCCAGTAACGGCGACCGGAGCTGACCCAATGCCCGGACTTCAGGATTCACTCCAGAGGATTGGCATTCCTTTCCGTTTGCCTCTTTACAGCGGTGCTGTCGCTACATGGAGTTGCAATCGGCGAGGAATATCCCTCCCGTCCGATCACGCTGGTGGCGCCTTCAACTCCAGGAAGCGCACCTGACGTGCTCTCGCGAATTGTGGCGCGGCGGCTGTTCGAGCAGCTTGGACAGCAGGTGGTCGTGCTTAATCGACCGGGCGCCGGCACGAATATCGGCACGGCGAGCGTCGTACAAGCCGAGCCGGACGGCTACACGATCCTGCTCGGCTCGATCGCCAACACGCTCAATCCGCACATCATGCGTTCGGTCGGTTATCGAATTGAGGATTTCACTCCGATTTCGAGCGTTGCGGCGGCAGCCGACGTGCTGGTCGTTCACCCGTCGACCAAGGCGACATCCGTCCAGGAATTGATTGCGCTGCTAAGGAGCAATCCGGCTACGCCCGCAGGTCACGCCGGCATCGGCACCACCCCGCACCTGTCGCTGGAGATATTCCGCCGCATGGCCGGTATCGATGTTTTGATGGTGCCGTTCAAGGGTGGTGGCCAGGCGCAGCAGGGCATACTCGGCGGACAAGTGCCCTTCATGTTCAGCACCACGATCGGCATCCTGCCGCTGGTGCGTAACGGTCAATTGCGTGCGCTCGCGATCTCCAGCGCGAAGCGCATTGCGGCAGCGCCCGAACTGCCGACAGTCGCGGAATCCGGCCTGCCGGGCTTTGACGTCGTGGCTTGGTTCGGATTGTTCGCTCCGGCTGGAACGCCGAAGCCGATTATCGATCGCCTCAGCACCGAGACACGCGCCGCGCTCGCCGCACCCGAAGTGAGCAAACTCCTGATCGATCTCGGTGCCGAGCCCCTTGGCAGCACGCCGGAAGAATTTGCCGCCTATGTCAAAAGCGAGTTCGATCGCTGGGGCAAGCTGACCAAGGAAGCCGGCATCACGATCGAATAGGCAATGACCGCAACAACACTGGTACTCACAACCGAGGATGCCCGTGGCCTGGTGTCGATGGCTGAGGCCGTCGAACTGGTCGAGGCATCGTATCGCGATGCGGCGACGCAGAACCTCCCTCGACGGCGCATCCACAGCCCGCTTCCCGACAGCGAAGAAAAGCGCTGGTCGATGCTGAATTTGATCGCCGGTATCGTGCCCAGCCAGAACGTGATCGCGGTGCGCGTCGACGCCGCGCATATCGCCAAGCCGGTTCGCAACGGTCAGGAGCGGCTTGAGTTTCGCGGCGATTTCTCCGGTTTCGTCCTAGTGTGGGACGTGGCCACCAACGAACTCCTCGGCATCGTGCACGATCACGCCGTCTCGGCACTGCGTATTGGCGCAACCACGGCGGTCGCAGCCAAGTATCTTGCCAGAAAGGATTCCCGTGTTTTAGGAATCCTTGGGTCGGGCAAACAGGCCGCCGCCCAGGTCGAGGCACTTGTTGCGGTCAGGCCCGGCATCCGAAAGCTCAAGGTGTTTTCGCCTTCGATCGACAATCGGCGCCGCTTCGCAGACGAAATGGCCGCCAAATTCGGATTCGTCGCCGAGCCCGTCGATAGCGCGGAGCAAGCCGTGCGCGATTGCGACATCGTCGTCGCCGCCACCAATGCCACCGATTCAATTCTTTTCGGGCGCTGGCTCGCGTCCGGCACGCATGTCGTGGGCATGAAGTCTTCGACCAAGTTCTACCCGCAGCGCGAGCTGGACGACGAGTGCGCGGAACGCGCCGACCTGATTGTCGTCAATCTGAAAGCGCAATTGGAGATCGACGACCAGGCCGAATTAATGGAGCCAATAAACAAGGGATTGGTTGCCTGGGAGAGCATTCACGAACTCGCCGAGCTGTGCAGCGGCCGCGTCGAGGGAAGAGCCTCCGAATTCCCAAATCACCTACCACAACAACAACGGCGGAATGGGAAACCAGTTTGCCGCGGTCTGCAAACGCGCGCTGGATATCGCACGCGAAAAGAAAATCGGCACCGAGCTGCCGATGGAGCTTTTCATGACGCGCCGTCACGGCGACGCGTCGGCGCCATAGCCGTGATCGAACTTTGGCACGAATGGAACTCGGTACAGTCCTTCAAAGTGCGGGTGGTGCTGGCCGAGAAAAAACTCCCATGGACCGAGCATCGCATCGAATTACTTAAGTTCGAGCACCTTCAGCCGCACTACCTGACTCTCAATCCGAATGGTGTAGTACCGACACTGGTCCATAACGGCAGGGTCGTGATCGAATCTTCGGTGATTTGCGAGTACCTGGACGAGACGTTTGCCCAACCCGCCCTGATGCCGAAGGATCCGTATTTGCGTGCGCAGGCACGCGCCTGGCTGAAGGTGTTCGACGAACTCGCACATCCGGCGATCCGGCAGGCCAGTTTCGAACTGCTCTATCGGCCGCTGCTGGCAAGAATGCCATCAGCCGAACTCGCGGCGCGGCTGACACGCCACCCTAATCCGGTACGAGCGCAGCGATTCCGGGAGGCAGCTCATGGCGATCCCGACGTCACGGCAATCACTGCATCCGTGGGCACATTTCGCGCCATCATCGGCCGCATGGATGCGGCGCTCGAACGGAACAAATGGCTCGCTGGCGCTGACTACAGCCTCGCAGACATCGCCATGTCGTCTTTCTGGGAACGGGTCGACAATCTCGGAATGGGGGAACTGTGGGAGCCATTCCCACACGCCAAAAAATGGGGCGCCGTGATAATGACACGACCACAGGTCACAGCGGCGCGCGCGCCGATCGAATACCGCCTGCCGGAACCGCCTGCCATGCGACTGGACGAGCTAACAGGCCGTTAAAACGTTCCGCCGCGGCCAAAGCCGCCGCCGGCCGTGTGTCGCTCGAGGTATATTTTCGGGGCATCGCGCTAACCCCGGAACCCGGGCGTCCAAGCCGCGGCCGGGCCTTGCGAAATCGCCAGAAACCGCTATATTGGCGGGGTCCGATACGTCGGACATCTCATAACGGCTGGTTTGATCTGGTCGGTTTTTGAGAGTGGGCCCCGCCCGGGACCCGCTCTTTTTTATTACCTGAATGGTCCCGAAAAGGCGCGTGTTCGCGCATTCGGAGCCTCCGGGCGGAATAGAAACTCCGAACGCCGCTATCGCATGAGCCTGATGCTGGACGACAACCTGCAGTCCAAACCGCAATCCGATCCGCGCCTGATCGCGGAGCCGGGCCTTGCGGCGCGCGTTGCGGCTGTCGCCGAACCGGTGATTGAAGGCATGGGCTTTCGGCTGGTACGGGTGCGGATTTCCGCCGCCGAAGGTTGCACCGTGCAGGTTATGGCCGAACGGCCGGACGGCACGCTGACGATTGAGGATTGCGAGGAAATCTCGCGCGCGCTGTCACCGGTTCTGGATGTCGCAGACCCGGTGCCGCAGGCCTATCGGCTGGAAATTTCCTCGCCGGGGCTCGACCGCCCGTTGGTGCGCCGCTCGGATTTCGAGCGCCATGCCGGGCATCTGGCGAAGATCGAGATGAGCGTGCCGGTTGACGGACGCAAGCGCTTTCGCGGCTTTCTCGCCGGCGTCGAGGGCGATGCCGCGCGTCTGCGGCGCGACGACGCCAAGCCGGACGAAGTCGCCGAAGTGCTGCTGACGATCGAGGACATGGCGGAAGCCAAGCTCGTGCTTACCGACGAACTGATCGAGGAAGCCCTGCGCAAGGGCAAGGCCGCCGAACGCGAGGCGCGCGGAGAACCGGAGCCCAATCGCGACTACGCGCCGAAATCCAAATCCGCATTCAAGCCGAAACAGAAATCCAGCCGGACGGGCATGCCTCGTCCAAAACAATCCCAACTGGACCGGGCCAAAAGAATACGGTCCGGTTCCGACGAAGGAGAGTGACTTATGGCAGCCGTGAGCGCCAACAAGCTCGAATTGCTGCAGATCGCCGATGCGGTCGCACGCGAAAAGTCGATCGACCGCGGCATCGTGATCGCGGCGATGGAAGACGCGATCGCCAGAGCCGCGCGCTCCCGCTATGGCAGCGAGACCGAAGTGCGCGCCGAGATCGACCAGAAAAAGGGTGAGCTTCGTCTCTCCCGCCACATGCTGGTGGTCGAGCTGGTGGAAAATCCGTCGAACCAGATCAGCCTGGAAGACGCGCGCCGCCTCAATCCGTCGGCGCAGGTCGGCGACACCATCGCCGACGCCCTGCCGCCGCTCGAATACGGCCGCATCGCCGCGCAATCGGCAAAACAGGTGATCGTGCAGAAAGTGCGCGAGGCCGAGCGCGACCGTCAATATCAGGAATACAAGGACCGCATCGGCGACATCGTCAACGGCGTGGTGAAGCGCGTGGAATATGGCAACGTCGTCGTCGATCTCGGCCGCGGCGAAGCGATCGTGCGGCGCGACGAAATGCTGCCGCGCGAGGTGTTTCGTAACGGCGACCGCGTCCGCGCCTATATCTACGATGTGCGGCGCGAGCCGCGCGGCCCGCAGATTTTCCTGTCCCGCACCCATCCCCAATTCATGGCCAAGCTGTTCGCGCAGGAAGTGCCGGAAATCTATGACGGCATCGTCGAGGTCAAGGCGGTCGCGCGCGACCCCGGCTCGCGTGCCAAGATCGCGGTGATCTCGCGCGATTCCTCGGTCGATCCGGTCGGCGCCTGCGTCGGTATGCGCGGCTCGCGCGTGCAGGCCGTGGTGAACGAATTGCAGGGCGAGAAGATCGACATCATTCCGTGGTCGCAGGACATCGCGACCTTCGTGGTGAACGCGCTCGCTCCCGCCGAAGTCGCCAAGGTGGTGCTCGACGAGGACAAGGAGCGCATCGAGGTGGTGGTGCCGGACGCGCAGCTTTCGCTTGCGATCGGCCGCCGCGGCCAGAATGTCCGGCTCGCTTCGCAACTCACCGGCTGGGATATCGACATTCTCACTGAGCAGGAAGAATCCGAACGCCGTCAGGCCGAGTTCCAGAACCGCACCAAGACCTTCATCGAAGCGCTCGATGTCGACGAGGTGGTGGCGCAGCTGCTGGCTTCGGAAGGCTTCAACACGGTCGAGGAACTTGCGCTGGTCGATATCAAGGAAATCGCCGGGATCGAAGGCTTCGACGATGAGACTGCGGAGGAATTGCAGTCGCGCGCCAAGACATTCCTCGATCGCGTCGAGGGCGAGTTCGACGAGAAGCGCAAGGCGCTGGGCGTCGCCGACGAGCTGAAGGAAGTTCCGGGCGTCACTACGCAGATGTTGGTCGCGCTTGGCGAGAACGGCATCAAGACCGTCGACGACCTGGCCGGCTGCGCCACCGACGATCTCGCCGGCTGGACCGAGCGCAAGGATGGCGAATCCAAGCGCGAGCCCGGCTTCCTCGACGGCTTCGATCTGTCGCGCGAGGAATGTGAGTCGATCGTGATGCAGGCGCGCCTAAAGGCCGGCTGGATCACGGAAGATGATCTGGTGAAGCCGGCCGAAGAGGCCGTCGAAGAACCCGCGGAAGCGTGAGGTGACACGCCCGGCATGCTCGCAACGCTCGACGATAACCCGCTCGATGGCGGCCCCCGCAAGGGTGTCGCGACGGAGCGATTCTGCGTCGTCGCGCGCGAGGTAAGGCCGGTCGGGGAACTGATCCGCTTCGTGGTCGGGCCGGACGGCGCCGTGGTGCCGGACATCAGGCGCAATCTGCCTGGTCGCGGATTGTGGGTGACCGCGACCCATCAGGCGGTCGATCAGGCGTTTCGGCGAAAATTGTTCGCCAAGGGCTTCAAGCGCGACGTGCGGACTGACGCGGGCCTGGCCGACAATGTCGGCCTTCTGCTGGAACGGGCGGCGCTCGACGCCTTGTCGATTACCGGCAAGGCCGGGGAGATCGTGACCGGATTTTCCAAGGTCGAGGCCGCAATCGGCAAAAATCCCCACTTGGGCGGGCTGCTCGGCCTGTTGCATGCCTCCGACGGCTCGACCGAGGGATTGCGCAAGGTGGAAGCCCTGTTGCGCCGCAACGACGAGGGCGAAACCCACGAAATCCCTGTGATCCGGGCGTTTTCCGGAACGCAATTGGATTTGGCATTGGGCCGGTCAAATGTGATACATGCTGCCCTGCTTGCCGGCCCAGCAAGCCAGGGCTTCCTCTCTCGCTGTCAGCGCATGTTGCGCTTTCGCACCGGCGAAACGTCAATGCCGGGGTCGGACCGCGCGTCCGGCAAGGAACCCAAAATTTTGGAATCGGGAACGGAATCGTAATGAGCGAAACGAAGACACCTGGCGACAAGAAGATCAGCGTCGGCAAAACGCTGTCGCTGAAGCCGCGCACCGAAACGGGCGTGGTCCGCCAGAGCTTCAGCCATGGCCGCTCCAAGCAGGTCGTGGTCGAAACGGTGAAACGCCGGACGGTCGGCAAGCCGGTCGAGACCAAGGCTGCGGAGCCCGCGCCCCAGGAGGCGCCGAAGAAGGCGCCGACGCCGGCCGCGCGCGTAGCAAAGCCCGCTCCGGCGGCACCGGCGCCAAAGTCCGGCGTCGTGCTTCGCACGCTGACCGACGACGAACGCAATGCGCGCGCGCATGCACTCGCGGACGCCCGCGTGCGCGAAGCCGAAGAGCGCAAGATTGCCGAGGAAGACGCGCGTCGCCGTCAAAGCCGCGAGGGCATGGAGCAGGCCGAGCGCGAAGCCGCCGAAACGCGCAAGCGCGAGGAAGAGGATCGCCATCGCCGCGAGGAAGAAGCCAAGCGCAAGGCCGAACAGGAAGCCAAGAAGCGGTTTGGAGAAGATACCGCCGCGGCAGCCGGTGGCCGCCTCGGCGTCGCACGTCCGGCGCTGGTGGCTGAAGACGAAGAAGCACCTCGCATCCGCAGACCGGGTGCTCCGGGCGCGACGCGTCCCGTTATCGCTCCGAAGCCGACGCGTGCGGCCGCGCCGAAGCAGCGTACCCGCCTCACCGTGGTCAACGCTTCCAACGTCGATGAAGTCCGCGAACGTTCCGTCGCTTCATTCCGCCGCCGCACCCAGCGCCTGAAAGGGCACGCCGCCGACGAGCCGAAGGAAAAGCTGATCCGGGAAGTCGTCATTCCGGAGACGATCACCATTCAAGAGCTTGCCAACCGCATGGCCGAGCGCGGCGTTGATGTGATCCGCATGCTGATGAAGCAGGGTCACATGGCGACCATCAACGACGTGATCGACGCCGACACCGCGCAACTGATCGCAGAAGAGCTCGGACATACCGTCAAGCGCGTTGCCGAATCCGACGTGGAAGAAGGCCTGTTCGACAAGGCCGACGATCCGGAGGCGCTGGTTTCGCGCGCGCCGATCGTCACCATCATGGGCCATGTCGACCACGGCAAGACGTCTTTGCTCGACTCGATCCGCTCGGCCAATGTCGTGTCCGGCGAGGCCGGCGGCATCACCCAGCATATCGGCGCCTATCAGGTCGAGTCGCCCTCGCACGGGCTGATCACCTTCATCGATACGCCCGGCCACGCCGCCTTCACGGCCATGCGTGCGCGCGGCGCCAAGGTGACCGACGTCGTGGTGCTCGTGGTTGCGGCCGATGACGGCGTGATGCCGCAGACAATCGAAGCGATCCAGCACGCCAAGGCGGCCGGAGTGCCGATGATCGTTGCCATCAACAAGATCGACAAGCCGGATTCCAAGCCCGAACGCGTGCGCACCGAATTGCTCCAGCACGAGGTGCAGGTGGAGTCGCTCGGCGGTGACGTGCTCGATGTCGAGGTGTCGGCCACCAAGAAGATCAATCTCGACAAGCTGCTTGAGACCATCGGATTGCAGGCAGAACTTCTGGACCTGAAGGCCAATCCTTCGCGTCCTGCGGAAGGCACCGTGATCGAAGCCAAGCTCGATCGCGGCCGCGGCCCGGTCGCGACCGTGCTGATCCAGCGCGGCACTCTGAAGATCGGCGACATCGTCGTTGCCGGCGCCGAATGGGGCCGCGTTCGCGCACTCGTCAGCGACAAGGGCGATTCGGTGCCGACGGCCGGCCCCTCGGTGCCGGTCGAGGTGCTCGGCTTCAACGGCACCCCGGATGCGGGCGATCGCCTCGCCGTGGTCGACAACGAGGCCCGCGCGCGCGAAGTCACCTCCTATCGCGAGCGTCAGAAGCGCGACAAGCAGGCCGCCCGCCAGACCGGCATGCGCGGCTCGCTCGAACAGATGATGGCGCAGGTCAAGACCGCCGGCCGCAAGGAATTCCCGCTGGTGATCAAGGCCGACGTGCAGGGCTCGATGGAAGCGATCATCGGCGCGCTCGACAAGCTCGGCACCGATGAGGTCGGCGCTCGCGTTGTTCTGTCGGGTGTCGGCGGCATCACCGAATCCGACATTACGCTCGCGGAATCGATCAATGCCGCGATCATCGGCTTCAACGTCCGCGCCCACAAGGAAGCACGCGAAGCCGCCGAGCAGGCCGGCATCGAGATCCGCTATTACAACATCATCTACAATCTCGTGGATGACGTGAAGGCCGCGATGTCGGGACTGCTCTCGCCGGAGCGTCGCGAGACCATGCTCGGCAACGCGCGCATCCAGGAAGTGTTCAACGTCTCCAAGGTCGGCAAGGTCGCCGGCTGTATGGTTACCGATGGCACGGTCGAGCGTGGTGCAAGCGTGCGCCTGATCCGCGACAATGTCGTGGTTCACGAAGGCAAGCTGTCGCAGCTCAAGCGCTTCAAGGACGATGCCAAGGAAGTCAGCGCCGGTCAGGAATGCGGCATGGCATTCGAGAACTACCAGGACATGCGCGTCGGTGACGTGATCGAGTGTTACCGGGTGGAGCAGATTCAGCGCAGCCTCTGAGTCCAAGTCTCAGGGCTTCGATTACGGTCTGTCATTGCCGGGCAAAAGTGCGAAGCACGTCTTCGCTCCAAACGCCCGGCGGTCCCTCCCGAAAACTGAAAATTTAGAAAGAGATGGATGCGCGGGCATCCGATGCGAAGACATGCTTCGCGCTTTGGCCCGCGCCCGACCACATTTGAGATCGTATGCCTCGAAACAAAAAACCAAAACACGACAATCCCGCTGGGGCCTCACAACGCCAGCTTCGAGTCGGCGAACTGATCCGCCACGCGGTGGCGGAGATGCTGACGCGCGGCGACATCCATGATCCGGTGATCGAAGGCCACATGATTACGGTGCCGGAAGTGCGCATGAGTCCCGACCTGCGGCTCGCCACGGTCTATGTCATGCCGCTCGGCGGCAAGGATGTGAAAGACGTGGTCGCAGCGCTGAACGACAACAAAAAATTTCTGCGCGGCGAGATCGCGCATCGCGTTAACCTGAAATTCGCACCTGAGATTCGATTCCGCGCCGACGACCAATTCGACGAAGCGGAACGTATCGAGAAGCTATTGCGAACACCCGAGGTACAGCGCGATCTGGAGAGCGGAGACGACGAGTGAGCCGCGATCAGATCGACAATCTCAATCAGCCGCATCCCGAGGAGGCTGCTCCGCAGCCTCATCCTGAGCCGCGCGGAAAAAAGCCGCCGCAGAAAAAACGCGACAAGCGCGACGTTCACGGCTGGGTGGTGCTCGACAAGCCGATCGGTATGACCTCCACGCATGCGGTCGCGGTGATCCGCCGTCTGTTCACGGCCAAGCGCGCGGGCCATGCCGGAACGCTCGATCCGCTTGCAACGGGATGCCTTCCGATCGCCCTTGGGGAAGCGACCAAGACCGTTCCCTTCATCATGGATTCGACCAAGACCTATCGCTTCACGGTACGATGGGGCGAGGAACGCGACACCGACGATACCGAAGGCCGTGTCGTGGAGACGAGCGAGGTCCGCCCGACGGCGGCGCAGATCGAGGCGATCCTGCCGGGCTTCAAGGGCGTGATCCTGCAAACCCCGCCGCGCTATTCCGCGATCAAGATCGATGGCGAACGTGCCTATGACCTCGCCCGCGATGGCGAGGTGGTCGAACTCCAGCCCCGCGAGGTCGAGATCGACCGGCTGGAACTGGTCGAAAGCCCCGATCCCGACCATTCGGTGTTTGAGACCGATTGCGGCAAAGGTACCTATGTAAGGGCGCTGGCCCGCGATTTTGGCCGCCTTTTGGGCTGTCGAGGGCATGTTTCCGCACTCCGCCGCACCTGCGTAGGCCCCTTCGGGGAGCCGGAAATGATTTCTCTGGAACGGCTTACCGCTTTGTGCGATAGAGCCGCCGCCGGCGAGGCAAGCCTCGCCGACGCGTTATGGCCTGTTGAGACCGCGCTGGACGACATCCCGGCACTGGCCGTCAACAGGTCCGATGCGGCAAGGCTCCAGAGAGGCCAAGCCGTAATCCTGCGCGGACGGGACGCTCCCATTCTCGAGGGCCTGGTTTACGTCACGGTGGCGGGCGAATTGATCGCTCTCGCCGAGACCGAGCAAGGCCAGATCGTCCCCAAGCGCGTGTTCAACCTCGCCGGCCTGACTGGCAGCGCCGGCAAAGAAAAAGGTCATTGACGATGTCGATCGAAGCCGGCCGCAAGGCCGAAGTCATCAAGACATATGCACGCAAGTCCGGCGACACCGGTTCGCCCGAAGTCCAGGTTGCGCTTCTGTCCGAGCGGATCAACAACCTGACCGGTCATTTCAAGACCCACACGAAGGACAATCACTCGCGCCGCGGGCTGCTCAAGCTCGTGTCGCTGCGCCGCCAGCTGCTCGATTACGTCAAGCGGACGGACGAAGCGCGCTACAAGGAATTGATCGAGCGGCTTAACATCCGCCGCTGATTTTTAACCGCGCCCGTTAGCGCGGTGAGCATGATGCCGAAAAGTGTAAAACGGTTTTCGGATAACATCACGCTCAGATGGTGCGGACGCGTGTTTGCGTCCGCTTTACGACCGGCAGCGGTATCTGCCGGACCTCGAACGGACACCATACGGATGGGTCCGTTCGCATCCCGAGGGATGAGCCATGGCAGGATCGCCGGACGTTGTTGCCTGACGCGGCGTTGCCGCATCGAGCAGCGTCTCGCCGTCTTGCCCATGGCTTTTCCCTCAGTCCGAAACCGATGAGAGAAAAGAAAATGTTCGATAAGCACCGCGTTGAACTCGACTGGGGCGGGCGCAAGCTCATCCTCGAGACCGGTAAAGTTGCGCGCCAGGCTGATGGCGCCGTTGTCGCCAGCTATGGCGATACCACCGTGCTCGCGACCGTGGTCGCGGCCAAGACGCCCCGCGAAGGCGTCGATTTCCTGCCGCTGACCGTCGACTATCAGGAAAAATTCTACGCCGCAGGCCGCATCCCGGGCGGCTATTTCAAGCGCGAAGGCCGTCCGACCGAAAAGGAGACGCTGGTCTCCCGCCTGATCGACCGCCCGATCCGTCCGCTCTTCGCCGACGGCTGGCGCAACGAGACCCAGGTGATCGTCACCACACTCTCGCATGACATGGAAAACGATCCGGACATTCTCGCGCTGGTCGCTACTTCCGCAGCGCTCACCCTGTCGGGCGCACCCTTCATGGGTCCGATCGGCGCCGCCCGTGTCGGCTTCATCAATGGCGAGTATGTGCTGAACCCGCTGATCGACGAGATGGTCGACAGCGAACTCGATCTCGTGGTCGCCGGCACCGCCGACGCCGTACTGATGGTCGAGTCCGAAGCCAAGGAACTGACCGAAGACGTGATGCTGGGCGCCGTGATGTTCGGCCACAAGTATTTCCAGCCGGTCATCCAGGCGATCATCCAGCTTGCCGAGAAGGCGGCGAAGGAGCCGCGCGAGCTGACCGTGATCGACAATTCGGCGATCGAGAAGGAAATGCTCGGACTGGTCGAGAAGGACCTGCGCTCGGCTTACGGCGTCGCCGACAAGATGGCGCGCCACAAGGCGGTCGATGCGGCCAAGGCCAAGGTCATGGCGCATTACTTCCCCGAAGGCGCCGAGCCGAAATACGACAAGCTGCGCGTCGCCGGCGTGTTCAAGGAGCTCGAAGCCAAGATCGTGCGCTGGAACATCCTCGATACCTCCAAGCGCATCGACGGCCGCGATCTGCAGACCGTGCGTCCGATCGTCTGCGAAGCGGGCGTATTGCCGCGCACGCACGGCTCGGCCCTGTTCACCCGCGGCGAAACCCAGGCGCTGGTGGTCACCACGCTCGGCACCGGCGAGGACGAGCAGTGGATCGACGCGCTGCAGGGCACCTACAAGGAGCATTTCCTGCTCCACTATAACTTCCCGCCCTTCTCGGTCGGCGAGACCGGCCGTCTCGGCGGCACCAAGCGGCGCGAAATCGGCCACGGCAAGCTTGCCTGGCGCGCGATCCATCCGGTCCTGCCGGCAAAGCACGACTTCCCCTACACCATTCGCGTGGTGTCGGAGATCACCGAGTTCGAACGGCTCGTCTTCGATGGCAACCGTCTGCGGCACCTCACTTGCGCTGATGGATGCGGGCGTTCCGCTGAAGCGGCCGACCGCCGGCATTGCGATGGGCCTGATCCTGGAAGGCGAAAAATTCGCCGTCCTTTCGGACATCCTCGGCGACGAGGATCATCTCGGCGACATGGACTTCAAGGTCGCCGGCACCGAGCAGGGCATCACCTCGCTCCAGATGGACATCAAGATCGCGGGCATCACCGAGCAGATCATGAAGATCGCGCTCGGCCAGGCCAAGGACGGCCGCATCCATATCCTGGGTGAGATGGCCAAGGCCTTGACCGCGGCGCGCGCCGAACTCGGCGAACACGCTCCGCGCATCGAGACCCTGAAAATCCCGACCGACAAGATCCGCGAAGTGATCGGCACCGGCGGCAAGGTGATCCGCGAGATCGTGGAAAAGACCGGCGCCAAGATCAATGTCGAGGACGACGGCACCGTGAAGGTCGCCTCCGCCAACGGCGATTCGATCCGCGCCGCGATCAAGTGGATCAAGTCGATCGCCTCCGATCCGGAAATCGGCCAGATCTATGATGGCTCGGTGGTGAAGGTGATGGATTTCGGCGCGTTCGTGAACTTCTTCGGTTCCAAGGACGGCCTCGTCCATATCAGCCAGCTTGCGCAAGGCCGCGTGCAGAAGACCTCCGATGTCGTCAAGGAAGGCGATAAGGTGAAGGTGAAGCTGCTCGGCTTCGACGACCGCGGCAAGGTGCGGCTGTCGATGAAGGTGGTGGATCAGGAAACCGGCGAGGACCTGGAAGCCAAGCAGAAGGCCGAAGGCGGCGAACAGCGCCAGGCGGCCGGCGCGGAGTAGTTTCGCGCATCAGTCGAATGAATAAAAGGGCGGCTTACGGGCCGCCCTTTTTTGTTTGAACGCGAGCGTGACTTGTCGGTCGATAGTAATGCCATAGACTGCCAAGACCGAAGCTTCCGCAGGGGAACCTCAATGATCCGTCTGCCGCGCTGGGTTCTCATCGTCCTGCTCGTCATCAGTCTCGTATTCACTATCGCCGGCATTGCGATGATCGCGACCGGCGCCGAAGGCGGCTGGGTCGGCTTCCTGTTCTTCGGATTATGCTCGGCCATTTTCATCACGCAGCTTCGGCCGAATCTTCTGGTGTCGCAAAAGCCGGAGCCGCCGGAAATTCTGCTGCGGCGCTTCCCCGGTCCGGTGGAATTGCGAATGCAGCAATCGAAGCTCGTCTTCACGCTTCTGGGCGTTTTGATCTTCGGCGGCATAACCGCATATTTCATCGTGACCGAGCGGCCCAATCCGATCGTCGCAGCCTTTCTATGGTTCTGCGTCGTCTGCCTGGCGGTGTCGATTCCGTTCTTTCTGTTCCTGCTGATCAAGGGTGGCGGACTGCGTCTGGAGGCCGATGGCTTTCGGCTGGCGCAGGCCTGGCGCAACACCTTCACGCGCTGGGCCGACACCAGCGAATTCGAAACAGGCTCGACTGCGCTTTTCATCACCTATCGCGGCGACGGCACCGCCGTCGTCACCTATGACGATGCCAACGCCAAGACCGGCAGTCTCGCCTCGATCAACACCAGCATCGTCGGCAAGAATTCGGCTTTGCCCGACACCTACGGCATGTCCGCCGAAGACTTGAAGACATTGATGAATGGCTGGCGCGAGCGCGCGCTGGCAAAAAACGCAGTTACTTCACCACCTGCGTGACGATCTCGCCGAGCGCTCTGAAGTCGCGCGCGCGCGATGAGGTCTTGCGCCAGCCGAGCCCGATAGTGCGGAACGGCTCAGGCTTTGCGAAGCGCAGCAGCTTCACGCGTTCGTCACGCGCTTCCACCGGCACCGCCACTTCGGGAATCAGCGTGACACCATAACCGTTCGCCACCATCTGCATCACGGTGGTGAGACTGGTCGCACCCAGTTCGCGCAACGTGCCGAAGCTCGCCTCGTTGCAAAAGGCGAGTGCCTGATCGCGCAGGCAATGCCCCTCCTCGAGCAGGATCAGCCGGCGCGGATCGATGTCGTCGGCGGTGATGCGGGTGCGGCTCGGCAGATCGTCGGCGGACGGCGCCGCCAGCAGGAAGGCATCGTCGAACAGCGGCAGCGTCTCGATATCGGGCGACGGCGCCGGCAGCGCGATCATTACGACGTCGAGCGCGCCGCGAACCAATTCCTCCATCAGAAAGCGAGTCTGGGTCTCTCGCAATTCGAGTTCGAGCTCGGGATGCCGCTCCTGCAACACCGGAAGCAGATGCGGCAGCACATAGGGCGCGACCGATGGGATCACGCCGAATTTCAACGTGCCCGACAGCACCGCGCCACGATGCCGCGCGAAGTCCTCGAGATCGCAGACTTCGCTCAGGATGCGTTCGGCGCGGCGTGCGATTTCAAGCCCAGTCTCGGTCAGCACCATGTCATTGCTCCGCCGCTCGACCAGGACGGCTCCGAGGTCACACTCCAAGTCCTTGATTTGCATGGACAAAGCCGGCTGACTGATCGAGCAGGCAGCGGCCGCGCGGCCGAAATGCCGGTGCCGTGCGAGCGCATCCAGATAACGAAGCTGCCGAAACGTGATCATCGCCGATAAGATATACTTATCGTTGATCCTAATCAATCCGATTGGACCTTATCCAAACTAGGGAGCATGGTCCGGCCGCGCTGCGCAGCATTTCCCAACGAAGGCACGCGGACACGCGTTCGGCTCCTGGACGCTACACCGAGGAACGCACACGAAATCTCGTCGGCCAACAGCTCCCGAGATCGCAACGGTCTCACCCAGAACAATTCGAAGAAAATCGCAGAACCTGATTGGAGAAAGACATGGACGCAAAGACTGACGACAAGGGTCCGGGCAAATGCCCGTTCACAGGCGGCTCCCGCGGACACAGTAACCGTGACTGGTGGCCGGATGCTCTGAGCCTCGAGATGCTCCATCGCAACTCCAATCTGTCCGATCCGATGGGCAAGGATTTCGACTACGCCAAGGAGTTCAAGACTCTCGATCTCAATGCAGTGATCAAGGACCTGACTGCGTTGATGACCAACTCGCAGGAATGGTGGCCGGCCGATTTCGGTCACTACGGCGGACTGATGATCCGCATGGCCTGGCACAGCGCGGGCACCTATCGCATCACCGACGGCCGCGGCGGCGCAGGCGCCGGCCAGCAGCGTTTCGCGCCGCTCAACTCCTGGCCCGACAACGCCAACCTCGACAAGGCGCGCAGGCTGCTGTGGCCGATCAAGCAGAAATACGGCAACAAA
Organism: uncultured Pseudomonadota bacterium; assembly: GCA_963707705.1. GTDB lineage: Bacteria > Pseudomonadota > Alphaproteobacteria > Rhizobiales > Xanthobacteraceae > Pseudorhodoplanes. The sequence continues at coordinate 85,513 of CAVPRD010000012.1, read as the reverse complement.
ATTTCATGGGCCGACCTGATGATCCTGGCCGGCAACGTCGCGCTTGAGTCGATGGGCTTCAAGACCTTCGGCTTCGCCGGCGGCCGCGTCGACGTCTGGGAGCCGGAAGAATTGTTCTGGGGCCCGGAAGGCACGTGGCTCGGCGACGAGCGCTACAGCGGCGAGCGCCAGCTCGCGGAGCCGCTCGGTGCCGTGCAGATGGGCCTGATCTACGTCAACCCGGAAGGCCCCAACGGCAATCCGGACCCGATCGCGGCGGCCAAGGACATTCGCGAAACGTTCTTCCGCATGGCGATGAACGACGAAGAGACGGTTGCGCTGATTGCCGGCGGCCACTCCTTCGGCAAAACCCACGGCGCCGGCGATCCGTCGCTGGTTGGGGCGGACCCGGAAAGCGGCGCGCTCGAGGATCAAGGCCTCGGATGGAAGAGCAAGCATGGCACCGGCATCGGCGCCGACTCCATCACCGGCGGTCCGGAAGTCACCTGGACGCAGACGCCGACCAAGTGGAGCAATATGTTCTTCAAGAACCTGTTTGAAAACGAATGGGAGCTGACCAAGAGCCCGGCCGGTGCGAAACAGTGGAAGGCAAAAGGTGCGCAACCCACGATCCCGGATGCCTTCGACAAAACCAAGAAGCATGTGCCGACCATGCTGACGACCGATCTCTCGCTGCGGTTCGACCCGGAATATGAAAAGATTTCGCGGCGCTTCATGGAGAATCCGGACCAGTTCGCGGACGCGTTTGCGAGAGCCTGGTTCAAGCTCACGCACCGCGACATGGGTCCGCGCGTGCGCTATCTCGGCCCGCAGGTGCCGAAGGAGACGCTGATCTGGCAGGACCCGATCCCGGCCGTGGATCATCCAGTGATCGGAGATGCCGACATCGCCGCGCTGAAGGCGAAGATTCTTTCGTCCGGCCTGTCGGTGTCTCAGCTTGTCTCGACCGCCTGGGCCTCGGCATCGACGTTCCGCGGTTCCGACAAGCGCGGCGGCGCAAACGGCGCGCGCATCCGGCTCAGCCCGCAGAAGGACTGGGACGTCAATCAGCCGGCCCAGCTCAAGACCGTGCTTGCGAAGCTCGAAGCGATCCAGAAGGAGTTCGGCAAGAAGGTATCACTCGCCGACCTGATCGTTCTCGGCGGCGCCGCCGCGATCGAGAAGGCCGCAAAGGATGCTGGCGTCGATGTGAAGGTCCCGTTCGCGCCGGGCCGCATGGACGCGTCTCAGGAGCAGACCGACGTTGCGTCCTTCGCTCCGCTCGAGCCGCGTGCCGACGGTTTCCGCAACTATGTCAACGGCAAGAGGCTGCAATTCATGGCGCCTGTCGAGGCACTTGTGGATCGGGCCGCGTTGCTGCGGCTGACGGGGCCGGAGATGACGGTGCTGGTCGGCGGCCTGCGTGTGCTCGGTGCGAATGCCGGCGATTCCAAGCTCGGCGTCCTCACCACCAAGCCCGGCACGCTGACGAACGACTTCTTCGTCAACCTGCTCACCATGGATACGGTGTGGAATCCGACCGGCGACAACGTCTACGAGGGCCGTGATCGCAAGACCAACGCACCCAAATGGACAGCCACCTCGGTCGATCTGATCTTCGGCTCGCATTCGCAGCTCCGTGCCTTTGCGGAGGTTTATGCGTGCGCGGACTCCAAGCAGAAGTTCGTGAAGGACTTCGTGGCGGCATGGACCAAGGTGATGAACGCGGATCGCTTCGACTTGGTCTCTGTAGCGAAGGCCGCGGCGTAATCTGCAAGCGTCATGCAACAATGCGAAAGGGCGGCCGCAGGGCCGCCCTTTTCGCTTTTGATCTCTCTGGTATTCGTCATGGCCGGGCTTGACCCGGACATCCCGCTTCGGGATGCAGATTGCCCTCATAAGCGGGATCACCGGGACAAGCCCGGTGATGACGAGGATGAGAAACTACTCCCCGTCACCTTCGGCGCGCAGCGCGTCCGGCAACGGCATCGCGATCACGTTGTAACCGGAATCGACGAAGTGGATTTCGCCGGTGACGCCGGTCGACAGGTCCGAACACAGATACAACCCCGCGCCGCCGAGTTCTTCCAGCGTCACGCCGCGGCCGAGCGGCGAATGCCTCTGCTGGAACGCGAACATGTAGCGCGCATCGTGGATGCCGGCGCCGGCCAGCGTGCGGATCGGACCCGCCGAAATCGCGTTCACGCGAATCTTCTGCTTGCCGAAATCGACTGCGAGATAGCGCACCGAGGATTCGAGCGCCGCCTTGGCGAGACCCATCACGTTGTAATTCGGCATCGCGCGGTCACCGCCGTTATAGGTGAGCGTGATCATCGACCCGCCATTCGGCATCAGCTCGGCCGCGCGCTTGGCGCCCTCCGCAAACGAAAAGCAGGAGATCACCATCGTGCGAATGAAATTCTCGCGTGATGAATCGGCAAAGCGGCCCTTTAGCTCGCTCTTGTCCGAGAACCCGACCGCGTGGACGAAGAAGTCGATCGTCCCCCAGCGCTTCTTCATTTCGGCGAACACCGCATCCACGGTCGCAATGTCCTCGACATCGCAGGGCATCAGGAAATCCGAGCCCGCCGATTGCGCGAGCGGCCTCACGCGCTTGAGCAACGCCTCGCCCTGATAGGTGAAGGCAAGCTCGGCGCCGTGCTCGGCGAGGGTCTTTGCGATTCCCCAGGCGATTGAATGGTCGTTCGCGACGCCCATGATCAGGCCGCGCTTGCCCTGCATCAGTTTTGTCATTGGCCAGCTTCTGTCAGATGAAAACTTTGCGCTTCCGCCTCGACCGTCCCTCCGAACAGCGAAACAGTCAGGATCTCGGAGTCGGCGCCCGATTCCACGCGAATGAAATCGATATTGCCGGATTTACTGTGTTTGCGGATACGCTGGGCGTCGCCTGAAACCAGGATTCGCCGCAGGTCCTCGCCGGTGCAGCAATAACGCCTGCGCCGCCCGGCGCCTTCCTCGTCAGGATAGAGATCGAGAAACAGCCGGAGCGTCTGCTTCTTGCCCGGCAATCCGGCGACATGAATGTCGACCAGATTGCCGTCATGCCAGTCGATATCCTGTCCGGCCAGACGCATCGCCACCGTCAGGCATCGAGCCGCTTGAACACGAGCGAAGCATTGGTGCCGCCGAATCCGAAGGAGTTCGAAAGCACGGCGCCGAGCTTCACGTTGTCCTTGCGCTCGCGCAGGATCGGCATGTCTGCGAAGGCAGGATCGAGCGTCTTGATATTGGCGCTCTCGCAGATGAAGCCGTTATTCATCATCAGGAGGGAGTAGATCGCCTCCTGCACGCCGGCAGCGCCAAGCGAATGGCCGGTCAGCGACTTGGTCGCCGAGATCGGCGGGCATTTCGCGCCGAACAGTTCGCGGATCGCCTCGATCTCCTTCAGGTCGCCCACCGGCGTCGAAGTCGCATGCGGGTTGATGTAATCGACCGGAACCTTCGCGCCATCGATCGCCATCTTCATGCAGCGCATGGCGCCCTCCCCCGATGGCGCGACCATGTCGTGCCCGTCCGAGGTGGCGCCATATCCCGCGACCTCGGCATAGATTTTTGCGCCGCGCGCCTTGGCGTGTTCGAGTTCTTCGAGAACCAGCACGCCAGCGCCTCCGGCGATCACAAAGCCGTCGCGATCCGCGTCATAGGCGCGAGATGCCGTCTGTGGGGTTTCGTTATATTTCGAGGACATTGCGCCCATGGCGTCGAACAGGTCGGACAAGGTCCAGTCGAGTTCTTCGCAGCCGCCGGCAAACACCATGTCCTGCTTGCCCCATTGAATCGTCTCGGCAGCATTGCCGATGCAATGGCTGGAGGTCGCGCAGGCCGATGAAATCGAATAATTCACGCCCTTGATCTTGAACCAGGTCGCGAGCGTCGCTGAAGCGGTGGACGACATCGCTTTCGGGACTGCGAACGGTCCGATGCGCTTGGGAGAGCCCTTCTCGCGCGTGATGTCGGCGGCCTCGACAATGACGCTCGTGGACGGACCACCCGATCCCATGATGATGCCGGTCCGCTCGTTGGATATGTCGCCCGGCTCGACGCCGCTGTCGCGAATCGCCTGCTCCATTGCGACATGATTCCAGGCTGCACCCTCACCGAGAAAGCGCATCGCGCGGCGATCGATCGCGCTCTCGGAATCAAACGAGGGCGCGCCAGCGACCTGACAACGAAACCCGTGCTTGGCGAATTCGTCGGAATGCGAAATGCCGGACTTCGCCTCGCGCAGACTCGCCAGCACCTCCTGCGTGTTGTTGCCAATGGATGAGATAATGCCCATCCCGGTGACCACGACTCGCCGCATGACTGCCTCACCCGATGATTGACTGGCGCATCCCGACCAAGGATGACCAACGCCCCCTACAGAACCGGGTCACACTTGGACGGTCCAGCGCGATCCCGCAAGCCCAGCAAAGCCCAAAAGCCTGAGGCTAATCAGGCTCCGGCCGCGACCGCCGCGTCCCGCTTGAACAAGCCGACCTTGAGATCGCTGGCGCGGTAAATCACGTTGCCGTCCGCGGACAACCAGCCATCGGCGACGCCGAGGACCAGCTTGGATCGCATCACCCGCTTGATTTCCAGGCCGTAGACGACCTGCTTCATGGTCGGCAGCACCTGGCCGGAGAATTTAAGCTCGCCCAGGCCCAGCGCACGGCCGTTCCCGGAGGAGCCCAGCCAGCCCAGGAAGAACCCCAGAAGCTGCCACAGCGCGTCCAGCCCGAGACAGCCCGGCATCACCGGATCGCCCTTGAAATGACAGGGAAAAAACCAGAGGTCCGGGTTGACCGCGAGTTCCGCCCGCACCAGACCCTTGCCGTGCTCGCCGCCCTGTTCGGACATCTCCGAAATCCGGTCGAACATCAGCATCGGCGGCAGCGGCAATTGCGGGCCTTCGGCGAACAATTCGCCACGCCCGCAGGCGAGAAGATCTTCATATTCGAAGCTGGTTTTGCGGCTCATGCCGGTAACTGTCCTCATTATTTGCGCCCTCCTAACATAGCGGTTGGTATGGGCAAAGCCGCGCGGCTGTGCGATCCTGCGACTATCCAGATGCGAAACAGTTGCAAGAGCCCGGGCCACCGGTATATGATTACAAACGCAACAATCTCGGCCTTGAACCGGGATCATTGGGCATTGAAACAACCATGAATCCTCCTCGTACGATCGTGTTCTCCACCCCTCCCGAAGCGCTGGCAGCACATATCGACGTGCCGCGCCACCACAACGATCTCACCGGCTGCCCCTGGCATGACGTGAAGTCGATGCTGCGCGACGTCGGACTGCGTCCGACCCGTCAGCGCATGGCGCTTGGATGGATCCTGTTCGCCAAGGGTGACCGCCATCTGACGGCGGAAATGCTCTACGAGGAAGCCAGCAAGGCAAAGGTGCCGGTGTCGCTCGCCACCGTCTACAACACGCTGCATCAGTTCACCGAAGTGGGTCTGCTGCGCCAGGTCGCGGTTGACGGTTCCAAGACCTATTTCGACACCAACGCCTCCGAACATCACCACTTCTTTGTCGAAGGCGAAAACGAGCTGGTCGACATTCCGGGCGCCGACGTGATCGTGGACAAGATGCCGGTCGCGCCGGAAGGCTACGAGATCGCCCGCATCGACGTCGTGGTACGTCTGAAAAAGGCCGATCGGCGCCGCTGATTTCCCTGAAATCCGTCATCCTGAGGTGCGAGCCGCAAATGCGGCGAGCCTCGAAGGATGCACGGTCAGCGCTGCGCCCTCTTGGCGGTCGCCCTTCGAGGCTCGCGATTTGTGCGAGCACCTCAGGGTGACGGAAGAAAAAGCTAATCTACCTTCTCGTTCGGATAGACGCCCCAGAGCCGCTCCTGCGGCACCCATCCGTCAAAGTCGGAGCCGGCGACGCGGCACCATTTGCCGTCGCAACGTTTGACCTGCGCAACCACGCCGGGCTGGAGCTGCGCTGTCACATCGCCCTCTTCGATCGGTCGTTGCGAGACCGCGATCAATTGATCCTTCGCACGTGCGGTAACGACCGCGGTGCGCTTGCCGCTCAGCAGCGAGTGATAGACCCAGCCCTCGGCGCCCTCCAAATCCCGGATGCGGCGCCAATTCTCGAATTCGGCAGTGACCTCGACCGGCAATCCCGGCCTGGTGAAGACCCAGGCCACGTCATGGTCCTTGGTCGGGCCAGCCCGCACATTCACCCGGTCCGATTTCAGGCTGACATAGCGCGGCACCGGCAGACCGCTGGCGCTCCCGGCGGCGTCGCCGGCGGCGTGGCACGGCAGGACCGCGGCTGCGAACAGCACGAGGGCAGTGGCGCATGGCCGGAAGGTTTGTCTTGATACGGTCATCTGCTAAATGGAGTGAGGCGCCGGATGGACGCTGGCACGAACCCGTCACTGTCGCGCGGCTCGGTTAAAGAGGGCTGAACGGCACGACTAAACGCACCTGAGCACCGCCGAACGCATGTCGAACCGCAAGAAACCCCTGGTGATCGTCACCCGCAAGCTGCCGGAGCGGGTCGAGACGCGCATGCGCGAATTGTTCGACGCCAGGCTCAATATCGACGACAAGCCGATGACGCAGGCCGAGCTCATGGAGGCAGTGAAAAACGCCGACGTGCTGGTGCCGACCGTAACCGACCGCGTCGACGCTTCGGTGCTGGCGCAGGCCGGCGATAAGCTGAAACTAATCGCGAATTTCGGCAACGGCGTCGACAATATCGACGTCACCACCGCGCTGCAGCGCGGCATCACCGTCACCAATACGCCCGGCGTGCTCACCGAAGACACCGCCGACATGACGATGGCGCTGATTCTTGCCGTGCCGCGCAGATTGTCGGAAGGCTCGCAAGTTCTCACCGGCGATCACGAATGGGGCGGCTGGTCGCCGACCTGGATGCTCGGCCACCGCATCTGGGGCAAGCGGCTCGGCATCATCGGCATGGGCCGTATCGGTCAGGCAGTGGCGCGGCGCGCTCGCGCCTTCGGCCTGCAGATCCACTATCACAACCGGCGCAGGGTCGCGGCCCAGATCGAAGAAGAGCTTGGCGCGACCTATTGGGACATCGCTCGACCAGATGCTGGCGCGGGTCGACATCATATCGGTGAATTGCCCGCACACTCCCGCGACCTACCACCTGCTCTCGGCTCGCCGTTTGAAGCTGATGCGGCCGGAAGCTTATGTGGTCAATACCGCGCGGGGCGAGGTGATCGATGAGAATGCGCTGATCCGCATGATTTCGGCGGGCGAGCTTGCCGGCGCCGGTCTCGACGTGTTCGAGCATGAACCGGCCGCCAACCCGCGCCTGGTCAAGCTCGCGCGCGCGGGCAAGGTGGTGCTGCTGCCGCATATGGGTTCGGCCACGGTCGAGGGTCGGGTCGATATGGGCGAGAAGGTCATCATTAATATCAAGACCTTCATGGACGGGCATAAGCCGCCGGACCGCGTACTGCCCTCCATGCTTTAATCATAACCGCAGGCGCGGCCGATGGTCCCTATCATCGCGGCGATTGCGCCTCTAGACTGTGGTCAAAGCCGATCGTGAATCCGGAGGCTCCGATGCGTGCCCTGCTAGACTCTCGCACTCACGTCTTTTTCGCTTCTGCCGTTGCTGTCGTCGCCCGCGCAATCGCAGGCGCTGACCGGCGACGCCATCAAGGCGACCTTCTTCAACGGCAAGCCGTTCGTCGCCAGTTCGACGACGCGCCAGCGCTTCACGATGGTGTTCACCCCGGACGGCAAGGCGTCACGCGAACCGCTCGGCAAGCCCGGTGACAAAGTGGCCGGCACCTGGAAGGTCGTGAAGGAAGGCTTCTGCACCTCCTGGAAACAGGGCCAGTCGGCGACCTGCTATCGCCTCGTCCCCAATTCGCTGATCGAGAATCGATGGTCGGTGATGAAGGGCGCGGTGACGATCGCGAGCTGGACCAAGCCGGAATAACCCCGCCGCACGCGGCACTGCCGTAGCCCGGATGGAGCGAAGCGGCATCCGGGAATGCTGCTCCGCATTTCGCATTCGCTCAATGCGGGCTACAGCCGACCACAACTTTATTGGTGGATCGACAAATCCCGGATGCTCGGGTTTTCGCCGCTGAGCGGATTGTTGGGATCCCACTCGTAATTCAGCGTCTCGAAACGCAGCGCGCGGGTGTCGATCATCAACAGCCGTCCGGTCAGCCCCTCGCCGAAGCCGATAATCTCGCGCATCGTCTCCATCGCCATCAGCGAGCCGAGAATGCCCGGCAGTGCACCGAGGATGCCGGCCTCCGAACAGGCCGGGATCGAGCCTTCCGGCGGCGCCTCCGGGAACAGGCAGCGATAGCTCGGATTTTTGGTGCCGTCGTCCCGCACCTCATGGGCGCGGATGGTGGTCAGCGTTGCGTCGAAGGTTCCGACCGCGCCCGTGACCAGCGGCAACTTAGCGAAATAGCAGGCATCCGACACCAGATAGCGGGTCGCGAAATTGTCCGAGCCGTCCACCACCAGGTCGTATTGCGACAATAATTCGAGCGCGTTGTCGGCGGCAAAGCGAACCGCGTGCCGCTCGACCACGACATGCGGATTAAGACGCGCGATCGCTGCTGCCGCGCTGTCGACCTTCGCGTCCCCGATATCGGCGGTGGTATGGATCACCTGCCGCTGCAGGTTCGACAGCGAGACCAGATCGTCGTCGACGATGCCCAATGTGCCGATGCCGGCGGCGGCAAGATAATAGAGCACCGGCGCGCCGAGGCCGCCGGCGCCGATCACCAGGACGCGAGCGCGCTTCAGTGCCGCCTGACCGGGACCGCCGACCTCGCGCAGCACGATATGGCGCGCATAGCGCTCGAGTTCCGCAGGCGTCAGCATTTCCTCTTCTCCACCGCTATTCTTGCTTGCTGCCAGTCAAAGACACAGCTTCTTGCAAACAATCTCCTGCACACAAGGTCTTGCACACAAGGCCCTTGCACAATTGAAAATTGCGCGACCATCATGACGTCGAGTTTTAGCGGGGTTAAAGGCAAATCGCATGCGTTTCGCGGCAAGGCCGATTGCGACATGGGCCATTGCGTTTGCGCTGGTGGCGCCGGCATCGGCGCAGCCGGCATGGGCGCAGGTCAGCAATCCGCCCGGTGCCGCGCCGGCAGCAAGCGCCGGCCAGCCGGCCGACCCCAAATCGCAGAAGCCCAAGGCTGATAACAAGGCGGACGGCAAGTCTAGCACCAAGGCGGGCAAGAAAGCGGCGCCGAAGGCTGCGAGTACCGAGCCCCCGGCCGCGCCCCCCGCCACGGCAGCACAGAAGGAGGCCTATGCTGCAATCCCGGTTGCCGAACGGCTGGCAATCCAGTCGGACCTGGTCTGGTCCGGCGATCTTGTGGGCGGCCTCGATCCGGAATTCGGCGATCGCGCGATCGCCGCGGTGAAGTCCTTCCAGAAGCGCAACAAGTTTGACGAATCCGGTATCCTCAATCCCGAGCAGCGGCAGACGCTCGGCGGCGCGATGCGGACCCGCAAGGAATATAACGGCTGGCGCATTGTCGAAGACAGCGTGATGCCCGGTGTGCGGCTCGGCATTCCGGCCAAACTCGTGCCGCAGACGGAGATCGGCAATACCGGCAGCCGCTGGACCGCAGCCCGAGGCGAAATCCAGATCGAAACCTTCCGCGAAAAGATGGCGGGCTCTCAGCTCTCCGAATTATTCGACGAAATGAAGAGGCGCCCCTCCGGCCGCCGCACCGAAGCAAGCGCGCTGCAAGCCAGTTCCTTCTCGCTGTCGGGCATGCAGGGCCTGAAAAGATTTTATGTGCGGGCGTATCTGAAGGACAACGAGGCGCGCGGCATCACCATCCTGTTCGACCAAGCGATGGAAGGCATCATGCTGCCTTTGGTCGACACCATCACCAATTCCTTCCTGCCATTCGGCGATCCAAACCTGGCCTCGACTTCGCGCAAGGTGGAATACGGATCGGGCATCGTGGTGACGGATCAGGGTCACATCCTGACCGAGCGCCAGCTCACCGACAATTGCCAGGGCATCATCGTTGCGGGGCTCGGCCGCGCCGATCGTCTGGGTGAAGACAAGGCAACCGACCTTGCGCTGCTTCGTGTCAACGGCGCGGGATTGCTGAAGCCGCTCGCTTTCTCGGCCGAGCCGCCGAAAAGCATGGAACTGATTTTACTCGGTATCGCGGAGCCGGAGGCGCAGGGCGGCGCACGCAATGTTACGAGTTCGAATGCCAGGCTGCGCGGCGTCGACGGCGCGCGCGTATTGCTCGAATTCGGCTCCCTTACGCGGATTTGTCGGCGGCGCTGCACTCGATGGCCAGGGCCAGTTGGTTGGCATGATCGATCTTGCGCCGACCGTCACCGCGGGGCCCACCATCGCGAGCAATCAGGCAGCTCTCATTCCTACTGCGTCGATTCGCAAATTCCTCGACAGCGCCGGCGTGTTTCCGGCGATCGGCAAGAGCGATATCGCCGCCGCCAGAAATTCGATCGTGCGCGTGATTTGCGTGAGGAAATAGAGCACCGCGATTTCGGCGCTTATATTTGCACCCTCTCCCCTTGAGGGTGAGGGCACATTCACTCGCGTCGCTTTATTTATTCTCGAACTTCGCCGGGCGCTTTTCGACGAACGCCGCCATGCCTTCCTTCTGGTCGAACGTTGCGAACAGCGAGTGAAATACCCGCCGCTCGAACAGCACGCCTTCGGCGAGCGTGGTTTCGAAAGAGCGATTGACCGACTCCTTCGCCACCATCAAGGCTTGCAGCGGCATCGAAGCGATGGTCGCAGCGATCTTCATCGTCTCTTCCATCAGGCTCGCAAGCGGCACCACACGAGCGACGAGCCCGGAGCGTTCGGCTTCGGCCGCGTCCATCATCCGTCCGGTCAGCGTCATCTCCATAGATTTGGCCTTGCCGACCGCACGCGTCAGCCGCTGGGTCCCGCCGATGCCGGGGATGACGCCGAGCTTGATTTCCGGCTGGCCGAATTTCGCATTGTCCGCCGCGATGATGAGGTCGCATTGCATCGCCACCTCGCAACCGCCGCCGAGCGCAAACCCGGCGACCGCTGCGATCACCGGCTTTCTGGCGCGCGCCGCCGCATCCCAGCCTGCGGCGAAGTTGCCGTAATAGGCGTCCATGTAGCTCATGTCCGCCATCTCCTTGATGTCGGCGCCGGCAGCGAAAGCCTTGTCTGATCCGGTCAACACGACGCAGCCGATATTCGGATCGGCTTCGAAGCCTGCGATCGCGTTTGCCAGTTCGCCGATCAATTCGGAATTCAGAGCGTTCATTGCCTGCGGCCGGTGCAGCCGGATGAGGCCCACCTTGCCATGCGTTTCCACCTGAATGTTCTTGTATGCCATCGTGTATTATCCGGTTTTTCTGACGGTTATGCTCTAGTTGAATTCCGCTACCGCTGCCAGCAACCGCTCGATATCCTCCGGTCGCGACAACCGGTGATCGCCATCCTTGACCAGCGTCAGCACGACATCGTCGCGAGCGATGCGGGAGACCAGCGACACCGCATGCTCCCACGGCACGTCTTCGTCCTTGACGCCTTGCAGGATTCGCACCGGGCATCCGGTCTCGATCAGCGCACCGAGCAGGAGATGCTTGCGCCCGTCCTCGATCAATTGCCGGGTGATCAGATAGGCCTCATCGGAATATTGCGACGGGCGCCGCCATGATCCGGTCTCTTCGATCTGCTTTCGGATCTCGGGCGGGAAGCGCTGCCACATCAGTGCTTCGGTGAAATCGACCGCCGGCGCGATCAGCACCAGACCGGTAAGCTCCGCCTTGGTGCGCAGGCGGCCCGCACGCAGATCGCGCGCAAGCAACAGCGAAATCCACCCACCCATCGACGAGCCGATGGCAATGGTCGGTCCCTCGCAACAGGTCGAGAACACCGCGCAGCTTTCTTCGAGCCATCGGCCGATGGTGCCGTCGGAAAACTTTCCGCCAGATTCGCCATGACCGGAATAGTCGAAGCGGATGCAGGCGCGGCCTTGCTGCTTCGCCCATTGGTCGAGCGCCTGCGCCTTGGTGCCCTTCATGTCGGAGTTGAAACCGCCGAGCCATACCAGGCCGGGACTGCGCCCGGCACGTTGCCGCACCGCAATCGTGCGGCGTTCGGAACCCTCACCGACCTCTATCATTCTCAATTCTTCGTCAGCCAATATCGTCAACCCCAATCATCTTTTCGCCGCAAACCCGGCCGCCCAATCGGGCGATCCAATTGAGTTCTCTTGCGACATCAAGCGACCTTGTCCGGATCGTTTGCCTATCGTCCTGTTAGGGCCTATCAACTTCGTCTGCCCGCAGCTACGCTTTTGGAATATCGCGCTTTCGCTGGCAAACCCGTCCCGCCTCTCAGCACCTCTCGATCGCCGGAAAGACCACGATTGTGAACCAGGGTTCCGCCGCACGCCTTGCGCAGACGGACGCCGATCCGGCGGCCCTGCAAAATGCACAACGCGGCACCGTAACTGCTTTGCATCCGCTCACCGTGCTGATTGTGGTGCCGACGCTGGATGCCGGCGCCGCCGAAGCGGGTGCCGTCGATCTCGTGAAAATCCTCACCAGCGCCGGCCATAACGCCATCGTGCTGTCGCGCGGCGGACGGCTCGAGCCACAGGTGAAGGAAGCCGGCGGCGAGTGCATCTATGCCGATGTCGCAAGCAAGAATCCGGCGATCATGGCGCGCAATGTGGTCGCGATATCGCGCATCGTGAGGAGCCGCGGCTGCGACATCATCCACGCGCATGGCCGCGCTCCGGCCTGGAGCGCATTCGCCGCGTCCAGGCTGACGCGCGTGCCCTTCGTGACCAGCTGGTACAAGGGCTTCCGCGAGCAGAATGCGCTGAAGCGCCTCTATAACAGCGTGATGGCGCGCGGCGACCGTATCATTGCAGTCAGCGACCAGCTCGCCGAATTGATCAGCGAGCGCTACCACGTTCCCTCGACCCGGATCGAAGTGGTGCCGGTGAGCATCGATCTTTCGCATTTCGATCCGGCGGCGATTTCGGCCGATCGAGCCGAGGCGATGCGACGCGCATTCGGCGTCAGCGCACAGGACAAGGTAATCTTCGTGGTCGGCCGCATGCTGCGGCGCAAGGGTCATCATGTGGCGGTGCGCGCAGCGCGGCGCCTGAAGGAAATGGGCCTGAAGGATTTCGTATTCGTCTTTGCCGGCGAGGACGAAGGCCACAGCCGCTACACCGGCGATCTCTGGGATGAGGTGGCCGCCCACGATCTCACCTCGGTTGTGCGCCTGATCGGCCCGGTCGACGACATGCCGGCGGCCTATGCGGTTTCCTCGGTCGTGGTCTCGGCCGCAATCCAGGCGGAAGGATTGCAGCGCGCAATCCTGGAAGCGCAGGCGATGGAACGGCCCGTAGTGGTGTCCGATCTCGGCGCCGGACCGGACGTGGTGCAGTCGCCGCCGATGGTTTCGGAAGATCGGCATGACCGGCTTGCGCTTTTCCACCGGCGACGATGCCGCGCTTGCCGCTGCTTTGGTGCGGCTATTCTCGATGCCGCAACAGCAGCAGCGCGCCATCGGCCAGCGCGGACGCATCTGGGTGACCAGCCATTTCAATCGGCCGGCCGTCAGCGACCTGACGCTGCGGCTCTATTCCGGTCTCACCTGCGCAAAAAAGACCCCGCGGTAACAACAACTTCGCTCAAAAGCGTGCAATCTGGCCATTTGCGGGAGCAAGCGCCGTTGACTTGTCCCCCTTTTGTCCCGATCTTGACTCCGACCGTACATGGCCGGGGGCGGCCATCGGCAATTCCGTGCCGCGAGTGTCCCCCAACCCCCATGCCGGTCTGTCGCAACAGCCAAGGAGATTATCCATTCGTCGTCCAATGAAGGCAGCGCCCCCCGTTCAGAAGGACGGTCCGCGCGTCAACGAGGAGATCCGGAACCGAGAGGTTCAACTGATCGACCAAACCGGCACCAATCACGGCGCCGTCCCTATTCAAACTGCGCTTGAAAAGGCTGACGAAGCCGGGCTCGATCTCGTCGAGATTTCGCCCAACGCCAATCCACCGGTCTGCAAGCTTCTGGATTACGGCAAGTACAAATTCCAGGCGCAGAAAAAGGCCGCCGAAGCCCGCAAGAAGCAGAAGGTCGTCGAGGTCAAGGAAATCAAGTTCCGGCCGATGATCGACGATCACGACTATGACGTGAAGATGCGAGCGATGAAGCGCTTCTTCGAGGAAGGCGACAAGGTCAAGGTCACCTTGCGCTTCCGCGGCCGCGAAATGGCGCACCAGGAACTCGGCACCAAGCTGCTCGATCGCGTCAAGGAAGACCTGGCCCCGCTCGCCAAGGTCGAGATGGATGCGCGGTTCGAAGGCCGCCAGATGATCATGATCCTGGCGCCGCGCTAGGTACCGAAACAGGCCGGCCGGGGGCGGTTCCCTCCGGTTTCGGCTGCATTTTCAGCCCATTCCCAGCGTTTTCAGGCTTGGAACCGGTTGAATTCCGGGGTCGGCTCTGCCATAACCCGCCCGTTCGCCGCCCGGCTGGTTAGGGCTGCCGTGGCGACGACATTGCTCAAAAAGCAACGCTCGTCTTTCGAGCCATTCCCGGCGGACGATAGGCTTTTGCCAAACGGCAAAACCCCGACCGGATCAGGAGAGCCAAATGCCCAAGTTGAAGACCAAGTCAGGCGCTAAAAAGCGCTTCAAGATTACCGGCTCGGGGCAGGTCGTATCTGCCCAGGCCGGCAAGCGCCACGGCATGATCAAGCGAACCACCAAGCAGATCCGCAATCTTCGCGGCACGCGTGTCCTGTTCAAATCGGACGGCGACAACATCAAGAAATACTGGATGCCGAACGGCTGACCGCCGAACCTCATCCGCATTTCTTCCATCTGCATTCGTTCATTCGCTAAAGGAGATCCGCCATGGCCCGCGTCAAACGGGGCGTTACGTCCCATGCCAAGCACAAGAAAGTTCTGAAGGCCGCCAAAGGCTTTTACGGCCGTCGCAAGAACACCATCCGCATCGCCAAGCAGGCGGTGGAGAAGGCGAACCAATACGCCTTCCGCGACCGCAAGCGGCGCAAGCGCACCTTCCGCGCGCTGTGGATCCAGCGCCTGAACGCCGCCGTGCGGCCGTTCGGTCTGAACTATTCGCGCTTCATCGACGGGCCTCGACAAGGCCGGCATCCTGGTCGACCGCAAGGTGCTGTCCGATCTCGCGATCCGCGAGCCGGCGGCATTCCAGGTGATCGTCGAGCAGGCCAAGGCCGCTTTGCCGGCTCAAGCTTAAACGTCGTCATGCCCGGCCTTGGGCCGGGCATCCACGCCTTCCTCGCATCAAGCAAGACGTGGATGGCCGGGACACGCCCGGCCATGACGAGCAAAATGAGTCTCGTCATGTCCGACATCGACCAGCTGCAACAGTCCGTTCTGAAAGACATCGCCGCTGCTTCCGATGAAGCCGCGCTCGAAGCTGTGCGTGTGGCCGCGCTCGGCAAGAGCGGATCGGTGTCCGCGCTCTTGAAGACGCTCGGCACGATGACGCCGGACGAGCGCAAGGCACGCGGTCCGCTGATCAACGGATTGAAGGACGCGGTCAACAGCGCGCTCCTTGCACGACGCGACGCCTTGAAAAACGCCGCTCTCGATCAGCGCCTCAACACCGAAAGCATCGACGTCACGCTGCCAGTGCGTGAGAGCCCGGCGGAAGCCGGCCGCATCCATCCGATCAGCCAGGTGATCGACGAACTCACCGCGATCTTTGCCGATATGGGTTTTGCGGTCGCCGAAGGTCCGGACATCGAGACCGACGATTACAATTTCACCAAGCTCAACTTTCCCGAAGGCCATCCGGCGCGGGAAATGCACGACACCTTCTATTTCAATCCGAAGCCGGACGGCTCGCGGCTGCTTCTGCGCACGCACACTTCGCCGGTGCAGGTGCGCACGATGCTGACCCAGAAGCCGCCGATCCGTGTCATCATTCCCGGCCGAACCTATCGAAGCGACTCGCGACCAGACCCACACGCCGATGTTCCATCAGGTCGAAGGGCCTCGTCATCGACAAGGGCTCGCATCTCGGCCACCTGAAATGGATTCTCGCCGAATTCTGCAAGGCGTTCTTCGAGGTCGACAACGTCAAGATGCGGTTCCGGCCGTCATTCTTTCCGTTCACCGAGCCGTCGCTCGAAGTCGACATCCAGTGCCAGCGCGACAAGGGCGAAATCCGCTTCGGCGAAGGCGAGGATTGGCTGGAGATTCTCGGCTGCGGGATGGTGCATCCGAATGTGCTGCGCAATTGCGGGCTCGATCCGAACGAATATCAGGGTTTTGCCTGGGGCATGGGGATCGACCGCATCGCCATGCTCAAATACGGCATGCCGGATCTGCGCCCGTTCTTCGAGGCCGACATGCGCTGGCTGTCGCATTACGGCTTCCGGCCGCTCGATTTCCCGACGCTGGCCGGCGGCCTGAGCAGCGTGATCATGGCCAGCGCAACCTGACGAGGCGAGACTGGCGTCAGCGCACTCTATTCCGCGCTTGACCCGGAAATGGGACGCCAAGACCATCGATTCCTTCGCGCTGGCCCTCGAGAATCGCGACGCCAAGGACGACCGACGGACCACGGCGGCGCCTTCCAGACCATCGACACCAAGGCGACCGGATGCTGACCCATGTCTCGATGATGATCGCGGGGCTCGGCATCTGCGCGCCGCTGGTCGCGCAACACCGGCTCGAAGAGGCCATTATCGTCTTCGAGATCTGCGGTCTATCTTCTGATCGCGGTCGGATGCCTGCGCTGCCTCTCGGTGGTGCGCTCGCTGCGCGCGCACCGGCCCGATGGCGAGGTCAAGCAGGCGGTGCAGCGCGAACTGGTCGTGCGTCACGAACTCTATCGCGTCTGCAACAAGGCTTCGATCTTTTTCACAATGTTTGTCTTCCTCAGTCTCCCCATCATGCTGTGGTGGTAGTGAGCCGGAGCTTGCTGCGATGAAATTCACTCTCTCCTGGCTGAAAGAGCATCTCGACACCGGCGAACCGCTTGCCGTGATCGCCGACAAGCTCACCATGATCGGGCTCGAGGTCGAGAAGATCGAGGACAAGGCAGCCCAGCTTGCGGCCTTCACCGTCGCACGCGTGATCGAGGCGAAGCAGCATCCGAACGCCGACCGGCTGCGCGTCTGCATGGTCGATACCGGCGTCGGCGACCCGGTGCAGGTCGTCTGCGGGGCGCCCAATGCACGCACCGGCATGAAGAGCGTGTTTTCGCCGCCCGGCACCTTCATCCCCGGCAAGAACATCACGCTCGGCATCGGCACCATTCGCGGCGTCGAGAGTCGCGGCATGCTGTGTTCCGCCGCCGAATTGCAAATCTCCGACGATCACGAAGGCATCATCGATCTGCCGGACGACGCGCCGGTCGGCGTCAAATTTGCCGACTATGCCAACCTCGGTGAACCGGTCCTCGAAATCAACCTGACTCCCAACCGCGCCGATTGCACCGGCGTGTCCGGCATTGCGCGCGATCTCGGCGCGACCGGCATCGGCAAATATCTCGAGCGCACGCCGAAGCCCGTGAAGGGCGCTTTCCCCTGCCCGGTTCAGGTGGAGCTCGATTTCGGCGCCACGCCGTCGTTGTGCCCTGGCTTCGCGCTTCGGCTGGTGCGCGGCGTCAAGAACGGCCCCTCGCCGGAATGGCTGCAGAAGCGGCTGACGGCGATCGGGCTTCGCCCGATCAACGCGCTGGTCGATATCACCAATTTCATCACCTATGACCGAGGCCGGCCGCTGCATGTGTTCGATGCCGCCAAGGTGCACGGCAATCTCACCGTGCGGCGCGCGCGCAAAGGCGAGGAATTGCTCGCGCTCGACGGCAAGACCTACCAGCTCGACGACACCATCTGCGTCATCGCCGACGACAAGGGCGTCGAGTTGCTCGCCGGCATCATGGGCGGCGAATTGTCGGGCTGCGACGAGAATACCACCGATGTGCTGATCGAATCCGCTTTGTGGGAGCCGATCAACATCGCGCAGACCGGACGCAAGCTCGGCATCCACTCGGACGCGCGCTATCGCTTCGAACGCGGCGTCGATCCGAACTTCATGGTACCGGGGCTCGAGCTCGCAACGCAGATGGTGCTCGACCTGTGCGGCGGCGCGCCGTCGCAGACTATCGTGGTCGGCGGCGAGAAGGTGGCCGAGCGGACGATCGATTTTCCGGTCGACGAGGTCAAGCGGCTCGCTGGCCTCGACATTCCGTTACCGGAGATCAGCCGTATCCTCGGTCAGCTCGGCTTTTCCGTTGCCGGCTCCGGCAGCGTCGTGAAAGTCGCGGTGCCGTCATGGCGCGCTGATGTCGAGGGCAAGGCCGATATCGTGGAAGAGGTCGTACGCATCGCAGGCGTCGACAAGGTGCCGTTGACGCCCTTCGACCGCGGCGCCGCTCCGCGCAAGCCGGTGCTGACCTCGATCCAGAACCGCACCCGCCGCACCAAGCGCGCGCTTGCGGCCCGCAATTTCGCGGAAGCAGTGACCTGGTCGTTCGTATCGAAGCCGGAAGCCGAATTGTTCGGTGGCGGCAAGCCTGAGCTCGCACTCGCCAATCCGATTGCGTCAGACTTGTCCGACATGCGGCCAAGCCTCCTTCCGGGTCTGATCGCCGCAATTCAGCGCAACGCCGATCGCGGCGTGCCGGATGCCGGATTGTTCGAGGTCGGGCAGATTTTCAGGGGCGACCGGCCAGAAGACCAGTTCGTCGCTGCCGCGGGACTGCGACACGGGTTGTCGCGGCCGACCGGCACCGGCCGTTTCTGGAACGGCGGCAACAGCGAAGACGCCACCTTCGATGCCAAGGCCGATGCGCTGGCCGCGCTCGCGGCAGCGGGTGCGCCCATCCAGACGGCGCAGATCGTATCCGGAGGACCAGCGTGGTTTCACCCCGGCCGCTCCGGCACCATTCAGATGGGGCCGCAAAATGTATTCGGTACGTTCGGCGAATTGCATCCGCGCGTGCTGGAAGCGCTGAAGGCCGACGGCCCGATCGTGGGCTTCGAGGTGATTCTCGATCGCATCCCCGAACCGAAGGCGAAGCCGACGCGCGCCAAGCCGGTGCTGGAGCTGTCACCGTTCCAGCCGGTGTCGCGCGATTTCGCCTTCGTCGTCGACAGCAAGGTGAAGGCCGCCGACCTCATTCGCGCGGCGCAGAATGTCGACAAGAAGCTGATCACCGCGGTGACGATGTTCGATGTCTATGAAGGCAAAGGCATCGAGCCCGGCAAGAAGTCGCTGGCGATCGCGGTGACGATTCAGCCGCGCGAAAAGACCATGACCGACGAGGAGATCGACGCGCTCGCAGGCAAGATCGTGGCCGAAGTGACCAAGCGCACCGGCGGCGTGTTGCGGGCCTGATCAAACCGGCAGCAAATCCGTATACGCAAAGCCGTCGCGCACCACAGTCTCGCCGACAGCCACCGCAATGTCCCGATCGAACATCGGACCGGCCGTCACGAAGGAATGGAATTCGCCGTTCTCGCCGCAGGGATCGACATCGCCCGGCAGTTCGGACAGCAAGGCCGCGTCGAAGCGCCGTCCGCAGAAGGATTCCGGCAGCTTCGAAAGATCGACGGTCGCAAGATGCGCGTGCATGCCGGCATCGATCATCTCGTGCGCCAGCGCATCGGTCGGCCGCTGCCATAGCGGAAACAAAGCCGTCATCCCGGCATCGGCCAGCCGCGCGACGCGATAGGCGCGGATGTCTTCCAGATAAAGATCGCCGAAAATCACATGCGTGATGCCATCGGCCTTGGCCTGCGCAATCGCAGCCGCCATTTCGCGCTCATAGATATCGTTCGGACAGGGAAACGGAATGCGCACCACGATCGAGGGAAGCCGGGCGGCCTCGAGCTGCGCGCGCAGCAGGCACTCGCGCACACCATGCATGCTGACGCGCTCGAACTCCTGGGTCACGGTCGTGAGCGCCCCCACGATTTCGTAATCGCCGCTGCGGCGAACCTCATGAAGGGCAAAGGCGCTGTCCTTGCCGCTCGACCAGGCGATCAGGGCCTTTGGCTTGAGCTTCGGCAAAGGAGCTCCGTCAGTTGCTGATCCGCGGCACCCCGAACGGCATGTCCTGCCGTTGCGGCCGCGCTTTCGGTTGCTGCGCTTGCCGCGGCGGCGCCTTCTGTTTTGGCGTGGACGCCGTCGGCTCCTGCTTCGGTCCGACACTGGCGACGCCCAGCGTCTTCAATGCGGCGTCGGCCGCGCGCTCGCCCGATTCCCAGGCACCGCCGACCGTGCCGAACAGCGTCTCGTGCGCTGCTTCGCCGCCGTAAAACACGCGGTCGGATATCGGCTCCATTAGAATGCGGCGCGAAGGTTGGCTGCCTGGCGCGGCGGCTGAAAATGCGCCCATCGCGTAAGGCGAAAATGCCCATTGCGTCGCCTGGCTGCGAGCGATCGCTTTCTTCACGTCCGCACCGAACAGCTTTTCCATCCACTCGATGGCGAAGGCGGTCATCTCGCGCGGCCCCTTGGCCGCAAGCTCGCGGGCGAACGAGCCCGCGACATCGACATACGAAAGCGACGAGCCGGAGACATTGGCCAGCAAAGCCGCGGTGCGTTTGCCGTCGGTCTTCTCGAAGATCAGATCGTCGCGCGCGAGCCCGAACGGATTGCCGGGAATTTCCAGCGCCACGCGCTCGTAATTGCCTAGGCGAAGCCGGCTCGCCGCATCCATATGCCGTTTCGGCGCGCCCGACGCGAAGGTGAGCTTGCCTTCCGCCAGCACATTGGTCGAGACCGTGACGACCACGGCACGCGCCTGCAGCGCGCCTTTCGCGGTTTCCACGGTGAAGCCGCCGCGCGGAAGCGTGCTGATGCGAGTCACCGGCGAGGCGAGCTGCACATTCAGGCCTTCGGCAAGCTTCGCAAGCAGCGCGCCGAAACCCTGTCGGCAAAAGGCATCGGATTCCCGCTCGTTCGAGCGAACCACGTCCGCCACCGACAATTCGTTGACATCCTTGCCGAAAGCGAATGGGCCCAAGAAAAATTCGACCGAGGGCTGCCACTCGCCGAGATCCTTCGGCATCGCTTGCGCCAGCGAGACATCGGTCTTGCCGCGCGCGCCGTCCTCGATGGCGCGTTTGGCGCGCACCAGTATCGAAAGATATTCCTCGAGCTCGCCCTCGCGCGCATTGCGGCGGCCGATCCGCATCTTCTGGCCGGGTGGCGTTGGGTAGATTTCAAGCCCGGTTCCCATCACCAGCTTGGCGACCGGATTGCGGTCCGGCGCGCGCAGCCAATGCGCGCCGGAATCGTAGGGGATGCCGAAGGTCGTTGTCTCGGTGATGCAGCGGCCGCCGACCCGGTCGGCAGCTTCGAGCAGTATTGCGCGCCTTCCGAGCGACTGGATACGACGGGCGGCGGCGATGCCGGCTGCGCCCGCCCCGACGATCGCCACGTCGGTTTCGGCCGCAAACGACAGGCCGCCCATCATGGGAGCCGACGCCGCCCCGGCGCCGAGAGCCAGGAAAGACCTGCGTGAAATCAAGGACATGGTTACCGGAAGCTTTGCGACCCCGCCTCACTATCCGCAAAAGTTGAGACTTTGCAATGGCAGCCAAATCGCTCGCGGTCACCGGCGCGTGAGCGGCATGAACCCGGCCGCAACGCCTTTCGACAAAACTCAATGAAAACAACCGCCAGGCAATGTGCCGTGAGCGGGGAGGATGCGATGAGCTTCGTGCTCGACCGAATTGGGCATTTTCTGGCCCGCTATCTGGAAAAGCCGGTGCAGGGCTATGAGCCCTTCACGCCGAGCGACTTTTCCGCCCTGCAAGACACGCTGCAGCCCGGCGACGTGCTGCTGGTCGAGGGCAACAACCATGTCTCCGGCATCATCAAATATCTCACCCAATCCACCTGGTCGCACGCCGCGCTTTATGTCGGCCCCATCGGCGACCGCGAGACCGAAGACGGCGAGCCGCTGGTCCTGGTCGAAGCCAATCTCGGCGAAGGCGTGGTGGGTGCGCCGCTTTCCAAATATGCGCGCTATCACACCCGCATCTGCCGCCCGACCGGTCTAACCGACGAAGACCGCAAGCGGGTCTGCGCTTACGCGGCCGAGCGCATTGGCTTCGACTACGACGTCAAGAACATCATCGACCTGATGCGCTTCCTGATGCCGCTGCCGGTGCCGCAGCGCTGGCGTCGCAAGATGATGAGCATGGGCTCCGGCGACCCGACCCGAATCATCTGCTCGGCGCTGATCGCGCAAGCATTCGATTCAGTGCGCTATCCGATCCTGCCCAAGATCAGCCGAGTGGAAAGCAAATCCGCGCGCGAGGAGCTGCTCGAGATCCGGCACTCATCGTTGTATGCGCCGCGCGATTTCGACATCTCGCCCTATTTTGAGGTGGTGAAGCCGACTTTGAGAAACGGCTTCGACTACAAGAAGATGCAGTGGCTGGATCAGTCCGTAACGGTCGAGATCGACCGGATCACGGTGACCCTTGAAGGGAAAATCGTCCCCACCGCTCCCGCCAAGGAACTGGCGCCGGTCTGATCCTGTAATCCCTCATCCTGAGGTGCCCGGCGCAGCCGGGCCTCGAAGGATGCACGGCCGCCGGTCGGGCCATCGCCCTTCGAGGCTCGCACGCAGCCAAGTTTACGCGGGCTGCGTAAACTTGCCAGCGATGCTCGCTGCTCAGGGTGACGGGGAAAGATTGTTGTATGCGGCGCCCGGCGACACTATCTCTGCCCCTTGAGAATTTCGCTCTTGGGGAACCAGCCATGTTCGATGCCGCCTTCAAGGCGCTGCAGCAGATGTTCACACAGCCGTTCCGGGCGGTGCTGATCAAGTCGATCCTGCTCGGCATCGTGGTGATCATCGTGCTCGGTGCCGGCCTCTACAAAGGGCTCGACTGGCTCGCTGTCAGCGGTGGCCACTGGGCGGAGGGCGCGCTCGGCGCAGGCGCACACACGCCGTTGTCCTGGGCGATCTGGTTCGCCTCGATCGCAGCAGCGCTCGGGGTCGTGGTCGGCGGTGTCTTCCTGATGCCGGCGGTGACGGCGTTCGTCGGCAGCTTCTTCGTTGACGAGATCGCCGAGATCGTCGAGCGCGAATATTATCCGGCCGATAGGCCCGGCACCGCGTTGCCGCTTGCGCGCTCGGTCATCGAAGGCTCCAAGATCGCGCTGATCTCGATCTGCGTCTATCTTGTAGCCTTACCGTTCATCCTGTTCGCCGGCGTCGGCTTTCTGATTCTGTTCGTCGCCGCCGCCTATCTGCTGAGCCGCGAATATTTCGAACTTGCGGCGGCGCGTTTTCGTCCCGTTGCGGAAGCCAAGGCCTTTCGCAAGGCAAACCAGTCGACCGTTTTCACCGCGGGCTTGTTCATCGCGGCCTTCGTATCGATTCCGATTGTCAATCTCGCGACCCCGCTCTTCGGCATGGCGATGATGGTGCATCTGCACAAGAAGCTGTCGGGACGAAAGCCGTCGATGATCGCGGCGAGGGCCTGATTTTCTTATCCCTCCCCCGTTTACGGGGGAGGGATCACGCAGCCACCGTCTTCCCCGGCCAGCGGCACAGATCGGCGATGATGCATTTCTCGCACAAGGGCTTGCGCGCGAGGCAGGTATAGCGCCCGTGCAGGATCAGCCAGTGATGTGCGTGCATCATGAACTCGGCCGGGATCGCCTCGATCAATTTTAGTTCGACTTCCAACGGATTTTTTCCCGGCGCAAGACCGGTGCGGTTGGAGACGCGGAACACATGCGTGTCCACCGCCATGGTCGGCTCGCCGAAGGCCATGTTGAGCACGACATTCGCGGTCTTGCGGCCGACGCCGGGCAACGCTTCGAGCTGCTCGCGCTCCTTTGGCACCACGCCACCATGTTCGGCGATCAGCTTCTCCGAAAGCGCGATCACATTCTTCGCCTTGTTGCGGTAAAGCCCGATGGTCTTGATCAGATCGCGGACCCGATCCTCGCCGAGCCGAACCATTTTTTCCGGATTATCGGCGAGCGCGAACAAAGCCGGCGTCGCCTTGTTGACGCCGGCATCGGTCGCCTGCGCCGACAGCACCACCGCGACCAAGAGCGTGAACGGATTGATGTGCTGCAATTCGCCTTTCGGCGCCGGATCGACTTTCTGAAACCGCCGGAAGGCTTCGGTCACCTCGGCCTTGGTCCAAGGCCGCAGGTCGCCATGCAGCGCTTCCGTATCGGCCTTTGCTTGCGCCTTGGCCGGCTTCAGCGTCGCCGCCTTGCCGGACTTCGCAGCCCTGACGGCGGATGTGCCGCCTTTGGCCCGCTTGACGGCGGATTTTCTCGTTTTCGAGCGCTTGGCTTTTGGCGGGGTCGTTTTTCGGGCCATTTGTCCCGTATATTGATCGCCATGAGCGCGGACAACGACCCGATTTCCGAACTCCCATTGTTTTCGGCGGTGATGACCCCGCACCGCTCGCTCGGCCGCAAGGGCTTTGTGATCGTGATGCTGGCGGTCGCCGGCGTCAGCTTCGTTGCCGGCCTGGTTTTCCTGATCGCCGGCGCCTGGCCGGTGACCGGCGTGTTCGGGCTCGATGTGGCCCTGATCTACTGGGCCTTCCGCGCCAATTACCGTGCCGCCAGAGCCTACGAGCAGATCGTGATAACGCCGACCGATCTCGTCTTTCGAAAGGTCACGGCGCGCGGCGCGATGACCGAATGGCGCGCCAATCCGCTGTGGGTGCGGCTCGACCGCGATGTGCATGAGGAATTCGGCGTACAGAGCCTGCATCTGGTCTCGCGCGGGGAGCGGCGGGCGATCGCGGGCTTTCTCGGGCCGGACGAGAAGGAGAGCTTCAGCGCCGCACTTCAGGCGGCCTTGGTGGCGGCCCGGCGCGGACCGGACCGGACTGTTCCGGTGTAGAGTCTATGCATAAGCATGATCTTGTCCGAAAACCGGTTCCCACTTTTCGGGATCATGCCTGGTCAGGAATTGGGTGGGTAGGGCCTCGCGGGCAGACTATCTGGACGCTCATGACGACAGCGAGCCAAACCACAGGGAACATCGCCATGCTCTCCCCCGACCGTGTTCGCGACCTCACCATCGCCGCCGACGACTATGACGTGGTGCGACGTGCCATCGCGCATATCCGCGGCAATTGGCGCGAGCAGCCCGACATCGAGACCATCGCCGAAGCCGCGAAAGTCACGCCCACCGAATTGCATCATCTGTTCCGCCGCTGGGCCGGGCTAACGCCGAAGGATTTTCTTGCCGCGCTGACCCTCGATCACGCGCGAAGGATCTTGCGCGATTCCGCAACCGTGCTGGATGCAAGCTACGAAGTCGGCTTATCCGGCCCCGGCCGGTTGCACGACCTGTTCGTCACACATGAAGCGATGTCGCCCGGCGAATGGAAATCCGGCGGCGAAGGCCTTGAGCTTCGTTACGGCTTCCACCCCTCCCCGTTCGGCACGGCATTGGTGATCGTCGCACCGCGCGGACTCTCAGGGCTGGCACTCGCCGATACCGGCAAGGAGCGCGCCGCGCTCAAGGACATGCAGGGCCGCTGGCCGAGGGCGAAATATATCGAGGACAGCGCCGCCACCGCGCCGGTCGCAGCCCGCATCTTCGATACCCGGTTGTGGCGGCCGGATCAGCCCTTGCGGGTGGTGTTGCTCGGCACCGATTTCGAAGTGCGGGTGTGGG
Source organism: uncultured Pseudomonadota bacterium (assembly GCA_963707705.1). Classification (GTDB taxonomy): domain Bacteria; phylum Pseudomonadota; class Alphaproteobacteria; order Rhizobiales; family Xanthobacteraceae; genus Pseudorhodoplanes. Next base: position 59,863 of record CAVPRD010000012.1, on the reverse strand, counting down.
AGACGCTTCTGAAAATCCCGATGGGGCGCTTCACCACCTATTCGGATATCGCCTGCAAGATCGGCAAGCCGAAAGCCCCGCGCGCCGTCGGTGCCGCCGTCGGTAAAAATCCGGTCAGCTTCGTGGTGCCGTGCCATCGCGTGATCGGCAAGAGCGGCGAACTCACCGGCTACCATTGGGGACTGACGCGCAAGCGCGCCATGCTGGGCTGGGAAGCGGGACAGGCGGCATAACCACGAGTCATTCCAGGGCGCGAACGGAGTTCGCGAGCCCGGAATGACGACGACGGTGTTACCTCGCCCCGCCTAGTGTCGCCGACGCAACATCGGAAGCCTGCACCGGCACGCGCTCGAAATCGCCGTTGCGATAGGCCGCAAGCATCTGCGGCGAAAGCCGATCCATGAAATCGGCGAGAGTCTTGTAGGTGACGCAGCGCACTTCCAGCAGGCCGCAGACCGCGCGCACGAATGATTTCAGCGCATCGCGATAGGCGCCATTCTGATAATCGGTGAAGTGGTGGCCGATATGAATCGGCGCGCGATTGCCGGTGTAGTTGGCGCGGAAATAATTCAGATAGCTGTCGAGCATCTGCCGGCGGAATTCCTCGCGCCGCGCGGCGATGCCGCCGATACCGGACTGCGCGACCAGGAAATTGTAATCCATCGACAGGGTTGCGCGTCCCGATCCGCTGACGCGGATACCGGCAAGATTGAAGCGCCAGATGCCGTCACGCTTTTCCGGCCAAGCGTGTGAAGGCCCGGTGCCGCTCGTGTCGTAGCGGAAGCCGCGCGCCGCAAGCGCTGTGTAAAGACCGGGGCTATGCGCAAGATAGGGTGCGCGAAAGCCAACGACTTCGTTCGGCGAAAACGCCAATCGTTCCTCGGGCGCAAGCTCGTTGTTGCTTGCGATGTTTCTCACCAGCCCATCGAAGCTGTTGAACTCCGCTGACCATTCGGACGCCGACCAGCGCCGCCCGTCGAAATGGCCGACCGCATGCGAGGCGATTTCGTGCCCCTGCCGATACATCGCATTGATGAAGGCAATGCGCCGCCGCACATCGTCCTGCGTGCCGCCGAAATTGATCCGGGAGGCGCCGCGCGCCTGATGCGGGCCCTGGTAGATATGCTTCTTGGCGTTGGCGAGGAAATTGATGCCGCTGACGAAGAAGGTGAAACCCACACGCTCGCCGCCGCGATTCATTTCACCGGCGAAGTCGGACCAATCGTGCCAGCGTTCGTTCTCGGTGCAATTGTCGAAGGCAATGGCTATCAATTGCGGCGGGCGCTCCAAAGCGGGAGCGGCCTGTACACCGACAACACCTAACGCAACGAACGCAACGCTTACAAACGCCAGCAACACTCTCATACACCCCGGCAAACAGCATGACCGGAGTGGAGATCAACGACAATCGCGATGTGAGGTTAGCGCGAAACCTTAATGATTTGATGTGTCGTCAAGGTCACGCCGAAAGATCAACCATGGAGGCAACCGTCGCATCTGCGTTGAGCCGGTAGATGATCGGTACCCCGGTCGCGATCTCCCGCTTCAGGATACCTTCGGGCGATAGCCTCTCCAGCACCATGACCAGCGCGCGAAGCGAATTGCCGTGCGCCGCTACCACCGTGCGTTCGCCGCGCAACACGCCCGGCAAAATCTCCTGCACGTAATAGGGCAAGGTCCGCGCCAGCGTATCGCGCAGAGATTCGCCGCCGGGCGGCGCGATATCATACGAACGGCGCCAGATATGCACCTGCTCCTCGCCCCATTTTTTTCGGGCTTCGTCCTTGTTGAGACCGGACAGGTCGCCATAGTCGCGCTCGTTCAGCGCCTGGTCGCGCAGGATTTTCAGCCCGGATTGACCCATCTCGCCGAGCAGGATGTCGAGGGTAAGCTGCGCACGCTTGAGCACCGACGTGAAGGCGATGTCGAAGGCAAGCCCCTGCGCCTTCAGCTTGCGGCCGGCCTCATGCGCTTCCTTGACGCCCTGTTCCGTGAGGTCGACATCGCGCCAGCCGGTGAACAGGTTCTGCAGATTCCATTCGCTCTGGCCATGCCGCACCAATACTAGAAGACGTTCGGACATTTCACTTCCTTGTTTCGCATTCTGATCCGTCACCCTGAGGCGCGAGCATTGCGGGCAAGTTTACGCAGCCCGCGTAAACTTGCCTGCGTGCGAGCCTCGAAGGGTGGCGGTCAACTTGTCGCTACCATTTTGGCCAACCATCCTTCGAGGGCGGCTTCGCCGCCACCTCGGGATGACGGATCGTCCTAGAAATCTCCCAATCCCAGCACATCCGCCATCGAATAGAGGCCGGGCTTCTTGTCCTTGGCCCACAAAGCCGCCCTGACCGCGCCGCGTGCGAAGATCATGCGGTCTTCCGCCTTATGGCCAAGTTCGATGCGTTCGGCTGGACCGGCAAAAATGACGTTGTGCTCACCGACCACGCTGCCACCGCGCAAGGTGGCAAAGCCGATATCGCCGGCATTGCGGGCGCCGGTATGCCCGTCGCGCGAGCGAACCGAACGCTGATCGAGATTGACCTTGCGGCCTTCGGCCGCCGCGCGTCCAAGCAGAAGCGCGGTGCCGGACGGCGCGTCGATCTTCCGGTTGTGATGCATCTCTACGATCTCGATATCGAAGTCATCGTCGAGCGTCTTCGCCACACGCTTGACCAGGGCGGCCAGCAGATTGACGCCGAGGCTCATATTGCCGGACTTGACGATGACCGCTTTCTTCGCAGCCTCGCGGATCGCGGCTTCGTCGTCGGCCAAAAATCCGGTGGTGCCGATGACATGCACGATGCCGGCCTTGGCGGCGAGTTTCACCAGTTCGAGCGACGCCTGCGGGACGGTGAAATCGACGATGCCGTCGGCGTCGCGCAGGAGCGTCTCGGCATCGTTGGTGATGACAAGGTCCTGTCCGCCGAGGCCTGCAAGCTCATGGGCGCTTCGTCCGATCAGCGGCGAGCCGGCGCCTTCCAGCGCGCCGGATACCGTCACGCCCTTGGTCTCGGCAATGGCCTTGATCAGCGTACGGCCCATCCGGCCGCCTGCTCCCGCCACGATCAGCCGCATGTCAGACATTGGCTGCTCCCGCTCTTTCGGATGTCATTGCCAATTTATTTCACGGCTGCGGACCATCATAGCCCTCGATGATGATGATGTCGGCGGTCGAAACCGGCGACCGCAATTTGATCGCTGCCTGATATTCCGACGACCGGTAGCAGGCAAGCGCGGTCTCATAGTCCTTGAACTCGATTACCGCATTGCGGGTGCGGCTGCCGCCTTCGACCGTCTCATAACTTCCGCCGCGCACCAGAAACTTCGCGCCGAATTTGTTCAAGGGAGATGCATTGGCGGCGATGTATTTCTTGTATTGCTCGAGGTCGTCGATATCGACCCGGACGACCCAATACCCTTTAGCCATGACTCAGCCTCCCTTGTTTATTTTGTTGCCTGCGTGACTTCGCGAACGATTGCGTCCGCCGCCGCCTTCGGATCGGCAACGCCGGTGATCGGGCGACCAACCACCAGATAATCCGAACCCGCCTTGATCGCCGCGGCAGGCGTCATGATCCGCTTCTGGTCACCGGTCTCCGCTCCCGCCGGACGGATGCCGGGCGTCACCAGCAGGCGATCCGGACCAATCAGCGGGCGCAGCATCGCGCTCTCTTCCGCCGAGCAAACAATACCGTCAATGCCGAGCGCACAGGCCTGCAGGCTCTTCTTCTCCACCTGTTCGCGCGCGTTTCCGACATAGCCGGCTTCCGTGACGTCGCTGTCGTTGTAGGAAGTGAGGATAGTTACCGCGAGAATCTTGAGCTTCGAGCCACGGCTCGCGTCGAGCGCGGCTTTCATGGTCTGCGGATAAGCATGGACGGTTAGGAAGGTCGCGCCCGAATGCACGATGCTCTCGACGCCCTTGTTCACGGTGTTGCCGATGTCATGCAGCTTCAGATCGAAGAACACCTGCTTGCCGCTCGCGATCAGGTCGCGCGCGAAGGAAAGCCCGCCGGCATAGCCTAGCTGATAGCCGATCTTGTAGAACGATATGCTGTCGCCGAGCTTTGCGACCAGCGCCTCGGCAACAGCTACCGACGGCAGATCGAGAGCCACGATCACGCGCTCGCGCGGCGCCACATTCGGAGAGGCCAGGGTCATGCGTAATGCCTCGCAAATTCGATCAGGCTCTGCACCACGCCCTTCAGCCTCCTCGTATTGCCCTCGTCCTTGAAATGATCCATCTCGTCGAAGGCGTCGGCCGCGCGCGCTACCGCGATCTGGTCAGGGATCACGAGCGCGCCGCAGCCGATCTCGAGCACCTGCCGCAAGGCCAGCAGCGATCGCATCGCGCCGTAATTTCCGTTCGAGGCGCCGCTAATCGCAAACGCACGATCCTTGTAGGCCGCGAGCGGCGCCTCCTTGCCTTCTCGCACGCGAGAAACCCAGTCGAGCGAGTTCTTGAGGAGCGGCGTGATCGAGGCATTGTATTCGGGGCTGGCGATGAAGATGCCCTGGTGCCGCATCATCATGTGCTTCAGACTGATCGCAGCCTCGGGCTGGCCAGAACGCGCTTCGAGATCGCCGTCATAGATCGGCATTGAATAATCGAGCAGCGAAATGCGCGTCACGTCGGCGCCGGCGAGCGCGAATTCTTTGGTCGCAGCCGCGGCGAGGCGCGCATTGAACGAGCCGCTGCGGATCGAGCCGGCAAAGACGAGGATCTTGGGAGCGGGCATTCTTTCGTCGTTCCCGCGCAAGCGGGAACCCATATTCCAGAGCTGTGGTTATAGGTCCCCGCTTGTGCGGGGACGACCGAAAACTGTGTGCTCCGCGTTCTGAATTTACGACGGCAGTGCCTTGCGATAGGCCCAGACCCGAGCCGGCGGCAGGTTCATCCAGATTCGAGGCGAGGCCTCGGCCTGCACCCTCGGCAGCGTTTTCGGGATCGGCGCCGTGGTCATCGAATAGGTAAATTGCACGAACGGCGCATGCCGGTGCATCAGGCCGAAAGCCTCAGTGATCAGCCGAATGCGCGTGCGCAGCGGCTTGGTCAGAAGCGGCAGGCCCGATACCACGGCCGCGGCCGGCTGCTCGAGTTGTTCGGTCAACAGCCGCTTCAGGGCATAGGCATCGCCCTGGATCACGGTCGCCTCCGGATAGCGCGAGCGCAGCAGACGGCAGAAGGTCGGATTGAATTCGACCAGCACCAGACGGCTCGGATGCACGCCGCGGGCGACCAGAGCTTCGGTAACAGGGCCGGTACCCGGCCCAAGCTCAATCACCGGACCCGGGATTTTGGTGTCGACGTAGCGCGCCATGGTGCGCGCCAGAAACCGGCCGGAAGGCGTTACGGCCCCGATCGCCAACGGCTTTTCGAGCCACGAGCGTATGAACCTGACCTCGTCGTCGAGGCGCAGGCCTTTCTTTTCGGCGAGGGATGATTGGGGACGCATTGCCGCTATGGTTGTGAAACTATTGTGACTGCCTAAGGCATAGCCGGTTAACGCGTCCGCGCCAAGCCTTGCCGCAATCAGACGGGTCACTCGGCCTTGGAGCCGAGGTCGAATAACTCCTTGACGCGAGCGAAGAAACCCGCCGATTCGGGCTGAGTTTCGGTCGACGACAGCTTGTGAAACTCCTGCAGCAATTCGCGCTGCCGTTTTGTCAGATTCTGTGGTGTTTCAACCACGACCTGCACGTACATGTCACCGCTCTGCTTGGAGCGCAGCACAGGCATACCTTTGCCCTGAAGACGGAAACGCCGGCCGGATTGAGTTCCAGCAGGCACCTTCACTTTACTGCGCGACGCGTCGATCGCCGGTACTTCAAACTCGCCGCCCAACGCCGCCGTCACCATCGATACCGGCACGCGGCAATGCAGATCGGCGCCGTCGCGCTGGAAAATCGGGTGCGAAACCAGCGACAGGAAAATATAGAGGTCGCCCGCGGTCCCGCCGCGCATGCCCGCCTCGCCCTCGCCGGCGAGCCGGATGCGGGTGCCGTCCTCCACCCCCTGCGGGATATTGACCGAAAGCATGCGCTCTCGCGTGACCCGGCCCGATCCCGAGCAGGATGGGCACGGATCCTCGATCACCTGGCCGCGGCCGTGACAGGCCGGACAGGTGCGTTCCAGCGTAAAGAAGCCCTGCGCGTGCCGCACGCGGCCATGACCGCCGCAGGTGCCGCAGGCCTTTGGACGCGTGCCGGACTTGGCGCCGGCGCCCGAGCAGGATTCGCAGGTGACGGAGGTCGGGATCCGGATTTCGGCGGTCTTGCCGTAATAGGCGTCCTCGAGCGTGATCTCCATGTTGTAGCGGAGATCGGCGCCGCGCTCGCGGCCACTGGAGGAGCGGGCACGGCCGCCAGCCATGCCGAAAATGCCCTCGAAGATATCGGAGAAGGCCGAGCCGAAATCGGCGCCGAAGCCAGGTCCGCCTGCGCCATTGCCCTGCTGGAAGGCGGCATGGCCGAAACGATCATAGGCCGCGCGCTTGTCGCCGTCCTTAAGGACGTCATAGGCCTCGTTGATTTCGCGGAATTTGATCTCGCAGTTCTTGTCGCCCGGATTGCGGTCGGGATGCCACTGCATCGCAAGCTTGCGGAATGAGGTCTTGATCTCGCCATCGCTGGCGGTGCGCGACACGCTGAGGGTTTCGTAATAGCAAGCCTTGGACATGCGGCGGTCTCTATCGGAAGAAATTGGGCGCGCAAGCCCGCCACGAGACAGGTCAATTCCCTCGCCACCGCAACTCGGGCTTGCCCGAGTTGCACACTTGATTGATGCGCAAGTCGGGTGAACCCGACTTGCGTCGGGGGAGAGTCAGGAAGAGGGGTGATTTATGTGTCGTGAGAGTCTGCAAGAACCCCCTCCCGACTGCTTCGCAGTCGACCTCCCCCGCGAGCGGGGGAGGTGAAAGTGTGAGTTAAGCCGACTTCTTCTTGTCGTCGTCGACTTCGGTGAATTCCGCATCGACTACGTCATCTTTACCAGCGCCAGCGCCGCCGCCGGGAGCATCGGGTCCGCCCGACGAGCCCTCCTGCTGCGCCTTGTACATCGCTTCGCCGAGCTTCATCGAAGCCTGCGCCAGCGTATTGGACTTGGCCTCGATCGCGGCCGCGTCCGAGCCCTTCAGCGCTTCCTTCAGATCGGCAAGCGCGTTCTCGATCGCACGGCGTTCGGTTTCACCAACCTTCGAACCGTGCTCGGAGAGCGCCTTCTCAGTCGAATGAACCAGCGCCTCGGCGTGGTTCTTGGCCTCGACGGCGGCCTTGCGCTTCTTGTCTTCCTCGGCGTGAGCCTCGGCGTCCTTGACCATCTTCTCGATGTCGCCTTCCGACAAACCGCCGGAAGCCTGGATGCGGATCTGCTGCTCCTTGCCGGTGCCCTTGTCCTTGGCCTGGACGTTGACGATGCCGTTGGCATCGATGTCGAACGACACTTCGATCTGCGGCACTCCGCGCGGAGCCGGCGGGATGCCCATCAGGTCGAAATTGCCGAGCATCTTGTTGTCGGCCGCCATTTCGCGCTCGCCCTGGAAGACGCGGATCGTCACGGCATTCTGGTTGTCGTCCGCCGTGGAGAAGACCTGCGACTTCTTGGTCGGAATGGTTGTGTTCCGGTCAATCAGCCGTGTGAACACGCCGCCCAGCGTCTCGATGCCGAGCGAAAGCGGAGTCACGTCGAGCAGCAGCACGTCTTTCACGTCGCCCTGCAGCACGCCGGCCTGAATGGCGGCGCCGATGGCGACCACCTCGTCCGGGTTGACGCCCTTGTGCGGCTCCTTGCCGAACAATTGCTTCACGACTTCCTGTACCTTCGGCATGCGGGTCATGCCGCCGACCAGAACCACTTCGCCGATCTCGGCAGCGGAGAGACCCGCATCCTTCAGCGCCTGCCGGCACGGCTCGACGGTTTTCTGGATGAGGTCGTCGACCAGCGCCTCGAACTTGGCGCGGGTGAGTTTCATGGTGAGATGCTTCGGACCGCTCGCATCCGCCGTGATGAACGGCAGATTGATTTCGGTTTGAGTGGTCGAAGACAATTCGATCTTGGCCTTTTCGGCGGCCTCCTTCAGCCGCTGCAATGCGAGCTTGTCGCGACGCAGATCGATCCCCTGCTCTTTCTGGAATTCGTCGGCCAGATAGCCAACCAGACGCATGTCGAAATCCTCACCACCGAGGAAGGTGTCGCCGTTGGTCGACTTCACCTCGAACACGCCGTCGCCGATTTCGAGCACGGAAATATCGAAAGTGCCGCCGCCAAGGTCATAGACCGCGATCGTGCCCTGCTTCGACTTGTCGAGGCCGTAGGCGAGCGCAGCGGCGGTCGGCTCGTTGATGATACGCAGAACCTCGAGGCCCGCGATCTTGCCGGCATCCTTGGTTGCCTGGCGCTGGGCGTCGTTGAAATAAGCAGGAACGGTGATGACCGCCTGATCGACCTTCTGGCCGAGATGGGCCTCAGCCGTCTCTTTCATTTTCTGCAGGATGAAAGCGGAGATCTGGGAGGGCGAATAACCCTTGCCGTCCACCTCGACCCAGGCGTCGCCGTTCGATGCCTTCGCGATCTTGTAGGGGACAAGCTTCTTGTCCTTTTCCACCGTCGGGTCGTCATAGCGCCGTCCGATCAGGCGCTTGACCGCGAAGATGGTCTTTTCCGGATTGGTGACCGCCTGACGTTTCGCCGGCTGACCGACCAGCCGTTCGCCGTCGTCCGTGAAGGCCACGATCGAGGGCGTCGTGCGCATGCCCTCCGCATTCTCGATGACCCGGGGGGTCTTTCCTTCCATCACGGCTACGCACGAATTTGTGGTGCCGAGGTCGATACCAATGACCTTCGCCATGTTTATTTCCTCTCTTTCCGGCAGATCGGCCGGGCCCTTAGCCGGCACCCGGATGGACAGCGATAACAACGGGTAATCCCCGCGACGTGTCCTGCTCCGACCCCCTCAAATGTTGGTTCACCGCAGCCCTGCGGCGTCTTGGCTCATATAGGAGGGACCCCTTGGCCCGCAAGGACTTGATGGCCTTTCCGATCAGCTTCCGGCGGCCCGATGTCGGGACGACAAGGGCCGCCGCCTGCGGTTAACCGTCGGGTGGCTTACGGCCGGGCCGCGGACGGTAGACCGGCAGCAACCAGCCGCGCTGCAAGGCCAGCCCGCGGATTGCGAAACATGCTGAAAATGCTGCAAATGCCGCAAACCCGCCGGCAAGCCCCGCGGCCAAAAGACCCACGAAAACCGCAGCACCGGCAAGGGCCGCGGTCGCATAAATTTCCCGTTGCAGGATGACGGGGATTTCGCCGCCCAGTACATCGCGCACCACCCCGCCGAAAGTCGCCGTGATCACCCCCATGACGATCGCGATGAACCATCCGGCCCCCGCGACACAGAAGATCGAAAGCCCGAGCGCATCGAGCCAAAGCAGCAGCCGGTAGCGCGATTCCGGAATATGCGCGGTGAAAAAGGTAATCGCGGCAACGGCAATACAGACCGCGATCTAAACCGGCTCGCGAACCCAGAATACCGGCTGCGCCCCGAGCACCAGGTCGCGTAATGTTCCGCCGCCGATGCCAGTTACAGTCGCAAAACCGACGATATCCATCTGCTTGCGCGACGCCACCAGAGCCCCGGTCACCGCAAAGACCGCAACCCCGAACAGATCGAGCACGCCGATCCAGGTGGCCATCATCGCAAATCAGGTGCCTATATTGGGGGCAGCCGGCGCCTTCCGCCGGTCGCAATCGGTGGTACAGTCTGCGGTGCGCCTCACGGCTTTGCCTGTTCGCGCTTCCAAACACAAAAACCAGCAACTCGAAGAAGACTTCCGTCCATGATGTCGCGACCCCTTGGCGTTTCGTTCGCTCTGCTTTTTGCCCTGTGCGCGCGCACGGCGCTCGCCGCCGACGTGCAATTCCCGGTGGGCTCGCATATCGGGCTCGCTCCACCGCCTGGCATGGTTATGAGCGACAGCTTCCCGGGCTTCGAGGATCGCGAGCGCAAAGCCGGAATCATCATCTCGCAATTGCCGGGGCCGGCCTATGAGCAATTCCTGAAATCGATGAATTCGGGCGCCATCGAGGTTCCTGGCGTCAGCAACGCCAAGCGCGAAATCATGCTGACCGAGGGCGGCGCGGCGCATCTGGTCACCGGCGACCAGGAAGCCGAAGGCGTGAAGCTGCGCAAATGGCTGATGATCACGCGCCGCACCGTCGCAAACAACGATGCCGACCTGACCTTCGCATTCGTGGTGACGGTGCAGATCCCGGCCGACGCCCAGAGCGTCTACACCGACGACATTATTCGAAAGTCGCTCGGCAGCGTCAAACTGCGAGGATCGATCCCATCGGCGGAAATCCTCGACAAAATGCCCTTCACGCTGAACGAGCGCGCCAACTTCAACGGCGTGCGCTCGATCCTGCCGGGCCGCGCGCTGATGCTGACGGAAAATGCGGACGGAGCAGAGCCGCCGGCGGACAGCCCCGTGCTGATGGTCTCGATCGGCACCGGCGCGCCCTCCCACAGCGACGAGCGGGCGCAGTTCTCGCAGAACATTCTGCGCAACATTCAGGGGTTCAGCAATTTGCGCATGATTTCAGCCGAAGCGATGCGCGTCGGCGGCCAGCCCGGCTACGAGGTCAAGCTCGAAGGCAATTCACTGCCCGACAACACCGAAGTGACGATCGTGCAATGGATGCGCTTTCAAGGCGGCAACTACATCCGGCTGGTCGGAGTCGCGCCCCGCGTCAAATGGAATGAGAATTTCACCCGCTTTCGAGCCGTGCGCGACGGCGTCGATATACGGTAAAGGTCTCTAATCGTCCGAGTTATCGTTGCCGGCAGGTGCCGCGGCTGCGACCTTTGGTCCGCCCTTGGCGATCGCGACCATGGCAGGACGCAGGATGCGCTCGCCGATCACATAGCCGGGCTGGATCACCTGCACCACGCTGCCCGAAGGCACCGAGGCATCAGGCACCTCGTACATCGCCTGATGCAGGTTGGGATCGAATTTCTCCCCCATCGGCTCGATCTTGCGGATGCCGTTCTTCTCCAGCGCTTTCTGCAAATCGCGTTCGGTCAGTTCGACGCCTTCGATCAGCGAGGTGACGGCCGGCTCCTCGCTATTGCGCAGTTCCGGCCCGATCGATTCAAGCGCGCGGCGGAAATTGTCGGCGACACTCAGAATATCGCGCGCGAAGGAGGAAATCCCGTATTGGCGGGCATCGGCGACCTCGCGCTCGGTGCGCTTGCGGAGATTCTCCATGTCGGCCAGCGCCCGCAGCAGCCGGTTTTTCATCTCAGCGGCTTCGTCAACCAGGAACGAGGGGTCGACATAAGCCTTGGAGGCCTTGGACTCGGAAGCTCTGGGCTCGCCGGGAGTCTCGCTCTCGGGCGCCATCGCGTCGGGCCGTGGCGTATCGTTCATCGCGTCCGTCCGGAACCGTTGGGGGTGATTACGGCCCGCATATCAGGGCATGAGGCCAAAAAATCAAGTTCCCAAGTCATGTTCCGGAGAGCATCCGGGACACTACCTTGGCGGTGTAATCGACCATCGGGATCACACGGGCATAGTTAAGACGGGTCGGCCCGATGACGCCCAGCACGCCCACGATCCGCCCGGCCGAGTCACGATAGGGCGCGATAATGGTCGAGGAACCCGACAGCGAGAACAGCTTGTTCTCAGATCCTATGAAAATCCGCACCCCGTCGGCGCGTTCCGCGCGGCCGAGCAGGTCGACCACCTCGCGGCGCGTTTCCAGATCGTCAAATAGCAGCCGGACGCGCTCGAGGTCGTCGAGCGCCTTCAGATCGTCGAGCAGATGCGACTGTCCGCGCACGATCAGCTTGCGCTCCGCGACCTCGCCGCCCGACCAACTCGCAAATCCCTGCGCCACGATCTTCTGGGTGAGTTGATCGAGTTCCGCGCGCCCGGCCTCCAGGGCGTCTTCCATTTCCATCCGCAACTCGCCGATGGTCTTGCCGCGAATGCGCGCATTCAAAAAATTCGACGCCTCGGTCAGCGCCGAGGTTGGCAGTCCCGCCGGGACGGGCAAAATGCGGTTCTCGACTTGCCCATCTTCGGCGACCAGCACGACCAGTGCGCGCTCGGGATCGAGGCGGACGAACTCGATATGCTTGAGCATCACATTCAACTTGGCTGTCAGCACCACGCCGGCGGCGCGCGCCAGCCCCGACAGAAGTCCGGACGCTTGCGTCAGCACACTCTCGTAGGACTGGCCGCGGCCCGCCACCTGCGCTTCGATCGCACGCTTGTCATTGTCGTTGATATCGCCGATCTGCATCAGCGCATCGACGAAGAAGCGCAATCCGAGTTCGGTCGGCAGCCGGCCCGCGGAAGTATGCGGCGCATAGATCAGACCGAGATGTTCGAGATCCGACATCACGTTGCGGACCGAGGCCGGCGACAACGACATCTGCAAGAGGCGCGAGATATTGCGCGAGCCCACCGGTTCGCCGGTGGCCAGATAGCTCTCGACGATTTGCCGGAAAATATCGCGCGAGCGGTCGCTCAACTGCGCGAGCGAAACCTGGGTCGAGCCGATCGGGATATCGTGGGACGCCAAGGTGAAAGCTCTCCTTCGGACGTAAGAATTGTCGCCTCTACCGGGCTATTTCAAGCTCCGAGTGACCTCACACCTTCCGGCCGAATAGCACAATGGCTCCAATCGGCAGCACAAAGGAGAGAATGGTGGCGGCGATCAGGAGCCCGCCCAGCTCCCCATATTCCCCGCGCTGTATCACATAGATGTCGTTCAAATACTTGGTCTGAAGCTGACCTGCGACCAGCGCAAGATTCATCAGCGAGGCCATCAGCGCGAACCAGGTGGCACGATGGCCCTCCGGCGCGTAATAGGCAACCAGGGTCAGCAGCGGGATCATGCTGAGCTGCGCGAACGGCGAAGCGGCGGCGGTGTCGATGATGGCGATCGAGCGGGCGCCGAAACCGAAATTGGCCTTGGTCCATTCGTGAAGCCCCATATAGAGGCCGATGCTTGGCAGCGACAGCACCGTTCCGATAATGGCGAGCCAGAACAGCGTCTTGGTCACCGAATATTCGGTGAGCTGCTTGGCGAAAAACCACATCCCGAGCAGGGCAAGCACCGCGCCGGTCTGGCGCAGCATGCCGTAGAAATGCGCGTCGAATTTCAGGATGTCGAGCGTCCACCAGAAATAGCCGTCGCCGACCGCGGGCGTCGCACGAAACGCGAATATGATGATGGTGGTGTAGAGGATCGCCATCCGCGACTTGTGTTCGAGATCGCGCGTGACGAAGACCAAGCATTGCGCAGATCACGCCCATCGAGATCAGGAAGATGATCTCCTGGCTGTACGGCACCCCGCCAAGCGCAAGCGCGAGCACCGCCGATCCGAACACCAGCCCGCCGCCGAGAATGCGCCAGTCGATCGGTCGTGGTTCGGACTTCTCTTCGGCGATCAGGAACACCCCGATGAGCGAGATCAGCGGGACCACGAGCCCGATGAGGAAGACCGTCTCGCGCGAGAACCATCCCGCAAGGACGCCCGACAATCCTGCGACCGCCAGCACGCCCGCCGACAGCGAGAGCCGGCCCAGCACCTGCACCATGCCAAGCTCGCTGCGCACTTCCGGGTCCGGCTTCGGATCGCCGGTTGCTGTGACGCGCGCCACCACTTCGGTCGACATCGCATCCGCCACTACGTCCTGAATCACGGTGCCGATCACGATCAGAAGCGAGCCGAACAAATAGAGCTGGTTTGGCGGAAGAAAAGCGAGCCAGCCGCCGGCGGCGCCTGCGAGCGTTACCAGTCCGGCCGCGGTGCACAACGCCCCGAGCACAATGTAGACTCGCCGCTGTGAGCCCAGGATCGGGACGCAATCGACCAGCTCGCCGAACACCATCTTCACGGTCCACGGCAGAGTCAGCCAGACACCGATGCCGGCCAGTTCCGACGCCGTCAGCGTCAGCTTCTCCTTGATCCAGAAGTCGCGGCTGACGTCGATCAGGCCGAGCGCGCCATAGGCGAAATAGACCATGATCAACGGCAGATAGGCCAGGCGGAAGGCCAGGATCGGCCGCAACACGGTTTCGAGCAATCTCACCTCCCGGGCTGGCCGGTCTGTCGCAGAAATCAGCTTATGTGCTGGCCGATGGCCGCCCTGACGACTTTTCGGTCTAGCACGATCTTTCCCGAAAACCGGTTTCCACTTTTCGGGATCATGCTCTAAAAGCTCCCGCAGCCAACTTGCAAATAACGAAGAGGACAAACGATGCGGCCGAGCCGCCGGGCACCGGACGAACTGCGCGCGGTTTCGCTGGAACGCAGCGTGGTAAAATACGCAGAGGGGTCCTGTTTCGTGAAGTTCGGCGAAACCCATGTGCTGGTCACGGCAACCCTTGAAGAGCGGCTGCCACCCTGGCTCAAGGGCCAGGGACGCGGCTGGGTCACCGCCGAATACGGCATGCTGCCGCGCGCGACCTCGGAGCGCACCCGCCGCGAAGCCTCCGCCGGCAAACAGAGCGGACGCACGGTCGAAATCCAGCGCCTGATCGGTCGCTCGCTCCGAACGGTCGTCGACCTTGTGGCGCTCGGCGAGAAGCAGATCACCATCGATTGCGACGTGATCCAGGCCGATGGCGGCACTCGCACCGCCTCCATTACCGGCGGATGGGTCGCGCTGCATGACTGCCTGCAATGGATGAAGGCGCGCAACATGCTGCGCGGCGAAGTGCTGCGCGATCACGTCGCCGCCATCTCCTGCGGCATCCACAAATCGACGCCGGTGCTGGACCTCGATTATGCCGAAGATTCCGATGCCGACACCGACGCCAATTTCGTCATGACCGGCACGGGCGGCATTATCGAGATCCAGGGCACCGCCGAGAAAACCCCCTTCACCGAACCGCAATTCCTCGAATTGCTGGCGCTCGCGCGCAAAGGCGTCGGCAAGCTGGTGGACTTGCAGAAGCTGGCGGTGGCGTGACCGAGCCTGTCGAACAGCATCGCAAGATCACCGGCAAGATCGTCATCGCGACGCACAATGCCGGCAAGCTGCGAGAGATGCGCGAACTGCTCGCGCTCTACGGTGTCGAGGCGGTGTCGGCCGGCGAACTGAAGCTGCCCGAGCCGGAAGAGACCGGCGCATCATTTGCGGAAAACGCCGCGATCAAGGCGAAAGCCGCGGCCGACGCCTCCGGCCTTCCCGCTTTCGCCGATGACTTCGGCCTCGCGGTCGACATGCTCGGCGGCGCGCCCGGCATCCATTCCGCGCGCTGGGCCGGCAAAGACAAGAATTTCGCGCGCGCGATGGAAGTGATCGATTCCATGCTGCGAGACCATGGCGCCACCAAGCCTGCGATGCGCACCGCGCATTTCGTCTCAGCCTTGTGCGTCGCCTGGCCGGACGGGCACCTCGAGGAATTCGAGGCCATCGTCGAAGGCACCCTGGTCTGGCCGCCGCGCGGAGACGCAGGCTTCGGCTACGACCCAATGTTTCTGCCGGACGGTCACGATCGCACCTTCGGCGAAATGAGTTCGGACGAGAAACATGGCCTGCCGCCGCGCGGTCAGGGTCTTTCGCACCGGGCGCGCGCCTTCATGCAGCTTGCGGCGGCATGTCTCGAACAGCCGCGCTGAGTTCCCGATCGTTACAATTTTAGACATCGCCGTATCTGCGCTGGCTGCGATGCGAGCCGCGCAGTAAGATGCTTAACATGACGTTAACGATTCCCCCTGCCGAAGGCTTCGGCGTCTACGTTCACTGGCCCTTCTGCCTGTCGAAATGTCCCTATTGCGACTTCAACAGTCATGTCCGTCACGGCGGCATCGACGAGCCACGTTTCGTGCAGGCTTTTTTGCGCGAGATGGAAACGATGGCGAAGCGCACGCACGGCCGCGAAGTCACCACCATCTTCTTCGGCGGCGGCACGCCGTCGCTGATGCAGCCGCAGACGGTGTCTGCGATCCTCGACGGCATCGCGAAGAACTGGCGGGTTGCGCGCGATGTCGAGGTCACGCTCGAAGCCAATCCGACCAGCGTGGAAGCAGAACGCTTCCGCGGCTTTCGTGCCGCCGGCGTCAATCGTGTTTCGCTCGGCGTGCAGGCGCTCGACGACACAGCGCTGAAGGAGCTTGGCCGCCTGCACAGCGCCGATGAAGCGCTGAAGGCCGTCGGCATCGCGCGCTCGGTATTCGATCGCTATTCGTTCGACCTGATCTATGCCCGGTCCGGACAGACGCCGCAGGCCTGGGCGCAAGAACTCAAGCGCGCCATCGCGGAAGCCGCCGAGCATCTGTCGCTGTATCAACTCACCATCGAAGCCGACACCCCGTTCTTCGCGCTGCATACCAACGGAAAGCTCGCCACACCCGACGAGGAAACCTCGCGCATTCTCTACGACACCACGCAGGAAATCTGCGATCAGGCCGGCTTTATGGCCTACGAGATTTCAAATCACGCGCGCGCGGGCGCTCAGTGTCGGCACAATCTGGTCTATTGGCGCGGGGATGATTATGTCGGCATCGGTCCGGGCGCGCATGGCCGCATCGTCGAAAACGGCCGGCGCCTTGCAACCGCAACCGAAAAGCGGCCGGAAAGCTGGCTGATGCGCGTCGAGTCGCTGGGCCACGGACTGATCGTCGACGAGGCGCTGACACGCGAGGAGCGCGCTGACGAATATCTGCTGATGGGGCTCAGGCTTGCCGAAGGCATCAGCCTGCAGCGTTTCGAGGAGATTGCCGGCAGGCCGCTCGACCAAAAGCGAATTGCGATCCTGCGTGCCGAGGGCGCCGTGGAAAGCACCACAAGCGGCCATCTGCGCGTCACGCAATCGGCATTTCCAATTCTCGATGCCGTGGTCGCCGATCTCGCGGCTTAAGTCCCCGAGCCCTCGAACGATCGCGGCGACGGACTTGCGATCTGCCCGCCCGATGGCGTCACCCGCATCACCGCAAGCCCGCGCTCGTTGGTGCCGTCCGGCTTGAACCGGAAAATGCCGTCAATGCCAGCAAAGCCGGAGGGATTGATCAGCACTTCATCTGAAAAGCGCTGCGGCCCCTGGGTGCGCACCAGGGCTGCGACCAGCGCGGTCGCGTCATAGGACAGGGTCGCCGTCCGCACCGGGTCCTGTCCGAATTTCGCACGATAGCGCTGCGAGAAGCTGGCAAAGCCGGCGGGGTCCGGCGCTGCATAGATCGCACCTTGCATGTTGTTGTCCTGGAAGACCCTCTGGTCCTCCCACAATCCAGTGCCGATCAATTGCTTGTTGGCGACGCCGGCATTCTTCAGCGCGAGCACCACATTCGGCGCGGTGTCCGGACCGTCCGGGATGAAGACCGCATCCGCATTCCGCGCCGCCTGCGCGACTACGCGTATCGCCTCGGCCTGCTTGGCCTTCTCGGAAGGGGAACGTTCGAGGGCGACGACGCGCCCGCCGCGCCGCGCCACATCTTCGCGGAAGCTCGCTTCGACCACCGAGCCATAGGCATTATCGGGGATAAGGCCGGCAAACGAACGCTTGCCGGTGGAAAATGCGTAGCCGATCACCCGCACCACGTCGGACTCGGGCAGGAAGCTCAGAAGATAAACGCCGCGCGCTGCGATGCTGGCATCGGTCGAAAACGCGATCACCGGAATGTTGCGAGGGCGCGCGACCGAGCCCACCGCCCGCACCGTGTTTGCAAACAGCGAGCCGATAATGATCTCGGCGCCTTCGTCCATCGCCTGCGTCGCCGCCTGGCGCGCGGCGGTCGGATTGCCGGCATCGTCCTTGATCAGAAGCTGGATGTTCGGATTGGAGAATTCGGCGAGCGCGAGTTCGGCCGCGTTGCGCATGGATTGTGCCGCGAGCCCGGCATTGCCGGGCGCGGATAGCGGCAGGATGAGCGCGACCTTGACCTCACCGGCGCCGACTTCTCCACCCGCGGGTGGCGCGGGCGGCAGATCCGGTCCCGGGCCGAGCGGCGTGCCGGGGCTCGGGCCCGCAATCTGCCCGGCACATCCCGCGACCGCTGCCGCAAGCGCGAACGACAGGGCGGAAAGCCCGAATCGCCGCCGCGACAGAAACGCGGATTTCCGCAATAACCCGGACACGACAACTTACCTCATTGCCGCGCCGCGCGGCCGGGCGGGACGCCCGCGGGGCCAATCTGGCATATTGTCATAAAATGTTTAACCAAGCAGAAACCATGTCTGGCGCGGTGTGGCCGTGAAGCAACCAGAAGCTCCCCGCCAGTTCCATATCGGCGGCACCGGTTTTGGCGCGCCCAAACTCGGGGCCGGGCTGTATCTCGTTGCGACCCCGATCGGCAACCTCGGCGATATCTCCATCCGGGCATTGCAGACCCTCGCAGCCGCCGACCTGATCGCCTGCGAGGACACTCGTGTCAGCCGCAAGCTGCTTGGTCATTACGGCATTGCCGCGGCACTTGCGCCCTATCACGAGCACAATGCGCAAGCTGCCCGGCCCAAGCTGCTCGCCCGCATTGCCGAAGGCGCCGCGGTCGCGCTGATCTCGGATGCCGGGACCCCGCTCATTTCCGATCCCGGCTTCAAGCTCGTGCGCGCGGCACACGAGGCGGGTTTCAGCGTCACCGCGATCCCGGGCGCGTCGTCGGTGCTGACCGCGCTGACGGTCTCGGGACTACCGACAGACCGGTTCTTTTTCGAGGGCTTCCTGCCGGCGAAGGCGATGCAAAAGGCTGCGCGCATGGCCGAGCTCGCGCGTGTTCCGGCCAGTATCGTGCTGTTCGAGTCCGGGCCGCGCATCGCCGACACGCTTGCCGATCTGGCGGCCGCCTTCGGTGCGCGCGAGGCCGCGATCTGCCGCGAGCTGACCAAGCTGCATGAGGAAGTGCGGCGCGATATGCTGCCGGCGCTCGCCGCGTTTTATGCCGGTGACGCCGAAACGCGCGGCGAATTCGTGATCGTGATCGCACCGCCGGCCGGCGAAGCGCAGCCACAGGCTTCCGATGTCGACGACATGATCCGCGCCGCACTCGCCCGCATCTCGGTCAAGGACGCGGTCGCCGAAGTGGCCGCCGCCACCGGGCTGAAGCGGCGGGACGTTTATCAGCGGGTGCTGGAGCTTGCGAAGGAACGTGACGAAGCGTCCTAAATCTCCGCCCGCGCCCGAACGCCAGATCGCGTTCAAGCTCGGCCTGTCGGCGGAAAGCCGCGCAGCTGCCTTGCTGCTTGCGAAGGGCTTCCGGATCGCCGCGCGGCGATGGCGATGCCCGGCCGGCGAGATCGATATCGTCGCACGGCGCGGCAAACTTCTGATCTTCGTCGAGGTCAAGGCGCGGGCGCGGCTCGACGACGCCGCCTATTCGGTCACCGAGCGTCAGCAACGCCGGGTCGCCGCGGCGGCATCCGCCTGGCTCGCCGAAAATCCCGACGATGCGATCAGCGACATGCGCTTCGATGCGATCCTGGTCGCGCCGCGTTCTCTGCCGCGGCACATTGCCGGCGCGTTTGAGGCGGAGTAGCGGTTAAGCCGCCCGCAGCCGCTCGAAGAAGCGATCCACCTGCGTTCGAATGCGCGAAGCGACCTCGCCGAGATTATCCGCGACCTTGCGCGCTGTCACCGAATGGTTGCGGGTCGTTTCGGTCGCCTCATTGACGCGCTGGATTTGATCGGCGGTTTCGGCGGATTTGCGCGAGGCGGTCTCGACGCTGCGGGCGATTTCCTGCGTCGCAGCGCCCTGTTCGGTCACCGCGGCCGCGATCGCACTCGAAATGTCGCCGATGTCGCGGATGGTGCGCTTGATGGCGCCGATGGCGGCAATCGAGCGATCGGTCGCCTGCTGCATGCCGGCGATCTGCCGGCCGATATCCTCGGTCGCTTTGGCGGTCTGACCCGCCAAAGCCTTCACCTCGCCCGCCACCACCGCAAAGCCGCGGCCGGCTTCGCCCGCGCGGGCCGCCTCGATGGTTGCGTTGAGGGCCAGGAGATTGGTCTGTTCGGCAATGTCGTTGATCAGGCGGATCACGTCGCCGATGCGGCCGGCAGCATCGCTCAATTCCCGAACGGTGTCGTTGGTGGCTTCGGCCTCATTCACCGCCTTGATCGCGATATCGTTCGACTGCGAGACCTGCCGCTCGATTTCGAGCACCGACATCGCAAGCTCGTCCGCGGCGGACGCAATGTCGCGCACATTGGCATTGGCCAGAGTCGAAGCGTCGGTCGCGCGCATGGTGCGGTCCAGCGTCGATTCCGCCGCGGTCGCGACCTCGTTCGAGCCTGAGCGAACCTGATCGGAAAATTCCATCAGGTCGCGCAACGTCGTCTCCACGTCACTGGAGAATTGTGCGATTTGCGCGGCGATGTCGTCCTGGCGGCGCTGACGCGCTTCGGCGTCACTGCGCACGGTTTTGTTGAGCTCTTCGTTGCGGCGCATCGCCGCCTGAAAGATTGCGATCGAACAGGCAAGTGCACCGATCTCGTCGCGGCGCTCGCGATAAGGCACGTCCACATTGAGCTGGCCGTCGGCGACGCGTTCGGTGACCTTTGTTACGATCGCCAGCGGACGGATGCAGGAGCGCCAGACGATGATCGCGCCGGTGACGGCAAGCAGCAGCAGAAATACCGCGAGAGCTGCAAGCATCCAGGAAGACTCCCGCACACCGCGCTCGATATCGGCATAGAGTTGCTTTGAACGCTGGGCATAGGCTTGGCCCATCTGTTCGATGTCGCGGTTGAGGGCCGCCCGCGCAACCTCATTTTCACCCAGTGCCCGCGCGGCGGCAGGGTCGATCTCGGTGCCGCGCCGCACCAGCTCGCGGCGGAATTCCTGGAAATCCTTGATGCGCTGACCAAAGGAATCGAATGCCGCCCGTTCCTCGGATCCGACCTCCCATTGCAGTTCGGTGACCGAATCTCCTAGCCTATCGTTATTGGCGATCAGCCGGGTTGCAATTACGCGCGCGGCCGCCGTATCCGGGGCATTGGCCAGCGCCCGTGAATCCATCACGACCGCGTAAATCAGCGCATTGACGCGCTCGATCTGACGCGCACCGTCAAAGCTCGAGCGGAATTGGTCCATAAGCGACGATTGGCGGCGGCCGGAAACCACCGCTACCAGCGCGATAACTACGGTGACGGTCGCAAGCAATGCAAAAATCGCATAGAGCTTGGCAGCAATCGTGAGTCTAAAAGGTGTCACGGCGAAATCCCGTACCAGGCTGGCTGGAGTCGGCCGCAGGTTGGCAGGAATTTGTTAACCACTGGTTTGCACGGAAACATGATGCCGCAAGCAACACGAAAGAACCCATGCCCCTGAATGTCGCTGTCCAGATGGACCCGATCGAGCGGATCAATGTCCGCGGCGATTTCAACCTTTGCGCTGATGCTCGAGGCAAAGGCCCGCGGACACAAGCTGTCCTATTACACGACCGACAAGCTCGCCCAGCGGGGCGATCGCGTATTCGCGACCGTCCAGCCGCTCGATGTGCGTGACGAGCCCGGCAATCATTTCACGCTGGGTGAGGCGAAGCGCGACGAGCTTACCGAATTCGACGTCATCCTGCTGCGGCAGGACCCGCCTTTCGACATGGCCTACATCACCACCACCCACATGCTGGAGCGCGTGCATCCGAAGACGCTCGTGGTCAACGATCCGGCGCATGTGCGCAACGCGCCGGAAAAGATTTTTGTGATGGAATTCTCCGATTTGATGCCGCCGACGCTGATCACGCGCGACCTGGCCGAGATCAAGGCGTTCCGCGAAGAGCACGGCGACATCGTGATGAAGCCGCTCTACGGCAATGGCGGCGCCGCAGTGTTCCGGCTCACCAGGGACGACCTCAATTTCGGATCGCTTTACGACCTGTTCGCCACCACCTTCCGGGAGCAATGGATGGTGCAGACCTTCCTGCCGGCGGTGAAGCACGGCGACAAGCGCATCATCCTGGTCGACGGCGAATTCGCCGGCGCCGTCAACCGCGTACCGGCCGCCGACGACCTTCGCTCCAACATGGTGCGCGGCGGCTCGCCCAAGGACACCGAGTTGACGCCGCGAGAACGCGAGATCTGCAAACGGCTTGGACCGGCATTGCGCGAGCGCGGGCTGATTTTCGTCGGCATCGACGTGATCGATGGCCATCTCACCGAGATCAACGTCACCTCGCCGACCGGCATCCGCGCCATCCGCAATGTCGGCGGGCCCGATGTCGCGGCGATGGTCTGGGATGCGATCGAGGCCAAGCGAAAATCGTCTGCGAGAGCCTGACAGCGCGGCGATGACACCGGCGGATATCATCCTCGCCGCGCTGTTCATCGTTCTCTATCTGGTTCTGCGTTTCGTCAGCCGTCCGCAATTTCGCTGGACCTTTGTGTCCGCAACGATGGTCGCGGCGATTGTCTATGCCGCCCATGTTTTCCTGGGCTCGATCGTGCTGATCCTTTCAGTCAGCCGCGATCCGCAGGGCGCTGCCGGATATTTCGTGGTGTTTCTCGGCTGGCTCGGCTTTGGCACGCTCGACCTCATGCGCGTGGTGCCGCGAACCCGCGAGCCGCCCGCGTTTTTTATGAAGCCCGGCACAGCGGATGCCATCTGTCTCATTGTCATCGTGATCGGGCTTGCGCTAGCGTGGGGTTGAATCGAGCATCGCCCGTGAATTTGAACAAATTTTCACAATGCGCCTGGCTGCTTGCTTTTGCGCTGGCAGGCATGGCCGCGTCCATCGAAGCCGCCGATGCCGCCGGCAAATGCCGCTTCGCCAAGCGTCCGCCGGTCGTGCTGAAGAACATTGCAGGCCTCTGCAAATTCGATGTCGGTACGCTGACATTTGCGGGCACACCCGCCGAACAGGCGCGCTGCCTGCTCAACCCGGTACAGCCGGTCGGCCGGCTCGGCCCGGCACTGGAGGCGCTGCCCGAGGCGATCGAGAAGCGGGTCGGCGGGAATGTCGATTTGCCCTCGCAGGAAACACTAGGCGCGCTGCTGCGCGATCGCGGTGCAGACAAGGACCTGATTGCCACCCTCAACGATCCGGTCTCGCACGCCCATGACAACGATCCGCTGTCGCGCGGGGCGACTTACGTTATCTTCCATGACACCTCGACACCGAATTACCGCACGCAGCCCTGGCCGCTGTCGATCGACGACGATCCCAAGATCAACAACCTCGCGCGCTACGAATGCGCCAACGACATCGAGCGCGCTCATGTCTTCGTCAATCGCACCGGCACGATATTTCTGGCGCATGATTTCACGGTGCCCTGGCGCGCGACCAAGTTCGAGGCCGCGAAGAATTTCGGCTCGGCGCTGAAGGGTCTGTTCCTGCATATCGAGATGATCCAGCCGCGCCGCGCCATGAAAGGCTATGGCCGCCGCAACGATTTCCAGGCGCCCAATCCCGGCTTCTCGCAGGCTCAGTACGATTCGCTCGCACTGGTTTATGCGGTGGCGAGTCGGCGCGCCGGCTTCTGGCTGATCCCGGCTTTCCACTCGGTGCTCGACGAGGGCATCCGCAACAAGCACGACGATCCGCAGAACTTCCAGCTCGAAGCCTTCGCCGCGAGCCTCGATCAACTGGTCGGCGAATTGCGCACGCGCACGGCGGCGGCACCGCGCAACTGATCAGGCCGCAACTTCCGCCGCCTCTTCCAATTCGATCTGCTGCAAGGTCCGCCCGGCCTGCATCCGGCTGATCAGATTTTCTAGCCCCAGGCCGGCGCTCTCCGCCGCGAGGCGCACACGGCGGGCTTCTTCGACTTCGAGCTGCAGCGACTTCAGATCGACCATGACGCGCTCCTGTTTCTGTTGAAACGACGGTAGCTTGAGTCGTTTTGTTCTGCAAATGTTCTTGTTCGCGGTACCGGAATCCGGTAAGGTCTATGCAACCGGGGCGTGTTCAGGCGGGGGCAAGACACATCAAAATGGTTCAGCGCGTCTCCACGGTGGCGTTCGAGGGCGTCGAGGCCCGCGCGGTCGACGTGCAGGTGCAGGTCGCGCCTGGGCTGCCGGCGTTCCATATCGTCGGCCTGCCCGACAAGGCAGTGTCGGAGGCGCGCGAACGGGTGCGCGCGGCGCTGATCGCATCGGGTCTCGCCCTACCGGCCCGCCGCATCACCGTGAACCTCGCGCCCGCCGATCTGCCCAAGGAAGGCAGCCATTATGATCTTCCGATCGCGCTCGGCTTGATGGCCGCGATCGGTGCGATTCCACAGGACGCGATCTCGGGCTTTACGGTTTTGGGCGAACTCGGCCTCGACGGCACGATTGCTTCCGTGGCCGGCGCGCTGCCGGCGGCCATCGGCGCCAATAGCCGAAGCGAAGGTTTGATTTGTCCGAAGGCCTGCGGGCCGGAAGCGGCATGGGCGAGCCCGGAAATGGAGATCGTCGCTGCCTCTTCCCTGATCCAGCTCGCCAATCATTTCCGGGGCACGCAGGTGCTGTCTCGTCCGCAGCCGAAAATCCGCGAGGTGGAGGCAACACCGCTCGATCTCGCCGACATCAAGGGACAGGAGAGCGGCAAGCGCGCGCTCGAAATCGCGGCGGCCGGCGGCCACAACCTGCTTTTGGTCGGGCCGCCGGGCGCCGGAAAATCGATGCTGGCGGCACGGCTGCCCTCGATCCTGCCGCCGCTGACGCCGGAGGAATTGCTGGAAGTCTCGATGGTCGCCTCGGTCGCAGGCGAAATCGCGGACGGCTCGCTCACCAACAAGCGGCCGTTTCGAAGCCCGCATCATTCAGCGTCCATGCCGGCTTTGGTCGGCGGCGGCCTGCGCGCGCGGCCGGGCGAAGTGTCGCTCGCACATCGCGGCGTGCTGTTCCTCGACGAGTTTGCCGAATTCCAGAAGTCAGGCGCTCGACTCGCTACGCCAGCCGCTCGAGACCGGCGAGGTCTCGATCTCGCGCGCCAATCACCGCATCACTTATCCGGCGCGCTTCATGCTGGTGGCGGCGATGAATCCCTGCCGCTGCGGCCGCGCCAGCGATCCGTCCTTCAACTGCAAGCGCGGCGCGAATATCCGTTGCGCCGCCGATTATCAGGCCAAGCTTTCCGGCCCGCTGCTGGACCGCATCGATCTGCATGTCGAGATACCGGCGGTCACCGCCGCCGACCTGATCCTGCCGCCGCCGTCCGAGGGCTCGGCGCAAGTCGCTGCCCGCGTTGCCCGCGCACGCGACATTCAGGCGAGGCGTTACGCGGCACTCGGTCTGTCCGCCACGCTCACCAATGCGCAGGTGTCGGGCGCGGTGCTGGAACAAGCCGCCAAACCGGACAAGGCCGGGATGTCGCTGCTGCGCGATGCCGCCGACGCCATGCGGCTGTCGGCACGCGGCTACCATCGGGTGCTGCGGGTAGCGCGCACGCTCGCCGATCTCGACAATGCCGAGCATGTCGGACGTATCCATCTCGCCGAAGCGTTGTCGTATCGCGCGCTGAACGACGAGATGCGCAAAGCGGCGTAAGCCGCTGACCTAAAGAAGAGCGGCGTAAGCCGCACGCGCAAGCCCCAGCTTTCTAATCGATAAAAATGTCCGCAATCATGCAGGTCGCAATTAACCCTGGCCCGCACGCGCCGGCACAATCACCCCCATTTTTAGGCCAATCGCAACAACCTTCCGTCAACCTCGACGCCAATGACACGGCCGCCGAACCAACGAGCGGCCTGAACACGGGACGTCAGGCATGAAGTTCACGCACGCACCGTGGCCGCGGCTGCGCGATCTGGCTTTCCGTTTCGTGCGGATGGCTTTTCTGCTGCTGGTCGGCATCTGGATCGGCTTCGGACTGCTTTCCGGCTCGGCGATGGGGGCATCGACATACGATCCGGGAATGTTCGCGATCGGCATCGCCGCTCTGCTCGCCTTTGCCTGCACCTTCATGGCGTTCCTGATCTACCGCAACCGCGTTTGGCGCGGCCGAGCGCGCCGCATGACGGAGCGCTGCGAGCGAATGTCGGATCAGATGTGGCAATTGCAGGAAGCCGAGCAGCGCTCGCGCGCGTTCCTGGAATCGCAGGGCGACCTGATCGTGCGAAGACGCCGCGACGGCGTCATCACCTTCGTCAACGATGCTTTCAGCACGCTGGCGGCCCGCGATGCGGCGCTACTCAACGGCTCCGAGTTCTCTTTCGAAATTCTAGAACAGGGCGAAGACGCGATATTGTCCGACGGCGGGCGCATGCACGATCAGAAGATCGCGACCGCTTCCGGCGCCCGCTGGATCGCCTGGCGCGAAGGCTTTGTGCGCGGCGAAAGCGGCGAGACCGAAATCCAGGGCGTCGGCCGCGATGTCACCGACCGCGTCATGTCGGAAGCGGCACTCGGCGAAGCGCGCGATCTGGCGGAAACCGCCAACCGCGCCAAGTCGCGTTTCCTGGCGATGGTGTCGCACGAGATTCGAACGCCCTTGAACGGCATAATCGGCATGGCCGATCTGTTGCTCGACACCAAGCTGACGCCGGAGCAGACCGCCTACACGCGCGCAGTCAAGACTTCCGGCGACACGCTGCTTTCGCTGATCGAGGAGATCCTGGACTTCTCCAAGATCGAGGCCGGCCGGCTCGATCTCGAGGCGCGGCCTTTCGCGCTGGCGCCGATGATCGAGGACATCGCCGAATTACTGGCGACACGCGCGCAGGCCAAGGGCCTCGAGATCGCGAGCTATGTCGACGAGCGGCTGCCCGCAAAGGTCATCGGCGACGAAACGCGGCTGCGCCAGATATTGGTCAATCTCGCCGGCAACGCCATCAAGTTCACCGAAACCGGCGGCGTTGCGATCATCGTGGAGCCGGGCGAATGCCAGGGCGAAATCACCTTCAAGGTGCGCGACACCGGCATCGGCATCGCTGCGTCCGAGCACGAACGCATCTTCGGTGAGTTCGAGCAGGCCGCGCGGACTGAGAACCAGCCTGGTGCGGGTCTCGGTCTCGCCATTTCCAAACGCATCGTCGAGCGCATGCACGGCCGTATTTCGCTCGAAAGCGCACCCGGCGCTGGCGCCCTGTTCGAATTTTCCGTGCCGCTGCCGCTGGCAGACGCGGCAAAGCCCTTCGCCACGCCCGATCTGTCGCACCGCGCAGTGATGATCGTCGCCCCCTCCGCGATAGAAGCCACGCTCACCATGCGCCGCCTAACGCGCTGGGGCGCGCGCGTGGTGATCGCGCCCAACGAGACGGTGGCGCAGGCGCTGCTTCCCGAACGGGAATGGAGTGCGATCCTGATCGATCACGCCATCGGCGCCCAAGCGATCGAAACGCTGCTCGCGGCGACCCGCTTCGTACCGTGCCGGCTCGTTACCATGACGCCTTCCGCCCGCAATGAGCTGGAAGACCTGAAGATCCGCGGCTTCACCGGCTACCTGATCAAGCCGGTACGCGCGGCATCTCTCGCCGCACGCCTGCAACTCGAGAATGACGGCTTCACCCAACTGACGGATGCGTGAAACCTCTCCGCTTCGCAAAGGACCCAATCGGCAGAGTGGCCTGTCGATCCTGGTTGCCGAAGACAACGAGATCAACGCATTGCTGACGCGTGCGTTGCTGCACAAGCTCGGCCATCGTCCGGCGGTGGCGGCAAGCGGACAAGCGGCGATGGAAGTCTTTCCAGGCCGCGCATTCCGCGGGCGCTGCCCTACGATCTGATCCTGATGGATGTGCGAATGCCCGGCATCGACGGGCTCGAAGCCACACGCCGCGTTCGCGCGGTGGAAAAAGCAAGCGGCGCGCGCCGAACGCCGATCATAGCCCTCACCGCCAATGCCCTTCCCGAGCATCGCGAGGCCTGCCTGACAGCCGGCATGGACGGTTTCCTGCCAAAGCCGCTCGATCGCGAGAAATTGGCCTCGCTGCTGGCGGGTTATCACGTCAAGGCCGACATCGCCGCGTGACGGTGGCGTGACATCGCCGTCATAAAAGGTTCGGCCAATCTCGGTTTCTGCTTCGCATCGTTCGATTGCGATTCGGAGACCGTCATGTTCGGCCAAGCAATCTTCGGTCAAGCGATCTTCAGCCAAGCGATCGCTACCCGTTCGCAGGACCTGATCGGCAGATTGTTGCCGATGCCGCTTCCGTTCGTTGCGAGAGCGGGCTTCGATACCACCAAGCGCAGGCTGGAGAGCGCACAAGACGACGCGCTGCTCGGACGGCTTGGCTCGCTCGAAGTGCGGCTCGCAACCCAACCTGCTGAAATCCGGCGCGCGCAGCGATTGCGCTATCGCATCTTCTTCGAAGAAGGCCCTGCGACCGCAACTCTCGCCGCGCGGCTGCTGCGCGCCGCGACGCCGACCGTTTCGATCCGGTCTGCGAGCATCTGCTGGTCATCGACCACGCCAGGCACGATACGCACGGCCCAATTCTGGTCGGCACCTACCGATTGCAGCGACAGGAAATCGCGGCTGCGCATCGCGGATTCTACAGCGCCGGCGAATTCGCCGTCGGCAGCCTGCTCGCACGCCGTCCAGATCTGAAATTCCTCGAGCTTGGCCGCTCCTGCGTGCTGCCGCCCTATCGCAACAAGCGCACCGTCGAGCTGCTGTGGCACGGCATCTGGAGCTACGTGCGCCGGCACGATCTCGACGTGATGATCGGCTGTGCAAGCCTCGAGGGCACCGATCCGCATGCACTCGCGCTGCCTTTGTCATTCCTGCATCATTTTGCGAAGGCGCCGGAAGGCTGGCAGGTGTCGGCGCTGCGGGCGCGCCGCATCGACATGAATCAGATGCCGAAAGCGACGATCGATCCGCGCGCCGCGCTTCGCGCATTGCCGCCGCTCATCAAGGGCTATCTCAGGTTAGGTGCCTTTTGTGGGGACGGCGCGGTGATCGACCATTCATTCGGCACCACCGACGTGCTGATCGTGCTGCCGGTTTCGGCGATCAGCGCACGCTATGTCGATCATTTCGGCGCGGATGCGGACCGCCACGCGGCTTAGTCGGCTATCTCAATCGGCCTCATCCTGAGGAGCATTGCGTAGCAATGCGTCTCGAAGGATGCGGCCGCCCTCGCCCTTCGAGACGCCCGCTTCGCGGGCTCCTCAGGATGAGGGCGGATTACAACCTGCGCAGCGCCACTTCGTCGATCGAGTGATGCTCGTTTTTGGTCAGGATCAAATCCGCTCGCTGCCGCGTCGGCAGGATATTCTCACGCAGATTGACGAGATTGATCCGGTTCCAGATGCCCTTGGCGGTCGTCACCGCCTCCTCGTCCGACAGCCGCGAATAGCGATGGAAATAGGACATCGCGTCTCGGAAAGCCGTCATGCGCAGCGCGAGAAAACGCTCGACATACCAGCGTTCCAGCACGTCTTCGGTCGCATCGATATAAACCGAGAAATCGAAGAAGTCGGACACGAACGGCACCGCCTTGCCGTCCTTGGGCGGCCGGCCGGTCTGCAGCACGTTCAAACCTTCGACAATCAGGATATCCGGCCGGTCGATCTCGATCCATTCATTCGGCACTACGTCATAGACGATGTGCGAATAGATCGGCGCGCGCATCGGCCGCAGCCCGGCCTTGATGCCGGAGAGAAAGCGCAGCAGCTCCGGCAGGTCATAGCTTTCCGGAAAGCCCTTCTTCTCCATCAACCCTTCGCGCGCCAGGACAGCGTTCGGAAGCAGAAATCCGTCGGTCGTAACGATGTCGACCTTGGGAGTGTTGGGCCAGCGCCGCAGCAAGGCCTGCAGCACGCGCGAGCTGGTGGATTTTCCGACCGCGACCGAACCGGCGACGCCGATGATATAAGGCACCTTCGAATCCTCGGTGCCGAGAAAGCTCTGCTGCGCGCGGAACAGTCTCTGCGCGGCAGCAAGATACATCGCCAGCAGACGCGACAGCGGCAGGTAGATGTCCTCCACCTCCTTCATGTCGAGCCGGTCGTGCATCGAGCGCAGGGTTGCCACCTCTTCGGGTGACAGCGTCATCGGGTGGTCGGCGCGTAGTGCAGCCCAATCCGGCCGATGGAAGATGCGATAGGGCGATACTTGCGGGTCGGTACGCTGTTCCATCATTCATCAACTGCGCAAACGCGAAGCCTTTTCCTCAAGCCCTGATCTTACGACACGCTTGGCCAAAGCCGCTTCGACTTCGGCGAGTTCGACGCCCCTCGCCTCCAGTACCACAAGGAGGTGATAGAGGAGATCTGCGGCTTCCGAGGTCAGCCGATCGCGGTCCTCGACGACGGCGGCCAGAGCGGTCTCCACAGCCTCTTCGCCAAGCTTCTTGGCGCAATGGGCGATGCCCTTGTCCAGCAGCTTGCGGGTATAGGAATCTTCCGCACTCGCTTTCGCGCGCTCTTTCACGCGCAAGGCGAGGTCGGCAAGGGTGAAAATCGTGGTCTCGGTAGGCACAATTCAGCTCCAATGCCCCGCTTGTAGCGCAATTCTCGTTTGCCGCCCACCACTTGGCGACATGCCATAACCGCGTTAACGATTAATCCGCTCCGGAGAACCTTATTCGTGCCCCATCAGGAAAGTTTCGTCACCGTCGCCGGCTGCAAGACCCGCCTGATGCGGGGCGGCAGCGGCGAGCCGCTCCTGTTCCTGCATGGCGCGCGCGGGGCCTCGGCCTGGCTGCCGTTCTGGGAGACCCTGTCGAAGCGCTTCGAGGTGATTGTGCCGGAACATCCGGGCTTCGGCGGCTCCGACATGCCGGACTGGCTCGATAACACTAGCGACCTGGCCTATTTCTATCTGGATTTCATCGACGCACTGAAGCTCACCAAGGTCAATCTCGCCGGCGTCTCGCTCGGCGGTTGGATCGCGGCCGAGATCGCGGTACGCGACGACAGCACGTTAAAGACGATGACGCTGATCGCGCCCGCCGGCATCCATGTGAAGGGCGTCGCCAAGGGCGACATCTTCATGTGGTCACGCGAGGAGATGACGCACAACCTGTTCCACGATCCGGCCTTTGCGAGCGCCGCGCTCGCGATCCCGCCAAGCGAGGCCGAGCAATTCAACGAGATGAAGAACCGGCTCGCCACCGCCAAGCTCGGCTGGCAGCCAAGGCTCTACAATCCCGATCTCTACAAATGGCTGCATCGGGTGCAGGTGCCAACGCTGATCGTATTCGGCGACGACGACAAGGTAATCCCGCCGGCTTACGGCCCTGCCTTTCAAAAGCTGATTCCGGGATCGCAGCTCGAGATCATCAAGGATTGCGGACACGCGCCGCAGATCGAGAAGGCGCAGGAACTTGCCCAGACCATGACCTCTTTCATTGAGGCACGCCGATGAAATTCTTCTTCTTCCATCTGATGCCGTATGCGGCACTCGATCCCGATTACGACCAGAAATACAACTCGGCCTGGGTGACGCTGCCGAACAGCTATTACGATCCGAAGATCGGGCACGAACTCTACAACCGCTATCTCGATGAACTCGAATATGCCGACACGGTCGGCTTCGACGGTATCTGTGTCAACGAGCATCACTCCAATGCCTATGGCATGATGCCGATCCCGGGCGTGATGGCGGGCGCGCTCGCGCGCAGGACGAAGAATTGCAAGATTGCCGTGCTCGGCCGCGCATTGCCGCTTCTGAACAATCCGCTGACGGTGGCGGAAGAATTCGCCATGCTCGACACCATCACCGGCGGCCGGCTGATCGCGGGTTTTGTGCGCGGCATCGGCGCCGAGTATCATGCCTGGGGCGCGAACCCCGCTGAATCCCATGATCGCTTCCACGAAGCGCATGACCTCATCATTCAGGGATGGACGAGGCCCGGCCCGTTCGCCTTCGAGGGCAAATATTATCACTTCAACTATGTGAATGTGTGGCCACGGCCCTATCAGCAGCCGCATCCGCCGGTCTGGATACCGTCGCAGGGCTCACGCGAAACCATCGAATGGGCGGCGCATCCCGACCGTAAATACACATATCTGCAGACCTTCTCACCGGTGCAGGCGCTGGCGCGCTACATGCAGATGTATCGCGAGACCGCCGACCGCTACGGCTGGCAGGCCGGTCCTGAAAATGTCGGGTGGGCGATCCCGACCTATTGCGCCGAGACCGACGAGATCGCCAAGCGCGAAGCGAAAGCCCACATCGAATTTTTCTTCAACAAGCTCCTTCGCATGCCGCAAGAAATGCTGCTGCCGCCGGGCTATCTCTCGCTCGCCTCGATGCAAGGCGTGATGGCTGCAAAGCGCACGCTGTCTGGCGGCGTTCAGACCATCGACGACCTGATGGAGAAGGCGATCTTCCTGTGCGGCAGCCCGGCGACGCTGCGTGAGAAGCTCGAACAATATCAGGCGCAGATCGGCTTCGGCTATCTGCTTCCGACCATGCAATTCGGCACGCTGCCGCATGAACTGGTGAAAAAGAGCACCGATCTGTTCGCAAACGAAGTCATCCCGCATTTCCGCGGAAAGGCGGACAAGCAGCCGGCGCGCGTTTCCGCCTAGCTTACGATGTCGGCATATGCGTCCTCTCCCTCAAGGGGAACGGTGCAATAACAAGCGCTTGTCGCGGGCACCCACATCTTGCTTAGATGACGCAACGAAAAAATCCGGGAGGTCGCCTTGCATTTCGCCATTCGCCTGGTCGGTGCGCTTGCGCTCATTTTTCTTACTGCGCCCGCTCACGCGCAGGACTACCCGACCAAATCGATCCGTCTGATCGTGCCGTTCCCGCCGGGCGGACCGAACGACATCATCGCGCGCGTCGTGGCCGCGAAAATGTCCGAGCTGATCGGCCAGCCGATCGTGATCGACAATCGCGGCGGCGCCGGCGGCGTGCTCGGCACCGATGCGGTCGCAAAGGCCGAGCCGGACGGCTACACGATCGCGATCACCTCAGCCGGCGCGCTCGCCATCTCCAAGAGCCTTCAGGAGAAGCTGCCCTACGACACGCTGAAGGATTTGAAGCCGGTGACGCTGGTCGCCAAGGTGCCGGAATTGCTGGTGGTCGCCAACAACGTGCCGGCGAAATCGATGCCGGAATTGCTGGCGCTCGCGAAGGCAAAGCCGGGACAGCTCAATTTCGCTTCCACCGGACCGGGCTCAATGCCGCATCTCGCGGGCGAACTGTTCAAGTCCGCTGCCGGGATCGACATCGTGCATGTGCCCTACAAGGGTGCGGCGCCCGCGGTGAACGACATTATCGGCGAGCAGGTGCAGATGGTATTTCTCGATATCCCGGTGCTGCTGCCGCAGGTGCAGGCCGGCAAGGTGCGCCCGATCGCGATCGGCAGCCGTGAGCGCGCACCGTCGCTGCCCGATGTGCCGACCACCGGCGAAGTCGGCCTGCCGCAGATCGAGGCGGAGAACTGGTATGGCATGGTGGCACCGGCCGCCACGCTGCCTGCGGTGATCGCGAAGCTGCATCGGATCACGGCCGAAGCGCTGAAAAGCCCGGAGGTGAGGGACAAGCTATCGAGCCAGGGCGCGATTCTCGTAGGGAATACGCCGGAGGAATTCGCAGCCTACATCCAGAGCGAGATCGACAAGTGGGGCAAGGTCGCGAAAGCGGCGAATATCAAGGCCGGGCAATGAACTTTATTGCCTTGTCATGGCCGGGCTTGACTGGCCATCTCGCCTAGGGACGCAACCTGCCCGCCTGATCGGGGTCACCGGGACAAGCCCGATGATGACGAATGATGAGAGGGTTCACCTCACCGCGAACGGATTCTTCCACATTCCGGCCTTGCGACCGGCCAGCAGCCAATAGACGAAACCGCCGATGATGCCGGCCGCCGTCACCAGTTGCAGTCCGTAGCCGACCGGCGAGATGTCGGTGGTGTTTTCGAGTTGCAGCGAAATGTCGGACGAATACCAGGCGAGTGCCGCGATCAGTCCGCCGCCGATGGCGTAATAGAAGATCGAACGGATATCGAAGGTCTCTGCGATTGCGACCAGTATGACAGCCGGCACGAAGGCGGTCGCACCGGCAAAGCTGGTGGCAAGGAATGCCGCCGCAAAGAACATGAACTTCTCGACCGGATCGGAACTGACGCTGAACAATTCCGGCGCCATGACTCCGATTGCGAGCGCGATGCCCGCGGCAAGGATGGCGAAAATCAGCGAGAACAGAATGACGAACAGGCGGGTGACGAACATGGCGGGACCCCGAGAATCTCACTCTGTTTAGAGCGGCGCATGGCGGCCTGTCGACTCCCTCCGCCCGAAGGGAGGCAAAGAAAGAGCGTTCAATCCGTCGCTATCGCCCGAAGGCCGGCGCTACGGCCCGCAATCAGCCAATACACGGTGGCGGCAGCCAGGCCTACGACTGAGAACAGCGCAAGGCCCGCAAGACCTTCCCTCGATGTCAGACTGTCCGGCGCAGCAATCAAGCCGGGCAGAAATCCGGCGAGCGCGCCGTACACCGCATAGAACGCATAGCGGCGTTCCGCGGCGTATTCGGCATAGCCGACCGCAGGTAGAATCAGCAGCGAGGCAGCGGCGGCGAGGCCTCCAAAAGCAAACATGCGCGCGAAAATGCGATAGACGGTCCCACCGTCGATGGCGTTCTCCTGCGTCGCCCATGCAATCGAAAACAACAATCCGGCGACCACGCAGGCAGCGATATACGCGAGCACGATGATGCCAAGACGGGAAAGATAATTCACGGTCGCCCTTCAGTCGGTCATTGACATGGCACGCAGCGCCATGCGCTCACGTGCCGAAAGCTTTTCGGTTTCGCTCTTCAGTTGCCCGCAGGCGGCGAGAATGTCGCGGCCCCTCGGCGTGCGCACCGGCGAGGCATAGCCGGCATTGAACACCACCTCGGAGAATTTCTCGATCTGCTCCCAGTCCGAGCACTCATATTTCGAGCCCGGCCACGGATTGAACGGAATGAGATTGATCTTGGCGGGAATGCCTTTCAGGAGCCGCACCAGCTCCTTTGCGTCCGAGAGTGAATCGTTGACGCCCTTGAGCATCACATATTCGAAGGTGATGCGGCGCGCATTCGACACACCCGGATAGTTGCGGCAGGCGTCGAGCAATTCGCGGATCGGATATTTGCGATTGAGCGGCACAAGCTCGTTGCGCAGATCGTCCCGCACCGCATGCAGCGAGATGGCCAGCATACAGCCGATCTCGGCGCCGGTGCGCGCGATGTTAGGAACCACGCCGGAGGTTGAAAGCGTGATCCGCCGCTTCGACAGCGAGAGGCCCTCGCCATCAGATGTAACGTGCAGTGCGTCGCGGACATTCTCGAAATTGTAGAGCGGCTCGCCCATCCCCATCATCACGATATTGGAGATGCAGCGCTCGCCTTCGGTCGGCAGGCCCTCGCCCCGGACGCGTTCGGTGCCGAGGTAGTCGCCGAGCCGGTCGCGCGCCACCATGATCTGGCCGACGATCTCGCCCGGCGTCAGATTGCGCACCAGGCGCTGCGTGCCGGTATGGCAGAACGAACAGGTCAGCGTGCAGCCGACCTGGCTCGATACGCAGAGCGTGCCGCGGTCGCTTTCGGGGATATAGACGCACTCGATCAGGTGCGGCCGCTCGCCTTCATGTTCGCTTGCGAGCTTGAGCAGCCATTTGCGGGTGCCGTCGGACGAAACTTGCTCGGTGACGACTTCCGGCCGGTCGAGCGTGAAATGCTTTTCGAGTTGGTCGCGCATCGTCCTGCCGATGCTCGACATCGGCCCGAAATCCTGCGCGCCCCGCACATAGAGCCAGTGCCAGATCTGCTGCGCGCGCATCTTGCGCTCGCGTTCCGGCACGCCGATGCCCCCCAGCATCTCGGCAAGGCCGGCCCGCGACGCGCCGACCAGCGACGGCTTTTCAGGCGCGACATAGACCTCGAGCGGGGTCTTTTCGAGCGGGGCGTTGGCGGGGGCCAGGGTCATGGGCCGCTATATAGGCGAGCGCGGGCAGTTTGCCCAATCATCGCGGCGCCGATCAGCGGCACTCCTGCGCCGCGCGGTCGAGTGCCTGGGCGACGCCCTTGAGCGAAAATTTGTCGATGGTCTTGGTACCGCGGCCGGATTCGCCACGCACCGTCACGTCGGCGGAACCCCTGCGCAAGGCATCGACCAGACGCACTTCCTCCGCGGCGTTCTTCACCCAGGCTCCGTCATTCTGCGTATACATGGCGAAGTTGATATTGCCGACCTCGACCGTCGCGTCGGTATTGGCCTTGAACGGATAGCCGAAAATCACCGACACCTCTTCCTTTACCTTCTCGGCCGGGCGGGTAGAGACGAAGAACCAGGCCGGATCGCGCGGGCGGCCCGGCGGCACGGTTTCCGAGACGCCCGGCTTCGCGAGAGCAAAGCAGATCTTTTTGCCACCGGGCGAAGCTGTATACGCCCCCCAGTCCCCGAACTGCCCGAGCAGCTGGGCACCCGCAGCTGGCGATTGCGCGAGCGCCGAATCACCGGGCAGCCCGCAAGCCAGCAGGTACGTCCCTAGGACGCTGAAAAATAGCGGGAATCTTCTGCGAAAGCTCATCGGGCGCGCACCTTGGAGATTCGATTTTGCAAGATTCGGAGTGACCGTAGGAAGGTTACCACAATCGGGGGTTTGCAATAATAAGCGAAAATCGGCGATGTGATGGCGCGCGGGTATTTCGCGCGGGCGGCGCGAGACTCTTTGCCGCGATTCGGATCGGAGTTTTCGATGAAGGCCGTTCTCTGCCACGCTTATGGAGCCCCCGACGACCTGAAATTGCAGGACCTGCCGGAGCCACACGCCGGCGAAGGCGAAGTGGTGGTGAAAGTCGCAGCCGCAGCCCTGAATTTTTTCGACACGCTTCTGATCGCCGGCAAGTATCAGGTGAAGCCGGATTTCCCGTTCTCGCCGGCCGCGGAATTCGCGGGAACGGTGCACAGCGTCGGCGCGGGCGTGACAGGATGGAAAATCGGCGACCGCGTGATGGGCTATTCTGCCTATGGTGCCGCGCGCGAATTCTACGTGACCAGGGCCTCGCGACTGGTGCGCGTGCCCGACAATCTGGAACTGGAACGCGCGGCCGGATTATCAGTCACCTACGGCACCACCATCCACGCATTGAAGGATCGCGCGAAACTTAAAAAGGGTGAGACACTGGCAGTGCTGGGTGCGGCCGGCGGCACCGGTCTTGCGGCAATCGAGATCGGCAAATTGATGGGTGCGCGCGTGATTGCCTGCGCCTCGTCCGACGAAAAATGCGAATTCACAAGAAAGCATGGCGCCGACGAAACCATCAATTACGGGCGCGATGATTTTCGCAGCGAATTGAAACGCATCGGCGGCGCGCGCGGCATCGACGTGATCTACGATTCCGTCGGCGGCCCCTATGCGGAGCCTGCGATCCGCTCGATGGCGTGGGAAGGCCGCTATCTGATCATCGGCTTCGCAGCCGGCGAAATTCCGAAAATCCCGCTCAATCTGCCGCTGCTGAAAGGCTGTGACCTCGTCGGCGTGCACTGGGGCGCTTTCGTCGATCGCGAGCCGGAGAAAATGGCACAGGAAATGGCGCAGATCGTGCGCTGGTGCGCGGAGGGCAAACTGTCCGCGCATGTGCACGCGGTCTATCCGCTCAGTCAGACGGCGCAGGCATTGAGGGACATCGCCGCCCGCAAGATCATGGGCAAGGCGATTTTGAAACCGTAGATGCTATCATTCCGGGCTCGCGATCTGGAGGTCGCGCCCCGGAATGACCTACTCCGTCAGCTTTCTGCGCGCGGCGTCGTAATGCTCGGGCTTGATCGAATCCATCACGAGCTTCATCGCGGCGGCAAGCACCGCGGCATCGTCGGCAAAGCCGAACACCGGCAGGATGTCGGGAATGGCATCGAACGGCAGCACGAAATAGGCAAGCGCGCCGAGCAGCACGACGCGGGTCTGCACCGGCGTCTGCCGGTCGAACGCGCAGTAATAGGCGGCGAGCAAATCCTCCACGAAGGGCAGCTTGCCGGCCACGCGCGCGACCTTCGGCCAGAAACCTTTCTTCACCGTCCGCTCATCGGCGGCGGTTTTCTTTTCGAACAAAGCCTCATCGGCGGTGGCGGCTCTGGCGCGGACCATCTAAACCTCCCCCAAAAGCTGCAAACGGTTGCGAACAAGGCGTCGCGCGAATTTACGCTCCAATAAATGGTCCCTGCAGCCGACCACCGCAAGCTCGCCGTAAGTCCCTGCCGGCGTTGATTTATCCGGCCACCGACTCCGCCGGGCGCAGTTGCGTGGAGGCCCTGTCCTCGTTCTTGCCGATCAGCAGGACGATCGCCGCGGCAATCATGCAGAGCGCGCCGGCGATGAAAAACGCCGGCAGATAGCTTGCCAGCAGCGTCCGGCTCAGACCGCCGCCGAATGCGGCTGACGCTGCGCCGAGCTGATGGCCGGCAAAGACCCAGCCGAACACGATATTGGCGCGCTCGCGTCCAAACCGTTCGGCGATCAGCCGCACCGTCGGAGGCACGGTCGCAAGCCAGTCCAGCCCATAGAACATGGCGAACAACCCGAGCGCGTAAAAGGAAAACGAGGTGAACGGCAGCACCAGCAGCGACAGGCCGCGCAGCCCGTAATACCAGAACAGCAGCCAGCGATTGTCGTAGCGGTCAGACAGCCAGCCCGATCCCACGGTGCCGAGAAAATCAAACGCACCCATTGCCGCCAGCACGCTGGCGGCGCCAAGCGGCACGATGCCGACATCTCCGCACATGGCAATGAAATGGGTCTGGATCAGGCCGTTGGTCGAGGCGCCGCAGATGAAGAAAGTGCCGAACAAAATCCAGAAGGCCGGCACCTTTGCGGCATTGGCCAGCACCGTGACCGGCTCCCACAATGTTGAGAGCAGGTTCGCACGCTCCGTCGGCGGCGGCTGCATTTTGGTCTCGCCAAAGGCCGCAAGACCAAGTTCGGAAGGCCGGTCACTCATGAAGATCACGACCAGCACCGCGGTCACAACCAGCGCCAGGCAGACAATTCCAAGCGTAATCCGCCAGCCGTAATTGTCGGTCACGCTCGCCAGCATCGGCAGGAACAGCAACTGGCCGGAGGCCGAGCTTGCGGAAAGGATGCCGATCACAAGCCCGCGACGTTCCGAGAACCAGCGGGTAGCGATGGTCGCGCCGAGCACCATCGCGGTCAGTCCGGTCGCAACCCCGAGCAGAAGGCCCCAGTACAGCACGAGCTGCCAGAGCTGGGTCATGCCCAAGGATAACAGCAGCGCGGCAGCGATCGCGAGCAACGCGCCAGTCACCATTCGCCGGACGCCGAAGTGATTGAGCAAGGCCGCCGCGAATGGCGCGAGCGAACCGAACAGGATGAACCGGATCGCGAGCGCGGAAGAAATCTCCGATGCGTCCCAGCCGAATTCCTTTTGCAGCGGCACCATCAGGACGCCCGGCGTCCCAAGCGCACCGGCGGTCACCAGCATGGTGAGGAAGGTCGCGCCTACGACCACCCACCCGTAATGAACGTTCCATCGTTGCAGGACGGGTGCAAAAAGGGATGAGAGCATGAGCCGGACTTTCCTGGGAAAGATCGTTGCAGGCCGGGCGATCAGGTTAAATGATGATAATCATGTAACTTGACCTATTTATGTTAGACGTCATATAAAAGTCAAGGCTGTGAATTTGAGGATCGTGCCATGAAGGTGAGCCGGGAACAGGCGGATGCCAAT
Organism: uncultured Pseudomonadota bacterium; assembly: GCA_963707705.1. Taxonomy (GTDB): domain Bacteria; phylum Pseudomonadota; class Alphaproteobacteria; order Rhizobiales; family Xanthobacteraceae; genus Pseudorhodoplanes. The sequence continues at coordinate 20,356 of CAVPRD010000012.1, read as the reverse complement.
CACGAACGCATCATCGATGTGGCGAGCCGCATGTTCCGCGAAAAGGGCTTCGACGGCGTCGGTGTCGCCGAGCTGATGAAGGCGTGCGGGCTGACGCATGGCGGCTTTTACGGCCATTTCGGATCGAAGGACGACCTGGTGGCGCAGGCGGCAAACCGCGCCTTCGATCGTTCCAGCGAGTTCTGGGGCTCGATCGTGACCGGATCGAAGGAGCCATTCTCCGCGCTGGTGGACCGTTATCTGGCCGACACCAAGCTCTCAAAGCCCGAGACCGCCTGCATGTTTGCGGCGCTCGCGCCGGAGGCGGCGCGCCGCGGACGTCCGGTACGCAAGGTATTTTCGGACGGTTTTCGTACACTCACCGACATCATCGCGAAGCTGCTCCCCTCGCAATCCGGAAACAAGGCGCGCACCACCTCAATCGCGATTTTCTCCGAACTGGTCGGAGCGCTGGTGCTCGCTCGATCGGTCGATGACCCGCAATTGGCAAAGGACATCCTGCAGGTCGTGAAGTCCGATCTCAAAGCGAGATTTCCAGATCCGAAGGCCGGCTGACCTTCACCGCCTGTGATCTTTCGCCATCACTCGCTGAAGCGCTCCGACATTGCAACGCCGAAGCGCATTCACGCTTGGCTAAATCGTGTATCGTCCGCGCCAGCTGCAAAGTCGACTGAATGAGCGGCTACGAATAGCGCCTCGACCAAGTCACGCTTCAGAACACGACAAGGAAACGCAACCAATGCACTGTCTCACTGTCATCTATCCGCGTCCCGACAATCCGGACCATTTCAAGAAATACTATAAAGAGACCCACATCCCGCTTGCCAAGCAGCTACCCGGGCTGAAATCCTGCGCCTATGCCTACCCGGCGGCGATCGGGCCGGCCGACAATGTGCCGTTCTGCATCTTTCAAGCCTGGTTCGACGGCCCTGAAGCCATGGGTCAGGCGATGCAATCGGACATCGGCAAGAAGGTCGGCTCCGACGTGCCGAATTATTCGCCGAAGGGCGCAACCATCTTTCATTTCGCGCAAGAATAGTAACCAGGAACAATAGCAGTGCAGGAAACGACCCGATACAATCTGACCATCGGCGGCAAGTCCGTCCCCACTCAGGATCATTTCGAGGTTCGCAATCCGTCGACCGGTGAAGTCGTAGGCCTTGCGCCCAAGGCAAGTGCAGCCGACCTCGATCAGGCCGTCGACGCCGCGCAGACCGCCTTCGCAACCTGGTCGAAGACCTCGCAGGACGAGCGCAAGAAGCTCTGCCATGCGGTCGCGCAAAAGCTGGCCGACAATGCCGAAGAGATCGCGCGCCTGATCACGCTCGAACAAGGCAAGCCGCTGAACGGGCTTGGCTCGCGTTTCGAGATGGGCGGCGCTGGCGCCTGGGCGCATTACACCGCCGATCTCGATATCCCGGTGAAGGTGCTGCAGGACAACAACGAGGGCCGCATCGAGCTGCATCGCCGGCCGATCGGTGTCGTCGGCTCGATCACGCCTTGGAACTGGCCGGTGCTGATCGCGATCTGGCACATCATCCCGGCGATCCGTGCGGGCAATACGGTGGTGAACAAGCCGTCGCCGTACACGCCGCTGTCCACGTTGCGCATGATCGAACTGATGAACGAGGTGCTGCCCGCCGGCGTGGTGAATGGCATTGCGGGCGAAGACACAATCGGTGCCGCCATGTCCTCGCATCACGGGATCGGCAAGATCGTGTTCACCGGCTCCGCCTCGACCGGCAAGAAGGTGATGTCGAGCGCGGCACAGACGTTGAAGCGGCTCACGCTCGAACTCGGCGGCAATGACGCCGGCATCGTGCTGCCGGATGTCGATCCGAAGCAGATCGCGCCCGGCCTGTTCTGGGGCGGCTTCATCAATAACGGCCAGACCTGCGCCGCGCTGAAGCGGCTCTATGTGCATGACGACGTCTATGACGATGTGTGCAAAGAGCTGGTCGCGTTCGCCAGGACCATCCCGATGGGCGACGGCCTGAAGGACGACAGCCAGCTCGGCCCGGTTCAAAACCGCATGCAGTTCGACAAGGTCGCGCGTCTGGTCGAAGACGCCAAGCGCGGCGGCGGCAAGGTGCTGATGGGCGGCGAGCCGCAGAAGGGCAGCCTGTTCTACCCGATCACCGTCATCGGCGGGCTCGACAACGGCAATCCGCTGGTCGACGAGGAGCAGTTCGGACCGGCGCTGCCGATCATCCGCTATTCCGACATCGAAGAGGTGATCGTGCGCGCCAACGACAATCCGAACGGCCTCGGCGGTTCGGTATGGTCGAAGGACGTCCAGCGCGCACGCGAGATCGCCGCGCAACTGCAATCCGGCACAGTCTGGATCAACAAGCACGGCGCGATCCAGCCGAATGCGCCCTTCGGCGGCGTGAAGGGCTCCGGCATCGGGGTCGAATTCGGCGAGGAAGGCCTGTTCGAAAACACCAACGTGCAGGTGATGTACAGCTGAGCGCTGCTTTCCCCTCTCCCTTCGCCCGCTTGCGCGGACTCCCTTCCCCGCACGCGGGGGAGGGTTCGGGGCCCACCGTCCTCAGGACTTGAGCGGCAGCGCTTTAAGTTCCTTGCGAGCGGTGCCGAAGGTGCCAAGGTGAAAAACCGCAGCGCCCACAGGCGAGAACGTGAATGACTTCGAACGGCTCCGCCAGCATCACTTTCAGATAGCTTTCCATCGCGACGCCGATCGTGACGTGCGGGTTAAATTTTTTGCCCGATCCGGTCGGTATAAAATTGGTGACGTAATCGATCAGGAATGGCTGGATGTCGCGGCCGTCCTCGGTGCTTACGAACGCAGCGGCGGTCCCGGTCCTCACCGTGAACGGCAACACAGCATCGATTATTTTTTGCTGCAGCCTCAGCAGATCTTCCGTCGGCTCGATGACAATCCCGGCAAGCCCGGTGGGCGGAACGGGGATGTAGTAATATTTGAAAGCTTTCAGCTTCCAGCGCGTCGGCGTCTCCCCGACAAGGACGTTGCTCACTGCGGCATAAACCTTGTCGAGGTCTGCCGTGCGGACGAATTGTTGCAGCATCGTGATGTGCGGATTGTGCGTGGCATCCAGAGCAAAGCCGGTCGGATAGACCTTGAGCAGGCGCGCGTTGCTGGCGCTGGCGCGCTGGATCATCGTTGCGTCTGGCCTTAGCGCAACGTCGATGGCGGTGACCGGATTTTGTTGTGCGGTAGACATGTCTGCCCTCCCGAGCAGGGCCGACAAGCCGAGGACGAGCGCCGCCAGGCTCTTCAAATAAGCACGCATTCACGTTCCCTTTCTGTTTGAAACAAGAGCGGATGCGGCCGGTGAAAATTCATGGCGGACGAAAATCGCCCGCCATGAAATCTGTCGTGACGTACTTACTGCGACGGCCTGCTGGCTATCGCTTTCTCGATCTGGGCCTTTACGGCCTCGAGATTAAAGCTTGCGCCCTTCTGCATCGGCGGAAACTCGATCGCAGTCTGCGCCATCACGGCCACTTCCTTCTGGACGAACTGGAAGCGCCAGAACTGATACACGAACCAGTTGTAGTAACTGATCGAGCCGTTGTCCTTGCCGTTGAACATGCCGGTGCGCTCGAACGGATCGAGACGGAGATTGACCAGGATCGGCCAATCCACCTTGAGGGTGGAGCCGAGCCAGCCATTCGGCTGATCCGTGAAGCGATACTTGTAGTCGTTGATCCGCACTGCCGAGAGCGTGCTCTCGGTGAAGTAGAAGATTTCATTGCGCTTCGACGGACCCTTGCCGGTGATCAGGTCAAGCTGGTTGTAGCCATCGAGATGGACTTTGTAGCTCCGTTCGCCGAGTTGCTTTCCCTTTTTCAGCTCGTCGACGATGTTCGGATTGCCGGCGGCCGCGACGAAGGTGGGGAACCAGTCGAGGCCCGACACGATGCCGTTCTCGACCTTGCCCGCCGGTACCCGGCCAGGCCAGCGCATGATCATCGGCGCCCGGAAGCCACCTTCCATCGCCGTACCCTTGCCACCCGCAAACGGGGTCTGACCGCCATCGGGCCAGGTGAAGTTTTCGGTACCGTTGTCGGTGGTGAAGGCGATGATGGTGTTCTGGTCGAGGCCGTTATCCTTCAGATACTTCATCACCGAACCGACGATGTCGTCGAGTTGGGCCATGCCGGCTTCCTGCTCCGACCAGCCATTCTCGGAATTGCGCATCTTGTTGTACTTGTCCGAAAGATGCGTGACGACATGCATCCGGGTCGGGTTCAACCAAAGAAAAAATGGCTTCTTGTCGGCCCTGGCCTTGTCCAAGAATTTTATCGTGTGGCCGAGAATCTCGTCGTCCACCGTTTCCATGCGTTTCGGGCAAAGCTCGCCATCGTCTTCGATGCGCTGCTTGCCGACCTTGCCCCATCGCGGCTGCACTGTCGGATCGTCGACATTGGTAGCCCAGCTGTGGACGATATTGCGCGGACCGACCGTGGCCTTGAGTTGTTGCGGATAGTTCACATGGCACGGGTCTTCCATCGCATCGAGATGGTAGAGATAGCCGTAGAATTCGTCGAAGCCATGCACCGTCGGCAGAAATTCGTTGAGATCGCCGAGATGATTCTTGCCGAACTGGCCGGTGGCGTAGCCCATGCTCTTCAGCGCGGTCGCGATCGTCGGCGCCTCGGCCGGCATCCCGATCGGGGAGCCCGCCTGGCCAACAGTGGTCAAGCCGGTGCGGATCGGCAATTCGCCGGTGATGAAGTTGGCGCGTCCGGCCGTGCAGCTCGCCTCGGCATAATAATCGGTGAAGATCATGCCTTCTGACGCAAGCTGGTCGAGGTTCGGAGTGCGGCCCGCCATCATGCCGCGGTGATAGGCGCCGATATTCCAGATGCCGATATCGTCGCCCATGATGACGACAACGTTGGGTCGCGCTTGTTGTGCCGGCTGCTGCGCCTCTGCCGGCATACTCATCGGCAAGATGAATGTCGCAGCCAAAAGGCTGCCGCGTAGACTAGCCAAAATGGTCACGATTGGACCCTCCCTGAAATGGTTCGCAAAGCGCCAAATCATGGCGCGGGGGAGCGTGGTCCAGTATTGACCTTAAGTACACTAGTGCCAAAGCGGGATCACGAGCCCGAAAGCTTGTCCATCGCCTGCGCGAGCGCGATGTCCTTCTCTGTCAGCCCGCCCGCATCGTGGGTGGAGAGTGTTACCTCGACGGTCTTGTAGACGTTGAACCATTCCGGATGGTGATCGCGCTTTTCGGCGATCAGCGCCGCGCGCGTCATGAAGCCGAAGGCTTCGTTGAAATCGCGGAACACGAATTTGCGGAAGATGGCGTCGCGCTCCATCAACTCGCTCCAGCTGGGCAAGGCGGCGAGCGCCGCCTTGCGGGCATCTCCGGTCAGTTTCGCAGCCATTTTCACTTCTCCTGTGACGCCGGTCCGGGACCGCGGGTCCTCGCGAAAGCTAGAACCTTTTCGGTCGTGATTGAATCAGAACCGGGCCCTGGGCCTCCGACGAGGCGGTGTGCAGGCGCGGCGCAGCATCCGGCCGGGGCCAAAGGCCTGCTACGGGAGCCGCCGGGCGGGAATGCGTGGTTAACCGCCCTCGACTTTCGGCGATGAACCGGCGCCCGCAGCATGATATAGTCACAATTGACACGGATCGGTTTGACCGGGAATTGCGTTGGTCGAAATCCTTCGGAAGGCCAAGCCCCTGCGGCCATGAATATCCAGAACCGGGAACAGCTCGCGAAAGCGAAGCAGCCGCCGCCGCGCGACCTCGCGGAGCGTTTGGAGCGGATGCTGCGGCATCGCTATCTGGTCGCCGTCGCAGTAGTGCTGCTGACGGCCGGCCTGGTTGCTGCGGTGCTCTATATCCAGTCGCGGCCGACCTATCTCAAAATCGCGGTTGGGCCGCGCGGAAGCGAAGATCAGCGGCTGGCAAATCAGCTTGCGCAGTATCTGTCACGCGAGCGGTCCAAGATTCGGCTGCGTGTGATCCAAAAGAATACCGGGATGGAAAGCTCGGAGGCGCTGGAGAAGGGTGAAACCGACCTTGCGGTGGTCCGGCGCGACGTCGGGATGCCGAAGAACGGCCAGGTGATCGCGATTCACCGCCGCAATGTCGCGGCGCTGATCGTGCCACCGCTGCCGCCCGCACTGGCCGCCAAGGGCAAGGCTAAGGCAAAAGTCAAAGGCAAGGCCGCCAAAGGTGCGGTCAAGGGAGCGGCCAAACCGATCGAAAAGGTCGATGACCTGGCCGGCAAGACGGTCGTGATCATCGGCCGCACGCCTGCCAATGTGACCTTGCTCAACACCATCCTCGCGCAATATGGCGTCGCGCCCGACAAGGTGAACAAAATTCAGGTCTCGACTGATGACCTGACCGCGCAGCTGAAGCCGTTGGCCTATGACGCGCTGCTCGCGATCGGTCCGATCGGAAGCAAGATCACCGCCGAAGCCGTCGCTGTTGCAGCCGCGCGCGGCAAGGAGCCGCCGACATTTCTGGAAGTCGGTTCCTCGGAAGCAATCGAGCAGCAGAACCCGGTCTATCAATCGACCGAGATTCCCGGCGGCGCCTTCGGCCTCTCGCGTCCGGCCGAGAGCGTAGAGACGATCGGAGTTTCGCACTACATCGTCGCGCACCGCGATCTTGACGACAAGGTCGCAGGCGATTTCACCAAGCTCCTGTTCGCTGCCAAACAATCGCTCGGCAGCGATCAGCCCTCCTTCACCAAGATCGAAAGTCCGGATACCGACAAGGCCGCGACGCTCGCCGTGCATCCCGGCGCGCTCGCTTATCTGGAGGGCGAGCAGAAGACCTTCTTCGAGCGTTACAGCGAGCCGCTTTACTGGGGCTTGATGCTGTTATCCTTCTTCGGCTCCGGCGCTGCCTGGCTTGCAAGCTATGCAAAATCCGACAGCAACGGCGAAACGCACGACCTGGAAGCCCTGATCGCAATCGTGCCGCGCGCGCGTACCGCCGTTTCCGCGGACGAGCTCGACCTGATGGGCGCGGAGATCGATGGCATCATGGAGCGCGCGATCCGCCACATCGAATCCGGCAATCTCGAAGGCAATCGGTCATCGGCAGTCCGTCTTGCGGTCGATCAGGCGCGTCACGCCATCTCCGGGCGCCGCGCGACGTTGAAGGCGTAGTCCTCGCCAGCCGATCCATATCTTCATGCTGGTCATTCCGGCGGCGCGCATTTGCGCACGTCAAGGAATGACGGCCTTGACATTGATAGGAATATATGTCTATATCGCCGCACCTCGCTCAATGAGGGGCGTCAACCGGTGACGCCGATTGATGGAGCGGGGTGCGGCGCCTGCGCGCGCGGCTTCGTTCGCCGCGTTCCCGGGCTGCATGGGAACTCCGCCCGGAGGCACTAGGGCCTCCCGCCAGGAGCTGGCTGACACGCATCTCCGTTGAACGGAGGCGCGGCGCAAAGCGCGGCCCCATGCAGGCGAACCGCCGCAAATAAGCCCGCACAGCGTAAGCTTGTGCGGGTGTGCTGCGCCGAAAGGCGGCCGTGCTCCCTTCCGGAGCGCGGCATCAACAGGAATACCCTGCGTCTTTCGGCGCAGCATTCCCCCTCACCTTTCGCCTACGGCGTACCCCGCGCCGCCCAAAGAATAGGGGTGGCGGAGCCTGCCCGGTTGCTTCCGGGACGTTCCTGACTATATTGCGCCGCAACACGCCCCCGGAATTCCGGGCCGCGATCCCATTCTCCGGACCCTGTAATGAAACTCCGCAACGTCGCGATCATCGCGCATGTCGACCATGGCAAGACCACCCTGGTCGATCGCCTCCTGCAGCAGTCGGGCACCTTCCGCGAGAATCAGCGCGTGACCGAACGCGCGATGGATTCCAACGATCTGGAACGCGAGCGCGGCATCACCATTCTGGCCAAGGCGACATCGATCCTTTGGAACGACACGCGCATCAACATCGTCGACACACCGGGCCACGCCGATTTCGGCGGTGAGGTGGAGCGCATCCTGCACATGGTCGATGGCGCATTGGTGCTGGTCGACGCCGCCGAAGGTCCGCTGCCGCAAACCAAATTCGTGGTTGCCAAGGCGCTCAAGCTTGGGCTGAAGCCGATCGTCGTCATCAACAAGGTCGACCGGCCGGACGCCCGCGCAACCGAAGTCGCGAATGAAGTATTCGATTTGTTCGCAGCACTCGACGCCACCGACGATCAGCTCGATTTTCCGATCCTCTACGGCTCGGCCAAACAGGGCTGGATGGCGAACAGCCTCGAAGGTTCGCAGGAAGACGGCATGAAGCCGCTGTTCGAACTGGTGCTGCGCCATGTGCCGGCGCCGACAGTCGAGGAAGGCCCGTTCCGTCTGCTCGGCACTATTCTGGAAGCCAATCCCTATCTCGGACGCGTGGTCACCGGCCGTATCATCTCCGGATCGGTGAAGCCGAACCAGCCGGCAAAAGTTTTGGACGCGAACGGCAACATCGTCGAACAGGGCCGCGTCTCAAAGGTGCTGGCTTTTCGCGGACTTGAGCGCACCGCGCTCGACGAAGCCTTCGCTGGCGACATCGTCTCGATCGCGGGTCTGCCGGAAGCAACGGTTGCGCACACGATCTGCGCGCCCGAAGTGATGGAACCGCTGCCGGCACAGCCGATCGATCCGCCGACACTGGCGATGACCTTCCGCGTCAACGATTCTCCCCTCGCCGGCACCGAAGGGTCCAAGGTCACGAGCCGCATGATCCGCGATCGGCTGCTGCGCGAAGCCGAAGGCAATGTCGCCTTGCGGGTCTCGGAAGCGAGCGACAAGGATTCGATGGAAGTGGCCGGCCGCGGCGAATTGCAGCTCGGCATCCTGATCGAGACCATGCGGCGCGAAGGCTTCGAGCTCTCGGTGTCGCGGCCGAAGGTGCTGCTCCGCCGCAACGAAGCAGGCGAACTGGAAGAGCCAATCGAGGAAGTCGTCATCGACGTCGACGAGGAACATTCCGGCGTAGTTGTGCAGAAAATGTCGGAGCGCAAAGCCGACATGATCGAGATGAAGCCGTCCGGCGGCGGACGAATTCGACTTGTGTTCTACGCGCCGACCCGCGGCCTGATCGGCTATCAGGGCGAACTGCTGACCGACACGCGCGGCACCGCGATCATGAACCGCATCTTCCATGAATACGCTGCGTTCAAGGGAGAGATCGCCGGCCGCCGCAATGGCGTTCTGATCTCGAACGAACAGGGCGACGCCGTCGCCTATGCGATGTGGAAGCTGGAAGACCGCGGGCCGATGATGATCGAGCCGGGCTGGAAGGTCTATCGCGGCATGATTGTCGGCGAACATACCCGCGACAACGACCTCGAAATCAACGTGCTCAAGGGAAAGCAGCTCACCAATATCCGCACCACCTCCAAGGACGAGGCGGTCCGCCTCACCCCGCCGATCCGCATGACGCTGGAAAAGGCGCTGGCCTATATCCAGGAAGACGAACTGGTCGAGGTGACGCCAAAATCGGTCAGGCTTCGCAAGAAGTTGCTGGATCCGAACGACCGCAAGCGGGAAGAACGGCGCAAGGAAGCCGAGACGGTCTGACGCCGCGGCCGCCGGCAGGATTTGTCGGCACATAACAACGATTTGAGCAGGAAACGCGCGCTCTCGCGGCGCTTGCCTGTCCCCGCCCCGCACGCGTTATGATAGCCTGCAAATCGTTGCCGGGCTGGATTAACGGGGTTTTCCATGCGTCTTCACGCCGTACTCGCCGGAGCCTTCGCGGGACTGGTACTTTTTGGGGCGCCACCGGTTTTCGCCCAAAGCGGCAGCGACCGGACCACCTGCGAGGACGACAAGTCCGATGGCAAGATCGCGGCTTGTACGCGGCTGCTGAACGACCGCTCGCTGTCGGCGAAGGACCGCGAGAAATTCTCCAACGAGCGCGGCGTTGGATATTTCCGCAAGAAAGAATGGGATCTGGCCATCGTCGATTTCAACGAGGCGATCCGGCTCAATCCGCAGGACAACGTCCTGTTCGGCAATCGCGCCGACAGCTACCGCAACAAGAAGGAATGGGACCGCGCCATCACGGATATCAACAAGGCGGTCCAGCTCGATCCGAAGAACCGTCGCAACTACTATATCCGCGGGCTGATCTTCTACGATCAGGACAATTACGACCGCGCCATCCCGGAATTCGCTCAGGCCATCAGGATCGATCCGAAATATGACGAGGCGTATTATTACCGCGGCCGCAGCTACTTCCTGAAGAAAGAATACAAATCCGCGATCCCGGATTTCACCCAATCCACCAAGCTCGATCCGAACTATGCGCCGACTTGGTTCTATCGCGGACTGAGCCATGAACGGCTCGACAATCTCGATCTGGCGCTAGCCGATTACAATAAGGCGATCTCCATCGATGACGGGCATGGCAGCGCACGCCACAATCGCGGCATGATCAAGCTCGGCCGCGGCGATTATGACGCGGCGATCGAGGACTTCACGGTGTCGATCCGGACTTCGGCCGACGAGATCACGCATAACAGCCGAGGCGTCGCCTATCGCAATAAGGGCGAGTTCCAGCTCGCGATGTCGGATTTCAACGAAGCGATCCGCTTCGATCCGAAATATGGGCGGGCCTATTACAACCGCGGCATGCTGCATTCGCGCGCCGGCGCCACCGATCTTGCCGTTGCCGACCTGCGCAGGTCGGTCGAGCTTGACCCGCAGAGCCGCGAAGCGCGCGATGCTCTCTCCCGCGCCGAATCGATGCTTGCAAGCGCCCCGCCAAAACCACAGCAGCAACCGCAACAGCGGCCGCAGCAGCAATCGCCCGCGCAGGTGGCCGCTTCGCTGCCGCAAACCCTGGCAAACCTGCCGCAGGCACAGGCTCCCGGCACATCGCAAGGTGGCAAGCGCGTCGCACTCGTGATCGGCAATGGCGGCTATCAATTTTCTTCCAGGCTCGCCAATCCGGGCAACGACGCGCAGGATATTTCCAGTACGCTTCGCGCACTCGGCTTCGAGGTGGTGGAAGGCCGCGATCTCGATCGTCGCGGAATGGATGACGCGATCCGCAATTTTGCGCGCAAACTCGACGGCGCCGGCCTCGCCATCCTGTTCTACTCAGGCCACGGCGTGCAGGTGGGTGAAAAGAATTACCTGATCCCGATCGACGCCAAGATCGAACGCGCGGCAGATCTCAATCTCGATGCGTTCGACGTGCAGCGCATTCTCGATCAGATGGAAGCCGAGAAGCGCGTCAACCTGATCTTTCTCGACGCGTGCCGCGACAATCCGCTGACGCGCAGCCTTGCGCGAAATTCCGGCGGCGGGACCCGCTCCACCGCGGTCGGCATGGGGCTGGCGCCGGTGCAAAGTGCGGCCGGGACGCTGATTGCCTATGCGACGCAGCCGAATAACGTTGCGCTCGATGGCGACGGCCGCAACAGCCCGTTCACCACCGCGCTGCTCAAGCACATGGTGACGCCCGGTCTCGAGGTGGAATCGATGATGAAGCAGGTGCGCATCGATGTGATCTCGGCGACGCGCGAGAAGCAGGTGCCGTGGGGCCATTCCTCGCTGGTCGGCAACGTGTATCTGCGCGCGCCCTAACGCTATTTCAGCATCGCGAGGCACGTAGCGGCGCTCGCCATTCCCGTTCCGCGCAGGTGGAATATGACAGTACGATCGGGCGTCGCATTGTCCTGACTTGGCACAAAAAAGTGCTGCCAAGGGCATGCCTCTTTTTATGGGCTTGCGGGTGAACCGTGCCAAATGCGCGCATGCGGGAAACTGCAAAATCGCAGCCAAATCAAGGCGAACAAGCACTTGGGTGCACTTGCGAATGTCCCGTCGCAAATTCCGATAGTTCGAAACCGTTCTAACCGGGGAACTGACCGGTGCAAAAAGTCCACACCCTTTACCGATCGTTAATCACGGGGCTTGAAGGCCGAGTCGCAGCTTGCTCTTATGATGCCCATGAGCACGACCCTAATCGAGATTCGACGCGCGAAACCCGCAGACGCAGGCGATGTCGCTCTGGCCCATGACGAGGCTTGGCGCGCGGCCTATCAGGGCATTATTCCGGGTACGGAACTCGAAAAACTCATCAGCCGCCGCGGCCCGGAATGGTGGCATTCCGCAATCCGCAAGGGCAGCCGTATCGCCCTCATGCAGTTTGGCGACACAATTGCGGGCTACGCCAATTACGGCCGTAATCGTGCGCGCAGCCTGTATTACGATGGCGAGATATACGAGCTCTATCTGAAGCCGGAATTTCAGGGGCTGGGCTTCGGCCGTCGCCTGTTCACCGCCGCCCGCCGCGATCTTGCGCAAAGCGGGCTGAAGAGTCTGGTAATCTGGGCGCTGTCAGACAACGATCCGGCGGTGGAATTCTATCGCGCGCTCGGTGGACGCGCGGTGGCGCGCTCGTCGGAACGGTTCGGCACCCGCGTTCTGGATAAGGTCGCGTTCTCCTGGCAGTCGTAGGCGGCGCTGCAAATCTTGCGGCCTATTGCTTCGGATCGTCTTTTCCGCATTTGAAGGCGCGCGCCTTTTCGTCGGCAAGCTTGCGTGCTGCTTCGTTTGCACCTTCGCTGCGCCCGTCGATGTAGCCGACATGGCAGACGCCGCCAGGGTCGAGCCTCGTCACCACCAGCGTCTGTCCGGTTGATTTGCCGTCCTCGCGTTCCGCGTCCTTTTCGGTTCGCGTGTTCCAGCGCAGGATGGTGGCGAACGGTCGGGTCTTGCCGTTCGGCAATTTCTCGATGCGCCATTCGACATTGCCTTGATAGACGCTGTTGAAACCGGGGAAGGTCTGAGACGCCGCCTCCTCGTTTGCGGCGGCGCGGGCGGTACGACCAAAGCTCACCTGCATGCGCTGGTCGCCTGCGGAGAGCCGCACGATCAATCCGCTATGGCCCGGACATACCCAGGAGCCGTAATCCTCGACCTCGCGGCCGGGCGTATGCTTGCAGCTCTTGTCGGCGTCGAAGGAACTATAAGCGCTGAAAATCTCTTGAGGCTGTGCGGAGGTCACCGCTGCAAGCGGAATTAGTGCAACCAATGCTGCGAGAACGACTCGTTTCATCATTCCTCCGATCAGGCGTTTTTATGTGTCGCCATCACGGAAGAAAAAGCTCGCTTAAATCTTCGGTTCCGGCAAGCCTGCGGACGCGCAGGCCGCGCGCAGCGTATTGAGGATAACGCATGCGATGGTCATCGGGCCGACGCCACCCGGCACCGGCGTTATCGCCCCTGCAACCGCCAGCGCCTCCTTGTAGTCGACATCGCCGACGAGGCGCGTCTTGCCGGCTTCGCCCGGCACACGATTGATGCCGACGTCGATCACCGTCGCACCCGGCTTGATCCAGCTGCCCTTGACCATTTCCGGCCGGCCGACCGCGGCGAACAAGAGATCGGCGCGCCGGCACACATCGGCCAGGTCCTTGGTCTTCGAATGCGCGACGGTGACCGTGCAGTTTTCGCCGAGCAGCAACTGCGCCAGCGGCTTGCCGACGATGTTGGAGCGGCCGATCACCACCGCGTCCATGCCGGATAGCGAGGGATGGATTGTCTTCGCCAGGATCACGCTGCCGACCGGCGTACATGGCACCAGGGCACGCTGACCGGTGGCAAGCCGTCCGGCATTGACCGGATGAAAGCCGTCGACGTCCTTGCCCGGATCGACCGAATTCAGCACCAAGGTGGAATTGATGTGTGAGGGCAGCGGCAATTGTACGAGGATGCCGTGCACGGTCTCGTCGGCATTCAGCTGTGCGATCAGCGCAAGCAGATCGGCCTGTGAGGTATCGGCGGAGAGCTTGTGGTCGAAGGAGCGCATGCCGGCCTCAATCACCGCTTTCGATTTCGAGCGCACATAAACTTCGCTCGCCGGATCGCTGCCGACCAGCACCACGGCCAGACCCGGCACGATGCCATGCTCCTTTGAAAGAGCCGCTGCTGCTGTTGCGATCTTGGCGCGCACTTCCTGCGCGATTGCCTTTCCGTCGATGATAGTTGCGCTCATGTCTCTTCTGCCAATAGCTGCTCAAGCCGCGCCGCGAACGCGGCGCCGTCACCTTCAATCTCAATGCGTTTGATCCGCGAGATTTGCCCGGCGGTCAATGTCACTCTGGAGCGCGCAACGTCAAGCGTCTTGGCAACAAGGACGATCACGGCCGTGTTCGCCTCGCCTTCGGTGGGTGCGGCGCGCACTCGCGCTTTCAGCACCACGCGCCCATCAGCGAGCGTCTCGACGCCGCCCACTTCGTCCCGCCCACCTTTCGGCGTCAGCCTCACCGTCACGACGAGTTCAGTTGGACTGACGATCCAGGGACGGTCCGCCATCGCAGGTCAGCGCGGAAAATATTCGGACAGCAGATTGCGGATGAAGAACAGGATGATGATCAGGATCACCGGTGAGATGTCGATGCCGCCAAGGTTGGGCAGGATCGAGCGGATCGGCCGCAGCAGCGGCTCGGTAACCTGATAGAGGAAATTGCCAATGGTTGCGACGATCGGATGGCGGGTGTTGACCACATTGAACGCCACGAGCCAGGACAGCACCGCGCTCGCGATCAGCAGCCAGACATAGAGCCAGATAACCGTATCGATCAGCCAGAGAATGGAGCGCATCGGAAGTCTCGCGAGGTCGGCGCACAGGTTCTAACCTTGGCGCTGCATCGCCACAAGATGGCGCCGTCCGATGCTCGCGGCCGTTTTCGGACCTGACTTGCCTTGCCTTGACTTGCCGCGGGCTGCGTCCTAAATGGCCGCTCTCGCCCATCTCTGCGCATCGACAAGGCTGTTGCCGTTGCGTTTCTGGCGGGGGCCGTAGCTCAGTTGGGAGAGCGCCTCGTTCGCAATGAGGAGGTCAGGGGTTCAAATCCCCTCGGCTCCACCATTCCCCGCCGTAACTATCTGACGCCGTTAGGTAATTGGAAGTCCGCGTCGGTCTAGCCGCCGCCTGCCCTACCATCGGCACTTCCTTCGCAAACGACCACAGACACGATTTGAGAGCGGGCAAGTGCATCCTCATGCTAGCCAGCCCGCGCCCCGGAAACGCCAAAAGCAAAAGCCTGCTCGGGGCGATCTCGACTGCTCTTTCGATGGATCATCGTGCTTGGTCTGATAACGCATCGACGGCGCGGACGGCCCTCAACTCCAACAGCCCAGCCCGCCAGTATTCGCTCTCACGATAGCGAGTCCGCCTGCCCCGATTGTCTTCAATGCCTGGTAGATTTCACCAGCGCCTCGGTTGTCCGGGTCCTCACGAGCCCTTTTTTGAAAATCAGGGCGCCGCTGTTCTCTCCGGCCGCGGTCTCACACTTCAGACCTCGCGACAGATTACGTGCGCGACAGCAAACGGGAGTTCAGGCGCGCCCGGCAAGCGAATAGCCTTTGTCTGGATTTGAAGCGCTGGCAACTGACACAAATTCGGCTGCGCTAATATACTTCAACAACCTCCATCATACCGAGCTCTTCATGATTTATCATGTGACAGTGATGAACGAAACGGCCTGTGAAATCCAGGAATCGGGTACGGAACGTCACACTGCCTTTGCGAGGAACAAGAACCGTATCACGCCATTCGCGCTCTTTGACCGCTTCGCCATTAAACGCCACCACTTCGAACGGGTTGGTGTGTATGTGGAAAACGTGTTCGTCCTCATGCTCATTGACGACAGTCCATTCTTCCACAGCACCAAGCTTGACGCGCTGGCCTACTCTGTTCGGGTCGAAGGTTCTTCCGCACACGAGATAGCGAAACTCCTGATAGTTAGCTGCAGGCGGGAATTCAGGTTGAATAACTGAAAGCGTTATTCGCCTTCTATTGATGACCTCCTCATCCTGAATAGTTGCGAGTGGCGCGCCGCCAAGCGCCTTCGGTAACGGCATCGAGAGTGGGGCGCCATCGATCACAACTCGGGCAAGGGGCCCTACGGGAGATGCATAACCCTGGTCATTGGCGATAGCGCGAAGTGAGTAAGTGCCGTTCGCACCCGCCTTAATCAAAACATCCGCGCGCTGCCCCGGCACCATGAGCAGATTTTCAAGTTCACTGATCGTCGATCGTCGGATCCCATCGACACTGATGACCCGAAACGAGTGTCCTTCGAGTGCGATGCGAAGGTTATCTTCGTGGCCAGTGTGAATTATGCGCCAGCGCTGAACTTCGCCCGGCCGCATGTGGATTGCAGGCTCTCGTTGCCCGTTGACAGAAAGAAAGCGAGGTACGGCCTCTGGCCAAACCGTGTCGTAGTTCTCGATCGTCCCTTTATGGTCGAATAGCACTTCGTTGAGCATCAGCACGCGTTCTGTTGCGGCCGACACCTCGGGGACATCGTCAAAATCTCCTTCAATAATTAGTGCTCCCGCCATTCCACTGGTGATTTGAATATCTGCGCTGCCGTGATGGTGCGGATGATACCAATAAGTGCCCTTGGTATGATCAGAGGGAATGGCGATTTCAATTTCGTAACTCTGACCAGGCTCCATAGACCGGAAAATATTATCCGAAATCCCGTCAGGGCTGACGTGCGATCCATGAAAATGGAAATTGGTCGTGTTGAAATGATGCGGCAGGGCCATATCGACCGGGACAGGGTCAGGATTTGGAGGCAGCGAGTTGATCAGCCTGATGCGAAGCGTATCGCCCGCGCGAACGCGCATTGTTGGACCCGGAATCAGCCCCTCATAGGAACGTAAATAAAGGCGATATCCCCCAATTTCTTTGTAAGTGTATCGAACATGCAGGTCGGTGCGGAGCACACCGCCTACTGAATTGCGGGATTCCGGCTCAATCAGGGTAGCCCCAATCTCGTAGGGCGCACGGGGCACTCCAATGGCGTTGCCAGCAGCCGCATGCAGATGACTGGTCGGTTCCCCAGCTCCTTTGCTTTCCGCGGCCAACATCGCAGCTAACACGGGCGTGAGCGTGCCCGCGGCAAATCCCGCGCCAGCAATCGATAGCAATTCGCGCCGAGACGGCTTCGGCGGCTGACGTGAGCGCCTATCAGACGTTCCCATGGAAAAGCTCCAGAATCGCCGAACAATACTATCGAAGAGAACTGCACAACCACAATAAATCGCCCGCCCCGTCCAAAGCTAATGTGTCACACCACACCAGCCAGCGCAGGAAGATTGCCGATCTTGGCGCGCATTGCTCGCGTCCATGACGCGGCGCGATCAACGCAACGGCAACCGCAGATTTCTAACCTCGCGGGATGACGAGCACCGGGCAGATGAAGAACTCGGCGTCAGCACTCCACCCGCCGCTTGCGGTATGATCCGGCTCTACACGTTCAAGCGCGACTTCAGCAGGCCACCACCGGCCATAGCCGTCTAAATTGATTTTCGAGTTGGGATCAGGCGTCGCGATCCTTGCTCGCAAGTGAAACGTCGGTAACGCCATCGAGTTCGCCGAGCCTGGAAGTAAATGAGCGAATATCGTGCGTGGATACCTTGGTCAGCACCACCGTTATCGTTTCGCTTTCACCATTCTCGCTCGCGACCATGAAACGCTTGATCTGTCCCGTCCTTATGCCAAGCGCTTCTTTCAACAGGTCCGGCGTAAGGGAATTTCGCGCAGCGCTGATCTTGAAGCGGGCGGTCTGGTTTCGAGCGCGGTAAGCCTCCTCGATCGGCTTGATGCCTGCCAAAATGACGATGATGACCGCGGTAGAAATTCCTGCTGCGAAGTAGAGACCGCCGCCGACCGCAAGGCCAATGGCCGCGACCGTCCAGATGCTGGCCGCCGTCGTCAATCCTCGAATAATCTCGCCGCGCGCCAGGATTGCACCCGCGCCGAGAAAGCCGATGCCTGAGACCACTTGCGCCGCAACCCGCGAAGGATCGAGAACGACATGCTGTGCGGCAAGCGTTTCGGAAAAACCATAAGCCGAAACGATCATGATCAGGCAGGCACCGACGCACACCAGCATATGCGTTCGGATTCCGGCAGTCCAAAGCAGCCGCTCTCGCTCAAATCCGATAATACTTCCGAGTGCCGCCGCACATAGGAGGCGAAGCAGGATTTCGACGTTCGGAAGCATCGTCATGTTCTCCCCTATCGCCAGAGGCCGTATTCATCCCACTTGTCTTCGGGAATTGGCGTCCCAAGCCTGTAAGAGAATTCCGAAACACGCATGTGATCGGTCGATATCCTGCAGACATAGGAAAACTGATACCATTTCCCACGGCTGCGAAAGGCTCCGCCGTCTCCTGAAATCGAGTCGTCTTTCAATTCCGGTTTTGAAACTGCGTAGATAACGGCGCGGTCCGGATGGTACGGATTCTTGTCCCTGTTAATTCGCTTCATGGCTTCCAGCGAACAGATTTGCTCCAGTCGCGTTTCGGGATCAAGCCGCGCGAGGCTTTCATCGAAGCTGGACTGAGCATGCGCTGGAACAGAGAGAAAAATAAAAGCAATTGCCAATCGCTGCATGTATCTTGATCCTCGAGAGAACCCCGAATGCGTTATAGATTGCTCGACATCCGAAGCAACCTCGCAGCCACACGAGTAGTATTGAAGAACCGTTTGGCTGAACTTTTTGCGAATGGCGAATACGCAGAATCCTCCTCTTCAAAGGAAAAGTGACGCGATCTCCGACGTCAAGTCCCGCCGGTATTAATATCGACGCCTTGCATACCCGACATCCCGGCACAGTCTGATGTACAGGTCCGTCTCAGACGGCGACTTGTTTCGCCGCACAGACTGTCGAACTCAGACCTTGGACAGACGACAATCTATTCGCGGGGATCTCGCGCTTCCGGCAAGGTGCGCGGATGTTTCGAACAGGATTCGAAATCGGCACGGCAGTGCCCACCCTACTTGACTTGGCCGACCGATTTCATGCGGATGGCAGCCGCCGATCAGGCGCGCTAACGACCGCATGACCATGTCCGATCCGAACCTTCCGATCAGCCATCACCGTCCCTTCGTCCTGTTCTGGTGCGCGCGGGTTTTCGCGAGCCTTGCGCTGCAGATGCAGGTCGTGGCGGTCGGCTGGCAGGTCTATGAAATGACCGGCAGCGCGCTCGATCTTGGACTCGTCGGGCTCGCGCAATTCGTTCCGGCATTCCTGCTCGTACTGGTCGCAGGCGCGGTGGCGGACCGCTATGACCGCAGCCGCGTGGTAAGGCTGGCACAGATCACCGAGGGCTCGGCCGCCCTGCTGCTCGCCATCGGCACCTATTACGGATTTCTGACGCGGGAACTTATTTTGGCGCTGGTCTTCGTGCTCGGCGCCGGCCGTGCCTTCGAGGCGCCGACCCTGCAGGCGATGCTGCCCAGGCTCGTGCCTTTGCCGGTCCTGCCGCGGGCGGTCGCGGGCTCGGCCTCGGCGAACCAGACCGCAACTGTCGTAGGCCCAGCCGTTGGCGGATTGCTTTATGCCGTCAGCCCAACGCTGGTCTATGCGCTTTGCGCCGCCCTGTTCATCGGCGCCGCCATTTTGATCTCGTTGATCCGGGTGGAGCAGGTCGCACCAAAACGCGAGAAGGTCGACTTCTCTGTGCTGTTCGCAGGCATCGACTTCATCCGCAAGAACCCGCTGATTCTCGGCGCCACCTCGCTCGACATGTTCGCGGTGCTGTTTGCCGGCGCGACCGCGCTGCTTCCAATCTATGCCAAGGATATTTTCCATGTCGGCCCCTGGGGCCTCGGCCTGATGCGCGCCATGCCGGCCGCAGGCGCGCTGCTGATGGCACTCGCGCTCGCGCGCTGGCCCTTGCGTAAACGTGCAGGCCGCAAGATGTTTGCCGCGGTCGCGCTGTTCGGAATCGGCACCATGATCTTTTCGATATCGTCGTCGTTTGCGCTGTCGCTTGCGGCGCTGTTTGTAATCGGTGCCGCTGACATGGTCAGTGTGGTGGTGCGGCAGACCCTCGTACAATTGCAGACGCCAGACCCGATGCTCGGGCGCGTGATCTCGGTCAACGCGCTGTTCGTCGGCACTTCCAATCAGCTCGGCGAATTCGAATCCGGATTGCTAGCGCATTTCACCGGCGCGGTTGCCGCGGTGTTCATCGGCGGCGCCGCGACTTTGGTCGTGGTCGCGCTCTGGATGAAACTGTTCCCGCAATTGCTCAACGTCGACAATCTCGAAAAAGGCAAGCCATGACACAGAAGCCAGACGTCGAAGTGCTGCGCTCGAAAGCCGTATTGCCGGCGAACCTGCCGTTCCCGGACGGCGTACGGATCGACAATTTCGTAATCCTATCGGGCCAGATCGGAGTCACGCCGGGCACGCTGACGCTCGTCGCGGGCGGTGTCGAAGCGGAAGCGCGGCAGACTTTCAAAAATCTGCGCCTCACCTTGCAGGCACATGGCATGACGCTCACCGACATCGTGCGCGTGCAAGTGATGCTGGCCGACATGTCGGAATGGCCGCGTTTCAACGCGGTCTAC
>CAVPRD010000011.1:0-105840 GCA_963707705.1 uncultured Pseudomonadota bacterium | reverse complement strand
AGAGCTTCGACAAGCACTTCGGCCTGCCGCCTCAGCCTGCCACAAACTAAGGACGACAGAGCTATTGCCTCGCTGCTACCGCGAATGAGCGAATACAAGCTTTGGCACCGCTACGACGTGCGACGAGCTGCACCCAAGGTGGCGATCAAAATCGGCAAGATCAGACGAGATGGGTCGTCGCAAAGACGAGCCAAAAATCATCGGTTGCCGCTTCACGATCGCGGCGCAGCCGCCAACTGAGGCGGCCTCTTACCGCGCCCACGGCTGAAAACTAAAACCAGCGTGGTCGGTAATCACGGTCTCATTTCCTGCTGCCGAGCGTTGTCTTGCAATTGTTTTTCATAGCGATCCTTATCGGCGGATAAGCCTCGGCAGATTGCATCAAACGCTGGTTGGTTTCTTGAAATAATTGCCGCTGCCAAAGCCTTCTTTTCGTCGTCTGTGGTCGGGCTCAGTAAGTCGATTTCGTCAACTATCCGGAATACTGACTCGCTGGCTACCTCTGCTCTGACTTCAATGGCCGTATCGCCGTCGTATTTGATTGAGTATCTAATGGTGAGGCCGTCAGCCCTTCGAAAAACTTGTGCGTAGTTTTGACTTCCCTCCACCGGGCATTTGACCTCAATCGGCAGCAATGGGGAATCGTCTGATGATTGAGCAGTCGACGGCACCACTGAGCTTGCCCAGAGCGCCAAACAGGTCGCGACGTTGAACGTTTTTAATCCGGGAAGTCTTCATAGTCGCGTTGGACTGTTTGAACGCTTAAGCTGCAACTGGTGCAGTTCCGAGCGGAGTCGGTCGACCAGTGTAGCATCCTGTCGTACACACGGAAACGGGCACCGATAGATGTGTCTTATTACACATCCTTGGTCGTGCGTTTTACGGCTTTGGGCACCATACGAACGCCGAACGAGCGCATGCCCTCAAAATGCAGGGCTTAGTCGAACTGGTCGGGCGGGATTCGAATCCGAAAGCGCTTATCGTCTATTGGGTCTAGGAAGACGAACCGATCGGGAATATAAAAGGGCCTTCCGGCCTCCTTGATCGTTAACAAGGTGTTGGTAAAACCATTGTCAGCGCGAGCGTATTCCCATGTCAGCCCCGACGAATGACATATATTGCGAAATTCGCTCGTTTGTGGAGCGGGACATCGATCTATGGCTTGCGGAAGAGTTGAAGGTAAACGCTCCGTTTTCTTTGTGGTTTGCAAATCACTCCAATCCGACTTCAAAGATACGCGTGCCCGCACACAAACTCAAATATCTGTCATGAGCGAAAATGGGGAGACAGATGTTGAGGCCATTTTCCTGACGTTTAACGGTCGACGGCTGGCACTCCTAGTTGAGAATAAAATTGAACACTCCGTCACAGTAGATCAATTGGAGCGCTATACAAAGTATGAAAGGCACAGAGACGGCGAGCTGCTTTTCGAGAACGCCCACTTACAGGTTTACAACGTCGAGCATTTCGCGGAGTCCCGCCTGGGCTTTTATTTCAAAGACCTCAATGAGTACGGGCTCTATGGCCTCTTCGTCGGAAACGACGCTGATATTTACGAGAGCTATTACCGCACGGACAGCACCTTCAAGAAGGAAGGAAGGCTTCTCTACGACGACGACTGACGCTAATAGGTCGGCGCCTTTTTTTGACGGCAATCAAAAGGGCCGTCTTTTCCCGTGCCTTTGATGTTGGCGTTGAAGTAGCGTCCCATCGAGTCCGCGACGAGAAATTGCGAGTATGTAAGCTCGGGTAATTCGCAATAGTGATACCAAGTGCCCTTAAGCTGGATGAGCATCTCTTCGCATCATAGCAGGTGCGATCGATGAAGCTGCTCTTCGCGTCTTTACAAGTGAATGGTTTGAGGTCGACGACACCTCGGTATTTCACGTCGACCGTTTCGGCCTTGGCGGCGGTGCAGAATAATACGAGCATTACGATCACTCGAAGCATCAAATCCTCCTTTAAAACTCGCAGTATATCCCAATACGTGTTGTTGCTCGTGGGGCGAGCAACAAAAAGGTGAATCCTCGCTCTGATCAGCGTGCCGAGTTGTCTGCACATATATTGCCTTTGAGCGAGGCGGTTTTTGAATGGTGCAGCGAGACGCAAGATCAATTCACAGAAAGGAGAAAATCGAATGAGCCGCACGACGTTTGGCTCAAGATTGAAGCTCCGCGCGAGCCGCTCGCAAATGCTCGACAAGTCTCGTGAAGCGGGAAGGAGATCGGATTGCAAGATTGGTGACATCGCTGGGGCGTCGATAGAGGGTCGTGCTGCACCGAAGCTTGCTACCATTTTGCTACCGAACAGCAGCCAACAGGCGCGAACATTACCGCCATAAGAGCGGCTTTTGATGCCGCTTTTATGCGGATTTCTGCGATTGATTGGGACTGTTACGGATGATAGCAAACGCTAGGAATCGAACTCCAAAACCGGGGGTTGTAGGTTCGAAGTCC
The DNA here is from genome assembly GCA_963707705.1 of uncultured Pseudomonadota bacterium. GTDB lineage: Bacteria > Pseudomonadota > Alphaproteobacteria > Rhizobiales > Xanthobacteraceae > Pseudorhodoplanes. The sequence continues at coordinate 103,384 of CAVPRD010000011.1, read as the reverse complement.
TACCACTCCTGCCACGTAAGCGTTTCATCTTGTTTGCGGAGTCGGGTGATGTCAGCGCGGAACCCTTTTCCGCTACTCCACGGGCTCAGAGCACTTCCAAAATTCGCATGCGCGTTTCGTTAGGTTGATGACAATATGTGGATGGCTGCAGCGATTGGGGCGCTGATAGGCGCGGCTTTGGGGATCGCCCTCAGTTACGGGCTGAACAGTTATGGCCTGACTGTCGTGGACTGGGCGAGACAGGATTTCCTCAGCGGCGGCACCTCGAATCCGGCGGCTTGGGGGGCGTTGGGGGCTGTAACCGGCGGTTTCACGGGACTTATAATTCGCGCGACACGTTGATCGCATATTCGCTTCTGCGGCACCTGCGCCCGGCATTGTCGGGCCTCAAACCGGTCCTATAAGGTCGCGGCTCCCTGCGAAGCGAATTCCCCTCACGTTCACAGGGTCGCCAGCGTCGATCGGGTGACCTGTTGAGGTTTCAGAAAGAAAAAAGGCCGCCAAGCGGGGCGGCCACTGAAATGGGGCTCTCAACATCTACCGGTACAGCCGCCTCCCAGTGCAGAGCATTCGGTGGTGGTCATGCAGGCCGCATAGCCGCCTATGACACAACAGCAGGCGGAGTAGGATGGGCAAGCCGCCTTGATGATGCGTGATTGCGGCGCCTTCACTTGCTTGCTGAGATTCAGCAACGAATGCCGTTGTAGCGTGCGCGGCTGCGACGTGATTTCTTGTGCGTACCCAGTCGCCGCAAAGAATATCAAAGACAGCGCAAACGTACCTGCCGTAAGATTTTTGGTGGCTATTGCAGAGGATGCAGGGGTTGCCCGAACAACCGCGCACCCGGAAGTTGGAGACCTCAAGCCGCTCGACATGGAAAAACTCCTAAAAGCGAGCGGCAGGTTATTTTTCCCTGTTTCAATTTTCACAACAACCTCCCTCGGATCCGAGAGGGTCCGCGGCGCAAAGACGCAAACCCATCGCATTTCGGAGCCGTCGCGCGGCGCCGGAGACAGCCTTCACCGCATCTCAATGACCACCGCTGAATACGAGGTCCTTGAACGGCAGCAATATCGCCTGGATGCGCAGCAACATCGCATGCACAATGCCGACGGCGTCGATTGCGTGAAGCACAAAGCGTCGGAAGAAGCCGATATCCTTCGACGCCAGCAAGTCGTGATTGCTTGTATAGGCGTTGGCGATGCAACTGCTGCCGGGCGTGACGTCGTCGAGGCCGCCATCGTATAGCGGCTCGAGAATGGCCAGGATGGTACCGGGCCGCGTCACCTGAGCCACATCGATCAGCTGTTCACCGCCGCGGAATTGTCCGGCGGCTATGTAGTTCTGTACGCGGACAACCACCATGGGGATGATCTTCCATGGGTTGGAAATGCACGTGACCTCGGCCAGCATCCCGGGCTTCATGACTTGGCCCTCGATCTGGCCGAAACCGGCTTGCAGGCTTGGACGAAACGAAGCGGTGGGAATGAGCACTCCGGCTGGGCGCGCCATCGGATTGACGATGTCGCCGACCTGCAATGCGAATTGTTCGACACGGCCCGTCACCCCGGCCCGTACCACGGTCTTCGCCAATTCCACCTCGGCCTCGACGAGCGTGGCTTCGGTACTCGCCTTCTGCGCGGGCAGGACATCCGAGATGCGGGTCTCGATGCCCTGCTTTGCGGACTCGGCTGCGTCGACACCGCCTTGTCGGGTCTTGACCGCTAACTGAAGCTTTTCGATCTCGCGGCGGGCGACGATGTCCGCACCGCGGCGATTGAGTTCCTGCTTGGTCTCTAACTCGTCGACTGCCTGTTGATAGGCGCCTTGGGCCTGCACCAGCTGGCCTTCGGCGCCGGCAAGTTCGGAGCGGGCGAGAAGCATTTGAGCGTCGATTTCAATGATGCGACGGCGGATGGTTTCAATGGCAGCCTTCTGCTTTGAATCGTCCAGCCTGAAGATCGGTGCGCCTCTCTCGATTTCCGAACTTGGCTTGACGTAGATTTCGGCAACGCGCCCAAACGTCTCGGGGACGATGGGAACCGTCCGGAAGAAGGACGTGACGGACGTGGTGGCCGGATGGAAATAGAACACCGTCGTGATCAGTCCGACGGTGAGCATCAGACAGGTGACGATGCCCCAGCGCAATTCGAACCAGACGGAGAACAACGTGATCTCATGTCCGAACCGCTTGCCCTGCCCATAGCGCCGGAAGAGATAGTCCGGAACGATCGTCAACATCGAGCAAAGAAGCAGTTCAAGCATCGGTCAATGGCCATGCTTCTGATGAGAGGCGATCGAGGCTGCTTCCACATCTTCGGCAGCCTTCGCCCCCTGGCCGGGCGCGATTCCGGCCATGTGCTCCACCGAACCGGCGATGCGGCGCAACGGCGTACCAAAGTCGGGAAGATCGATGACGGCGAGCAGCAAGCCGGCGACCCAGAAGATGTGTTGATGCGTGAACAGCGCCAGCAGCCCCAGCACCGCGACGATCTCGAACTGCAGCTTCTGCGACTTGTGCGCCATCCGTTCGGGCAGCGTGTGCAAGCGAAGGAACAGCAATCCGACGGCAAGCACGGTCAGGACCAAAAAGATGGCCATGACCACCATGAAGGTGTCGGTCTCACCTGGCGCCGTAATGAATGGCGGAAAGTGGTGGGGGGCCGCAGGGTTTACGGATGCACTCAAACTACCGACTCCGGTGTCGCTTGCCCAAAATCATGAACTTGTCCCTGGAGACATGCAATGTCTCTCCATCGCGCCGGAAACACATACCTATTTCGGAACGCAAAGCGACTGAAACAGCAACCGCTCATAGGCGCGCGCCTGGCCCACACTAGCTTGGCTTTGGATCAATTCGTTGAGTTTTTTTATCTCGGACCCGAAGCTGGTCTCCAGAGCCGCCTTTGCGCTCTCGCAGGACTCGCGCGTTGAAAATTCGGCACTGTGAAAGGCGGGGGAGTATCTGGAATGCGGAGGGTCGGCGATTGCGACCGAAACAAGGAGAAGGATCCACATCTGGTTTCTCCAACTTGGTTGATCCGCCGACGAATGAGCGCGGACCGCGTGTTTTCACAACGACCGGAATTGGAGAACAGGTCTTCCGACCGGCACCTGCATTCCGAAGTAAGGTTTCGGATCGATGACCTGAGGGCAACTATCCACTGGTATAGTCGCGTTGGACGGAGCCGGCGTGATGGGAAATTCGACGCGCTGACGAAGAGATTTGGCGCCTGAGAGCGACAAGCACCGAGTGGAGCGGAACCGACGCGCGATCCGGCCGAAAGCAGGCCGCGTCAAAAGCCGACCCCGTTGGGCCTAATCGGCGCAAGCGGGTGCGGTCGCAGCCGACGCAATCTGAAAATGCGGATAAGGCACTGATAATCCAACGGATTTTTTCAAATAATCGAGGCCCGGAATGGGCGGCGGCGATCGCTCGGAAGCCTGGTCGCCGCGGCCAGCGGGATAACTTGATTTTCAACCGCTTTGGCAGTAGCTAAGCGCCACGCTGACGCGGCCCGGCAACGGACATCCGCGCGCGAGGCACCCTTAAAAATCGAGGGCCAAAACAAGGCTCGTCCGCTCATGGTCGGGCCCTTGATAGGCTCGTTTGTCTGGGGCTTGTAGGCAGGCATAGCGGATCGATGGCGAAGTTCAGCCCGTTCAAGTTCTTGCAGGAAGTGCGCGCGGAGACCGACAAGGTCACCTGGCCGACGCGCCGCGAAACTGCGATCACGACTGCGATGGTGTTCGTGATGGTCGCGGTCTCGGCGGTGTTTTTCTTCCTCGCCGATCAGGTCATTCGCGTTTTCATCACCAGCATTCTGACCTTGGTGCGTTGACCGCGCCGGCTACATTGAAAGATTTCGGAACCCAAGTCTTCTGAAACAAAGTCTTCGGAAAGCAAGTTATGGCCAAGCGCTGGTACATCGTCCACGCCTATTCGAATTTCGAGAACAAGGTCGCCGAATCGATTCGCGAGCAGGCCAAGCAGCGAGGTCTCGCCGACCAGTTCGATGAAGTGATGGTGCCGAAGGAGAAGGTCACCGAAGTACGCCGCGGCCGCAAGGTCGACACCGAGCGCAAGTTTTTCCCGGGTTACGTGCTGGTGAAGGTGGACCTCACCGACGAAGCCTATCACCTGATCAAGAACACGCCGAAGGTTACCGGCTTTCTTGGCGCCGACAACAAGCCGATGCCGATCTCGGAGGCCGAGGCCACCCGTCTGATTCAGCAGGTGCAGGAAGGCATCGACCGGCCGAAGCCGTCGGTGTCGTTCGAGGTCGGCGAGCAGGTGCGGGTGTCGGATGGACCGTTCGCGTCCTTCAACGGCACCGTGGAGGAAGTCGACGAAGGCCGCTCACGCGTGAAGGTCGCGGTGTCGATCTTCGGCCGCGCGACCCCGGTCGAACTCGAATTCGGACAGGTGGAGAAGGTTTAGCGTTTTTCGCTCCGCAATTCGGGAGCGGGAAGAGAGCCGTGGGAGGTGAGGGCGGTCGCCAGCCGTCCAAGATCTGCACCACGGCATCCATGACCGGAATAGTCCGGTCGCAATGGAGGAGTAAGTCATGGCGAAAAAGATTACCGGCTACGTAAAGCTACAGGTGCCGGCGGGGGCGGCCAATCCATCGCCTCCGATTGGCCCCGCGCTTGGCCAGCGCGGTCTCAACATCATGGAATTCTGCAAGGCGTTCAACGCGCAGACTTCCAAGCTCGAAAAGAACATGCCGATCCCGGTGACCATCACGGTCTATGCGGATCGCTCGTTCACCTTCGAGATGAAGCAGGCGCCGGTTTCCTATTTCATCAAGAAGGCGGTGAAAGTCGAAAAGGGCTCGAAGACCCCGGGCCGTGAAAAGGCGGGCAAGATCACGCAAGCTCAAATTCGCGAAATTGCCGAGCAGAAGATGAAGGATCTGAACTGCAGCACCATCGAGGCCGCGGCCAAGATGATCGAAGGCTCCGCCCGCTCGATGGGCATCGACGTGGTGGGAGGCTGACATGGCAGCAGGCAAGCGTTTTAAAAAGGCCAGCGAAGGCGTCGACCGCGACAAGTTCTATCCGCTCGAAGAAGCGGTGAAGATGATCAAGGAACGCGCCAAGTCGAAGTTCGACGAGACCATCGAGATCGCGATGAATCTCGGCGTCGATCCGCGTCATTCCGATCAGATGGTACGTGGCGTGGTCACGCTGCCGAGCGGCTCCGGCCGCACCCAGCGCGTCGGCGTATTCGCACGCGGCGCAAAGGCCGAAGAGGCGAAGGCCGCGGGCGCCGACGTGGTCGGTGCGGAAGATCTGGTCGAGAAGGTCAATAGCGGCCAGATCGACTTCGATCGCTGCATCGCCACTCCGGACATGATGCCGCTGGTCGGCCGCCTCGGTAAGGTGCTCGGCCCGCGCGGCATGATGCCGAACCCGAAGGTCGGCACCGTGACCATGGACATCACCAACGCGGTGAAGGGCGCCAAGGGCGGCTCGGTCGAGTTTCGCGTCGAGAAGGCGGGTATCGTGCAGGCCGGCGTCGGCAAGGCGTCGTTCACGCAGGATCAGCTCGTTGCCAATGTGAAGGCGTTTGCGGACGCTGTGCAGAAGGCGAAGCCCGCCGGCGCCAAGGGCACGTTCGTGGAAAAGATTTCACTCTCATCCACAATGGGCCCGGGTCTGAAAATCGAACCGACCACGATTTTCGGCGGACATTGATCGCGAAATATCTGGATATTCCGAAATCGAAAAGCCCGGCAGCGATGCCGGGCTTTTTTTTATTGTATTGCGTCGGCGCTGGTGCCGCCGCTCGCGACCGCGGGAGGCCTGGCGCCATCGATAAAGCTGCGGATCGCCTGGCGGACCTCCGTGTTGGTCAAAAACAGATCGTGGTTGAGGCCGCCACCGGCAACCTCCGAGGCATCGATGACGCGAACGCCGAGCGCCTCGAGCTGCCCCTTTTCCGCGATCCCGACACGCGTAACGCCTCCAGCCATGTCACGCATCGCGCCGAGCGCGCGGTCGCTGGCCACGGTCAGCACGGTGATCTTGCGCGAAAAGCCGCCAAGCCGCGCAACGGACGATGTGAAGCTGTCCATGTCGATATCTGGCGATGCCAGCACGACAGCCCCAAAGCGGTTCGCCATCGATGCGCCGCGCCGATCGTAGAGCTGGCGCAACGCCTCTACCGTCACCATCGTGCCCATCGAATGCGCGACAATGTGGATATTGCCGACGGAAGGCTCTCTGACCAACTGATCGAGCATGTCTTCCAGCGCGTCACGCGACCACAACGCGCTTTCGCGGTCGTAGATGTAGTTCATCATGCTGTTCTTGGACGGCCACGAGAACAACACCGTCTCGCCGGAAAACTTGAGCCCATCGGACAGCCGCGCCGCGTCAAGGACCGCTGTCTCGAAATTCTGGTTGAAGCCATGAACGTAGATCAGCACGTCGCGGCGGCGGCCGATGTCGGCCGAAAAACTTTCTCCAAGTGAAATGGCTTCGACCTTTTTGATGCGCCAGTCGCTGAGGCCGACGGCGGACAGCGCGCCGTCCGCCGGCGATGACATTTCAATGCGGACGGTACTCGCCTGATTGGCGCGCTGCGTGCCGAACCAGGGTTTCGAGCGGGCGCCATTCACGGCATTGCGCGTGGTTACGGCGATCACGGTAGGTTTGGCGCCGATCCCGGCCGGCGCGTCAGGCGTGGCCGACGCGAACGCGGACAGCGCGCTCGGCGTCGTGGAGCAGCCGCTGAGACCTACCGCTATTGCCAGCCCCAACAGCAATGTGCGGGATCGCGTAAGCGCGTGAGATGGAAGGGCGGGAAGCGCCATCGAGAGGTATAGGCCTCAATGCTGTTGATATGGACGGATGCATGCCCGAATAGATTCCATCTTTGAGTTCGATAGGGCGATAGCGTGGCCGAATTCGGCCGCCGTCACTCCAATCATGTCCGGTAATGTCCGCACGATCGGCTCTGCCGCGAGAATGACGGGACAAGGGAAGTCCATGCGGACTTTTTTGCCTTTATTCCCGGCAGCCGCAAAAAACCAAAGTCTAGGGTCGGAACTTTTCCCTGCCGTCTGGTTGTTTAGCGAACGCACTCTACATGCGTTCCAGACTGGTGCGGCCCTGGAGATGTCCTTGGTCGTTCCGTAGTGGAAATAGCCTTGGAGATGTCCATGGTGGCCTATCGGCTGCAGATCAACGGCGAAACTCGTTCCGTAGAAGCCTTACCCGACACGCCACTCTTATGGGTCATCCGAGACGCAGCAGGCTTGACCGGTACGAAATTCGGATGCGGCATCGCCCAATGTGGCGCCTGCACCGTGTTCATGGATGGCAAGCCGCTGCGCTCCTGTTCCATTCCGATATCCGCCATCGGCGACAGCAAAATCACAACCATCGAAGGATTGCAGGGCCGCGAAGCGCAGGCCGTGCAGAAGGCCTGGATCGCGCGCGACGTGCCGCAATGCGGCTATTGCCAATCGGGTCAGGTGATGAGCGCGGTGGCGCTGCTGCAGGATAACAAGAAGCCGACCGACAACGACATCGATCTGGCGATGAACGGCAATATCTGCCGGTGCGCCACCTATGTCCGCATCCGCGCCGCCATCCACGACGCCGCACGCTCGCTGGAGGGCTGAACATGAATACGCATGTGAAGACGCCGTCCAGACGCGCGGTGCTGCAAGGCATGGCCGGCCTTGTGATCGCCTTCCATCTGCCGCGCGAAGCCTTCGCGCAATCGGGCGCCGCCAGCCCGTTCCGGCCCGACGGCAGGCCTGCTGTCTTCGCGCCCAATGCGTTCATTCGTATCGGAACCGACGACACCGTCACGGTGCTGTCGAAACATATCGAAATGGGTCAGGGGCCTTATACGGGTCTCGCGACCATCGTTGCCGAAGAGCTTGACGCCGACTGGTCGCAGATGCGTGCGCAATCTGCCCCGGCCAACGCGAAGCTTTATAACAACAACGCATTCGGCCCCATCCAGGGCACCGGCGGTTCGACCGCGATCGCCAATTCCTACGATCAGTTGCGCAAGGCCGGCGCCACCGCGCGCGCGATGCTGGTTACCGCCGCAAGCCAATCCTGGAAAGTGCCCGCAGCCGAGATCACGGTCGAGCGCGGGGTGTTGCGGCATGCCGCGTCGAAGCGGGAAGGCCGTTTCGGGCAATTCGCCGAGGCTGCTGCAAAACTGCCGGTGCCGGACAATGCGCCGCTGAAGGACCCTTCCACGTTCAGGCTGATCGGCCGCGACGATGTAGTGCACAGGCTCGACACGCCCGCGAAAACCAATGGGACAGCGCAATTCACCATCGACATTCACGAGCCGAACTTGCTGACAGTGGTGGTCGCGCACCCGGATCGCTTCGGTGCCAAGGTCGCGAAGGTCGATGACCGCGAAGCGCGCAAGGTCGAAGGCGTTGTCGATATCAAAACGTTGCCGAGTGGTGTTGCGGTTTATGCCAACGGCACCTGGCCGGCGCTGAAGGCGCGCGATCTGTTGAAGATCACATGGGACGAATCGGCGGCCGAAAAGCGCGGCACATCGCAACTGATCCAGGATTATCGCGCGCTCGCGCGAACGCCCGGCCTCGTCGCGGGCCAGCATGGCGACTCGGACGCGGTGCTGTCGAAATCCGCGAAGGTGATCGAGGCGGAGTATATTTTTCCGTATCTCGCGCATGCGCCGATGGAGCCGCTCGATGGCTATCTGCGCTTCGATGGCGAGAATGCGCTCGCCAGATTTGGCAGCCAGTTCCAGACATTCGAGCAGGCCACCATTGCAGGCGTACTCGGAATGAAGCCCGAGCAGGTGCAGATCGAGACGATGTTTGCGGGCGGCAGCTTCGGACGCCGCGCGCAGACCACCTCGCATTTTGTCGCGGAACTGGCCGCCGCCGCCAAGGCGATCGGGCCGGCGCGTCCGGTGAAATTGATCTGGACACGCGAAGACGATCTGCGCGGCGGATATTACCGGCCGCTTTTCGTGCATCGACTGCGAGGCGCGGTCGAGGGCGGCAAGATCGTTGCCTGGTCGAACACCGTCGTCGGTCAGTCCTTTATGAAAGGCTCGCCGCTCGAAAGCTTCGTGATCAAGAACGGCATTGACGCCACCTCGGTCGAAGGTTCGAGAAAGTTACCTTACGATGTTGCCAATTTCCGTTGCGACCTGCACAGCCCCGATGTCGGTGTGCCGACCTTGTGGTGGCGGTCGGTCGGTCACACCCATACCGGTTACGCGGTAGAATGTTTCATCGACGAGCTTCTGGAGGCTGCGGGTAAGGACCCGGTTAGCGGGCGTCTCGAATTGATGTCCAAGCAACCGCGCGCGGCAAATGTCCTGCGTGCGGTCGCCGAACTTGCGAAGTGGAACGGGCCGGGTCCGGTCGAGGGGAGAGCCCGCGGCGTCGCGGTGGTCGAAAGCTTCAACACCTTCGTCGCCCAGATCGCGGAAGTCTCGGTCGGGGAGGGCGACGGTCCGCGCGTCCACAAGGTATGGTGCGCGGTTGATTGCGGCGTTGCGGTCAATCCGGACGTGATCCGCGCGCAGATCGAAGGCGGCATCGGCTACGGCCTCGGTCATGTGATGTTTGCCGAACTGACGCTCGATCAGGGCCGCCCGGTTCAGACCAATTTCGATACCTATCGATCGCTGCGCATCAACGAGATGCCGCAGGTTGAGGTCGCCATCGTGAAATCGAGCGAAAAGCCGACGGGTGTTGGCGAGCCCGGCGTGCCGCCGATCGGACCAGCGGTCGCGAATGCAATGGCTCGTCTCGGCCTCGGACGGCCGCGGCAGTTACCGTTCACGAAGGGAGTGGCATGATGCGCACAGCGATTGCGGCTTTGGCTGCCGGAGGCCTGGTAGCGACCGCGATCACGCTGTCTGCGCCATCGAGCAGTCAGCCGCGTCCTGGGAACGATCGAGAGACATTGCGGCCGGTATCGTCGTTCAACAATATTGGCGACAGCGGCGCGCGCTCGGTCGCGCTGTTCACCGAAGCCGGCAAGGTGCTTACACACGCGCGCTGCGTGAACTGCCATCCGCGCGGCGACCGGCCGCTGCAAACCGACGCCATGCGGCTGCATCAGCCGGTCGTGGTGCGCGGCGCCGACGGACACGGAGTGCCGACGTTGCAATGCTCGACGTGTCATCACGGCGCGAATTTCGATCCCGCGCGTGTACCCGGAAACCCGGAATGGCATCTCGCGCCGATCTCGATGGCGTGGCAGGGCAAGACGCTTGGAGAAATCTGCCAGCAGATCAAGGATCCGGCGCGCAATGGCGGCAAGGATCTCGCCGGCATTGTCGAGCATTCCACCCACGACACGCTGGTCGGCTGGGGCTGGAATCCGGGTGCTGGACGAACGCCGGCGCCGGGAACGCAAGCCGAGTTCGGCGCGCTGATGAAAGCCTGGGCCGACAGCGGCGCGCATTGCCCCGGTTAAGTCAGGCGGCGTAACTCAGTTTCGGATACCAGTCCTTGCCGCGGCCGTCCGGCGTCAGATCGAGAATGGTCCAGAGCGGCATCAGGTCGGGTGCGCCGCGCGGGTCCTGTCCGGGGTCGGCGGTTTTCATCGTCATCTCGCCGCCCCAGAAGTGACGGATCTTGCCATCGCGCCGTGTGAACACGTTCAGCGCGGGAAAGTCTTCGCCGTTTGGGCCGTCGGCGTGATAGTCGCGATTGAAAGTGTTGCCGGCGGACGAATACATCTTGAGGTGACGGAAGCCGCGTTCTTTCTTATAGGCCTTGAGCCGCTCTATCGGCGACTTCGCAACCATCGCAAAGCTAACGCGCTGTTCGACATCGGACGCTTCGCCGTCCCAGGCCGCGAGCAGCGAAGTGCACATCGGGCAGGGCTTCTCCATCTTCGGCCCATACATGAAATTGTAGACGACCAGCGTGTCGTGCTTGCCGAACATGTCCGAAAGGCTCACCGGTCCGCTCTCGCTTTCGAATCTGTAATTCTCCGGAATTTCTCCGCCCGGCGGCAGCGCGCGGCGCATTTCGGCGACCCGCTCGATATGTCGACGCAGTTCGATTTCTTCCGCCAATAAGGCTTCGCGCGCCTTTCGGTATTCGCGGCTTTCGTTTGGATAATTCAGTCCGTGCTTTGCAAGCTCTGTGGCAGGGACGAGTTTCTGCTGCGCCATAGGTCACTCCGTCGGTGTTCCGTTGAAGGGAAACCGTTGCGAATGCCGATTGGTTCCGGAAATTCGAAACTAGGCCGCCTTGCGGCCCCACAATTGTTCGCTTGCGAGACGCGCTCCCTCGGCGAGCGAGCGCAGCTTCGCCCACATGATGCTTTCATGCACGCGCTTGGCGAACGGGCTTTGTGCAAATCCGCAATCCGTTCCGGCCATCACATTCTCGCGCCCGACCAGTTTCGCAAGACGTGTCAGCCGCTGCGCTATCAGTTCGGGATGCTCGACGATGTTGGTGGCGTGGCTGACGCAACCCGGGATCAGCGTCTTGCCGGCCGGCAGCTTCACGTTTTCCCACACCACCCATTCGTGCTCGTGGCGCGGATTGGCAGCCTCGTATTGATAGCCGCCGCATTTCACCTGGAGCATCATGTCGACGATGTCCTTCATCGGCACATCGAAGGCATGCGGGCCGTTCCAGCTTCCCCAGCACAGGTGATAGCGCGATTTTTCTTCCGGGATGCCGCGCAGCGCGTGATTGAGCGCGTCGATGCGAAGCTGCGCCCATTTCCGATAATCGCGAAGCGACATCGGCGGCACCATCTTCTCGTACATGTAGGGCAGGAAGGCATCGTCGATCTGCACGTATAATCCGGCATCGACGATCGCCCTGTACTCGATGTTCAGAGCATCTGCGAGCGCGAACAAGTAGGTTTCTTCGTCCTTGTAGAATTCGTTCTTGCCGCCTGGCAGCGCGCTGGCCGGCGCTACCACCGGAAGGAAGGCCGCATAAGCATTGGCCTTTTTCGCCGCTGCTTTCAGGTTGTCGATGTCGCGCGCGACCTGCTTCTGACCGGTATATTTGATCTCGCCACTCGCCACGAAACGATTGCCGAGCCGCTTCCCGAGACCTGTGGCCGCATCGTATTCCGCATAAAATTCTGGAAACGCTTTGCGATCGTTGCCGCCGCCGGCCTGGGTCAGCGGGTCTTTCGCCTCTTCCGCGGTGAGAGGACGGGTCGATAGTCCACTCAAACGGTCGTGGATATAGAAGGCCCAATTGCGGCCCTTGGAGAATTCACCGTCGCTGACGATGTCGACACCGGCATCGACCTGCTGGCGCACGACCTCGTCGATGGAATCCTTCAAGCAGGCCTCGTAGGCATCAGCGTCATGACTTTCGCCGGCTTCGATCTTTCGCAGATGATCGACCAGCTTCGGCGGCCGGATCAGGCTGCCGACATGAGTGACCAGAATGCGGTCGGGTTGCGCGGGCATGTTTCCTCCTGAGTTTCTATTTTGGCGACGCCACCCTCCGTGCGGATCAATCGTCGAGCGCTTCTTCGGCTGCCGTGATCACGCTGTGGTCAGGGTTCTTCGCGCAATATTCGCCGAGCTTCTTGGCGTCTTTCCCCATCTTGTCGAAATCGACGATCGGGGAGGCGTCCTCGTCGCTGTAATAGCCCTGCAGCCACATCAGCATCAGCGCGATATTGTCTTTGCTGCTCGACACGAAGTCCCGGCATTTCACAGTCGACATATCGAGCTGCTGCGCCTGTACGGGAGCGGCAGCCGCAATCATCGCTGCGGTCGAAAGGATCAGAAGTTTCTTCATGGGCTCGATACCCTATTTCTAGTTCTCGGCGCGGGGATCGCACCGGTGACGCAGATTGTCGCGCCGCTTGCGCGCGGGCAAGCGGACGGAACTGCGAACACCCATTATTGAGAGGGTTTGTTGACGTCGCGTGACTGTCGTGCCGCGATTTTAGTTTGGACTTGCATTTCCACAGCAAGACGTTAGTAGACCGCTCGAAAGCGTGCCGGTCCGTACCGGCGCGCTTTGTGCGTTCCCTTCTGGGGGCGCATCCTGTCCGAGACTGCCGGTGTGGGGGTACCCCCACTTAATCGCCGCCTCCGCAAGGATGTGGCTGCCAGCATAGACGGGTGAGAGACGTTTCAGGCAAAAGCCTTTTGTGGGCAATGCCTTGGACCGGTTCGAACCTTTCAAATCCTATCGTGGCGTTGCCGCGGCAGGGGGCAGGGCTCTACGAAAGCGCCATTCTGCCCCGCTCTCTATTCATTTGAGATCATTGGGCGGAATGGCAGTCGCAACCGGCGGACTGTCTGTTTTTGTCCGCCAACCGGAGAGAGCTTGTGAACCGAGCGGAAAAAGCTGAGTCGGTCGCGTCACTCAAGGAGGTCTTCAAGGCCTCCAAGGTGGTCGTGGTCGCTCATTATTCCGGCCTCAGCGTCGCCCAGCTGCAGAACCTGCGCAAGCAGATGAAGCTGGCGGGTGCGCAGGTGAAGGTCGCGAAAAACCGTCTCGCCAAGATTGCTCTTGATGGCTCCGATGCCGCTTCGATCGCGCCTTTGCTGAAAGGCCCGACCCTGATCGCCTATTCCGAGGCCGATCCGGTAGCGGCACCGAAGGTCGCCACCGACTTCGCCAAGGCGAACGAACAGTTCGTCATCCTGGGCGGAGCGATGGGCAAGACCGCCCTGGACGTGAACGGCGTGAAGCAGCTTGCTTCGCTGCCCTCACTCGATGAATTGCGTGCCAAGCTCGTCGGCCTCGTGCAGGCCCCGGCGACCAAGATCGCGCAGGTCGTCATCGCTCCGGCCGCCAAGGTCGCGCGCGTCATCCAGGCCCATGCCACCAAGAACGCGGCGTGACACCCAATCAACATTCAAAGGTTCGAATAGGAAACTAACACCATGGCTGACTTGCAGAAAATCGTCGACGACCTGTCGTCGCTCACCGTCCTCGAGGCCGCTGACCTCGCCAAGTTGCTCGAAGAAAAGTGGGGCGTCTCCGCTGCCGCCGCCGTCGCGGTTGCCGCCGGCCCGGCCGGCGCTGCTGCCGCTCCGGCAGAAGAGAAGACCGAGTTCACGGTCGTGCTGGCGGCTGCCGGCGACAAGAAGATCGAGGTCATCAAGGAAGTGCGAGCGCTTACCGGCCTCGGCCTGAAGGAAGCCAAGGACCTGGTCGAGGGCGCGCCGAAGGCTGTGAAGGAAGGCGTGAACAAGGAAGAGGCCGAGAAGATGAAGGCCACCCTTGAGAAGGCCGGCGCCAAGGTCGAGTTGAAGTAACCAGCAAGCTTACGGTATCATGGTCCGGTTTTCGGGCCAAGGAATGCTGAAGCGAGCCGGTTGCGGTCGATCCTGACGGCAACGTGAGTAAAGCCGCCCGGAATTCTGCCGTTTCAGGCCGAATTCTTGCGGCGGGGACTAGACATAGGGGTGTGGCACACATATACGGTGCCATATCCCCTTATAGCGCCGCTATGCGGTGGCACATGCGGAGGTTCGGGCGCGGTCCGAATCATCTAAACGCAGGCACCCGACGCCTGTCCTGATGGTCGCGATGATGGCGGCCTTTCGGAGAGTCGTCCCGGCTGTCTCCCAACGACAGGCGAGAGAAAGACAAGATGGCGCAGACGTTTATCGGTCGGAAGCGCGTTAGAAAATTTTTTGGGCACATTCGGGAAGTCGCGGAGATGCCGAACCTCATCGAGGTTCAGAAGGCATCCTACGACCAGTTTTTGCTGGTCACGCCGCCACCCGGCGGGCGGCCCGACGAGGGTCTGCAGGCGGTGTTCAAATCCGTCTTCCCGATCAAGGATTTTTCCAACACCTCGCAGCTCGACTTTGTCAGCTACGAATTCGATCCGCCCAAATATGACGTCGACGAGTGCCGCCAGCGCGGCATGACTTATGCTGCGCCGCTCAAGGTGACGCTGCGGCTGATCGTATTCGATGTCGACGAAGAGACCGGCGCCCGCTCCGTGAAGGATATCAAGGAGCAGGACGTCTATATGGGCGACATCCCGCTGATGACCAACAACGGTACGTTCGTCGTGAACGGCACCGAGCGGGTCATCGTCTCCCAGATGCATCGTTCGCCCGGCGTGTTCTTCGATCACGACAAGGGCAAGACCCATTCCTCCGGCAAGCTGCTGTTCGCCGCCCGCATCATCCCGTATCGCGGCTCCTGGCTCGACATCGAATTCGACGCCAAGGACATCGTGCATGCGCGTATCGACCGTCGCCGCAAAATCCCGGTGACGTCGCTGCTTTATGCGCTCGGCATGGACGGTGAGGAAATCCTCAAAACCTTCTATACGGTCGTGCCCTACAAGCGCGCCAAAGAAGGTTGGCGCGTGCCCTTCGATGCCAATCGGCTGAAGGGCTACAAGGCCGTCAACGACCTGGTCGACGCCGACAGCGGCAAGGTGGTGGTCGAGGCCGGCCGCAAGATCACGGTGCGTCAGGCGCGCCAGCTTGCGGAAAAGGGCCTCAAGGCTCTGCGCATGACCGACGAGGAATTGCTCGGCCATTACATCGCCGAGGATCTCGTCAACGCGAAGACCGGCGAGATCTATGCCGAAGCCGGCGAAGAGGTCACCGAGAAGCTGCTTGAGACGATCAACGAGCTCGGCATCAAGGAATTGCCGATTCTCGACATCGATCACATCAATGTCGGCGCGTATATCCGCAACACTCTCACCGTCGACAAGAACATGACGCGTGAAGATGCGCTGTTCGACATCTATCGCGTGATGCGTCCGGGCGAGCCTCCGACGGTCGATACCGCGTCTGCGATGTTCCAGTCGCTGTTCTTCGATTCCGACCGTTACGACCTTTCGGCCGTCGGTCGCGTGAAGATGAACATGCGCCTCGATCTCGATGCGCCGGATACCTATCGCGTGTTGCGCAAGGAAGACATCCTCGCGGTGGTGAAGACGCTCGTGAACCTGCGCGACGGCAAGGGCGAGATCGACGACATCGACAATCTCGGCAACCGCCGTGTGCGTTCGGTCGGCGAATTGATGGAGAACCAGTACCGCATCGGCCTGCTGCGCATGGAGCGCGCCATCAAGGAGCGCATGTCGAGTGTCGATATCGACACCGTCATGCCGCAGGACCTGATCAACGCGAAGCCTGCGGCCGCCGCGGTGCGCGAGTTCTTCGGCTCCTCGCAGCTCTCGCAATTCATGGACCAGACCAATCCGCTGTCGGAGATCACGCACAAGCGTCGCTTGTCCGCGCTCGGACCGGGCGGTCTGACCCGCGAACGCGCCGGCTTCGAAGTGCGCGACGTGCATCCGACCCATTACGGCCGCATCTGCCCGATCGAGACGCCGGAAGGCCCGAATATCGGTCTGATCAATTCGCTCGCGACTTATGCGCGCGTGAACAAATACGGCTTCGTCGAAACGCCTTATCGCAAGGTGAAGGACGGCCGCGTCACTGACGAGGTCATCTATCTCTCGGCGATGGAGGAGGCCCGCTACACGGTCGCGCAGGCCAATGCGCCGATCGACAACAAGGGCAAGTTCACGGAAGACAACGTGGTCTGCCGCCATGCCGGCGACGTCGCGCCTTATCCGCGCGACAAGGTCGACTTCATGGACGTGTCGCCGAAGCAGCTCGTTTCGGTGGCCGCGGCGTTGATTCCGTTCCTTGAGAACGACGACGCCAACCGCGCGCTGATGGGCTCGAACATGCAGCGCCAGGCGGTGCCGCTGGTTCGTGCCGAGGCGCCGTTCGTCGGCACCGGCATGGAAGGTGTGGTCGCGCGTGACTCTGGCGCCGCGATCGGCGCCCGCCGTGCCGGCGTGATCGATCAGGTCGACGCTACCCGTATCGTTATCCGCGCCACGGAAGAGACCGACCCGACCAAGCCGGGTGTCGACATCTATCGTCTGATGAAGTTCCAGCGCTCCAACCAGAACACCTGCATCAACCAGCGTCCGCTGGTGCGTGTCGGTGACGTGGTGAAGAAGGGCGACATCATTGCCGACGGTCCTTCGACCGAACTCGGCGAGTTGGCGCTTGGCCGGAACGTGCTGGTCGCGTTCATGCCGTGGAATGGCTACAACTTCGAAGACTCTATCCTGCTGTCCGAGCGCATCGTGCGCGACGACGTGTTCACGTCCATTCACATCGAGGAATTCGAGGTGATGGCACGCGACACCAAGCTCGGGCCGGAGGAAATCACGCGCGACATTCCGAACGTGTCGGAAGAGGCGCTGAAGAACCTCGACGAAGCCGGCATCGTGTACATCGGCGCGGAAGTGCGCGCCGGCGACATCCTGTGCGGCAAGATCACGCCGAAGGGCGAAAGCCCGATGACGCCGGAAGAGAAGCTTCTGCGCGCCATCTTCGGCGAGAAGGCGTCCGACGTTCGCGATACCTCGCTCCGCGTTCCGCCCGGCGTGCAGGGCACGGTGGTGGAAGTTCGCGTGTTCAATCGTCACGGCGTCGACAAGGACGAACGTGCGCTTGCGATCGAGCGCGAGGAAATCGAACGCCTCGCCAAGGACCGCGACGACGAGCAGGCGATCCTCGACCGCAACGTGTTCGGGCGTCTGTCCGAATTGCTGGAAGGCCGGCAGGGCGTCGCGGGGCCGAAAGGCTTCAAGAAGGACACCAAGATCACCCGCGCGATCCTGGATGAATATCCCCGCTCGCAATGGTGGTTGTTCGCTTCGCCCAACGACAAGCTGATGGCCGAGATCGAGGCCATGCGGAAGCAATACGACGAGTCGAAGAAGATGCTCGAGCAGCGCTTCCTCGACAAGGTAGAGAAGCTTCAGCGCGGCGACGAACTCCCGCCCGGCGTGATGAAGATGGTCAAGGTCTTCGTAGCCGTGAAGCGCAAGATCCAGCCCGGCGACAAGATGGCCGGCCGTCACGGCAACAAGGGCGTGGTGTCGAAGATCGTTCCGATCGAGGACATGCCGTTCCTGGAAGACGGTACGCATGCCGATATCGTGCTCAACCCGCTGGGTGTGCCGAGCCGCATGAATGTCGGCCAGATTCTGGAGACGCATCTCGGCTGGGCCTGCGCCGGCCTCGGCAAGCGCATCGGTCAGGCAGTGGATGCGTATTACGGCAAGCAGGACACGCGTCCGCTAAAGGACACGCTGAAGAAAATCTACGGCGACGACGAAACCATCAAGTCGCTCGACGACAAGGGTATCATCGAACTCGGCAGCAACCTTCGGCACGGCGTGCCGATCGCGACGCCGGTGTTCGACGGCGCCAAGGAGAAAGACATCGAGGACATGCTCGATCTGGCGGGCCTCGACCATTCGGGACAGGTGGTGCTGCATGACGGCCGCACCGGCGATCAGTTCGATCGCAAGGTGACGGTGGGCTACATCTACATGCTCAAGCTGCATCATCTGGTGGACGACAAGATCCACGCCCGTTCGATCGGACCTTACTCGCTCGTCACCCAACAGCCTCTGGGCGGCAAGGCGCAGTTCGGCGGCCAGCGGTTCGGCGAAATGGAGGTGTGGGCGCTCGAAGCTTACGGCGCGGCCTACACGCTTCAGGAAATGCTGACGGTGAAGTCCGACGACGTGGCCGGCCGTACCAAGGTCTACGAAGCGATCGTGCGCGGCGACGACACGTTCGAAGCCGGTATTCCGGAAAGCTTCAACGTGCTGGTCAAGGAGATGCGTTCTCTCGGTCTCAATGTCGACCTGCATAACTCCAAGGTCCAGCGGCCCGGCGAATTGCCGGAAGCCGCCGAGTAATTCGCGAAGCGAGACGGGACGGCGAGGGCGCCGTCCCGATTCATTGCAAGTTCGATTGGCGAAACGATTTGCGGCGGATGGCTCGGGCCCAAGGGTTTAGAGCAAAGGCCGAGGAGAAGACGATGAACCAAGAAATCATGAATCTGTTCAGCCCGCAGGTGCCGGCTCAGGTCTTCGACCAGATCCGCATCTCGATCGCGAGCCCAGAGAAGATTCAGTCGTGGTCCTACGGCGAGATCAAGAAGCCGGAAACCATCAATTACCGCACCTTCAAGCCGGAGCGCGATGGCCTGTTCTGCGCCCGCATCTTCGGACCGATCAAGGACTACGAGTGCTTGTGCGGCAAGTACAAGCGCATGAAGTACAAGGGCATCATCTGCGAGAAGTGCTCGGTCGAGGTGACGCTGTCGCGCGTGCGCCGCGAGCGCATGGGCCATATCGAACTGGCCGCGCCGGTCGCACACATCTGGTTCCTGAAGTCGCTGCCGAGCCGCATCGGCTTGCTGCTCGACATGACGCTGAAGGATCTCGAGCGGATTCTGTATTTCGAATATTACGTCGTGCTGGAGCCGGGCCTCACCCCGCTGCAAGACCGTCAGCTGCTGTCCGAAGAGGATTACCTCAAGGCGCAGGACGAATACGGCCAGGACAGCTTCACCGCCATGATCGGCGCGGAAGCGATCCGCGAGATGCTGAAGGCTCTCGACCTCACCAAGATGCAGACCGACCTGCGTGCCGAGATCGGCGAGACCGACAGCGAGATCAAGAAGAAGAAGCTCGCCAAGCGCGTCAAGCTGATCGAAGCCTTCATCGAATCCGGCAACAAGCCGGAATGGATGATCCTGACGCATGTGCCGGTGATCCCGCCGGATCTGCGGCCGCTGGTCCCGCTCGATGGCGGACGCTTTGCGACTTCGGACCTGAACGATCTCTATCGCCGCGTCATCAACCGCAACAACCGTCTGAAGCGGCTGATCGAACTGCGCGCGCCGGACATCATCATCCGCAACGAGAAGCGCATGCTTCAGGAAGCGGTAGATGCGCTGTTCGACAACGGCCGCCGCGGCCGCGTCATCACCGGCGCCAACAAGCGTCCGCTGAAGTCGCTCGCCGACATGCTGAAGGGCAAGCAGGGCCGCTTCCGGCAGAACCTGCTCGGCAAGCGCGTCGACTATTCCGGCCGCTCTGTGATCGTGGTCGGTCCGGAGCTGAAGCTGCATCAGTGCGGACTGCCGAAGAAGATGGCGCTCGAATTGTTCAAGCCGTTCATTTATTCGCGGCTCGACGCCAAGGGTCTGTCTACGACCGTCAAGCAGGCCAAAAAGCTGGTCGAGAAGGAGAAGCCGGAGGTTTGGGATATCCTCGACGAGGTGATCCGCGAGCATCCGGTGATGCTGAATCGCGCGCCGACGCTGCATCGTCTCGGCATCCAGGCGTTCGAGCCGGTGCTGATCGAAGGCAAGGCCATTCAGCTTCATCCGCTGGTTTGCGCTGCCTTCAACGCCGACTTCGACGGCGACCAGATGGCCGTGCACGTTCCGCTGTCGCTCGAGGCGCAGCTGGAAGCGCGCGTCCTGATGATGTCGACCAACAACATCCTGCATCCGGCGAACGGCCAGCCGATCATCGTGCCGTCGCAGGATATCGTGCTCGGTCTCTATTACCTCTCGCTGCTGCGCGAGGGCGAGCCGGGGCAGGGCAAGGTATTCGGTACCATTTCCGACATCGAGCACGCGCTGGCGCAGAAGGCGATCACGCTGCATACCAAGATCAAGTATCGCTGGATTGGTCTGGACGAAAAGGGCAAGCCGAACAAGAAGATCTACGACACGACCCCGGGTCGCGTGCTGCTTGGCCAGGTGTTGCCGAAGAGTTCGATCGTCACCTTCGAAGTCGTCAACAAGCTGATGACGAAGCGTGAAATCTCCAACATGATCGACACCGTCTACCGCCATTGCGGCCAGAAGGACACGGTCATCTTCTGCGACCGAATCATGGCGCTCGGCTTCCACCACGCGTTCAAGGCCGGCATTTCGTTCGGCAAGGACGACATGGTCGTCCCCGCAGCGAAGTGGAAAATCGTCGACAAGACCCGCGACGAGGCCAAGGACTTCGAACAGCAATACAATGACGGCCTGATCACCCAGGGCGAGAAATACAACAAGGTGGTCGACGCCTGGTCGAAATGCACCGAGGCGATTGCCGCGGAGATGATGATCGAAATCTCGACGACCAAGAAAGATCCGAAGACCGGTCGAGAGGCTCCGATCAATTCGATCTACATGATGGCCCATTCGGGCGCCCGCGGCTCGCCGGCGCAGATGCGTCAGCTTGCCGGAATGCGCGGCCTGATGGCCAAGCCGGACGGCTCGATCATCGAAACGCCGATCGTTTCGAACTTCAAGGAAGGCCTGACCGTGATGGAGTACTTCAACTCCACCCACGGTGCCCGCAAGGGACTGGCCGACACCGCCTTGAAGACCGCCAATTCGGGCTACCTGACTCGTCGACTTGTCGACGTGGCGCAGGACTGCATCATCACGTCGTATGATTGCGGAACCAAGTCCGGCATCAAGGTGCGCGCCATCATCGATGCGGGCACCGTGGTGGCCTCGCTCGGCATCCGCATTCTCGGCCGCACCACGGCCGAGGACGTGAAGGAGCCGGCGACCGGCAAGGTGGTTGTGGCGAAGGGCACCTTGCTCGGCGAAGCCGAGGTCGAGCAGATCACCAACGCGAATGTGCAGGAAGTGCGCATCCGCTCGGTCCTGACCTGCGAATCCACCGCCGGCGTCTGCGGTGCCTGCTACGGGCGCGATCTTGCCCGCGGTACTCCGGTCAATATGGGAGAGGCGGTCGGCGTGATCGCGGCCCAATCGATCGGCGAGCCGGGCACCCAGCTCACCATGCGCACCTTCCATATCGGCGGAGCGGCACAGATCAACGAGCAATCGTTCATCGAGTCGAATTTCGACGGTACGATCAAGCTGAAGGCCAAGGACAAGCAGGCCAACGCCGTGATCAAGAATTCGGAAGGCCATCTGATCGTCATGAGCCGCAACGTCACGCTCGCGGTGGTCGATCCCGACGGCACTGAGCGGGCAACCCATCGTCTGCCCTATGGTGCTCGTCTGCGAGTCAACGAGGGCGACGTGGTCAAGCGCGGCCAGCGTATGGCGGAATGGGATCCTTATACCCGTCCGATCATCACCGAGGTCGATGGTTTCGCCGAACTCGAGGATCTGGTCGAAGGCCAGTCGGTTGCGGAAACGCAGGACGAATCCACCGGCATCACCAAGCGCGTGGTGACCGATTGGCGCACGTCCCAGCGTGCGGCCGATCTGCGTCCGGCCATCGCCATCAAGGACAAGAGCGGCAAGGTGCTGAAACTCGCGCGCGGCGGCGAAGCCCGCTATCCGCTCGCGATCGACGCGATCTTGTCGGTCGACCAGGGCGTCCCGGTATATGCAGGCGACGTCATCGCTCGTATCCCGACCGAGAGCGCCAAGACTCGCGACATCACCGGCGGTCTGCCGCGGGTTGCGGAACTGTTCGAAGCGCGGCGTCCGAAGGAAGCTGCGGTGATCGCCGAAATTTCCGGCACCATCCGCTTCGGCCGCGATTATAAGAACAAGCGCCGCATCTCGATCGAGCCTGCGGAGAAGGATGCCGAGCCCGTCGAATATCTGATCCCGAAGGGCAAGCACATCCATCTGCAGGACGGCGACCTGATCGAGAAGGGCGACTCCATCGTCGAAGGAAACCCGGCGCCGCACGACATTCTGGCGATCAAGGGCGTCGAGGAACTCGCCGCCTATCTGGTCAACGAAATCCAGGAGGTCTACCGGCTTCAGGGCGTGGGCATCAACGACAAGCACATCGAGGTGATTGTCCGTCAGATGCTGCAGAAGGTGGAGATCGACGACTCGGGCGAGACCGACCTGATCCAAGGCGAGCAGCTCGACCGCGTCGAGATGGACCAGATCAACGTCAAGGCGGTCGAGGAGGGCAAGAAGCCGGCAAGCGGCCATCCGGTCCTGCTCGGCATCACCAAGGCGTCGCTGCAGACCCGCTCGTTCATTTCGGCGGCCTCGTTCCAGGAGACCACGCGCGTGCTCACGGAAGCTGCCGTCAATGGCAAGTCCGACACGCTCGACGGCCTCAAGGAAAACGTCATTGTCGGCCGTCTGATCCCGGCCGGCACCGGCGCCATGATGAGCCGACTGCGCGAGGTCGCGACCAAGCGCGATGCGCTCATCCTGGACGAACGGGCCAGGGAAGCGGCCGCCAAAGCTGCGGAAGCTCCTACGCCGGTCGCGCTACCGGCTGCGGAATAGCCACGGCCGACGACCAAGAATGCGAAGGGCCGCTCTATCGGGCGGCCCTTTCATTTTTGTAACCGGCCGACCGCGCTGAAATGCCTATAAATGTTGGGTTTCTTGGCTTGACTTCATTGCGGCACGCCGATACATACCGGCCACTTTTCGGCAGGCGGTGAGCATCGCCTCGTCGGCACGGCATCCTGAAAGCAGCGCCTTAAGTCTTTGAGTTTAAAGCTCTTTTGACTGCTGCGGACAGCGACCCAAAGCCTCGACGAATGATTCTCAAACGCTGCCGCTGACGGCACGAAAGTCAGTTTGAAAGTCATGACCGCGCAGCCAGGCCTTTGGGCCGAAGCAGCGTGGTCCTCTGAAACGCGAAGCGCCACTCCGCAAAGCCGAAGCGGATGGCGCGTTTTCCTTTTGCGCGTGTGAACGCGTGTTCGGCGAGGGGCAGGCCACGAGGGTCGGGCCCCGCATGGTGAGGATGAAGGCTTTTAACGTATGCCGACGATCAACCAGTTGATCCGCAAGGGTCGGGTAAAGCCGACCTACCGCAACACGGTCCCGGCCTTGCAGGCCTCGCCGCAGAAGCGCGGTGTCTGCACGCGCGTCTATACGACCACGCCGAAGAAGCCGAATTCGGCGCTTCGCAAGGTCGCCAAGGTCCGCCTGACCAATGGCTTCGAGGTGATCGGCTATATCCCGGGCGAGGGCCACAATCTGCAGGAGCATTCGGTCGTCATGATCCGCGGCGGCCGCGTGAAGGATCTTCCGGGCGTTCGCTATCACATCGTGCGCGGCGTCCTCGATACCCAGGGCGTCAAGAACCGCAAGCAACGCCGTTCGAAATACGGCGCGAAACGGCCGAAGTGAGGTAGCGCGTCATGTCCCGTCGTCACTCCGCCGAGAAGCGCGAAATCAACCCGGATCCCAAATTCGGGAATCTCGTCGTTTCCAAATTCATGAATTCGCTGATGTATGACGGCAAGAAGTCGGCCGCCGAGCGCATCGTCTATGGCGCCTTCGACATCATCGAAGGCAAGACCAAGTCGAACCCGCTGCAAGTATTCCAGCAGGCGCTCGACAACGTGATGCCTTCGATCGAAGTGCGCTCGCGCCGCGTCGGCGGCGCCACCTATCAGGTGCCGGTTGAAGTGCGCACGGTGCGCCGCCAGGCGCTCGGAATTCGCTGGCTGATCTCGGCCGCCCGTGATCGCAATGAAAAGACCATGATGGACCGGCTTTCGGCCGAATTGCTGGACGCTTCGAATAACAGGGGAAATGCCGTCAAGAAGCGGGAAGACGTGCACCGGATGGCGGAAGCCAACCGCGCCTTCTCGCATTACCGCTGGTAACGAAACGGCTTTCAGGACTTACAGAACATGCCCCGCAGTCACCCGATCGATGACTACCGTAATTTCGGCATCATGGCCCACATCGATGCCGGCAAGACTACGACTACGGAAAGAATCCTCTATTACACCGGCAAGAGCCACAAGATCGGCGAAGTGCATGACGGCGCTGCGACCATGGATTTCATGGAGCAGGAGCAGGAGCGCGGCATTACGATCACCTCGGCCGCCACGACCGCGATCTGGAAAAACAAGCGTCTCAACATCATCGACACCCCGGGCCATGTCGACTTCACCATCGAGGTAGAGCGCTCCTTGCGGGTGCTTGACGGCGCCGTGGTGGTTCTCGACGGCAACCAGGGTGTTGAGCCGCAGACCGAGACCGTCTGGCGCCAGGGCGACAAATATCGCGTTCCGCGCATCGTGTTCGCCAACAAGATGGACAAGATTGGCGCTGATTTCTTCCAGTGCCTGAAGGACATCATCGATCGTCTCGGCGCCAAGCCGGTTGCGATCCAGCTTCCGATCGGCGCAGAGAGTCAGTTCAAGGGTCTGATCGATCTCGTCCGCATGAAGGGCGTGATCTGGGAAGACGAGGCGCTCGGCGCCAACTTCAAGGACATCGACATTCCTGCCGACATGCTCGATCAGGCTAAGGAATATCGTGAGAAGATGATCGAGGCGGCCGTCGAACTCGACGACGATGCCATGACCGCCTATCTCGAAGGCAATGAGCCCGACGAAGCCACTCTGAAGCGGCTAATCCGCAAAGCGGTTCTGACTGGCGCCTTCTATCCGGTGCTGTGCGGCTCTGCGTTCAAGAACAAGGGCGTGCAGCCGCTGCTCGATGCGGTGGTCGATTATCTGCCGAGCCCGGTCGACGTTCCGGCCATCAAGGGCATCGATCACAAGGGCGAAGAAATCCTGCGCAAGGCCGACGACAAGGAGCCGATGTCGCTCCTGGCGTTCAAGATCATGGACGATCCGTTCGTCGGCACCATCACGTTCTGCCGCATCTATTCCGGCACGCTTTCGAGCGGCACTGGAGTCGTAAACTCGACCCGTGAACGCAAGGAGCGGGTGGGCCGCATGCTGCTGATGCATGCGAATAACCGCGAAGACATCAAGGAAGCCTTTGCCGGCGACATCGTCGCGTTGGCCGGCCTGAAGGAGACTCGCACCGGCGATACGCTGTGCGATCCCGACAAGCAGGTCATTCTCGAAAAGATGGAATTCCCCGAGCCGGTGATCGAGATCGCGATCGAGCCGAAGTCGAAGGCCGACCAGGAAAAGCTCGGTGTCGCGCTGGCGAAGCTCGCCAACGAGGATCCGTCTTTCCGCGTCTCGACCGACCAGGAAAGCGGTCAGACCATCCTGAAGGGGATGGGCGAACTGCATCTCGACATCAAGGTCGATATCCTCAAGCGCACCTACAAGGTCGAGGCCAATATCGGCGCGCCGCAGGTGGCCTATCGCGAAAAGATCACCCGGCCGGTCACCAAGGATTACACTCACAAGAAGCAGACCGGCGGCACCGGCCAATATGCGCGCGTGAAATTCGTCGTCGAGCCGAACGAGCCTGGCAAAGGCTTCGAGTTCGACAGCAAGATCGTCGGCGGCAACGTGCCGAAGGAATACATCCCGGGCGTCGAAAAGGGCCTCGAATCCGTTCTGGGTTCTGGCGTTCTCGCGGGCTTCCCGGTGGTCGATCTGAAGGTCACGTTGATCGACGGCGCGTATCACGAGGTGGATTCGTCGGCGCTCGCCTTCGAAATCGCCTCGCGCGCCGCGCTTCGCGAAGCCCTGCAGGAAGGCAAGTCCGTCCTGCTCGAGCCGATCATGAAGGTCGAAGTGGTGACGCCGGAGGATTACACCGGCTCCGTCATCGGCGATCTGAATTCGCGGCGCGGACAGATTCAGGGCCAGGACATGCGCGGCAACGCCAACGTCATCAACGCGATGGTACCGCTCGCCAACATGTTCGGTTATGTCGGCGTGTTGCGCTCTATGTCGCAGGGGCGAGCCACCTTCACGATGCAGTTCGATCACTACGAACAGGTCCCGAGCAACGTCGCTCAGGAAGTTCAAGCTAAATACGCCTGATCTGAAAGCTTAAGACCAACCGTCAGAAAGACCCGGAAGGGAGAGTTAAATGGCTAAAGAGAAATTCAACCGCAGCAAGCCGCATTGCAATATCGGCACGATCGGTCACGTCGACCACGGCAAGACGTCACTGACGGCCGCCATTACGAAGATTCTGGCGGAAACCGGCGGCGCAACTTTCACCGCCTATGATCAGATCGACAAGGCGCCGGAAGAGAAGGCGCGCGGCATCACGATCTCGACCGCGCACGTTGAATACGAGACGTCCAAGCGCCACTACGCGCACGTCGACTGTCCCGGCCACGCCGACTATGTGAAGAACATGATCACCGGCGCCGCCCAGATGGACGGCGCGATCCTGGTCGTGTCGGCCGCCGACGGCCCGATGCCGCAGACCCGCGAACATATCCTGCTCGCTCGCCAGGTCGGCGTGCCGGCGCTGGTGGTGTTCCTGAACAAGGTCGACATGGTCGACGATCCGGAACTGCTCGAGCTCGTCGAGCTCGAAGTGCGTGAGCTGCTCTCGAAGTACCAGTTCCCCGGCGACAAGATCCCGATCGTCAAGGGCTCGGCCCTGATGGCGCTGGAAGACAAGGATCCGAAGCTCGGCCATGACGCCATCCTCGAATTGATGAAGGCGGTTGACGAATACATCCCGCAGCCGGAGCGTCCGATCGACCAGCCGTTCCTGATGCCGGTTGAAGACGTGTTCTCGATCTCGGGCCGTGGCACTGTGTGCACCGGTCGCGTCGAGCGCGGCATCGTGAAGGTCGGCGAGGAAGTCGAGATCGTCGGTCTGAAGCCGACCACCAAGACCACCGTCACCGGCGTCGAGATGTTCCGCAAGCTGCTCGATCAGGGCCAGGCAGGCGACAATATCGGCGCTCTGCTGCGCGGTACCAAGCGTGAGGAAGTCGAGCGCGGTCAGGTGCTGTGCAAGCCGGGTTCGGTGAAGCCGCACACCAAGTTCAAGGCCGAGGCCTACATCCTCACCAAGGAAGAGGGTGGCCGCCACACGCCGTTCTTCACCAATTATCGTCCGCAATTCTATTTCCGTACCACCGACGTGACCGGTGTCGTGCATTTGCCGGAAGGCACGGAAATGGTGATGCCGGGCGACAACATCGCGATGGAAGTGCACCTGATCGTGCCGATCGCGATGGAAGAGAAGCTGCGCTTCGCGATCCGCGAAGGCGGCCGCACCGTCGGTGCGGGCGTCGTTGCGAGCATCATCGAGTAACTGAAACGATCCGTCGTCATGCCCGGCTGAAAGGCTGGGCATCCACGACTTCATGAACGGAAAGCGTGGATGGCCGGTACGAACCCGGCCATGACGGACAGAGAGAAACGACAATGAACGGCCAGAATATCCGGATCCGGCTCAAGGCGTTCGATCACCGCATCCTTGATGCGTCGACCCGCGAGATCGTCAACACCGCCAAGCGCACGGGCGCGCAGGTGCGTGGGCCGATCCCGCTGCCGACCAAGATCGAGAAATTCACGGTGAACCGCTCGCCTCACATCGACAAGAAGAGCCGCGAACAGTTCGAAATGCGTACGCACAAGCGCCTTTTGGACATCGTCGATCCGACGCCTCAGACCGTGGACGCGCTGATGAAGCTCGACCTCGCTGCAGGTGTCGACGTCGAGATCAAGCTCTGAGCCGCGATAAGGAACGAATGCCATGCGCACCGGAGTGGTCGCACAGAAACTCGGAATGACGCGGGTCTTCACGGACGCCGGCGAACACGTGCCGGTGACGGTGCTGAAGCTCGCGGGCTGCCAGGTCGTTGGTCATCGCACCAAGGACAAGAACGGCTATGTCGCGCTGCAACTCGGCGCCGGCACCCGCAAGGTCAAGAATGTCAGCAAGGCCGAGCGGGGCAATTTCGCCATCGCCAAGGTCGAGCCGAAGAGCAAGATCGTGGAATTCCGCGTCACTGATGACGCGGTGATCCCGGTTGGCGCGGAGATAACGGCGGACCATTTCGTGGTCGGCCAGTTTGTCGACGTGACCGGCACTTCGATCGGCAAGGGCTTTGCCGGTGGCATGAAGCGCTGGAATTTCGGCGGCCTGCGCGCCTCGCATGGTGTGTCGATCTCGCATCGTTCGATCGGTTCGACCGGTGGCCGTCAGGACCCGGGCAAGACCTTCAAGAACAAGAAGATGCCCGGTCATATGGGTGTCGAGCGCGTCACCACGCTCAATCTGAAAGTGGTGCAGACCGATATCGAGCGCGGCCTCATCCTCGTGGAAGGTGCGGTGCCCGGCTCAAAGGGTGGCTGGATCACGGTTCGCGATGCCGTGAAGAAGGCGCTTCCGAAGGAAGCCGCCAAGCCCGGCAAGTTCCGCGCAAATGGCGGGAATGGCGCGGCCGAGAAGCCGGCCGAAGCCGCTCCGGCTCCTGAAGCCGAGACGAAAGAGGGCGCGTGATGGAACTCAAAATGCTCTCGCTCGACGGCAATGAGTCGGGCTCGATCACGCTCAACAAGGATATTTTCGGGCTTGAGCCGCGTGCCGACCTGATCCATCGCTGCGTGGTGTGGCAGCTCGCCAAGCGGCGCGCCGGCACTCACAAGGTGAAGGGCCGCGCCGAGATCGCTCGCACCGGCAAGAAGCTTGCCGCCCAGAAGGGCACCGGCGGCGCGCGTCACGGCTCGCATCGCGTCAACCTGTTCCGCGGCGGCGGCCGTTCGTTCGGTCCGGTTGTGCGCAGCCACGAAACCGGCCTGCCGAAGAAGGTGCGTGCGCTGGCTTTGCGGCACGCGCTTTCGGCCAAGGCAAAGGACGGCGGCATTGTCGTGCTCGACAAGGCAAGCCTTTCCGATCCCAAGACCAAGGCTCTGTCGGAGCGTTTCTCGAAGCTCGAGATCACCAACGCGCTGATCGTGGACGGCGCCGAGGTCGATACCAACTTCCGCAACGCCGCCCGCAACATCCCGCATGTCGACGTGATGCCGATCCAGGGCATCAACGTCTACGACATTATTCGCCACGGAAAGCTCGTGCTGACCAAGGCCGCGCTCGATGCACTGGAGGCGCGCTTCAAATGAGCACCAAAGACCCGCGCCACTACGACGTGATCGTGGCCCCCGTGATCACCGAAAAGTCGACCGCCTCGTCCGAATACAACAAGGTTGTGTTCAAGGTGCGCATGAATGCCACCAAGCCGCAGATCAAGGATGCGGTGGAGAAGCTGTTCGACGTCAAGGTGAAGAACGTCAATACCCTGGTCCGCAAGGGCAAGGTGAAGGCGTTCAAGAACACGATCGGTACCCAATCCAATACCAAGCGCGCGATCGTGACCCTCGAAGAAGGTCACCGCATCGACGTGACGACGGGCCTGTGAGGAGCGCCACATGGCACTGAAAAAATATAAACCGACCACGCCGAGCCAGCGCCAATTGGTCCTGGTCGATCGCTCCGCGCTCTATAAAGGCGTGCCGGTCAAGGCGCTGACCGAGGGCAAGAGCTCGACCGGTGGTCGCAACAATAACGGCCGCATCACCTCGCGCTTCCGCGGCGGCGGGCACAAGAAGGCTTATCGCATCATCGACTTCAAGCGTCGCAAGTTCGACGCGGCCGCGAAGGTCGAGCGGCTGGAATACGATCCGAACCGCACCGCTTTCATTGCGCTGGTGAAATACGACGATGGCGAGCAGGCCTACATCCTGGCCGCGCAGCGCATGGCGGTCGGCGACATGGTTGTCGCCGGCGAGCATGTCGACGTGAAGCCGGGAAATGCGATGCCTGCCGGCAATATCCCGGTCGGCACCATCGTGCACAACATCGAGCTGAAGATCGGCAAGGGCGGGCAGATCGCGCGTTCGGCCGGCTCCTATGCCCAGATCGTCGGCCGCGACGGCGAATACGTGATCCTGCGCCTGAATTCGGGTGAGCAGCGTCTCGTGCATGGCCGCTGCATGGCGACCATCGGCGCGGTGTCGAATCCCGATCACATGAACATCTCGATCGGCAAGGCCGGCCGTACCCGCTGGCTTGGCCGCCGTCCGCACAATCGCGGCGTCACCATGAACCCGGTTGATCACCCCCATGGCGGCGGCGAAGGCCGCACCTCGGGCGGTCGTCATCCGGTATCGCCCTGGGGCTTCCCCACCAAGGGCAAGAAGACCCGCAGAAATAAATCCACCACCAAATTCATCATTTCGAGCCGCCACGCTCGAAAGAAGAAGAAGTAAGGAACGATCGTCATGGCGCGTTCGGTCTGGAAGGGTCCATTCGTCGACGGCTATCTGCTGAAGAAGGCAGAGAAGACGCGTGCGTCGGGACGGCACGAGGTCATCAAGATCTGGAGCCGCCGCTCGACCATTCTGCCGCAATTCGTCGGACTGACCTTCGGCGTCTATAACGGTCAGAAGCACGTGCCGGTGCAGGTGACCGAGGAAATGGTCGGTCACAAGTTCGGCGAGTTCTCGCCGACCCGCACGTTCCACGGCCATTCGTCCGACCGCAAGACCGCCAAGCGCCCCAGCGCCGCGGCAGCGAGCTAAGAGGAAAGGCCCATGGGCAAGGCAGCACGCGAGCGTACGCTCCCCGACAACGAGGCCAAGGCGATCACCCGCAACATCCGGGTATCGCCGCAGAAGCTTAACCTGGTCGCGCAGCTTATCCGCGGCAAGAAGGTCGCGACTGCGCTCGCCGACCTGACCTTTTCGCGCAAGCGCATCGCCACCGATGTGAAGAAGTGCCTGGAATCGGCGATCGCGAATGCCGAGAACAATCACGACCTCGACGTCGACGACCTGATCGTGGCGGAAGCCCATGTCGGTAAGGCGATGGTGATGAAGCGTTGGTCGCCGCGCGGACGCGGCCGCTCGGGAAGAATTTTGAAGCCGTTCTCGCATCTGACGATCGTCGTTCGTCAGGTCGAAGCTGCAGCGGCCTAAGGAGAATAAGGATGGGTCAGAAGATCAATCCGATCGGATTTCGGCTCGGCATCAACCGGACCTGGGACTCGCGCTGGTACGCCGGCAAGAGCGAGTACGGTACGTTGCTGCATGAGGACATGGCGATCCGCAAGGAACTGATGAAGCAGCTGAAGCAGGCGGCGGTGTCTAAGATCGTGATCGAGCGCCCGCACAAGAAATGCCGGGTGACGATTCATTCCGCGCGTCCGGGCGTTGTGATCGGCAAGAAGGGCTCCGACATCGAGAAGCTGCGCAAGTCCGTTGCCAAGCTCACCGACTCCGACGTCGTCATCAACATCATCGAAATCCGCAAGCCCGAGCTCGACGCGCAGCTGGTGGCGGAATCGATCGCCCAGCAGCTCGAGCGCCGCGTGGCGTTCCGCCGTGCAATGAAGCGCGCGGTACAGACCGCAATGCGTCTCGGCGCCGAGGGCATCCGCATCAATTGCTCGGGCCGTCTCGGTGGCGCCGAAATCGCGCGCCTGGAATGGTATCGCGAGGGACGGGTGCCGCTGCATACGCTGCGCGCCGACGTCGATTACGGCGTCGCCACCGCCTTCACCACCTATGGCACCTGCGGCGTGAAAGTGTGGATCTTCAAGGGCGAGATCCTCGAACACGACTCGATGGCGCAGGACAAGAAACTGAACGAAGCCGAGGCCGGCCGTCCGCCGCGCCGCGAATCGACCGCCGGATAACGAGCAAGTACCATGCTGCAACCCAAGCGCACCAAATTCCGCAAGGCGTTCAAGGGACGCATTCACGGCCTCGCCACGTCGGGCAACGCGCTCGATTTCGGGCAATATGGCCTGAAGGCGATGGAGCCCGAGCGCGTCACTGCGCGCCAGATCGAGGCCGCCCGCCGTGCGCTGACCCGCCACATGAAGCGCGCCGGCCGCGTCTGGATCCGCGTATTCCCGGACGTGCCGGTGTCCAAGAAGCCGATCGAAGTGCGCATGGGCAAGGGCAAGGGTACCCCGGAACTCTGGGTCTGCCGCGTGAAGCCAGGCCGCGTGATCTTCGAGATCGACGGCGTGCCGATCGAAATCGCCAAAGAGGCGCTGACGCTCGCCGCCGCCAAGCTGCCGATCAAGACGCGCTTCATCGCGCGCATCATGGAGTAACGACGATGAAAGTCGCGGACGTTCGCGTCATGACCGTCGACCAGATCGACGACGAGGTGCTGAAGCTGAAGAAGGAGCAGTTCAACCTGCGCTTCCAGCGCGCCACCGGCCAGCTCGAAAACACCTCGCGGGTGCGTCAGGTGCGCCGCGATATCGCGCGCCTGAAGACCGTCGTGCGCCAGAAAAAAGCGAACAAGGACTAAGGGGCCCGTTATGCCGAAGCGTCAATTGCATGGCCTCGTGGTCAGCGACAAACAAGACAAGACAGTAGTGGTCAGCGTCGAGCGCCGCTTCACGCATCCGGTGCTGAAGAAGACCGTCCGGCGCACGACCAAGTTCCACGCCCATGACGAGACCAACGAATATGCGGTCGGCGACATGGTCTGGATCGAGGAACACAAGCCGATCTCCAAGCTCAAGCGCTGGACTGTGATCCAGGGCGAGAAGAAGAAAAAGGTGCTGTGAGCGCGTGACGCGTTCGCAGGCGATTGAAGGATTGGGTGCCCCATGATTCAGATGCAGACTAACCTGGACGTTGCCGACAATTCCGGCGCGCGCCGTGTCATGTGCATCAAGGTTCTGGGCGGCTCGAAGCGGAAATACGCCACCATCGGCGACGTTATCGTCGTGTCGGTGAAAGAGGCGATCCCGCGCGGCCGCGTGAAGAAAGGCGACGTCATGAAGGCGGTCGTCGTGCGCATTTCGAAGGACATCAAGCGCGCCGATGGTTCGGTGATCCGCTTCGACCGCAACGCGGCCGTGCTGATCAACAATCAGGCGGAGCCGGTCGGTACCCGCATTTTCGGGCCGGTGCCGCGCGAGCTTCGTGCAAAGAACCACATGAAAATCATTTCGCTCGCCCCGGAGGTGCTGTGATGGCGGCCAAAATCCGAAAAGGCGACAAGGTGATCGTACTCACCGGCCGCGACAAGGGTCGCACCGGCGAGGTGATCGCGGTGCACACCACGGAAGAGCGCGCGCTGGTGCGTGGCGTCAACATGGTGAAGCGCCACCAGAAGCAGACCGCGCAGCAGGCCGGCGGCATCATCTCGAAAGAGGCGAGCATCCACCTGTCGAATGTCGCGCTCGCCGATCCGAAGGACGGCAAGCCGACGCGGGTGGGATTCAAGATCATGAATGACGGACGCAAGGTGCGCGTGGCGCGGCGTTCGGGAGTAGAGATCGATGGCTGATACACAAAAGCCCAAATCAGAAGGCAAGGCTCAGAAGGCCGAGAAGGTCGAGAAGGCCGAGAAGAAGGCCGCGTCGAATTACGTGCCGCGTCTGAAGGCGCAGTTCGACAAGGAAATCCGCGCCAAGCTGACCAAGGATTTCGACTACAAGAATCCGATGCAGGTGCCGGTGATCACCAAGGTCGTGCTCAATATGGGCATCGGCGAGGGGGTCAACGATCGCAAGAAGGTCGAGAATGCGGCCAACGATCTGAGCCTGATCGCAGGCCAGAAGTCGGTCGTCACGCGCTCGCGCAAATCGATCGCGACCTTCAAGCTGCGCGACGGCCAGGCGATCGGCACCAAGGTGACGCTGCGCAAGTCGCGCATGTATGACTTTATCGATCGCCTCGTGAATATCGCGCTGCCTCGCGTGCGTGACTTCCGCGGCCTGAACCCGAAGAGCTTCGATGGCGGCGGCAATTATTCGCTCGGCCTGAAGGAGCACATCGTGTTCCCGGAAATCGACTACGACAAGGCCCAGGAAGTCTGGGGCATGGACATTACGATCTGCACGACGGCGCGCACCGACGACGAGGCGCGCGCGCTGCTTGCAGCATTCAACTTCCCCTTCCGGCAGTGAGAGCTGAACCCTCTCAGACGCGGAACGTCAGGAGACTTTGATGGCGAAGAAGAGTTCGATCGAGAAGAACAAGCGGCGTCGCAAGATGACGAAGTCGTTTGCCGGCCGTCGTTCGCGGCTGAAGGCGATCGCCAATGACAAGACCAAGCCGATGGAGGAGCGTTTCACCGCCTCCCTCAAGCTTGCCGAATTGCCTCGGAATTCGTCGGCGACGCGCATCCGCAATCGCTGCGAGGTGACCGGCCGTCCGCGCGGCTATTATCGCAAGCAGAAGATGTCGCGTATCGCGCTCCGCGAGCTCGGCAACAAGGGCCTGATCCCGGGCCTTGTGAAGTCGAGCTGGTAAGGGAGACGCACGATGGCCATGAACGATCCGATCGGCGATCTCATCACCCGCATTCGCAATGCGCAGGAGCGCCACAAGCAGAAAGTGTCGTCGCCTTCTTCCAAGCTGCGCGAGCGTGTGCTCGAAGTGCTGAAATCGGAAGGCTATATCCGCGGCTTTTCGACCACCGAGCATAGCGACGGGCGCAACGAGCTCGAAATCGAGCTGAAATATTTCGACGGCGCGCCGGTGATCCGCGAGATCTCCCGCGTGTCGAAGCCCGGCCGCCGCGTCTATGTGGCGGTGAAGAATCTGCCACGGGTCAATAACGGCCTCGGCATTTCCATTCTTTCGACCCCGAAGGGCGTCATGGCGGATCATTCCGCCCGCGATGCCAATGTCGGCGGCGAATTGCTCTGTACGGTGTTCTGATGTCCCGCGTCGGCAAAAAGCCGGTCTCCGTGCCTTCTGGCGTCACCGCCAATGTGCAGGGTCAGACCATCAGCGTGAAGGGGCCGAAAGGCACTCTCTCGCTCATCGCCAGCGACCGCGTAACGGTCGCGATGGACAAGGGCTCGATCTCGGTCGACCCGAAGGACGCGAGCAAGGAAGCGCGTGCCATGTGGGGCACCGTGCGTGCCAACCTGAACAACATCGTGACCGGCGTCACCAAGGGCTTCGAGCGCAAGCTGGAAATCACCGGCGTCGGCTATCGTGCGGCAGTGCAGGGCAAGAACCTGCAGCTGCAGCTCGGCTACAGCCACGACGTGGTCTATGCGATTCCGGAAGGCATCGCGGTCGTGACCCCGAAGCCGACCGAGATCGTGATCACCGGCATCGACCGCAAGAAGGTCGGCCAGGTGGCAGCCGAAATCCGCGCCTATCGTCCGCCGGAGCCTTACAAGGGCAAGGGCGTGAAATATTCCGACGAATTCATCTTCCGCAAGGAAGGCAAGAAGAAGTAACGCAGATGGCACACAAATCCCCCACAGAGCGCCGCAAGGCGCGCGTGCGCAGAGCGGTCAAGGCGGCGGCCAATGGCCGCGTGCGGCTTACGGTTCACCGCTCGTCGAAGCATATCTACGCGCAGGTGATCGACGACACGAAGGGCGTTACTCTGGTGTCGGCCTCGTCGCTGGAAAAGGTTCAGCGCGACGCCGGCAAGACTGGCGCCGACATCGATGCCGCCAAGGCAGTCGGCAAGATGGTCGCCGAGCGGGCGACGCAAAAGGG
The DNA here is from genome assembly GCA_963707705.1 of uncultured Pseudomonadota bacterium. Taxonomy (GTDB): domain Bacteria; phylum Pseudomonadota; class Alphaproteobacteria; order Rhizobiales; family Xanthobacteraceae; genus Pseudorhodoplanes. The sequence continues at coordinate 67,491 of CAVPRD010000011.1, read as the reverse complement.
CATCAAGAACGTGGTCTTCGACCGCGGCCGCTACATGTATCATGGGCGCGTCAAGGCGCTCGCCGACGCCGCGCGTGAAGGCGGATTGAGCTTCTAAAGGAACGACATATGGCACGAGAACCCAGGCGCGATCGCGGCGACCGAGAAGAGTCGGAATTCATCGACAAGCTCGTTCACATCAACCGCGTCGCCAAGGTGGTGAAGGGCGGCCGGCGCTTCGGTTTCGCGGCGCTTGTGGTCGTCGGCGACCAGAAGGGCCGGGTCGGCTTCGGGCACGGCAAGGCGCGCGAAGTGCCGGAAGCGATCCGCAAGGCGACGGAAGCCGCCAAGCGCAACCTGACACGCGTGCCGCTGCGCGAAGGCCGCACGCTGCATCATGACGTCTATGGCCGTCACGGCGCGGGCAAGGTGCAGTTGCGCGCGGCACCTGCCGGCACTGGCATCATCGCCGGCGGTCCGATGCGCGCGGTGTTCGAATCGCTCGGCATGCAGGACGTGGTGGCAAAGTCGCTCGGTTCGTCCAATCCCTACAACATGGTACGCGCGACCTTCGATGCGCTGAAGCATCAGGATTCGCCGCGTTCGGTCGCTGCGCGCCGCTCGATCAAGGTCTCGACCCTGCAAGCGCGCCGGCGCGAAGAGGGCGTCGAGGCGACCGCCGAATAATCCAGTCGGCAATCGACTTCAGAAGGCAAAGCGTTATGGCAGCGAAAAAGACCATCAAGATCGAGCAGATCGGCAGCCCGATCCGGCGCGAAAGCAGCCAGCGCGCGACGCTGATCGGGCTTGGGCTCAACAAGATCGGCCGCGTGAAGGAAGTGCAGGACAATCCTTCCACGCGCGGCATGATCGACAAGGTGGCGCATCTCGTGCGCGTCGTCGAAGGGAAGTAAACGATGAAGCTCAATCAGATCGCCGACCGTCCCGGCGCCAAGCAGCAGCGCACCCGCGTTGGGCGTGGCATCGGATCGGGCAAGGGCAAGACCGGCGGGCGCGGTGGCAAGGGCCAGACTGCGCGTTCCGGCGTGCGCATCAAGGGTTTCGAAGGCGGCCAGATGCCGCTTCATCGCCGCCTGCCGAAGCGCGGCTTCCGCAACACTGCGTTCCAGCTCGTGCTGAACGAGCTCAATGTCGGCAAGGTGCAGGCGGCCATCGATTCCGGTTCGCTTGACATCAAGAACCCGGTCGATATCGCGGCACTCGTGAAGGCGGGCCTGATCAGCCGCGTGCGTGACGGCGTGAAGCTGCTCGGTCACGGCGAACTCAAGGCCAAGGTCGATTTCACCGTATGGCGCGCCTCCAAGTCCGCGATCGCTGCTGTGGAAAAGGCCGGCGGTTCGGTGAAAATCCTCGCGCCTGCCAAGGAAGTGGACGCCGAGCCGCGCGGCAAGAATGCCCGTTTCGCGGCTGGGCTCGACAAGCCAAAGATCATCGAATCCGCTCCCACGCCTACCAAGGCCGATGCCAAGAAAAAGGCCGACGCCAAGGAAGAGGCCAGATTGGCGCCCAAGACCGACAGGAAGCCGACCAATCCTGCAGGCAAAGCCTCCTAGCGATCCCTATATGATGCCGGCACGGCTTAAGCGCGCACGGCTTGGGGATTAAACGGGGTCAGGAACGAGCATGGTCTCAGCAGCGGAACAACTGGCAGCCAACATCAACTTCTCGGCGCTCGGAAAAGCCGAAGAGCTGAAGAAGCGAATCTGGTTCACGCTGGGAGCGCTGCTGGTTTATCGGCTCGGCACCTATATTCCGCTGCCCGGCATCGATCCCACGCAATGGGAGCAGATTTTCCGCACCCAGGCCGGCGGCATCCTCGGCATGTTCAACATGTTCGCGGGCGGCGGCATCCAGCGCATGGCGATATTTGCGCTGAACATCATGCCGTATATCTCGGCCTCCATCATCATCCAGCTGATGACGACGGTGTCGCCGACGCTGGAAGCGCTGAAGAAGGAAGGCGAGGCCGGCCGCAAGACAATCAATCAATATACCCGCTATCTGACCGTGATCCTGGCCGCGTTCCAGGCCTATGGCATCGCCATCGGCCTCGAAGGCGCCGGCAATGTGATCAGCGATCCGGGCTGGTTCTTCCGAATCTCTACGGTGATCACGCTGACCGGCGGCACCATGTTCCTGATGTGGCTCGGCGAGCAGATCACCTCGCGTGGCATCGGTAACGGCATCTCGCTCATCATCATGGCGGGCATCGTCGCCGAATTGCCGTCGGCGATCGCAGGAACCCTCGAACTCGGCCGACAAGGCGCGCTGTCGACCGGCATCATCCTGATCATCATCATCATGGCCTTCGTGGTCACCGCCTTCATCGTGTTCATGGAGCGCGCGCAGCGCCGTCTGCTGATTCAATATCCGAAGCGCCAGGTGGGCAACCGGATGTTCGAGGGCCAGACCTCGCATCTGCCGCTGAAGCTCAACACTTCGGGCGTGATTCCGCCGATCTTCGCATCATCGCTGCTGCTGCTTCCAACCACGGTTGCGAATTTCAACGCCGGGCAAGGGCCAAGCTGGCTTTCGGCTGTCACCACCCAGCTTGCGCACGGCCGTCCGCTGTTTTTGATCCTGTATGTTTCGTTGATCGTGTTCTTCGCCTTCTTCTATACGGCGATCGTTTTTAATCCGACCGAGACCGCGGACAATCTGAAGAAGCATGGCGGCTTCATTCCCGGCATCCGGCCGGGCGAACGCACGGCGGAATATATCGATTACGTCCTGACCAGAATTACGGTGATCGGTGCGATCTATCTGTCGATCGTCTGTATCATTCCGGAAATCCTGATTTCTTACGCCGCGGTGCCATTCTATTTCGGCGGCACGTCGCTCCTGATCGTGGTCAGCGTGACCATGGATACGGTCGCGCAGGTGCAGGGGCATCTGCTGGCCCATCAATATGAAGGCCTGATCAAGAAATCGAAATTGCGGGGGCGAAAGCGATGAGGCTGATCCTGCTCGGGCCGCCGGGGGCGGGCAAGGGTACGCAAGCGCAGCGACTGGTTTCCAAGCACGGGATCGTCCAGCTTTCGACCGGAGACATGTTGCGCGCAGCCGTGGCGGCAGGAACGCCGGTCGGCCAGCGTGCAAAGGACATCATGGCGCGCGGCGAACTCGTTCCCGACGAGGTCGTGATCGCGATCATCGAAGATCGTATAGCCGAACCCGATGCCAGAAATGGTTTCATCCTGGACGGCTTCCCCCGCACCGTCGGGCAGGCCGAGGCACTCGAAAAGCTGCTCGCCAAGAAGGGCTTGCGGCTCGACGGCGTGATCGAGCTGAAGGTCGATGACGGCATCCTGCTGGAGCGGATCGAGAAGCGAATCGCCGAAATGCAGGCGCGAGGCGAGCCGGTGCGCGCCGACGACAACGCCGAATCGCTCAAGAAGCGCCTCGACGCCTATTACGCGCAGACCGCCCCGCTTTCTGCCTATTACCGCCGCAAGCGCCTGCACAAGGCGACCGATGGCATGGCGCCCATCGACGAGGTGACGGTTGCGATCGGACAGCTGCTGGCTCCAAAACCACGCAAGAAGGCGGTTTCGACCCGCAAGCGTGCGGCCCGCGGCACGCCGGGACGCCGTCCGGCCGGGCGCAAGCCCGCCGCCCGCTCTGCGCCCCGCAAGGCAGTATCGAAGACGGTATCCAAGTCCGCCTCAAAGGCTAAAAAAGCGGCAAAAGCCCGTACCCGCAAGGGTTCCACGACTTCCCGTAGCGGCAAGGCCGGCAAGGCCGCGACCGGACGCCACAAGGCAGTGAAGAGCCGGAATTCCAACCGGAATCGGGCCGCAAAAGCCCGTTCCGCACGCGGCCGGAGGTTGACGAAACCCCGGTAAATCCGTACATACCGCGTTATTCAGTGGGAGAACGTACGCACGATGCCGGGCCCCAAGAGAGGCGGGGGCAGGGTGTCGTGTCAGCGCTTTGCGGTCCCCTCCGAACGAACACGGATCCGAAGACACGGATAGAATTGAAAAGTTGATCGGCGGCTCTGACAGGCTGTCGGCACATGGAGCGAGATCGTGGCCCGTATTGCAGGCGTCAATATTCCAACCAACAAGCGCGCCGTGGTCGCGCTGCAATATATTCATGGCATTGGCGAACACGCCGCCAATCACATCATGGAGCAGCTACACATTCCCTATGAACGGCGTGTGTCGCAACTCACCGACGCGGAAGTGCTCCAGATCCGCGAAATGATCGATCGTGAATACACCGTCGAGGGCGACCTTCGCCGCGAGACGGCAATGAACATCAAGCGCCTTATGGATCTCGGCTGCTACCGGGGCTTGCGTCACCGCAAGGGTCTTCCGGTACGCGGCCAGCGCACGCACACCAACGCTCGCACCCGCAAGGGGCCGGCCAAGGCAATTGCGGGCAAGAAGAAGTAATTTTCGGATCGGTCGCTCCGGGTCGCGAACCGGATAGTGACGAAAGGAACGGGTATGGCAAAGGAAGTTACGCGCGTACGCCGCCGTGAGCGAAAGAATATCGTCTCCGGCGTCGCGCATGTGAACGCCAGCTTCAACAACACCATGATCACCATAACCGACGCACAAGGCAACACCATTGCCTGGTCGACGGCCGGGACCATGGGGTTCAAGGGCTCGCGCAAGTCTACACCTTATGCTGCGCAGGTGGCGAGCGAAGACGCCGCCAAGAAGGCGCAGGAGCACGGCATGCGCACGCTCGAGGTCGAGGTGTCCGGGCCAGGCTCGGGCCGCGAGAGCGCGCTGCGCGCCTTGCAGGCCGCAGGCTTCACGATCACGTCGATCCGCGACGTGACGCCGATACCGCATAACGGGTGCCGTCCCCGGAAACGGCGGCGGGTATGAGCGAAATTTTGACCCGGCGGCCGGACGATGCGTCCGCCGCCGATGCGTCTCACGGGACCGGTTCATTCGATGCGAGCCGGGATATGCAGGGCAAGACCGAGCCGATCAAGGCGATGGGTGCAAACGTGACGATCCAGAAAAATTGGCAGGAACTGATCAGGCCGAACAAGTTGCAGGTTTCGGCCGGTGCGGACCCGCGCCGCGAGGCGACGCTGGTTGCCGAACCGCTCGAGCGTGGCTTCGGCTTGACGCTCGGCAATGCGCTGCGGCGCATTTTGCTGTCGTCCTTGCAGGGCGCAGCGGTGCAGTCGGTGCATATCGACGGCGTGCTGCACGAGTTCTCCTCGATTGCGGGCGTGCGCGAGGACGTGACCGACATCGTGCTGAACATCAAGGACATCGCCATCAAGATGCAGGGCGAAGGCCCCAAGCGCATGGTGGTGAAGAAGAACGGCCCCGGTGTCGTGACCGCGGGTGACATCTCGACCGTTGGCGATATCGTTGTCCTCAATCCCGATCTCGTGCTCTGCACGCTCGACGAGGGCGCCGAGATTCGGATGGAATTCACCGTCAACACCGGCAAGGGCTATGTCACCTCGGAGCGCAACCGCCCCGAGGATGCGCCGATCGGCTTGATTCCGGTCGACAGCCTCTATTCGCCGGTGAAGAAGGTTTCCTACAAGGTCGAGAATACCCGTGAAGGCCAGATCCTCGACTATGACAAGCTGACCCTGCAGATCGAGACCAACGGCGCGGTCAGCCCTGAGGATTCGCTCGCCTATGCCGCGCGCATCCTGCAGGACCAGCTCAATGTGTTCGTGAATTTCGAGGAGCCGCGCAAGGAAGTCGTCGCGGAATCGATCCCGGATCTCGCGTTCAATCCTTCCTTCCTCAAGAAGGTGGACGAACTCGAATTGTCGGTGCGTTCGGCCAATTGTCTGAAGAACGACAACATCGTCTATATCGGCGACCTCGTTCAGAAGACCGAAGCCGAGATGCTGCGTACCCCGAATTTCGGCCGCAAGTCGCTAAACGAGATCAAGGAAGTGCTGGCGCAGATGGGCCTGCATCTCGGCATGGAAGTGCCGGGCTGGCCGCCGGAGAATATCGACGACCTCGCCAAGCGGTTCGAGGATCACTACTGAGTTTGAGTTGACAGTCATGGTCGGCGCATAAGGCGTCAAGACGCCGTCTTAAACGGCTTATGCCGGCCATGACTCGTTTCTGGCGAACGCAGGAAGCCCACCTGAGCACAACGTCCGGCGGATTGTCGCGACGCGGAGAAGAAAAGGAATAAATCCATGCGTCACGGTAATGCGCATCGCAAACTGAACCGCACCGCCGAGCATCGCAAGGCGATGTTCGCCAACATGGCTGCGGCGCTGATCAAGCACGAGCAGATCGTCACCACGCTGCCGAAGGCGAAGGAACTGCGCCCGGTGGTCGAGAAGCTGATCACACTCGGCAAACGCGGCGACCTGCATGCCCGCCGCCAGGCGATCTCGCAGATGCGCGATATCGTCATGGCGAAGAAACTCTTCGAGGTGCTCGGGCCCCGCTACAAGGATCGTAACGGCGGCTACACCCGTATTATCAAGGCGGGTTTCCGCCACGGCGATTCGGCTCCGGTGGCGGTGATCGAATTCGTCGACCGTGACGTCGATGCCAAGGGTCTCGATTCCGGACCGGTGCAGGCAAAGCAGGTTGCCGAAGACGCAACCGCGGCCTGATACAAATCAATCCGGAAGCGATTTGAGAGCGGCGCTCTGGCGCCGCTCTTTTTTTATGGGCGCGTTATGGCGCGAACGAACTCACAACGAGTTGCCGCGCGGGACTTGTCATTGTTCGGAATTGTTCTAGCTTTGCGGCGCATTCCGGGGGGAGTTCGGCCATGCGTCGCTTTTTCGTGTCGACGGTCTTTCTGCTCGCGGCCGGCGGAAGCACACTGGCCCAATCGCCGATTCAGCGCGGCGACTATCTGGTCAACTCGATTCTGAATTGCGGCGGTTGCCACACCCCTAAGGGCCCGGACGGCGCGAGTAAGCCGCTCTCCGGCGGCATGCTGTTCGAAACTCCGGCGTTCAAGGTCCATACGTCGAACATCACGCCGGACAAGGAAACCGGTATCGGCAACTGGACCGCCGATCAGATCAAGAACGCGATCATGAAGGGCATGCGTCCGGACGGCACCGGGCTCGCGGTGATGCCAGCAAATTACTACACAGTTCTCACACCGCGCGACGCCGACGCCATTGTCGCTTATCTGCGTTCGCTGAAGCCGATCAAGAATGCGGTCCCGGTGCCTGAATACAAGGTCGCGTTGAAACAAGAAGGCCCGCCACCCGCGATGGGCAAAATCAATCGCAAGGCGCGCCGCGGCTATTATCTCGCGACCATCGGTCACTGCATGGAATGCCATTCGCCTCGGGAGAAGGGCGTATCCCTGGTCGCGACCCAGATGGGTATTGGCAAGCACGAATTCAAAGGTCCCTGGGGTGTCTCCACGTCGCGCAACATCACCTCCGACAAGGAAAAGGGACTTGGGGCCTGGAGCGATGCGGAGATCAAGAAGGCGATTGCGACCGGTGTCAGCAAGAACGGCGACAAGCTGAAGCCGCCGATGGGCTTTTCGGCCTATGCCAGGATGACCGACAAGGACATGGGCGACCTGATTGCGTATCTGCGCACGGTCCCTGCGAAGCAGTAGACTTTCTCTCGGCCCCATCTTTCGAGACGCCCGCTTTGCGGGCTCCTCAGGATGAGGGCGGAGCCAAAGTTACTGCTTCTTCTTCCGCCGGCCATCCCGCAGCGCATTGTAGAGATCGGCCGGGGCGAAATCGTCGGTCAGCAAAACGCCCTGCGACACATCGACGTCATCAGTGCGGCTCTCCATCAGCTTCGGCAGCGAATAGCGGAATTTGAATTTCTCCTGCATCTCGGCCGCTCGTTTCAACAGCGCGTCCTTGTCGTCGCGCGGCTGCATCATGCCGACTGCGATCACTTCGCCTTCGCCGGTCGGATAGAGGTGCAGGCTCGCGAATTCCGCCCGCATGGTCACGATGGTCGAGACGAACAGCTTGGTGCCGTCATGGACGTTGATCGCCACCGCGCCGTTCGGCGTCAGATGCTTCTTGACCAGGCGGAAGAATTCCTTGGTCAGCAGATGGAACGGGATATATCCGCCGTGATAGGCGTCGAGCAGGATCAGGTCATAGGGCTGCTTGTTACGATTGAGAAATACGCGGCCGTCGCCGTCGAGATAGCGTATCCGCGCGCTCTCCTTGATGCCGAAATATTTCTTGGCGGCGGTGATGACGCCGGCATCGATCTCGACGGTGTCGATATTGACGTCGGTCATATAGCGGCCGAGATAGGGAGGGATGGCTCCACCCCCGAGCCCGATCATCAGGATGCGCTTGACCTCCTCCGGATAGGCCACCGCGAGCGTCATTTGGCGGGTATATGCCAGCGGCAGGTCGTCAGGGTTCTTCAGATTGATAGAGGATTGGGTGAAGTCCCAGCCCTTGAGTTGAAACGCCATCGACAATTCATCTCCCTCCTTGGAAATGAAGATGTCGTTATAGGGAGTTTCAATATGGTCGATCTGACCGTCCTTGCGCTTGAGCATCTGCTCGCGCGGCGCCAGATCGATCAGGTCCTCGGCGAAGGTTTGTTGCGTAAGGCCGCAAGCTGCAACGACTCCCGCGAGCAGAAGCGCAGGCGTGCGCCGTGACAGTCGCGACGCCGCGATCAGCACCAGGCCGGCAACGATCCCGCCAATTCCCAAAGAGAGGGTGATCGCTCTCGAGCCCATCAGCGGGATCAGATAAAAGGTCGTCGCCAAGGTGCCGACGATGCTGCCGAGCGTGTTGATGCCGTAGACGGTGCCCGATACCCGCCCGGAATGCTTCGGATCGTGGAGCAGCAAACGGATTGCGAATGGCGAATACATGCCGAGCAGCGTGACCGGAAAGAATAGCAGCGCGAACGAGGCGACCAGGCTGCCATTGCGCACGTCATCGATGCCGGCGAGCAGCAAATCCAGCATCCGGTCGGCGACGGCCGGGATCAGCAGCACATAGGCCGAGCCCACGATCACGGTAGCGCCCAAGACGGCCATCGACGGCATGCGGTCCGCGAGCCATCCACCGAGAAAATAGCCGACGCAGAGTGCCGCCAAAACGGTCGAGATTAGCGCAGCCCACGTATAGATGCCGCTGCCGAAATACGGATTGAGATAGCGCGAACCCAGCATCTCGAAACTCATCACGATCGCGCCCACTATAAAGGCGACCACATAAACGATGACCGCGGCACGTGCCGCGGTCTTGTCCGGCTGATCGATCACAAAGTCTCTCCCGCTAATTGTCGCCGCCACGAGCCTCTGGACGACAAGAAATATCGCCTCGTCCAAAGGGTCATGCCCCGGTTCATTATGGTTGCGCGCGGACGGAAGCCAAACCGGCTCCCGGGCCGCCGATCGTGTCTGGCAGGGGGATTATCCGCCATCGTCACCCTCCCGCACAAGCTTTTGGTCTTGTTGGATTATTGGGCCCCGCCGATGAACACCATGTGTACGGGACGGGGCTTCTATTGGCCGCAAGCTCGGCCTATATCTGGCGGAAGACTCGGCAAGGATCGCGCATGCCTACAAGCCGCTTGACTGCCTTCGGAACTCTTATCGCAAGCTTCCTGTTGGTTGTGTTGTCGCCGCTCATGCCGGCAAACGCCCAGGAAAGAGTGGTGCCGCGCTCCGGCGCCGAGCTGAAACTTTCGTTCTCGGCCGTAGTGAAGCGGGCAACGCCCTCCGTGGTCAATGTCTATGCCGCGCGCACGGTAGAGAATCGCAACCCGCTATTCGACGACCCGTTCTTCCGCCGTTTCTTCGGCGCCCCCGGCAATATTCCGCGCGAGCAGATGCAGCGCTCGCTCGGCTCCGGCGTGATCGTGGACGCCGGCGGCCTCGTCATCACCAACAACCATGTGGTCGAAGGCGCGACCGAGGTAAAAATCTCGCTTGCCGACAAGCGCGAATTCGAGGCCGAGATCGTGCTGAAGGATCCGCGCACTGACCTTGCGGTGCTGCGCGTCAAGGAACCGAAGGAGCGGTTTCCTGCTATCGAATTTGCCAATTCCGACGGACTCGAAGTGGGCGACGTCGTGCTGGCGATCGGCAATCCGTTCGGCGTTGGACAAACGGTGACACACGGCATCGTGTCCGCGCTCGCGCGCACTCAGGTCGGGATCACCGATTATCAGTTCTTCATCCAGACCGACGCTGCGATCAATCCCGGCAATTCGGGCGGCGCGCTGGTCGATCTATCCGGCCGTCTGGTCGGCATCAACACCGCGATCTTCTCGCGCTCCGGCGGCTCGCAGGGTATCGGCTTCGCGATCCCGGCCAATATGGTGCAGGTGGTTGCGGCCTCGGCGAGGGGCGGCGGAAGCGCGGTGAAGCGGCCCTGGCTTGGTGCCAAGCTGCAAGGCATGACCCCGGAAATCGCCGAAGGGCTCGGACTCAAGCGCAACACCGGCGCGCTGGTCGCAAGCATCACCTCGAATTCGCCGGCCGCCAAAGCCGGACTAAAAACTGGCGACGTTATTATTTCGATCGACGATCAAGATATCGAAGATCAGAATGCATTCGATTATCGCTTCGGTACCCGTCCGCTCGGCGGCCATGCGCAGGTCGGGCTCCTTCGCGCCGGCCGCGAGACCAAAGTTACCGTTGAACTGCTGACGGCACCCGAGCGTCCGCGCGAAGAGATTGTCATCAAGGCACGCTCGCCGCTGACCGGCGCCAAGGTCGGCAATCTGTCGCCTGCGCTCGCCGATGAACTGCGCATCGATCCTTCGAGCGAAGGCGTGGCCGTTCTCGAAATCACTACCGGATCGCCGGCCCATCGTCTGGGCTTCCAGCGCGGCGATGTCGTGATCTCGATCAACGAGAAGCGCGTCGAGACTAGCAAGGATCTTGAGCGCCTGACACGCGACACCAACCGGAGTTGGCAGATCACCATCGTGCGTGCCGGACGCCAGGTGTCGGCGAATTTCGGGGGATGACCCCGCGCGCGCAAAAGGGCGGTGCGAGTCTGTTCACAGCGGCGGGGCTTGAATCCGACACGCCGCGGCCGCTTGCCGACAAGCTGCGCCCGCAAAAGCTTTCCGAAGTCGTAGGTCAGGACCACCTGCTGGGGCCGGATGGCACGCTTACGCGCATGCTTTCGACCCGCTCGCTGGGTTCGATGATCTTCTGGGGACCGCCCGGCACCGGCAAGACCACAGTGGCGCGGCTGCTGGCGCAGGAAACCGATCTGCATTTCGAGCAGATATCGGCGATCTTCACCGGCGTCGCCGATCTTAAAAAAGTGTTTGAGCAGGCCCGCGCGCGCCGCGAAAGCGGGCAGGGCACGCTGCTGTTCGTCGACGAGATTCACAGATTCAATCGGGCACAGCAGGATTCCTTCCTGCCGGTAATGGAGGATGGCACCATCGTCCTTGTCGGCGCCACGACCGAAAACCCATCCTTTGAACTGAACGCGCCGTTGTTGTCGCGCGCCCGCGTGCTGGTATTCCGCTCGCTTGATCCCGAGGCTATCGAAAGACTTCTCGCGCGCGCCGAGCAGATCGAAGGCAAGCCGCTGCCGCTGGACGCCGAGGCGCGCGCCTCGCTCATTCGGATGGCAGACGGCGACGGCCGCGCTTCGCTGACGCTTACCGAAGAGATCTGGCGCGCCGCACGCCAAGGCGAGATTTTCGATGTCGCTGCCTTGCAGGACATCGTGCAAAGGCGCGCGCCGATCTACGACAAGAGCCAGGACGGGCATTACAATCTGATCTCGGCCTTGCACAAATCGGTGCGCGGCTCCGATCCCGATGCGGCGCTCTATTATCTCGCGCGCATGTTCGATGCCGGCGAAGACCCCCTCTATCTCGCGCGCCGTGTGGTGCGGATGGCGGTGGAGGATATCGGGCTTGCCGACCCGCAGGCTTTGGTGATCTGCAATGCCGCCAAGGACGCCTACGACTTTCTGGGCTCGCCCGAAGGCGAACTCGCGATCGCACAGGCCGTGATTTACGTCGCGACAGCGCCGAAATCGAACGCGGCCTATACCGCCTATGGTGCCGCCCGGCGCGCGGCGAAGGAGCACGGCTCGCTATTGCCGCCGAAGCACATCCTGAATGCGCCGACGCGGCTGATGAAGGAAGAAGGCTATGGCCGCGGCTATGCCTATGATCACGACACCGAGGACGCCTTTTCCGGCCAGAATTATTTTCCCGACGCGCTGCCACGGCAGAATTTCTACGATCCGCCCGAACGCGGCTTCGAGCGCGAGATCAGGAAGCGGCTGGATTACTGGGCGAAGCTGCGCGGCGAGCGGTCGCGCAGCTGAATAGTAATCAAGCCAGGCGCCGTTCCGCCAACGTCGATTCGAGCAATGCCTCGGCCCGCGCTGGTTCGACCCCGTGCCGGTCGGCCGCATCCGCGAGTGAGCGCGGTGACGTTCCTTCGAGTGACGAATGGAAGGCAATGACTCCGTCACGACTCGGCGCATGATTGCTGACCATTAGACGCACGAGATCGGGGCGCGAATAATGCCCGGCGGTGTCGATGATCGCCTTCCAGGCCTTGATCATCCAGGCCTGCAATTCGCCATACAAAATTTGCGGTCCTTCGGCCGGACCTGCGAGCGGAATTCCGAGCGGCGCTATGATCGAGGAACCGCCGCGGGCGTATCGGATATTCATCTTGCCCTTGTAGGGAAAGTCGTCGGGAATATCGCCGTCGTCGATGATCCCGCATGCGGACACCACGAAGGCGCCGGCCTCCAGCGCATGAGCGCGCACGGAAGCATGACCCCAGAACGAGGTGTGGTTGGCATCCCATTCTTCCAGTTCCGGCCCGGTATGCAGCGCAAACGCACCCGGAAAGACCGCGACGTGTATCTCTTCGCCTAATCCGATCATGGCCGCGCGCACCAGCGTCATCAGATGCTCGCCGCATATCAACCCGCCGATGCGACCGATATCGGTGTCGAAAACGCGCAGATCCGACGCATCGCCCTGACCCCAGAACAGCCGTTCGGTGAACGTCGGCATGGTCTTGCGGTGTCGGCCCATCAGGCGTCCCTGCCGGTCGAAAAACAGCAGACAATTGTAAATGGTGCTGACTTCGGGCCGCGGGTCGATCTCGTTACAGCCCATCACCACGTAGACGCCTGCCTTGGCGGCGGCGGCGCCGAGGCGCTCGGTGTCCTCGCTCGGTGCCAGAACCGCGGCTTCGCGAAAGGCAACACGCCCGCCGGCCCAGCTTTGCAGCGGCGAATCCCATCCTTCCGTCCAGTAGGGGTATCCGGCGAGCCAGACTTCCGGGAACACGATCAACTCGGCGCCGCCTGCGGCAGCCTCTGCGATATGGGTCTCGGCCCGTGCAAGCGAAGCCTCCTTGTCGAGAAAGCGTGGCGCCTTCTGCACGATCGCCACCTTGACGCTTTCACGTCCGCCAAGCACCGGTTTCCTGCCGACCGCCATGAGAGTCCCCTTGCGCTGGTGTCCTTCTTGCGGGATCATTTTGGCGTCCGGGCGGCATCAGGTCTTGCACCAGACGGTCATGCAATCTTGATCGAGCGGGACACGCATAGTGCGACACGCGGCGGCAATTCAGGCGGCAACGACGGATTCGCTTCCGATAGCGGATCGATTTCCGTATTGGGCGGATGTCGTCGCACAGACTTTCGTCCCGCTCGAATGCGATACGCCGGCGCGGCGCGATTTTTCCGGCAATATCCGGCATCGGCGCATCGGACGGATCGGAATAACCGATGTTCGTGCCTCGGCGCAGCGGGCACGGCGCACGCGCGCGAAAATCGCGCAGGCGCCGAGCGACGACATGATTGTGGTCATTCATGTCGAGGGCGTCTGCAATGTTGGCCAGCGATCCGACGTTGCTACGTTGCGTCCTGGCGAGGGCGCGCTGGTTTCGGCGGAGCAGAATTATTTCTTCGATTTCCCCGACCGCTTTCGGCAATTGGTCCTGAAGGTGCCGCACGCGAGTCTCTACGGAAAAATGCTGGGCCGGCGCGCCTTTCGTCTGGCGGGCGGCCCGGCCAATTTCCTTCGTCATCTCGCCTTTGCCGCACTCGATGAGCCGGACACGCTAAATGCCGCGCAGGAAATCGGAATCGAGCGTGCGATCGGCGAGTTGTTGCGGTCGGCGGTGACGATGCCTTCCGGTGCAACTGTGCACGAGCCGCCCGAGGCGACGCGCTACTCTCTGGCGCAGGATTTCATTCGTCAGAATCTCGAGGACGCGGCCCTCAATCCCGCTGCCGTCGCGGCGCAGCTAGGCCTGTCGCCGCGAAGCCTCGCGCGCATATTCGCTCATCACGGCATGACCGTGGACCGGTCGATCTGGGCCGGCCGCCTTGCCGGGGCGAAGCAGGACCTCGCGGACCTGCAACTCACCGAGCGATCGATCACCGACATCGCCTTCGCATGGGGCTTCAACGACGCCGCGCATTTCAGCCGAAGCTTTTCGAATGCTTTCGGCATGACACCGACGCGATTTCGTGCATTTGCTTGCCGTGTCAGGCGATAAGGCGAGTCTGCATGCAGCAATTCCGTATCACGTTGTCTTTATTGTGCGTGATGACACTCGCAATTGCGGGCATCACTTTGGCTCATGCGACCGATGATCCCTTCATCGGCCGCTGGTCGATCAATCCAACCGGTTGCAAGATCGCGGGCAGCACCGCCGATACGAACCCGCTGGTCGTGACCGACACCTCGGTCGCATGGTTCGGGTCCTATTGTATGATCAAGAAGTCCTACCGGATCGGTGAGGGCCTCTATCTGCAGGCGCAATGCGCGAACGAAGGCAAATCACGCGTCATGCCGATCGGGTTGCAGCTCAAAGGCAAGAAGCTGCATGTCACCTGGGATCAGACCGTCGCCGGCGACATGCAGCGCTGCCGATAGGCCCCGCTATTTTCGGCCGCTGACGAAATCCAGGATCGGTCCAGTTAATGCCGTTTCGTCGGTGCCGATCGAAAAGCCAAGCGACAAGTGGCTGTGTCCTTTGAGTCCGACTTCGCGAGGCTTGCCGGCCGGTGTCTGCGCCATCGCCTCGACCAACCTGCGATGCTGGTCAATGAAGGGCGGCGGATCGAGTTCCGCACCGGCGATCAGCGCTGGAACCGGAAGGGACCGCAATCCGCCGATCGGCGAGCGCACAAGCAAGAGCTTGGGATCGTCGCCGGTGTAGCCTTTGTGATTGTCGGTCAGCGGAAAATCCGTGAAGTCGTAGATGCCCGAGGTCAGGATCAGGCCAGCGATGCCGATACCGCGCCTGCCATGGAATTGCGGCATCGCAGCGTAAGTTCCGGCATGGGTGGCGCCGGCCGAATGTCCAAACAGAAAAATACGGGAGGGGTCTCCACCATAGCGCGCGATGTTGTCCGCCACCCAGAGCACGGCGAGCCCGACATCCTCCGCGCCCGCGGGCCAAGGCGCCTGCGGCGCCAGACGATAAGTAATGTTGACTCCGACCAGGCCGTTGCGGGCAGCCCAGAGCGGCACATTGTCGTAGAACGGTGAGCCGGGGGTCGACTTATTGCCGGCGACAAATCCGCCGCCATGGACGAAGATCAGCACCGGCTGCTTGCCGTTCGCGCCGTCCGCAAGGAAGATATCGAGCAGATTGCGATCCGCCGGCCCGTATTGAATGTCGCGCGTGACCTTGACGCCGGCATAGGGTTCGCGGTCATGAAGCGGCGCATAGACCGCTCCCGTTTTTACGGGGTCGATAACCCGGCCGATGGCCGCGATCTGTTCGGCGATTTCAGGAGACATTTTAGTGGTCCGCACAGGTTTGTCGGGGCGCATGCCATAGCGCGCGGCGGACAGGAAGGCTATTGGCGGGAACGAAGACCACCCATTCACAAAGTTCTGACAAACCCGGCCGCCGATGCGACATTGCCGGTGCTATCATCGATCAATCGCGCGGGGTGGAAGCACCGCAGAGGATGGCATGAGCCGGACTCAAGTCAGTCTGTTGCGCCGCACAATCGCAGTCGCGATTTGCGCCGCAATGGCGTTGGCATGTTTGCTTTGGCCATCTTCGGTTTCCGCGCAGGGCAAAGCCGCGAAGCCGCCGCGGCCGCTCATCCTTGTCCCCGGTCTGCTCGGGTCGCGGCTCTGCCGTCCCGATCCGGACGATCCTGCCAAGACACAGGTGGTGTGGGGCACGTTCGGCGCGCTGGTGCAATTTCCGACCATCCGGCTGTCGAACGATCCGGATGCGGCCGACCCGATCAAGCCTTGCGGCATCGTGCGCGAAATCGTGTTCCTCGGCCTCTACACGCAGGATGTCTATGCGCCGGTGATCCGCCATCTGGAACAGACCGGCTATAAGGAAAATCGCGATCTTTTCGTATTCGATTACGATTGGCGCCGCTCGGTGTTCGACAACGCCGATGCGCTCGATCGTTTCGTGCGCGACAAGGCGCCGGACGGCAAGGTCGATATCCTCGCGCATTCGATGGGTGCGCTGGTAGCGCGTGTCTATGTGATGGAAGGGGGCGGGGCTGCACATGTTGCGCGGCTGTTCAGCGCGGGCGCGCCATTCCAGGGTTCGGTAAAAGTTTTCCAGACGGTTGAAAGAGGATGGGGCGCGCTCAACCCCGCGATGGGCGGCCTCGACGGCTTTCGTCGCACGATATTGTCGTTCCCTTCCGTATTCGAATTGATGCCGCGCTATGGCAGTTGCTGCGATGCCGGCGGCGTTGCGGCATTCAACGCATCGAGGGCGAAGACCTGGAAAGGCCTGCGCTGGGACGGAGTCGATATTTCCACCATGCCGGACCTGGCAGCGACCTTCGCGCGCATCCGTACGCTCGAAGCGATGGTCGCCAGGCCGATCCCGAAGAATGTCGAAGATGTGCTCATGATCGGGGTCGATCAGCGCACGCCGCAACGTGCCGCGTTCAACGGCGAGGGGCATACCGCGGTACTGAAGGTGCAGACCACCTGGGCGGGCGACGGCACCGTGATCCGCGACAGCGCCGTGCTCGAGACTACCGCGCTGCGCCCGACCAGCTTTGCCGATCATCAACGCATCCTGCACGACCCGCAGATCCAGGAATTCCTGCGGGTGGCGCTGATCAAGGGCGTGGACCAGGCGCTGGCCTCGGTGCCGATCCGTCCGCGCGGCAAGATTCGCACCGCCGATGGCAACCTTACCGAACTCGTCGGCGTCGTGGTCGAGCCGGATGAGCCGATCTACCGGACCGGCGACATCTGCAAAGTGCGCGTACATCTGCGGCTCGGCGATAAGACTAAATTCGATCCGGCCTCGATCAAGCTGACGCGGCGCATGATGGATGGCAAGGAGGTTCCGATCGCGCTGTCACCCGACCCGGAATCGTCGGACCCAAAAAATCCGTTCGAACAATCCTTTGTCGGCGTGTTCGAGGCCGGCGTGACCCCCGGCAAGGGCATGCTGACGGCGGTGTTGCAGATCGCGGGCGGCAAGCCGCGGGTGGTCGAGCAGCCGGTGCCGGTGATCGCGCGTTGAGATTTCGCATTCCAACACCGGATTGTGCTAAGGCGCGGCCATGAACTCGCGTCGCAACCGCTCAACCCAAAAGCAGGATCGCCGTGGCGGCCCGGACGGCCCGTCCAAACGCGGACCGCTCCGCCCAAAGTCACGAGGCGGCAAGCCCAAGACTCGGGTAGCGACGTCCGCGATTCCGGCGCAGGAGACGCGATCGTTCAAGCCCAGGTCAGCTGCGCCCAAGCCGGCCGTGCCCAAGTCCGGTGCGCCAAAGCCGGCTGCGCTCAAGTCGGCTGCGCCTGAATTGGCAGACACCAGATCGCCTGAGCCTCAGGCCGTACCGCTTGCTGCCAACGTCCAGACCGTCACGGTCACCCCTGACGAGAACGGCATGCGGGTCGATCGCTTCCTGGAGGCACGCTTTCCGGGCCTGTCCTTCAGCCATATTCAGCGCGTGATCCGCAAAGGCCAGCTGCGGGTGAACGGCAAACGCACCGAACCCAAGAACCGGCTGGAGGCGGGTCAGTCGGTCCGCATCCCGCCACTTCGGCTCGATCCGGAAAAGCCGCGTTCGGCGGCGAGCGTCAAGGACGACGAGACCCGCGCCTTCCTGGAGTCGATCACGCTCTATGACGATGACGACGTGATGGTGCTGAACAAGCCGATGGGGCTTGCGGTGCAGGGCGGTTCCGGCACGACGCGCCACCTCGACGGCATGCTGGGCGTTATCCAAACGAAGGACGGGCAGCGTCCGCGCCTCGTACACCGGCTCGACAAGGACACCGCAGGCTGTCTGCTGATTGCCAAATCGCGCTTCGCCGCGGCAGCGCTCGCCAAAAACTTCCGCTCGCGCTCGGCGCGCAAGATCTACTGGGCGCTGGTCCCCGGCGTGCCGAAGCCGAAGCAGGGCCGAATATCTACCTATCTCGCCAAGGAAGAACGCGAGGACGATTTGGTGATGCGGGTCGCAAAACATGGCGAGGAGGGCGCAAGCCACGCCGTCACCTATTATGCGGTGGTGGAGACGGCGGCCAATCGGCTTGCCTGGCTGTCGCTGAAGCCGGTCACCGGGCGCACCCATCAATTGCGTGTCCAGCTCGCCCATATCGGCCATCCGATCGTCGGCGATCCGAAATATTTCGATATCGAAAACTGGCATTTGCCGGGCGGAATGCAGGACAAGCTTCATCTGCTGGCGCGCCGGATCGTGGTGCCGCATCCGCGCGGCGGGACCATCGATGCCACCGCGCCGCTGCCGTCCCACATGCAGCAAAGCTGGAATCTGCTTGGCTTTGACGGTTCACGATACGACCCGATCGAGGATGCGCCGGAGGGCTAATTCGGGCGCCGCCGATGGACCTGAAAAGGCTCGGCTGCGTTCCTATCTTTGGGTGAGCCAAGGTCTCCCAAGGCTCCTTAGAAATTGGATGAAGGACATGCAAAAGAGCTTGATGATCCTTGTCCTGCCTGTGCTTTTCGCTGGTGCCTGGTCCGCTCCCGTTGCGGCCCAAAACAGCGATGAGTTTCCGTTTTCGATCATGCAGCCCGAGCCCGGCGAGCGTCGGGCGCGCCGGACGAAGGCAGCTCCGAAGCAGGTAACGCCGGCCCCCAAGGCTCAGGCGCCGCAAGCCGCGCAGAAGGCTGGCCCGCGTCCGATCCGTCGCGGTTCCTCCTCGGCGTCGGCAATTCCGGTTCATCGTTCGCCGGTCACACCGCTTGGCACCGCTCCGCAGGTCGGCAATGTGCGGCCGCTCGGCAATCCAGGTTCGCCGTCCGTCCAGGTGCCCGGCATCCAGAGCAATACCGGGCCCGCCATGATTCCGGCGCGCCCGCCGGGACAGAGCAACCAGGACCGCACCATCAATTGTGTCCAATCAGGCGCCGCGAGCGGTGTCTCGCCCGGCCAGATCGGCAGCTTCACGCAGAACTGCGTCAATCGCTGACCTTTGTCTGCGGGCGGCAACTCGCTGCCGCGTACCGCTGACAGTCAAATTTATATTCTCGCAATTCACGGAACGGTGACGGGAAAACCGCGTTGGACGGCGCGCGCGATCATGCGTGGTTCAACAAGGAGACATTGCATGGCGGATGGCGGTGGTGGTGCAAGCGGCGTGCTTGGAGTGCTTGTTGGCGCAATGCTTGTGCTTTTTATCGGTGCCGGTGTGCTCATGGCCACAGGCACGATTGGTGCAAACAAGGCACCGAGCTTCACGATCCAATTGCCCGGAACGAAATAATCCGAGCGAGATCGTAACGTCAGTTCAAAAAGGCTGGGAGAAATACAATGAATGGCATCGTCTATCTCGTAGGCTTGATCGTGATTGTTTTGGCAATCCTGTCGCTTCTCGGTTTGCGTTGAGGATTGGCAAATGACAGCACTTACAGCAGCCACCGAAGTTGTGGCACGTCCGAGATATTTCGAATGGGCGCCTGTGCTGGCCGGCGCCGTCGCCGCATCAGCCTTGTCGTTTCTGTTTTTGACATTCGGCGCCACGATGGGACTGACGCTCACTTCGCCCTGGCCGTATGAGGGAGTATCGGCAGCACGTGTCGCAATTGCTGTCGGTATTTTTGCAGTTCTGGTTCAGATCGGGAGTTTCGCTGCCGGCGGATATCTTGCCGGCCGCATGCGCTCGAACTGGGATGGCATAATGGAGGAACGGGATTTTCGAGATGGCGCGCATGGCTTCATGGTTTGGGCCACGGGTGTCGTCTTTGGAGCAATCGTGATCGCGCTGGTGGGGGGTGCCACTGCTTTCACCGCAACTCGTTCCGCGTCGATGATCGCGGCCGGCGCGGCAGGTGGCGCCACGGCGCAGGGCTCGCAGGTGCTTGCGCGCAGTCCCGCGGATTATGCCGTCGACCTGCTGTTAAGGCCGGCGCCGACGAATGCGAACCAGGCTGCGTCGCCGTCGGTCCCGGGAGCGCCGGCAGCGGATTCGGGCCGCGCTCCGAACGAAAGCTTGCGCGCGGAAACCACTCGCATTTTCCGTACGGCGATCGACAACCGTGCTTTGACGCAACGCGATCGCGATTATCTGGCGCAGGTGGTGGCGGCCCGTGCCGGCTTGCCTGAAGCTGAAGCGCAGAAGCGCGTCGACGAAGCGGTCAGGGAGGCGCAAACGCTTGAAGTCAAGGCGCGGGAAGCGGCGGACAAGGCACGCAAGACCGCGGTGATCACTGGCTTCATGGCGGCGGCATCGCTTCTGCTTGGGCTTGCGGCAGCCTGTATCGGGGCGAGCCTCGGCGGGCGCCATCGCACCGAAAACCTGTCACCGGCGTTCTTCGGCCGGCGCTTCTGGTAACAGCATTTCGCGAAAATGCCGGGCACGAAAGCCCGGCATTTTTGCTCGTTGACATGCAACCAAATAGTTGCATATTGTGGTCATGAAGGATCTCGATCCTGTCTTCAAGGCTTTGGCCGACGAAAGCCGGAGAGGGCTCCTCGACCGCCTGCGCGCGCACAACGGACAGACGCTCGGCGAACTCTGCGAGCGTCAATCGATGACGCGTCAGGCGGTCAGCAAACATCTGACGATTCTGGAGGACGCCAATCTTGTGGCCACGGTGAAACGCGGCCGCGAGAAGCTGCACTACCTCAATCCGGTGCCGATCCATGCCATCGCCGAACGCTGGATCGGCAAATACGAGGGCTACCGCCTGCTGGCCCTGAGCGACCTGAAATCCAGTCTGGAGAAACGTGATGAGTAAGCCGAAATTCGTCTACGTTACCTATATCAAGACGACGCCCGAGAAATTGTGGGCTGCGCTGACTGACCCGAGTTTCACCAAGAAATATTGGTTCAACGCTGACATCGAGTTTGACTGGAAAAAAGGTTCTCCGTGGCGCATCACACTCGCGGATGGCCGCGTTGCGGATACCGGTGTGATTCTGGAATCCGATCCGCCGCGCCGTCTCGTCATCGACAAGTGGCAAAATCAGTTCATGCCGGAATTGAAAGCTGCCGGCTATGCGCGCTGCACGATGGAGCTGGAGCAAGCGGGCAACGCGGTGAAGCTGACGATCACCCATGTCGCGGAAGGCGACGATGACAAGCTGATCCAGGCAGTATCCGGCGGATGGCCGAAGATCCTCTCGAACCTGAAGTCGCTGCTGGAGACCGGCGAAATTGCCCTGATCGACAAATAATGAAATTGCAGATGAAAGCAGGGTCGCTCAGCGCGAGTGTTGCGGACGGGTTTCGACGATGACGGACATTCGCGAATTCAAGCCGAAAACGATTTACGTCACTTACATTGCTTCGACACCGGACAAGGTATGGCAGGCGCTGACCGATCCCGCCTTCAGCCGCCAATATTTTGCCGGCTTTGCCGTCGACGTCGAGCCGAAGGCGGGCGGGAAGTTTCGGCTCCTGTATCCGGATGGCCGAGTCGCATATCAGCGGTGAAGTGGTGGAGTGGTCGCCGCCGCGGCGTTTCGTCTGCACCTGGCTGGTCGAGGGGATGGAGGAATTCGCGGAGCTTCCGGTGTGTCTCGTCGCCTATGACATCGAACCTTCCGGTGATGCGGTGAAGCTGACCGTGACGGAGTCGCATTCGTGGGAAGTGCCCGACGCCATTCTTGCGGGCGGACGCTCGGGATGGCCGGCAATCCTGTCGAACCTCAAGAGCGTGCTGGAGACCGGCAAGCCGATGCTGCTTCAAATGGGACCACCTGAAGGCTTCATGGAAGCGGTGCAGATGGCTGTCGCGGACAAGCCCTGGTTACGCGGGTGAAGTCTCCGCGCTCGCCGCGTCGAGCGCCGCCACGTCCTCACCACTGAGCCGGATGCCCGGTGCTTTAAGAAGCTCGTCAAGCTGGGGCAGGTTGGTCGCGCTGACGATCGGCGCGGTGATGCTCGGACGGGCCAGCAACCATGCCAGCGCGATCTGCGCGGGCTTTGCTGCGTGGCGTTGCGCCGCGGCGTCAAGCGCTTCCAGAATCCGCGAGCCGCGTGCGTCAAGAAATCTTGCCATTCCTTCGCCGCGCGCCGCGCTTTTTGAAAAGTCCGCCTTCGAACGGTATTTCCCGGACAGGAAGCCGCGCGCGAGCGCCCAATAGGGGATGACGCCCAATTGCTCCTGTTCGCACAAACCTGCGTAATCCCGCTCGAAGCCGGCGCGTTCGTAGAGATTGTAGAGTGGCTGAAGCGTCTCGTAACGTGGAATGCCGAGCTTGCGGCTGAGCGCAAGCGATTCCGTCAGCCGTTCCGGGCTGACATTGGAAGCGCCCAGCGCCCGCACCTTTCCCTGCGCGACCAGCTTTGCGTAGGCCTTCAATGTCTCTTCGGGCGCTGTGTCGAGATCGTCGAAATGGGTCTGATAGAGATCAATATGGTCGGTCTGCAGCCGCCGAAGCGAATCCTCGGCCGCGCGCATCACATAGTCGGCTTTCAAGGTCTTGCCGGAGCCCATGTCGCTGCCGACCTTGGTCATGATCACCACATCGTCGCGCCGCCCGCGTGCCTTCAGCCAACGACCAATGATGGTTTCGGACTCGCCGCCTTTGTTGCCCGGCACCCAATGGGAATACGAATCCGCGGTGTCGATCGCGTTGAAGCCCGCATCGAGAAACGCATCCAATAGCGTGAATGAGGTCTTCTCGTCGGCGCTCCAGCCAAACACATTGCCGCCGAACACGATCGGGGCGATGGACAGATCCGAGCGGCCGAGTTTGCGCCGTGTCACACAGTTCTCGCTTGCAAAAAAGGTTTCACCGCGCGGCGGGCGCCACGCGTCGGCAAGGTCTTAGCAGCAGGGTACAGGATCAGGAAGGCATGAGCGGTATGCGCGGATGTGCCTTCAGCGCAAGCTTGCGTTGATCTTGTCGAGCGCGGAGGAGCCCGGGCATAGCTCTTTTTCGCCAAGCGTATTGAGCGGTTGCTTCACCGTCTTCAGCGAGGCATGCAGGTCCCGCGGCTCCTCGGCGATATAGAGCACGCCAGTCACGACCTGACCCTTGGCGGCGTGCTGCTGCAAAAAGCCCATCGCTGCGGTGCGGTCGTGGATGTCGTAATCGGCGCCGATCTTGCGCAGAGCCAGCGTCGTGCCATCATGCTGCTCGACGAGTTGCACCGAGCCCTCCGCGTAATCCACTGTGATCGGCGCCCGGCCGGAGAGAACGTCGAGCCGGTTTACCGCTTCGTTATGCTCGCGCACATAGTCGAAGCTCTTGGTGGAGCCGGCATGGTTGTTGAAGGCGACACACGGCGAGATCACGTCGAGGAAGGCCGCGCCATCGTGCTCGATGGCGGCCTTGATGATGGGCACGAGCTGCTTCTTGTCGCCTGAGAAGGAGCGGGCGATGAAGGTGGCGCCGAGCTGCAACGCCATCGCGGCGAGATCGATCGAATTGTCGGTATTGATCACGCCGCGCTTGGATTTCGAGCCGCGGTCGGCGGTGGCGGAAAACTGGCCCTTGGTGAGCCCATATACGCCATTATTCTCGACGATATAGGTCATGTTGACGCCACGCCGCATGACATGCGCGAATTGCCCGAAACCGATCGAGGCGGAATCGCCGTCGCCCGAGACGCCGAGATAGATCAGGTCGCGATTGGCAAGATTTGCGCCGGTCAGCACCGACGGCATGCGGCCATGCACCGAATTGAAGCCGTGCGAATTGCCGAGAAAATAGGTCGGCGTCTTCGACGAGCAGCCGATGCCGGAAATCTTTGCCACCCGATGGGGCTCGATCGAGAGCTCGAAACACGCCTCGATGATGGCGGCGGTGATCGAGTCGTGCCCGCAGCCCGCGCACAGGGTCGAGATGGTGCCCTCATAGTCGCGGTGCGTGTAGCCGAGATCGTTTTTCGGCAGCGCCGGATGATGGAATTTCGGTTTGGCGATGTAGGTCATGTTTGATCCTTACGACGCCACCCGCCGGCGCGGCGCCATTTTCATCTGGTCGAGATGGTCCCCGATCGCCTTGGCGATGAAGCGCGCTGTGATCGGCGTGCCGTCAAAATGCAGTATCGGCACGAGGCGCACTGGATCGATGCCGCATTCGTTCACGATCAGCGAGCGCAGTTGCCCGTCTCGGTTCTGTTCCACCACATAAACGAAGTCGTGGTCGGCGACGAAGGAATTGACGCTGGAATGGAACGGGAAGGCGCGCACGCGCATGCGATCGAGGTGATTGCCGCGCGCCTCCAGCAGGCCAATGGCTTCGTCCATCGCGGGCGATGTCGAGCCGAAATAGATCACGCCGTATTTCGTCGGCTTGCTCGCATTCGCGATGAGCGGACGCGGCACGATGTCTTTCGCACTTTCGAATTTGCGCAGAAGCCGCATCACGTTATCGACATACGGCCCGCCTTCCTCGGTGTAGCGCGCGTAGCGGTCGCGGGTCGATCCGCGAGTGAAGAATGAGCCGCGGGTCGGATGCGTGCCTGGATAGGTGCGATATGGAATGCCGTCGCCGTGGACATCGAGGTAGCGGCCGAAATCGGTGCCGGCCTCCAGCTCCTCGTAAGTCATGATCTTGCCGCGATCGTAAACGCGGCTATCATCCCATCGCAGCGGTGCACACAGGCGGTGGTTCATGCCGATATCGAGATCGAGCATGACAAAAATCGGCGTCTGCAGGCGGTCGGCGAGATCAAAGGAAAGCGCGCCGAATTCGAACGCCTCATTCGGGTCTTGCGGGAACAGCAAGATGTGCTTGGTGTCGCCATGCGAAGCGTAGGCGCAGATCAACAGGTCGGATTGCTGCGTTCGGGTCGGCATGCCGGTCGAAGGGCCGCCGCGCTGCACGTCGAAAATCACCGCCGGCACTTCCGCGAAATAAGCGAGCCCGCAGAATTCCTGCATCAGCGAGATGCCGGGGCCGGAGGTCGAGGTGAAGGCGCGCGCGCCGTTCCAGGACGCGCCGATCACCATGCCGATCGAGGCGAGTTCGTCCTCCGCCTGGATGACGGCATATTTCGCTTCCCCGGTTTCCTTGTCGACCCGGAATTTCGCGCAATGTCGGCTGAAGGCTTCGGCCAGCGAGGATGAGGGCGTGATCGGATACCAGGCGCAGACAGTAGCGCCGCCATAGACCGCGCCAAGCGCCGCCGCCGAATTGCCTTCGATAAAAATCTTGTCGCCGACCTTGTCGGAGGCACGCACGCGAAGCCCGATCGGGCATTTCAGGTTCGTCAGCGCCCAATCGCGGCCGAGATGGAGCGCATGCACGTTCGGTCCGATCAGCTTGTCCTTGCCCTTATATTGTTCGCCGATCAGCGTCTCTATCACCTTGACGTCCATGTCGAGCAGTGCCGACAGCACGCCGAGATAGATGATGTTCTTGAACAACTGGCGCTGGCGCGGGTCGGAATATTCCTTGTTGCAGATCGCGGTCAGCGGCACACCGAAGACGTTGATGTCCTCGCGGAATTTCGATTGCGGCAAGGGCTTGGTGGAATCGTAGAGCAGGTAGCCGCCGGGCTCGATGCCCGCCACGTCCTTGTCGAAGGTCTGCGGGTTCATCGCCACCATGAAATCGACGCCGCCGCGCGCGCCGAGATGGCAATCTTCGGTGACGCGCACCTCATACCAGGTCGGCAGGCCCTGAATGTTGGAAGGGAAGATATTGCGGGGCGATACCGGCACGCCCATCCGCATCACCGCGCGCGCAAACATTTCGTTCGCACTCGCCGAGCCGGAGCCGTTGACGTTGGCGAAACGGATGACGAAGTCGTTTACGCTGCTGAGCGCGCGGCCTGACATTTCTTCTCACCCGCATAAGCCATTTCGATCAGATATTTCTGCATGTCCCAGGCGCCGGTCGGACAGCGTTCGGCGCACAGCCCGCAATGCAGGCACACATCCTCGTCCTTCACCATGACACGGCCGGTCTTCAGCCCGTTCGCGACATAGAGGTCTTGCGTCAGGTTGTTAGCCGGCGCTTCGAGACGCTGGCGAAGGTCCGCTTCCTCGCCGTTGGGCGTGAAGGTGATGCAGTCCATCGGACAGATATCGACACAGGCATCGCATTCGATGCAGAGATTACCGGAGAACACCGTCTGCACGTCGCAATTCAGGCAGCGATGCGCTTCGCCGAGCGCAAGCTTGACGTCGTAGCCGAGCTCGACTTCGGCCTTGATGTCGCGCAAGGCGACTACCTTGTCGCGCAGGGGAACGCGGAAGCGCTGGTCCAGCGTGATGTCGTTGTCGTAGGACCATTCGTGGATGCCCATCTTCTGGCTTTCGATCTCCACATGCGGCAGCGGGCGTTCGGTGATGTCCTCGCCCGACAGCATTCTGTGGATCGACAAAGCGGCATCGTGGCCATGTGCCACCGCCCAGATGATGTTCTTGGGTCCGAACGCGGCGTCGCCTCCGAAAAACACATTCGGGTTGGTCGAGACGAAAGTCTTTTCGTCGACGACGGGCATGTCCCATTTGTTGAAATCGATGCCGACGTCGCGTTCGATCCACGGATAGGCATTTTCCTGTCCGACCGCGACCAGCACGTCATCGCAGGGGAAATGCTGGTCCGGCTCGCCTGAGGGCACCAGATTGCGACGGCCCTTGGCGTCGAATTCGGCCTTCACCTTCTCGAAGGTGATGCCGGTGAGTTTGCCGTTCTCGTGGGTGAAGAATTTCGGCACGAGATAATTGTGGATCGGAATGTCCTCGTGCATCGCGTCTTCCTTTTCCCAGGGAGACGCCTTCATTTCCTCGAAGCCCGAGCGCACCACCACCTGCACGCTTTCGCCGCCAAGCCTGCGTGCGGACCGGCAGCAATCCATCGCGGTATTGCCGCCGCCGAGCACGATCACCCGTTTGCCGATCTTGTCGACGTGACCGAACGCGATGGAGGACAGCCAGTCGATGCCGATATGAATGTTTTTGGCCGCTTCCTTGCGGCCGGGGACATCGAGGTCGCGGCCGCGCGGCGCGCCGGAGCCGATGAAGATCGCGTCGTAGTTCTCGGAAAGAAGTTTTTTCAGGCTGTCGACGCGCTGGCCGCCACGAAACTCGATGCCGAGATCGAGGATGTAGCCGGTTTCCTCATCGATCACCGAATCCGGCAGCCGGAATTTCGGGATCTGCGTGCGCATCATGCCGCCGGCCTGCGGATCGCCGTCATAGACGACGCATTCATAGCCGAGCGGCGCAAGGTCGCGCGCGACTGTGAGCGATGCCGGACCGCCGCCAACCAATGCGACGCGCTTGCCGTTCCTGCGCGCTTTCTTCGGCATGCGTCCTGAGACGTCGTCCTTGTAATCCGCGGCGACGCGCTTCAGCCGGCAGATCGCGACCGGTTGTTCTTCGACGCGGCCGCGCCGGCAGGCCGGCTCGCAAGGGCGGTCGCAGGTGCGTCCGAGGATTCCCGGAAACACATTCGACTTCCAGTTGACCATGTAGGCGTCGGAGTAACGCCCCTGCGCGATCAGCCGGATATATTCGGGAACGGGCGTATGCGCGGGGCATGCCCATTGGCAATCCACGACCTTGTGGAAGTAATTGGGATCGTCGATGTCGGTTAGTTTCATCAACTCCTCTCGCGCGCGTCCCGGAACCATTCGGTTCCTTCTGCAGAATTGGGACCGGCGAGCCGCTTGCGGCAGGCTGGCATTTCTATCCCCGTGGTTCGGCTTTCTGTAGAACCGAATCCGGGGCAGATTTTAGTCAGACCAATTATGAATTGCTACACATGTGCTGTCGCATCACGACATTCTGTAACAATGGTTGATGCAAATTTGCGGCAATGCAGCGGGACTCGCATTATTTCAGGGCGAGAAACACGGCCGACAAAAGCGGTTCACTTGGCGGTTGCGGGGCCTTGCCGACCCTCGGGAACTGGACGCCGAGCATAGGATTGTGCAATGCACAAATCCGCGCTCGCGACGTCATACCAAAGTGGCATGGTTGCTTTGCGTCGTGTTCGTCTGTCTGTAAGCCGCGGACTACAAATCCAGGGAGCGTGTCCTGAAGCTCATTGTGTTCGATTGCGACGGTACGCTGGTCGACAGCCAGCATATGATCTGTGCCGCCATGCAGCGCGCCTATGACGCGCACGGCATCGTCTGTCCGCCGCGCGAAACGGTGCTGTCGATCGTAGGCCTTTCGTTGCGTCCGGCCTTCGAAACGCTCGGCGGCGGCCATGAGGAGTTTCCGGTCGACGGCATGATCGAGCGCTACAAGGAAGCCTTCTTCGAATTGCGCCATTCGCCTGAGCATCAGGAGCCGCTTTATCCCGGCGCGCGCGAGGCGATCCTTGCACTCGGCGCGCGCAACGATTGCGCGCTCGGCATCGCAACCGGAAAATCGCAGCGCGGCGTGCGCGCGATCCTGACGCATCACGATCTGCTTTCGCATTTTGCAACCATTATGACCGCCGACGACGCGCCATCGAAGCCTGATCCCGGCATGCTGGTGAATGCGATGCGTGAGACGGGTGCCGAGCCGCGCGACACGGTGATGATCGGGGACACAAGCTACGACATGGAGATGGCGCGGGCTGCGGGTGTCGGCGCTATCGGCGTAGCCTGGGGCTATCACCGGCCCTCGGCACTGCATGCCGCCGGCGCACATCAAGTGGTGGAAACGTTCGACGTCTTGCGGCGTTTGCTTTGCGGCACCGCGACGACACCTCATCTGGCCGTAATTTAGGCGCGCAAAAACGGCAGACGGACCTTGCGGCGCGCACGAGGCTTGGAAAGCAATGCTTGCACGTCAGATCGTTGTCGGTTTTGGAATCGCGCTGATCTTCCCGCTGATGATTTACTACGGCGTGGCGACATTTCATCCCGCGCCGAAGTGGAACGACTACGTCACCAATAAGCCGCCTCTGCCTGCAACCGCGACGGCGGAGGAGCGCAACGAGCGGGCGGAGCAGAACCGGCTCCAGGGAGAGCGGTTCAGGGAGGCGGCCAGGTCGTTTGGGCGCGCCGTGCTGATGGTGGCGGCGCCCCTTGGGCTTATTGCGATCATCCTGGGCTCGCTGATCGGAATGCATGCGATCGGCACCGGGCTGATCGCGGGCGGCATCCTCGCGGTCGGGTGGGGTTACTACGGCTATTGGTCGCATCTCGACGACTGGTTGCGTTTCGTATCGCTCGTGTGCGGTTTCGCGGTGCTGCTGTTCGTGGCGTATCGGATGGTGCCGTTTCTGCCGAAAGCCGCTGGCAGGGAATGATGCGCGATATTTTCAAGGACATCTTCAAGAACGAACCGCTCGACCCGATGGAGGCAGCGCGCCGCAACGTGCGGCCGGCGCTGCGCAAGCGCTTCTACAAGGAAGCTACCGTCACTCCGAACGGCGACCAGTTCGAGGTGATGCTTGATAGCCGCCCGGTGCGTACGCCCGCGCGCCGGCCGCTGGCTGCTCCCTCGCGCGAACTCGCGCAGGCGATCGCCAACGAATGGCAAGCGCAGACCGAGGTCATCGATCCCGCGCATATGCCGCTTACGCGGCTTGCCAATTCGATCATCGACGGCGTTGCGGATAACCCGGGGCCGGTGCGAGACGAAATCGTCAAATATCTCGGTTCCGATCTTCTGTTCTACCGTGCCGATGGACCGGAAAAGCTGACGGAGTTGCAGGCGGAGGTTTGGGACCCGGTGGTGGAATGGGCTGCGAAGGCACTCGGGGCGCGCTTCATCCTGGTCGAGGGCGTGGTGTTCGCCGCCCAGCCGGAACTGGCGGTGGCGGCAGCTGCAAAGTCGATACCGACCGAGATCTGGCGGCTCGGCGCGGTGCATTCCGTGACCACGCTGACCGGCTCGGCCTTGCTCGCGCTCGCGCTTTCTGAGGGCGCAATCAATGTGGAACAGGCTTGGGCGGCGGCTAATGTCGACGAGGACTGGCAGATGACGCAATGGGGCCGCGACAGCCTGGCGATGGAACGGCGCGCGCACCGCAAGGCCGACATGGACGCGGCCGCGAAAATCCTCGCGCTGGTGAAATAGCGCCACGAAGCTGCCATATCCGAAGGCTCAATGCGCCCGATGCAGAAGCTCAATCGCAGAATGTTCACGGTCGCACTTGCCGGTGCCGCGCTGGCGCCCGTTCTCGCTCGCGCCGAGCCCGACTTCGAGGCACGGCCGGATTTCAGCAAGCGCTTCGCGGAGGTCGGCACCCAGGGTGTGTTCGTTGTGCTTCGGCTGCGCGACAATCGTCTGATCGTCAGCGACGAGGGGCGGGCGCGGCTCGGTTATGTGCCGGCCTCGACCTACAAGGTGCCGCATGCGCTGATCGCCCTTGAGACCGGCGTCGTCGCCGATGCCGACAAGGAGCTGATCCGCTGGGACGGGCAGGTGCGCTCGATCGAGGCCTGGAACAAGGACCACACCTTGCGCAGCGCCATGGCGGTGTCGGCAGTGCCGGTGTTCCAGCAGATCGCGCGCCGCATCGGCACCGAGCGCATGAAAAAATATCTCGATGCTTTCCAGTATGGCAATCGCGAGGTCGGCCCGGAGATCGACCGCTTCTGGCTCGACGGTCCCTTGAAGACTTCGGCGCTGGATCAGATTGAATTCTTCGACAGGCTGCGCCGCGGCGACCTGCCGCTGACCGGACGCACGCTCGAACTCGGGCGTGACATCATTCCTTCGGAGGCGGTGTCGGGCGGTGCGCTCCGCTACAAGACCGGCGCTGTCGGGATCGACGGTACGGCTGGCGAAAAGGCTGCGCTCGGCTGGATTGCGGGCTATGTGGACCGGGGCGAGGATTCATCGATCTTTGCGTTGAATCTCGACGTACATGGCCAGCCCGACCTCGCGCGCAGATTGCCGATCGCGAAGTCGATTTTGGCTGAGGTGGGGGCGATTTAGACCGCCCCCACGCCAAGAAAAAAGCTCAAGACGAAATCTATTGCCCGGTCGGCGAGCCGCGGCGGCTCGCTTCGTACAGGAACCAGACTCGCCTTTCGGCCTGGTCGATGAAATTCTCGAGCAGGCTCGCGGTCGCGACATCCTTGTGCTCGTCGCACAATTCGTGTGCTTCGCGCATCGAAGCGATGCACCGCTGATTGTCCTCCCTCAATTCCGCCAGCATGTCCTGAGGGTCGACATATTCCGCGTCATTGTCGGACAGTCGCTGCTTGCGTGCGATGTCGCCGATCGAGCGGAGCGTGGTGCCGCCAACCTTGCGCACGCGTTCGGCGATTTCGTCGGTCGAGGCAAATATCTGGTCGGCCTGCTCGTCGAACAACAGGTGGTAGTCCCGGAAATGCGGCCCGGAGACATGCCAGTGGAAATTCTTGGTCTTCATGTAGAGCGCGAAGGTATCGGCAAGTATCGCATTAAGCGCGCCGGATATGTCCTTGGTGGCGTTGCTGCCGAGATCGGTCGGGGTGGCGAGGCGGGGCTTGATCTTGTCGGCGCTCATGGTCGATCCTTCGAAGGGCGGGAAAAGCTGGAACTATCACGGCTATCATGCCGGTCCGTGTGACGGCGTAAAAAACCAGAGTAAACAAGGTCTTAACCGGGGCTTGGCAGGGTTCGGTGCTGCATCCGTGACGGCATTCAATACAAGGCGTGGGCTGTTGGTTCCATGTCAGGGAACTTTATCGGGGCTGCCATTCGCTATACGACTGCGCCCATGAAAATCACTCTCGATCTGTCCAAGCTGCTCGAACAGGGCAAGATCACCGCCGCCGATGCCGAGCGGCTGAAGGCGCTGGCCGCACAGGAAACCAGCAATCTCGGGCTCAACATCCTGACCGGCTTCGGCGTGATCGCCGCGAGCGCGGGCGCAGTGGCGTTCCTGCTGACGGCGTTCAGCTTCTCGCCGCTGGCGGCGGTGGTGATCGGCCTGGTGACGTTTGGACTCGGGCTTGCGCTGCTGATGCTTCAAGGCGAGATCTGGCGGCTGCTTTCACAGACGCTGATCGTGATTGGCGGGCTCACCGGTGCCGCCGGCCTGTTCATTCTCGATCTCGGCTCGCCGCGGGTCGCAATCCTCGTCACCGTGATCTTTGCGCTGACGGCCGTACTCGCACGCTCGAGCTTGATGGCGGCGCTTGCGGTGCTGTCGCTCGCCGGAAGCCTCGGTGCCCGCACCGGCTATGTGCATGCGATGTATTCGCTCTCGATCCAGGAGCCCACGATCACCATCGTGTTGTTCTCCGCTTTGGCGCTGGTGCTTTATCTGGTCTCGCTTCGAGTTCAGGCCGACTACGAACGCATTGCGATTGCGGCGGCGCGCACCTGTCTCGTGCTGGTCAATTTCGGCTTCTGGATCGGCTCGCTCTGGGGCGACCGGCTGCGGCTCTATCGTTACTGGACCCAGAACGACGTCACCGGCGGGCCGGAATTCACAGCTCGCGGCGCGGTTATTCCGGATTATGTGTTCTCGATCGGATGGGCGGTCGCGCTGGTTGCGGTCGGTGTCTGGGGCGTGAAACGTGGCCGGCGCTGGGTGGTCAATATTGCCGCCGTGTTCGGCGGCATTCATTTCTATACCCAATGGTTCTCGATCCTGGGTGCCAACGCGATCTCGGTCCTGCTGGCCGGCGTGATCCTGATTGCGATTGCGGTGCTGTTGCGAAGCTTCAACCGTAAGGCCGAGCTTCAACACCCAGCCGCGTGAGCGCGAATTGCAGGCAATCGCATCAGCATTTGGTAAGCCCTTGCGGTCATGGTCGCAGCCGAGGGCAGCCTTGAGCGAACGAGATGCGACCGATCTGGAGGATAGCCGGGATTGCGACCGCTTTGGTCGTCCTTTGCGCGCTGGCCGTGGGAGAGTTTGTCTTCGACTGGTGGACACCGCGGTCGGACTTCGCCCAGAGCCACGCCCTAGGCGTCAATGTCGGGGTGTCGCTCGTTCCCTATAACAAGCTGTCGCAGGAGATGAAGGAGAAGTACGGCGACCGCGCCAAGGTCTCCTTCGAGTATCCGCCGGGTCGCACCTCGGTCGAACGCGATGGCGAGATCATCTACGATCAGACGCAGACGCCGAGACTGAACGACGTGATCGGGGTGTTCATGGTCGGCAAGCGCAAAGGCGCAACGGATATGCCGTTTCCGTTCCGCCTGGCGCCGGACCAGGACCTCAATCGAGTGGATCGCGCGCTGGCGACCGCGCTCCGCAATCGCTTTGGCAAAGATCTTCCGCAGCGCTGGCTTTCTTTTTCGGATCAGGATTGGACCATCGACCGTTGCACGACGCTGCCTGCGGGGCTGGGCCTTGGCGGAGCGGGCCTGCTGATGCGGCTTGGCAAAGGTACGGCCTGCGTCGTGACATGGCGCCGCGCACAACCGGCGCCGGTATCGATGTTGATCAGCGTCAGCGTCGCCAAGGGCGATCCTTGGATGCGGCCGTTCAGCCGAAGGCTGTGCCGCGCCATCACCGAGACCGCGCTTGCGGACGTCGACCGCGGCGAGCGTGATCGGCCGGCCTACGCTGCCTGTGTCCTCGCAGACCGGCCGACCCGTCAGGGCGCGCAGGCGGCGCTGTCGACCTACGCCTATTCGGTCGGGCCGGAATTGCGCCTTGCGGTCATGGAATAAGCCGGCGGCTTTCGCGACACCACGCCTGCGCGTGACGCCAAATCCCGCGCCGTGCTAGCGTCGCCGGCCGGAATTTTGGGGCAAGGCCCGAAAGACATCCATGAAAGACATCATCGAGAAGCTGGATATCCGCCGCGGCGACGCCAAGAAGGGCGGCGGTCAGACCCGCATCGACGCGCAGCACAAGCGCGGCAAGCTGACCGCGCGCGAGCGTATCGAGCTTCTGCTCGACAAGGGCTCGTTCGAGGAATTCGACATGTTCGTCGAGCATCGCTCGAACGAATTCGGCATGGAAAAGCAGAAAATCCCGGGCGACGGCGTGGTGACCGGCTGGGGCACGGTGAACGGCCGCACCGTGTTCCTGTTCTCGAAAGACTTCACGGTGTTCGGCGGCTCGCTATCGGAGACCCATGCGCAGAAGATCGTGAAGGTGCAGGACATGGCGCTGAAGGCGCGCGCGCCGATCATCGGCCTGTTCGATGCCGGCGGCGCCCGCATCCAGGAAGGCGTGGCTGCGCTCGGCGGCTATGGCGAGGTGTTCAAGCGCAACGTGATCTCGTCCGGCGTCATCCCGCAGATCAGCGTGATCATGGGCCCCTGCGCCGGCGGCGACGTCTATTCGCCGGCGATGACCGATTTCATCTTCATGGTGCGCGACACGAGCTACATGTTCGTCACCGGCCCGGACGTGGTGAAGACCGTGACCAACGAGGTGGTCACCGCGGAAGAACTCGGCGGTGCCTCGGTGCACACCACAAAATCCTCAGTCGCCGACGGCGCGTTCGAGAACGACGTCGAGTGTCTGCTGCAGATGCGCCGGCTGATCGACTTCCTGCCGTCGAGCAATGCCGGCCGGTGCGCCGGAATGGCCGACGCTCGACGATCCCGACCGCATCGACAACTCCCTCGATACGCTGATCCCCGACAATCCGAACAAGCCCTACGACATGAAGGAGTTGATCCTGAAGGTCGTGGACGAGGGCGACTTCTTCGAAATCTCGCCGACCTTCGCCAAGCAACATGGTCACCGGCTTTGGCCGCGTGGCGGGCAGGAGCGTGGGCTTTGTCGCCAACCAGCCGATGGTGCTGGCGGGCGTGTTGGACTCCGATGCTTCACGGAAAGCCGCGCGCTTCGTGCGCTTCTGCGACGCCTTCGGCATCCCGATCGTAACACTGGTCGACGTGCCGGGCTTCCTGCCGGGTACGAGCCAGGAATATGGCGGGCTGATCAAGCACGGCGCGAAGCTGCTGTTCGCCTATTCGCAGGCGACGGTGCCGCTGGTGACGCTAATCACGCGCAAGGCGTTCGGCGGTGCCTATGACGTGATGGCGAGCAAGCATGTCGGCGGCGATCTCAATTATGCCTGGCCGACCGCGCAGATCGCGGTCATGGGCGCGAAGGGGGCCGTCGAGATCATCTTCCGCGCCGACATCGGAGATGCGTCAAAGATCGCCGCGCGCACCAAGGAATACGAGGAGCGGTTTCTCTCACCCTTCGTCGCCGCCGAGCGCGGCTATATCGACGACGTGATCATGCCGCACTCCACGCGCAAGCGCATCGCTCGCGCACTTGCGATGCTGCGGACCAAGCAGGTCGAGATGCCCGCGAGGAAGCACGATAATTTGCCGTTGTGAGGGCGCATGGCGGTACCTGACGCCGTCAGGTTGCTGGCCGACCAACTGGAGGTCTATCTCGCCCTCTTTTATCCGCATATGCCAGCCATTGCTCGCGAGGCAATCGTTGGCCGATATGCGCTGCGGCCGCTGAAGGGCCGATTACCAGTGGTCGCCGGGATAGTGACAAGCAATCACGCACGCCACGAGTTCACGAATTACGAATTGCTGCTTGATGAACTGTCGGGGCGTGGGATCGAGCAGCATCGAAAGAAAGCGAGAAGCCTGGTTGCCGATGATCTCAACCGGATTGTCAAAGAATGGTGTCGAGGAGCGCCAGTGTCACATCCGGCGCTTGGCGCGATTCGTCGGCGTTACAAGCGCATCTACGGACAACAAAAACGTCTCTCGGTCGTCGAGTTTGATCCGGGTAAGGACGTTGCGGACGAGAATGCAGAACTGGCTGAGTTTTGCCAACGTTGGCTACACGGTCATTTTGAGACCATTGACGAGATATAATTTTAGCGATCGTAGGACAATCTTCGCAGGCTTCGAGGCTTCCGCATTTCGCCGCCTACGAACCTGTGACGATGTTACCATTAACGTTTTCAGTCGAGGATCGGTGGATATCGTCAACCCATTCCGGCTGGTCAGCATGTTTCAACGCATTTTTGTCCTGTCTGTCATCCTGTCCTTCTCCGCTCCCGCGCACGCGCAGCTTCAGAACGAAAACCTGATGGTGACGATGCCGGAGGGCTACAAGCTCGGCTTCCAGGAAAAGAAGGACAACCAGCTCATCAACGAAATGGTGCCGGCCGGAGAGAATGTCAAAGACTGGACGGAGATGCTGACCGTGCAGATTTTCTTCGGCATGAAGGATGCGACGCCGGAACAGTTCAAGCAGCGGCTCGAGAAATTATGGTCCGAGAATTGCGATCGCGCGCAATCGAACCAGGTCGCGCAGGCGGTCGAGCGCGGCTATCCGATGATGGTGTGGATCCAGTTCTGCCCGCTGAACAAGCAGACCTCCAAGCCGGAATTCACCTTGCTCAAGGCGATCCGCGGCAACGACAGTTTCTATCTGGTGCAGAAGGCGTTCCGCTTCAGGCCGGAGAAGGATCAGATCGAGCAATGGTCGCGTTATCTGCGCGGCGTATATGTCTGCGATAGCCGCATTGCCGATCGGTCTTGCCCTGCGACGGGCAAGCCATAGGATAGCAGGCAAAAGGGAGGGCGATGAAATGCGGATGTCCGTTCGCGCTACCGTCGTGGCGGCCTGCCTTGCCGGCGTGCTTGCGCTCGCCGGCTGCACCACGGACGCACCGGTTACGTCCTCCATCCCGGCGCAAACCACGACCACGCCGTCCGGCCTTCGATATGCCGACACCGTGCCGGGCACCGGCGCGTCGCCGCGGCGCGGCCAGACCGCGGTCGTGCATTACACTGGCTGGCTCGATGAAAACGGCATCAAGGGCAAGAAATTCGACTCGTCGGTAGATCGCGGCAAGCCGTTCGAGTTCAAGCCCGGGCAGGGGCAGGTGAT
The DNA here is from genome assembly GCA_963707705.1 of uncultured Pseudomonadota bacterium. GTDB lineage: Bacteria > Pseudomonadota > Alphaproteobacteria > Rhizobiales > Xanthobacteraceae > Pseudorhodoplanes. The sequence continues at coordinate 30,491 of CAVPRD010000011.1, read as the reverse complement.
CAAGGGCTGGGACGAGGGTGTCGCCACCATGAAGGTCGGCGGCAAGCGCACACTGATCGTTCCGGCGCAGCTCGGCTATGGCGCACAAGGGTCGGGCTCTGACATCCCGCCGAATTCGACGCTGATCTTCGAGGTCGAGTTGATTGCGGTGAAGTGAGTGCGCTCCCGCACGGCCGCTCTTATCATCGGCTCGCTCGACGCCGCCGCTTGGGCACTGGTTGCGATGGCGACGTTTCTCTCCGGCTCCGATGCGGCGACCAAGGGGCTGGATAACGTGGCAGGTCTTGTCGTGACGGCCTTGTTCGCATTGACCGGTCTGCCGGCACTGATCCTGGCGTGGCGGGATCAATGGCCACGCCTGGCGCTCTGGCTGTCGCTGACGTTTCCGCTCGCCTTCGTTGCGGCCTTCGCCGTTGTGGTGGTGTCGCTGGCGTAGCGGCTGCATCTGCGCGAAAGGCTCTTGACAATATTCCTATAAGTATATAATCCTATGTCCGCTCAATCCGAGCGAGGGACGTTCTGCAGACGTGCCGGACGGGGGTTGAGTGCGGCGCCTGCGGGCGGGGCTCGTAACCCCCGCACCCGGGCGGTGCCGGGGCACGCGCAAACAAGTTTACGCAGTTTGCGCAAGCGAAACTGCTAAGCCGGGACCACTAGGGTCTCCTGCCAGGAGCTGGCTGACACGTGCCTCCGTTGTACGGAGGCGCGGCGCAAAGCGCGGCCCGGCATCGCATAAACGTCGCGGTGGAGCGTCGGAAGGCGTGGCGTCCTTCGCCAAAAAGGACGCCGTCGCCGAAGCGGGTCGCGGTCGCGAAAGCGGTCGGCGTCGCGCAGACGCGAGAATGGAAGACCAGCGCCTTCCGGCGCTCCACTCCCTCGCATTTCCTGTGAGGGCTTCCGGCAAAGCCCGGGCGCATCGCGCCGCGGGGCGCGCCCGCGCACCCGCAGCTTGAATCGGCGCACACGACGTATCAAGGTCTGCCGTTGCAGGAGAGTCGGATGATGCGTGCGGCCGTGGATTGGGTTCACTCGCTGCCACTTCCAAGCATGTTTGCGTTGAACCTGGCGCTTTGCCTGGTGGGCGCGATCGCGATACTGCTGGCCGTGCGCGTCGTGCTGCGCGTGCTGGGTTACGGAGAAGGCAGGCCGCTGCTCCTGAAGGACCCGGTGGTCACCACCACCAGCGCGATGTTCGCGCTGATGATGGCATTTTCGGCGGCCGGTATCTGGCAGGAGTCGCAGCAGGCGCACATCGCGGTCCAGCGGGAGGCCAACGCGCTGGAAAATTTGTATGGCCTCGCCGAAGGTTTCCCGCAGGAACTGAAGGAGCGCACCCGCGCCGAGGTGCGCGCCTACGCCAAACAGGTGCTGGAGGGAGACTGGCCGGCGATGTTGCGCCGAGAGCCTTTCGTCGCGCTTATCTATGACCAGTCCGAAAACATATTGATCTCGCTTTTGGAGGAGATCTCGCGCGAAGCAGGTTTGCGCTCGTTGCCGGCTGCGACGCCGGCGATCGGCCAGATCGTGGAAGTGCGCAGCGCGCGCCTGCAGCGCATCACGCTCGCGACCCAGGGGGTGACCAATGCGCAATGGCTCGCCATGATCCTGATCGCGGCCGCGGCGCTGGCGGCGCTTGCGATGACTCACAACCATGAGCTGGTTTCGCAACTGCTCTCGGTCGGCATTTACACGGTCGCTGCCGCCGCGGCGTTCTTTGTCGTCATGGCGCATGACCGGCCGTTCGTCGGACGCATTTCGGTGAGCTCCCAGCCGATCGCGCATTTGTTGATCCGATAGTGCGACATGATCCGGACACAGGGATCGGACAGAAGGCGATTTCGGCATTGCGCTTCGCATCCTGCCGTTTAAAAGGGGCCCGCCAAGGCTTGTCTTTGGATAAGGCCGGTCTATCGATCAAGGAGAAGCGACCGATGCGCGCCTTTTCACGACGTCACCTGATGGCCGCCTGCGCCGCCATCGCAACCATAAGCATCGTGTCCACAGGGTTCTTGATCATGAGCAACGACAACGCCTCCGCCCAATCCGGCAAGCCGGTCACCACATCCTCCGGCCTGCAGATGATCGATACCCAGGCCGGCACCGGCGCGTCGCCCAAGCAGGGCCAGACCGCGGTGGTGCATTACACCGGCTACCTCAACGACAACGGCAACAAGGGCAAGAAATTTGATAGCTCGGTCGACCGCGGCCAGCCGTTCGAGTTTCCGATCGGGCAGGGGCGCGTGATCAAGGGCTGGGACGAGGGCGTGGCGTCGATGAAGGTCGGCGGCAAGCGCACGCTGATCATTCCGCCGGCACTCGGCTATGGCGCGAGCGGCGCGGGTGGTGTCATCCCGCCGAACGCGACGCTGATCTTCGACGTAGAGTTGCTGGGGGTGAAGTAAGGGCAGGACTGCAGGACCGGTTGAGCGAAGCGAAACCGGTCACCGTCAGGACCGGTATCCGGCGGGTTTCGCTTTGCTCAACCTTCGTGTGAGCGTCTCGAAACGTCATCAAGGCTGCCGGTCGTTCATCCTGGCGCCGGGCAGGCCTTGACCTCCACAGGCTTCTTGCGCGTTTCGGCACCCGGCGCCTCGAACACGGCGAGATAGCCCAGCCCGCCGGTGAGCGTCGTGAACGACACTTCGCGATAGCCGACCGCGGCAAGCTCGCAGCGAAGGAGCGCGGGCGGCGTGCCGTGCTGCCAGGTCTGCCGGTCGGCATCGAGAATGCCGATGATCCCGCCGGGCTTCATCGCAACCGCAAGGTTATGCAGGAACGCGAAGGGCTGCGCGATCTCGTGATACATGTGGACGAGGACGGCGGCATCGATCGAATTCGCCGGCAGGCGCGGATCGTGTGGCTCGCCGCGCGAGACGGTGACGGTCGGCAGCCTCGCCTTGAAGATCCGCTCGTTCAGGTCGCGCAGGTAATTCGGCATGACGTCCTGCGCTAAGACGCGGCCGTCGGGACCGAGCAGCTTTGCAAGCCGCACGGTGTAATAGCCCGAACCCGCGCCGATATCGGCGACGCTCATCCCGGGCTTGAGGTTCATCAGCGCGAACACCTGCTCGGTCTCTTTCGCGCCATCGCGATTGGCCTCGGTGTCGAAGATCGGGCTGATGATCTCGGCGACCGGACGGCTTGGTTTCGGAAAGGCGTTGGCCGGCAGTCCCGGCGGACCGAGAAAGGCTTGGCCGTCGCCTTTTTGCGCCAAAGCGGCAGTCACGGGTGACGCCATTGTCAGCAGGATCGCAGTCGCAAAGATTCGAAGGTTCATGGCTGTCTCGCTGTGGAACGCCCTGATGATAGACGGTTTGCCTCCCGGTTCGGTTTCACGACTGCGACAGGCGCCCTTGCCGTCAGGGTACAGGCAAAACGCTGCGCGGAACGCGTTACCTTCGCCTCGAAACTGCGCTAGAGTTCGGCGGCACGGGAGGAGGTGCCATGCGCATTCCTGCGATACCGGTCGCGGCCGCTGCCGCATTGTGTCTCGTGCAATGTCTGCTGCCGACCGCAACTGAGGCACAGGCCGAAAAGCGGGTCGCGCTCGTCATCGGCAACGGCGAATACAAGAACGCGGCGCGCCTGCTCAACCCAAAGAACGATGCGGAAGATGTTGCCGCCGCCCTGCGTCGCACCGGCTTTGACGTCATCGTCGGTCTGAACCTCGACAAAGCCGGCATGGACGATGCCTTCGTGCGCTTTGCGCGGTCGGCGCGCGAGGCCGACGTCGCGATGTTCTATTACAGCGGCCACGCCATGCAGTTTTCCGGCGTCAGTTACCTGATGCCTGTGGACGCGAAGCTCACCGACGAAGCGGATTTGCGTCGCATGGCGCGGCTCGACGAGGTGGTCGCCGACCTGCAAAACGCGAAAAATCTCCGCATCCTGGTACTGGATTCATGTCGCGACAATCCGCTCGCCGAAGAACTGAAGCGCTCGATCGGGCGCACGCGTGCGGCAAGCGTCGCTAACGGACTCGCAAAGATCAATTCGCCGCAGGGCATGATCGTGGCTTACGCGACCCAGGCCGGGCGCACGGCGGATGACGGGCAGGGCCGCAACAGCCCTTATACCGGCGCCTTCCTGAAACACATTGAGCAGAGCGAAGAGATCGGCACGGTATTCCGCCGCATCTCGACCGATGTCTACAACGCGACCAAACGGACGCAGCTTCCGGAATTGTCGCTTTCGGTGATCGGCGAATTCTACTTGAAGGGAAAGAGCGCCGGTGCGACGCAGGTCGCTGCCATCAAGCCCGGCCCGCTCTCCGGACAGCCATTCAGCGCCGTTCTCAAAGCAAAGCATAGCGGGCGCTGCATGGACGTTGCCGGAGGTGGCAAGAATGTGGGCCGCCCGGTCTGGCAGTTCGGCTGCAACAATTCGGACGCGCAGCGCTGGGATTTCGTGCCCGACGGTGCTGGCTTTTTCATCCTGAAGGCGCGGCATAGCGGCCTTTGCTTCGACGTGACCGATTCCGGCAAGGGGCGCGGTGTTCTGACCTGGCAGCAGGATTGCAACGGCCGCGACAATCAGAAATTCAAGCTGAGCGCGCAGGGCGATGACTATTTCCATCTGCAGCCGAAACACAGCAACATGTGCATCGACGTATTTCTCGGTCTGGGCTCCGATCAGGCGCCGCTGATTCAATGGGATTGCCATGGCGGCGACAATCAGAAATGGCGGGTCGAGGTGCGATGACAACGTGGTGCAATTTGCTTTTAACTGTAGGGTGAAGCGACAACAAAAATGAAATGGGAGGCGTGATGCTGAAATTCGTAACCGCATTCGTGATAGCCATCGGACTCTCCTTTGCTGCGCAGGCTCAGGTGCAACCGTCGCCGGTCAAGCGCACGCCAATCGGCAAGACCGAAGTACCGGGCTCCAATTTCGAGGTGATCACCGCGATGGTCGAAATCGCGCCTGGGTTCAAGGCTGGCAGGCACGCACATCCGGGCACCGTGCAAGTGCAGATGCTGGACGGCGAATTCTGGCTCGCGATCGATGGCCAGCCGGAGAAAACCTACAAGGCCGGAGACGCTTTCGAAGTACCGAATGGTGTGACCCACAATGAGGGCGCGCCCGGCGACAAGCCGGCGAAATTCATCGCTGTCTATATTGTAGAAAAAGGCAAGCCGCTGGTGCAGCCGGTTCAGTAACGCGGCCGCCCGGCGAAAGCGGCTTTCCGCGTCGCGACAGCACGACAGCCCACCTGATCGTTGTGCAATTGGCGCGCCAGACTGATGATTGATTAAGGCCGCGGCGAGTGGTTAGCTCGACGCGATAGCTGCGGTCTTTGCTTGCACGGAGTTACTGTCATGTTCTCGCGTTTCGCTGTCGTTTTGCTTGCGGTATTTGCCGCCTTTGGTACCGGGCGCAGTCAAGCGCAGGAAATTACGCTCACATTCAGCCACTTCCTTGGGCCCAAGAGTTTCTTCCAGGTCGACGTGGCTGAGCCGTTTGCCGCCGAGCTTGCCGCCAGGACCAATGGAAAGGTCAAGGTACAGATTTTCAACGGCGCCGATCCGCAAGGCAAAGTGACCGAGCAGGCGACCAATGTGAAGAACGGGACGGTCGATATCGCACTCGGCCTTCGCGGCGCCGAAGGTGACAAATTTGCCGGCTCCTCGGTGATTGAATTGCCATTCCTTGTGCCCGACGCTTTGAGCGGTTCACGCGCATTGTGGGCGCTATACGCCGACGGCACGCTCGCCGACGAATACAAGGACTACAAGGTACTCGCCTTGTTCGTGCACAATCCGGGGCTGATCCACACCACCGGCAAGCGTGTTCTTTCGCTATCGGATCTCAAGGGATTGCGGCTGCGCTCGCCCAACAAGACGGTGTCCACCGCGCTTGAATATGTCGGCGCAGTGCCGGTGCTGCTGCAGGTCAACGACGTGATGGCAGCGGTGAAGGACGGCAAGATCGACGGAATCGTCACCAATTGGGGCAATCCGCTGCAGGGCTTCAACGACTATATGAAGACCCACACAGACACGCAGTTCTATACCTCGGCGTTCTTCATCGTCATGAACCGCGCGAAGTTCGACGCATTGCCGGCGGATGTGAAGGCGGCGATCGATACCATGTCCGGCGAAGTCTGGTCGGCGAAATTCGGGGCGCTTTGGGACAAATGGGACAAGCCCGTGCGCGAGGGCGCTGCCGGCCCTGGCCAGGAAGTGATTATACCGGATGCCGCGGTCATGGCGCAGTGGCGCGATGGCTTGCGGCCCGTCACCGACAATTATATTGCCGAATTGTCCAAGACGTTCCCGAACGCCAAACAAGCTTACGAGAAGCTGAGCGCCACGCTGCGCCGCTGACACTTAAAGGAGAATGCCAATGTCAAAGATCGCAATCGTGCTTGCAACGGTGGCCGCAGCCGCAGTGGCGGCCAACGCTGCCTCCGCGCAAACACGCTGGCCGGCCGGCGACGAGATCGGAATGGCCAACAACCTCGGCACTGCGACTTGGCAGCGTTGCGCGCCATTGCTCGCCGATCCGAAGGCGAAGTCCTACGAGGTTTCCCACATTCGCTCGAACACCATGCCGCAATCGCCCTTCGGCACGCCGCTGGTCGACAAATATCGTCCGACCGTCGGCATTCCTGGCACCCGCCACGCTTTCAACGGCGAGGAGACGGTTAGCGGAGAGGCGGGCGCGCAAGGCACGCAGATGGACGCGCTCGGACATTTTGCGGTTCTGCCCGAAGCCTGGGACGGCAAGAGCGAATTTCCGTCCGGCCGCGCCACTTATTATGGCGGCTATACGCAGCAGCAGGTGAAGCCTTCCGCAGACGCGCCGTTGCAGAAGCTCGGTATCGAGAAGGTGCCGCCGATTGTCACCACTGCGGTGCTGCTCGACGCCAAGACCCATCTCGGCAAGGGCGGCGCAATGCAGCCCGGCGCGCTCGTCACCGCAGCCGACATCGAGGCGATGCTGAAGGCTCAAGGACTGGGCTCACGCGGCCTGATGCCTGGTGACGTCCTCTATATCTACACCGGCTGGGGCGATGGCTGGGTCGATCCCGACACCGGCAAGACCTATTACACCAAGGGTCCGGGCCTGTCCTATGACGGTGCGAAATACATTGAAGACAAGCAGGTGGTTTTGGTCGCGCTCGACAATCCCTTCACCGATCCGGTGCCGGACGGCTTGTTGCAGGGCAAGGCGGGTCCGGCCGCGGGCACGCCGCCGGCTTTGCCGTTTGTGATCCATCACCACAATCTGGTGCAGGCCGGCATCCACCAGATCCAGAACGCCAATCTCGGCGAACTTGCCAAGGACAAGGTCTGGCTGTCCTGCACCATCATCCTGCCGCTGCGATCCAAGGGCGGCTCCGGCTCGCCGGTGCGGCCGGTGTCGATCGGGGTGCCGGGACAATAAGCCACTCTCACGGGCCTTGCCGGATCGGGTTTGCCGTCGCAGTCTTGCTCCTGAACACCGCGAAGACGGTGTGATCAGGGAGGACATCGATGGCGATCCTGTTTTCGGCGCGCATGGTCTGCTCGGTCGCAGTCTTTGCGCTCGCCGGCATTGTACCGGTTTCAGCTCAATATCCTGAACGCAACATCACGTTGATCGTACCGTATGGCGCCGGCGGCGGCACCGATATCACCGCGCGCATGCTGGCGAAGGACCTCGAAGCAGTGCTCGGAAAGCCGGTGACGGTAGAAAACCGTGCCGGCGGTGGCGGCTGGGTCGGCTGGGGCTCGCTCGCGCAGGCGCAGCCGGATGGTTACACCATCGGCTACCTCAACGTGCCCTCGATGTATGCCGGCTATCTCGACAGGCAATATAATCGCAAAGAGACGCTCGACAGCTTCACGCCGCTGATGAATCACGTGCTCGATTACAATGTCTGGGCGGTGAAGGCGGATTCTCCGTTCAAGAGCGTCAGGGATGTCGTGGAGGCCGCAAGGAAGTCACCCGACGCCATCAGCGTGTCGGCCTTTGGCGCCGGCTCCGACGATCATCTCGCCATTCTCTCGATGCAGGCGGAAAATGGCATCAAGCTGATCACAGTGCATCACAAATCGACCGCCGACGCCAAGACCGGCGCGCTCGGCGGGCATTTGCAGGTGCTTGGCGCGAATATCTCTGAAGTGGCGGAGGAGGTGAGGGCCGGCACATTGCGTATCCTCGGCGTGATGTCGCCCGACCCTTCTCCATTTCTTCCAAACGCGCCTACGTTCAAGGAGCAGGGCTTCAATCAGGTCTGGTCGGTGTCGCGCGGCATCGCAGCCCCCGCAGGACTGCCCAATGACGTGCAAGAAAAGCTGACGGCCGCACTTGAGAAAACACTGAACTCGGCAGAGCACCAGCAGAAGGCCAGGGCCTTGTCGCTCGAGCCGCGCGTGATCAAGGGCGATGCCTACAGGAAGTTCCTGAAAGACAACGAAGTCAGCACCAAAACTCTGATGGGATGGTAATCGTCTCGATTGCGATGCGAAGCGGAGGCTTGATCCTCAGCGCTTCGCGATCGTGACCTTCTTGGCGGTCTGCTTCTTCGCAACAGCGACGCCTTCTTTTTTCTTGCTCTTGTTGTTCTTGGCAAGCTTCTTCTTTTTCAGCGATGCCTCGTATTTCTTGCATTCACTATGTTCAGCTTTCTCCAGTTCCCGGCGTTCGTCGCGCGTCGCCTCCCGGAAAAATTCGTGCCGTCCAGCCTGGACGACCGGCACGAATTCCTTTCTGAAGCGGCATGCGTTCTTGGGAGGCGTCAGCGAGGCATTCATATAATAGCGGATGAACTTTGCCTCGACGGCATTGCGGCCTTCGATTTCCTCCCGAGCGATCTGCTTTGAGAAGGCCCAAAGGCTGCCGCCACGCACTGTGCGCTTGGCGATCGGCAGACACGCAAACGAGAACTGGCAGACATTGCCTCGCTTGTAGAATACGACATCGCAGATATTGGACCCGCCCCAGACCCGCCGGTTGGCGCGTGCGCGCTCAACAACGACGTGAGCGATATGGCGTTGGCCTTCCTCGCTCTCTTCGGTCGACCCGCCCTCGAAATAGATCGCGAGCGCGAGGCAATAGAGTTTGGATTCAGCGTTGATGTCGCGGTCTCGCAAAATCACGTCGGCGAGTGAGATCTTTTCACGCTCGACCGGAGCGTGATGCGCTTTTGCGGATACGCCAGTCCAGATTACAGCGACGGCCGCCAATGCAAGGTAAAGCGATGCGATCTTGCCCCGCATGTGTCCCCCCAAATGTCTTGCCGCAAAATCGATAATTTCAAACGCGACGCAAACGGACCCCAGTCGCAGAGACGGATTTCCAAGGTAAAATGTGGCGGTCGAAGGGCCAAAAGGTTAACGTGTACCGCTATTTCCACAGATGTGCTGTAATCAGGACACCCGCTCCGACACGAAAAATCTCAAAGTTTTCAGTGCGAAAGCCCGAACTTTCGATTTTGTTTCGATGAGCCAGATCGTCGCAGGTCTGTTAACCTTTGACTGCGACCGCGATCATCCTCCAAGCCGTGAACCAAACCAGAGAAATCAGGCAGCACCATCATGCCAACACCTGCGATCAATTACGAAGATGCCTCGGCCGAGGTGCGCGCCGTGTTCGACGACATAAAGACCTCGCGAAACGTGCCCGACGTCAACAATTTCTGGAAATATCTTGCGCGCGACCCGGCGCTACTCAAGCGCACATGGGAGAGCGTGAAAGAAGTGATGGCACCCGGCGCTCTCGATCCGCTCACCAAGGAGATGATCTATCTTGCGGTCAGCGTCACCAACGGCTGCGGCTATTGCATCGCAAGCCACACCGCCGCGGCACGCAAGGCCGGCATGTCCGACGGGATGTTCGGGGAGGTGATGGCGGTCACCGGTATGGCGAACGAGACCAACCGGCTGGCCAATGGCTATCGTGTGCCGATCGACAAGATGTTCGAAACCTGACCGTCATTCCGGATCCGGCGGTTTGTGCCGTCTCGGAAGGCTAATCTCAGAACTCTTCCGGACAGGGCAGCAACATCGCCCATAAGTCCGGACCGTTCTTGACGACCTTCATCTTTGGCGTCAGGCCGCCATTGCGCGCGATCCAGTCCTGCACCGGATCGGGATAATAGGACATCAGGTCAGCGGTGCCGGCGGCATTGGCTACCTTGGTCCGGAACGGAAAATTCTGCACCGTATAGGCCTCGTGGAAGCCCAGGCTTGCGCGTGGTGTGACGCAGATCTTGTTGTGAGGCACGATGCCGACCACCAGCGTACAGGCCGAATTGCACAATCCATCAATGATCACGCGCTCGCCGCTCTCGCGGATGCGCTGATATTTCACTTTGTAGTTTTCGACATAGCCGCCGTGATCGCGCGTGATGCGCAGATCTGCATGAGCGGATATTGATGAAAACAGCAAAAGGAGAGTGGCGACCCCCGCACCCCGCATGTCCACCCCGAAGTGATTCCAGACGCAAAACTTACTGGAGCCCCGCAAGGGCATCCGCAGGGCCAGACCTTGGCGAAATCTGGTTATCAATGGGTTAAGGCTGCGGCGCAGTTTGTCCGCTCCCGCCTACGATGATGCCTTCGGAGGTAACGCTGTGATCCAACGCTTGCGCTCGATTCCTGCGTTCGAGGCAATCGCGCCCAGTTTCTGGAACTTCGCGCGGAATCGCGGCGGCTGAAGCGTCAGCCGCGCGCTTGTTCCCATGCGCCGAACTTCAATACACCACCACGCCGCGGATGCTCTCGCCCTTGTGCATCATCTCGAAGCCCTTGTTGATGTCCGACAACGGCATGACGTGGGTTATCAGCGGATCGATCTGAATCTTCTTGTCCATATACCAGTCGACGATTTTTGGGACATCGGTCCGGCCTCTGGCGCCGCCGAAGGCGGTACCCTTCCAAACCCGACCGGTCACCAGCTGGAACGGCCGTGTCGAGATTTCGGCTCCCGCGGGTGCAACGCCGATGATCACCGAAACGCCCCAGCCGCGGTGGCTGGCTTCCAGCGCCTGACGCATCACGGTGACATTGCCGGTGCAGTCGAAGGTGTAGTCGGCGCCGCCGATCTGATCGGCGCCTTGCTTGGTCATGTCGACGAGATAGGGGACAAGGTCTTTGCCAATCTCTTTTGGATTGACGAAGTGCGTCATGCCGAAGCGCTCGCCCCAGGCCTTGCGGTCGTTGTTGATGTCGACGCCGATGATCATGTCGGCGCCCGCGATCTTCAGGCCCTGGATCACGTTCAGCCCGATGCCGCCGAGCCCGAACACGATTGCCTTGGCGCCGATCTCGACTTTAGCCGTGTTGAACACGGCGCCGATGCCGGTGGTGACACCGCAGCCGATGTAGCAGATCTTGTCGAACGGCGCGTCCTCTCGCACTTTCGCGACCGCGATTTCCGGCAGCACCGTGAAATTCGCGAAGGTCGAGCAACCCATATAGTGATGTAGCGGCTTGCCGCCGAGCGAGAAGCGCGAGGTGCCGTCCGGCATCAAGCCCTGGCCCTGCGTGGAGCGGATCGCCGTGCAGAGATTTGTCTTGCGCGACAGGCAGGACGGGCATTGCCGGCATTCCGGTGTGTAGAGCGGGATGACGTGATCGCCTTTCTTCACCGAGGTGACGCCGGGACCCACGTCGACGACAACACCTGCGCCTTCATGACCGAGGATCGCCGGAAACAGGCCCTCCGGGTCTGCACCTGAGAGGGTGAAATCGTCGGTATGGCAAATGCCGGTGGCCTTGATTTCCACCATGACTTCGCCGGCCTTCGGGCCTTCGAGCTGCACCGTCATGATTTCGAGCGGCTTGCCCGCTGCCGTCGCCACTGCCGCACGCACGTCCATTGTCGCTTCTCCATTCCCGGTGCCGCGTTCCAAGGGCGGCCGCTTCATTCTTGCCTGTCATGCACCGAATGCAATGCGGCATGCAATGACATTGGCGTTCGCTTCCGCTATGGCACGAATGCCCCGCCGGGAAGTTTTTCGTGAATTCGTCGCCATCCGATCTCGCGCTGCGCGTAGCGCCGCTCGTCTTCGTGTTCCTGTGGAGCACGGGATTTGTCGTGACCAAGCTCGGCTTGCCCTATGCCGAGCCGCTGACCTTCCTGATGTGGCGAATGGTGTTCGTGGTTGCGATCCTTGCGGCGATCGTTGCTGTTACGCGGCCGGTATGGCCCAACCGGGCGCAGGCCGCCCATAGCGCCGCCACTGGCATATTGATTCATGGCCTGTATCTCGGCGGTGTGTTTGTCGCGATCAGCCAGGGCGTGCCGGCCGGGATTTCCGCGCTGATACCCGGACTGCAGCCCATCCTGACCTCGACCATCGCCGGCCGCTTTCTCGGCGAGAAGGTGACGCCGCTGCAATGGTCCGGCCTCGTACTGGGGCTGATCGGAGTGTTGCTGGTGCTGCATGACCGCACGCTTCTCGGCGCCGGCACGACCTTCGGATGGATTTCATCTTTCGTTTCCCTGCTCGGGATCACGCTCGGCACGCTCTATCAGAAGCGCTTCGGCGGCCCGATCGACTGGCGCAGCGGAAACTTGTTTCAGTTCCTGCCGTGTCTCGTGTTGTTTGCCGCGGGGGCCTTCGCATTCGAAACGCGCCATGTCGACTGGAGCGGCCAATTCATTTTATCGCTGTTCTGGCTGGTCGTGGTGTTGTCGATCCTCACGGTCGCGCTCATGTACTGGCTGATCCGCCGGATTTCGGCGTCGCGGGTCGCGAGCCTGTTCTATCTGGTGCCCGCGACGACCGCGATATTCGCCTGGCTGTTGTTCGACGAGCGGCTGGATGCGCTTTCGATCGTCGGCATCGTGCTGTGCGCGGCGGCGGTGTTCATCGTGAATTATCGCAAGGCCTGAAAGGCTGAGAGCGCGCGTTTGCGCGCCATGTCGTGATCGACGATCGGCGCCGGATAATCCTTGCCGAGCGCGACGGCTGATTCCGCAAGCATCATCGGCGGCGCGAGCCAGGGCTTGTGAATGAATTTGTCCGGCAGCCTCGCGATTTCCGGCACCCAGTGCCGCACATAATCGCCACCCGGATCGAATTTCTCGCCCTGCAGCATCGGATTGAAAATCCGGAAATAGGGCGCCGCATCGGCGCCCGAGCCCGCGACCCATTGCCAACTCGCGGCGTTGTTGGCGGGGTCGGCATCGACCAGTGTGTCCCAGAACCATTCCTCACCACGCCGCCAGTCGATGAGCAGATGCTTTATCAGGAAAGAAGCCGTCACCATGCGCACCCGGTTGTGCATCCACCCGGTATGCCAAAGCTGGCGCATTCCGGCATCGACGATCGGATAGCCGGTGCGGCCGCGCTGCCAGGCTTTGAGTCCAGCATCGTCACTGCGCCATGGAAAGGCATCGAAGCGAGCCTGCAGATTCCTGGTCGCAAGGTCAGGGAAGGCGTGAAGCAGATGATAGGAGAATTCGCGCCAGCCCAGTTCGCTCAGGAATTTTTCGATGTCGCGCGATGGTGCATGCTTGTCGGCGGCGAAGCGACCGGCGTGGAAGATTTCGGCGGCGCTGATTTCGCCGAACCGAAGATGCGGGGAGAGGCGGGAGGTCGAGAGTTTGTCCGGCCGGTCTCGGGCGTCGGAATAACCTGCGATACCGTCCAGAAAGTCGGCAAGCCGTTCGCGTGCCGCGCTCTCTCCGGGCTCCCAGCTGTCGCGAAAGCCCGCCGCCCAGTCCGGCTTGGTCGGTTCGAGGCCCCAATCCTCCAATTGATCGGAGGCGATGTTGTCGGGCGAGGGTGGCAACGCCCGCGGTGCCGGCAATGGTGACCGCAAGTCGCCGAGCGACAACACTCGCTTCCAGAATGGGGTGAAGACGCGAAGTGAGGCTCCCTCCTTGTTGGCGATCCTGCCGGGCTCGACCAATAGATTGCCAGGAAAAGTGCCTCCGCTTACGCCGTCTGCCTTCAGCGCCGCGATCACCGCCTCGTCGGTTGCGATGCCGGCGCGGTCATGGCGGCGGTTCCAGTAGATCTTTTGCGCGCCGGCCTCCGCAGCAAGCGCGGGAATCACGGTTGCGGCCTCGCCGCGGCGAAGCACCAGCCGCGACCCGCGCTTTCGCAAGTCAGCATCGAGCGCGCGCAGCGATTGCGAGAGCCACCATCGCGAGGCCCCGCCAAGCGGGCGAAATCCTGCGCTCGCTTCGTCGAGCACGTAAACGCAGACAAGCGGCGCGCCTGCTTTCGCACCGGCGGCCAGCGCCGGATGATCGCCAAGGCGCAGTTCGTCGCGAAACCAGACGATCGAAGGCGCCAAGTTCTTCGTCATTCTAGAGGCTATCCGACATGCTATTTGCCGAATGTCCCCGCAATCACGAGCTGGGTCTGGGTGACGATGGCGGCGAGTTTGCCATCGCCGCGAGTGATCTTCGTCTGCCAGACCATGGTGGTACGCCCGCGATGCAGGGCCGTGCATTCCGCTTTCGCCACGTCGCCGACATTGATGGCGGCAAAGAAGTTGGTCTTGCTTTCGATCGTCGCGGTGGTCGCGCCTTCCGGCAGGTTGAGGATCGTTGCCGCGCCGCCGAGATCGTCGGCGAACGCCATCACCGCACCGCCATGCAGATTGCCGTTGCGGTTTCCGAGTTCCGGACGCACCGGCAATTCCGCCTCGATCCGCTCCGGCGCGTACGAGATCACCTTGATGCCAAGTGTGGAAGCGAAAGGCGGCGGCTGGTCTTGTCGCATGGTTTGCTGGCGCATGTTGAGCCTTATGGCGAGAGCGGGTCCGTTCGATTGCCACAAATGCCCGGGAGTGAAAAGCTCCGAAGGCTGAAACCTTTTTTCACGCGCTGCGTAGTTTACCGATAGCCACAATCGGGGACCGACATGAAGCGCTACGTCATTCTTTATCTTGCAACTCTGATCGTGCTGGTGCCGCTGGATTTTCTGTTTCTCGGCGTGCTGGCCAAGGACTTCTTCAAGGCTCAGGTCGGTCCGGCGCTCGGAGATATCAATATCGCGCCGGCGGTCGCCTTCTATCTGCTTTATGCCGCCGGCGTCGTGATCTTCGTGAGCGCAGCAGCCGGCTCGAACTGGCAGCACACGCTTCTCTATGGAGCGCTATTCGGGTTGTTCTGCTATGCCACTTTCGATCTTACGACGCTCGCGCTGCTGAAGGGCTGGACCTGGCCCGCGGCACTCATGGATATCGCCTGGGGCGCGGTCGCGACCGCGTTGTCGGCAACGCTCGGCTTGCTGATCGCAAACGCCTTGGAGCGTCACGCCTGAGATCCGAAAATCCGCTCCAGCCAGTCATGCGCGAAAACCAGATCCTGCTGTATCAGCGCATGTTCTGCCGGCAGCATTTCGAGCGTGACTTCGGCGCCGGCCTCGCCAAGAAGCGCCGCGAAATAGGATGGCTGGTCCGGCGGCACCAGCGGATCGTCCTTGCCTGACAGGAGCAGCACCGGAAATCCAGTGAGGTCCGGGAACGGGCGCGGATCGAACGGCAACATCGGCCGCATCAATAGCGCGCCTGCGAGAGCGTCCGGGTCGCGCAGCATCAACGACCAGCCGATATTGGCGCCGTTGGAAAAACCGATCACCAAGGGACGCTCAAGACGATAGGTCTGCCGGGCCGCCTCGACGAAAGAGGCAAGTTCTTCAGTGCGAGCGTTGAAATCTTCGCGGTCCCAAACCCCTTCATCGACACGGCGGAAGAAGCGGTTGAGGCCTTCTTCGGAGACCTTGCCGCGGGGAGAGAGCAGGGCGGCTCCGGGCAGCAGCATCTCGCCGAGCGGGATCAGGTCGGTTTCGTCGGCGCCTGTGCCGTGCAGCAGCAAGACCGGCGGACGCGCAGAGTCCGTCGCCGGAATGTAGCGGTGAATGAATCCGAGGTCGGGAGCCTGTGCCACGCGTGCATCATACACACGCGCCACGACAGGGAGGCAAGAACGGGGACGCAGACCTTGTCTGCGTCCCTAATGGATTCTTGGGCCTTCTCTTGGCCTATTTCGGCTGCGGGACGATGCGGATATAGGGCTTGGGTGACTTCCAGCCCTGCGGATAGGTCTTCTTGGCATCTTCGTCCGAGACCGAGCCTGCGATGATCACATCCTCGCCCTGCTTCCATTGCGCGGGGGTAGCCACTTTGTGCTTGGCGGTAAGCTGCAGGGAATCGATGACGCGGAGCACTTCGTCGAAGTTTCGGCCGGTGGTCATCGGATAGACCAGCACGAGTTTGATCTTCTTGTCCGGGCCGATCACGAAGACGTTGCGAACGGTCTGATTGTCGGCGGCGGTGCGCTTTGTCGGATCGCCCGAGACCGCGGCCGGCAGCATGCCGTACAGCTTCGCGACATTGAAATCGATATCCGCGATCATCGGATAATTCGGCTCGAAGCCCTGCGTTTCCTTGATGTCCTTCGCCCAGTCGGCATGGCGATCGACGGGATCGACCGAAAGCCCGATAATCTTCACGCCGCGCTTGTCGAATTCCGGCTTGATGCGCGCCATGTAGCCGAGTTCGGTGGTGCAGACCGGAGTGAAGTCCTTCGGGTGCGAGAACAGCACGCCCCAGGAATTGCCAAGCCACTCATGAAAGCGGATTTTCCCCTGCGTGGTCTCAGCGGTGAAATCGGGAGCATTCTCGTTGATCTGAAGCGTCATAAGTTTTCCTCCTGGCAGGCACGTCTCGTTGTGAGGCGCGAGAATCGGGCAATCGCTCGAAAGAGCATGGACGCCGGGCGGCGTCGGCGCCGTATATAGCTGCGTCGCGGAACAATTATAAGTCGGCGATGTTCCCCTTTGCCCTGTGGCCGGAGCGCAATATTCTCGCCCGGTCCGGAAAGCTGGAATAATCGTTCCGGTGCAGTCATTTACACCGGGCCCCGGATTACATCACAACATGGATATCCAGGATTTGATGTCTCATTTTGCGGTGGCTTTCGGCATCGGCCTCCTGATCGGCATCGAGCGCGGATGGCGTACGCGCGAACACGAAGCAGGCAGCCGAGCCGCCGGCGTCCGCACCTTCACGATCATCGGACTTCTCGGCGGCACCATCGGCGTGATCGCGGAAGCCGCGGGGACACCGCTGACCATGACCGGCGGCATCGTTCTCGGCCTGAGTTTCATCGGCTTTGCGGTAACATTCACGATCATGTGCCGGGACGAGAATCTCGCCGACAGGAATTATTCGGCGACTACCGCCATTGCCGGGATGCTGACCTTTGCGCTGTCGGCCTACGCCATGATCGGGGACATGCGCGCCGCAGCGGCGGCCGCGGTTGCAACCGTTTGCGTTCTGGCGTTGCGTGCACCGTTGCATCACTGGCTGCAAAAGGTGGAGGAGCGCGAACTCCGCAGCGCGCTGATCTTGCTCGCCATGACCTTTATTGCGCTCCCCGTTATTCCCGACGATCCGATCGGTCCGTTCGGCGGAGTGAAACCGCGCGAAATCTGGCTGATCGCTATTGTGCTGGCAGGTGTGTCCTTTGCAGGCTACGTGGCGGTCAAAGTGCTGGGCTCGCGACATGGCACCATGCTCGCCGCCGCCGCGGGCGGCCTCGTATCGTCCACCGCAGTGACAGCTTCGAATGCGCGCCGCGCCGCGGCAGGCGAGGGGTCGCCACGTCTGCTAGCGGCGGGCGTTGCGCTGGCGACCGCGGTTTCCTTTTCGCGCGTTATCGCCATTGTTGCGGCGCTCAAGCCCGATCTCCTGAAATTCGTTGCGCCAGCGCTGGTGGCCGCCACGTTGGTAGCCGTGGGCTTTGCGGCGATCTCGGCCTATTGGCGGAAGGGGGACGACGAACAGGAGCAAAGCGTGCAATTCAAGAATCCTTTCGGGTTCTGGTCGGTGCTCGGTTTTGCGATATTGCTGGCTGCTATCGTTCTGGTGGGCCGGGTGCTCGGCGAAAGTCTGGGTGCCACCGGCGCGATTGTCGGCGCGCTGGCGCTGGGCCTCGCCGATGTGGACGCGGTCACGGTCTCGATGGCGCGTCTCACGCCACAGCCGCTGTCTTTGCAAGATGCCTCGCTCGCCATCCTTGCAGCAGTGGTCAGCAACAATGTCAGCAAGATCGGGATCGGGGCTTTGGTCGGGCGCGGTGCATTCGCGGCCGAAATAGCCGTGATGGCGGCTTTATGCTTCGCCGCCGGCGCTGCTGCCTATTGGGGCGCTGCGATTGTGGTCGGCGCCTAAATCCGAATTGACATTTGTGTTGCAGCGCAGAAAAGTCCCCGGTGAAGGGGCTTCCGCCGCATGTTCAAGCGTATCCTGATCGCCAATCGCGGCGAAATCGCTTGCCGGATCATCAAGACCGCCCGCCGGATGGGCATCGAGACGGTGGCGGTCTATTCCGACGCCGATCGCGATGCCCTGCATGTCGAGATGGCCGATGAGGCGGTGCATATCGGGCCTCCGCCCGCTGCCGAAAGCTATCTCCTGATCGACAAGATCGTCGCCGCCTGCAAGGCCACGGGTGCACAGGCCGTTCATCCGGGTTACGGCTTCCTGTCCGAGCGCGAGGCCTTCCCGAAAGCGCTCGAAGCGGCCGGGATCGTCTTCATCGGGCCGAACCCCAAAGCCATCGCGGCGATGGGCGACAAGATCGAGTTCGAAAAAGGCGGCGGCCGCCGCCAACGTCTCGACCGTGCCGGGCTATCTCGGCGAAATCGCCGACGAGAAGGAGGCGGTGAAGATCGCCAACCAGATCGGCTATCCGGTGATGATCAAGGCCTCCGCCGGCGGCGGCGGCAAAGGCATGCGCATCGCGTGGTCGGAAGGAGAAGTGGCCGAGGGCTTTGCCCGCTCGAAGTCGGAAGCGAAGTCGTCCTTCGGTGACGACCGAATGTTCATCGAGAAGTTCATCGTTGATCCGCGCCATATCGAAATCCAGTTGCTCGGCGACAAGCACGGCAATGTCATCTATCTCGGCGAGCGCGAATGCTCGATCCAGCGCCGCAATCAGAAGGTGATCGAGGAGGCGCCGTCGCCTTTGCTCGACGAGGCGACGCGAAAGAAAATGGGTGAGCAGGCGGTCGCGCTGGCGAAGGCGGTCGGCTACGACAGCGCCGGCACGGTGGAATTTGTCGCCGGCCAGGATCGCTCGTTCTTCTTTCTCGAAATGAATACGCGGTTGCAGGTCGAGCATCCGGTGACAGAATTGATCACCGGGATCGATCTGGTCGAGCAGATGATCCGCGTCGCCGCCGGTGAGAAGCTTTCCATCAAGCAATCGGATGTGAAGCTGGTTGGCTGGGCGGTGGAAAGCCGCGTCTATGCCGAAGATCCCTATCGCGGCTTCCTGCCTTCCACCGGCAGGCTCGTACGCTATCGGCCGCCTGCGGAGTCCAAAAAAGACGGCATCACCGTGCGCAACGACACCGGCGTCTATGAAGGCGGTGAGATCTCACTGTTCTACGATCCGATGATTGCCAAGCTTGTGACGCATGCGCCGACGCGCGAACAGGCGATCGACGCGCAGGCCGATGCGCTCGACGCCTTTTATGTCGGCGGCATCCGCCACAATATTCCGTTCCTGTCGGCGCTGATGGCGCATCCGCGCTGGCGCGCAGGTGCGCTTTCGACCGGCTTCATTGCCGAGGAGTTTCCCGACGGCTTCCACGGCGTTCAGCCGCACGGTGAGACCGCACATGTGCTGGCGGCAGTCGCTACCGCGATCGACCATGTGCTGGGTGAGCGCAAGCGGCAGATCTCGGGTCAGATGCCGCACCGGCTGGTCACTCGCGAGCGGCAGCGCGCCGTCTGGCTGAACGAGACCGAATACAAGCTCGAAGTGACGCGCGCCAATGGATCGATCGAAGTCGCGTTTCGCGACGGTGGTCATTTGCACAAACTTCAATCCGACTGGAAGCCTGGCGATCCGGTTTGGTCCGGCACGGTCGACGGCAAGCCGGTGACCGTGCAGGTCAGCGCGGTGCCGAACGGCTTTGACCTGTTCTTCCGCGGGGCGCAGGCGCGGGCCCTCGTCTATACCGAGAGCGAAGCGGCCTATGCCCGTCTGATGCCGGTGAAGAAGGCGGCGGATACCGGAAAATTCGTTCTTTGTCCGATGCCCGGTCTCGTGGTTTCGCTTGCGGTAAAGGAGGGGCAAGAGGTCAAGGCGGGAGAGACCCTTGCGGTGGTCGAGGCCATGAAGATGGAAAACGTTCTGCGAGCGGAACGCGACGGCACGGTAAAATCCATCAAGTGCAAACCGGGCGACAGCCTGGCGGTCGATGCGGTGATGATGGAATTCGCCTGATCTATAGCGTTTTCGAGCGAAGTGGGTACCGGTTCGCGTAAAGAAAACGCGTCGAAACAAGAATCTGAGTGCCGGTTTTGGTTCAATTAGAACCGGTGTTCTAGGCGGCCAGGCCGCATTGGTGATCGCGGCCTATCATGCGACCATGACGCCATGAACTTCTTCGAATTGCTCATCCCATCAGGCGACCTGAAGCAGCGGCCCTACCTCTGGTCGTTGCTCGCCCTTCTCATCGGCGCGATCCTTTCGCACATGCTGACCGCGCCGGTGGTCACCGCACAGCTTGGGCTCGTGCCGTTCGTAGTCACCCAGATTGCATTGCTCTGGTGGTGGTTCGCGCTGATCGTGAAGCGGTTGCGCGACGCCGAGCGCAGCTTTCTCGGTGTCACCGCGGTTGCCTTGATTGACCTGATCGCGCTGTTGCTGCTGGCAGTGATGCTGGTGCTGCAATTCAGCGATGCCAGCGCCGGTGCCGCGGCGCCCTATCTGCCGGCTTCGATTTCTCTGCTGATCTATCCGTTCGTATTCCTGTTCAATCTTCTCACCGGTCCCGCCGCCAATATCCAGGACATGCAGGTCGCCGTGCTCGCCTTGTTGGTGGTGGCGCCGCTCGCGCTTACGATCTTCTATTCTTTGTGGGCGGCGGCGCAGCCGTCCGAACTGCATACAACAGAGTGATGCTGAATTTCGCCTATGGCTCGAATATGAGCCGGGAGCCGATGCGGCAGCGCTGTCCCGGCGCGCAGATGATCGGAACCGCGACGCTGCGCCGGCATCGCTTCATCATCATGGCCAACGGCTATGCCTCGGTGGTTCCGGCGTCGTCCAGCGAAGTGCATGGCATCCTGTGGCGCGTTACCCCGCGCGATTTGGTCGCACTCGATGCCTACGAGGATGTCGCTGGAGGGCTTTATCGTCGCGTGATGCGGCCGGTCATTCACAATTCTACGACCGTTACAGCGCTGGTTTATATTGGCTGCGAGCCCCGCGAGGGTGCGCCGCGCAAGGGCTATATGGAACTCGTGCTCCGCTCCGCCCGCGAAGCCGGGTTGCCCGGCGACTACGTCGAAGGCCTTGAACGCCTCGCGCCGGGCCGTTTCAATTCGAACTCCGCATCCGGCACCGGAGACCGGACATGACCGAGCGCGTTATCCGCCACGCCACGATTCGCGGTCGCGTTCAAGGCGTCGGCTATCGCGACTGGACGCGATACGTCGCGCGTGAGCGCGGCGTCGAAGGCTGGGTGCGCAATCGCAAGGACGGCAGCGTGGAGGCGGTGTTTGCCGGCATGCGCGAGGCGGTGGCGGGAATGCTTCTGGCGTGCCGCAGAGGGCCGCCGAACTGCGTAATCGAATCGATCGACGAGCGGGAGGCTGCGGAATCGGATCTGTCGCTTCGTGGCCAGAAGGGCTTTGCGATACTGCCGACGCTTTAGCCGAACAGCGGCTCGAACTCCGCTCGCAGCGCCGCATCTAAATCGGCCATCGTCACCGGTAAACCGAGATCGACCAGGCTCGTTACGCCGTATCGTTGCTCGCGGACGCCGCAGGGCACGATACCGGAGAAATGGCTGAGGTTCGTATCGACATTGATCGCGATGCCGTGCAGGGACACCCAGCTTTTCAGGCGGATGCCGATGGCGGCGATCTTGTCCTCGAAGCCATCGCCTTTTTCCGGGCGGCGCACCCACACTCCGACGCGATCGTCGCGCCGCTCGCCGCGCACGTTGAAATGCGCCAGCGCGCGGATGATCCATTCTTCCAAGGACGCGACAAAGACACGGACATCCGGCCGCCGATGCTTCAGATCGAGCATCACATAGACCACTCGCTGGCCCGGGCCGTGATAGGTCATCTGGCCACCTCGGCCAGCCTTGTGCACGGGAAATCGGGCTTCCAGCAATTCGTCGGGAGAGGAACTGGTACCGGCGGTATAAAGGGGCGGGTGTTCAATCAGCCAGATGAATTCTGGCGCCAGGCCGGCGGCGATCGCGGCAACGCGCGCGTCCATTTCGGCCAAGGCTTCGTTGTAGCCGGTCAGGCCATCGGGTATCCGCCATTCGGGCGCCGGAACACCGGGCCGGGCGGGGAAGGTCGTTGCAAGCTGGTCGCGCGAATTAACCACTGGGTTTCACCATAGCACGGTGACCTGCAAGCTGACTGCATTGCAGGCTCACCACACATAACCACGCGCCAATTCTCGGCAAGGTTTTGCTCGGTATTTGGGATCGAGCGCGTGGTCGTCGAGGACGACTATGGGGGTAGCTCAAGTTGAAGCGGCTGCTGGCGAAATCTCCCGAATATCCGCTGAAATCGGGGTAGCGGCCGGGCGCTGCGTGCAGGAAAAGTGGGTCGTTCGGCACCCTTGTCCGCGGCAAGCGCATTTGTTACATGCTGCCGACCTCACGCCGGGATGACCGGTGCACAACCCCAAAACGCGGCCGTGGCGGAATTGGTAGACGCACTGCCTTGAGGTGGCAGCGGGTAACACCGTGGAGGTTCGAGTCCTCTCGGCCGCACCAGCAAGATTTATTTAATTATATCAATAACATATTCGGGCATTAGGTGAATGTTTGTAGCGCCAATTTGTAGCGATTTATTTAGCCGAGCATGTAGCGAATGCGAGCCATCATCTGCTTAGCTTCAGCGGCCGTGGCAGAACCTATCGATCCCGCGAACGTACAGGTCATCGATGGCGACACGAGCCGCGTCGAGCAACCCTAAACATGCGCCTTGTCGGCTTCAACAGCCCATTCAAAATCGCTGAGTTTGTAGCGCATGACTCGAGTTCAGTTTGGGAGCTTGAATCACGTGCTGGGCGGGACCCTCAACCCGGACCCACGAAAGCCTCTTTCGTCACGGTTTGAAATATCCTAGCCTATTGAAAGTTTCCTCGAAGCCGAGAATGTGCCGAAATCCTCATTGAAGGAGCGGCGTCTTCAAGGTGCCGTCGGCTGGCTTCGCACCTCATCGACCGACAGTCTTTTTTGCCGGACAAACGTGCATTCGCCCGTTGCGCTTTCGTGCGCAACGGGATTCGCAATGATGTCTTCAGTGCGACAAACGCCACCTCGGTCAGAATAAGAAGACTGATTATGCGCGCTATCAACGCGACGATCCCTGTCATTTCCGCGGGGTAGATGAATGAAAAGGGACGGTCCTCATGACCGCTCCCTTTAGTGCCGTGGACTCAGCGGTTGTCGCTCAGGTTGCCTGGTCATCGTCGGCTGACGCGGGCCAGATAAGCGCCGCGGTCACGCCATCGGATAAAATGATTAAGAGCGATTGGCAATCTGTATAGCACTCGATTTCATCCGGCTCGGAGCGACCGCCTCGGATTTGCTATCGCAGATTCGCGAGGCTCAAAAGCGCCGCGGCAAGAACAACGCGACTCGCAATACTTTGGTGAGGGCAATGCTAGCAGCGCAGGCTGCGCAGAACTAGCTGCCGGCGGCAACCCGTCGCGCGAACTCCGCCGTTAGCTCGGCAGCGTTTTCCGGCTCTACCAAGTTGAAGTGCCATTTGTTTGCCCGCTCCCACCGTTGCAGGCGCAACCTTGCATTTTCGAGGGCATCGCCTCGATCGGCAACCATTTGGGGTGTCCCTAGCACGCCCATCATGCGAGCGCGGAATAGCGCATCGGAGGCTGATGATACGGCTTTCAAAAGCGCGGTGTGCTCTGCACGCTGCATGTCATCCTGGCGAGCGTCCGAATCGGAAGCCATGTTCTCCCCCCTTGAGGCCAGCCTCGATCATAGCGCGCACGACCTCGGATCGGAAATAGCCCTCTGAGATGGGTCGGGGGCAGCATTGGACAAAAGTCGACAGATGCCGCCCCCTGACCAGTAAGTGCGATCCCCGTGCGCGCTGGCGACTGGACGACACAATGCGTGGTCATCACACGAGCATGTTCATCCAAATTGTTTGCGAGAAGTGTCACCGGGACGAATTGAAGGCTATTGACGATCTGATCATTTTGTTTGGCAAGCGCCACAACATGACCGGAGCGGCGTGAATTGCCCGCGACGAGCCAAACGCTGCGAACTCGATTTCAAGTTAAAGCAATGGGAGGACGTGAGCGGAACCAAGCGGTCAGATAGGGTTACCCCGTGTGACGGCCAGACCGGGGCATGAAAATGTTGGGGCGGCCGTGGGGCCACGAGCGCACAAGGGGCCACGATTCCAAACAGCCCGATGTTGTTCATGTGTGACGCTTGGTATCGTGACAATCCCCCACCACGCGACAGCAAGATGCAATTTCGCGTCAAGGAATGACTGCGTAGCTGGCCAGTGTGGGAGCGGAAATTTGCCGAGCAAGTGCACCGCAACTATGACAACGCAGGGTGGTGACGATGAAAACCCCCGAGGGTGGAACAGAGATAGGCGCGCCCGTAGACAACGGTTGCCTATCCTCCCCGGGGGCCGACCCGAGAGGGTCGTCTGGAAAACTATGAGGATGAATTAACGTTCCCGAGAAACCCCCGAGGCACTGACAGCACTGGAGACCGGGGAAGGTGGTGGGCGCTGCCAGAGACCCCGAGGGCGACCCGATGAAGGTCGTTTGAAGAACTGAGAAGGGGTTTTGCCGTTCCCGGCTACTGGAAAAAAGAGCCCCCGAGGGTTTCACCGATAGGCTGCTTGTGCCGACGGAAGCCTACCCACCCCGGGGGCCGACCCGATGAAGGTCCTGTGGAAAACTTTGAGGGTGACTTAGCGTTCCAGAAAGGGCGAAGGTTTTTCTACTGGCTCGCAAACTCCCAACGAAAGAGAGAGCGTGTGACGCCCAGACCGGGGCATGAAAATGTTGGGGCGGCCGTGGGCCACGAGCGCACAAGGGGCCACGATTAATCCCGTGATTTTGCGAATTTCGAGCGTCCAACATTGGAAACCGGAGAATTGACTATGAAGAACGATCACGAGGCGGCACTGGTCGCAGAATCCGAGGCCCTGGTGAGCAAGTTGTCTGCGGAAATTAACCGCACGCTCTTCGATAAATCTCCAATTCGGCGTCTCGCTCGAATTGTAAAAATCGGAAGCGCAGATTCATTGATCGAACCAATCGATAATTCTGACGCCTGCGGGTGCAGGCAACTGCGCGAGAGCAAGATGTAGGCATCTTCCGCGATTGCCTTCCAGGACTGCGCGCCTCGCAGAACGAAGCGACTAGAAAGGAAGTTGCGAAGGCCAGAAATTTCATTGGCTGCATGATGCATTCTCCTGATACCGCCAATCTTTCGGATAATGCTGCTGCGAGGAATGAGTGAAAGAGAGCCCCAACTCGATCCGACTCAACCGAATCAACCGTTGAACCGGCTCTTGGTCGGAACTCCGACCAGATAGCGCATTCAAAGACTATCCGAATATAGGGCTCCGTAGCGGAGCAGCCTGCGCGGCTATTTGGCAATTCGCTCTGCCGACGAGAGAATGCGCGGGATTATGGCGCATACCGGCCGTCAAGCGCGCCGTTGATTGAGGCCAAGGACAACACGCACAGCGTCGGCCAAGCTGCCGCTCCGACAATCCCATGAATTGTCGTGTCGCAGTTAACTCAAGCTGCGGCTGTGGCTTCACCCGTTCAATCGCCAATCAGAAACCACACCAAGAGGGCGATGGTGATCGCGCCGAGGATCAGTAACCGCCGATCCGGCTCTGGCCCACCGTAGTCGTTCGATTTCTGCATCCTGCTGGTGCGTCGCAGGGTCAGGGGCATGGGTGTCCCCTAGTTTGGTTTCGTTCTTACGCCGGACAGCCGGGCCCTTCGCTGATTTGCCATGCGATCAAGCGTGGCCTGCTGCTCCGATTTGTATTCGTCCATGGCCATTGATCTGTCTGCCTCGGTTCGCACTGAGGTCGGCTTCGGCGCGGTCACCGGCAGCTCGGCCGATCGGCGATCAGCCTCACTACGCAAACAAAATCGCTGCCACAAGTACGAGCGGACCGACCACGGCCATGATCCACCATCCCCAATGGGGTAGAGACAGCAAACTTCCCCTTTTTGATGGATGGTTCCACATCTGGAGAGTTTACGGCCGTCGCAAACACCTGAGCTAGTGAAGCTACGTATATCCCGCTGAACCGAACGTATCGCCCAGCTAATCTTCATTGCTGATTTAGCATGAGGTAGATCACCGTGGCCCAGAGAACTGACGTTCCCCATGGCGGTAACGAACGTTGATGATGTTCAATGTTCCACTCCCATGCTCCCAGGTTGCTGAGAGGAGGCGACCGCGTCGGGTTGTGGATGAAACCGATCGCCAATTCCCGGCCATCGCACTCCTTGTGCAGCGCAGCCGGCGGGATTCTTTAGTTCCACAACCGATAAACATGATCACGAAGCTTGCGAGCGCGAGAACGGCGGGCCCTGCAATTACGAGGATGCGCGCCAACGCCCAGCCGCCGCTTTTGGAATAAAAGAAGCGATCGCCCAGCCCGGGTTTTATAATCACAGCGGTCCTGTTGTTCTTGATTTCTCGCGCGGGCGCGGAAAGCCGCGGCCACAGCCGCGATCACACTAGCCTCGCCGATCAGGGGTGCGCTTGTCAGATCCGGCCAAACATTTGGCAAATCGAGCCAATCATCCCCGCCGGTCGCCACTGCGCGGCCGGGGGAGCGTGCCGCTTCATTGAGCCTGAATCCGGCTCGCTCTTCGAGCCCTGAAAGAAGTAGCTGCCGCGTTCTGATCCGCAGCGTTTGAGAATTCCAATATCGCAAGGCCGTTCGGGAAGCCGGGCGGCCTTGTATCCATTGGATTCCAACCATGACCCGTATATTTCAAGCATCTACGCTGTGCAAAATATATGTGCATAATGGAGGCGGCAATGGCGATGTATGGATATGCCAGGGTTAGTACAGATGGTCAGTCGCTTGATGCTCAGCTTTCGCAACTAAAAAAGGCCGGTTGCGAAAAGATTTACAAAGAGAAAATATGTGGCGCGCGCTCTGATCGGGCGCAGTTGAGCCGTGCGTTGAGCGAGCTTGGGAGTGGCGACGTGCTCGTGGTCACACGACTTGACCGACTAGCTCGTTCAACACGGGATCTCCTGAACGTTCTCGCCAACATCACGGACAAGAGGGCTGGCTTTCGATCACTCAGCGACACTTGGGTAGACACCACAAATCCTCACGGTCGTCTGATGCTTATCGTCCTGGGGGGACTGGCAGAATTTGAGCGTGAATTAATCAGGGTCAGGACGGGAGAGGGAAGGGCGCGTGCAAAGGCCCGCGGCGTTAAGCTTGGCAGGAAGCCTAAACTTACGCTTCACCAAACTCGGGAAGCTGTTTCTCGCAGAGAGGCGGGCGAAACTCTGATGGACATCGCCCGCTCGTACAATGTTAGTCACAGTACAATCAGTCGCCTATAATTGATGCGCCGATGCCAATTTCTAACCAAATCGTTCCCTTGCTGGCGCAAGGTTGGCTAATCTTCTTTCACTTGGCGGCGCCCCATGACTATCAGTATGTTAGATCAATTGCCGTTGCAGTTTACCTGCGTTCAATGCGGATATGACGAGTAATAAATATTGGAAGGTTCGATAATAAAAAAGTTTGGCCTTGTGATGCTTGCGGACACGCCACGGATTTAGGTCAAGAGCCGATTAGATCTGAGCTTGAAATCCTTAGAGAAAGAGCAATCCAAATCGATCTGCAAGCTCTTGAGCGCGGCGAAAGCATAAGCCGAATTGGAGCCTAAAGCCGACATCCAACGCCAAGCCGCTCCTATGCCTTTATAATCACCAACCGGTCTTATGGGTTTTGGCAAAAGGATTCCGATTCCGCTGACGACTGACCTAGGCCAAGACGGTATTCTGCAATCCGACCATTCGCGGGTCTGGACCAAATGCAATTCGATCAAATGAAGCGGCGTGAGTTCATTGCTTTTATCGGCGGTGCGTCGGCTTGGCCGCTCGCGGCGCGCGCGCAGCAGCCCGAGCGAATGCTTAGTGTCGGTGTTATCGTGGGCCTCGCAGAGGACGACGCGAATATGATAGCGCGACTAAAGGCGCTGCGCGAGGGTCTGGCAAGGCGCGGATGGTCGGAGGGCCGCAATATTCGCATCAACGTTCGCTACGCACCGGCCGGCGCTCGTGCGCAGGCGCTGGCGAATGAACTCGTGGCATTGCAGCCCGACGTCATCCTCGCACATACGGTAACGGTTGCCGCCGCGTTGCAAAGGGAGACCAGCACGATCCCCATTGTGTTCGTCAGTCTCAGTGACCCCATTGGTTCTGGTTTCATCGCTAGTTTGGCCCGGCCCGGTGGGAACCTCACAGGTCTTACGACTTTTGAACCAAGCATTGCCGGCAAATGGGTTTCGATGCTGAAGGAGGTTGCACCCGGTATCAAACGCGCCGCCTTTGTGGCCAATCCCGAAATCAGGAGCTATGGCTTCTATCTGCGCGCGGCCCATGCTTCGGCGGCCTCGCTCGCCGTCGAGCTTGTGCCACTTCCCATCAAGAATGTTAGCGAAGTCGCGAATGTGATCGAGGACTTCGCGCGCTTGCCGGACAGCGGGCTTATCGTGCCGCCTGATCTTTTCACCGCCACCCATGGTGAACTCATCGTCGCCCTTGCGGCGAAGCACCGCCTACCGGCGGTCTATGCTTTCGGTTACCTCGTCTCGGCTGGCGGCCTCATGTCTTACGGCACGGATCGCGTCGAGGAGATGCGACAGGCGGCATCTTACATCGACCGCATCCTACGCGGTGACAAACCCGCCGATCTTCCTGTGCAGACGCCGACAAGGTTCGAGACGGTCGTTAATCTCAAGACGGCGAGGGTGCTTGGCATTACGGTGCCCCCCGCTCTTCTTTTGGCTGCCGACGAGATCATCGAATAGTCGAGTCAATGTCCTCTTCGTCCCGCTCGATGACAGATGGCCCTCTTCAGCGCCGCGATGTGCCGCTAAAGTCGGCAGCGGCGTAGGCTTGCTTTGTTATGGCATTGAGAGAATTCTGAAGAACCATACGAATTGTTTCGAGCCGACTGCCTTCGGCGTCTCTGGAAACAAAAATTGGATCTCCGGCGACTCCTACTATGTGACTAAAAGGCAAGTTCACTGTGCTCCGATCCCAATTGTTCAGCGTGCGGCGCCGGCTTGAAGCAATTGCAATTGGGTAAACCTTCCGTCCAGAGTCTCGAGCCAATCGAACGATCCCCGGGCCAACCACACGTGCCAATTTTGGAACGTCAGCGGTCATGGCTACATTATATCCTGTGGCAAGCGCCTCCAGCGCTTGGACATAAGCAGTTACGCCGCCTTTCTTGGTGAATTCGCCTCCATTGGCACCGGAACCACGAATAGTTTGAACCCCTAGCCGTTCAGCTGCGATGGCGTTAATTTCGCCGTCTCGGTGTCGAGAGATCAACGTTTTCCCCTTTAGACCATCACGCTTAATGAACGGTGCGAGGAAGTGTTGGCCATGCCACATCGCAATGATAACTGGCATATCAGGTGCGACACGCTCGTATATATCACTTGGGAGCGTTGTCGTGCGGCTCGTCAGATATACGAAACGCAAGTACTCAGCCGCCAAAATCCCGATTACTTTTTGAATCGCAGGTGTACGAGCAATTTTACGAGAGGAAATCATGAGCTATACATTCCTCCGAGGATTTATCGTACCTCCGGCAGTGGAATGGCTGGTCCCTTGAAGTTGTTGCCCATCACGGCACGTCCGACGTAAAGCTTTAGCCGAGCCACCGCCGGTAGCTCCAGTGTGGTTCACCGGTCTGCTCACCTGTTTTGCACCTTCGTTCGACGAATTGCAGCCACGCCCAATGTTCGGGCCTCTCCCTGATCCGTACGGGGTGCCATGCAAACCAACGATGCCAATCTAATCGCTTCATGACAGGAGTACAGTGCGCCTAATCTGAAGCCTGAAGCCAGCGTGACATTGTTACGGCTCTTGCTTCTGCAAGGCGATGCAGGCTGCCCGCGTCATGTCACTCGACCCCAGATCACGAATGTCGGATAATGTCAGCGACATCCTTGAAAAAATTGTCGCGCAAATCTTCCGGCAACCTGCGCGCGGCCGCTTGTATTTCCGCGATCATATGCTTCGTCATCCGATCGGCAAGCGGGAAACAGCATTCTTCGAGCGTTGTGTTCATGTTTCCCTCGCCATTGGCGTCTCGCGTGGTACTGCGCCCGGTTGCTGGGACCCCCATACACAGAACAGCGAACAATAGTTGGTTTAGCTCTGAAACCGTTTGAGCGTA
The DNA here is from genome assembly GCA_963707705.1 of uncultured Pseudomonadota bacterium. Lineage (GTDB taxonomy): Bacteria > Pseudomonadota > Alphaproteobacteria > Rhizobiales > Xanthobacteraceae > Pseudorhodoplanes. The sequence continues at coordinate 81 of CAVPRD010000011.1, read as the reverse complement.
GGCCGGCAGCCTTCGGCGACCATACGCTGATCGTTGTCGTTGATGCCGATCACTAAAGACTTCTCGTTGTCGGCGATGAAC
>CAVPRD010000010.1:0-281339 GCA_963707705.1 uncultured Pseudomonadota bacterium | reverse complement strand
AAGCCCGCCGCTCTCCCCGTGGAGCAGCCCACCAAGGTTGAGTTGATCATTAACCTCAAGACTGCCAAGGCACTCGGACTCGAACTGCCGCTGTCCCTACTTGTTCGCGCGGATGAATTGATTGAATAGAATTAGTGGGCGGCCGCTTTTGGCACACCGGCTCAGGTCGCCCGGAGTTTGGGCAAGAGGAATTAGCCCATGAGGCGACGGAAATTCATCGCACTTCTTGGCGGCGCGGTCGTGTTGTGGCCTTTGGCGGCCCACGCGCAAGAGCGTATGCGTCGCGTCGGCGTCCTTATCAGCGGTGTTAGCGACCCAGAGACGCAGGGCCGACACCGCGCATTTTTAGAAGCGAAGCAATGGAGCTACTGGGCTGGATTGATGGCCGCAACCTGCGGATTGATGCGCGCTGGGCCGGAGGCAGCATCGATGGCGCTAACAAATATGCGGTTGAGCTGGTGGCACTCGCGCCGGATGTGATCATGGTGACCGGCATTCGGGAGATAGCAGCCGCCGAGAAGATCAACGAATCATACGTAGGTCGCGTGCTGCGACTGACCCTGTTGGCGCCAGACGTCGTGGAGGCAATCCTGGATGGCCGGCAGCCGGGGGGATTGCAATTGGACGGCTCGATGAGGCGGTTTCCGTTGGAGTGGACGGACCAACGGCTAATGATGTCGACTTCTTCGGGGTAACTCGTGAAGTCAATGTAAGTTCTTCGCTTCTTGCCTCTCAACGAACATCAATCTGTATCTCATTTTGCAGGCGAAGCCGGTTTTAGCCCCTATCAAAGCACTCGTGTGACCCGCTATTATGCTGTCCTTGGATAACGGGCTCTGACTTTTCACTTTGCCGCACACGAGCATAGCCGGCGACGCGATGGAAAAGCAAAAACGCATAGTTGGGACAAAGCGCCGAGGTGCGTCAAAGCTCAAGCGTCGTCCCAATTCATCCGCAACTGCCGAAAAAAAGAAGATTAGACTACTGGAGCAAAGGCTGAACGAAGCGCTGGAGCAGCAGATCGCAACCAGCGAAGTGTTGCAAGTCATCTCCAACTCGCCCGGCGAGCTTCAGCCCGTCTTCGACGCGGTTGTTGAGAATGCGACTCGTATCTGCGAGGCCAAATTAGGCAACCTGTTTCTGCGCGAGGGTCACGGCTACCGCGCGGTCTCCGTTCACGGCGAATCCGTTTATGTCGAAGTCTTGGCGGCGCCAGCCGACGTTCGACTTGCGCGAGAATCCTGGTATGCCCCTCGACCGCCTGACGAGGGCGAAAGATATCGTTCATATACTCGACCTCAAAAAGGAGCGGCCTTACATCGAAGGCAATCCCCGCAGTCTGGCGCTTGTCGACGCGGCGCGCGCCCGCACCATGCTCCTCGTGCCGATGTTCAAGGACGCTGAACTGATCGGCGCCATTGTCATCTATCGTCAGGAGGTGCGGCCGTTTAGCGATAAGCAGATCGAGCTGGTCTCGAACTTCGCAGCGCAGGCCGTGATCGCGATCGAGAATACCCGCCTTCTGAATGAGCTGCGCCAGCGCACCGACGATCTGTCTGAAGCGCTGGAGCAGCAGACCGCGACCAGCGAGGTACTAAAGGTCATCAGCCGCTCCACCTTCGACTTGCAGACCGTGCTCGACACGCTGGTCGAATCAGCGGCGCGGCTGTGCGAGGCGGACACTGCCTCCATCAATCGCGCGCAGAGCAATGGATTTCAGCAGATCGCCTGCTTCGGCTCATCGCCCGAGTACAAGGCTTACGTGGAAAGTCGCCTAATCCCTGCCGGACGCGGGTCGGTGGCGGGCCGGACTATTGTCGAAGGAAGAATCGTTCATATTTCCGACGTGCTGGCCGATCCAGAATTTACTTTCACAGAGGCGGCGCGCATAGGCGGCGTTCGCACCATGCTAGGCGTTCCGCTGATGCGTGAGGGCGTGCCGATGGGCGTGCTCAATCTGCAACGCAAGACGGTGCGCTCTTTCACCCAGAAGCAGATCGATCTGGTGACCACGTTTGCCGATCAGGCCGTCATCGCGATCGAGAACACGCGACTGCTCAACGAGCTGCGTCAGCGCAAGGACGATCTGAGCGAGGCGCTGGAGCAGCAGACGGCAACTTCTGAAGTGCTAAAAGTCATTTCGTCTTCGCCCGGCGAGCTGGAACTGGTCTTTCAGGCCATCCTGACGACCGCCACCCGCATCTGTGAGGCCGGTTTCGGAGTGCTTTTTCAATCCGAGGGAGACGCGCTCCGAACGGTTTCAATTCACGGCGCGCCGCGTGCCTACGTCGAAGAGCGGCAGCGCAATCCGATGATCCGGCCCGCGCCTGAATCCGTATTCGGACGCGCATTGGCAACCAAGCAGCCCCTCCAAATTGCCGACATTCAGGAGGAAGGGGAATACGTGAACGCGCCGTCGGGCTTTACCGGCTCCAAGCTCGCCAAACTCGCCGGTGCGCGGAGCCTGCTCGCGGTCCCGATGCTCAAGGACGATGAGGTGATCGGCGCAATTCTCATTTATCGCCAGCAGGTACGACCGTTTATCGACAAGCAGATCGAGTTGGTGCAGAATTTCGCCGCCCAGGCCGTCATCGCGATCGAGAACACGCGCCTGCTCAACGAGCTACGCGCATCGTTACAGCAGCAGACCGCGACCTCGGAGGTGCTGCAGGTCATCAGCCGCTCGACCTTCGATCTGCAGACCGTGCTCAACACGCTGACTCGAATTGGCCGCGCGGTTTGCGACGCCGACATGGGTACGGTCACGCGCGCGCCCCGACGGAGAGGGCTTCTACCACCTGCCCAACTACAATTTCGCCGCCCGATTGATCGCACTACACCGCAACAATGTCATTGGCGCCCAACCGAGGCAGCGTGGTCGGCCGCGTGTTGCTGAGGGCAAGGTCGTCGCAGATGGCGGATGTACTTGCCGACTCCGAATATACCTATCGAGCCGGCCAAGAAGGCCGGCTATCGGACGCTTCCTGGGCGTTCCGCTGTTGCGACAGGGTCAGTCCGATCGGGTAGTTGCCGCTGGGTCGCAAGACGGTCCGCCCTTCACCGACAAGCAAATCGACCTAGTGCCAACCTTTGCCGACCAGGCCGTCATCGCGATAGAGAACACGCGACTGCTCAGTGAATTGCGCGAATCTCTGCAGCAGCAGACCGCAACCGCCGACGTGCTTAAGGTCATCAGCCGCTCCGACCTTCGATCTGCAGACCGTTCTGCAGACCCTCGTTGAAATCGCCGCGCGGCTCTGCGACGCCGACAGGACATATTATCACCACGTCGAAGGAAGGTAGTTTTTCCGCTCGCACGAAACATCGGCTTTTCGCGGACGATTCACTCGAATACATGTCAGAAAATTCCGATCCAGCCGGAGCGCGGCTCGGCGTTCGGCCGCGCGCTGCTGGAGAGGCATACGATCCACATCCCCGACGTAAGGCCGATCCCGAATACACCTTGCATGGAAGGACAGAGATTGGGCGATTTCCGCACGGTGCTCGCCGTCCCGATGCTGCGCGAGGGTGCGCCAACCGGCGTGCTTGGTGCTTACGCGCCTCCGCGTGCCGTTCACCGACAAGCAGATCGAGCTGCGTCGACCTTCGCTGACCAGGCTGCGATTGCGATCGAGAACGTGCGCCTGTTCGACAGCGTGCAGGCGCGCACGCGCGAGCTTGGCGCCTCGCTGGAAGATCTGCGCGCCGCGCAGGACCGCCTGGTGCAGACCGAGAAGCTCGCCTCGCTCGGTCAACTGACTGCCGGCATCGCGCACGAGATCAAGAACCCGCTCAATTTCGTCAACAATTTCTCGGCCGTCTCGGTCGAGCTCATTGACGAATTGCGCGTATCCCTTTCCGGAGCGCACTTGGACAACAAGCTGCGCGCCGAGATCAACGAAATTGCCGATATGCTGCAAGGCAACCTCGACAAGGTCGTGCAGCATGGCAAACGGGCCGACTCCATAGTCAAGAACATGCTGTTGCACTCACGTACGGGCTCTGGGGAGCACCGACCGGTAGATATCAATCACCTAGTCGAAGAGAGCCTCAACCTCGCCTATCACGGAGCGCGGGCCGAAAAGGAGGGCTTCAATATCACCTTGGAACGGTCCCTGGACCCGGCAGCCGGTGAGGTCGACCTGTTTCCCGCAAGAGATCACACGGGCATTGCTCAATCTGATCTCGAACGGTTTCTACGCCGCAACCAAACGCAAGGAAAATACAGATGGCGGCTATGAGCCCACGCTCGCTGCAGCGACCAAGAGCCTCGGTGACAGTGTCGAAATCAGGATCCGCGACAACGGCACCGGCATTCCACCCGACGTGAAGGAAAAGATGTTCAACCCGTTCTTCACAACCAAGCCGGCCGGCGAAGGGACGGGCCTTGGGCTGTCATTAAGTCACGATATCATCGTCAAGCAACATGCTGGGTCTATCGAGGTCGATACGCGGCCCGGGGAATACACGGAATTCAGGATCATTCTTCCGCGCGGGGCTGCCACTATCGCTAAAACAGGAGGACGCGCTTGAAACCGCTCATTCTCGTGGTTGATGACGAGCCCGATGTTGAGGTGCTGTTCCGTCAACAGTTCCGGCGCGACCTGCGCGACGGCCGCTTCGTTGACCGTGCGCACGATCTGCCGATAAACAAAGCAAGCGGAGGTTCTACGCATCAGTCGTGGCAGCGTTTACTCCCGCTGCGCAAACCATCAAGATAATCGGACCACACCCGCATCATCTCGACACGCTCGGCCCAGTATTCGGCACCGTGCGTGTAAGCCCGGCGTATGACATTGGCCTCCTGATGGGCAAGTTGCCGCTCGATCGCATCAGGATTCCAGCGGCCCATTTCGTTGAGGCGCGTCGCTGCCATGGCCCGGAAACCATGCGTCGTCATCTCGTCGGTGCCATAGCCAAGCCGCCGCAACGCCGCATTGAGCGTGTTCTCGGAGATCGGACGCGCCAGCGTGCGCACCGACGGAAACAGCCACCGGCCATTGCTGGTGATCGGCTGAAGATTTTCTGAAAATCGCCAGAGACTGCCGCGACAACGGCACACGATGAGGCCGGCGCATCTTCATCTTGGCTGCGGGTATACTCCACACCGCCTTCATCAGATCGAACTCCACCCACTCTGCATTGCGCAACTCTCCCGGCCGCACAAAGACATGCGGCGCGAGTGCAAGCGCGGCCTTGGTGGTAGGCTGGCCCTCGAAGCCTTCAATGGTTCGCAGCAACGCTCCGATCTTTGTGGGTTCGATAATCGCAGCGCGATGGCTCACTGGGTGAGCGGTCAGTGCGCCGCGCAGATCGGCGGAGGGATCGCGATCGGCCCGGCCGGTCGCAATCGCATAGCGAAACACCATCCCGCAGGTCGAGCGCAACCGACTCGCGGTCTCGTATGTGCCGCGCGCCTCGATCTGCCGGGCCAGCGTCAGCAAGTCCAGTGCCGTGATCTCGCTGACCGGACGCGAGCCAAAAGCCGGATAAGCGAAGGCGAGCAACCAAGCTTTCTTCGCAAGCGTAGCCGGTGCACGTCCCTCGCGCTCCAGCTTGGCCAGCAATTCATCGGCGACCACCCGGAAGCTGTTGGCGGCTGCCGTTTTGGCCATCTGCTTTTCGACTTTGCGCGCCGCCGACGGATCGTCGCCATCCGCCAGCAGTCGCTTCGCCTCGTCGCGTCTTGAGCGCGCCGCTGCCAAGGACACCGCCGGATAAATGCCAAGCGCTAACGTCTTTTGCTTGCCGGCGTGACGATAAGCCAGACGCCACAATTTTCCGCCACCAGGCGACACAAGCACATGCAGTCCGCCACCATCAGACAGCTTCTGCGGACGATGGCCAGGCTTGGCGGCCCGTACTTTGGTGTCGGTCAGCGGCATGTTGGTATCGGCTCGCAAGGGCCCGTGCAATGATGCAAAGTACCAACACAAATACCAACAAATCGGCCGGATGTCACCGGACCACCTTGGCCCGTTACGGACCAAACCGATTGAATTATAAGGATTTTGCTTAGATGACTGGACGTCCTCGGACGCCCTTGGACCAAACTTTGGTGCCCCTGGCCGGAATCGAACCAGCACGACCTTGCGGCCACCTGATTTTGAGTCAGGCGCGTCTACCAGTTCCGCCACAGGGGCAACGCCGCGATAAACGTCTTCGGGCGCGGGGAGGGGCGCTGCCGCCATCCCGGCGGCAGACATAAGGGGATCGTTGCGCGCGATCAAGCGGGAATCTTGCGGGGGCGAATCTCGCAGGTGCATTCCAGGTCCGTCGCGACACTTCGCCCGCTCGCGCGCCTGTGTCTTGACGCCGCCACATCTTTCTCGTGAATGCCGACCGGGGTTATCGGAGCGGACAGCATAGTCATGACCGATTTCATAGCGGCGTTCGAGCGCATGAAGCGGGACGAGCCCGCGAAGCTCGCCGCCACGCTCGTGCTGCTTCTCGGGCTTGCGACCATCGGTGGAGCCTGGTTCTTCCAGCTCGTGATCGGCTTGCCGCCATGTCCGCTCTGTCTCGAACAGCGCTACGCCTATTATTTCGCGATTCCCCTGGCGGCGCTGGTACTGCTCGGGCTGTCCTTCGGCGCCTCGCGCAAGGTGCTAGTGGCGGCGCTCGCGGTGATCGCGTTCGGCATGTTGTGGAATGCCGGGCTCGGCGCCTATCACGCCGGTGTCGAATGGAAATTCTGGCCCGGTCCGCAGGATTGCTCGGGCTCGCTTTCCGATCTCGGCACTGCCGGCGGTCTGCTCGACAAGATAAAGTCGATCCGCGTCGTGCGCTGCGACGAAATCCCGTGGAGCTTTCTCGGCATCTCGCTCGCTGGCTACAACGCGATCATATCGCTCGTGCTGTCGCTGATCGCAGCCTGGGGCGCACGGGCCGCCTATCGCACGCTGCCAGCGCCAGAGAAGATCGTCTAACCGCTTGTCCGGCCTTTGATCCGTCACGCTGCGGAGCGCGATCAAGGCTCCAGTTCGGTGTCCCAGTAGAGATAGTCCATCCAGCTGTCGTGCAGGTAGTTCGGCGGAAACAGCCGGCCGTTTCGATGCAAATGCTGCACGCTCGGCTGAAACGGCATTTGTGACGGAAACATGTGGGCTTCCGCCATCGTCAGGTTACCCTTGCGCAGATTGCAGGGCGAACAGGCGGCAACGACATTGCCCCACGTGGTTTGCCCGCCGCGCGAACGCGGGACCAGGTGATCGAAAGTCAGGTCGTCATCGGCGCCGCAATACTGGCAATTGAATTTGTCGCGGAGGAAAACGTTGAACCGCGTGAAGGCCGGATGGGTCGAGGGCTTAACGTAGGTCTTGAGCGACACCACGCTCGGCAGCTTCATCTCGAAGCTGGGGGAGCGCACCGCCCGCTCATAATTGGCGACGATGTTCACGCGCTCCAAAAAAACCGCCTTGATCGCGTCCTGCCAGGACCACAGCGACAGCGGGTAATAGCTCAGCGGTCGGAAATCGGCGTTTAGAACCAGCGCCGGGAACCCGCTAGGCGAAACATGGGCGTTCAAGCGATGGCGCTCCTTTCAAAGCACCGGAAATTGAGTCCCTAATGTATAGGGTAGCGTGACGAGAATGTGAAGGCGGGGCTTGACGTTACCGCACATGCGCAGGGACCGCCTTTATCCCGCCTTTATGGCTGTCAGACGCCGAATCGCCGCGCCAGAAACTCGCCGCCATGGCGCAGGCCCTCCTGGTCGATGCCGTGGCCGACTCCCTGTGAAATATGCCATTCGACCGGTACATCCAGCGCCTGCAACGAGGACGAGGCGTGAAACAGCGCCTGCACCGGGATCAGTTCGTCGCTGTCCCCGTGGATCAGGAGCACCGGCGGGCGTGACGCAATCTCCTTTTCGACCGTCTCCGGCGGCCCGTCATTCGGCATGATGAACATGCCAGAATAGCCGACGATGGCCTTCGGCGCGATCGGGCGGCGCAAGCCTGCATGCAGTGACATCATGGTGCCCTGGCTGAAGCCAACGAGCGCCAGCGCATCCGGCGGCAATTGCCGGCGCGTCAGCTCGGTGTCGAGGAATTCATTGAGCATGGGCGCGGCCTTGTTCACGCCGACCCAACGCTCGTCCGGATCGCGAAACGTAAGCCCGAACCATTGTCGTCCGACCGGCGCCTGCCCACAGGACTCCGGCGCGTGTGGGGAAACGAAGGCGGTATCGGGAAGGATCGGCTGCCAGGCGCGGCCAATGTCGATCAGGTCGTTGCCATCGGCGCCATAGCCGTGAAGGAAAACCACCAGTCGCTTGGTCTTGCCGGATTTCGGCTCAAGGCTTGGTCCGCTTAGTCCGGCCATTCCGTTTCACTTTCTTTGGTGTGGCCGGCTTTGCGGCCTTGGGTTTCGTTTTGGGCTTTGCGAGCGGCGGCTTCGAATCAGGTTTCGCCTGCATGACCGCGCCATCGCGCCGCTTCACCGCGTGATAATAGGCCCAGAGCAGATGCGCCGCTACGCCGCGATAAGGCCGCCACTGGTCTGCGAGTGCAATCATTTCCTTTTGGGTCGGGCGCGCCTTGAGATGGAAGGCGATGCGGGCGGATTCCTGCAATGCGAGGTCGCCGGCCGGCCAGGCATCGGCATGGCCGAGGCAGAACAGCAAATAAATATCGGCGGTCCAAGGCCCGATACCATGCATCGCAACCAGCGCCTGATGTGCGATATCGGCTTCGCTGTTCGCCACCGCGTCGAGATTGAGTTCGCCTTTCGCTATGGAAACGGCGATCGCCTTGATCGACTTGATCTTGGCCGCCGACAGGCCCAGCCGGCCGAGCTTGTCAGCGCGCGCGCGGCGCAGCGTGTCGTGATGGAAGGGGTCAAAGGCCTGCTGCAAGCGGCCCCAGATGGCCCGCGCGCTCGCGGTCGACAATTGCTGGCCACAGATGATGCGCGCGAGGCCCGGGAAACCCGCTTCGCCGCGCCGGAGGTCCGGGTGACCGGCCTTGTCGAGCACCGGCGCGAGCCGCGGATCAGTGGTGACGAGCCGCGTCATTGCGTCGGCGAGGTCGGATTGAGTGTGGAGGAATTGAGTCATTCTCTCTGTCATCTTGCCCGGGCTTGACCCGGGCAACTATCAACCATTCAACGGTGGTGCGTTCAAGATGGAGCCCGAAGTCAAATCGGGGTGACGAGTTAGATGACATGAGTCCACCCGTTTTCCGCTTTGCCCCGTCACCAAACGGCTATCTGCACCTTGGTCATGCGCTATCTGCGCTGCTCAATGCGGATATCGCGCGTGAGACCAAGGGGCACCTGCTTTTGCGGATCGAGGATATCGATATCGCGCGTTGCCGGCCGCAATTCGAGCAGGCGATTTTTGACGATCTCGCGTGGCTTGGCATCGAATGGGAAAAACCGGTTCGGCGGCAATCGGAGCATTTCAATGCGTATCGTGATGCGCTTTCGCGGCTGCAGGCGATGGATGTCGTCTATGCGACTTTCGAGAGCCGCCGCGAAGCGGCGCGCATGATCGACGCGCAAGGCGATGAGTCTACCTGGCCGCGCGATCCCGACGGCGCGCCGCTGTATCCCGGTGGCCGTGATGCGATGCCGGATGCAGAACGCAGGGCGCGCCTGCAGGCCGGCGAGGTCTACGCGCTGCGGCTCGACATGGCAGCGGCCGTCGCGCGCACCGGCGCGTTACGCTGGCGGGAGGCGGGTGTTGGACCCTCCGGCGAGAGCGGCGTGGTCGATGCGCGACCGCAAGCCTGGGGCGATGTGATCCTCGCACGCAAGGACGTGCCGACGAGCTATCACCTGTCGGTGGTCGTCGATGACGCCCTGCAAGGCGTGACGCAAGTGGTGCGCGGGCAGGACCTGTTCTGGTCGACCAGCGTGCACCGGCTGTTGCAGACGCTGCTCGATCTGCCGCAGCCGGACTATCGCCATCACCGGCTGGTCCTCGACGCTGACGGACGCAAGCTGTCGAAATCGACACAGGCGACCGCGCTTCGCGCTGTACGGGCGGATGGCGTCACACCCGAACAAATCCGCAAAATGGTCGGCATCCCGCCACGGTGAATGGCTGTCCAAGGGGTGCGCGGCGTGATTTGCTTCGAATCATGGGGCGGGGCGGACCAAAGCGGAAAACCGCAAAGCGCGCAGGCAAGGCGGCGCGCCGCCCGGCGCGTGCCGCTAAGCGCCGTCCGTCCGGCGAGACTGCACTGGCCGCGCTCGCCCACGATATCCGGACGCCGCTGACAGGCATCCTGGCGCTTGCGGAGTTGCTCGCGGCTTCCGACCTGCCAGAGCGCGAACGCGGCTGGGCCAAGGCGATCAAGAACGCGGCCGAGCATCTCGCGCAATCGACATCGCTTGTTCTGGATGCGGTGAAGGCCGGTGCGGCGGGGCTTGCTATCCGGCGCGAAGTATTCTCACCGCGCAGGCTCGCTGAATCTGTCTCAGCCTCGCTATCGGCGCGCGCCGGCACCAATGGTCTTTCAGCCGAAGTTTCGATCGCGGGTGACGTGCCGACGAATGCGATCGGCGACCAGGTGCGGTTGCGCGCGGCGCTCGAAAACCTGATCGACAACGCCATCAAGTTCACGGCGCGCGGTCGCGTCAGTCTTGACGTCACCGCAGCGCCATCGTCTCGGAACCGGCTGAAGCTCGCCTTCGCCGTGACCGATAGCGGCATCGGTCTCACGCAGGCCGAGATACGCAAACTGTTCCGGCCGTTCGCGCAGGCGAGCGCGGATGTGTCGCGCAAGTTCGGCGGTACGGGCCTCGGCCTTGTGCTGGTGAAGCGTCTCGCGAAAGCCATGGGCGGCGATCTTGCCGTTGCGAGCAAGAAGGGGCAGGGCTCGACCTTCACGCTGACAGCTCTGGTGAGCCATGTACCGGCTACCATGTTGTCCCGTGGCGGCAAAGTGCGGGATATGTCGTCCGCAAACGCGCTTCGCATTCTCTGCGCCGAAGACAACCCGTTCGGGCGCGTGGTCCTGAGCGCGATCCTGACCGAACTTGGCCACAGAGTTGATTTTGCAGGCTCGGGTGAAGCCGCGGTCAATGCCGTCGCGCGTGGCGGCTATGATCTCGTGCTGATGGACGTGACCTTGCCCGACGTGGATGGACTGGAAGCGACACGACGCATCCACGCGCTGCCGGGCGCCGCAGCAATTCCGGTGATTGGCATCTCGGCTCTGTCATCGCTCGACGATGAGAGGCGGGCTCGAGGAGCCGGCATGAGCGACTATCTCGTCAAGCCGATCAGTTCCAAGGCGCTGGCGGAGGCGCTTCAACGGATACGAACTTAAGCGACAACCTTGTCGTTCGCTGCTTCCACGATCCGCACCACATCCGACATGATCTGGTTGATCTGGAAGTCCTTCGGTGTGTAGACGGCGGCCACGCCGGCTTTCTTTAGCGTCACTTCGTCCTCGGGCGGCACGATGCCGCCGACCACGATCGGCACGTCCTTAAGGCCTTCCGCGCGCATCCGATCGACTACGTCGCGGACCAGCGGCACATGACTGCCGGAAAGGATCGACAGCCCGATCACATCGACGCCCTCATCTTTTGCCGTCTTGACGAGTTCGGCGGGAGTAAAGCGAATGCCGGCATAGATCACGTCCATGCCGACGTCGCGCGCCCGCACCGCGATCTGCTCGGCGCCGTTGGAATGGCCATCTAGGCCGGGCTTGCCGACCAAAAATTTCATGCGTCGGCCGAGCTTGTGTGAGACGCGCTCGACCTCGGCGCGGACCGGTTCGAGATCGCCGCCGCCAACCTGGCGCGCAGATTTCGGCACGCCGGTGGGTGCGCGATATTCGCCGAATACCTCGCGGAACACCGCGCCCCATTCGCCGGTGGTGACGCCAGCCTTGGCGCAGGCAATCGAGGCCGGCATGACGTTGCTGCCGTCCATCGCGACACGGCGCAATTCTTTCAACGCCGCGTCTACGGCCTTGGCGTCGCGTGAGCTACGCCATGCATTTAGCCGCGCAATCTGTTCGGCTTCCACCTCGTGCGAAACCGTCATGATCGCGTCAATGCCGCCGGTGAGCGGCGAGGGTTCGCTTTCGACGAACTTGTTCACGCCGACGACGACACTGTCGCTCGTCTCGATCGATTCCAGCCGTCGGGTGTTGCTCTCGACCAGCTGCTGCTTCATGTAGCCCATCTCGACCGCGGCCACTGCGCCGCCGAGACGGTCGATGGTTGCAAGCTCTTCCTTTGCAAGCCGCTTCAGCTCCTCGACTTTTTTCGCGATTTCGGTCGAGCCGTCGAAAATGTCGCCGTATTCAAGCAGGTCCGATTCATAGGCGAGAATCTGCTGCGCGCGCAGCGACCATTGCTGATCGAAAGGCCGCGGCAGGCCGAGCGCCTCGTTCCATGCCGGAAGCTGCACCGCGCGCGCTCGCGCCTTCTTCGACAGCGTCACCGCCAGCATTTCAAGGAAGATGCGATAGACGTTGTTTTCCGGTTGCGGCTCGGTAAGGCCGAGCGAATTGACTTGCACGCCATAGCGAAACAGCCGCTGCTTCGGATCGTTGATGCCGTAACGCTGCGCGGTGATCTCGTCCCACATGTCGACGAAGGCGCGCATCTTGCACATCTCGGTGATGAAGCGCATGCCGGCATTGACGAAGAACGAGATGCGGCCGACCACCTCGCCCATCTGGCCTTCCGGCACCTCGCCGGATTTCTTGACCATGTCGAGGATCGCGATCGCGGTCGCGAGCGCATAAGCGAGTTCCTGCACCGGCGTCGCGCCGGCTTCCTGCAGATGGTAGGAGCAGACATTCATCGGATTCCACTTCGGCATTTCCTTGGTCGTGAACAGGATCGTATCCTTGATCAGACGCATGGAAGGACCGGGCGGAAATACGTAGGTGCCGCGCGAGAGATATTCCTTGATGATGTCGTTCTGCGTCGTGCCGGTGAGCGACGTGCGTGGCGCGCCGGTCTCGTCGGCAACGGCGATATAGAGCGACAGCATCCACGCTGCCGGCGCGTTAATCGTCATAGAAGTGTTCATCTCGGCGAGCGGAATATCCTTGAGCAGGTTCCGCATGTCGCCGAGATGAGAAACGGGCACGCCGACCTTTCCCACTTCGCCCGCGGCGAGCGGGTGATCGGAATCGTAGCCGGTCTGGGTCGGGAGATCGAAGGCGATGGACAGCCCGGTCTGGCCTTTGGAGAGGTTCTGCCGGTACAGGGCATTCGACTTTTCTGCGGTCGAATGCCCGGCATAGGTCCGGAAGATCCAGGGCTTGTCCCGTTTCGGTTTGTCGTCCTTGCTGTCGCCCATTCAATCTCCGCGAAGCGTCACCCTAACGCTTGAAGAAGCCGATAATCACCAGAAGGATGATCGCGCCGATCAATGCATTGATGATCGAGGCAATGATGCCGCCGCCGATCACGATGCCGAGTCGTGGCAATAGCCAGCCGGCGATGAAGGCGCCGACAATGCCGACCACAATGTTTCCGATCAGGCCGAAGCCGTAGCCCTTGACGACCAGACCGGCGAGCCAGCCCGCCACGCCACCTACGATCAGCCATACGATAAGGCTTTCGATTGTCATGAATTCTCTCCCCGACATGCGCGGGGGACCGCTGCCCTAGCCCCGCCCCCGCGGCTTTTGCACTGCAGCAAGGGCATTGTACCCCGACTGGAACCGGAAGTCAGTGGCTCCCACACCAGTCATCCCAAGCTTAAGCGTACAACCACTTCCTGTTGCAGTGCAATATCGGCTGTTGCACAATCGTCAAACTTCATTCCTCGCCGGAGGCCCGTGCAATGACAGCCGCCCCGAAGCTTCAGATGGTCAAGGACCTGTACTCCGTCGGCGAGATACCGCCGCTCGGGCATGTACCCGACAAAATGCACGCATGGGCAATCCGGCAGGATCGGCACGGCCCGCCACTGGACTCGATGCAGATCGAGGTAGTGCCGACCTGGCCGATTGGTGAAAACGACGTGCTGGTGCTCGTGATGGCGGCGGGCGTCAATTACAACGGCGTCTGGGCCGGTCTTGGGCAGCCGATTTCACCCTTCAATGTTCACAAGCATCCGTTCCATGTCGCGGGATCGGATGCGTCCGGCGTGATCTGGGCGGTCGGTTCCAAGGTGAAGCGCTGGAAGGTCGGCGACGAAGTCATCGTTCATTGCAATCAGGACGATGGCGACGACGAAGAATGCAATGGTGGCGATCCGCTATTGTCGCCCTCTCAGCGCATCTGGGGCTACGAGACGCCGGATGGCTCGTTCGGTCAATTCTGTCGCGTGCAGTCGCGCCAGCTGATGCCCAAGCCCTCGCATCTCTCCTGGGAAGAGGCGGCCTGCTACACGCTCACCCTCGCCACCGCCTATCGCATGCTGTTCGGCCATGCGCCGCATACGCTCAAGCCGGGTGATAACGTACTGGTCTGGGGCGGCTCGGGCGGACTTGGCGTGTTCGGCGTGCAGCTTTGCGCGGCGTCCGGCGCCAATGCCATCGGTGTGATCTCGGACGAATCCAAGCGCGACTATGTGCTCGGGCTCGGCGCCAAGGGAGTGATCAACCGCAAGGATTTCAAGTGCTGGGGCCAGATGCCGACGGTGAATACGCCGGAATATAACGACTGGGTACGCGAGGCACGAAAGTTCGGCAAGGCGATCTGGGACATTACCGGCAAGCGCGACGTCGATATCGTGTTCGAGCATCCGGGCGAGTCAACCTTTCCAGTGTCTTGTCTGGTGGTGAAGCGCGGTGGCATGGTTGTGTTCTGTGCAGGCACTTCTGGCTTCAACATCACATTCGATGCTCGTTATGTGTGGATGCGGCAGAAGCGCATTCAGGGCTCGCATTTCGCCCATTTGAAGCAGGCAAGCTCGGCCAATCAGTTCGTGATCGACCGCAGGATCGATCCGTGCATGGGCGAGGTGTTCCCGTGGGACAAGATACCGGCTGCGCACCATCTCATGTGGAAGAACGAGCACAAGCCCGGCAACATGGCGGTGCTGGTGAGCGCGCCGCGTACGGGATTACGCAATCTGGAAGATACGGTGGAGGCGGTGAGCAGTTGATGTCGCTCACACCGCGCCTGCGGATGCGTTCTCCGCGCGCACCTTGGCGATGATCGCATTCAGTTCGCCGCCATAGATGAAAATCGAGGCGGTGAAATATAGAAATACCAGCGCGATCATCGGCGAGGCGAGGCCGGCATAATAGACCGAATAGGTGAAGGCGAAATCCGCGAGATAGCGGCCGAAGGTGATACCCGCGATCAGCCACAACGCGAGCGTCGCGAGAATGCCGGGAATGATCTCGCGAAACTTTCGCTTGCCGGCCGGCAGCCATTTGTGGACCACGAAGAGCGGCACAATCAAAAGTACGCTCGCGGTTGCAAGCCGCACGAAGGTCACGATTTCACCGAACGGCTCGATTGCGGGGAACCGGCGGAGCAGGGTGGCCCAGATCAGCGGTGCCAGCACCACCAGAAAAGACAGCGCCAGCAAACCGACCGCGGCCAGCACGACATAGCCGATCGATTCGATACGCAGAAGCCACCAAGGCCGCGTTTCGACTACGGTATAAGCGCGGTTGAGCCCGATGCGCAGGCTCTCGACTCCGCTCGATGCGAAATACAAGGCGAGCACAACTCCGACCGTCAGCACCTGGCCATGTGCGCCGACCAGCACGTTATGAATTTCGCGCGAGATCGGGCCGGACACTTCTTCCGGCCAGGCTTCGAGCACGAGGTTGGCGGCTTCGTCGGCCAGATATTGCGACCCGATCATGCCAGCGAGTGCCGTCAATACGAGAAAGAACGGGAACATCGCCATTAGGCTCGAGAGCGCGATATGGCTCGCGATCGCCCAGCCATCGTCGGCGTTGAACTGCCAGAAGGCATCGAGACCGACGCGCCATATTTTCTTCAACAGGAGCAAACCGGTTTTCCCCGCGGCGCCGAACCCGTCACCGCGAGATAAGGGAAACATTCCGATGGCTCAAGGGCGCACATGGCGGGCTTGCCGTTCGTGGCGGTTTACACCTGAATTGGGACATGGCGCGAATTCGGTCGAGCGATCGCATTGGCCTGTTCGAGCTTTGCTATTGCGACGTGATCGGCCGGAAACGAGAACTCACACCGACACGCATCTGCCCATCGTCCTGATCGCCTCGTCGAATCAAAGGCCCTTTCCGGTGATCATGTCGTCGGTTCGATTGACTTCGCGAGACGCGGCTGGTGTCGCGGTCTCACACCCTGAAGGGCCGCCATTCTCGGCACGCGAAAGTTCCGTGGGTTGAAATCCTCGACCCGCAATAAATATACATGGTTTTATTGTAAATTACGGAAGGCCGGCAGGAGACCTCGAGAAGGTTAATTTTAGAGTAACCAACAGGCTGTTGCTTTTGTGCGCTGCACCATTACTCTGCTCGCCGCACCCGCAGTCCTCCACCCGTACCTATGGGGTTTTCCGATGCCAGCCGCGCCGCAACGGTCCGAAGCATCTGACCTGTTCATCCCGCGCGCTCAGGAGGCCGTCGGCGTTGCGGAGACGCTTCTGTCGGACGCCACCATCCAGGTGCGAAAGCGCGTGGCGGTCGATGGCGACACGCTCGGGCGATTGTTCGATCGCGAGCAGCGCGCGACCCACGGCCTTTCCTGGCTTGCAACTTATGTCGAAGCACTGCGGCAATTGCTCGCTTACGCGATACGGATGCAGGCCGAGGGCAAGTTCGGCGAGATCGAGGAACTCGAGGTCCGTATCGGCTTCGGCGAATATCTGGCGCAGATCCTCGGCGGCATCCCGATGAGCCAGGGCGAAATCCTGCGGCTCTCCGATCTCGGCCTATCGACCGCCGACGTCTCCGGACGAGTTACGCCAGCGTGCGAATTTCTGATCGAGAGCGGCAACACCGCCGCGCGGCGCGCGCGGCTGGTCGAGATCATCAATCATCACACCGAACCGACTTACGGCAATGCCGGCCTCGACGAGACGCTGGAAGCGATCCGCGAGGAGATGCGCAAGTTCTCCGCAAGCGAGGTCGCGCCCTACGCCCAGCAATGGCATTTGAAAAACGAGTATATCCCGCTCGACGTGATTTCGCAGATGTCGGATCTCGGCGTGTTCGGGTTGACGTTGCCGGAGGAATTCGGCGGCATGGGCCTCGGCAAGGAATCCATGTGCGTGGTGTCGGAGGAATTGTCGCGCGGCTATATTGGTGTGGGCTCGCTCGGTACCCGATCGGAAATCGCGGCAGAGCTTATTCTCGGCAGCGGCACCGAGGAGCAGAAACGCAAATGGCTGCCGCTGATTGCCTCCGGTGAAATCCTGCCGACGGCGGTATTCACCGAGCCCAATACCGGATCGGACCTGGCTTCGCTGAAAACGCGGGCGGTACGCGACGGCAATGTCTACAAGGTCTATGGCAACAAGACCTGGATCACCCATCCGGTGCGCGCCGACCTGATGACGCTTCTGGTGCGCACCGATCCGAAGCAGAGCGGTTATCGCGGCCTCTCCATGCTGCTTGCCGAAAAGCCGCGCGGCGACGACGGCAATCCGTTTCCCGCGCCCGGTATGTCCGGCACCGAAATCGAGGTGCTCGGCTATCGCGGCATGAAGGAATACGAGATCGCCTTCGATGGTTTCGAGGTGAAGACCGAGAATCTGCTCGGCGGGATCGAGGGCGCGGGCTTCAAGCAATTGATGCAGACGTTCGAGGCGGCGCGCATCCAGACCGCGGCGAGGGCCATCGGCGTCGCGCAAGCCGCCATGGATCAGGGGCTCGCCTATGCACAGCAACGCTCGCAATTCGGCCGCCCGATCATCGAATTCCCGCGCGTCTCCGATAAACTTGCGATGATGGCAACAGAAATCCTGATCGCGCGCCAGCTTACCTATTATGCCGCGCGTCAGAAGGATTCCGGACGGCGCTGCGACCTGGAAGCTGGCATGGCGAAGCTGCTGGCGGCGCGCGTCGCCTGGGCCGCGGCCGACAACGCGGTGCAGATCCACGGCGGCAACGGTTTTGCGCTGGAATTTCCAGCCTCGCGCATCCTGTGCGATGCCCGCATCCTCAACATTTTCGAGGGTGCGGCCGAAATCCAGGCGCAGGTCATCGCAAAGCGGCTGCTGGACGGAAGCAACTAGCGCCCGCTGTGTAATGACAGACGCGCCAATATCTCCGCTTTGAACTGCAGGACGGCCGAATTAAGCTTTGCCGGTTGTCTGCGCTTTTGGCTGACGATCTCGGGGGAGACGATGGCAATGCGTCTTTTTATTTTTGTTTTTTTGATACTGATTGCGTTGGGCGGCGCGGCGACGAGCGAAGCGACGGCCGCCGTCCAGGTTAAGATCAGCCTCGCCAGCCAGAGCATGAATGTGACGGTCGACGGGGCGCCCTATGCAACATGGGCGATTTCAACGGGAAAGGAAGGATACGGCACACCTGCCGGGACCTACCGACCGCAATCGCTGCGTCCATTTCATCGGTCGAGCCGATACAATTGGGCGCCGATGCCACATTCGATTTTCTTTTATCACGGTATCGCAATTCACGGGACGTCGGAGGTTCGCAATCTCGGCCGGCCCGCGTCTCACGGTTGCATCCGGCTCGGTCCGCAGAACGCGAGGACGCTGTTCGGATTGGTGAGCCGTCACGGGATGAACAATACCAGTATTACGGTCAGCTATTATTGAAGACGAGGCGGCATGCGGCCGGTCCGACAGGTCGGATTTGACTTCAGCGTTTTCCCCGACGCCGCCTCCGGCAGACGCCTTTCCCCTTGGGCAACCGATCCGCGGTGGAGCGTTGACCTTCCGCAACGCGAACATAATCTATATTGATGCCTTGACCGTTCGCCAGGAGGAGTTTCGATGAGTTCGACCAAGCATGTGAAGATTGAGCAGGGCGAATGGGTCGTCGTGTGCGACGGCAGCAAGGCGTTGTTTCTTGAAAATGCCGGCGACGCCAAATTTCCCAATCTCAAGACGCGCGAAGCGTTCGAGCACAAGGCGTTGCCGACTAGCCAGCTTGGCTCCGATGCGCCCGGCCGCTCGCACTCGTCGGTCGGACATGGTCGTTCTTCGGTCGAGCAGACCGACTACCATACCCAAGAAGAAGAGGCGTTTTTGCGCTCGATAGTGACGAAGCTCGACGCCGCGTTGCACGCCGGGCAGGTCAAGGCAATCATCATCGTGGCTCCGCCGCGCGCGCTCGGGGTTCTGCGGGCTGCGTATACGCATGGTCTGAAACAAGCTGTGCGGGCCGAAGTTCAGAAGGACTATGTCAAGCTGCCGGTCTACGAGATCGAGAAGCATCTGGCAGCGTGATCGCGCGCCAGTGGTTTCGTTGCGGGTCGAGTGCTAAATAGCGTCAATGTCCAATCCCTTCTATAGCCTGGTTCCGTTTGCGATCGCGGCGGTCTTTGTTGTGCTGGTATTCGGCCTCGTCAACATGATGCGCGGCGGCTCGCCTCATGTCTCGCAGAAGCTGATGCGGCTGCGTGTGCTTTTGCAATTCGTCGCGCTTGTGATCATCATGCTTGCGATCTGGATGATGGGGCGGTGACGTCATGGTGATCCTGAACCGCATCTACACCCGGTCGGGCGATGACGGCACGACCTCGCTCGGCTCCGGCGAGCGGCGCAAGAAATACGATTTGCGGGTCGCGGCCTATGGCACCCTCGACGAGGTCAATGCCGCGCTCGGTATCGTGCGTCTGCATACCGGCGACGACCCGTTGCTCGACGCGATGCTCCTTCGCATCCAGAACGACATTTTCGATGTCGAGGCCGACCTCTGCATCCTCGATGGCAGCAAGGGCAAGGGGCCGGGCGGCGCCAAGCTCAATGTCACCGGCAAGCAGGTGGAATGGATCGAACAGCAGATCGATGCGCTGAACGACGATCTGGCGCCGCTGCGCTCGTTCATCCTGCCGGGCGGCACTCCCGCCGCGTCCTACCTGCATCTCGCCCGCACCATTTGCAGGCGCGCCGAGCGGCTGATGATCGAATTGCGCGATCAGCCCGGCGAGGAAGTGACGCCGGAGGCTATCCAGTACGTCAACCGGCTGTCGGATTTCCTGTTCGTCGCCGGCCGCCACGCCAACGAGAAGGGCGCCAAGGACATCCTCTGGCAGCCCGGGCAGAACCGCTGAGGCCTGTCCTCGATCGGGCCGCAGACCACGTCCGCACGGCCCGGAATTGACACCCATGCCTTCCCACTCTTAGTTAGCGGCGATTTCGCATCTGCGAAGGGTGGGGATTATGAAGATTCTCGTGCCCGTTAAACGGGTTATCGACTACAACGTCAAAGTAAGGGTGAAATCCGACGGCTCCGGCGTCGAACTCGCCAACGTCAAAATGTCCATGAATCCGTTCGACGAGATTGCCGTGGAAGAGGCGATCCGGCTGAAAGAGGCCGGCAAGGCGACTGAAATCGTCGCGATTTCGATCGGGCCGGCTCAGGCTTCCGAGACGATCCGCACCGCGCTCGCTATGGGTGCCGACCGCGGCATTCTGGTCAAGGTCGACGCTATGCCGGAGCCGCTGGCGATCGCGAAAATCCTGAAAGCCATCGTCGAGGCCGAGCAGCCCGGTCTTGTGATCATGGGCAAGCAGGCGATCGACGACGATTCCAACCAGACCGGGCAGATGCTCGCGGCACTGCTGGGCTGGCCGCAGGGCACCTTCGCGTCGAAGGTGGTGATCGATGGCACAGACGTGTCGGTGACACGCGAGGTCGATGGCGGACTGCAGACCGTGAAGCTGAAGGGGCCCGCGATCGTTACCACCGACCTGCGGCTGAACGAGCCGCGCTATGCGAGCCTGCCTAACATCATGAAGGCGAAGAAGAAGCCGATCGACGACAAGACACCGGCTGATTTCGGCGTCGACGTGAAGCCCAGGCTCGAGGTGCTGAAGACGGTGGAGCCCGGCGGACGCAAGGCCGGCGTCAAGGTGAAAACAGTGGCTGAATTGGTCGAGAAGCTGAAGAACGAGGCGGGTGTGCTGGGATGACGACGCTCCTGATTGCCGAACACGACAACGCGCACCTGAAGGACGCGACGGCCAAGGCGCTCACGGCCGCCAAGCAACTCGGCGGTGACGTGCATGTGCTGGTCGCGGGCAAGGGCTGCAAGGCGGTCGCCGATTCCGCAGCCAAGCTCGATGGTGTCAAGAAAGTGCTGCTCGCCGATGGCGACACTTATGAACACCAACTCGCCGAACCGCTGGCCGCACTCGTCACCTCGCTCGCGAAGGATTATGACGCGATCGTTTCGCCCGCGACCACGACCGGCAAGAATTTCATGCCGCGCGTCGCGGCTCTTCTCGACGTGATGCAGATTTCCGACATCATCAAGGTTGAGGCGCCGGACACCTATGTGCGCCCGATCTACGCCGGCAACGCGATGCAAACGGTGAAGTCGAGCGACGCAAAGAAGGTGATCACGGTTCGCACCTCGACCTTTCAGGCGACGGGCGAGGGCGGTTCGGCCCCGGTCGAGCCGGTCGCTGCGGCAGTCGATCCCGGTATCTCGAGCTTCGTCGGCGAGGAATTGTCGAAGTCCGACCGCCCGGAACTGACCTCTGCCAAGATCATCATCTCGGGCGGGCGCGCGATGCAGAACCGCGAGAATTTCGGCAAATATATCGAGCCGGTCGCCGACAAGCTTGGTGCCGCGATGGGCGCCTCGCGCGCGGCGGTCGATGCCGGCTATGCGCCGAATGACTGGCAGGTCGGGCAGACCGGCAAGGTTGTGGCGCCGGACCTCTACATCGCCGTCGGTATTTCAGGTGCAATCCAGCATCTCGCCGGGATGAAGGATTCCAAGGTCATCGTCGCCATCAACAAGGACGAGGAAGCGCCGATCTTCCAGGTCGCCGATTACGGCCTGGTTGCCGACCTTTATCAGGCGCTGCCTGAACTCGACGCAGAACTCGGCAAGCTCAAACGATAGGCTCTCACAAGTTTAATGAGGCAATTGGTGGCAAGTCGCAGCGGATCGGCGTAAAAGAGCGGCGCGATTTGGCAGAGAAACACATGGCGCAAAGCATTCGGAAAGTCGGCGTGATCGGGGCGGGACAGATGGGCTCCGGCATTGCGCATGTCAGCGCGCTCGCCGGTTTCGATGTCAAGCTGCACGACGTGTCGGCGGATCGCATCAAGGAGGCGCTTGCCACCATCAACGGCAACATGGCGCGCCAGGTCTCCAAGAAGGCGATCACCGAGGAACAACGGCAGGCTGCACTGAAGCGCATCGAAGGCGCCGCATCGATGGCGGACTTCTCCGATACCGACCTGGTCATCGAGTCGGCGACCGAGAAAGAAGACGTCAAGCGCAAGATCTACATTGACCTTTGCCCCTCGCTGAAGCCGGACGCGATCCTCGCGACCAACACGTCCTCGCTCTCGATCACCCGGCTTGCTTCAGCGACTGACCGGCCGGAGCGCTTCATCGGCATCCATTTTATGAATCCGGTGCCGCGGATGGAGCTCGTGGAGATCATCCGCGGGATCGCGACCGGCGATCAGACCTTCGAGGCATCGAAGGAATTCATCACCAAGCTGCACAAGATCATTGCGGTGTCGGAAGATTTTCCGGCCTTCATCGTCAACCGCATCCTGTTACCGATGATCAACGAAGCGGTCTACACGCTTTATGAGGGCGTCGGGACGGTGGAAGCGATCGACACCGCGATGAAACTCGGTGCGCATCATCCGATGGGGCCGCTCGAGCTTGCCGATTTCATCGGGCTCGATACCTGCCTGTCGGTGATGCAGGTGTTGCACGAGGGGCTCGCGGATTCGAAATACCGGCCGTGCCCGCTGCTGGTGAAATATGTCGAAGCCGGCTGGCTCGGCCGCAAGACTCAGCGGGGTTTCTACGACTATCGCGGCGAGAAGCCGGTGCCGACGCGGTAACTGTTGCCGGGCATTCACACTGTCGAGTGTTACGCCGCTTCCTCTTTAGGGAACAGATTGAAATAAGGTTCTGCTTCCTTCAGCACGCGCGCATAGGACGGCCGTTGCTTTAGCCGATCGAGATAGGCCGCGGCGACCCTATGGGTGTCGGCAAGCGGCATGACCTTGTCGACATAGAACAGGGCAGGCGCCGCCGCGCAATCGGCCATCGTGAACACGTCGCCCATGATCCAGGTCTTGCCGGCGATGTATTTCTCGACGAGGTCGCACGCGGTGCGAAGCTTGGCTTTCGCCTGCTCGACACCGAGCGGATCGCGCTTTGCGGCGGGCCGGAGCCGGTCGCCTACGACCTTCTGCATCTCCATGTTGAGATAGAGATCGAAGAAGCGATCGCGGAACCGCGTCTGCGAGGCCAGCGGCTCCTTGTCCGGGATCAGTTGCACGGGGCCGGGAAAATGTAGCTGCAGGAATTCGATGATGACGCTCGATTCCGGCACAGTGGCGCCGCGCTGCTCGTCTCGCAGCACGGGAAATTTGCCGATCGGCCAAAGCTTCAGCAATTCGGCGCGGTCGGCCTCGTTGCCTAAATCGATCAGGCGCGGGGTAAATTTGGTGTCGTTTTCGTAAAGCGCGATCAGCACCTTCTGGCAGAACGACGACAGCGGATGGAAATACAGCGTGAGCGACATAGCATTGCACTCCCTTTTAGATTGATCGGGCCGTATGCGCTTCTATTTGGTTAGGACGACATGCGTGGCGTTCGGTGTGATGACATGTTCGCTGCGCCGAAATCCGAGCTTTGGGAGATCGATCCCAGCAAAAAAGTGTTCGCCGCTGCCAAGCAAGACCGGTGAGATGGCAAGATGCATCTCGTCGATGAGCCCTGCATGCAAGTATTGCTGAATGGTGGAGACGCCACCGCCGACTCGAATGTCTTTGCCGGCTGCCGCTTCAGTCGCGCATTTCAGCGCCGCGTGAATGCCGTCGGTCACGAAGTGGAAGGTGGTGCCGCCCTCCATGACGATCGCGGGCCGCGGATAATGCGTAAGCACGAACACGGGGCAGTGATACACCGGATTGTCACCCCACCATCCCTTCCACACATCGTCCGGCCAATCTCCGCGGATGGGTCCAAACATATTGCGGCCCATGATCCACGCCCCGATGTTTCGAAAGCCGCGCGCTGCGAACTCGTCGTCGATATCGGTCGTGCCGCCCTCCTGTCCGAACATCGTTCGGAAAGTGCGGGTGGCAAGCGCCCATTCGTGAAGCGTGTTTCCGCCGACGCCCAGCGGATTTTCGAGGCTCTGATCGGCGCCGGCGCCATAGCCGTCGAGCGATATCGTGAAACTGTCGACACGAAATTTGGACATCCTTGAAGTCTATCTCCGATCAATCGGCGTAACGCTAAGGCAGGGCTCCCCGTTTTGCGAGGACGAGCGGAAGATTCGTTAAGCCACTTTCTTCAGTTGTTCCGGTCCGGCATCGAGCATAGCCTGGCTTGTCATCGGATCGAACGGCGCCGAGCAATGGTCATGCGCGACCAGCCATCGGCCATCGATCTTCTTCATGCAGACGGTAGAGCGCAGCCATGACCAATGTTCCTGGCCACTCGTACCGGTGCAGCCGCACCGCATGGTGGCGTGACAGAAGGCGATATTATCGTCCGCCGCGACCGAGAGTTCGTGCATTTCGAGCGTGATCGGCCCGACCATATGCGGAAAGCAGGCTTCGAGATGCTTGCGATGCGAAACGAGGTCGCGAAACTGGAACGCCGAATGGCAATCGTAGGAGACGGCGCCCGGCACGTAACAGGCCATGATGGCGTCGATATCCATCGCACGGCTCGCCTCCAGCCATTTGGCAAGATGCGCGCGGACTGCAGTCTCGTTGCCGGCCACGTTTGTCATCGATCTTCCTCCATGGTTGCTTCGTAAATGAATCCGCCAAGCCATGCGCATGGCAGCGTTGTCAAAACCAGCGCAATCGGAAACCAGATCGGGCCCATATCGGCAGCAATGCCGCCGGCGGCGCCGAGCGTCGACAGCACGAGGCCGACGGCGCCGAGAATCATCGCATGTCGCATCGGGTTGCGTGGTGCGAGGCGGGCCGCGATGTAGCTTCCAAGCACGGCGTAGACGACGCGATAGGACAGCGCGAGCAGGTTCTGGCCGGTGCCGCGCATTGGCTCGCCCCAGGGCGGATAGACGCCGAGGATGTGAAACAACTGGTCGGTCGCAAGCGACAGGACGAGGACGGTCACGAAGCCGGCCAGCAAGGCGCGTGCGCTAGCGAATTTGTTGGGCTGCATCTGCCGGACTGCGATCTGATCGGACATACGAATGACTCCGTTTGTTATGCGGGGTGCGACGCAAGTGCGTCGAGCTTTTCCAGGCTCTGCGTCCAGCCAGCTTCCATACCGCCGAGCATTTGCGGAGCGGCGGGCGAGAAGCCTTTCGCCTTCGCAACGACGGTCACTTTGGTCTTGCCGCCGACGTCCTCGAAAGTGACTTCGGTATAGGATTCAAGATGCGGGTTGCCGTCCTCGTCCTCCGCGACCGCGGTGAAGACAAGGCGCTCGGGCGCCTTCACCTCATGTACCGTGCCGCTCATCGGATGGATCGCGCCGTTCGGCCCGCGCATGTCGATATGGATCCTGCCGCCTGGCCTTGCCTCAATCTCGCAGCGCGGATTGTCGAAATGGTGTGGTCCCCACCATTGCGCGAGCAGCTTAGGATCAGTCCACGCCTTGAACACCTTATCGCGGGGAGCGGCGATTACGCGCGTGATAGTCACGCTGCGTTCAGCGGTGAGTGTGCGTTCGATGAGTTCGGACATGGGATACTCCTGACACGA
Organism: uncultured Pseudomonadota bacterium; assembly: GCA_963707705.1. Lineage (GTDB taxonomy): Bacteria > Pseudomonadota > Alphaproteobacteria > Rhizobiales > Xanthobacteraceae > Pseudorhodoplanes. Next base: position 255,597 of record CAVPRD010000010.1, on the reverse strand, counting down.
GCGGGTTTGCAGGGTCACCGTTCCGCGAGCGCCTTCAGGCTTCGCAGGCCGTCCTCGAAATCGTTGCCGACCATCTTGTCCATGTTCATGAACAGGCACACCACTTTGCTGACAAGGTTCATTTGGCCATGCATGCTCCACGTCATCTTCGTGCCGCTGCCGTCAGGCGTGAGGTCGTATTCGATGACGTGATGCGCGCTCATCGGCCGTGTCATGTCGAGATTGAGCACGACCTTCGATGGTGCCGTGGCGTTCGCAATCGTCAGCGCGCCGGCACCAATGTCACTGTTGCCATCCCAGGTCATCTGCGAGCCGGGTCCGGACGCGGGGCCATTGAAGCCCTTCTTCATGTTGGGATCCTTCTTCTCATAGGGCGACCATTCGGCGCCGCGGCGAAGGTCCGTCACGATCGTGAATATCTTGTCGGCCGGTGCATTGATGGTCATCGCGCGTTGGATGCGGAAAGTGTCAGGCTGGGTCATTGTGGCGTAGAGGACGAGGCCGGCGACGCCAACAACCAGAACTGCGACGATGATAAATAATGCTCTGAGCATGATGGTCCTCGGCTTTGACTGGATCGAATGCAGTGAATCAGGCCGCAGCGGTGCGGGAGCTTCCGGTCAGGCGTTGCGGCTCGCTCTCGGCGAGTACCTTCAAGTCCCTGAGGCCCTTCTCGAACTGATCGCCGCACATCTTGTCCATGCTCATGAACAGGCTCATCACCTTGGTCACCAGGGTTGCAGGGCCGTACATTTTCCAGGTCATGACGGTTGCGTGGCCCTGCGTTGCCAAAACATATTCGACGGTGTTGTTCGCCTTCATCGGCTTGAGCATGACAAGGTTGAAGGTAATCTTCGAGGGCGTCGCGTCCACGATCGAAAACTTGCCGGCTCCGACCTCCTTGCTGTTGCTCCATTCCATTGCAGAGCCGACGCCGGTGGCCGGGCCGCTATAGCTCTTGTTCATGGTCAGGCCCTTCTCGAATGGCGACCATTCGGCGCCGCGGCGAAGGTCTGTGAGGATGGCGTAAAGCGTGCTCGCCGGCGCGTTGATGGTGGCCGACCGCTCAACGCGGAATGTGTCGGGCCGTGTCGCTGCATAGAGCAGAATGCCGATCACCACGACGGCGATCACGGCGAGAATAGTGAGAGCGATTGTCATGAGAAAGCCTCCGGATGACGAAGAGAAAGTTTCGGGTTGCTAGTGTTTGGACAGGAAAGCGTCGAGCTGGTCGAAGCTGCCGCCGAAACCCTGCCGCATCGAATCGAACATGCTGACGTAGGTTTTCATCTCCGTAGAAGTGGCGTTGATCGGCCCGCCGCGAAGCGTGAGCACGGTCTTTCCGCCGTCCTCGGTCAGCTTCATTACGTTGTGAACTTCGAGCGGCCACGTCTCGCCGATCTGCGGGAACGGGGCGCGCGTGACGCCTCCTTGCGGATCGGAAAACGAATTGATGAATTCGAGATGTTCGGGCGCGGAGATCGGGCCGTAGATGAAGCGCCCCCACATTTCCTGACCGGGCTGGAACTGCATCGAATAATGAAAGAGGCCGCCGGGCCGGAAATCATGCTTGATGACGCGGATGGTACAGCCTTTCGGTCCCCACCATTGCGCGAGCTGGTTCGTATCGCTCCAGGCTCGCCAAACCTTCTCGCGCGGCGCGTTGAACGTGCGGGTGATGACGAAGTCCTGGTCTTGCTGAATATCGGCCGCAGTCATGGGCTGACTCCTTTACAATCGTTGGATGAGACGTGTGGTCAGCTCTGCTTGGGCGGCAGATGGTGCGCGAAACTCCAGGCGTGTCCGAACGGATCGAGCACCTGGCCGTAGCGATCGCCCCAAAAAGCGTCCATCGGTTCCATCATCACGGTGCAGCCGGCGTTCGCCGCGCGTTTTACCGCGGCATCGCAATCCGGCACCTGAAGATGCAGCACGAAAGTCGTCACGCCATTGACTTTCGGTCCTACGACCTTGCCGCCGCTGCATTGCTGGCGATACTCGACAAAGTCATCCATCAGGTAGACGTGGCAGCCATTGACGATCATCGCGGCGTGCATGAGGCGTTTGCCGTCTTCCGCCGGCATACGCATGACCTCGGTTGCGCCGAGCGCCTTTTTGTAGAAATCCAGCGCCTCGGCGGCGCCCTCGATGACGAGATGCGGAACCACACCTTGTGGCTGCTCGGCCATATCGGTCTCCCTGGTTGTCAGTTTTGCTTCCGCTCGTTGCCGCCAGTGGCGTCGCGTGTGGCGCTGGCCCGTTGGCGGCAACGAGAGTGAAGTTTGATTTCACATATCGATGAAGCTCTTGAAGCCGCCCCAGATCATGCGTTTCGTGTCGAAAGGCATGCTGTTCGGCGTCATCATGTCGGCGAGACGCTTGTCAGCCATCACTTTCTTCATGACGGCGTCACGGTGCTTGCGCGACTTGTAGGTGATCCACGAGAACACGACCGTCTCGTTCTTCTTCAGCTTTACGCTGCGCGGGAACGAGGTCCATTTGCCGACCTTCACGTCGTCGGCGACGCATTCGTGGTAATCGATGGCTCCATGATCCTTCCAGACTTTGCCGGCTTTCCTCGAAAGGCGCTTGTAGGCGTCCATGCTTTTCTTCGGCACCGGCACGATGAATCCGTCGACGTAAGACATCTCTCTCTCCTTTAAGGATTGTTGCAACGAAGCTGCGGCTAGTCCGAGCGGCCGCAATCCGCAGGCTTGGCCGCCGCGATGGCGCTAGCCGCTTCATTGCTTTCGTCATAGCGGTCATGGTGGCGCACCCAGGCCATGCTCCATGGCAGCGCATCCTCGTCGCGTCCTTTCGGGACGATGTCGAGGAAATGATAAGCACCGAGGAACATGTCGAGCCCGCGGCCATAGCTCGAATAGGTGTGATAGACCGAGCCATCCGTATCTTTGAAGAAAACGCTGGCGCCGGGCGCTTCCTGGCTCGGAAACTCCGCCACTTCGTAATTGTAATAGACCTTGCCGCGCGCTTCGGCGTCGCCGAAGGATACGTGGAAGTCGAAGTTGAAGTCCGAGCCAAACGACGACACCCAGGGGAAAGTGCCAACCCATGCGCTTTTTGAAAATCTCGATTTCGGCGAGCGGTGCGCGCGAAACGACCGCGAGCGTCACGTCGCGCTGTGCGAGATGGATATTCGCGCCGTCGAAATGGTCAGCAAGGAAAGAGCAGCTCGGGCAGCCCGCTTCCCAGCCCGGACCCAGCATGAAATGGTAGACGATGAGCTGGTTGCGGCCGTCGAACAGGTCGGCGAGCGTCTTCTTGCCGCTCGGCGTGTCGAATACATAATTCTTTTGCACCTTCACCCACGGCAGATCACGACGCTGGCGACTCAAATCGTCGCGCGCCCTGGTGAAGGCTTTTTCGGCGGCGAGATGCGCCTTGCGCTCCTTGAGCCAATCCTCGTGCGATACGATGCGGTGATTGTGGGTGCTCATCTGTGACATCGTGATCTCCTATTCGCTTCTTGCCGGCGAAGACGCGATCGCGAGCTTGATCGGGTCGCTGTTTGTGCCGGCGAAAAGTGGCTGTTCAATAACCTCGGAGAGAATTGCGGGCTCCGCGGCTGTCGTTCCTCGGAACCCTTCGACGTTCTCTGCCACCAGGATCGCGATCGAAAAGGCGGCCGCGGCCAGCACGACCGCTGAACTCAGACGGATCAGCAGCAAGATACCGGCGCGGGTGAGCCAGGTCATCGCATCGGCGAGCAGGGCGACAGGGCACATCATGACGAAGCTCTAGTGGTTTCGTGTTGCGTCCGTTCACATCGCAACCGGAGTCATCCAACCGATGCCGGCGCCGCCCGGTTCGCGAAGAATGGCAATGCGGCCGACATTGGGCACATCGAAGATCGGTCGCATCAATTGCGCGCCGGCCTTGACCGCCTTTGCCGTGCGCGCATCGACGTCGTCGACCGCGAGATAGGACATCCAGCCGACCGGCACGCCCTCGAATTCCGGCGTGGCAATATTGAAAATGCCGGCCACCGGCTTGCCACCTTGGATCGCGCACCAATAAGTGCCGCCATTTTCCATTTTCATCGGCTCGAAATTCCAGCCGATGGTGTCGCGGTAGAATCGCTTGTCGCGCTCGACATCGCGGCTCATCAATTCGTTCCAGCGAAACGTGCCGTGAGCGAACGTGGTTCGCTCTTCGCATTTCTGTTCGGTCATGGCTCTCTCCGGGAGTTGGATTTCCGCAAACAAGATTGCGCGAGATCAGGCCGCAGCCTTCACTTGCGGGAAGGGCTCGCGCCAGCCGGGCAGCTCTTCGAGATGCGATTGCCAGCGTGCGATGTTCTTGAAGCCATCGAGCGGGAGTCGGATTTTCTCGGCATGGGGCAGCGCCACGGAAACGGCGAAGTCCGCAACCGTCAGGTGATCGCCGAGCAGGAAGGTGCGGCTGGCAAGGTGTTCGTCCAGCACCGCGCCGAACTGCTTTGCAAATCCGGTGGCTTCTTCCACGGCCTTCATGTCCGGCTCGCCGAGGCCGAATTTCGGCTTGATATGATAGTTGAAGTAGAGAGTGCCGGCATGGCGGGTGAAATGTTCGGAATTCCAGCTTAGCCACTTCAATACTTCGAGTTGCTTTATGGGATCGGTGGGCCAGAGATCGGATTTCGCCGCGCGGGCGAGATGGCACATGATCGCGTTCGACTCCCAAAGCGTGGTGTCGCCATCGACCAATGCCGGCACCTTGCCGTTCGGATTGATCGCAAGATAGTCGGGCGACTTGTGCTGGCCCTTGGCGAGATCGACACGCACGAACTCGACAGGCGAATCGAGATAGCGCGCCACCGCGCAGGCTTTTTGCGGATTGATGGTCTCGAAATAATAGAGCTTCATGACGATGTTCCTTCTGTCGAATGTTAGGAAAAAAGCTTCTCGAGCTTGTCGAGAGATCCGCTCCAGCCGCGCTTGTGGCCATCGCGTGCAGCTTCATCGAAGAACTTCTCGTGCAGCAGTGTCAGGATCGAGCCTGCGCCGTCTGGCTTGACGGTGATGGTGACGAGCGACTCGCGCTCCTGCGTCGTGTGCCAGGCCCAGGTGAAGACGAGCTTCTCGTTCGGCACTACCTCGCGATAGACGCCGCCGACCTGGTGACGCTCGCCGTTTTCGGTGTTGAAGGCGATGGTGTAATGGCCGCCAACACGAAGATCGGTTTCCGCCCGCGTCACCGGCCCGGAATCCGGGCCGAACCATTTCACGATTTTTTCGGGGTCCGTCCACGCCGCGTAGACTTTTTCGGCGGGCGCATTGAGACGACGTTTGAGGGTGAGGCTTGGTTTGATGGCGGTATCGGGTTGGGCGAGGGACATGACTCTTCCTCCACAAAAGCGGCGAGACGATCGAGCTGCTGCGACCAGAACTGCGCATACCGGTTCAACCACCGCATGGCGTCCTCCATGGGCGCTGCCGTGAGTTCGCAGGAAACGATCCGGCCCGTCTTCGAGCGCCGGATCAGGCCCGCATCCGACAACACGTCGAGATGCTTCATGACCGCCGGCAGCGAGACCTTGAATGGCTTGGCAAGCTCGCTGACCGACATCCCGTCCTGCTCGGCGAGTTGCGCAAGGAGGGCGCGACGCGTCGGGTCGGACAGGGCGGCGAAGGTGGTATCCAGTTCGTTGTGACGATAGTAAACCATGTGGTTAAGTATAGGAGCGAGACCGGGCAGGTCAAGGGTTTTTTCCGAATTTTCGATTGTTGCGTTCAAAGCGCCGCGGCGCTGGCGCGAAAGCGGTCTGTTGGCGGTCTTACGAAGGCAAGCTCGACAAAATGACGTTCACGAAACGTCAGCGGCCGAGGGCGGCCTCGATAAATTTGATGGCGTCGCCGCTCGCCCATTCGGCGGGTCCCGCAAGCGTCGCGATCTCGCAACCGTTCTTGTCGATCAAGAGTGTCGTCGGCATGCCGAAGGCGCGGCCCTTTTCCTTTAACTCCTGGAAAATGCGCGCAGTCGGATCTGAGTAAAATGCGAGCGCGCCGATACCGTTTTCCTTCAGCCAGGTTTTCGGCTTTTGCGGGTCGCGGGTGTCGATATTGACGGCCACCACCTCGAAGTCGGCACCGCCGAGCTTTTGCTGCAATTCATCAAGTGCCGGCATCTCTTTCTTGCAGGGCACGCACCAGGTGGCCCACAGATTCAGGAGCACGGTCTTGTTGTTCCAGTCGGCGAGCTTGCGCTCCTGCCCGGCGTCGTTTCGGAAGGTGAGTTCGGCGAGCCGGATGGGGCTGTTGGCGGGCGCGAGCGCAGCCACCTCGCCACGGGCGAGCGGCCGGAGCGTCTGGGCCAGCGCCGCGGCCGGACGGCACGCCTCTGGAACCGCCGCATTGCGCATGACCGCGCCAATCCCGTATACCCCCGCAAGCCCCGCGCCGATGCCCGCAAGCCCGCCCAGGAGGATCACTACCAGGCGCCTTTTCGTGAAGTTCCGGGTATTGGGTTGTGCGGTCATTGAATTGGACGAACTCTTTAGGTCACGGTCATGAGCAACAAGATGTGGGGCGGGCGGTTTTCGTCGGGCCCCGACGCGATCATGGAGGCGATCAACGCTTCCATCGATGTCGACCGGCACCTTTACCGACAGGACATCGCGGCAAGCAAGGCCCACGCCGCCATGCTGGCGCAGCAGGGTATCATTACCGCCGACGACGCAAGCAAGATAGCCTCCGGTCTGGACACGATTTTGTCAGAGATCGATCAGGGCAAATTCGAGTTCCAGCGCGCGCTTGAAGACGTTCACATGAACGTCGAATCGCGGCTCGCCGAATTGATCGGCGCCGCCGCCGGCCGCCTGCATACCGCCCGCTCACGCAACGATCAGGTCGCGACCGATTTCAAGCTTTGGGTGCGCGATACGATCGACGCGCTGGATGCCGAGCTTGCGGCATTCCAACTCGCGCTCGCGGAGAAGGCGCAGGAACATGCCGACACGGTAATGCCTGGGTTGACGCATCTGCAAACCGCGCAACCGGTTACGTTCGGCCATCATCTGCTCGCTTATGTCGAGATGATCGAGCGCGACCGCGGCCGCTTTGCCGACGCGCGCAAGCGCCTGAACGAATGTCCGCTGGGATCGGCGGCGCTTGCGGGCACGTCGTTTCCGCTCGACCGCGAGATGACGGCGAAGGCGCTTGGCTTCGACCGGCCGACCGGCAATTCACTCGACGCCGTATCCGACCGTGACTTCGTGATGGAGACGCTGGCGGCTGCAACGATCTGCGCCGTGCATCTGTCACGGCTCGCCGAAGAAATTGTGATCTGGACTTCGCCGCTCACCGGACTGATGCGGCTGTCGGACAAGTTCACCACCGGCTCCTCGATCATGCCGCAGAAGCGCAACCCGGACGCCGCCGAGCTCGTCCGGGCCAAGGCCGGCCGGATCGCGGGTGCCCTGCAGACGATCGTCGTGGTGATGAAGGGATTGCCGCTCGCCTATCAGAAGGACATGCAGGAGGACAAAGAAGGCGCGATGGACGCGCTTTCCGCCCTGTCGCTCTGCATCGCCGCCATGACCGGCATGGTGCGTGACATCGAGCCCGACATAGCGCGCATGAAGAAGGCGGCGGGCGAGGGCTACGCGACCGCGACCGACCTGGCCGACTGGCTCGTCCAGGCGCTCAACATCCCGTTCCGTAGCGCGCACCACATCACCGGCAGCATCGTTGCCGAGGCCGCCGAAAACCGGCTTGCCGCTGCATCGTCTGCCGCTTGCCGCCATGCAGGCGGTCGAGCCGGGCATCACGGAGGAGGTGTTCAAGGTGCTGTCGGTCGATCGTTCGGTCGCTAGCCGGGCGAGCTTCGGCGGTACCGCTCCGAAAAATGTACGAGCACAGGCCAAAAAATGGCTGAAACGGCTGCAAAAAGCCTAGCTGTGTTCTTCTTGCCCCGGCCTTTGGAAATATCAGGAAGGGATTTCTCGTTGAGTTTCACCAAGTTGGGTGACTTTGATATGGTCCCGACCGCTTTTGGGAGAACCTTGTGATCGCTGCGCCCGCCCTATTTTACCGTCTGGCATTCGCCTCGCTCGTCGTGGCGAGCCTGGCGCTGTCCGGCTGCGGCCGCAAAGGGGCGCTGGATGCGCCTCCCGGCGGCCTTGCGGCGAATCCGGATGGCTCGATCGCGGAAGAGACATCAACAGGCGGCGAGGTGGTCCGGCGCGGCTCGACGCGTGGTCTGCCGCTCATCAAAGGCCCCAATAAATCTATCCCGCTCGACGCCCTGCTTAACTGAGCCCGCCATGCACCACTTTGCCTATCGCGACGGCGGACTGCACGCCGAGGCGGTGGATATTGCCGCGCTCGCCGATGACGTCGGCACGCCGTTCTATTGTTATTCCACAGCGACCCTGGAACGGCATTACCGCGTCTTCGCGGAAGCCTTCGCCGATGTGCCCTCGCTCGTCTGCTATGCGGTCAAGGCCAATTCAAACCAGGCGGTGATTGCGACTTTGGCGCGGCTCGGCTCCGGCGCCGACGTGGTGTCGGGCGGTGAATTGCGCCGCGTGCGTGCCGCCGGCATTCCGCCAAAGAAGATCATGTTTTCCGGCATCGGCAAGACCGCGCACGAACTCGCGCTCGCCGTCGATGAAGACATCCTGTGCGTGAATGTCGAATCCGAGCCCGAACTCGAATTGCTGTCGCAGATTGCGACCGGCAAGAACCGCAACGTCGATATTTCCATTCGGGTCAATCCCGATGTCGACGCCAAGACCCACGCCAAGATCGCGACCGGAAAATCCGAGAACAAATTCGGAATTCCCATCAGCCGGGCACGTGAAGTCTACCGCCATGCGGCGCGGCTGCCGGGGTTGCGGGTGGCCGGCGTCGACATGCATATCGGCAGCCAGATCACCGAGCTTTCGCCCTTTGCCGATGCCTTCGCGCTGCTGTCGGATTTCGTGCGCGAGCTTCGCGCGGACGGCCACGCGATCTCGCATGTCGATCTCGGCGGCGGCTTGGGGATTCCCTATCGCAACGGCAGTGAACGTGCCGCCCGATCCGTCCGCCTATGCGAAGGTCGTGAAGAGGCGACGCGCGATCTGAGTTGCAAGCTGATCTTCGAGCCCGGACGATTGATCGTCGGCAATGCCGGTATCCTCGTCACGCGCGTGCTCTACGTGAAGCGCGGCGAGGCCAAGACGTTTGTGATCGTCGATGCCGCGATGAACGATCTCATCCGCCCGACACTCTACGAAGCGCATCACGACATGCTCCCGGTGCGAAGCCCGCATGCGGAGCGCGCGCTGGATCCGGCCGATGTCGTGGGTCCGGTATGCGAGACCGGCGATTATCTCGCGCTGGACCGCGATCGCCGGAGCCGCAAGCCCGGCGACCTCCTCGCGATCATGACGGCAGGTGCCTACGGCGCGGTGCAGGCCGGCACCTACAACACCCGCGCGCTGGTTCCCGAGGTGCTGGTTCGAGGCGGCGACTGGTCGCTGGTGCGGCCGCGCCTCGAAGTCGACGCATTGATTGCGCTCGATCGGATGCCGCCCTGGCTGTGAAGCCTTGGATTTGACCCGGATGTTACTGCGGCAAATGGCCTGCTCCTTGCTTGGAAAGGCTCATAGAACACTCCACGTTTCGTGACTATGTGGCCTTGAATCGCCTGTTAGGCTTGATGCTCGCAGATTCCCGAAGGGAAGCCGGATTGACCGAAAGGCCGACCCAAGACTCTGAAAATACTGGATTTTCCGTCGAAGCGGCAGTTCGATGGGCCTTGCTGGCACCGGGCGGATCACTCGGGCCCGCCTGGCGCATCCTGTGGGAGCGGGTCTGGCCGCCGCTTGCGGCCTTCGGACCCTCTTCGGCCTGTTCCTGGTCGTGTCCTGGCTCGGCCTTTGGCTCTGGCTGCCGCCGCTGGGACGTGCCATCGGCGTGGCGCTCTTCTGGGCTACTGGCGTTGGCGGCGCTCTGCGCCGCTTGTCACGTCCGCATGCCGAATGTCGCGGACGGCCTGCGCCGGCTCGACCAGCGCAGCGGTCTGCGCATCGGCCGGCGATCGCCGCTCCCGACAGCTCGCCGATTCGCGGACGATGCCATGACGCAGCCCTGTGGCGCGCGCATATCGAGCGCGCGCTTCGTGCCGCGCGCCGGCTGCGAGCGGGCTGGCCGATGCCGGGCTGGCCGTGCGCGATCCGATCGCGGTGCGCGCCCTGGTGCTGATCCTTCTGGTCGCGACCTTCTTCGCCGCCGGTGGCGATCGTAGCCGCCGGTCGCCGCCGCCTTCAACTGGCAGGGCGTCGCGACGCCTTCCAATTATCGCATCGATGCCTGGGTCACGCCGCCGCATTACACCGCGCGTCCGCCGGTGATCCTGCCGGGTCTGCGTCCGGGCGAAACGGTGCGTGCGGCGACGGGCCCGGTCACCGTGCCGGCCGGATCGATCCTTGTGATCCGTGCGACCGGTCTGAATGAACTCGATGTCGGAGTGAAGGGCGGCCTGACGGAAGAGAAGACCGATAATCCCGCTGCCGCGTTCCGGCGGGCACGCATGAGCGCCGCTTCACCGTTACGCAGCAGGGCAGCGCAACGTTGCGCGGCTTTGGCGGTGACACGACTGGTCGTTCACCGGCGATCCCCGATCGCCCGCCGTCGATCGCGCTCACCAAGGATCCGGAGCCGCAACTGCGCGGATCGCTGCAATTGAATTACAAGGTCGAAGACGATTACGGCGTCGTCGAAGCGCGCGCCGTTTTCGATCGCAAGCCCGGCTGACGCTGCCAACCTCGACCCCGCGCGTCCGCTCTATGGCGCGCCCGACATGCCGCTCACGCTGCCGCAGGCACGCACCCGCAACGGCGTCGGCCAGACCTTGAGGATCTCTCCGAACATCCCTGGGCCGGCGTCGACGTCGTCCTGACGCTGCTGGCGCCGACGAAGGCGGCAATGAAGGCCGCTCCGAGCCGTTCGACATGCAATTGCCCGAGCGGCCCTTCGGCAAACCGCTGGCGCGCGCCTTGATCGAGCAGCGCCGCGATCTCGCGCTCGACGCGGACGCAAAGCCGCGCGTGCTCGATGCGCTCGATGCGCTCACCATCGCGCCGGAAAAATTCACACCGAAGCCCGGTTTATCTCGGTCTGCGCTCGATCTATTGGCAGCTTGCGCGCGCCAAGTCCGACGATGCGCTTGCGCGACGTCGTCGGCCGGCTGTGGCAGATGGCCGTGTTCATCGAGGACGGCAATGTCTCCGACGCGGAAGCCGCCTTGCGCGCTGCGCAGGAAGCCCTGAAGGAGGCGCTGGAACGCGGTGCGAGCGACGAGGAAATCAAGAAGCTGACCGACGACCTGCGTGCCGCGCTCGACAAGTTCATGCAGGCGCTCGCCGAGGAGATGCGGAAAAATCCGCAGCGTGGCGCGTCCGATGGATCCGAATACGCGCATGCTGCGTCCGCAGGATCTCAAGAGCATGATCGACCGGCTGGAAAACCTGGCGCGCTCGGGCTCCAAGGAAGCCGCCAAGCGCCTGCTCGAGGAATTGCAGTCGATGCTGGAAAACCTGCAGACCGCGCGGCCCGGTCAGCAGATGGACGAAGACGACGACGACATGATGTCGCAGCTCGACGAACTCGGCGACATGATCCGCAAGCAGCAGCAATTGCGCGACCGCACCTTCCGGCAGGGCCAGGATCAGCGGCGCGATCGCCAGCGCGGGCAGCAGACGCGGCCAGCAGGGCGAACAGAATATGGGCGAATTGCGGCAGAACCAGCAGGCCCTGCGCGATCAGCTCAAAAGCTGCTGCAGGAATTGCGCAAGCGCGGCATGGGCCATAAGGGAGAGCAGGGCGAGCAGGGCAAGAAGGCGGCAGAATGGATCCGCTTGGCCGCGCCGGCGAGGCGATGGGCGAGGCCGAGGGTTCGCTTGGCGACGGCAATTCCGAAGGCGCCGTCGACTCGCAGGGCCGCGCGCTGGAAGCGTTGCGGCAGCGGCGCGCAGGGCATGGCGCAGGCGATGCAGCAGCAACAGGGCATGGGGCCCGGACCCGGGCAGCCCGGGCCGCGGGCAGCAGCAGCGCGCAGCAAGACACCGATCCGCTCGGCCGTCCATTGCGCGGCCGCGACTACGGCGACGACACCACGTCAAAGTGCCGGGCGAGATCGACGTGCAGCGCGCACGCCGCATCCTCGAAGAGCTGCGCCGCCGCTTTGCCGATCCGCTCGTCCGCAGATCGAGCTCGATTATCTCGAGCGGCTGCTCAAGGATTTTTGAGGCGCGGCGTTGTCATTTGCCGGGCTTGACCCGGCAATCCATTCTTTCGTGGGAAGTGTATTTAACGATGCGCGGGCGAAGCCGGCGCATGACCCGCGCCTCAATGCAGTTGCTTCGCGCCGAGCGCCTCGCGCACCGCATCGCAAATAGTGGCAAGCGTGAACGGCTTGGCGATCACGTCGTGGATCAGCAATTGAAGATTTGAAGCGCGTTCGCGCTGGTCGGCATATCCCGTCATCAGCAGGATTGGCAGAGCCGGATAGTCGCGGCCGGCCGCGAGGGCGAGCGCAATGCCGTCCATGACCGGCATGCGGATATCCGTCAGCAGGAGATCGTAGCGGCCGCCGTCGCGTGACAGGGCTTCGAGCGCGGTCGCTCCATCGGGATTTTGAACCACATCGTGGCCGTCCTGGGTGAGCGCACGCGCCACCAGTTCACGCAGCGATTCCTCGTCTTCTGCAAGTAAGATCCGTGCCATGGCCGCTTACATCAATTCGGCAGTTGCATCATGTCCGTCAAAAAAGCGAACAGTGACGCCGGAGGCCTCGGCCGGCGGCGATGCGAGCCGCGATCGGAACGGCAAGGTTTCGCCGGGCGGCAGCACAGTGCGATCGGGCCGGGCTGTCCAGGCGTAGATTTCGTTGCCGGCGCGATCTGTCACCGCGAAACGTAGCCGCGGCACCTCGGTCAGCCGGGCATTGGTGCCGATGATATCGCCTTCGACGACCAGCACCGGGACGCCGTCCTGCACTTCGCTGACGGTTTTGATGTTGTCGAATTGCAGGCCGCGCAGATTCACCGCCATACCGAGCAGCCCGTAGAGCGACGCCGTCTGCGGCAGATGGCGCACTGCCTGCTGGCGAGCCGCAACAAGGGTCACAAGCGCCAGGACCAGGACGCAGATCAAAGCCAGTGTCGCTGCCTTCGCGGTGATCCTCCGTCGGCGGGCAGGCGTCGGGCGCCGGAAGCGGCGGCGGTTCGCGAGCCGCTCAATATAGGTCGTGACTTCGACCCGCTCGTTGCTGATTTCCGGTCCGGCCCGCGAAATCGGCGGGGCGAAATTCAGCCCTTCGGTTGTGGGTTCGGCGTCATAGGGAAGGGCGTCGCTGTAGCCCGGATCGCTGCCCTGGCTATCGCCGTATTGTGGGGCATCTCCCGGGTCCATCCAGGGGGCATCGGAAAAATCGGCACCCGAGGCTTCGTTCTCCGGCGGCCAGATTTGCGAATCGGGCTGCCGATCGGGCTGCAAATCAGGTTGCAGTGAGGGCCAGATTTCGTCGAAGGCCGCCGCGACATCCACATCGGGGCGGTGAGGCTCCTCAAACCAGACATGATGACAGTTCACACAGCGAACCGGGCGGCCGCTCTCGCCCAGGTAATCCGGGATCACCTGATAGGAGGTTGCGCAGTTGGGGCAGACAATGAGCATGGCTGATTCGGCAGGCTGGTCGTATGGAGCTCCGACGCTAACGGCGGTCCGTTAACGAATAGGAAACCATACCGGCCGATGCCGCCGGGGCTTATGTAGAGCGGGAGAATGCGCGGGCCGGACAGGGCGATCGCGATAGACGGCGGGGATTGAGGCTTGGTCCGATTTGAGAATGTGGGCTTGCGATACGGGATGGGGCAGGAGATTCTCCGCGACCTCACTTTCCGCATCGAGCCGCAATCCTTTCAGTTTCTCACCGGGCCCTCGGGTGCCGGCAAAACTTCGTTGCTGAAAATGCTGTTCCTGTCGCTCAAGCCGACGCGCGGACTGATCACGCTGTTCGGGCAGGATACCTCAACGCTCAACGGCGACGGGCTTGCGGCGTTGCGGCGGCGCATCGGCATCGTGTTCCAGGATTTCCGCCTGCTCGATCACATGACGACCTATGAGAATGTGACGCTTCCCTTCCGCATTATGGGACGCGAAGAAGACACTTACCGCAGAGAGGTGATCGAGCTTTTGCAATGGGTCGGGCTCGGCCATCGCATGTGGGCGCTCCCGCCGGTGCTGTCGGGCGGAGAAAAACAGCGCGCCGCCATCGCGCGCGCCGTGATTGCGCAGCCGCATCTGCTGTTGGCCGACGAGCCCACGGGCAACGTCGATCCGAGCCTCGGCCGAAGGCTCCTTCATCTGTTCATGGAGCTCAACAAATCCGGCACCTCGATCGTGATCGCGACCCATGACATCGCCCTGATGGACCAATTCGACGCGCGACGGCTGGTGCTGCATGATGGCCGGCTGCATCTCTATGATTGAGAAAATCATGGCTCGTGCGCGCAAAGCTCAGGAACGGCAGACGGCACACGAACAGACTCATGCGCCAAGTGCGCCGTTGCCGAGGATCGAATCCCCGATCGTTCCACATCAGTCGATCGGTGGCCGCGCGCTGGTCGCGGTGGTGGCGATCATGACCTACCTGGCATCGCTCACCACCGGCGCGGTCATGCTGGTGCGCGCCAATGCGGCCGAATGGCAGACCGAAATCCTGCGCGAGGTGACGATTCAGATCCGGCCCGGGCCTGGTCGCGACCTCGATGCTGGTGTGAGGGCCGCGGTCGAGATCGCGCGCTCGTTCGACGGCATTTCCGAGGTGCGGCCCTATACCAAGGAGGAATCGGCGCGCCTGCTCGAGCCATGGCTCGGCTCGGGGCTGGCGGTCGACGACTTGCCGGTGCCGCGCGTGATCGTGGTCAAGCTTGCCTCAGGCGGAACGCTTGATGTTGCCAGCCTTCGCAAGATGCTGACAGACAAGGTTCAGGGTGCCTCGCTCGACGATCATCGTGGCTGGATTGACCGCATGCGCGCGATGGCGGATTTCGTGGTGCTTGGCGGCATTCTGGTGCTGGCGCTGGTGATCGCCGCGACGATCCTCTCGGTCAGTTTTGCAACGTCCGGCGCGATGGCAGCCAACCGCCCGGTCATCGAGGTGTTGCATTTCATCGGAGCGCGGCACCGCTACATCGCCGGCCAGTTCCAGCGCCATTTTCTGTGGCTCGGCCTGAAAGGCGGAGCCATCGGGGGCATCGCCGCGATTCTGACCTTCGCCTTGATTGCGCCGGTGGAGGCCTTGATCCGGGGCAGTGCGGGTGCCGAGCAGTTCGCGGCTCTGTTCGGATCGATCACGATGGGCTTCGCCGGCTACGTGGTGGTGGTGCTGCAGGTGGTGTTGATCGCGGCAGTGGCTTCCGAGGCGTCCCGCCACACCGTCAATCGCGTGATCGCCTCGATCTAGTGGTCCGATTCCAACATTCGCATCCCGTTTCAGCAGGCCGCTTTGCGAATGTTGGAATTATAGGACCACTAGCAAGGCTAATGTTTCTAGCGGAGTTTCGGATTTGACATTCGCCTCACGAGCTGGCGGCCAGGTGGGGGGCGAATGTCAAATCCACTCCGCTAGACCCGTCTTTCCGGCGATTTTTGGCGTCTCCGCGGCGACCGATTTCGCGCTATGATCGGCGAGAGCTAGAACCCATGCCGATAGCCGAATCACACATCGAGGATCGCGGATCGGGCCATACCCGGCCCAAGGTTCTTATGCGCGCGCTGCGCGGGCTTGTGGCCTGCTGCGCCATCTTTGTGCTGATCGTGGCCGGCGGCTTCCTGTGGTTTCTGGACCATGTCTCGCCGAACGAAATTGCATTGTCGGAAAAAGCCGACGGGATCGTGGTTCTGACCGGCGGGGCTTCGCGGATCGAGGACGCAATCCAGCTTCTGGCACAGGGCAACGGGCGCCGGCTCCTGATCTCGGGCGTGCATCCCTCGACCAGCGACCGTGCGATCGCACAATTGCGGCCGGAGCATACGAACGCTCGTGACCTGCTGCGTTGATCTCGACCGGACCGCGGTCAACACGACCACCAATGCCACCGAGACGCGGCGCTGGGTGCGGGAGCGCGGGTTCAAATCGCTGATCGTAGTGACCTCGAATTACCACATGCCGCGCGCGATGGCGGAATTGTCGCACCAGCTTCCCGACATCTCGCTGATCGCCTTCCCGGTGGTGAGCGACCGGCTGAAGTCGGGCTGGGCCGAAGGGTCCGACCTTGCGGCTCCTCTTCAGCGAGTATGTGAAGTATATGGTTGCGGTCGCACGCATGCGGGTGCCGGCAATCGACCGGATGTTCGCCTGAATTAGCTGGAATCTCAAACGTGACTGTCATCTTCGTTCCGTCGTCTTCAATGTCGCTTTCTATCTCGTGCTGTTCGTCTATCTGATCGCGGCATTGCCGACGCTGCTGCTGCCGCGCGGCGCGCTGCTCTGGATGGTGAAGAACTGGGCTTCCGTGAATCTTGCGATGCTGCGCCTGATCTGCGGACTGCATTGCGAATTCCGCGGCGTTGAGAAAATTCCGCAAGGCGCGGTGCTGGTCGCGTCCAAGCACCAGTCGCTGTGGGAGACCTTCGCGCTTATCAAGATACTGAAAGACCCGGCCTATATCCTCAAGCGCGAGCTGTTGTGGATTCCGTTCTTCGGCTGGTGCGCGTGGAAGGCCGGCATGATCCCGGTCGATCGCGGCGCGCGCTCGCAGGCGCTGGACGCGATGACCGAGCGCGCCAGGCAAGAAATCGCGAAGGGCCGGCAGATCATCATCTTCCCGGAAGGCACCCGCAAAGCGCCCGGCGCCGAGCCGAAATACAAGTTCGGCGTCGCTTTCCTCTATATCGAACTCGGCATTCCCTGCGTGCCGGTGGCGCTGAATTCGGGGCTGTTCTGGCCGCGCCGTTCCTTCATGCGCTATCCGGGGACGGTGCGGGTGGAATTCCTCGACCCGATTGCGCCCGGGCTCGACCGCCAGGTTTTCTTCGACAAGCTGCAGGCGGAGGTGGAAAGCGCCACGGCGAAGCTGGTGTCGATGGGGGAGCGCAGGCCAAGCGTATAATCGATCTGTCGATTCAGGGTTCGTCCGGATTTCCGCCAGCGCGGGAATGGCCGGAAGCTGGCTCCTGTTTCTGCTCTCCCGCCGCGCCCTTCAGCCGCTCGGCGAGCGCGTGCAGTTCCGCGTCGCGGCAACCGAGCGCCTCGAGCTCCGCGACCGTCGCCAGCACATAGTCCCGGTTGGCGCCCGAGCGTCCGTGGCCCTGCCGGATCAGATGCAGCCGCTGATCGAGCGAGAGCTTGCCGGCATATTGCGCATGGCCGCGATCCACCACATAGGTCAGCGCTTCCACCCGCCGGTCCGGATGCCCGATCAGCGTCACGTTGCGCAGCACCTCGAGATAGACCGAGGTCGCCTGCTCGCGCTCGCGCAGATAATGCACCACCGCCTCGCGCTCGGCCGAAGCGACGCGGAACGCGATCCCGCGGCAGGCGCCGCCGCGGTCGAGGCCGAGCACCAGCCCCGGCCGTTCCGGCGTGCCGCGATGGACGAAGGAATAGATGCACAGCGAGCGGTGCAGCCCGGTGACCCGCGCCGGCACCTTCTCGGTGAAGGCAAAGCCCGGCCGCCACAGCAGCGAGCCATAGCCGAACACCCATAAATCGGCGGGGATCTGGTCGAGAGAGAGCTTCATTGCGCGATCTGTACGAACGTGGTGACTATCATGGCGCCGCGAAACATCGAAACGCCGCATTCCCGCTATTCTGAGATTGCAACCGATTGGACTTTCGTCGATGGATCGTTACCGCCCGGCGCCCCCGCCTTATAGCGCCCCCCGCCGCCGATCGATCGGCTGGCTCATCCCGACATTGCTTCTGGTCATTCTGGCGGCCGGCTGGTGTGCGTTCTGGTTCTATGCGGCCGAGCAGGCCCGGGATCTGATCGCCGGCTGGATCGAGCGCGAGCAGCGGGCAGGTCGCGCCTATACCTGTGCCGATCAGAATCTCGCCGGTTTTCCGTTTCGTATCGAATTCCGCTGCACCAAGGCAGTCGCCGAACTTTCGACGGTGAAGCCGCCGGTGCAGCTTTCGGCTTCGAAGGTGACCGCAGCGGTTCAGGTCTATCAGCCGACCTTGCTGCTCGCGGAAATCGACGGGCCGGTCTCCATCGCCGATCTCGGCCTACCGCCGAAAATGACCGCGAACTGGTCGCTCGCGCAGATGAGCTTGCGTGGAACGCCGCGTGCTCCGCAGCGCGTTTCCTTCGCCGCCGACAAGATGACCGTGGACCGAAGCGCTAGTGACAAGCCGGAGCGCGTCTTCACGGCCGGGCATGCCGAATTGCACGGCCGGATCGCGTCCGGCACGGTAACGGAAAATCCGGTCATCGATATCGCGACGTCGCTCGTCGGTGCGACTGCTCCAGGCCTGCATCCGCTGGCGACGCAGTTGCTCGATTTCGATGCCGACACGCGTCTCGTTGGCTTGAAAAACTTTGCGCCCAAATCCTGGGCCGACCGCTTTCGGGAAATTCAGCAGGCCGGTGGCCGAGTCGAAGTACGCAGCATGCGAATCGAGCAGGGCGATCTGCTCGCGGTCGCGTCCGGCAGTCTGAAGCTCACGCCATCCGGTTACCTCGACGGCGACTTGCAGGTCACCGCGACCGGAGTCGAGAAGGTCCTCGCGGCGCTCGGCGTCGACATGCAGCGCGCCGGCGGTCGCAACGAGCGCATCGGCGCCGCGCTCAATTTTCTCGACAAGCTTGCTCCCGGCGCGGTCACCGGCGTGATGAGCCTGCTTGGGGAGCCTGCGGAGCTAGAGGGACGCAAGGCGGCCAAAATGCCGCTGCGTTTCCGCGACGGGGTGGCGTCGCTTGGGCCGATCAAGCTCGGCCCGACGGCGGCGTTGTTTTGAGACGCGTCATTCCGGGCGCGACGAGGCAGCGAATCCCAAGTGACTGACGGGGTCAGTCGTCGTCCGACGCATAGGGCCGCATGATCGGTGCCATCGGCAGCGGGCCGTGAGGCCGACCGAAATCCGGCGCCGCAGAATCCTGTCCCATCGTGACAATGCCGCGGCGAATGGCGCGCGTGCGGGTGAAATGCTCGAACAGCGCCTCGCCGTCGCCCCGCCGGATCGCGCGCGTCAGCTTCGACAGATCCTCGTTGAAGGTGCCGAGCATTTCCAGCACGGCTTCCTTGTTGTGCAGGAACACGTCGCGCCACATTGTTGGATCGGAGGCGGCGATGCGGGTGAAATCACGGAAGCCGCCGGCGGAGAATTTCAGCACCTCGGATTCGGTCACGTCGCCAAGCTCGTCGGCGGTGCCGACGATTGTGTAGGCGATGAGATGGGGCAGGTGGCTCGTGATCGCGAGCACCAGATCATGATGGTCCGGCGTCATGATGGCGACATTGGCGCCGATCTTTTCCCAGAACGCCTGCAGTTTTTCGACCGCTTCGGGCTCGGTGCCCTCGACCGGGGTGAGAATGCACCACCGATTGACGAACAATTCCGCAAAGGCCGCGTCCGGGCCGGAATTCTCGGTACCTGCGACCGGATGGGCCGGGATGAAATGCACGCCCGCCGGCACGGACGGTGCCATGTCACGCGCCACCGAGCCCTTCACCGAGCCGACATCGGAGAGAATGGCGCCGGGCTTAAGACTGGATGCGATTTCGCGCGCAACCTCGCCACAGGCTCCGACCGGGATCGCGACCACGATCAGATCGGCACCCTTCACGGCGTCTGCGCTGTTTTCGACAACTTCGTCGGCGAAGCTAGCGCCGATCTCGCGCACGCGCTTGCGTGCATCGGCGGATGCGTCCGTCACCACCACCGTCTTCGCCGCGCCGGATGCTTTCGCTGCACGTGCGATCGATCCGCCGATCAGGCCGCAGCCGATCACGGCAAGGCGGGGGATGATGGGGGTAGCCGTCATCCTGAGGTGGCCGCGCGCAGCGCGGCCCTCGAAGGATGGCGGCGAGCACATGGGCTGTCATCCTTCGAGGCTCGCCGCAACGGCGGCTCGCACCTCAGGATGACGATGAAAGATGGCAACCGCGCGCCCATCACTTCCCCATGAACTCGGTCAGCGTCTTCACCGTGAGCCGGTTGGCCTCCTCGGTGCCGATCGACATGCGCAAGGCGTTCGGCAGCTTGTAGGCGCGCACGGCCCGTACGATGACGCCGCGCGAGGTGAGTAACGCGTCCGCTTCGGCCGCGGTCTTGCCCGGCGTCTCCGGGAAATGCATCAGGATGAAATTTCCAACGCTCGGCGTTACCTTGATGCCGAGCTTCTCGAACTCGCTCGTCAGCCACGGCAGCCATTTCTCATTGTGCGTACGCGCGGCCTCGACATGCGCGCTATCTCCGATCGCGGCAATGCCTGCGACGATTGCCGGCGCATTGACGTTGAACGGTCCGCGAATGCGGTTGAGTGCGTCGATGATATGAGCGGGCCCGTAAATCCAGCCGAGCCGCAAAGCCGCAAGTCCGTGGATTTTCGAGAAGGTGCGCAACATCACGACATTCTCGGAGGTCGCGACCAGCTCGATGCCGGATTCGTAGTCGTTGCGCTTGACGTATTCCGCATAGGCCGCGTCGAGCACCAGCAGCACATGCGGCGGCAGTCCGGCATGAAGCCGCTTCACTTCGTCGAACGGGATGTAGGTGCCGGTCGGATTATTCGGATTGGCGAGGAACACCATCCGGGTCTTTGGCGTCACCGCCTTCAGAATGGCATCGACATCGGCGGTGTGATTTTTCTCTGCCGCGACCGCGGGCTTGGCGCCCGCGCCGAGCGTCGCGATCGGATACATCAGGAAGCCGTGCGTGGTGTGGATCGCCTCGTCGCCATCCGCGAGATAAGCGCGCGCCAGCAGATTGATCAGGTCGTCGGAGCCCGCTCCGCAGATGATGCGGTTCGGATCGAGGCCATAGGCCTTGCCGATCGCTTCGCGCAAAGCCGTCGCTGCGCCGTCCGGATAATCCTGAAGTTCATGCGCGACCGCCTGATAGGCCGCGATCGCCTTCGGGCTCGGGCCGAGTGGGCTCTCGTTCGATGACAGCTTGTAAATCTTGTCGACGCCGGGCGCCGAGCTTTTGCCCGGCACATAGGCCGCAATGTCGAGCACGCCGGGGCGCGGTTGCGGACGCTTGAGAGCAGTCATTCCAGTCCTCGATGTTTAACGTGCGGCGGCCACAGGCCGGTCGCTGCCCGCCAGCGTATAGCGGGTTGCATGGCTGCCGACGAGGGCCGACGAACGCACCGAAGCACCGGCCTTGACCAGAGCTGCCGTAATCGCCGCGAGCGTTTGCCCCTGCGGCACCGAAATCAGCAAGGCCGCGCCGTCGAAGGCGCCGTCCGGCTCGGCGATGACTTCGGCGAGTGGTGCGAGCGTACGCGCGGCGGCGGCGCCCCAGCCGGATACCCGAACGCTATGAACTTCGACTTCGGCTGCGACCGCGTCGGCCGCCGGATGCGAGACCGCAAAAACCGGCAGCGAGGCCGGGTGGTCGGGCCGCTCCACGAAGGGCAGCCGCGCGATGATCTTCGGCGCCTTGTCACCTTCCAGCGAAGCCCACCAGGCGCCGGAGCCCGCGACCGACAAAGCCGGCACCAGCGCCAGATCGCCTTTGGACGCTGCGACCGCAGCAATCGCGCCTTTGGCGCTCAGATGCGGCACGAGCGGCACCGTGAAACCGAAATGGAAGCGCGCGGAATCGCGCATCGCGGCTTCGCCCACACCGAGATCCGCGTGCACGGAATAGGGGGCTTGCACGTGCGTGAAGGTTGCGATGATGACGCGCCAGATGCTCTCCACAGTGTCGAGCGGAAGGATGCCGCGATGACGCTCAACGAGCTTTCGCATCATCGAGGCTTCACGCGCCGGCCGGAACGCGGAGCCGGATTCCTGCGTGCCTTTGACCGCGATCAGGTTGGCGATGATTTCGCTCCGCTCGATCAGCAGTGCGTGCATCGCCGCATCGATGCGGTCGATCTCACCCCGCAAGGCGGCAAGCGGTGGGACGTCCTTGTTGGGCTGTTCCGGCATAGCGGGCTCATTAACGAAGGCGCCGCATTGATAGGTGGGCAGAGCCCCGAAATCAAAGAAAACATTGACATAAAACCCATTAGGCCTACCTAAAACGGTCCGGCCCGACGCGCCTGGCGTCGGGTCCGGCGCAAGCCGGGTGAAGTGTGATGGCCGAGGCCGAGCTGCAATCCACACCAGTGACGCGCGCCCGCGAGGCCGATATTCCGCGCGAGTCCCTGCTCGTGCGCTTCGGTCCCGACCGGCCGCTCAAGCTCGATTCCGGCATCGAATTATCGCCCTTCCAGGTGGCCTACAAAACCTATGGCCGGCTCAATGCCGCGCGCAGCAATGCGGTGATGATCTGCCATGCACTGACCGGTGATCAGCACGTCGCCAGCGTCCATCCGGTGACCGGAAAGAATGGCTGGTGGGAAACCATGGTCGGTCCCGGCAAACCGATCGATACCGAGCGTTATTTCGTCATCTGTTCGAATGTGGTCGGCGGCTGCATGGGCTCGTCGGGGCCGTCCTCGATCGATCCCAAGACCGGCAATCCCTTTGGTCTTTCCTTCCCGGTCATCACCATCCGCGACATGGTGCGAGCGCAGGCGATGCTGCTCGATCATCTCGGCATCGACACGTTGTTCGCGGTCGCTGGCGGTTCGATGGGCGGCATGCAGGTGCTGCAATGGGCCGAGAGCTTTCCGGAGCGCGTGTTCTGCGCGCTGCCGATCGCCTGCGCCACGCGCCACTCGGCGCAGAATATCGCCTTCCACGAAGTCGGCCGGCAGGCGGTGATGGCGGACCCGGAATGGCGCGGCGGCCGCTATCTGATCGAGGGCACCGATCCGCGCCGCGGGCTCGCGGTCGCGCGCATGGGCGCGCATATCACATACCTTTCCGATGCCGCCCTGCACCGCAAATTCGGCCGCAAATTCCAGGATCGCAGCAACCCGACTTTCTCCTTCGATGCAGATTTCGAGGTCGAGAGCTATCTGCGCTATCAAGGCTCGTCCTTCGTCGAGCGTTTCGACGCCAATTCCTATCTCTATCTCACCCGCGCGATGGATTATTTCGACATCGCGGCCGAGCATGACGGCGTCCTTGCAAGCGCGTTCAAGCATACGCCGACGCGCTTCTGCGTGGTGTCGTTCACGAGCGACTGGCTGTTTCCCACATCGGAGTCGCGGGCGATCGTGCATGCGCTGAATGCTGCTTCCGCGCGCGTGTCGTTTGCGGAGATCGTCACCGACAAGGGACATGACGCGTTCCTGCTCGACGAGCCCGAGCTGTTCGCGATCATCCGAGGCTTTCTCGATGGCGCCGCGCGGGCGCGCGGCCTTCAGGACTTGCGATGAACATGCAGGCAAGACCGCAGCGCGAATTAGCTGCCGCCGGAGCCGCGCGCTCCTCCGGACAGGCGCGCGTCGATCTGCTGGTGGTTTCGCAGATGGTCGAGCCCGGCGCGCGGGTGCTCGACGTCGGCTGCGGCGACGGCGAACTTCTGAAAATCCTGACCGAGACCAAGAATGTCGACGGCCGCGGCATCGAGATTTCGCGCGAGGGCGTCAATCTCTGCGTCGCCAAAGGCCTCGCTGTGATTCAGGGCGACGCCGATACCGATCTTGCGGATTATCCTGACGACGCCTTCGATTACGTGATCCTGTCGCAGACCCTGCAGGCGACCTGGCAGCCGCGCGTGGTGCTGGAGCACATGCTGCGGATTGGCAGCCGCGCGATCGTGTCGTTCCCGAATTTCGGACACTGGAAGATCCGGCTGAAGCTGCTTGCGTTCGGCCGCATGCCGCGCACCACCAATCTGCCGGACACCTGGTACAACACACAGAACATTCACTTCTGCACGATCCGCGATTTTCGCGACCTGTGTAACGAGGTCGGCGTAAAAATTGAGACCGCGGTCGCTCTGAATGCTTGGGGCGGGCGGCTGCGGCTCAATGTGCCTTGGTGGTTCTGGAACCTGTTCGGCGAACAGGCCGTATTTTTGCTGAGCCGTCGCCGCTAACCATCGCATTTCGCGCGCGTTTTGCGCCACGTTCCGTTCGATAGCTCTCTAATGTTTCAGGCCGACAGGTGAAGTGATCGCTTCGCCGGATTGTTGTCCCATTCCGGCCCGCATCCACCGGCATCGCGCGTCCGTCGCCGTCGTGACCTCGTCACGGCGGCGTTTTCGCGAATGCCATGCGGCGGGGGTGTCCGCATGGCGGGCCATGGGGGCCAGACTGCAATGGGACTATTGAATGAACTTCAACTCGAAGAAACTCGCCATCGTGGCTGTGACGCTTGCGCTGACAGCCGCTGCACTGAATACGCCGGCCGAAGCTCGCCGTTACAAGCACAAGGTCATGCGGCACACCGCGGTGACATCCACGTCCGCCAGTTCAGGACATCATCTCGCGGCAGCCAATAGCTACGCACATCTCGCTGGAGCGTCGGGGATGCGGGTGTCGCGACCGGCTTATGCCGGAGTGACTTGCAGTTCCCGGGGACGTCGCTCGTATGCACCTCGCACGTATGCGGTGCGCGCCTACGCAGCACGGTCCCACGCAGCACGCCCTCACGCACGCTCCTATGCGGTGCGTCACTCGGCGCCGCGGAGTTATCGTGCATCGCGCAGCGCCTACGCGGCAGTGCAACCGGCTGCAGCGATGCCAAGCTTTGGCGGCAGCGGATTGGTGGCGCAGGCTCGCCGCTATATCGGAACCAACCCGACGGGAATGGGAGCGCTCTGGTGCGCCCGCTTCATGAACATGGTTCTGGAGAAATCCGGACGCCGCGGCACCGGGTCCAACATGGCCAATTCCTTCGCCAATTACGGCTCTCGCGTGTCCGGCCCGCAGGTCGGCGCCATCGCCGTAATGTCGCGCGGCAAGCGGGGAGGTCATGTCGGCATTGTGTCGGGCATGGACTCGAAGGGAAATCCGATTGTGATTTCAGGCAACTACAACCGCCGTGTCGCCGAGTTGGTAATTCCGCGCGGCCGTATTTACGCCTACGTGATGCCCTGATTGTCCTTCGATAATTGGCTCGTGAGCGCTTGTGTATTGCGTAGCGAGCACGAGGGAAGACCGCGGCCGCCCCATGGGGCGGCCGCAGCTTTTTGTTCAGGAGTTGAGATGGGCTCTGATGAATGAATCCGGATCGTCGAAGAATTCGCGCAGCAGCCGGTAGTGATCGGTATCGGTCATCGACGCCGGCATAAGACCGTGCTTCGAGATTCGTAGCAGCCGAGCGGAAGGATAGGCCATCAGCATCGGCGAATGCGTCGCCATGATCACCTGGCAGATACTTGACTGCTCCATGCGCTTCAGCAGTTTGAGGAATTCGATTTGTCGTGAGGGCGATAGCGCCGATTCCGGCTCGTCAAAGATGAAAATGCCCTGACGCTGGCATCGCTCCTGGAAGAAGCGTAAAAATCCTTCGCCATGAGAATGCGAAAGAAAGTCCGGCGGCATCCCTCCGGAGTTCATCGCGGCCTCATCCAGGTATCGTGCCACTGAATAGAAACTTTCGGCGCGGAAGAACCAACCGTTGGTGATTTTCGGCAGCCAGCTTGCGCGCAAGGCGCTGGAGAGTTGTCCGCCCATGACTTCAATTGCGCGGGAATGGTCAACCGGCATGTATCCCTTGCCGCCGCCGGCTTCGTCATAGCCGGCAAGTGCGGCAATGCCTTCGAGCAAGGTCGACTTTCCGGTTCCGTTTTCTCCAACGATGATGGTGATCGCGTGGTCAAAATTAAGATCTAGGCCGTCGCGCAAAAAGGGGAGACAGAACGGATACGCGTCCGCATTTTGAGCGCGCCCGGCATCCAGCCAGATTCGCCTGAGATAAGGCGCAGGCAGATTGATGGGACGATTTCGTCTCGATGCCATTTTACCGATATAGGATGCTGTTGGGCGAAGTCGCAATAATTCATCCATATATCAAACGCCCGGTTATTGCGAATGACCGGTAAGGATGGTGAATGCTGACATATTGCGCTCTCGAACAATTTCGTTCATCGCTAGCGAGCGGTTGAACGATTGGTTCGATGCCGACACAGCACCCCGCCTGTCCGTGACCTATTCCCTCGCCATTTTCGATCTCGACGGCACGCTTGCGGATAGCTTCCCGTGGTTTCTTCGGGTCGTGAATAACGTCGCGCGCGAATTCAACTTTCGTGCGGTTGCGCCCGACGACGTCGAGCGGTTGCGCGGCCTGAATTCGCTCGACATTCTGAAATCGCTGGACGTGCCGTTGTGGAAGCTGCCGCGTATCGCCACCCGCATGCGGGCGCTCAAGCGCGCGCAACTAGGCGATATTCCACTGTTTCACGGTGTGCCGGAGATGCTTTCAGCGCTGACCGACGCGGGCGTCCGCCTTTCGCTTGTGTCTTCCGACAACGAAGCCAATGCGCGGCTGCAGCTCGGCGGCAACGCGGCATTGTTTTCAGATTTTGCCTGCGGTGCGTCGCTGTTCGGCAAGGCTTCGAAATTCAGGCGGATTGTGAAACGCGCGGGCGTATCGCCCGGCAAGACGATCGCCATCGGGGACGAAATGCGTGATTTCGACGCCGCGCGCGCCGCCGGCATCGCTTTCGGCGGCGTCGCCTGGGGATTTGCGGCGCCGTCGGCGCTGCGCGCGCTTTCGCCCGATGAATGGTTCGAAGACGTGGCCGAGATTACGCGAACACTCGCCGCTGCAGAATGCTAGCGATGAATCAGCGTTCCAGCGCCGTGATCGGTGAACAATTCGAGCAGTACGGCGTGGCGTTCTTTGCCGTCGAGAATGACGACGCCCTCGACGCCCTGTTCGAGCGCGGTGATGCAGGTCTCGACCTTCGGGATCATGCCGCCCGAGATGGTGCCGTCGGCGATCAGCTTGCGCACATCGTTGACCGACATTTCCGGAATGAGCTTCTTGTTCTTGTCGAGCACGCCCGGCACGTCGGTGAGCAGAAGGAGGCGTTTGGCCTTCAGCGCGCCCGCGATATAGCCTGCGAAGGTGTCGGCATTGACATTGAAGGTCTCGCCATTCGGCCCGGATGCAATCGGTGCAAGAACCGGGATCAAGTCGCGGCCGATGATCTGGTCCAGCACCGAGGTGTCGATCTTCTCCGGCTCGCCGACAAAGCCGAGATCGACCACATCGGCGACCGATGCATCGCCAAATGTACCGTCCTTGCCGCCGGCCTTGCGCGCGATCACCATGTTGCCGTCCTTGCCGCAAAGGCCAACGGCCTTGCCGCCGGCCTGGTTGATGTGGCTGACGATCTGCTTGTTGATCGAGCCGGCCAGCACCATCTCGACGATCTCGACGGTCGCGGCATCGGTGACGCGCAACCCACCTGAGAATTGCGACTTGATGCCGAGCCGGCTCAGCATCGCGGCGATCTGCGGGCCGCCGCCATGCACCACCACCGGATTGATCGCGGTCTGTTCGAGCAGCACGATGTCGCGGGCGAATTCGCGCGCGGCTTCTTCCTCGCCCATGGCGTGGCCACCGTATTTGATCACGACTGTTTCTTCGTCGTAGCGCTGCATATGCGGCAGCGCTTCGGACAGAATCTGGGCCTGGTCGTGCGGGGAAACCGTCATTGAATTTAGGTCCTTGGCGTTCGGTCCTTGCAAACTTCGCGGGGAGTTTTAGCCGGACGATGGACGATGCGGAAGGGCTAGCGCAGCGCGAGGAACGCAGCGAGCCCGAGCAGCGCCCAGCCTGCGATCATGACAATTCCGCCCGTGGGAGCCGCCATCGGAAACAGCCTTTGTCCGGCATAGGCACGAAGCGCGAGGTCGCCCGAAAACAGTGCAACCCCGACCAGCAGCGCGATGCAGGCAGCAATGGCGAAAGGCCGGCTCGCCAGTCCGGTCGTGATCGCGGCGCAGGCCGCGATCACAGCGGGCGCATGGAACAGCAGCATGTGGCCGGCGCTGTCCAAGCCGCTGCCGGGCTTGGAATGGGCACCGGCGGCGGCGAACACGATTCCGGCGCATCCGAACAACGCGGCAATGCCAATCAGGATCTGCAGCATGGAAATCTCCTCAAGGGCATGATGCCGAAAAGTGGGAACCAGTTTTCCGGAAACATCATGCCCCAATTAAAAAAAACGACAGGTCCAATTCCGCGAAGAGGAATTGGACCCTAGTGTCGCTCGCCCAAGAGGCGCGCGATCGCCGCGCGCAATTCGGGGATGCCGGTGCCCTCGCGTGACGAGGTCGAAAGGATTTCAGGAAACGCAGCCGCGCTTTTTGCGATCTGAGCCCCGACCTCGTCGATCCGCGCCGCGAGGTCTTTCTGCGAAAGCTGATCGCACTTGGTCAGCACGATCTGATGGCTGACAGCGGCCTTGCGAAGAAGTTCGAGCGCAGGCTTGTCTGCTTCTTTGATGCCGTGACGGGCGTCGATCAACACATAGACGCGGGCGAGGCTGGCGCGGCCCTGCAGATAAGCCTGGATCAGATCGTTCCAGGACTTCACTTTTGATTTTGGGGCTTCGGCGTATCCATAGCCTGGCATGTCGGCGAGCCGAAGCGTGTCCGGCCCCTGAAAGAAGATGATTTCCTGCGTGCGCCCGGGGGTGTTCGAGGTGCGCGCCAACGCTTTCCGGCCGGTGAGCGCGTTGATCAGCGAGGACTTTCCCGCATTGGAGCGCCCGGCAAAGGCGATCTCCAGCCCCTTCATCGGCGGCAGCGAATCCATGCCGGCGGCCGCCCACAGGAACTCCCAGTCGGAGGCGAACAGCTTGCGCCCGGCCTCGATCTCAGCGCGCGTGAAGCCGGTCGCCATGTTGCTGGAACGCCATTCGTGGTTACGCCGTCAGGATGACGGCGTGCTGGCCTTCTTCTTCCCAAACACTTCTTTCACGTTGTCCCACAACTCGATCTTGGCGCCGTGCTTCTTCATGATGAAGGATTGCTGCAGCACCGAGAGCGTGTTGTTCCAGGCCCAGTAGATCACCAGGCCGGCCGGGAAGCTTGCCAGCATGAAGGTGAAGATCAGTGGCATCCAGTCGAAGATCATCTTCTGGGTCGGATCCGGCGGCGAGGGGTTCAGCTTCATCTGGAACCACATCGTGATGCCCATGATGATCGGCCAGATGCCGAGCATCAGATAGGCGCCGAGAATCGGGACGCTGCCCGGATTCCAGGGAATCAGCCCGAACAGGTTGAAGATGGTCGTCGGGTCCGGCGCCGCCAGATCGCGGATCCAGCCGAAGAACGGCGCATGCCGCATCTCGATGGTGATGAACAGCACCTTGTAGAGCGCGAAGAAAACCGGAATTTGGATCAGGATCGGCAGACATCCGGCCAGCGGATTGATCTTTTCCTGTTTGTACAGCTCCATCAGCGCTTGTTGCTGCTTCACCTTGTCGTCGGCATAGCGCTCGCGCAGTTGCATCATCTGCGGCTGCACCGCCTTCATCTTCGCCATCGAAGCGTAGGACTTGTTGGCGAGCGGGAAGAACACGATCTTGATGATCACGGTCACGATCAGGATCGCGATGCCGAAATTGCCGACCAGCTTGTAGAAATAGTCGAGCATCCAGAACATCGGCTTGGTGATGAAGTAGAACCAGCCCCAGTCGATCAGAAGCTCGAAGCGGTTGAGGTTCAGCGCCTTGTCATAGGCGTCGATCAGGGCGACTTCCTTGGCGCCCGCAAATACGCGGCCCTTGGCGGTGCCGGTGCCGCCGGCCGGGATGGTGACGGCATCGAGCAGATAATCGGCCTGATAGGCCTTGCGGCCATTGAGATCGCTGGCGGCAAAGCGCGCCTGCAGCCGGGCGTCGATACTGGGAAGCAGCGTCACCGCCCAGTATTTGTCGGTAATGCCGAGCCAGCCATTCACGACATTCGGGAACTTGATTTCCTTCTTGGATTCGACGTCGCTGTAGGATGGGTCCTGCAATTTGTCGGCGAGGAAGCCGATCGGCCCCTCGTGCAGAATGACATAGCCGAGCAGTTCCGGACGTCCATGCCGCAGGATCATCCCATAGGGATACAGGCTGACCGGCTCCGCTCCCCGGTTGATAACGCTGTCCTCGACCGTGAACAGGTAATTCTCGTCGACATTGACGACGCGGCGAAATTCCAGCCCTTCACCGTTGTCGAACGTCAGCGTGATTGGGCGTCCGACGCCGAGCGTGCCGCTGCCGGTTTGCGTCCATACCGTATCGGGCGTCGGCACCTTGGCTTTGCTGCCGGCCCCGGCCACCCAGCCGAAATCGGCATAATAGGGATGCGGCGAGCCGGACGGCGCGAGCAATACGATCGGCGGCGAATTCGAATCGACGGTCTCGCGATATTTGATCAGCGCGAGATCGTCGAGGCGGCCACCGCGCAGTGAAATGGAGCCCTTGACGGTCGGAGTGTCGATTGCGACGCGCGGGGATGCGGCGACGATGCTCTCGCGGGTGGGAATCTGGTTGAGAGAGGGCGCGCCGGCCTGACCGGGCACCTGCGGCAATGTACCCGGCTGCGGGGCGCCATCCGGCTGCGGCACGGCGCCCGGCTGCTGAGCCTCTTGCGCCTGCTTCTGCTTGAGCTGCTGCTCTTGGCGCTGCTTGTCGAGCTGCGGGCCGCCGATGAAATATTGCCAGCCGATGATCACGAGCACGGAAAGCCCGATCGCAAGGATCATGTTCTTCTGGTCGTTGATCATTCGTTGCGGCTCGCGGGTTGGTCTTTTCTAGCGTGCATTCTGTTTCGGAGGGCGGCTGGCTGCGCCAAGGCGGGCAAGGGCCCGTTCATATTCGAATGCCAGTTGTTGGAAATCAGCCGACAAAGCGGCGCGGCGGCCGATCAGCACATAGTCATGTCCAGGCCGAAGTGCAGCATCCGCCTTCAGACGCACCACTTCACGCAGCCGTCGCCGCACGCGGTTGCGCTCGGGCGCATTGCCGACCTTTTTCGAGACCGTGAACCCGACCCTGACCGGGCCCGCGTCGCCGCGTTCGCGCGCCTGCAAAACAAAGGTTGCCGCCGGGATTTTGACCCCGCTCGCGGCTGCGACGAAATCCGCTCGTTTCCGGAGGCGTTCCATCGCCGTCTCGACGGCCCGAATGGGCCGCCGGATCAAGCGCTCAGACGCTTGCGGCCGCGCGCGCGGCGCGCCGCGATGACCTTGCGGCCGCCCGTGGTCGCCATGCGGGCGCGAAAGCCATGCCGGCGCTTGCGCACGAGCTTGCTCGGTTGATAGGTCCGTTTCACGGGGTCTCTCTCCGCTGGTCGCGGCGCAATGCCGGATGTTTCGGGTGGTGCGCCCCGGCACGCTCGCCCGCAAACGCGCGGGGCCGCCGGTGTCGAATTCGTGCGGCTTATAAGGGACTAGGCCTAGTTTCGTCAATGCGACGCGATGCTGGGGCTGGATTGGGGTGGTTTATATTTTGCCTCATTTATCAGGGACATAGAGGACAGCACCGGAGCGGGACGGCGATCGGCTTTTGCGGTTTCGAAGCGACTTTCGCCGGCTGCGTGCTGTGGGGCGACTAATCTACTACAAATCCCGCAATTTTCAGGGTCGGCGCCATCACCGGCAACCGGCCGAAATTGCCGCTGACCAGAGGTAGCGACAGGCAGATTTATGCCGGAATTGCTGGAGCCAGACATCTGCGTGATCGGCAGCGGCCAAGGCGCCGTTGCTGCCGCTATCGGTGCGGCCGCGCTCGGCTCGCGTCCGGTATTGGTCCGTTTCGGGCCCTCATCGGTCGCACTGAAGACGCAGGCGCTGATCGCTGCCGCCGAACGCGCGCAGCTTGTGCGCAGCGCCGGTTCGTTCGGGGTGGCAGCGTCCGGATTCTCGGTCGATTTCGGCAAGGTGCAGGAGCATGTGCGCAGGGTAATGGATTTGGCCGCGCTGAATGAGGCGCCCGAGCGCCTTGCTGGCCTTGGCGTGAGAGTGATCGGCGGCGCGCCCCGATTTACCGATCCGAATACGCTGGCCATCGACGACAGTTTTAAAGTCAAAGCGAAACATTTTCTGCTCGCAAGCGGTTCCTCGACGATCGCGCCTTCGATCGAAGGGCTGAACGGCGTTTCATATCTGACGCCGGCATCGATTCTCGATCTCGTGGAATGCCCGCAGCATCTCATTGTGGTCGGCGCCACGCCGAACGGCCTGGAACTCGCACAGGCGTTTCTTCGGCTGGGAACGAAGGTGACGGTGATCGACCCGGAAAAGCCGTTGCCCAAGGAGGACGCCGAATGCGTGGCAATCCTGCTGCAAAGCCTGCGGGACGAAGGCATCGTGCTGCGTCAGGCGAGCTTGGCGAGCGTTGCAAAAGGTCGCGATGGACTGGCGGTGACGCTCGATAGCGCCGACGAACCGGAGGCGATTCACGGCAGTCACATTCTGATCGCATCCGCGCGGCGGCCGGCGGTCAACGACCTGGATCTCGACAAGGGCAGGATCAAGCACGGACCGGCCGGGATTGCGGTCGATGATCGCCTCCGCACCAGCAACCCGAAAGTCTACGCAATAGGCGAAGCTGCGGGCGCGCTTTCGGTGCAGGCGGCGAACGCACATGCCGGTGTCGTGATCCGGAATGTGCTGCTCAACACCGGCGCAAAAGTGAATGACGATGTCATCCCGCGCGTCATCTTTACCGATCCTGGATACGCGCATGTCGGACTCGACGTGCAACGGGGCAAAGCCCTCTATCGTACGATCCGAATCCTGCGTTGGCCGTTTTACGAAAACGACCGAGCGCAGGCCGAGGGTGACACCGCAGGCCATGTCAAGATCGTGGCGATGTCAGACGGTACGATTATAGGGGCGACGATCGTTGGCCGCGGCGCGGCCGACCATATTGGAACATGGGCGCTAGCGGTTGAAAGACGGCTCCGAGTTCCCGATCTTGCCGGTTGGGTATTGCCCTATCCAACCCGAGCCGAAGCGGGCAAATACGCGTTAACCGGTTTTCGCGGCTCCGGTTTGACGCGAAACTGGTTGCGCCGCATCATGAGTTTGTTACGGAGACGCGGTTGATTATCACCGTTTCCGTTTTTGGCAGGACGTGATGTCCAATCTGGACGACCAGTCCGGCCCAGTCCGCGTGCCGCGGTTCGGGCTTTCCGGAAAGCTCCTCGTTCTCACGATCCTGTTCGTGATGATCGCGGAAGTGCTGATCTATGTCCCATCGGTGTCGCAATTCCGGCTCAACTGGCTGAACGACCGGCTGGCGGCGGCGCGCACCGCGGCGCTTGTCCTGTACGCGGCGCCGAGCGGCATGGTGCCAGAAGATCTCACGCGCGACATCCTGAGCAATATCGGCGCCCAGGCCGTGGTGATGAAGACTGGCCAGACGCGGCGTCTTCTTGCCATGTCCGAAATGCCCGCCGAAATCCATCGCGATTTCGATATGCGCGATGTGACTTTGTGGGACGCGATCCGGGGCGCCTATCACGGGCTGACCGATCCGCGTGACGCTGTTTTGCGCATCGTGGGTGCGGCGCCGCGCGACGGCGAATATCTCGAAATCCTGATGCCGAATGCGCCGCTGCAGCGGGCGATGCTGCGGTTCTCCACCAACGTGCTGATCGTATCGCTGATCATTTCGGCATCCACGCTGACGCTCCTTTATCTCGCGCTGCATTTCCTGTTCGTGCGGCCGATGCGGCGCATTACCCGCAACATCATGGCTTTCCGCGCTGATCCGGAAAATCCGTCGCGCACGATTCGCGTCTCCAAGCGCAACGACGAAATCGGAGTCACCGAACGCGAACTCGCTTCGATGCAAAGCAACCTCACCTCGATGCTGCACCAGCGCAGCAGGCTTGCAGCGCTTGGGCTTGCAGTGTCGAAGATCAACCATGATCTGCGCAACATGCTGGCCTCCGCGCAGCTTGTGTCGGACCAGCTATCGACGGTGCGCGACCCGCGCGTGCAGCGCTTCACGCCCAAGCTCCTGCGCGCTTTGGAACGCGCGATCGAATTCTGCCAATCGACGTTGTCCTATGGCCGCGCGCAGGAAGCCCCGCCCGACCGCAGGATGGTTGCGCTCGAGCCGCTGGTGGAAGACGTGCGCGAGAATCTCGGCCTGCAGGGCCAGGACAATATCGGATGGATCGTTTCGATTGAGCGCGGCATCGAGCTCGACGCCGACCACGAGCAGATGTTCCGCGTGCTGCTCAATCTCGCCCGCAATGCTGTGCAGGCGCTGGAGGCGCGCGCGCCGAACAATGCGCTGCGCGATCAGGTCCGCATCACCGGTCGGCGTGAAGGCGGTGTGGTGGTGATCGAGGTCGCCGATACCGGTCCGGGCTTCTCACCGCGCGCCCGCGAACATCTGTTTGAGGCATTTTCCGGCTCTACCCGTCCGGGCGGCACCGGCCTTGGCCTTGCGATCGCGGCGGAACTCATTCGCGCTCACGGTGGCGAAATCCGGCTGGTGGAGGGCACTATCGGCGCGACTTTCCGTCTGACGATCCCCGATCAGGCAGTCGATCTTGACGCCTGGCGGGAGGAACGCGCCAGCGCCTGACGGCTCCGAACTGGCACTGCCGGACCCCGGACCGGCTCAAACCACTTGCCATTCGAGGATCGGGACGATAGCTATCCGCGGTCGCGGCGGCCTTGCTTGCTGGCGCATGATCTTGTCTCAGAGCCGTTTGGCGCATTTCGGGATCACGCTTCGGTTGCCGCTCGCGCGACACGCGCCCGTAGCTCAGCTGGATAGAGCACCAGACTACGAATCTGGGGGTCAGGAGTTCGAATCTCTTCGGGCGCGCCACTAACCTTTTGATTTTGATTTAGAATTTATGCGGTCCGCGCCGCATGTGTTGTCTGCCCTGCCGCGCCCCCGAAAGTCCCCGGCCGGAAAGATGGTCGAGCTCCAATCCGATGGCAGCACCAATGGCTCACTCTGCGGCATCTGCCCGGATTGCGATCGTTTGATCTATCGGCGCGTAAATCCAATGAAGTTGGACCTGGTTCGGAGCGATCTGGACATCTCGATCGCACGGGCGGCAACGCGCATATTAGTTTGCGTGTATCTCAGCGATTGGCTTGCTGGCCGCGTTGGAAGATATTCTTACCTTCCACTCTATCGGGTCGATATCGGCAGCCGTGCGCTTAAGAAGATCCCTGAGCCAGGCCACCGCCGGATCCGCCGCGATGTGCGGCTGCCATTGCAGTACCTCGCGAAGCAGCGGAAACTTGACCGGCGACGGCAGGACCTTGAGCGGGAGATACTGCGCGCATTGCAGCGCCAGGCGAGAATGAACAGTCGCAATCCGGTCAGTGCCGATGACGAAGAGCGGCACCAGCGTGAATGTCGGTGTCGTCACCGCGATATTCCGCTTCAAGCCGGTGCGCTGCAAATGTTGCTCGTCGTGGGTGTTAAGCCGGCCGTACGGAAACTGGGCCACCACGTGTGGCATGCTGAGATATTGTTCGACCGTGATTGATCGCCCGATATTCTTGTTTCCGGACCAAACCACGCAAACATAATCGTCGTCGAAAATATGATCGCGCTCGCAATTCTCGACCGAACCCTGTTCCGCGATCAGTAGCAATTCGTGTTCGCCGCGCCGGAAATTCTCGAGATTCTCCTCTGTCAACCGGTCGATGGTGACGCGCACATTCGGCGCTTCACGCGCGATGCTCTGGAGGACGCGCACCATCAGCACCTGGGCAGCGTAGTCGGACATGATGATCGTGAATGTGCGGTCCGAACTTGCAGGATCGAAGCGGGGCGCCGTGTTGATCAGGCTTTCAGTCTGTGCGAGAAGTTCCCGCAACGGCCGGGCGATGGTTTCGCCGAGAGGCGTCAGGATCATCTTGCGGCCAACCTGAACGATCAGATCGTCCTTGAAATGCACGCGCAGACGCGCGAGCGATCCGCTCATGGCAGATTGACTGAGGCACAGGCGTTCCGCGGCGCGGGTGACATGCCGGTGGGTCAGCAGCGCATCGAGTGCGACCAGCAAATTCAAATCGAGCCTGTGAAAGCGCACGCGTATCCTCCCATTATTTGTTTTTTCGATAAGTCAAAGGAGTTTCATCGGCGCTGTCAATAACGAAGCGGGGATGCCGCCCTCCGTGGCACCTGGCCGCAGACGACGCGCGGATGAATGGAGCGTTCCGGACTATCGCCGCCGGCGATAACTGTTATCGCCACAGCCCATTTCAAAAGACCACGTGAAGTTGCGATGAGAACCGCGGCTCGCGGCCACGTTACAATTGGGGTGAGTGGGACGATGCGGCATTTCTCGTTAGGAACGTTATCAGAAGCAGGTGCGGCGCCGTTTCCGGCCGTCATTGTCGGCGAGGATGCCATCGGCCTGGACGAGATCGGCGCTGCCGCAGCCAATATCGGAAATCCGCTGAAAGGGTCGGGCTCGCTGTTAGCCCTGTTCGAGCATTGGCCGAACAATTTTGCTGTCCTGCGCAAGTTCGCAGAGGATGGGGCGTTTGAGACGGCGGCCAAACTGTTCAGGCACAAGCCAATCGCAGCGCTGAAGGTGCATGCGCCTCTTGAGGCGCCACGGCAGATCCTCTGTCTTGGCGCGAATTACCGGCGTCACGTAATCGAACTGATGGCGGCGCAAGTCTCGCCCGAGACCACTAATCTCGACATGGAAGGGCGTCGTGAGTATGCCGCGAAGATGATGGACAAGCGAATCGAAAGCGGCTCGCCCTATGCCTTCATCAAACTGCAGAGCTGCGTGACCGGGCCTTTCGATCCGATCCTGCTGCCGTCGGATGTCACCGAGCCTGATTGGGAACTCGAACTGGCATTCGTGATCGGACGTTCGGCGCGGCATGTCAGCCGCGCTGAGGCCATGTCCCATATCGCAGGGTATACAGTCGCGAATGATGTCACCGCCCGCGAGCGGATCTACCGGCCCGACATCAAAGCGATTGGCACGGACTGGCTTGCGGGCAAATGTCTGCCGACCTTCTTGCCGATGGGGCCCTTCATCGTGCCCGCCGCTTTCGTGTCCGATCCGATGCGTCTGCAAATCACACTTCGATTGAACGGCAAGGTGATGCAGGACGAGAGCACCGCCGACATGATTTTCGATATTTCCCGGCAGATCGAGTATCTCTCCAGTCGCATGCAGCTGTTGCCGGGCGACGTCATCTGCACTGGATCGCCGGCCGGCAACGGCGCACATTACGGGCGCTACTTGCGCGACGGCGATGTCATGGAAGGCACGATTGCCGAGATCGGAACGATCAGAAATGCGTGTGTAGCCCAGCGTCCGGCATGAACCAAGGGCGCAGCCGGACCAACAGGCGTTACATCCCGAGATAGCTCCTCGCGACTGCAGGGTCGTCGCGCAGCGTGGCGGCCGGCCCTTCACCGACGATCCGGCCGCCGGCCAGGAGATAGGCGCGATCCGCCATTGCGAGAGCTTGGCTGGCATTCTGCTCGACCAGTATAACGCTCAGTCGCGCCTCCCGCGAAATGCGTGCCAAGATTGCAAACACGTCATCGACCAATTTCGGCGCAAGGCCGAGTGACGGCTCGTCGAGCAGAAGGAGCGTGGGATTCGACATCAGCGCGCGTCCGATCGCGACCATCTGCTGCTCACCGCCGCTCATGGTGCGAACGGCCTGCCTACGACGTTCGGCTAGTCGGGGAAACAGATCGAACACGTAGTTGAGTGTCATCTTCTCGCGGCCGCGTGCACGATGCGCGTAGGCACCCAGCATGAGGTTTTCCATGACCGTCATGTTGCCGATCAGCCGTCGGCCTTCGGGAACGAGAGCGATGCCGCGTTCGACGATCCTGTTCGGCGGTTCGGCGGAGATGTCGGCCCCGCCGAACACGACGCGGCCGCCACTTTTGCGCGTCAGCCCGGTGATTGTCTTGAGCAGGCTCGTCTTGCCCGCCCCGTTTGCCCCTAGAATAGCAACGGTCTCGCCCTCCGAGACCCGCATCGAAACGTCAATCAGCGCTTCGTGCTTGCTGTAAGACAGGCTGATCTTCTCAATGTCGATCATGTCCGCGTCCCAGATAGGCATCCTTGACGGCGGCGTCCTGCAGCACTGTCTCGGTCTTGCCTGCCGCAATCTGCCGCCCGGCATTCATCACAAGGACCTGCTTGCACAGCGCGCGGACTGCCGACATCACATGCTCGACCAGAACGATGCCGACGCCTTCCGCGGCAAGCCGACGCACGACTGCAATGCCTTCGTTCAGTTCGGTTGGATTGAGCCCGGCCAGCCATTCATCGAGAAGAAGGACGCGCGGGCCCGTCGCCCAGGCGCGTGCCAATTCGACTCGCTTCTGATCGATATAGGTGAGTTGAGCGCCAGTCAGTGAGGCCTTGTCGGCAATCCCGAAATAGTCAAGAAGCTCTTCGGTCTTCCGGTTCGCGTCCGGCATACGGAGCCGGTCCGCGCTGAACAGCGCGCCAGCGCGCACATTCTCATAAACTGTCATGCTCGGAAGAACGCGCACGAGCTGAAAAGTACGGTTGATCCGTGCATGTACCCGTCCGGCGTTGGACAGTGCGGTAACGTCCCTATCCTGAAGCCGGATGCGGCCGCTATCGGCAACCAGGCTGCCGGCGATGAGGTTCAGAGTCGTGGTCTTGCCCGAGCCGTTCGGACCGATCAGGCCAAAGATCTCGCCCGGATCAACGGCGAGGCTGACCCCGTTGACGGCCGCCAGGCCGCCGAAAGATTTGGTCAGACCATCGACTTCAAGAAGTGCCGTCATCGGCCGAAACCTCCGGCATCGATCGTTTCCCCGCGGGACGCTGCGCGCCTTGCCTTGAGCCTGTGCCAGAGCGGTTCGATAACGCCGGCGATCCCGTGCGGCAGGAAATAGACGACGAACAGGAAGACCATGCCAAGCAGTATGGCGTATGCGCGCGGGAAGGTGGTCGACAGGAATTCCGATAAGATGATCATCGGAATGACACCGAGCACCGGTCCCCAGAGCCGTTGCATGCCGCCAAGAAGCGCCATGATGACGACCTGGAAGGAGACCATCGCGTTGAAAACGGTATTCGGCGCGATATAGGACCAGCGGGGCGCCATGATTGCGCCGACCAGAGTCATCAGCACTGCCGAGACCACGAAAGCGAAGATCTTGATGCCGGAGCGGTTTATTCCGCATTGATCAGCCACGGTTTCGTCTTCACCGATGACTTGCAGCGCAGCCCCCACCTTCGACCGTTCGATCATGTAGCCGACCAGGAACACGACCGCGGTTAGTCCAAGCAGGTGCAGGTAGATCATCACGTTGCTGAAATCGATCAGCACATAGCGCCCGACCGTTTTGGTCTGGTTGATTTCCCACCAGATCGCGAGTTCGCGGATCAGTTCAGTAAGACCGAAGGTGAAGATCACAAAATGAATGCCGGAGACCCGCAGCGTCGTGGCGCCTACAATCACCGCGAGTACGATCCCAACGACGCCGGCGAGGGCGAAAGCGCCGTAGAGCGGTATGCTTTCGTACGAAACAGCGACCACATAGGCGCCCACACCGAAGAATGCGGCGACGGCAAGCGAAAAATAGCGTGTGGGACCCGAGAAGATCCGCCATGCGGTCGCGAGTGCAGCGTAACAAAGTGTATTGATCAGGAACGAGAGCCAGTAGTCAGACACGAAAAGCGGTGCACAAGCCAGCGCGGCGATCAGCGCCGCCGCCGCCAGCCATATTGTGATATGGGAGCCTGTCTGCATCAGTTCGAGCCGAACAGGCCGCGCGGCCGGACAAGCAGGATGGCGAGAAACATCAGATAGGCGACCGCGAGCTTGAGCCCGGAATCAAGGAAGCGCGCGGTCATTGCCTCGGTCACGCCGAGGAGGAGCGCCGCGGCAAGGCAGCCCAGCATATTGCCGACGCCGCCCATGATGACCACGATCAACGCCTTGACCGTGAATTCCACCCCGAGCGTCGGATCGAAAGTAAGAAATGTGCTGACCAGTGTCCCCGCAACGGCCACCATAGCTCCACCGGTTGCGAACGCGAGCGCCGAAATCCTGCGAACATCGACACCGACAATGCTGGCTGCGACCGGGTCCACCGCCAGCGCCCGCATCGCGTTACCGGTCCTGCTGCGCGTCAGCCAAAGATAGATTGCCGCGGCGAAAACGCACGAGATCACGCAAGCGAGGACACGGTTGGCCGACAGATTGACGCCAAATATCGCTATCGGGATGGACAGGTAGTCATAGGAGCGGAGGTCGCCTGTAAAGGCGAGGATCATGCTGCCCTTAATGAGAAACAAGAGCCCGAAGGTGGACAGGATTGTCTCGCCCTCGAAGTGATCGCGGTTTGCGGCCCGGCGCGCGAGCGGCTCCATCAGAACGCGATAAACCAACCAATTGGCGGCGAATATTACCGGTACCGAGAAAACCAGCCCGAGGATCGGATCGATTCTCCACAGCGTGAACATCCAGTAGGCAGCGAAGCACGCGGTCACCAAGAACTCGCCGTACGCCAGATTCAGCACGCGGGCGATGCCGTATTGAAGGTTGAAGCCGATTGCAATCAGCGCATACATGCCGCCGAGCACAAGGCCGCCGAGGAGGACGTCGAGAAAGATCATTCAGAAGCCATTCCGAACAGACGCCGCCCCGATCGGAGTTCAATCGGAGCGGCGGCACAACCTCGGCTGACCGTCACCAGGCCGGCTTAGGGAAGATGGCGGGCTTTGCGCCCGGAAGATTACTCGGCTGCACGGTCACGAAATCGCTGCCCTGCCATTGCGATACCACTGGCTGCTGGCGCTGCACCTGATTGGTGAATTTAAGCTTGCCGACGATGGTGTCGAAGGTGCCGGTCCGCAGATGCTCGATCACCTTGTTACGATCGAGGCCGACCTTCTCGATTGCCTGTTCCAGCGTCTGCGCGCTGGCATAGGTGATCGGGCTGCCCCAGCGATCGGGCTCGTTCTTGGTCATGTCCTTGAAGGCGTCGAAATAGGCCTGAGCGCCTGGCGCGCTGCGGTCCCAGCCGCCAGCCCCGAGCACGCCCTGCGTCTTTTCGCCGAGCTTTGCCTTGTAAGCGGGGAAGGCCGTACCCACGGCGGTGTAGAACACCTTGGGGCTGTAGCCCAGCGTCTGTGCCTGGCCTGCGATCATGAAAGTGTCGCCCGGATAGCTGAACGCCACGAAACTGTCGGCGCCGCTGTCCTGGGCCTGCTTCATTTCGGTCGAGAGGTCGCGCGAGGCCATCGGATAGGTCTTGTTCAGAACGACGTCGAAGCCCGCGTCCTTGAATGCCTTGCTGCCGGCGGCGTTTAGATCAGCGCCGAATTGATCGGCGACGCTGAGTAGCGCGACCTTGTTGTTAATCTTGCCCTCGGCCTTGAGCTTCGAAAGCAGGTCCACGATGCCGGTCGCGTAGTCGGAGGCATTGGTGCTGAACAGGAACAGCGTATCGAAGCGCTTGGTCATCGCCTCGGCATTGTTGATTACGGCGGTGGAGCCGAGCTGCGGGTAATTGTTCTTCTTGTAGACTGGCGCGACCGCGAGATTCATTGCGGTGCCCCAGGGCGGCAGCGCGAAATCAACCTTGTCGTCCACCATCAGCTTTTCGGTGAGGCGAATCGCATTTTCCGGATTGCTGGTGTCGTCATATTCGATCGCCTCGATCGGGATCGGTTTGTCGAAGCCCGCGACCTTGAGGCCACCCCGGGCGTTCACTTCCTTCACCCAAAGCCGGTAATTCGCGACCGGCAGCATCGACGACGGCCCTGCAAAAGGGCCGGTCAGCGACACCGCATAGCCGATGCGTATCTTCTCCGGCGCCTTCTGGGCTACGGCCGGGGCAGAAGCGAACGATGCCAATCCGCCGATAACGGCCGATGCCGCGGTGAGCCGCAGCATGCGATCAAGAGTCATATTCATTTCTATTCTCCCAGGTTGCGTATGGTCTCGTTGGCAGTCGCATCTCTGCGGACGCGTTCTTTCAGCGCAGGCCCCGTTCCTCAGCGCACACTGGCCGCGGCCCACGGATTGACGACATTGGCGCTCGGCGAAGCCGGCGCCGCGTTAGGCGGGAAAGCCTCCATCATTGATTGTGGGAAGGCGTTGGTCCGGTAGAAGTCGTTCGAGCCCATTGCCGGGCTCCACCGCACCGCCTCCCAGTCCGGCTGATAATTGCGCCAGCCGCCGGAATTAAGTTCGATCCGCATGCCGCCGGGCTCGCGGAAATAGAGGTAGGTCTGGAAGCCCATGCCGTGCCGGCCCGGCCCGTATTCGACCGGTATATCCGCTTCCATCAGAATGTCGGCCGCGCGCTCCACGTCGAGCCGCTGGTCGAGATAATAGGCGAGGTGATGGATGCGGCCCATGATGCCGGAATGGTCGCCAAGAAGGCCGAGGTCATGCGCCTGTTCGTTCGTGGTCATCATCGCGAACACGACGAGATCAGACTTGTCATCGAGCACCGTCCATTCGGTGAATCGGAAGTCCAGCATGTCGCGGAAAAATGCGACGTCCGTCATGATGTCCTTGGTCGGCACCGTTACGTGGTCGATATGGTTCACCGCAATCCCGCGCGGCTTGTAGCGCTGCGGACGATTGGGATAGGTCGGCGCCAATTCCTTCGAGGGCTTCCAGCGTTCGCAGTCCCAGAAGATTTCATGCACATGGCCGCCAGGGCTGCGATAGCGGTAGCCGCGTGGCCGGCCGGGCTCTCCTTCATGCCAGCCGATCCCGCTACCGGCGTTGTCCAGCCGCGCGATCGCGGTCTTCAGCGCATCGGGGCCGGCCGAGCGCCAGCCGATATGCTTGAGACCCGGCGCAGCACCTTCCGTCAATACCAGGTCGTGATTGAAGAAGTTGCGCCAGCTTCTGAGGTAAACCGACTGCCCGTTGCGGGCGGTTTCGGTCATCCCCATGACGTCGGTGAAGAACCGCAGCGAGGCGTCGGGCTTCGGCGTGGTGATTTCGACATGTGAAAGCTGAGAAATCAGACTGAACATCGGACACGACCTCGATCGAGTGAAGGCGATAAAATCGTAGGTCCAGGCCCCGCATGTCACAAATCCTTTGAGACGATGCCAGCCATCGTTCGGCTTGATAGCACCGCGAATTTTCCGCGCCCAAAATCCTGAACGGCGGTTCCGGCGTTTCGCTGCACAGCAGCAATCGCGGAACGCGATGGCTTCAATCGCTGCAAGCAATTTCTGCGCTGGCTCATAATCGATAACATTCCGACCTTGCGGATGTTGGACGGAGGCGGACGCGTGACAGAACAGCCAGTCAAAAACATTCTGATAGTCGGAGCCGGCATCGGCGGCCTGACCGCGGCGATCCAGCTGACGCGTGCGGGCTTCAACGTCGACGTCGTCGAGATCAACAAAGAGTGGATGGCGGCCGGTGTCGGCATTTTGCTCACGGGCGCCAGCCTCCGCGCGCTCGGAAGCGTCGGCGTCCTCGATGAGGTGGTCGATGCCGGGTTCGGCTTCGACGTCTGGCACTTCTGCGATTATGCGGGCAAGAAGCTCGGTGCTGCGCCGCAACCACGCATCGCGGGTCCGCAATATCCGGGCATGATCGGCGTGCTGCGCAAGGAGTTCTTTGAGGTCCTGACCAACCACGCGCGCAAATTCGGGGCGAGTGCAAAGATTGGGGAAACCGTTGAAAGCCTGAAACAGGATGACGCGGGCGTTGACGTCACGTTTACCGATGGCAGCCAGAAGCGCTACGACCTCGTGGTCGGCGCGGACGGCCTGCACTCGAAGATCCGCGAAATGGTCTTCGGCGATTACAAGCCGCGCTATACCGGGCAGTCCGTCTGGCGCTTTACCACCGAGCGGCCCTCGGTGACCGACGCCGGGTACCTCTATTACGGACCGCAAAACAAGGTTGGTTTCGCTCCGTTGTCGCAGGAATGGATGTATCTCCTCTTGGTCCATAACCTGCCGACGGTACCGCGCATGCCGGATGATCGGCTGCACGAAATCCTGCGCGAGCAGATCGTCGGCTACGAGGGCATCGTAGTCGAGGTAGCGAACCGGCTGACCGAGCCGAAGTCCGTGTTGTTCCGGCCGCTCGAAGTGCTGTTCCTCGAATCGCCGTGGTATCGCGGTCGTGTGATCCT
This sequence comes from uncultured Pseudomonadota bacterium, assembly GCA_963707705.1. GTDB lineage: Bacteria > Pseudomonadota > Alphaproteobacteria > Rhizobiales > Xanthobacteraceae > Pseudorhodoplanes. The sequence continues at coordinate 211,503 of CAVPRD010000010.1, read as the reverse complement.
GATCGGCGATGCAGCTCACTCGGTGACGCCGCACCTGTCGTCGGGCGGCGGCATGGCGATCGAGGATGCTGTGGTGCTGACGGAAATGCTGCAGCAGCCCGGGACGCTGAAAGATCAGCTCGACGCCTTCATGAAGAGGCGCTACCCGCGCTGCCGTATGATCTACGACAACGGCCTGCAGCTGGGCGAATGGGAGAAAAACCCGACGCCCGATGCTGACGCGCCCGGACTTTCGGCCAAAAGTTACGCCGCGCTGGCGCAGCCGATCTGACCGGACGCCACACACGTCCCGCCATCCTGCGCTCACTATGCGCATAGCGCACCGTCGACCATCAGCGTGCTGCCGCTGGTGTAACTGCTCTGGTCGGACGCAAGAAACATCACGGCGCGCGCGACTTCCTCGACCCGCCCGTGACGCCCGAGTGGAATGAGCTGGTCGAACATCGCCCCCGCGTCGCGCCCGAGCATCTTGCTCATGCTGCGCTCGGCCGTACGCATGAATTCGTTGTCGATCGGACCGGGATTGACGGTATTCACTCGGATGCCCCGAGGCGCCATCTCCTTGGCGAGGCAGCGCATCAGTCCGACAAGCGCGTGCTTCGCTGCGACATAGGCGCAATTGCCCGCCACGCCCTTCACACCAGTGATGCTCGACGTGATGATGACGCTGCCGCCGTCCTTCATCTTGGGAAGGGTGTATTTGCAAACTAGAAAGCAGCCCCGGACGTGGGTTGAGATGATCTGGTCAAAGATGTCTTCGGGATATTCGATTGTCGGGATCAGCGGCCCGTCATTGCCGGCGTTGCTGAACAGCACATCGATCGCACCGAACCGGGTGACGGTGGCGTCGACAAAGCTTCGCACCTGTTCGGCGCTGGCCACGTCAGCAACGGCGGTAGCGGTCCTGTCCGTGCCGAGCTGAACGACGACCTCTTTTAGACGGTCGCCGGACCTGTCGACCAGCATCACACTGGCGCCTTCCGAAAGCATCAGCCGTGCGGTTTCCGCACCGATGCTCCCGGCCGCGCCAGTTACGATGCAGACTTTGCCGCCGAGCTTTACCATGGTGCTGCCGATCCGATCATGGAATCCTGTAGGTCACGCCGTCGCGTGTTATCGAGAATCGCATCAAGTCTTCGGCGATCACCATCGGGCCGGAATATTTTGATTTCGCACGTTCGGCGACGTCGGACTCCGTCGGCGCGGGGATCTTGCCGTCGGTGAGAAGAACGATGTGGTAGAGCGCCGCGAGCTTCGGCTTCGTTCGCGCAAAGACTTCGCCCACCTCTTCGGGCTTTGTATGGTGATCCATGATGTAGCGGAAGGCGATGGATTTCTCGAGCAGTTCGTCTTTCGCCATCGCAGCCTGGTGGATCAGAAGGTCGGTGCCGCTAGCGTGCTTGATGAGATTCTCGGAAAACTTGGTGTCCCCCGAGATCGTGACCGAGCGACCATCATAGTCGACGCGATATCCGAAGCACGGCTTGATCAGCTCGCCGTGATCAACCTCAAAAGCGGTCACCTTCACGCCGTTGCGATCGAAGATCACACCTTGCACTATTTCGGTGGTGTCGACCGCGACGGGCTCGCGCGCTAGCTTCTGATCGGCGATGCGGGTTTCGATATCCCAGGCATAGGCGCTTTCGAGGCCCGTCATCATGGCCTTGGTTCCTTTCGGACCCCACACTCGCATCGGAGCGTTGCGCAAGCCGAACGGAGAAGGCAGCCACCCGGTCAGCCACACATCCGGAATTCCGACGATGTGGTCGGAATGCAGGTGCGTGATGAACATGCCGCCGATCGAGCCCAGCGAGGTGCCGGTCTGCCAGATCCGCTGGGATGCGCCGCGGCCGGCATCGAACAGGAGTATTTCGTTGCCCGCCTTGACCAAGGTGGCCGGGCCGAATCGTTTCATTGAGGGCGTCGGGAAACCGGTTCCGAGCGTGATGACTTCAAAGTCCGCGCCACCGGTGAGCGCTGGCTGCGAGTGCGCATCTCGCAATCCAAGGCCGATCAAAAAGGCGATGGCAACGAACAGAGCTTGACGGTTCGGCCGAGTCACGGCGGCACATCCCTTTCTCAAATTTTGTCCAAACTCTCGGGCGCATGAGCCGGCGCCTGATTGATCGCCTGCCAGACGCGGTACGGTGTCATTGGCATGTCGATATGCGTCACGCCCTTGCTGCGGAGCGCATCGAGAACCGCGTTCACTATCGTCGGTGGTGCACCGATGGTGCCGGACTCGCCGATGCCTTTAATCCCAAGCGGGTTAGTCTTGGCGGGTACCTGCTCGAGAGCGGATTCGATCTCCGGCATGTGCGCAGCGCGCGGCATACAATAATCCATGAAACTGCCGCTCAGGAGCTGGCCACTGTCGGGATCATAGGCGACGCCTTCGAGCAACGCTTGGCCGAGCCCCTGCGCGATGCCACCCTGAATCTGGCCCTCGCAGATCATCGGATTGATGATCATGCCGAGATCGTCGACGGCGGCGAAGCGCTCGATCGTGACGTTGCCGGTCTCCGGGTCCACCTCGACCTCGCAGACCTGGCAGCCGTTGGGGTAATTCGGAGCACCGCCTGGTGCGCCAGAAAAGGAGCCCGCGGCATCGAGGCCAAGACCGAATTTCAGCACCGGTCCCGCCGGTGCGAAGAAGGCTTTCGCGACTGCTGAGAGCGGGATCGCCTTGTCGGTGCCGGCGATGCGGAAGCTGCCGTCCTTGAACTCGATGTCATCGACGGCGGCCTCCAGCATTATGCCCGCCATCGGTTTCGCCTTGGCGATGATTGCGTCGGCTGCGAAGCGCAACGCGACGCCGCCCACCATCGAACTACGAGCGGCGAAGGTGCCGCGGCCGATCGCGACCTTTTCCGTATCCCCTTGAATATAGCGGATAGCGTCGAACGGAACGCCGAGCCATTCCGAGACAAGTTGCCCGAATGCAGTGGCGTGGCCTTGGCCGTGCGAGTGCGTGCCGGCGATGATCGACACCATGCCGCTCGGATCGAAACGCAGCTCCATCCGCTCGTTGAACACGCCGCCAAGCTCAATATAAGGCGTCACCGCCCGGCCGCGCAGCCGGCCGACCTTCTCGCTCTCCTTGCGGCGGCTCTCGAAACCATCCCAGTCCGCCATGACGAGGCAATGGTCCATCAGCCGCTCGAATTCGCCGCTGTCGTAGTTGTGGTGGGTCGCCGTGTGGTAGGGAAGGGCATCCGGTCTGATCAGATTGCGGCGGCGCAATGCGACGCGGTCGATGCCGCTAACGCCCGCGGCCTCGTCGAGCATGCGTTCGATGAAATAGATGGCTTCCGGGCGGCCGGCGCCACGATAGACCGAGGTCGGCGCGGTGTTGGTGAAGACCGCGCTGGTGCTGAGGTCTACGGTCTGGATGTCGTAGACACTCGGGATCAGCATCAGCGAGAAGAACAGCGGCGCGGTGATCGCCGCCCACCAATAGGCGCCGAGCGCTTGATAGGCCCTGGCCCGCACCGCAAGGATTTTGCCGTCCGCGTCGAGAGCGATCTCGCCATAGATCACCTGATCGCGTGCATGGGTGTCCGTGGAAAGGCTCTCACCGCGTGTGGCCGTCCATTTCACCGGACGCCCGCAGCGGCGTGAGGCCCACAGCACGAGGACGTCGTCAGGATAGACATTGGCCTTCATGCCGAAGCCACCGCCGACATCCGGTGACACGATACGAATTTTCGTTTCCGGTATATTGAAGACCGCCGTCGCCAGCTTGGTCTTCACGCCGTGCGGGTCCTGCGATGTGGTGTATAGCGTGAAGCTCTCGCTTGCCCGGTCATAAGCGCCGAGCGCGGTGCGCGGCTCGATCGCATTCGCGGTGACGCGATTGTTGTGCAGGCGCAACTTCGCGATGTGTTTCGCCTTTGCGAAGGCCGCGTCGGTCGCCGCCTTGTCGCCGAACGCGATGGTGGTGCCGACATTGCCGTTCGGGCAGTCGGGCCACAGGCGCGGGGCTGCGTCCGCGACCGCGGCCTCGACTTCGACGACCGCATGGAGCGGCTCGTAGTCGACGCGCACCAGTTCGGCGGCGTCGCGCGCTTGCGCTTCGGTCTCGGCCACCACGAAGGCGACGCGGTCGCCAACGCAGCGCACCGTATCGGACAGCAGCACGGGACGCAGGGTCGCGTATCCTTTCGGGCCGCCCCAAGCTTCGGGCATGAAATGCGGGGGCAGGGCGCCGATCTTGTCGGTGGCCGTATCCTTCCCAGTGAGAACGCATACAACGCCCGGCGCGGCTTCCGCTTCGGAAGTATCGACGCTAACAATGCGTGCGTGGGCGTGCGGCGACAGAACGGCGACGCCGTAACACTGACGCGGCAGCTCCAGATCACCGACGAATTCACCGGATCCAGTAAGGAAACGCTCGTCTTCGACGCGCCGGACCGCTTGACCGATACCGAACTTGGTCATGCCGCCGCTTCCATGCGCTGGACGGCAGCACCCCCGGATGCGGATTTGCACCAGCTTGCGTGCGCCGAGAAGACGCGCGCGATCGATCCGGCAGCGCCAGCTCGCATCGGTACCTCCCTATTCCCGCGTTATGGTCCCGCTCTGCTGACAAGGAAAAATTGACAACGAGCCGGTTCGCGGCGAAATTATTGAGCGTGATCAGTTTTGAGCGCGCTCAAACAAATGTCAAGAGAGTTTTCGTTATTGAGAATCTCGCTTTTCGCGACCAAACACGGGCTCGACGCGAATGACGGAATTGAATCGATGCTAACGAAATTTCAACCTGAGAGACCCTCCGAGCAGAACGCGTCGGTCGGTCAGCGGGAAAAGAACAAGCGCGACAAACTCATGCGCATCAAGAGTGCCGCGCGCGAGCTTTTCGTCTCCAAGGGTTATGACGACACGACTACGCGGGAAATCGCGATCCGCGCCGGTGTCGGGATGGGGACGGTATTCACTTATGCGGACAACAAGCGCGATCTGCTTTTCCTAATCGCAAACGAAGATCTTGCCGAAGCGACCCACAGGGCAGCTCTTGATCTTTCGTCGAGTGCGCCGATGCTGACCAACCTGATCACTATTTTTCGTGATCACTACGAATATTTTTCGCATCAGCCCGAGCTTTCCAAGCTGATGTTGCGCGAAATGCTATTCTACGATTCCGGTGAGCAGGCAAATCGGTTCAGGGCGACGCGTGAGAACTTCATCTCGTTGATCAACGAGAGTGTCCGGCTTGCAAAAGAGCGAAAGGAAATTGTTTCAGACGAAGACCCTCAGTTCATTGGGTGGGTCGTGTTCTGCCTCTATCAGGTCGAGATTCGTCGATGGCTAGCGGAGGGCAATCTCGACGTGCCCGCCGGTATCGCGAATCTGGAGCGCGCAATTCGACTGTTGATCTACGGAATGTCGGCCGGGCGACCGGTCGGGCGTGTTGTCCAACCGCCGTTCAAGCCTAAGGCTGGCGCGAAGGCAGCAAAAGGCAAGGTGCGTCGGGCGGGCAATGCTTGAACAGACTGAGAATCTGGCCAGTGCATTTCTCGATTGGCTGCTGACTTCGGCGAGCCGGAACGAACTCCTAGCCGACCGCGGCGTGATTTGGCACGGCCGGCTCATGACAGCGACGTGGCTGGTGGTGATCCCAATCGCCATCCTCATCGCGCGGTTCTACAAAGTGACCCCGCGCCAGGACTGGCCCAAAGTGCTGGACAATCCGTTCTGGTTTGTCTGGCATCGTAGGCTGGGCTGGCTCGCCATGATGCTCACTGTGCTTGCGGTAGCAGCGGTCTTTCGCAAAGACGCGTCAATCAGCGGCGCCCACGTTCACCACGTGGCTGGCTGGGGCGTTTTGGTAGTGAGCGTGTTTCAGGTGGTAGGTGCGCTGTTCCGTGGCACCCATGGCGGGCCGGTTGACCCATTTACGCGCGCGCCGCGGCCGCCTGAGCAATGGCCAGGCGATCATTATAGCATGACTAGGCGCCGGATTGTTTTTGAGTATTCGCACAAGATCGCGGGTTACTTAGCCTTGGCCCTGACGCTGATTGCTATCGTGACGGGTCTTTCGACAGTGGATGCGCCGCGATGGATGTGGATAGGTTTCATGCTTTTGTGCGGGCTCTTCGCTATCGCTTTCCTTCGTCTACAATCGCAGGATCGCTGTCGTGATACCTATCAGGCGATCTGGGGCGTCGACCCGGCCTTGCCGGGCAACCAGCGAGCCAAGGCCGTGGGTTTCGGTGTCCGGCGGGCTATTGGTGCTCGCTCGGAGTGCAATGGCGAAGACGCCTAGGAAGCCTTGCCTCAGCCTTGTTGGCCCAGCGGGCGTAGCAGTTGCGATGGCCTGCAAGCGGATCGGACCGCGATTCACTTGGCGTGCGGAGCGTACACCGTTCCGAAAGTCCTGACAGGATGGCCGGCACCAGGACGAAACGCGCGTAACGTTTACGGGCATCGCGCCTGTGGGATGTCTGCTTTTGATCCAAAGCGGACCAGCGACGCTGTTCATGACCAATGCGAAATGGCCCGTTCTCCAGTGGAGAACGGCGATTGGATTGCCTATCTTGAAACGAGCGGGGTAGCAGGTTAGGGGCTGCAAAGCGAAAGGACATGCAATGGCAAAGAACACGATTTGCGTCTGGTACGACAAGGACGCCGAGGCCGCAGCCCGCTTTTATGCCGACACCTTTCCCGACAGTGCGGTGGGTGCCATCACCCGTGCACCCGGCGACTATCCATCCGGCAAGAAGGGCGATGTGCTGATGGTCGAATTCAAAGTCGCAGGCGTCTCTTGTATCGGCCTCAACGGCGGTCCGGCATTCAAACAGAGCGAAGCCTTCTCGTTTCTGATCTCCACTGAAGATCAAGCCGAGACCGACCGTTATTGGAACGCCATCGTCGGCAATGGCGGCCAGGAGAGCGCGTGCGGCTGGTGCAAGGACAAGTGGGGCGTGTCGTGGCAGATCACGCCGCGTGTGCTGATGGAGGCGATGGCGGCCGGCGGCGAAGAAGCAAAGCGCGCGTTTGATGCGATGATGACCATGAAGAAGATCGACGTCGCTGCAATCAAGGCAGCGCGGCGCGGCTGAGGTTCGCGGTAGGTCCATGATGGCCGCTATTGGCACCAAGCGGACATTCGCCTAGGTCCGCTCTTGGCACAAAGCAGACGTTGGCATTCCACGGAAGCATTTCGGGTTTTGACACAAAGCGGACATCTCGCTGGCTTCCCAGAACTGGTTGGCACAGGGGGTTTTGCTAGCCAAACACTATATTGATCCGAGAAACTCGGAGGAATACGCGACACAGCGATTACAACAAGGAAACCGTAGGGAGTGATGCAATGGTGGCGTGGCTTCGCATGTCTTTTTTTGCAGTTTCGGTTTTGACTTCCTTCTCCGCCTCTGCCCAAACCGAGACGTATCCCGCGCGACCAATTCGGATGGTCATTCCATTGGCAGCGGGCGGTCCAATCGATACTTTGGGCCGTACCTTGTCTGAGCCGATGAGCTTGGCTCTTGGACAAAAGATCATCGTGGAGAATGTCGTAGGTGCTGGCGCAACAATCGGCCACGCGCAGGTGGCCCGCGCTGAGCCAGACGGTTACACTATTCTCCTTACGCACGTTGCAATGGCAACCGGAGGCGCTCTCTACAAGAACCTGAGTTTCGATGCGCATAAGAGCTTCGCGCCTATAGGACTCGTGACGGAGTTTCCGACTATCCTTATTGCGCGGCCAAACCTCCCCTCCAAGGAAGGCGCTGAATCATTGGCTTACATGAAGGCCAATCGCGACAAGATTACAGTTGGCCATGCTGGTGTAGGCTCTGCAACGCACCTTTGTGTCCTTCTGATCATGAACGCGATCGGTGATCAGATGAACCTCGTGCCTTACAAAGGCACAGCGCCGGCGCTGGTTGACCTGATGGCGGATCGGCTCGATTTCATGTGCGATGGACCGACGCCCGCCGCGAAGGAAAATGTCGAGTCTGGTCGGGTTAAGGGCGTCTTTGCGATGACGCGAGAGCGCATGAAATCTTTGCCAAATATGCCCACAGTTCACGAGTTGGGAAACAAAGAACTAGAGTTTTACAACTTCCATGCTTTGTATGCGCCAGCGGGTACTCCAGACGCAGTTGTTGCAAAACTAACGAATGCCTTAGCTGCCGCTCTGAAAGATGACGCTGTGATAAAGCGGCTGGATGTTCTAGGCGCTCAACCGGCATCTGGCGATGCCGTGACGCCAAAAGGTGTACGCGAGAAACTCGACGCGGAAATAAAGTTGTGGGGCCCGCTAATTGCTAAGGCAGGCGTTGCGCCCAACTAAGAATAGACATTCGGCTTCGCTTGCGGTTCCGAAGGGGAGCTGAACGTGAGATGCATTAAATGACGGCGGAGAAGAAATCTGCGCACTCGCAGCTGCGTCACCTTTTCCAACCGAAACACATTGCAGTGGTTGGTGCGTCTAGGACGCCGGGCAAGCTCGGACACACTGTAGTTCACAACCTTGTTCGTACAGGTTTTCCCGGCCGTGTATCTCCGATCAACGCTACGGGCGCTGACGTAGACGGACTGAAAGGATACCGGTCCCTATCGGATTTGCCGGAGCAAGCGGACTTAGCGTTCCTTGTAGTCCCCGCGACTGCTGTTATCGAGGCGCTCCAGCAATGCAGAGATGCGGGCGTGCGAGTAGCAATCATTGGGGCGAGCGGTTTCGCTGAACTCGGCAGTGCAGAGGGTATTTCTCGTCAACATCACATTGCAAGCATTGCTCGAATGAGCGGCATCAGGCTCCTCGGCCCTAATACAAACGGCGTGTTTAGCGGCGCCGACCATTTATCATTAGGATATAACGCCGCCCACGGAAATTCGATCGAGCCTGGAACGGTAGCAATCGCATCGCATAGCGGGGCTCTGTTCGACGGTGTTGCCCGCCGTTTACGCAATTTCGGCGCTGGACTATCGAAATTCGTCCCGGTCGGGAACGAAGCTGATCTGACGATGCTCGATTTTCTCGACTACTTCATCGACGATCCATCGACATCTGTTATCGGACTGATCGTTGAGGGACTGACTGACGGTGACCGTTTTCGAACCCTGGCGGGCCGCGCGCGAGAGCGAGGAAAGCCTATCGTGGCCTTGAAGTTAGGTCGCTCGGCCGCCGGAGCGGGCGCCACGCTCGCACATTCTAGTCGCCTAGCAGGCAACGCTCGCGCCTACGATGCACTGTTCCGAGAAAGTGGCGTCGCTCGCGTTCCTTCCGTGGAAGCACTTGCAGGCGGCTGCGCAATGCTGGCGGGTTTGGAATCTGGTCTAAAACTGGAAGATCTACGGTTAGTTTGCGTCACGACCTCCGGTGCTGGCGGTGCACTACTTGCGGATGTCGCCGCAGAGCGCGGGCTGGAGCTAGCTGGCATCGATGGCGAATTGCCGAAGGACGCTGGCCAAAAGATCGCTCGCCAGCCCACCTCTGCTCCTATCCGCCACCCGATCGACATGGGATCAGTCGGCGACTGGGCGTTACTTTCACCGATAGATGAAGCGCTGACCGAAGCGGGCCTTGTTGGTCCGACAGTGGCCTATGCGCACAACGCGCCCGCACCCGGAATGGATCTGCAGCTCGCGGATGCGCTAATTCAGCGGAAGAGGCAATGTAAGAGCCCGGTTCTTGTGTTGGCCCCGGGAGGGCTCGGCGAAGGCACCGAAGCCTTGTACCGCACGAACGGCGTGCCGGTGTTTCATGACACGGCGGCCTGTTTCGACAGCTTGGATTGCGTCCGTATTCTCAAATTCTCGCCCGGCAAGGAATTGCCGACTTCTGTTGCCGCCGATCCGGAGCAGACGCGTTTGCTCGGGGAGGCGGCTGCGGGCGGTTTTCTCTCAGAGCTGGAGAGCGCCCGCTTGCTTCGTAGCGCCGGGCTTCCGATGGTTGACAGCGTCCGCGTCAATTCTTTCGGCGAAGCCCGAGCCGCGGCCGGTCGGTTTGGGTTTCCTGTCGTGTTGAAGGCGCTCGCGCCCGGGATAGCCCACAAAAACCACTACGGCTTAGTAGCGGTTGGGATTCAGGACGAAGAGCAACTGACGGCGCGGTACGCACATCTGGAGCGCCGGATCGCCGAACTGGGCCATGACACGGCCACGGTCCCGATCCTTCTGCAACCAATGCTTTCCTCCAACGCTGAATTGATTCTCGGAGTAAGCCGAGAGGCTAGCCTTGGGCACTTTGTCGTCGTCGGATTGGGCGGAATCCATACCGAGCTATTCGACGAAGTAGTTCTCTTTCCTGTGCCGATCGCAGCGGACGTAGTTGAGGACAGACTTCGAGCTTCCCGGGTCGGTCGCTTTCTGGAGCGGATTGCCGGACATGCAATTCCTTTCGGTTTGATCGAGGCGATCCAGGCGTTGCAGCAACTAGTGCTCTCACACGGCGCACTCATCGCTTCGATAGACATCAATCCGTTGCTCATCCGCGATGATAGGTGCGTTGCCGTAGACGCACTCGTGGTCCCCGCGAAGACGTGAATCAAATGACCCGTCGCGAGGTCGAGTCGACGGCCACGCGTCGGCTTCTCAAACGCACCGCAGATACTCTAGTACGTTAGAGACAGCGCGGAATGGCCGCTTGTGGCACGAAGCGCGGGAAAGGCCGCGCTGGTCGAGCGCATTCCGACGGATATGCGCGCTGCATGAGGACGAAAATCAGACTTTGACCATCGCGTGCAACGCGATGAGAGCTTCAATTTGATCCGGCGTGCGGCGGCCCCAACCGCATTCCGTTGCGATGCCGAAATCGCTCCGGAATTGTGACGCGGCCTCTATTCGCCTCGCAGCGCCGACGGTCCCGTCGGTCAGATGGATCAGGCCAAGGAACAAGGTCGTCCGGTCTATTTTCAAATGCCGCAGCGGCTCAAAATATTCGCGGTCGCTGCGGTCTCTTGGTACCGGCATGTGGAGCCATGCGATCCCGTGGTTGGATTGCGCTGCGAGAGTGTTTGCCACATCCACCAGATGGGCCATGTCCTTTGGTTCGACGAAATGCTTGTGACCAAAATCGCCGTAGCAGAGGTGATATCCCAATTCGACATCGGCGGGTAATTCAGCGGTCAGTTCAACAATGTCACTGATCATTCGCTGCTTTGAGGAAGCAATTTCGCTAGACCAGATGCCTTCGAGGAAGCCAAATTCCGGCGCTATGTCGATTTGGATCGATAGCTCCGCGTTCGGGATTTCGGTTGTGATTTGCGCAATCTCTCGTCGCATGGCGGCGTGATAGAGTCGATAAGCGACCGGTTGATCGGATGGCACAACCAGCCGGTTGATGACGGCGAGAGGCGTCGGCAGGCAAACCTGAAAACGCCAATGCCTTGGGATGGCGCCGGCTTCCTTCAGCGTCCGAAACCGAGCGTATGAAGCGATTGCCCAGGCCGCATAATCGATGGCGCCGATTTCGAACCCAGGTGATTCCCCTCGCGAGTTGAGCTCGAAAGGATATTTGATACTGTATTTGTGTTCCGGCTGTTTCGACGGGTCTGCAGCGTCAAAGCCGCCACTGCGCGTCAAGGCATTCTGTTGGCAGAGTATCCAGATCGATCGCGTCGGTCCCGTCTCGCCGTCGGGCACGCGACGCAATCGTTCCGCAAGCGGAACCATGCATTCGAATACTTCGGCCGCATTCGCGAGCGGAATGCTGCCAACGAGAGATATCTCGCGCTCAATCATGTTCGATGGCCTCCTCGCACGTTCAGCGCGATGAGCGCATCAGTCGAAACATCATGGCGTCGTAGGAAAAGTCGGCGATCTGTGCATAGATCGAGTTGTTGACAAGAAACGCTTGCTGACTTTCGTGGATCGATTTGAACAATGGATTTTTGGCGTAAAGTTCCTCGACCACTTCTTTCCAGGCCGCGTAGGCCGCTTCGATGATATCCTGAGGGAAGGGTTTGAGCACTGCGCCTTGCGCCACGAGCCGCCGCAAGGCAAGCCCGTTTGAAGCGTCGTATTTTGCGAGTTGAAAACTGGTCACTGCAGCTGCGGCGACATCGAGCGCGACCTTGTATGATTTCGGTAACTCGTCATACAGCGGTTTGTTGACGACGAGATGGGTCATGGCCGTGCCCTCAGCCCAGCCAGGGTAATAGTAATATTTGGCGACGCGATGAAAGCCGAGTTTCTCGTCGTCATAGGGCCCGATCAGTTCGACCGCGTCCATCGTTCCCCGCTCAAGCGCGGAATAGATGTCTCCCGGCGCAATTTGTTGCGGAACAACGCCCAGCTTTGCCAGGACAGTGCCGGCAAGACCTGCCGTTCGAAATTTCAGACCTTTCAAGTCTTCCTTGCTGATCAGTTCCTTGCGAAACCATCCGCCCATCTGCATTCCGGTATTGCCGCAAGGTATTCCGACAACACCGAAATTGTTGAACAGCGTCTGAAGCTGCTCGATGCCTCCGCCACTATACATCCAGGCGTGCTGCTGACGGACGTTGAGGCCGAACGGCACCACCGAGCACAGCGCGAATGTTGCGTCTTTGCCGAAATAAAATAGCGCGGGCGTATGTCCGATTTCGACCGTCTTCGCCGCCACTGCATCGAGCACCTGGAATGGCGGCACAACCTCGTTCGCGGAAAACGTATCGATAACAAAACGACCGTCCGTCATTTCCGAGATGTATTTCGAGATAGATGTGCTCGTCGCCCACATGATGTCGATGTTCTTGGGGAAGCTCGAAGCCAATCGCCACCTGATCTGCGGATTTGTTTGAGCAATCGCAGGAGAGGCGATGCCTGCAACCGTCGCAGCAGGCAAAAGGCTCAGAACTTTGCGGCGATTGGGCGTCATGACTTCCTCCCTGTACTCAATCTTGTTTTCCGCATGATTTAACGGCGCTAACAATGATACAAGGATGGTGACCGACGCTGTCCGCCAGACGAACACCGCCAAACACAAGAAAAGTCGTCGTTACGGTCGGCACTATAAGAGGGAGGTGTCATGGGTCCGGCAAGAAGTTCAAAGGCCCAGGGGGAGATGCGCAGTGTCGTTCGCGCATTGACGGTATTGCGACAATTAAACGTTGAAAATGGCGCGACGATCCGGGATCTCCATCGTTCGACGCGCATCTCACGCACGGCGCTTTATCGGATCCTGCGGACGCTATGCGCCTCGGGCTACGTCACCACCGAATCCGAAATAGAATCCTACAAGCTGACGCCGCTTGTCAGGCAATTGAGCGAGGGCTTCAACGAAGACGCCTGGATTTCTGAGGTCGCCGGACCATTGCTTGACGATCTTCAGAAAAAGGTAATCTGGCCGACGGACCTGTTCGCGTTCTTCGATGACACCATGATCATGCGCCGGACGACGCGGCGCCTGAGCCCCTGGACGATCGACCGCGCATTGGTCGGGCTTCGCATCCCGATGCTGATAACCGCCTGCGGGCGCGCCTATCTGGCAAATCAGCCTGACAATGTTGTCAGCGGAGTTATGGAACGGCTTAGTCGAAGCGACAGGCAGGATGACGCGCTGGCGCGCGAACCGAAAGCGGTCCGCCAACTGCTCGGAAAGGTACGCCAGGCCGGTTACGCGCTGCGCGAAAAAGGTTTCATGCAGGAAACCGGAAGTATCGCGGTCCCGGTTCTGGTCGATGGGGCGGCACGATGCTCCATCGCGATCACTTACATATCGTCGGCGATGAGTGCGAAGGATGTGGTGGAATCCTATGCGCCTTTGCTGAAGATTACGGCCGCAAAGATCTCCGACGGTATCGCCAAATCGTCAAACGTCTAGTCCTGCTTTCGCAACAGGCGCGGGAAGCGATTACGCGCGAACAGGGGTGACCATTCTGCCCAAGCCCGTCACCGTGCTAGTCATCACGTCGCCAACTTTTACCGGTCCGACCCCTTCCGGTGTTCCGGTCATGATCACGTCGCCGGGATAGAGGCGATATCCGGCCGACGCATAGGCAATGAGCCGCGGAATGTCGAAGATCAGCGCGCGGGTGTTAGATCTCTGCCGCTTTTCGCCGTTGACGTCGATCGATAAATCCAGATTCGATGGGTCTGTGATTTCGTCCGCCGTTACCAGGTAGGGGCCAAGCACGGTGAAGGTGTCGTAGGACTTCCGCCAGCTTCGATCCTCGGTTCCGCGCACCGACATATCGAGTCCGATGCAAAAGCCGAATATCTGGTCCAGGGCGTCCCGCTCATCGACGCGATGACACTCTTTTCCGATCACGACGCAGACTTCGACTTCGTGGTCGATGCGGCGCTCGACGGGTGGCAGAACCACGCCTTCCCCGGTCCCCACAACCGAAGTGGAGGACTTCAGGAACAGCCCGTAATGGTCAATGGTTTTGATGTCGGCTCCGAAATTGACTCCTGCATCGGCGCGCGCCTCGGCGAGGTGCGCTGCGTAATTGACCGGCGCCGCAACGACTTTGGAGGGATTGGCAACCGGACTGAGCAGTCGCACATCCTCGATTCGATATGAGGGCGCATTTCCAGTTTCCGCCCGGATGGCGTCCTTGATCGAGTCGAAGTGCCGGATCAGATGGTCCCCGGGCGGCGCGGGCCATTTCAATTGAGGCAGAAAAGACAGGGCGCCCGTGACATCTGCCACGATTCCGTTTTCAACCAGACCAAGGCGGCTATCGTTAAAGCGGCAAATCTTCATCTTGTTCTCCCTCGGTAGCGCGGGGTGTCTTCATCCCGGACTTGCTGTTGTCTTAAGTCATAATATGAGGCATACTGATTATCATAACACGATTCAAATGTTTTGAAAGGAGATCGAAGTATGACGGTCGCAGTGCAGGATGCCGGTCGGCGCGCCTTTTACGATCGTATGGCGGAGAAGCACTTGACGCCGCTATGGACCATCATGTCGGATGCGGTTCCGCATGAACCTCGCGCCCGCTTCGAGCCCGCCTATTGGGACTATTCGAACGACATCAGGCCTGCTTTGATGGAAGCCGCGGATATCATCTCGGCGGAAGAAGCCCAGCGCCGAGTTCTGATCCTGAACAACCCGAGCCTTCCGCGCGGCGCAACGCATACTCTCTTCTGCGCGCTGCAGTTGATCAGAGGCGGCGAGATCGCACCGGCGCACCGGCACACACAATCGGCACTGCGTTTCGTTATCGAGGGGACGGGGGCCTATACCGCGGTCGACGGCGAAAAAACGTATATGAATCCGGGCGACTTCATCGTGACGCCCGCGTGGTGCTGGCACGACCACGGTAAGGAGACTGAGGGCCCGATGGTCTGGCTGGATGGGCTCGATATTCCGTTCGTCAATCACTTAGGCGCGACTTTCGGCGAGGATTTCGATGGCCCTCGTTATCCTGAAAGTCGGTCGGCGGGCGATTTAAATGCCCGATTTGGCTCGGGGCTTCTTCCCATGGATGTCGACCGCACGCTCAATCATTCCCCGGTCTTCAGTTATCCTTATGTCCGCTCTCGTGAAATACTGGAAAAGCTCACCCGCGAAGGCCCGATCGACCCGTCGCATGGCGTACGGTTGAAATTTGCCAATCCTCTGAATGGCGATTTCGTCCTGCCGACCATCGCCGCCTACATTCAACTCCTGCCGAAGGGTTTTCATACCAGCCCGTATCGGTCGACCGAAGGCAGAGTTTTCATTGTTGCAGAAGGACGCGGCACGGCAAGAATTGCGAAGGCGTCCTATCGATTCAAGAAGAACGACATTTTTGTTGCGCCCAACTGGGCGTGGCATTCGTTCGAAGCCGACGAGGACACCGTCGTGTTCAGCTATTCCGACCGCGCGATCCTCGAGAAAGTCGGACTTTGGCGCGAGCAATACGGAAACGGCTGAAAGCTGACTTAGCCTTGCAGAAAAGGGGTTTGGACGGTCGACGGAATCGGACTAAACGCCTTTGATGGGCAGAAAACCAAAAACGGCACCGGAATTGCTCGAGATCGAGCATGCCCTGCATCGCAAGCCTGGATACCTGATCCGGCGCCTGCAGCAGATGGCGGTTTCGATATTCCTCGAGGAGACCGAAAGGTTCGATATCACTCCCGTGCAATATGCGACGCTGGCAGCGGTAAATGTCTATCCTGGCATTGACCAATTGAGGGTGGCGAACGCAATCGGTTTTGACCGCACCACCATCAGCGGAGTGATTGACCGGCTCGAAGCCAAGGGCTTTCTGCAACGCCTTCCCTCCAAGGTCGATCGAAGAGCCAAAGAGCTTTTGACGACGCCTGCCGGACGGAAACTGCTGCAGGCGATCGAAGATTTGACGAACCGCGTGCAGGCAAGGATTCTGGCCCCGCTTCCCGCCGCCGAAAAAAAGGCGTTCCTTCAATCGCTGGAGCGGCTGGTTCTGTTTCACAACAGTGGAAGCCGTGTCCCCGTCAATCGCGATCTGATTCCAGGATCGGAGCCGGCGTCATCGAACAGTGCGCCGCGCAAGCGAAAGCCCTCGAAACGATAGCTACCTTTCGGTGGCTCACGCAGAGACGCGCCTTGGATTGGCAACGCATGTTTTGGACGCGGCATTGACATAGGACGGTGATGTGAAGAGCCAGGACAGGCGATCGTAATATTCCGCCGGAGTTCGCTCTTCGAAGATCGAGTTCCTGACCAGCCGTTCGACACCTTTCACGTGATAGATCCTGTCCAGCATGATCGATGAAACCTGCACCCTGGCAGATCGGACGATTCTGATGTTTTGATAGGCGGAAAGCGCGGTCGGGATATCGTGTTCGTTTCGGGCGAACTCGCTCGCGATGCAAATCGCATCCTCCAGCGCCATCGCAGCACCCTGCGCGATATACTGAACCATCGGATGTGCCGCGTCGCCGAGCAGAGTTACGCTTCCATCGGTCCAATTTTCGACCGGATCGCGGTGCCGGATGACGTATCGCTGAAACGTCCGCTGTGCCGCGACCAATTTCGTCAAGGCCGGAGACCAATCTTTCAATGCGTCCAGCGGTCTCTCGTTCGTCGTTTCGCCTTCCCAAGTATCATCCGGCGGCGCGTTGATCGTTATCCCGAAATTGAAAACGGACCAGTCACGCACCGGATAATAGATGGCATGTGCGTCGGGACCCACCCAAAGAGTAGGGAATGGCTTCTGCTGATCCTGCGGCATGTCGGAAGCGGAAACGAGCGCCCGGTAGATCACGGCTCCGGCGGGCTTGGGATCACCGTCGCCAATCATCTGCTGCCGGACTCGGGAGCGCACGCCATCCGCGCCGATGAGTGCCATCGCGGGAAGCGCGCCGCCGGCCTCGAATTGTACCTGCACGCAAGCGTCTTGATTCGCATAACCGACAACACGGCTCTTGGTGCGTAATTCGATGCGAGACGGCTGCGCCACACAGCCTGCTAGAAGTGCGCCATGAATGTCGGCGCGATGAGCGACCGCATATGGATTGCCAAAGCGGGCTATGAATTCCGGCCCACATGGAATGTCGCAAATAGTGCGGCCGTCGATTTCGTCGACCATCAGCATGCGCTCGATCAGAAGCGCGTCCTTTTTGGCGCGCTCCCCGACACCAAGAGCGTCGAGAACAGACAGGGCGTTGGGTGCAACTTGCAAGCCGACTCCCACCTGACCGAATTCAGAGGCCTGCTCGCACACGATGACCGAGAAATCTTGCTGCGCCAGTGCGAGCGCGCAGGCGAGGCCGCCAATGCCTCCGCCGGCAATTACGATCGGATGCTTGTTGCGCCCCTTGAGATGCATCTGAATGGCTCCGGTTCACGCTGCCTGGGTGCGAACCGCAGATATGAATCTCTGATCGTTCTCGGGGATTGCTATTTTGTAGGCAGGGCGCGCCTTGGTTCGCCTGATCCAGTCGCGAATTCCAGCATGGCCTTCCCACAGGCCTGTCAGGTTAAGCTCTTCCAGGCGATCGATGAATGGCGCCGCCGCGATGTCGGCGAGCGAAAAGGTAGGGCCGCCGAGCCAGGGCGCCTCGGAAAGCCGCCGCTCCATTCGGCTTAGTGCCAGGATCATGGTGTTCTTGGCGGCTTCAACTTTTTCCTGGTCGATCGGCTCGCGTGCCGCTTTTCGATATTCCTCTGCACGTTTCTTGTTCGGATGATTTTCGACCATTCCATCGAGTTCCTCGTCCGAACGCGATGCGAGTTCAGGGCTCATCATCAAGGCAAAGGTCGCAGGGCGGATTGCCGGATGCAGAACATCATCCTCGAACTTTACCCAAAAGCGGGCTCGCGCGCGATCAACGGCGTTGTCAGGCATCAGCGAGGGTTCGGGGAAAACTTCATTCAGATATTCATTGATGAGCGTACTTTCATGAATTGGTATGCCGTCATGGACCAATGTCGGCACCACACCATTCGGATTCAGCTTCAGGTATTCGGGCGTCGTGTGTTCGAGCTTCATGAGATCGATGACCCGGCTTTCCCAGGGCAATCCCTTCTCGGCAAGGCACAGGCGTACCTTGATCGAGCAGAAGGATCTCCAGTCGTGATAGAGCTCGAGCATCGTCATCTCTCCGTATGTTGAGCACAAAACGACCACCACGTTGCGGATGCTTCAACCGCATTGCAGTTCTGAGTTCGCCTGGCGGACCAAGTTGTCGTAACGGGATGCGCAGGGTACGCAACGTTGGTTCAAAGCCTGGCGGGCATAGCACCCACACAAGAATAAGGCGGCAAACGCTGCATAGCGAGGGAACGAGATGTTCACAGGAAACGCGCCCATCAGGATTTCTAACAATCGCTTCATCGGCTTAGCCAAGCAGGCGTGCGCCGCGGGAATTTTATCGACGCTGACCGCATTTGTGGCGCCGGCTGGCGCGCAGGAATGGCCTCAACGAACGGTTCGCCTCATCTTGCCGTTCGGCCCGGCCAGCGCGACCGACATCGCAGCACGACTTATCAGCGACGAGCTTGCCACCCGATGGGGCAAGCCTGTGATCGTCGAAAACCGGCCAGGCGGAGACAACCTGATAGCGATCAGCGCATTCCTCAGCGTCAAGGACGATCATGCATTGTTTTTTACATCGAGCGCGGCGTTCCTCGCGCATCCCTTTGTGCACAAGAAGCTCGACTATGATTTCGATCGCGATTTTGCTCCGATCGCAAAGGTTGCCGATACGATTCTGGTCGTTGCCGTTCCGACAGAGCTAAAGATCGAAGACGTGAGGCAGTTCGTCAGACTTGCCCGGGATAAACCGGAAACGATCAATCTCGCGGGCGCGACCGGGCTTCCAGAATTCGCAATTGACGCCTTCCTGAAGTCGGAAAATCTGAAGAGCGTCAGGGTTCCCTACAAGGATCTCGCTGCTGCCGCACGCGATCTTGCCGAAGGCCGGATCCATTTTCTGCTGACTTCCTATGCATCTGTGCGGCCATTCGTCGAAGCCGGCAAGGTGCGGATCATAGCCGCCGGCAGCAAGTCGCGTATCGCGTCCTTGAAGGACGTGCCTTCGATTTCCCGAATCCGGTTATCCGATACTTGCAATGGAGACGAGCGTAACGATTCTCGGTCGGCAGGACATGCCGATTGAACTCCGCAAGAAAATCGCCGCCGATGTTGCGCAGGTCTTGAGTGATCCAAGAGTTCGCGAGCGAATAGCGTCGACGGGTCAGGATGTCAGTCCGGCTGGACCGGACGAACTGGCGGAAGTGCTTAGAAGCCAGTTCAGTTATGCCCAGTCGATTGCTCGAACGCTGGGAATAGCAAATAAAGTTGGAAATTGACCGGAGATGCTGAGCCGGAAGCACTTTGATCAGTGGCAGCAGCAAGATGCGTTGCAAGCAATTTCGGGCTCTTTGCCGAAAGGGCCAGCAAGTGGAGCAAGCTAATTAAACCTGCTGACGTCAGATGATAGTTCGTGCGAGGATACGCCATGCAGGACGTGCGGGAGTATCTGCGGGCCTATTGGGCCTACGTTTCGACCAGCCTTGGTTGGAAAAAATCGCTGACCGTCGCACTTGTGTGGGTTGTTGGAATGTTTGCGCCGCTAGGTATTAAGACATTTGTGGAGTTTCCGAATTGGATCGGGATAACATGGATGTTTAGTTGGTCGTTGCTCAGCATTGTTTTTGCGCCTTATGGAATGTGGAAAAAGCAAAGAGCGCAGAATCCGGGCCCAATTCAGCCGGATCGCAAATAGCCGAGGTCCAGATTTAAGAGGCTTGCGATCATCCCCACCCAAATCGGGATGGATGGCTAACAGTTAGTTTCGTGACCCTGTTGCAATCCTTGTGGCGTCCCGTTTCGGAGCTGCCGGGATCGCGCCTCTCCTCAGAACGAGCGGTGACCGCGTCATACAGACGCAGTGATTAGGCTTATTCGTCGGCGCGACCCACTCAAATTTTGCTCATCAACAACAACCTTGCGGCGCTAACAGCGCCTAACAACGCATAACGGGCGGTTTCTGCCTTGCAGGAGTAGGTGTGGGCCCGGACAGATACAACCGATGGGCCGACACCATGGATACCAGCAAGATATTTGAAGGGAGCGAGTTGAATCGCCGGCGGCTCTTGTTTGCAACCGCGCTGGTAACCGCTTCCGCCAGCATCACGGGCCTGCTGTCGTCCAAATTGGCGGCCGAGACCACGAGCGGCGCTATTCGTTCCTTTCGCGTGAGTGTGCCGGAGGAGCAACTCGTCGATCTCCGTCGGCGCATCGCCGCGACGCGATGGTCCGACCGAGAGACGGTCAACGACCGGTCACAGGGCACACAGCTCGCAAGATTGCAGGAACTCGTGCGTCATTGGGGCACGGATTACGACTGGCGCAAGGCCGAAGCCAGGCTCAATGCCCTGCCGCAATTTATGACGACGATCGACGGCATCGACATCCACTTCATCCACGTCCGCTCGCGTCATCCCAATGCCTTGCCGATGATCATCACCCATGGCTGGCCGGGATCGATAATCGAACAGCTCAAGGTCGTCGATCCGCTCACCAATCCCACGGCGCATGGCGGACGCGCTGAGGACGCGTTCGACGTGGTCATTCCATCGATGCCGGGCTACGGCTTCTCCGGCAAGCCAAAGGACACGGGCTGGAATCCCGATCGCATCGCGCGGGCCTGGATCGAGTTGATGCGGCGACTGGGATACACCCGCTACGTCGCCCAGGGCGGCGACTGGGGTTCGCCCGTTTCCAGCGCGATGGCGCGCCAGGCACCGACAGGATTGCTCGGCATCCACATCAACTTGCCGGCGACCGTACCGCCTGAGATTGGCATGGTGCTCGCCGCCGGCGGGCCCGCGCCGGCGGGTCTCTCCGAGAAGGAGCGTGCGGCGTTCGACGCGCTCGACACGTTCTACAAGAAGTACCGGGCCTACGGCGTCATCATGGGCACGCGGCCGCAAGTGATCGGCCAGGCCCTGACGGATTCTCCAGCGGGCCTTGCGGCCTGGATGTACGACTACAACAACGGCGAGCCCGAGCGCTTGCTCGTCAAGGACGACTTTCTCGACAACGTCACGCTGTACTGGCTGACGAACACTGCGACTTCGGCTGCGCGGATTTATTGGGAGACCGGCGGTCAAAGTGTCGTCAGTGCGGCCGGGCAGAAGACCGCCGAAATCTCGCTGCCGGTGGCCATCACGGTGTTTCCGGAAGAAGTCTATCGCGCGCCCGAGACGTGGGCGAAGCGTGCCTACCGCAACCTGATTTATTTCAACGAGGTCGACAAGGGTGGACACTTCGCAGCTTGGGAGGAGCCGCAGCTTTTCAGCGCTGAGCTACGAGCCGCGTTCCGATCACTCCGGTAACCCTGACGCGGGTGCCAGATTAAGCATGGGCTCACAAACGCATAGTGAACGAAGAAAGGGATTCCGAATGAAAGCGACACGAACGATGGCCATAGCGGCGCTAGTCATTGCAAGCAGCTTGGCGCTGAATACAGCGCGGGCACAGCAGCCCGGAATCAAGCGCACCGACCTGCAGCGCCACGATCTGAGCGCCCCGGGGCGCGAGGTCATCCAGGTGCGCGTTGATTTCGCCCCTGGGGCGGCGTTCCCGAAGCACAGTCATCCGGGCGAAGAGATCGTCAATGTTCTCGAAGGCTCGCTGGAGTACGAGATTGAAGGCAAATCGCCGGTGACGCTTAAGGCCGGCGATGTCTTGTTCATCCCGGCCGGAACGATCCACGCGGCGAGGAATGTCGGCAGCGGCAACGCGGCCGAGCTCGCGACCTACATCGTTGAAAAAGGAAAGCCGCTCCTCGTGATCAAGTGAGAGGCAAGTCATTTGACGCAATCATATGAAAGCCAGGGAGATAGCCATGAGCATGACCCAAGTGCGTAACGAATCCGCAAGCGAAACAGCGAACGCGCAGCCGATCGACATGAAGCTCGAGGTCGTCGTCGTTCCTGTTTCGGATGTCGAACGCTCCAAGCGCTTCTACAGCGCGTTGGGCTGGCGACTCGACGCTGACTTCGTCGTCGGGGACAATTTCCGGGCTGTGCAGATGACCCCCCCGGGCTCGCCAGCTTCGATCCATTTCGGCACCGGCATTTCGACGGCCGCACCAGGCTCAGCAAGCGGGCTTTTTCTCGTGGTGTCCGACATCGAGGCGGCTCGCGCCGAGCTCATCAGCCACGGCGCCGATGTGGGCGAAACCTTCCACGTTGCTGGTCCGGGAAAGCCGCCGATCCCCGGCCGTGACCCGGAACGGCGCAGCTACTTTTCTTACGCCCCGTTCAAAGATCCGGACGGCAACAGCTGGCTGCTGCAGGAAGTCACCACGAGGTTTCCGGGCCGGATCGACTCGAATACGACGAGCTTCGCCTCCGTGTCGGATCTGGCGAGCGCGCTCCGGCGCGCAGAGGCGGCCCACGGCGAGCACGAGAAACGGACCGGCGTGCGGGATGCAAATTGGCCCGGCTGGTACTCCGCATACCTGGTCGCGGAGCAATCCGGCGCGCCATTGCCGTCCTGAACGGCGCTGACATCTGAAGCCTCTGAAAGGACAGTGCGATGAACACCATCGTCAAAGCCGCCGCCGTGCAGATCAGCCCCGTGCTGTACAGCCGGCAGGGCACTGTCGAGAAGGTCGTGAAGAAGATCCGCGAACTGGGCAAACAGGGTGTTCAGTTCGCGACTTTTCCCGAGACTGTGGTTCCTTACTATCCGTATTTCTCCTTCGTGCAGCCCGCGTTTGCGATGGGGAAAGAGCATCAGCGGCTGCTGGAACAATCGGTCACCGTGCCGTCCGCTGAGACCCATGCAATTGGCGAAGCTGCGCACGATGCGAACATGGTCGTCTCGATCGGTGTCAATGAGCGCGATGGCGGCTCAATCTACAATACGCAGCTCCTGTTCGATGCAGACGGTACGCTGATCCAGCGCCGCCGCAAGATCACGCCGACCTATCATGAACGAATGATCTGGGGGCAGGGTGACGGTTCGGGCCTGTGCGCCATCGATAGCGCCGTTGGACGGATTGGGCAGCTCGCCTGCTGGGAGCATTATTTGCCGCTCGCGCGCTATGCACTGATTGCCGATGGCGAGCAGATCCACTCCGCAATGTATCCTGGATCAATCTTCGGTCCGCTATTCGCGGAGCAGACCGAAACCAATATTCGTCAGCACGCGCTCGAATCCGCTTGCTTCGTGGTCTGCGCGACAGCGTGGCTTGACGCCGATCAGCAAGCCCAGATCATGAAAGACACCGGCTGTCCGATCGGGCCGATATCGGGCGGCTGTTTCACCGCCATTGCGAGCCCGGATGGCTGGATCATTGGGGGACCTCTCCAGGCCGGCGAAGGCGACGTGATTGCGGATATTGATTTCGCTCAGATCGATTCACGAAAGCGGCTCATGGATTCGCGCGGTCACTACAGCCGCCCCGAACTGCTCAGCCTGCTGATCGACCGGACGCCCGCGCCGCATGTCCATGAGCGCGTTGCGCATCCGAAGGCCGGGGCGCTGCGTGCCGCTGTTGACGAGAAGGGCACCGTCGAGGTTCTCGACCAAAAGCCGTCCTATCGACCGGCATTGCCGTCGCAGAAAGGTTTCGGGTTAGGATCAGCACAGGACCGTCAATGACGGCATCGAACACAACCTGCCTCGGGCAGAGCCTGGGCCTTTTGCCTAGTGGCTTCGTGATCGCAATGATCCGGCCAACCTGAAACAACCGCCACTCTGAGGGCGTCCGAATTAAAGGAGCGGCCATGGATAGTCGTCAATTGCGCGTCCTCCGGGATCGAGCCGTTGAGCGGCTGACATCATGAGCAGCCTCTTCGACGCCATCGTCATCGGGGCGGGGCAAGCAGGTCCCTCCTTGGCTGCGCGACTGACTGCAGCCGGGATGAAAGTCGCGCTCATCGAGCGTAATCTGTTCGGCGGAACTTGCGTCAATACCGGCTGTATGCCGACCAAGACGCTGGTTGCCAGCGCGTATGCCGCCCACCTGGCCCAGCGAAGCGCCGATTACGGGATCTCCATAGAGGGGCCGATCAAGATCGACATGACGCGGGTGAAGGCCCGAGCCGATGCGGTCTCCGGCAATGCCCGCATGAATTTCGAAAATTGGCTCCGCGGCATCGACGGGCTCACCGTCATCCAGGGCCATGCGCGCTTCGAAGGCCCGGATCTCGTGCGGATCGGCGAGAGCCTGTTGAAGGCGCCTCGCATCTTCATCAATGTCGGCGGGCGCGCGAGCGTGCCTGACATGCCGGGTGTCGGCACGGTCGACTATCTCACCAACACCTCGATCCTCAAGCTCGACACTGTGCCGAAGCACCTTGTCGTGGTCGGTGGAAGCTACATCGGGCTTGAGTTTGCACAGATGTATAAGCGTTTTGGCGCGGAAGTAACGATCATCGAGAAAGGATCACGGCTAATCGCGCGCGAGGATGAGGACGTGTCCGAGTTCGTGCGGGAGATCCTCGCCGACGAAGGAATTGTTGCGCGCACCGACGCCACTTGCATCGGCTTCAAGCCCCATCCGGACGGCGTAGCGGTCAATATAGACTGTGTCTCCGGCGAGCCCGTGGCGGTTGGCTCACACGTCCTGCTGGCGGTCGGCCGCCGGCCGAACACGGATGATCTCGGCCTCGACAAAGCTGGCGTTGTGGTGGATGCCCGCGGCTACGTTTCGGTGAACGACAGCCTCGCCACAAATGTGCCTAGCATCTGGGCTCTGGGAGATTGCAACGGCCGAGGTGCTTTCACCCACACTGCCTATAACGACTACGAGATCGTCGCGGCCAATCTGCTCGATGGCGCAACCCGACGGGTCAGTGATCGGATCCCGGCCTACGCGCTCTATGTCGATCCGCCGCTCGCGCGCGTCGGTCTATCGGAGGCCGAGGCGATGCGCACCGCTCGTAAGATCCTCGTGTCCAAACGCCCGATGACACAGGTCGGCCGCGCAATCGAGAAAGGCGAAACCAAAGGCTTCATGAAGGTTGTTGCTGACGCCGAGACAAAACAAATCCTCGGTGCTGCCATTCTTGGGACAGGGGGCGATGAGGCGATCCACGGCATCCTGGACATGATGAATGCGGGAGCGACCTATCCGGTACTGCAATGGGCGGTTCCGATCCATCCGACGGTCTCCGAACTCATCCCGACTTTACTTGGCGACCTGAAGCCCGTCGTAACGGGCCAACCGCTAATCGTGGTCTGAAGCGTTGCGAGCAGGCCAGCGAAGTTCGCGACCAACCGGGCGCATTCGGGTTTGGAGGCTAACCCCGGTCGTTTGCCTTTGAGGCTAATTCCCGTTGTAAAATCCGGGGCTTGTCGTTAAACCCGCCAGGCTGGCTTAATGACCCTACGGATGGATTTGGCGATCAGCCAAAACTACAAATCTGCGGGGTCAGGAGTTCGAATTCCTTCGGGCGCGCCATTTTCTTTTCTGCGGGCTTTCTCGTTATTCTGTTTCTCTCAGCGCCGGTAGCTCAGCTGGATAGAGCACCAGACTTCGAATTTGGGGGTCAGGGGTTCGAATCCCTTCCGGCGCGCCACTTTCCGCGAGTCACCGTTCTAAAATGACGGTGTTTAGAACGGTGATTTCGTGACTCCGTTTTCTCGCGGGAAGCGGCATCCGGTGGGTTGCCATCCAGAGCGTCCGAACACGCACCAATATCCGGGCACTCGGAAATCGCATCCAAGAGTGTTTTCAATCCAGATATGGCGACTGAAGCGACGGCAATAACCGTCGGCGTTCACTACCGCGTCGGTAAGAAGAGCTGAATAATTTGCGAGAACGGCGCGCCTCGTTTTTCATCCTGATCTTTATAAGATTCCTATATCGCTGCCGTGCACTTCGTCTCGAAATCCTATGGGAGACTTGGCATGTAATGGCAGGCAAAGGCGGCGCATTCAGATTATAGGGCAAACTCAAGACAAATAAGAAAAAGTTGGGGCGAGGGAATGCGACGCTCTGCATGAAGACAGTCAAGTTGGCCCACCAAGAGGAGCACGCGCGATGCTGGATGCATTGATGCTAGCAATCGGAATTGTCTTTTTTATCTTGTCCGTCGGCTATGCATACGCGTGCGACCGACTGTGAGGAGGCTTTCATGACATTCGATTATTCGCTCGCGGCCCTCGTGACTGCGGGTCTGCTCATCTATCTCACCTACGCTCTGCTGCGGCCCGAGCGTTTCTAAGGACATGCCATGACCATCAATGGCTGGATTCAGATTCTGATATATTGCGCGCTCGTGACCGCGCTCGTTCTGCCGCTCGGCTGGTACATGACGCGCGTGTTCAATGGCGAGCGCACGTTCCTGTCGCCAGTCCTGCGTCCGGTCGAGATGGTGCTTTACTGGGCCGGGGGCGTCGACGAGAAGCGTGAGCAGCATTGGCTCACCTATGCCATCGCGATGCTGCTGTTCAACGCCGCGGGTTTCCTCCTTCTGTACGCGATGCTGCGGCTGCAGCAATTCCTGCCGTTCAACCCGGCCGATATGTCCGCAGTGGGCGAGGAACGCTCCTTCAATACCGCGGTCAGCTTCACCACGAACACCAACTGGCAGAATTACGGCGGCGAAAGCACGCTGTCCTATTTCACCCAGATGGCCGGGCTGACGGTTCATAATTTTGTTTCCGCCGCCACTGGTATCGCGTTGGCCGTCGCGCTGATCCGCGGCTTCGCGCGCGCCAGCATGCGTACGGTCGGCAATTTCTGGACCGATCTGACGCGCTGCACTTTATACGTGCTGCTGCCGATCAGTGTTGTACTCGCGCTGTTCCTTGTCTGGCAGGGCATGCCGCAGTCGCTCGGTGCCTATGTCGAGGCGACGACCCTTGAGGGAGCAAAGCAGACCATTGCGGTCGGTCCGGTAGCCTCGCAGATCGCAATCAAAATGCTCGGCACCAATGGTGGTGGCTTTTTCAACGCCAATGCCGCGCATCCGTTCGAAAATCCAGGCGCGATCTCGAATCTGGTGCAAATGGTCGCGATCTTTGCCATCGGCGCGGGGCTGACGAACGTCTTTGGTCGGATGGTGGGCAATCAGCGCCAGGGCTGGGCCATCTTCGTCGTCATGGCCGTTCTGTTCCTGGCCGGCGTTGTAGTCTGCTATTGGGCGGAGGCTCGCGGCAATGACTTCCTGACCGCGATGGGTCTTACCGGCGGCAATATGGAGGGCAAGGAGGTCCGCTTCGGCATCCTGAGCTCCGCGCTGTTCGCCGTCATCACCACCGCGGCGTCCTGCGGCGCAGTCAACGCGATGCACGATTCGTTTACGCCGCTGGGCGGCATGATTCCGCTGATCAACATGGAGCTTGGCGAAATTATCATCGGCGGTGTCGGCGCCGGCATGTACGGCATGCTGCTTTTCGTGATTCTGTCGGTCTTTGTCGCCGGCCTGATGGTCGGTCGCACACCGGAATATGTCGGCAAGAAGATCGAGGCGAAGGAAGTGAAAATGGCAATGCTCGCCATTCTTGTCCTGCCGCTAATGATGCTCGGCTTCACGGCCATCGCCGTGGTTTATCCTCCCGCGATTGTGTCGATGGGCAATCCCGGGCCGCATGGCTTCTCGGAAGTGCTCTATGCCTTCGTGTCGCAAACCGCCAATAACGGTTCGGCATTCGGCGGACTCACCGGCAACACGCCTTTCTACAATCTCACCGGCGGCATCGCGATGCTGGTTGGCCGCTTCTGGATGATCATTCCGGCAATGGCGATTGCAGGATCGCTGGCGGCAAAAAAGACCGTGCCGCCGTCCGCCGGGACTTTCCCGACCACGGGCGGTCTGTTCATCGGATTGACGGTGGGTGTGATCCTGATCATGGGCGGCCTGACCTTCTTCCCGGCACTGGCGCTCGGACCCATCGTCGAACACTTCTCGATGACGGCCGGCACGCTGTTCTCCTCGAATTGATCCCGGAGTGATCTCCATGGAAACCTCACTTGTCCGCAAGCGGATGCCGGCGTCGGCGTTGTTCGATCAGAAGATCGTCATTCCCGCGATCGGGGGTTCTTTCCGAAAGCTCGATCCGCGCACGCTCGTCAAGAATCCAGTGATGTTCGTTCTGGAAATGGTCACGCTTCTCACGACCGTCGTCCTGATCCGGGACTGCATGACGGGAGCCGGCAACCTGCTGTTCGAGTTCCAGATCGTGGTTTGGCTCTGGTTCACAGTATTGTTCGCGAACTTCTCGGAAGCGATCGCCGAGGGCCGTGGCAAGGCGCAGGCCGATACGCTGCGTCAGATGCGCACCGAGACTGTGGCCAAGCGCATTCTCATGCCCGACAAACGCGAGATCTATGAAGGCGTTCCGGCCGAAGACCTCGAGCCCGGCGATCTGGTTCTGGTCGAAGCCGGCGACATTATCCCCGGCGATGGCGAGGTGATCGAGGGTATGGGTTCCGTGAACGAGGCCGCCATTACTGGCGAATCCGCCCCAGTCATTCGCGAATCCGGCGGTGACCGCTCGGCGGTGACCGGCGGCACCACCGTCATCTCCGACCGTATCGTCGTTCGCATCACGTCCTCGAAGGGTACCTCGTTTCTCGATCGCATGATCCGGCTCGTCGAGGGTGCCGAGCGCCAGAAGACCCCGAACGAGATCGCGCTGACGATTCTGCTGGTCGGTCTGACCATCATCTTCGTATTCGCCACCGCGACTATCCCGAGTTATGTCGCCTATGCCGGTGGTGGCGTATCGGTGCTGATCCTGGTGGCGTTGTTCGTGACGCTGATACCGACCACCATCGGCGCGCTGCTCTCGGCCATCGGCATCGCCGGCATGGATCGTCTGGTGCGGTTCAATGTCTTGGCGACCTCTGGAAGGGCCGTCGAAGCTGCCGGCGACGTCGATACTCTGCTTCTCGATAAGACCGGCACGATCACGCTCGGCGACCGCCAGGCGACCGAGTTCAAGCCGCTGCGCGGCGTGAGCGAGCAGGAACTGGCGGATGCGGCGCAATTGGCTTCGCTTGCCGACGAGACGCCGGAAGGCCGTTCCATCGTCGTGCTGGCCAAGGAGAAATACGGCATTCGCGGCCGCGACATGACCCAACTCGGCGCACGGTTTGTCCCCTTCACCGCGCAAAGCCGGATGAGCGGTGTCGAAGCACCAGACTTGTCGATCCGCAAGGGCGCGGTCGATGCGGTGCTGAACTATCTCAATACGACCACTACGCCGCAGGCTGACAGCCTGACGCGCGAAGCGACCGCGATATCCGGGGAAATTGCGAAGTCAGGAGGCACTCCGCTCGCCGTCACCAAGAACGGCAAACTGCTTGGCGTCGTTCACCTCAAGGACATCGTGAAGGGCGGTATCCGCGAACGTTTCGCGGAGCTGCGCCGCATGGGCATCCGCACCGTGATGATCACCGGGGACAACCCCATGACGGCGGCTGCAATCGCGGCGGAAGCGGGCGTCGACGACTTCCTCGCCCAGGCCACGCCGGAGGACAAGTTGCAGCTCATCCGCGACGAGCAGGCCAAAGGCCGGCTGGTCGCCATGTGCGGCGACGGTACCAACGATGCGCCGGCTTTGGCGCAGGCCGATGTCGGCGTCGCCATGAACACCGGTACGCAGGCGGCGCGCGAGGCCGGCAACATGGTCGACCTCGATTCCAACCCCACCAAGCTGATCGAAATCGTCGAGATCGGCAAACAGCTTCTCATGACGCGCGGCGCACTGACGACCTTCTCGATTGCAAACGATGTTGCAAAATACTTTGCAATCATTCCGGCAATGTTCGTTGCCTTCTATCCGCAATTGAACGCGCTCAACATCATGGGCTTGTCGACGCCGCAAAGCGCGATCCTGTCGGCAATCATTTTCAACGCGATCGTCATCATTGCGTTGATCCCGCTTGCGCTGAAGGGCGTGAAATACCGCCCGATCGGCGCGGGTCCCCTGCTGCGCCGCAACCTGCTGGTCTACGGGCTCGGCGGGATCATCATTCCGTTCATCGGCATCAAGGCGATCGACCTGGTCGTCACCGCCTTGCGGCTCGCTTGAAGGAGGCGAAGTCATGCTGAAAGAAATTCGTCCCGCAATCGTGCTCATGCTCGGAATGACGCTCATCACGGGCTTGGCCTATCCGCTGGCCATCACCGGAATTGCAGGTCTTGCATTTCCTTATCAGTCATCTGGCAGCATCGTGGAACGTGACGGCAAGGTGATCGGGTCGGTCCTGATCGGTCAGGACTTCACCAGCGACCGCTACTTCCGTGGTCGGCCGTCAGCGACCACGGCGGCCGATCCAAACGATGCCAGCAAGACCGTGCCAGCGCCGTATAATGCTGCCAATTCAGCGGGATCGAATTGGGGCCAACCAACAAGGCGTTGATCGAGCGGGTCCAGGGCGATCTGGAAAAGTTGAAGCAGGAAAATCCAGGCGTTGCCGTGCCGATCGATCTGGTGACGACTACTGGCAGCGGGCTCGACCCTCATATCTCGCCACAAGCCGCGCTGTTCCAGGTGCCCCGGGTGGCGAAAGCCCGAAACATTCCGGAGGATCGCTTGCGGCAGGTCGTGAATGAACGGATCGAGGATCGCGTATTAGGAATATTCGGCGAGCCGCGTGTTAATGTGCTGGAGCTCAATCTGGCGCTTGACCGTGCGGTCAAGCGTTGAGCTGCGAGCCGCACAGAGCCCGTGCGACAGGATCGAGAAGGATGTCGGAGCAAAAGGGCGATCGCAGTCAAAGGCCGTCGCCCGACGCTTTGCTGGCGGCTGCGCGACGTGAGGATCGGCGAGTAGGGCGACTCCGAATTTTCGTCGGCGCCGCACCCGGGGTCGGCAAGACCTACGAGATGCTGCTAACCGCGCGCGCAAGGATCAAGGACGGCTATGACGTCGTCGCGGGCGTGGTTGAAACCCATGGACGGAAGGAGACAGAAGCGCTGCTCGATGGGCTCGAGACGATTCCGCGTCGCAGCGTAGAGTATAAGGGTCAGTCGCTCGACGAGATGGACCTTGATGCCATTCTCGTTCGCAGACCTCAAATCGTTCTGGTGGACGAACTGGCCCACACCAACGCGGCGGGCAGCCGCCATCCCAAGCGCTATCTCGACGTGGAGGAGTTGCTTAACAATGGGATTGACGTTTATACCACGGTCAACATCCAGCATATCGAGAGCTTGAACGATGTTGTCGCGCAAATCACGCATGTGCGCGTTCGCGAAACCGTGCCGGATTCGATTTTCGACCGCGCAGATTCTGTCGAACTGGTGGACTTGACGCCGGAAGACCTCATCCAGCGCCTGAAAGAAGGCAAGATATATGTTCCCAAACAGGCCGAGCGTGCGCTGGAGCATTTCTTTTCTCCTGCGAACCTGACGGCCCTGCGCGAACTTGCTCTCCGCCGAACCGCGGACCGTGTCGACGAACAATTGCTCAACGAGATGCAGTCGCGGGCGATTTCAGGTCCATGGGCCGCCGGTGAGCGTGTTCTTGTCTGCGTAAGCGAAGATCCACGTTCTGCCGGCCTGGTGCGCTACACCAAACGACTGGCCGACCGACTGCATGCACCCTGGACCGCGCTATACACAGAGTCGCGCCGCAGCGCTCAGCTAAGCGAGGAGGAACGCGACCGGATCGCTGACACTTTAAGGCTCGCTCAGTCCCTGGGGGGCGATCCGGTGACAATTCCCGGCAGCGATCTCGGGATCGCGGAAAACATTATTGCCTACGCGCAAGCATACAACGTGACGCAGATCATTCTTGGAAAGTCGAGCCGTTCGCGCTGGTTCGAAATGCTTCACGGCTCCGTCGTACACGATCTGATGCGTCGGGCCGGCAATATCAGCGTCCATGTTATCGCGGGCGAGGAGATATCGCTCAGTCCGTCCACACGCATTGCTGTGCAAACGGACGAGCCGGTGCATCGCAATCTCGGGCCCTATGCGTATGCGGTCATCGCCATCGCGGCCGCGCTCGCTGTCGGCTTGGTGATCCGGCCGTGGCTCGGGATTGAGAATGTTGACCTGGTGTTTCTGACCGCAATCGTTGGCATTGCAGTGCGGTTCGGTTTGTGGCCCTCACTGTTCGCCAGCGTGATCGCGTCGCTCGGCTACAACTTCTTCTTTATGCAGCCGGTTTACACGTTCACGATTTCCGATCCGACGAATGTCGGCGCTTTTTTCTTTTTTATTATCATGGCTGCGCTTGTTTCGAATGTTGCGGCACGCGTTCGAACTCAAGCGGTGGCCGCCATGGATCGCGCGCGCACGACCGAATCTCTCTACAGCTTCAGCCGCAAGCTCGCAGGCGGCGGTACGCTGGACGATGTACTTTGGGCCACGGCTTATCAAACCGCCTTGATGCTGAAGGTCCGCGTTGTGCTGCTTCTCCCGGAGAACGGCTCGATAATCGTCAAAGCCGGGTATCCGCCTGAAGATACTTTGCAGGAGGCCGACATTGCGGCCGCCCACTGGGCGTTCGAGAACAACCGGCCGGCCGGGCGCGGTTCAGAGACATTACCGGGAGCGAAGCGGTTATTTCTGCCGATGTCCACGAGCCGCGGCCTTGTTGGCATCATGGGTATCGACAGAGACAAGCAGGGAGCTTTGCTTACGCCGGACCAGCGGCGCCTGTTGGACGCCCTTATCGACCAAGGTGCTCTTGCGATCGAACGCGTGCATCTCGTCGAGGACATGGACAGCACCAAGCGTGCCATCGAGACTGACCGGCTGCGTTCGGCCTTGCTCACGTCCATCTCGCACGACCTCAAGACGCCGCTGGCCGCTATCCTAGGCTCCGCCGGTACAATCCGGGACCTCGGTGCCAGTCTCAGCGACGAGCAAAAGAGCGAATTGTTGACAACAATTGTGGACGAGTTGGAACGGCTCAACCGATTTATCGCCAACCTTCTCGACATGACGAAGCTGGAGTTCGGCGCGGTGGCCCTGACTATGTCGCCGCACGACCTTGGCGAGATTGTCGGCAGTGCGCTGCGCCGGGCTGGAAAAATCCTCTCCGGTCATCGCGTAGAACTCGACCTGTCTACCGATGTGCCTATGGTCGAGCTAGATGCGGTACTGTTCGAGCAGGTCCTGTTCAATGTGCTGGATAATGCGGCGAAATACGC
This sequence comes from uncultured Pseudomonadota bacterium, assembly GCA_963707705.1. GTDB lineage: Bacteria > Pseudomonadota > Alphaproteobacteria > Rhizobiales > Xanthobacteraceae > Pseudorhodoplanes. The sequence goes on along the minus strand of CAVPRD010000010.1, from coordinate 178,074 downwards.
ACCGGAACGTTCAGCGATCAAGATCAAAAGCTGGCGCGACGAAGATCTCGTTCACATCGATGTCTGCGACGAGGGGAGTGGAATAGCGCCTGGCGATGTCGAGAAAATCTTTGACAAGTTCTATCGAGCGTCGAAAGGTGACCGTGTACGGGCCGGGACGGGGCTCGGCCTTGCGATCGCGCGCGGCTTCGTGGAAGCCATGAACGGTACGATCCGGGCCCGCAACCGCACCGACCGGGAAGGTGCCGTTTTTGCCATTACGCTACCGATTCCCGCCACCCGACAACATCTTGAAACGGCTGCATGAGCACCGTCCCTCTAAAAGTCCTGATCATCGATGACGAGCCGCCTATTCGGAAGCTCTTACGCATGGGCCTCAGCACGCAAGGCTATCAGACGATTGAAGCGAGCAACGGCAAGATTGCGCTGGAAATGCTGAGCCATGAACCCGGGCTTGTGATCCTCGATCTCGGCCTTCCGGACATCCAGGGCCACGAATTGCTCCGCTTGATCCGTGCCCGAAACGAAAGCGTGCCGATCGTGGTTTTATCAAGTCGCGGCGACGAGGCCGGAAAGGTCCAGGCCCTTGATCTTGGCGCCGACGATTTTGTAACCAAGCCGTTTGGGATGGATGAGCTGCTGGCGCGAATACGTGCAGCTTTGCGCCATCAGCTCCAGATTCACGGTGAGCGGCCGGTGTTTCGGGTTGGTGATCTTTCAGTCGATCTGGTGCGACGCATCGTAAAAGTGGGAGACAAAGACGTGAAGTTGTCGCCCAAGGAGTATGACCTGCTGCGTCTTTTAGTGCAGCATGCGGGCAAGGTCCTCACGCACAAATTTCTGTTGAACGAATTGTGGAATGACCTCACCGACGCGCAGTATCTCAGGGTCTATGTCCGGCAGCTTCGGCAGAAAATAGAGTCCGATTCCGAACGGCCTCAATATGTTCTCACCGAAACCGGCGTCGGCTATCGGCTACGAGTTCCAGACTGAACCAGGGTTAGCCTGCACGCCAATGCGGAAATGGGACTGGCCATAATGAACATTGCGGAGTTCTTGTCTCCGGATGAGACGATCGAGCGGCAGCCGTCCAACCAACAGCAATTGCTGTCCGAATTGGCGTCTCTGGCGGCGAAGAAGGTTGCTATGCCTGCCGACCAGATCACCGCCGCCTTTACAAAGCGCGAAGCCCTCGGTTCGACAGGTATGGGTAATGGCGTTGCAATTCCGCACGCCCGATTTTCCGACCTGCGCAAACCGTTCGGCATCTTCGCGAGGCTCAGGCGGCCGATCGATTTCAATGCAATTGATGGCGAACCAGTGGACCTGGTCTTCGCGTTGCTGCTCCCCGAAAAATCCGAGGGCGGTTCGCTTAATGCACTTGCAACAGTCGCGCGCAAATTGCGATCCACCGAAGCGTTAGCCAACTTACGAAAATCGAAAGATCGTCAAGAGCTATATCAATCAATTTTGGAATAGGGCTTCTCTCCGAATTACATCTGTCGGCACCGAGTCTCGCGAATGAACATCATCATTGGCTAACTGACGACGTCGGCGACCCAGCGCTGGCTCAGCGTCTTCACGCAGTCATTACTTTGATGCGCGTACCAAAGAAACTGGCGCAGTTCAAAGCGATGCTCGACGTCGTGATGGAGGTCCGTCGTTTTACCAACACCGACGAAAGCGAGTTTGTTGTTCGCTCCAGCGCTTGTTCTGACGCAGTGTTCCAGCGGCTTGGAATCGAGCGTCGGGTTGTGTGGCCACTCCAATAGCGGATGCCTCGGCTGATCAACGAACGCGCCCGCGTAGGCCAGGCGATTCCGATTTGCACACAGCACCGGGCATTTCGATTGCCGCTCGCCTTTCGGCCGGTTAGGCTTCGTCTGACCCGTAGTATGCCTCTGAACCTAAAGCTGGAACGCTCATAGACCTTGCAGTGCGGCCAAAGCGCGACCGCCAATAAGGACCGTACTCATGTCCCACACCGCGACGGCGCAACCGGTAACATCGGCGGCACTCCAACCGGAACTGAAACGTGTGATGGGGCCTTGGCTCCTTCTGCTGTTTATCGTGGGCGACATTCTCGGCACCGGTATTTACGCGCTGACTGGCCAGGTCGCCAATCAGGTTGGCGGCGCGGTGTGGGTACCGTTCCTGGTCGCCTTCGTGGTCGCGCTGATGACCGCCTTCTCCTATCTCGAACTGGTGACCAAATATCCGCGGGCGGCGGGCGCTGCGCTCTACACCCATCGCGCCTTCGGGGTCCATTTCCTCACCTTTATCGTGGCCTTCGCGGTGATGAGCTCAGGCATCACGTCTTCGGCCACCGCCTCGCGCGCCTTTGCTGCCAACTTCGCCAAAGTGCTCGATCTCGATATCGCGGGCGGGATGACAGTCACCATTATTGCGCTGGCCTTCATGGTGATGGTGGCGGCGGTCAATTTCCGCGGCGTCGGCGAGAGCGTGAAGCTGAATGTCGTGCTCACCTGTGTCGAGCTGTCGGGCCTCCTGATTGTGATCATGGTTGGGATGCTGGCGATTGGGGCAGGGAAGGGCGACGTCTCCCGTGCTTTCGATTTCTCCACGGTTGCCGGGACGAGCTTCTTCTGGCCCGTGATCGCGGCCACAACGCTCGCTTTCTTCGCGATGGTGGGATTTGAGGATTCCGTCAACATGGCGGAAGAGACCAAGGATCCGACCCGCATCTTTCCGAAAATCCTCCTGATAGGTCTTTTCATCACCGGGACGATCTATGTGCTGGTGTCGATTTCCGCGGTGACGCTGGTTCCGCCGAAAGAACTGGGCCAGGGCGAGACGCCGCTGTTGAAAGTCGTGCAGACCGGCGCGCCCAATTTCCCGATCGCTATTTTCGGCTTTATCACGATGTTCGCGGTCGCCAATTCCGCGCTGATCAACATGCTGATGGCGAGCCGGCTGGTCTATGGCATGAGCCGCGAGCACGTGCTGCCCGGCGTCTTCGGCAAGGTGCATCCGACGCGCCACACGCCCTACGTCGCGATCGTCTTCACCACTTTGCTCGCGATCGCGCTGATCACCATCGTCGGCGAAATTCCGGCGCTCGGCGGGACGACCGCGCTGTTGCTGTTATGCGTGTTCACGGTGGTGAATATCGCGGTGCTGGTGCTGCGTAAGGACAAGGTTGGGCACAGCCATTTCCGTACGCCGACGATCGTCGCCGTGCTTGGCGCGATCACCTGCGCATTTCTCGCCGGGCCCTGGACGGGCCGCGATCCGGCGCAATACCGCATCGCTGGCGTGCTGGTTGCGATTGGCATTGCGCTATGGGTGGTGACGGTGTTCGTCAATCGCGCGACCGGCGTGAAGCCTGCCGATCCCCTGATGGCGGATATCGGCGGCGACGGCCCGAAAAACTGAGCGCTTTCCAAAAACGAAATGGCCGGGCAAGCCCGGCCATTGTGAAGTTGGTGTGTCTGACTTCGCGGTTCAGCGGAAGACGTAGACGATCTGCCGCGTCGCAGGGTCGACCAGTACCGGGGTGTCGTTCACATACACATACTGGTACCGATAATCCGGCACGTTGTTCAGAACGACGGTCTGCGGCACCTGGGCGCCCACGACCACGTCGCCCGCAAAAGCGAACGAGTTGCTCGCATTGTTGCTGACATACATGCCGACTGCGGGCGGCGGAGTTACCGGCTGGCCATAGACGATCGGCCGCGGCGCACCAATGGCGCCGGCACCCGTCCCGCCGGCGCCGACGGTGGTAATCGCGTCCGCGAGCGGGGCGACGTCGGCACCATAGGTCGGCGCGCGGTAACCGAACGCATCATAGGTGACAACCGGAACGCTCGCGATGTTGGCAGGCTCGCGAACCACGATCCGGCCACCGCCGGCCTGGAGCGACATATATTGCGAATAGGCCCAGCCCTGTTTGCCCCTGAAATTCACCTGACACCACAGGCTGCCATCGATGCAGCCGATGATGTTGGCCTTCTGGCGAGCCTTGATAAAGCCGATGACCGGCTGTTCGGGCCCCGGGCCCGAGCGGAGATTGAGATCAGTGGTAGCGGTGCCGATGGTCTGTGCCTGGGCAGCGCCGATCAAGGCAATGGAAGCCACGGCAACCGAGAAAATAATGCGTTTCATGACAGCCCCTCAAGTTATCAGTTATTCGAATTTCCGGCCTCACAACCTTCTTGCCGGAAAATGGTTCGACGGAACGGGTGCGATCGGTCATCAAAGGAGCGTGAGAAGCGCGTGGCTCGGGTGATCGGACGCGTGATTTCGGCCGCTCAAAATTGGCGGGAAAGCCCGCTTCTCAACGCTCGAATTCCTTTGATGCACCAATCGCCTACGGCCTGGACCTGGATCAGGACAGCCGCATCGGACTGATCGACCCAGGCTCAGGTTATCCTCGCTCGGCTGGTGACAGCCGGCGGCGGGATCGACCGTCGGAAGCAAGATTAGGATGATGTGCGCGCATGTGAAACCGAAAGCACATGACGTGGCTTTCGGCGCTTTAAGCAGGCCGTTATGACAATCCGAAAATGATAGTTGAATTGGCGCGCGAGCGGGTACGCGCCTGTCGCGTTTAGTTCATCAGCCGCAGGTAGTCGCGCTTGCCGATCTTCACGCCTTTGTGGCGCAGGATGTCGTAGGCAGTAGTGGTGTGGAAATAGAAATTCGGCAGCGCGAAAGTGAACAGGTAGGACGAACCGGTAAAGGTCGGATTGAAATCGCGCAGCTTCAGTTCAATGGTTTTGCTCTCGGTGCCGGTGAGCTGTGCTTCGGTGACGCTCTTGATATAGCCGATAGTCTTGTCGATGCGCGCGTAGAGTTCGGCAAAGGTCTTTTCATTGTCTTCCATTCGCGGAGCCGGCAGGCCCGACAGCCGTTCGATTGCGAGTTTCGAGGTATCACTCGCTCGCTGCACCTGGCCCGCCAGCGTTAGCATGTCGGGCGCAAGGCGCGCCTCCACGAGCGTCGCCGGATCGGCGCCGGTATCGCGCGCATGCGCTTCACCTTGCTGCAGCAGATGAGACAGAACCGAAAGTCCGTGTGCGAACACGGGTACTGAGGCCTGATACATGGAAATTGGCATAATGCGCTTTCTCTGAGTGTCCGCGGGAACAGGCGATATGTTGCCACGCGATTGCGCGTGCAAGGGCGCTACATGCCTTCCAGCAATGCGCGCAGCTTTCGCGGTGCTTCGATCAATTCGCCGGGGCCGCCGAAATCCTTGATGGCGCCGCGATCGAGGAGATAGAGCTTGCTGTGGGAATCGCTCATGGGTCCGATCAGTCGTGCAACGCTAGGGTCGGGCACGTAGGTCCACAATTCATTGGCGGCACAAACGACATCGCCCAAAACAGGGTTGTCGATCGGTTTTTTTCGTACGAATTCGATGGCGCGCGAATTGAGACCCCTGATTTCGCGGCCATAGTGGTTAGCGTTATGCTTCATCTTGCGGAATTCCGGCTTCGCCTGCGCAAATCGTGCGCCGGCGAATCGTTCGACCTCGACGATCTCCGAGCGGTCGAGATCTATGCCGATCCAGCGCGCATGGCCGTCATTGATGAAAAGGCCGATGCTCTCGCTGAAAAGGCCGCGCGAAATTGCGGATATTTCCTTCGGCGCGTTGACAGGTCCGCATTCTTTGCCGGAGCAGGTTTGAGTTTTGGCCTCGCCGAACGAGGCCAGCGGGCAGGCAGCGAGCGAAGTCTGCGGCGCCGCCGCAAGAACGGCGGCCGCAGCCGCCAAAACCGAAATTCTCATGTCACCCCTCGAGCGGACATTTCTAGCGTCTTTTCATCCACTCCGGAAGCCGCGCCGCCGCGACGGACAATCGCAATCGCGTTATCGATTTCGGCAATTGCGGCGCTTGATGCAACCGACTAGTCTCCGGCCGCTTTGTCGTCCCCTCACTGGAGCTTTGTCATGCTGCGCGTCGCGATCGCCACTCTCGCCCTGATGCTGTCGGCCTGTTTCGCCTCGGCGCAGATTCCCGCCGATAGCCGCATGAAGCGGATCGCCGACAGCAAGACCATCAAGCTTGGCTACCGCGCCGGCGCGGCGCCGTTCTCCTTCCTCGGCGACAAGAAGGAGCCGGTCGGCTATACCATCGACTTGTGCACATTGGTGGTAGACGCGATTGGAAAGTCGATCGGCAGCCCGCTGAAGATCGAGTGGGTGGAAGTGACGACGCAAAATCGTTTTGACATGGTGGCGCAGGGCAAGGCCGACATGGAATGCGGCTCTTCCACTATCACGCTCTCGCGAATGAAGGATGTCGATTTCTCCTCCATCACTTTCACCGAGAGCACCGGCATCGTGGTCAAGGCCGCGTCCGGATTTCAGAAGGCGACCGACCTCGATGGCAAGAAGATCGCGGTCGCGATGAACACCACGAATGAGGCTGCTCTTGCGAACCTGATCAAGCAGGGCACCATGAAGGCCGTGCTGGTGCCTGTGAAGGATCGCGATGCCGGCGTGGCTGCGCTTGAGAAAGGCGAAGTCGATGCCTATGCCAGCGACAAGCTGCTGCTTGTAGGCGCGCGCTTTGCCGATGCCAGCGCCATTCGTATGCTGCCGGACGACCTTTCGCTTGAGCCATACGGTATCGTGTTGCCGCGGGGCGACTGGGCGTTGCGGCTTGCGGTCAATAGCGGGCTTGCCGACATCTTCCGCTCGACCCAGATCGTCAATGTGTTCGGCAAGTGGTTCAACCAGATCGGCCTGAAGCCCGGCCCGCTGCTGCTGAGCGCCTTCACCCTGGGTGCATTGCCGCAATAATCTTTGCATAAAGGGTGAGGCGGACCGGTAAGAAATAGCGGAATTGTGAAACCAGCCATTTATAAAATTTAGGACTTGTTCTCGCGGAAAATGCGGAAAGTGGTAGATTTCGGGGGAGGGGACAGAGTCCCGACCGAGCGCTGGTCGGCCTTGGAAACTTGTCCAACCGCAGGAGACAATGTCATGCGCAAGATGCTTTTGATGCTGGTCGCCGCCGTCAGCTTGACGGTTGCGACTGTTGCTGCGCCTTCGAATGCACAAGCCTATTGCCGCGGCTGCTGGATCGGTGCCGGCGTCGCCGGTGCCGTGATCGCAGGCGCTGCCATCGCGAACTCAGCGCCGTATTACGGGTATGGCTATGGTTACCGACCGGCCTATCCGTATTATGGGCCGCGTTATTACGGCTACGCGCCCGCCTATTACGCGCCGCGCTATTACGGCTATTACGCGCCGCCCCGCTATTACTGGTAAGGCGATTTCGAATTCCAACTCAGGGCGCGCTGCTTGCGGCGCGCCCTGAGCTTTTGTGCATCAGCTGTTGCGTCAATGTCAGCACCTCTCCGACGATTCCCCGTCGGAACAGGAGGATGCAGACGACAAAGATGATCCCGACCACCACCGGGACGGGGACATTCGCGGTCGCAAGATAATCGTGTAGCGCAATCACAAGAATTGCGCCGACTACGGGTCCGAACAGCGTACCCATGCCCCCGAGCAGCGTCATCAGTATCACTTCTCCCGACATCTGCCATTGCACGTCGGTGAGTGTCGCAAGCTGCAGCGCGATCGCTTTGGTGCCGCCGGCGAGCGCCGATAAGGCTGCCGAGAGCACGAAGGCGACCAGTTTGTATTGATCGATGCGATAGCCGAGCGAGACTGCGCGCGCCGGATTTTCGCGGATCGCCTGCAGCACTGCGCCGAACGGCGAATTCGAGATCCGATAGATAATCAGATAGCCGATCACGAATATGGCAGTGACGAAATAATACATCGCCATGTTGCTTTCGAGATCGATCAGTCCGAACAGCTTGCCGCGCGGCACCGACTGGATGCCGTCCTCGCCGCCGGTGAAGGGAAACTGGATCGCGAGAAAGAACACGACCTGCGAGAGTGCGAGCGTGATCATGGCAAAATAGATGCCCTGTCGGCGGATTGCGACGATGCCAAACAGATAGCCGAGCAGCGCACCGGCCGCGACCGAAGTCAGGATCGCAAGCTCGGGCGTCAGCCCCCAGACCTTCGCGGTATGCGCCGCGACATAGGCTGCGGTCCCGAAGAAAGCGGCATGTCCGAAGGAGAGCAGCCCGCCATAGCCGATCAGCAGGTTGAACGCGCAGGCAAACAGCGCGAAGCACCATAGCTTCATCAACATGACGGGATAGAACCAGAGCGGCGCGACTAGCAGCGCCGCAAGACCCAGGATCGGCAGAAGTTGCGACATCCAGGCTGGCATTGCGACGCCGCTGCCGAAAGCTAGCGCGTGGCCCGCAGGCCCGGTTTCGCGTCCGAACAATCCCGCCGGCCGAACCAGCAGTACCAGGATCATCACCACGAAAACGACGAGGTTGGAAACCGGCGGGTAAAAAAACTTGGCGAGGCCCTCCAACAGGCCAAGCGACAGGCCGACAAAGGCGGAGCCCGCTATCGAGCCCATGCCGCCGATCACCACCACAGCGAACACCACGATGATCAGGTTGCCGCCCATATGCGGACTGATCTGATAGATCGGCGCCGCCATCACGCCGGCGAGTCCCGCGAGCGCGGAACCCGCGACGAAGGTTGCGGTTAGAAGAAGCGGCACGTTGACGCCAAAGGCACGCACCATGGAGGGGTTTTCGGTGGTTGCGCGCAGGTAGGCGCCGAGCTTGGTACGCTCGATGAAGAACCAGGTCGCAAAGCAAAGCGCGATCGAGACCACGACGATCCAGGCGCGATAGATCGGCAGGTACATAAATCCGAGATCCAGCGTGCCGGTAAGCGCCGGCGGAATCGAATAGCGACGGCCCTGGCCGCCGAACCAGTGATTGAACAATCCGTCGATCACCTGCATCACGCCGAACGTGAGCAGCAGGCCGTAAAGGTGGTCGAGCTTGTAGACCCATTGCAGCAGGCCGCGCTCAATTGCGAGTGCGAGCAGTGCGACTGCGGCCGGCCCGATCACCAGCGCCCACCAATAATCGATGCCGAGCGTTTGCAGGAGAAGCCACGCGACGAAGGCGCCCATCATATAGAAAGAGCCCTGCGCGACGTTGATCACGTTCAGCATGCCGAACACGACCGCGACGCCCATGCTGAGGAGCGCGTAGAACGATCCGTTGATCAGGCCGAGCGTGAGCTGGCCAAACAGAACTTGAGACGACATGGTGTCGCTTGCTGCGTCTGAGGTGCGGCAACGATATCAGACCGGCTGGCGGCCGGCCCGATCATCGTCGCGGATTGGACGAAAAAATCCCCCGGCCGAAGCCGGGGCAAGTCTTGGGAGGAGCCTTACTTCTTCAGGTAAGTGCATTCTTCCGGCGCCATCGGCCGGAAGGCGGCGTCACCCGGAATGGTCTTCACGAGCTTGAGATAGTCCCACGCACCTTTCGATTCAGCGGGCGTCTTGACCTGCACGAGATACATGTCGTGCACCATGCGGCCGTCCTCACGCAGTTTGCCGCCCTTGGCAAAGCCGTCATTGACCGGCATATCGCGCATCTTGGCGATAACCTTCTTGGAATTGTCAGTGCCGGCGGCCTCGATCGCCTTGAGATAATGACGCACCGCCGAATACACGCCGGCCGGAATGAAGCCCGGCGAACGACCCATCTTGTCGCGATAGCGCTTGGCGAAGGCGCGGGTGTCGTCGTCGAGATCGGCATAGAAGCCGACTACATACATCGAGCCTTGCGCCGCGGGCAGGCCAAGGCCGTGGATGTTGTCCACGTCGAGGCTCATGGTCGCCATCTTGATGTTCTTCTTGCCGATGCCGAATTCGTTGGCCTGCTTGATTGCGTTGTTGAGGTCGTCGCCGGCATTGGCAAAGGCAATCACGTCCGGATTCGCAGCGGCCGCCTGCAGGAGATAGGAGGAGAAATCGGCAGTGTTGAAGGGATGCTTCACAGAACCCACGACTTCGCCGCCGGCCTTGGTGATGAAGTTGGTGATGCCTCTTTCAAGCGCATTGCCGAATGCGTAATCCGCCGTGATGAAATACCACTTCTTGCCGAGCTGCGGCAGCGCTTCGGCGATGCCTTTGCCAAGCGACCAGGTGTCATAGGTCCAGTGCGCGCCGGTCGGTGAGCAGGCCTTGCCGGTAAGATCGAAGGTGCCGCCGCCGGAAATCAGCGTGATCTTTTCTTTGCGCTTGGCGATGTCTTGCACACCGAGCGCAACCGCCGAGTTGACGAGATCGGTGACCGCGTCGACCTGTTCGACATCGAACCATTTGTTCGCGATCGAGACGCCGATATCTGCCTTGTTCTGATGATCTCCGATCACCAGTTCGATCGGCTTGCCGTTGACCTTGCCGCCGAATTCCTCGATCGCGAGCCGTGCCGCCTCGACTGAGCCCTTGCCGGAATTCTCCGAATAGATGCCCGACATGTCGGTAAGCACGCCGATCTTGATCTTGTCATCGGAATATTGCGCCTGCGCCGCGCCGATGCCGAACAGCATGGCGGCCGACAGGACGTGGATGGTACGAAGCTGCATTTCAGTCTCCCTCATATGACTTTGTTATCGTTGTGAACGGCGCCCACAAAGCGGCCGTTTGTCCGGAAGATAGTTATAGAATATATCGATCTGGCCGCCAAGGCTCACAACGAAGCGGAAAGGGGAAATTATGCCGCGCCGGAATGCCCCGGGAATTGCGCAATCCGCGAGAAAACCGGCTGGGCCGCGGCCCGTGACCGCGATGCGCGGGGAGGCCGAGCCGCTCGATCTGTCGGGTGTCACGCGCTGGGTCGGCCCCATGTTGCGGATCGTGCAGGTTCGCACCTTCCAGAATTATTACGCTTCCGACGTCGGCACTTCGCCCGGCGTGCTGTCGTCGTTGACCCTGATCCGCGACAATCCTGGCATCCGGCACGGCGTTCTGGCGGATGCGATGGTGGTACAACGCCCGAACATGACGAAGCTGGTGGGCTATCTCGCGCGCAACGGGCTGATCTTGCGGCGCGCTTCTTCCGAAGACGGACGCAGCATTGCGCTTTATATCACCGCCAAGGGCTTGCGGCTGCTGGAACGCACCGATGGGCCGAATGAATGCCATGAGGCTCGCATAACCGCAGCGTTAACTGGGTCGGAGCGCGCAGAACTTTTGCGACTCCTGGGCAAGCTCGCATCCGACCTGATCGACCAGCCGAGTTGGACGAAGAAAGGCTGATTTCTTCGATCGTCCCGCGCGAGCCGTTGCCGCTAGGCGAATTTCAACGCTTTCGTCGCCAGCGCAGCGCCTTCCGACAGCGACCGCAGCTTTGCCCAGCTGATCTGCGGGTGTGTGCGCTCGCCGAAGCCGCAATCGGTGCCGGCGACCACGTTTTCCTTACCGACGAGGTTCGCGTAGCGCTGGATACGCTGGCTGACCAGCTCGGGATGTTCGACGGTGTCGGTTGCATGCGCCACCACACCCGGCATCAGAATTTTCCCCTCCGGGAGTTTCACGTTCTCCCACACTCGATATTCATGCTCGTGCCGCGCATTGGCGCCCTCGATCAGATAGGCTTGAGCCTTCACCCGTAAAAGCACGTCGACGATGTCGCGCAGCGGCAAATCATAGGCGTGCGGGCCATGCCAGCTTCCCCAGCACAAGTGATAGCGGATCCGATCCTCCGGAATATTGCGGAGCGCGTGATTGAGCGCTTCGACCCGCAATGTGCAATATTTGCGAAAGGCTTCGAGCCCCATCTGGATCCCGATACGGTCCCACAATGCGGCGAGCCAAGCATCGTCCACCTGCACCGCAAAGCCTGCGGCCGCAATCATCTCGTACTCGACGCGCATGGCGTCTGCGAGCGCGAACAGGAATTCCTCGGTGGACTTGTAAAAGCCGTTGGTGTGATACGGCTCGAGGCTTGCCGGCGCAGTGGTCGTTAGAAAGCAATCCTGCACATCGCTGCCGCCGAGTGCCTGCTTGAACGTTTCAATCTCGTGCTGCATCGCTTCCCGCCCGGCATAACCGATCGCACCGGTACAGACCCAATGATTGCGCCGAATAGGAGGCGTCTTCTGCGTGACATAGAACAGCGTGCCGCGCTCAGCCGCATATTTGTAGAAATCTGCGAAGGCCTCGCGATCCTTACCCTGCGGGAGCAACGGCCGCCCCGGATTTTGCGATGGCTCGAAGCCGGACAATCTGCCGTCGATATAGCTCAGCCAGTCGCCGCCCTTGGTGAACTCGCCTTCGTTGACGATATCGATGCCGGCATCCCGCTGCGCCGCTATCACGGCGCGGATGTCGTCCGCATCCGGCTCGCCTTTGGCGGCGGCGATCTCGCCGCGTCCGGGCAGGCTGCCGACATGAGTGGTAAGGATTTTTGCCGTGCTTCGCTGCATGCTGCGTTTCCCCTTAAGCCGGCCGCGTGGGCGTGTGGTGGGCACGCGTCGTGGATCGACCGATTGATTTCGCCCCGTTTTGGGCGCAGAATAAACAAGCTGTCCAGCTTGTTTTTATCTGTCAACGATAATTCGTGCAACAAACGGAAATGCCGGACGCAAAGGGAGGACATGACATGCGAAAGAAGACTGCGGCTTTCATCCTTTCAGGATCGCTTGCATTCGCTGCGGCCGCGCAGGCGCAAGAAACGATCAAGATCGGTCTGATCATGCCGTATTCCGGACAATTCGCGGATACGGCAGCGCAGATGGACAACGGTATCAAGCTCTATGTGCAGCGGCACGGTGCGACGGGCGCCGGCAAGAAAATCGAATTCATCCGCAAGGATACCGGCGGGGTGGCCCCCGACGTCGCCAAGCGGCTGGCGCAGGAATTGGTGGTGCGTGACGGCGTCGATATCCTCGCGGGTTTCGTACTGACGCCGAATGCGCTCGCTGCCGCCGATGTCTCGGCCTCGGCGAAGAAATTGATGGTGATCATGAATGCCGGGACCTCGATCATCACGACCAAGTCGCCCTATTCGGTGCGCACCTCGATCACGCTGCCGCAGGCTGCGGAATCGCTCGGGATGTGGGCGGCAAAGAATGGCATCAAGAAGGTCTATACGATGGTGTCCGATTTCGGCCCGGGCCACGATGCCGAACAGGGATTCCAGCGCGCCTTCAAGGAAGCCGGCGGCGAGATTGTCGGGTCTGTGCGTTTCCCCGTTGCCAATCCGGACTTCTCCGCCTTTGTGCAACGCGCGAAGGATCTAAATCCAGAATCGATTTTCCTGTTCGTGCCGGCGGGTGCGCAGCCTGCTGCGTTCGCCAAGGCACTCGCCGAGCGTGGACTTGATCCGAAGACCGTCAAGGTGCTCGGCACCGGAGAGGTCACCGCCGAAACCGCGCTGAAAGGCATGGGCGACGCTTCGCTCGGCATCATTACCGCCTGGAATTACGCGCCCGAGCACGACACCGGCAGCAATGCCGCATTCGTGAGGGACTATGTCGCAGCCTATGGCCGCACGCCGGACTTCATGTCGGTCGGCGGCTATGACGGCATGCACCTGATCTACGAGGCGCTAAAGAAAACCGGCGGCAAGACCGACGGCGATGCATTGATCGATGCCGCCAAGGGCATGAAATGGGATAGTCCGCGCGGTGTCATCGCGATCGACCCGGAGACCCGCGATGTGGTGCAGAACATCTACATCCGGCGTGTCGAGAAAGTCGGCGGCGAGCCGCGTAACGTGATCATCGACACCATCAAGGACGTAAAGGATCCCGTGCTGGGGCGGATGAAGAAGTAACGTTTTTCTCCGTTTGGGTCTGTTTTCGCGGGGACGATCGGAGGAGTTTCCCGGACGGAGGAAGCTTCGCTGTCGGCGCCAGCGCGTGCAGGTCTTGGAGAAGCGGTCGGTACAGCGATGGCGGCAATCCCCAGGCCGACATCAATGCGGCGCCGCGGAACACGCAATTCGCCAAATCGACGAAGCGGGCGACATCCCGCTTCGGATATCCCGCACGCGCAAAGGCGTCGATCCAGACGCTGTCATGGCGCTTGCGGTTCTGTTTGAAAAGCGAATGGAAGATACGCGCGATTCTGCGGTCGGTTCGCGCCGCCATCGCCAGTTCGAGCAGCGCGATATAATCCTTGCCGAGGAAGAATGAACGCGAGCTTTCGAGGAAATTGTCCACCGGATCGGCCAAGTCAGGAATCCTGTCGGCCTTTCGTTGCGAACGCGCTCCGGCGCGCGCAAGCGCCGCACCCCAGGCCGCCTCGATCAGATCGTATTTGGTCTTGAAATAATTCTCGCGCGCGCCGCGCGACACGTCGGCGCGCGCGGCCACCGCGATCGTGCTGAAACCGGCATATCCCTTCTCGACCAGAATCTCGATCGCGGCGCGAAGAATTTTGTCCTTGGTCTCGCGACGCCGCTGCTCTTGCGTGCGGCGTGTCCTGGCAGGCGCTTTCGTCGCGCGCCGCTTTCCTTGCTTCATTGTCGCCCCACGGGGTGAGCGGCAACGAATCGCCGCCCGGCCCTTGCTAGGCGCAACCTAAAGCATCAGCGATGGCCGGTAAAAGGCCCGGCAGCCCGCGGATTCCGCACCAAGTGGGATGCCCCGTCAGAACCGCTGCCGGCCGCGTCCTCCGCCACCGCCGCCTTGAGGCCGTGGCCCGGCATTATGGATTCTGGGGCCGCGTGGTCCGCCACCGCCGCTGACACGGATACCGCCCCCGCCTACGACACGAATGCCACCGCGTCCGCCGCCGTGAATTCGGGGGCCCTGAATGCGGGGGCCGTGAATTACGGGGGGCGGACCGGTGCGAACATCGATCCGGCGGCCAGAGCCGCCGCACGAGCAGGCGGGGCCAGGCAGGTTCACGACTTTCACCACTTCCTTGGTCACCGTGCGTATTTCAGGCGGAGATGGCACCCTGACCTCGCGCACCACTTCTTTCACGACCGTGCGGATTTCCGGCGGGGAGGGAACCTTCACTTCCTGAACCACGGTGCGGACTTCCGGCACGCGAACTTCGCGCACGATGGTCCGGATTTCCGGCTGGTTGCTGAGCGCGTTGGCGGTCAACCCCAGCACCGGCGAGAATGAACGTGCGAAGGAGGAGCGCGACTTGGCCCGCTCCTCCATGCGCCTTGCAGTTGCGGCGAGATCGCTGTCGGGATAGCGAGCCAGGAAAGCGGCAAAGCCCGATGGGGAATTCAGCGTCACCGCTTCGAGCCAGGCAACCATCATCTGACGCCGGTCGAGCAACGAGCGCACGCGCGTCGCCAGCGGATCGTTCTCGAACAACGAGACATATTGCTGGTAGACGATGATGTTGTCTTCGCGCAGCGCAACATCGAAGGCCGCGGCCGGCGTCATTGCCTGCAATTCCTTGCGCCAGGTTTCGGCGCTCTTGCCGGCATTCGAATCGCGCTTCAGCGGGCCGCTGCCCGGAAAGAACGAGAACGGCTCGGTCAATGCCGAGACTTCCCACGGCGTCTGCCGGCCGGTGGTCGCGCCATGCACCGAGAGCCGCACCGACTTGAGCATGGTTTCGATGGCAAGGCCGGGCTCCCGCGCCGATTTCAGCAGCGCGGTAGCGAAAGGCGAGTTGTTGCCGGTGCCATCGTCGGCGGTGGTGCCGGGCGAGGTGGAATAGGCGACCAGCGTACCGGCCGGCGCGTTGACGAGCGCAAGCCCGCGCGGCGCGGTTTTCGCAAGATCCGCGAAGGGATTGTTGCGGCAGGCATCGAGGAAGACAATGCGGGTCTTGCTGCGCACGTTGTCCAGCATGTTCATCATGTCGCCCACCCGCATGGATTCCAGCGGCAGGTCGGATTCGCGTGCGATCGTCGCATCGACCGGGATCAGGTAATTCTCGCCTTCGACCTGTGCGCCGTGTCCTGCGAAATAGATCAGCGTCACGGTCTTTTCGGGTTTGTCGGCCATGCGCGCGGTGAAAGCGCGGATTGCCTTGCTCATGCCGGCCTTGTCGAGATCGAAGGCCGGGGTCACGTCAAAGCCGGCCTCCTGCAACAGTGCGCCCACCGCTTTGGCGTCGCGCGCCGGATTGGGGAGCGGGGTTGCGCCCTTGTATTGCGAATTGCCGATCACGAGTGCAAAGCGGTCCTGAGCGGCCGCCTCGATCGAAGCCGTGGCCAGCGCCGAAAGTGCGAGACTGAATGTTGCGATAAATCGAAGCATGTTTCCCTCTTTGGAACAGGTGGCAATCATGCGAAGAGCCCCTGAAAACGGGCAGTGCTTTTCATCCTTTGCCGGATGCGGCAACGGGCGCGCAGACCAAGGGCCTGAGATATTGGTCGCGTGCGCGGGTCAAAAGGTTCACGGCATTTCAACATCAAACTGTAACATTCGTCCAAAGCCGCGTCTCATTCGACTTGCCAGGTTCACGAAAGATTTGGCAGACACTGCGTGTGTCTTCCTCCTCATGCAGTTCCCCGAAAATTTGCGCGGTCGTCGGTGCGGGTCCCGCGGGCTTGATGGCGGCTGAACAGGCTGCGCGCGCGGGCCTTTCAGTCGTTGTCTACGAAGCGATGCCGTCTGCGGGACGAAAATTCCTAATGGCCGGACGTGGCGGATTGAACCTCACGCATTCGGAAGACCTGCCGGAATTCCTGCAGCGCTACGGCAAGGCCGAGCCGCATCTGCGGCGCGCCATAAAGACGTTTTCGCCGCGACTGCTTCGCGATTTCAGTGCGGAATTGGGGGAGCAGACTTTCATCGGCTCGAGCGGCAGGGTGTTTCCGAAAGTCATGAAGGCCTCGCCATTGCTGCGCGCCTGGCTGCGGCGGCTTGATGCCTTGGGCGTGCGAATCGAGACGCGTCATCGATGGCTGGGATGGGACGCGGAAGCACTTTTGTTCGAGGCCGCAAACGGCGTGACGCACGTCAAAGCGGATGCGACGGTACTGGCGCTTGGCGGCGCGAGCTGGCCCAGGCTGGGCTCGGATGGCGGCTGGGTGGAAATCCTGCGCGCCCAAGGCATCGCAGTTGACGACTTGCGGCCTGCAAATTGCGGATTCTTGGCCGAGTGGTCGGAGCTTTTCAAAAACCGATTCGAGGGCGCTCCCCTCAAACGCGTCGCATTGACGTTTGCCGGCGAGACCGCGCGCGGCGAGATTGTGATCACGCGTGGCGGCCTCGAAGGAGTTTCCGTGTATGCGCTATCGTCTTTGTTGCGCAATGCGATCGACACGGCGGGCGCAGCTATCCTTTCGGTGGACCTTGTACCGGACATGACGCTGGACGACCTGACACAGCGGTTGGCCTTTCCGCGCGGCAAGAATTCACTCGCGAATTATCTGCGCAAGGTCCTCTCGCTGTCTCCGGTCGCGATCGGACTGGCGCAGGAGGGCGCGCAGGGAAAGCTCGCAACGCTCGCCCCGGACCGATTGGCGGCGATGCTGAAGAATGTGCCGATACGGTTGACCGCAACCGCTCCCATCGCACGCGCGATCTCTTCGGCCGGCGGTGTGCCGTTCGACGAGGTCGACGAGTATTTCATGCTTCGTACCAAGCCCGGCACATTCGTCGCCGGCGAGATGCTGGACTGGGAAGCGCCGACCGGCGGCTATCTTCTGCAAGCATGCTTCGCGACCGGGTTCGCGGCGGGGCAGGGCGCGGCGCGCTACCTCACGCACGAGGCCGGAAAAATCGTGTGACCGATCTTGCCGCTTATGCCTTCCTGTTCGCAGTGTCCTTCGTTGCGGCGACGATCCTTCCCGCGCAATCGGAACTGGTGCTAGTCGGCTTCTTGATGCTCGGCAAGTTCTCACCGTGGTCGCTGATCGCGGTTGCAAGCCTCGGAAATATTCTCGGTTCCTGCGTGAACTGGCTTCTTGGCCGCGGCATTGAACGGTTCCGCGACCGCAAGTGGTTTCCGGTCTCGCAGCCGTCGCTCGACAAGGCGCAGGTCTGGTATCATCGCTATGGGCGCTGGTCGTTGCTGCTGAGCTGGCTACCGATCGTTGGCGATCCGCTCACCGTCGTGGCCGGCTTGCTGCGCGAGCCATTCTGGTCGTTTCTGATCCTGGTCGCGATCGCAAAGACCGTGCGCTACGCGCTTCTGGCACTGGGTGCGCTACGCATGATGGGGTCCGCGAGCGTGGGCGGTTAGCCTTCGATCTCCTCGCGCAGCATTTCAAGCGCGAGCCATTTCTCCTCGGCCTCCGCAAGATCGGCCTGCGCCTTTCCAATTGCGGCAGTCGCAGCATCGAAAGCCTTGCGGTCTCGCGCATAAAGTCCGGGATCGTCGAGCTTCTTCTGCAGGGCCGCGATCTCGCGTTCGAGCTTTGCTATCTGCTTCGGCAGGTTATCAAGCGCGTATTTCTCGTTGAACGATAGCTTCTTTTTGCTCTTCGCCGGCGCCGACAGGTCTGCCGATCTGGTTTGTCTTGTGGCAGATGGGCGCACGGGCTTCGTTTGTGCGATGTCAGCGCCGCGCTGCGTCAACATGTCGGAATAGCCGCCGGCATATTCGTTCCAGACGCCGTTGCCTTCTGGCACGATCACGGAACTCACCACCCGGTCGAGAAAGTCACGGTCGTGGCTGATCAGGATCACGGTGCCGGAATACTCACTGAGCGTTTCTTCCAGAACGTCGAGCGTTTCGAGATCAAGGTCGTTGGTCGGTTCGTCCAGCACCAGAAGATTGGAGGGCTTGGCAAGCGCCCTCGCCAGCATCAGTCGCCCGCGTTCTCCGCCCGACAGCGCGCGCAGCGGTGTCCTGATTTGCTCCGGCGAGAACAGAAAGTCTTTCATGTAGCCTATAACATGCTTGGTCTGACCGCCGACGGTGACGGTGTCGCCCTTACCGTCGGTCATCGCGTCGGAGAGCGTCCAATCCGGATTGAGACTGTCGCGATCCTGTTCGAGACTCGCCATCTGGATATTGGCTCCGAGCTTTACTGATCCTTCGTCAGGCGCAAGCGTGCCCGTCAGTAGAGAAAGCAGCGTGGTCTTGCCGCTGCCGTTCGGACCCACGATGCCGAGCCGATCAGAGCGGTTGATGCGAGTGGAGAAGTCCTTCACGATCGCGCGTGCACCGAACGACTTGGAAATGTTCTTCGCCTCGATCACCAGCGCGCCGGATTTTTCGGCCTCCGCCGCATCGATCACGGCCTTGCCGACGCTGCCGCGATAGTCCTGCCGAGATCTGCGCAGCGCCTGCAATTCTCCCATGCGACGCATGTTGCGCTTTCGGCGCGCTGTGACGCCGTAGCGCACCCAGTGTTCTTCGGCGACAATCTTGCGGTCTAGCTTGTGCTGTTCGAGTTCTTCCTCAGCCAAAATCTCGTCGCGCCGGGTCTCGAACTCCTTGAATCCAATCTCCAGCCGCCGCGTGTGGCCACGGTCGAGCCAAACAGTGACTCGCGAAAGATTGTCGAGGAACCGACGGTCGTGGCTGATGATGACCAGAGCCGACCGGCTGCCCTTCAGTTCATTTTCCAGCCATTCGATGGTGGTGAGATCGAGATGATTGGTCGGCTCGTCGAGCAGGAGAATATCGGGCTCGGGCGCCAGCACGCAGGCGAGGGCGGCACGGCGCGCTTCCCCGCCAGACAGCTGCGCAGGGTCTTCCTCGCCGGTCAGCCCGAGCTGCTCCAGGAGGTAGCGCGCCTGATAAGGCTCGTCGCCAGGCGCAAGTCCGGCCTGGACATAGGATAATGTGGTCGCATGGCCGGAGAAATCCGGTTCCTGCGGCAGATAGCGGATGGTCGCGCCGGGCTGGATGAAGCGGTTACCGCCGTCGGCTTCGATCATGCCGGCCGTGATTTTCAGAAGCGTGGATTTGCCGGAACCGTTGCGGCCGACCAGGCACACCCGCTCGCCGGCCGAAACCTGAAGGTCGGCCGAGGTCAGGAGCGGCGTGCCGCCGAAGGTGAGCGAGATGTCGCGAAGCTGGATGAGGGGAGCCATGCGGGCGCTGTATAGCGTGGTTATCGCTTCCGGCCACAAAATCTGTCGCTCCATTGCCTGCAATTGTCCGGCGGCTGTGATTATATGCGGCCCGGGAACCGAATCTTGCCCAATCTGTCATGGCCGGGCCGGGCATGACGCCGGAAATGCCGGAGAAATTCCATGACCGATGCCTTTATTTACGACCATCTCCGCTCGCCGCGCGGTCGCGGCAAGGTGGATGGCTCGCTGCACGAAGTCTCGACCGTCAATCTTGCGTCGCAGGTGCTGAAAGGCGTGCGCGAGCGCAACAATCTCGATGCCGAACTGGTCGATGACGTGGTGATGGGCTGCGTCGACCCGATCGGCGAGGCGGGCGGCGACGTAGCGCGTATCTCAGCGTTGCTGGGCGGCTATGGCGATCATGTACCCGGTATCCAGATCAACCGATTCTGTGCGTCCGGGCTCGATGCGGTGAATTTTGCCGCGGCCGAGGTGATGTCCGGACAGCACAACATGACGATCGGCGGCGGCGTCGAATCGATGAGCCGTGTCGGTATCGGCGCCTCGGGCGGCGCCTGGTTCATGGACCCGATGGCGGCGATCCCTACTTATTTCATGCCGCAGGGTATCTCGGCCGATCTGATCGCGACCAAATACGGCTTCTCGCGCGACGACGTCGACGCTTACGCGGTCGAGAGCCAGAAGCGCGCCGCGGAAGCCTGGGCAGATGGCCGCTTCAAGAAATCGATCTATCCGATCAAGGATGTGAACGGCATCACCCTGCTCGACAAGGACGAGCATATGCGTCCCAGCACGACCATGCAGTCGCTCGCCTCGCTCAAACCGTCCTTCGTCGAGATGGGGCAGATGGGCGGCTTCGACGCGGTGGCGATTCAGCGTTACCCCGAGGTCGAGGAGATCAATCACGTCCATCACGCCGGCAATTCTTCCGGCATCGTGGATGGTGCGGCAGCCGTGCTGATCGGCAACAAGGAGGCCGGCACGGCGACAGGCCTGAAAGCCCGCGCGCGCATCCGCGCTTTCGCCAATATCGGGTCCGAGCCCGGCATCATGCTGACCGGTCCGGTGCCGGTGACGGAAAAGGTGCTGAAGAAGGCCGGCATGGCGGTGACGGATATCGACCTGTTCGAGCTGAACGAGGCCTTCGCTTCGGTGGTGCTGCGCTACATGCAGGCCTTCGATATTCCGCATGACAAGATCAACGTGAATGGCGGCGCGATCGCGATGGGCCATCCGCTTGGCGCCACCGGCGCGATGATTCTCGGCATCGTGCTCGATGAGCTGGAACGTCGTGGCAAATCGACGGCGCTGGTGACGCTTTGCATCGGCGCCGGCATGGGTACGGCGACGATCATCGAGCGCGTCTGATCATGCCGAAAATCGACACCCGCAAGGCGGAGGTGCGCACCATTGCGCGCTATCCCGGTGGGCTGCATGCCATCACCGAGGGCCGCGAGAAAATCATGCTCGGCGACGTGTGCGGACTTACCCAATTCGGCGTCAATCTGACGCGCCTGAAGCCCGGCGCCTATTCGGCGCATCGCCACTGGCACGAGAACGAAGACGAATTCATCTACATCGTCGAGGGCGAGGCGACGCTGATCGAGGATGGCGGCGAGGTAGTCCTGCGAGCGGGCGATTGCGCGGGCTGGAAGGCCGGTGTCGCCAACGGCCATTGCCTCGTGAACAAGTCGGACATCGACGTCGTCTTCATCGAGATCGGCACCCGCGCGCCGACCGACAGGTTCCATTATCCGGATGTCGATCTCGTCGGCAGCAAGGATCACAACGGCGCGCATTTCACACGCAAGAACGGCGAGTCGTATCCAAAATAAGCCGCTTACGGCACGAAATAACGAGCGAGGAAACCCATGGCCCAGAACTTCAAGCTCGAAACCGACAGCGATGGCATCGCGCTGATAACCTGGGATGAGCCGGGGCGTTCGATGAATGTCATCGACGTTGCGGTGATTCAGGAGCTTTCGGATCTGGTCGAGAAAACGAGCGCCGACGCCAACATCAAAGGCGTCGTCATCACCTCCGGCAAGGATACGTTCTGCGCCGGCGCCGATCTTGCGCTTCTCAACACCATGCAGGCGACCTACCTCGAATTCGTCAAGTCGCAAGGGCCGGAAGCCGCGGCGAAAAAGCTGTTTGAGGAAAGCCGCAAACTCTCGCAGCTCTATCGTCGGATCGAGACCTGCGGCAAGCCATGGGTCGCCGCGCTCAACGGCACCGCACTTGGCGGCGGGTTCGAACTAGCGCTCGCCTGCCATCACCGTGTCGCCTCCGACAACGACAAGACGCGCCTAGGTCTGCCGGAGATCAAGATCGGCCTGTTTCCGGGTGCGGGTGGCACGACGCGGCTCTCGCGTATGATGCTGCCGGCCGACGCGCTGCAATTTCTGCTCAAGGGTGACCAGCTTCGCGTCAACCGCGCCAAGGGCATGAAGTTGATCGACAATATCGTGCCGGCGGCCGATCTCGTGAAAGCGGCAAAGGACTGGATCAAGGCCGGCGGCAAGGCGGAAGCACCCTGGGACGTCAAAGGCTTCAAGAATCCTGGTGGCCTCGTCTGGTCGAAGGCCGGGATGATGACCTTCATGCCGGCGAACGCGATCTATCGGCGCGAAACCTACGACAATTATCCGGCCGCGCGCGCCATTCTGCAAAGCGTGTTCGACGGGCTGCAGCTGCCGATCGATCTCGCGTTGCAGGTGGAGTTGCGTCAGTTCGCGCATATCCTTCGTTCGAAGGAAGCTGCGGCGATGATCCGCACCCTGTTCGTGTCGATGGGCGAGTTGAACAAGGGCGCGCGCCGCCCCGCCAATGTGCCGCAGAACAAGCTGAAGAAAATCGGCGTCATCGGCGCGGGCTTCATGGGCGCCGGCATCGCCTATGTCAGCGCGCAAGCCGGTCTCGACGTCGTGCTGATCGACCGCGACCAGGAGGCGGCCGACCGGGGCAAGGCCTATTCGCAAAAGCTGATGACCGACCAGATCAACAAGGGCCGGGCCAATTCGGCGGCGCGTGACGCGTTGCTCGCGCACATTACGCCGACTTCGGATTACAACGCGCTGAAAGGCTGCGACCTTGTGATCGAGGCGGTGTTCGAGGACCGCAAGGTAAAGGCGGACGCGACCGCCAAAGCGCAGGCGGTGGTGCCGGATATCGTATTCGGCTCCAACACCTCGACCTTGCCGATCACATCGCTTTCGGAAACCGCGAAGGATCCGGCAAAATTCATCGGCATCCATTTCTTCTCGCCGGTCGAAAAGATGATGCTGGTTGAGATCATCATGGGCAAGAAGACGGGTGATGTAGCGCTTGCCATGGCGCTCGATTTCGTGCGCGCAATCAGAAAGACGCCGATCGTGGTCAACGATTCCCGCGGCTTCTACACCTCGCGCGTTGTCGGCACCTATATCCGCGAAGGCCACCTCATGCTTATGGAAGGCGTACCGGCGGCGATGATCGAGAACGTCGGACGCATCGCAGGCATGCCGGTCGGGCCGTTGTCGCTGAACGACGAGGTCGCCGTCGACCTTGCCTGGAAAATCCTGAAAGCGACCGAAGTCGATCTCGGCAAGGACGCGGTCGACCCGCGCCAGAAGAACCTCCTGGGGGCGATGGTCGAAAAGAACGGCCGGCTGGGCCGCAAGAACGGCAAGGGCTTCTACGATTATCCGGAAAAGGGGCCGAAGAAACTATGGCCGGGCCTTGCAGATCTTCAGGGCGAGACGCTCGATCCCGATTCGATCGATGTCGACGAGTTGAAAAAGCGGCTTTTGGCAATTCAGGCTTTGGAGACCGCGCGCTGCTTCGAGGAAGGTGTGCTGACCGATGTGCGCGAGGCAGATGTCGGTTCCATCCTGGGATTTGGTTTTGCGCCGTTCACCGGCGGCACCTTGTCCTATATCGATTTCATGGGTGTGAAGAATTTCGTCGCCTTGTGCGAAAAGTTGGAAAAGAAATTCGGCCCACGTTTCAAGCCGAATGCGCTTTTGCTCGATCTCGCCGCCAAGGGCGAGACGTTTTATGGCCGCTTCGCACCGGACGGGAAGAAGCAGGCCGCCTAAATCTCCGCGCGCTCATTCTCGCGTAAGCGGGTATCGAGTCTTTCTTGCGCTGGGTCCCCGCCTTCGCGGGGACGAGCGGCAGGACTATTTCATCAGCACTTTTGCGATCCGCGTGCAGACCTCGTCGATCTGCCCTGGATCGCGCGCGAAACACAGGCGCAGAAAATTCTCGCCGCCTGCGCCGAAAGCTGTTCCAGGTGCGAGTCCCGCTTGCGCCTCGTCGACCAGCCGGCGCGCCAGCGCGAAAGTGTCATTCTCGCCGTCCACCGAAAAGAACAGATAAAAAGCACCTTGCGGGACGGCGAAGCGGCAGCGGCCGGTGCGGCCAAGAATGTCGCAGGCGATATCGCGGCTCTTGCGGGCGCGGGCGACCTGTTGGCGGACAAATTCCTCGCCCTGTTCGAGCGCGACGATCCCAGCGCGCTGCATGAACTGAGCAACGCCCGAGGTCGAATATTGAATGAGGTTTTCGACCACCTGCCCGAGCAAAGGATGTGCAGAGATCCACCCCATCCGCCAGCCGGTCATCGCCCAATTTTTCGAGAACGTATTGACGAAAACGATGCGGTCGTCAGGTGCCATCACGTCATAGAAGGAGGGCGCGCGTGATCCCTCCGCGTACCAGAAGCGCGAATAGGTCTCGTCGGCTACGATCCAGAGGCCGTGACGGCGCGCGAGCGAAAGGATATCCCTCAACTCGCCTGCGGTCGCGCTCCATCCGGTCGGATTGGATGGAGAGACGAGCACAAGCACATTAGTTTGGTCCGTGACGGCGGCTGCGAGCTGGTTCATGTCCAGAATCCAGCCCTCATTGCCGAACCGCATCGGCAGTTCGATCGGACGCGCGCCGGCAATGCCGGCTGCCGCTGCCGCATTCGGCCAGGCTGGCGTGGGGATGATCACTTCGCTGCCGACTTTAGCTGTCATGGCGAGCGCAATCTGGATCGCCTGCATGCCGGAGCCGGTGACGAAAAATTCCTCGGCCGAAAAGCGGCGGCCGAACTGAGCACTGTGGTAGCGCGCAAGCGCCTCGCGCAATTCCGGAATCCCGCGCTGCCAGGTATAGAAGGTCTCACCCGCGGCCAGCGCCCTGGTAGCCGCCTCGACAATGAAGCCCGGCGTCGACAGATCGCCTTCGCCGGCCCATAGCCCCATGACGCCGCCGCGGCTGCGTCCATAATTCATGATGTCGACAATACCGCTCGCCGGTGCGTCGCGCGCCGGCTCGCGCAACGCAGCGATCAGATCGACCGGTGGCATTCGACCGGGCCCGTCGCAGTCGTCATACCTTCTTCGCCAGCAGGTCGCGTATCTCTTCCAGCAGTTTTTCCTGCCGTGGAGGTTCGGCGGCAGCTTTCTTTTCCTCCGCAGCTGCAGCTTTGCGGCGCAAGAAATTGATCCCCTTCACGACCAGAAACAATGCGCCCGCCACGATCGCAAAATTGATGGCGATGGTCAGGAAATTGCCCCAGGCGAGCACCGCGCCCTGCTTCTTGGCATCGGCGAGATTTGTGGCCGTCACGTCCTTCGACAGCGCAAGAAAGTAATTCGAAAAATCGAGCCCGCCAATGGCGCCGAAAATCGGCATGATCATGTCGCCGACCAGCGACTCGACGATCCGGCCGAAGGCGGCGCCGATGATCACACCGATGGCGAGATCGACAACATTGCCCTTGACCGCGAATTCGCGGAACTCGTCCAGAACCTTCATTTTCTGCTCCTCATGGGCCGTGCCTGGGCCGTTAACGATAGGGCAGGCCGGGCCGATTCCAAAAGGCTGGGTTGGCTCCGGCGGTAGCCACGGACCGCGATTTGTGATGTTTTGTGGATGGGGCGCCGGCGAAACTCTGAAAGAAGGCCCGGGCGATGTTGCTGCAAGCCTGGATCGTGATCGCGATCGCGCTGGTCTATATCGGCCTGCTGTTCGTCGTGGCGAGCTACGGCGACCGGCGCTGGCGTGACGCGCGCGCCAACCGCTCGCGGCTCCTGATTTATCCGCTGTGTTTGGCGATCTATTGCACCTCCTGGACCTTCTTCGGCTCGGTGGGGCTGGCCTCGAGGTCCGGGTTTGACTTCCTGACCATCTATGTCGGGCCGATGCTGATGATCGGGCTTGCCACGCCGCTCGTGCTGCGCATCGTGCGGCTCGCCAAGAGTCAGAACATCACTTCGATCGCCGACTTTATCGCCGCGCGTTACGGCAAACAGCAATCGGTGGCGGCGCTCGTAGCGCTGATCGCGATCGTCGGCACCATTCCGTATATTGCGCTGCAATTGAAGGCGGTGTCGGCGATGTTCGCCACCGTGTTCGTGCATGTGGCGCCGCAATTCACTCCGAACATCATCGGCGACACAGCGCTGCTGGTTGCACTGGCGATGGCGGCCTTCTCGATTCTATTCGGCACCCGTCATATAGACGCGACTGAGCATCAGGACGGCCTGATGCTGGCGATCGCAACCGAATCCATCGTAAAGCTTGCGGCCTTTCTCGCAGTTGGGTTGTTCGTTACCTATTGGATGTTCGACGGGCCGGTCGACCTGTTCTCACGCGCGCTGAGCAATCCGAATACGGCTGCCGTGCTGACCACGCCGCCGACCTTCTCCACCGTGATCGCGATGACGCTCCTGTCCTTCGTCGCTATCCTGCTGCTGCCGCGGCAATTCCATGTCACGGTGGTGGAGAACCATTCGGAGGCCGAGATCCGGCGCGCGGCCTGGCTGTTTCCGCTCTATCTCGTATTGATCAACTTGTTCGTAATTCCGATTGCGCTCGCTGGCCTGCTGACCTTCCCGCAGGGCGGCGTCGACAGCGACATGTTCGTGCTGGCGTTGCCGCTTTCCGCGCAGGCTTCGCTCTTCACAATCGCCGCCTTCATCGGCGGATTGTCGGCAGCGACCGCGATGGTGATCGTGGAGACGGTTGCGCTTGCGATCATGGTGTCAAACGACCTGGTGGTGCCGTTCTTCCTGAAGCGGCGTTCGGCCCTGGTGACCGGGGGCTCGGACGTAGGTGCGCTGCTGCTACGGACGCGCCGGATCGCCATCTTCGCAATTCTCTTGCTCGCCTATCTTTACTACCGCTCGGTAGGCGATGCGCAGCTTGCGTCGATCGGCCTGTTGTCGTTCGCCGCGGTGGCGCAATTGGCACCGGCCTTTTTCGGCGGCCTGTTCTGGCGGCAGGGCACTTCGCGCGGCGCCATCGCTGGACTCACGGTCGGCATTCTTGCCTGGGCCTACACCCTCTTGATCCCGAGTGCCGCGGGCTCTGGCCTCGTCAGCCCATCGGTCTTGACCGATGGCCCGTTCGGGATCTGGTTCCTGCGACCGACCGCGCTGTTCGGTCTCGATCTGCCGCAGCTTGCGCACGGCGTGTTCTGGTCTCTCGCGCTCAACATCATCGCCTATATCGGCTTCTCGCTCAGTCGCGCCCCGGAGGCGATCGAGCGCGTGCAGGCCGATCTGTTCGTGCCGGATTCGGCGCCCGCGCCGAGCTTCCGGCTCTGGCGCTCGGCGGTGACGGTGGACGAACTCACCACCACGGTCGCGCGCTATATCGGCGAGGATCGCACCCGCAACTCGTTTGAGAGTTTCGCGGCTGCCAAGCGTATTGACCTGCGGCCGGGCGCGCCCGCCGATTTTGAGCTTCTGCAGCACGCCGAGCATTTGCTTGCATCGGCGATCGGTGCTTCATCTTCTCGCCTCGTGCTGTCGCTGCTGCTTCGCAAGCGCAACGTCTCGACTCGTGCGGCGCTGCGCCTGCTCGACGATGCCAATGCCGCGATCCATTACAACCGAGAAATCCTGCAGACCGCGCTCGAGCATGTAAGCGAAGGCATCGCGGTTTTCGACAAGGAGATGCAGCTCGTCTGCTGGAACCGGCAATTCGGTGAAATCCTCGATCTGCCGCAGGATATGACAGGTATCGGAACGCGGCTGGACGAGATTTTGCGGCTGCATGCAGAGCGCGGCGTTTTTGGATCCGGCAATGTCGAGGAACTGGTGCGCGACCGGCTGATGCGCTATTCGACCGCTTCCGAACCCTTCACGGAGCGCTTCGCCGGTCGTGGTCTCGTACTCGAAGTGCGCGCCAACCGGATGCCTGGCGGCGGCATCGTCACAACCTTCACCGACGTAACCCCGTCGGTCGAAGCCGCGGAGGCGCTGGAGAAGCGCGTGCGCGAGCGTACGACCGAGCTGACTTTGCTGAACGCCGAGCTTGTGCGTGCCAAGGCCGACGCGGAGGAAGCCAATATCTCCAAGACCCGCTTTCTTGCCGCTGCGAGCCACGACATCCTGCAGCCGCTCAATGCTGCGCGGCTTTATGTGACATCCCTCGTCGAACGCCAGGGCTCCGGCGAGGACGGGAGGCTGGTCGGCAATATCGATGCCTCGCTCGACGCCGTGGAGGAAATTTTCGGCGCATTGCTCGACATCTCTCGCCTTGATTCCGGTGCAATGAGGCCGGAAATCAGTTCGTTCCGGCTCGACGAGGCGATGCGTCAGCTCGAGGTCGAATTCGACCCGCTGGCGCGCGAGAAGGGGCTTGATCTTACCTTTGTCCATTGCGGGATGACGGTTCGCACCGACCGTCGATTGCTTCGGCGGCTCCTGCAAAACCTGATCTCGAACGCAATCAAGTATACGCCGTCGGGACGGGTGCTGATCGGCTGCCGCAGGCGCGGCGCCAATGTGCGGATCGAGGTGCATGACTCAGGGCTCGGCATTGCAGCGACGCAAACGCGAGCGATTTTCCGGGAATTCCACCGTCTGCAGGACGGTGCCAAGGTTGCGCGGGGCCTCGGTCTTGGTCTCTCCATCGTCGAGCGCATCGCGCGTGTGCTCGGCCATTCGGTCGTACTGAAATCGGATCCCGGGCGCGGCTCGTCCTTTTCGGTCGAGGTGCCGGTCGCGGCTCCGGTCAGCGGGCCGGCGCCGCAACGAAGCCCGATGCGCACCGACCCGGCGCAACTCGCCGGGATGACGGTTCTGTGCATCGACAACGACCCGCAAATTCTGGACGGCATGGAGGCCCTGCTCGGCGGCTGGGGTTGCCGGGTGCTGAAAGCTGGCGATCTCGATGCCGCAGTCGTAGCCGCGGATGCCTCGAAGACCATCCTGAGCGGTTTCCTCGTCGATTATCATCTAGACGAGGGCAATGGCATCGAAGCCATCGTGCATTTGCGCGGGCGTTTCGGTGCTGATCTGCCGGCGATTTTGATCACGGCGGACCGCACCCCGCGCGTACGGGACGAGGCTCGCGCGCGAGACGTCCCGATTCTCAACAAGCCGGTGAAGCCAGCGGCATTGCGGGTGCTGCTCGCACAATGGCGCATGCAGCACGTCGCGGCTGCGGAGTAGAGGTCGTCAGGCCAGCGGATCGGCCGGCAATCCGAGCCGGAACTTGCCGTGATTTTCGTAGGCGGTGTCGCTCATCACTTGATGGATGCCGGCCGTATTCAGATCGCGCAGCAGCCGGCCGATCACATGTGGATGATGCAGGCCGGTATTGCCAGCGAAATGATAGGCCATCGTCGCGATCTCGATCGCCACATCGGTCGCATAGACGCAAATGGCGCGTACATCGGCGATATCCGGCCCATCCGGCTTTTCGCCGGCATTCACCTTGCGCCAGAGCTGCCCGTATCGCTCGTGCATGAGCGCTCGTGCTGCCCGCAGTTTCAGATCGGCCTCGCCAATAAAGCGATGCACCACCTGCCGCTCGTCGAGCTTTGAAGACCGGAACGTGCCGCGCGTGGTGGTGGCAATACGCACCAGTTCGTCGAGTGCACGTCGCGCAGCACCTAAGGCTACGCTACCGTGCTCCTTGGCCACATAACTGAAAGGCGGCAGACGATAAGACGGGCCGCCGCGCCTCGGCTCAGGCTTTAGCAGGTCCCATATGAAGGTTTGATCTTCCGGCAGGTGATAATCCTGCACGGAGAAATCGCACGAACCGGTGCCGCGCAATCCGGTGACGCCGCCCCAATTGTCGTAGAGCGTCACGTCTTTCGCAGGAAAGGCAGAGAACATGACGATGGGGCCGCCGTTGCCGTTGTCGCTGTTCTGTACGACCGTTCCGCCGACCACCCATTCGGCGTGATGTATGCCGCTGTTAAATCGCCAGCGTCCGCTGACGCGATAGCCGCCATTTTCGCGCACCGCCTGGCCCGCGGGAAAAAATGAAATCGCCGCGGTCGGGATTTGGCCGTCCTTGAACACCCGGCCTAGACTTGATTTTGGAAGAAAGATACCGAGCGAGGCAATGGCGGTCGCGCCCACCATCGTGCACCAGCCGCTGGTCAAATCGTGATAGGCGAGCTCTTCCAGCACCAGCATCTCGGTGAGCGGATCGGCCTCGGCGCCGCCGACTTCCTGCGGAAGCTTCAACCTAAACATGCCGGCATCGCGCAATGCGGACACCGCCTCCGGCGCGAGCGTGCCGAGTTCCTCGCTCTTGGGACCGGATGCCGTCAACGTCGGCGCGATGCTGCCGACCGCGTCGAGCAGCATCTTCCGTTTCGCCTCAGGCTCCTTCGGAAATTCCTTGATCACGGCGTCCTCCGGGTCGCTTTTTGGTATAGCGCAAGCGTATCATTGCGCGCGCACTCCAGACAGCCGGATCAATTCGGCGCCCTCGAACAGGCGGTTTTTTCTGCCGAAATATTATTGCACAAAAGCGGGATTCGGCTTTGCGTCTCGCACCGTCGTCACTTGCCGCCATGCAGGAAGCCAGCGCATGCACGCGCCATCAATGCTCGCTCGCCGCAGTCTGCGACCATTGCCCGACTTCGATCTTGGCGGCTGCGATCACGGCCTGCGTCCGGCTCTCGACGCCCAGCTTCTGCAGGATCGCCGAGACATGGGCCTTGACGGTGGCTTCCGACACCGACAGCTCGTAGGCGATCTGCTTGTTGAGCAGTCCCTCCGACAGCATCATCAGCACACGCACCTGTTGCGGGGTCAGGGTGGCGAGCCGCGTCAATAAAGCGGTGGTCTCGGCGTCGGTGCCGGCATCAAGATCGACATCCGGCGGTGTCCAGAACTCCGCCTTTCAGAACCGCCGCAATGGCGTTGCGCATGCCCTCGGTGTCAAGTGTCTTCGGAATGAAGCCGGAAGCTCCGAAATCCATGCAGCGGCGGATCACGGCCGGATCGTCATTGCCCGACACCACCACGACCGGCACCGCCGTGTATTGCGCGCGCAGATACATCAGTCCGGAAAAACCGCGCACGCCCGGCATGGTGAGATCGAGCAGGATCAGGTCGACATCGCCGCCGGCATCGAGCAGCTTCGACACCTCGTCGAAGGAGCCGGCTTCGGCGATCTCAACACGGGCGAACAGGCCGCTCACCGCCTCGCGGAGTGCCCCGCGGAACAGGGGATGGTCGTCGGCAATGACCAGCCGGTAGAGGGTGGTTTCGGTCACTATCGCTTCAATCTCCAGAGCATGATGCCGAAAGTGCGAAGCGGTTTTCGGACGACATCATGCTCTAAACTATTAGAATCGATCACGTTTCTGATTTTGGATCGATGCGATCCAAAATCACGTGATCTGGTGCCGGTTGCCCGGCACCGTTGTTGGACTCTACAGCATTTTCGTCAAAGTCGAGAGGCGAGGTGGGCGCGTCAGATCCCGCTGCCGCTGAATTGCAGCACGATCCGGCGCCGGTGTGGCCGCGCGCGGTGTTCGATCAGATAGATGCCCTGCCAGGTGCCGAGCGCCAATTGGCCGTCAATAACCGGGATTTGCAGGGATACGCCGGTCAGCATGGTGCGCACATGGGCGGGCATGTCGTCCGGCCCCTCGGTGTCGTGCACCCAGCCGAAATCGCGCGGGGCCAGATGCCCTAGCGCCGAGACCAGGTCGCGCAGCACGTCCGGGTCGGCATTTTCCTGGATCGTCAGGGAGGCCGAGGTGTGGCGCAGGAACAGCAGCAACGCTCCGTCTCGCGCGCCGGCTGTGTGAATTTGCGGGCTTCGGCGGTGATATCGAGAAATCCCTCGCCCGGCGTCTCGATCGTGAGTTCGGCGGTCGCGATGAGCGCGGGCGTCACCGTCCTGATGGCGGAAAGCTTGCGCGCCACGGCAATTCGCTCAGATCGGCGGGGCCAGCTCCTTCTGCACCCGCTGCACCATCTCGACCAGGCGGCGCCACATCTTCTCCATGACGCCCATGACCCGATCGATCTCGGCGTCGCTCGGCATCTTGAGGTTTGGATCGGACTTGGCTTCAGGGTTCACCTGCGATTGCTTCATGCCGGGCAGCACAATTCCGCGCGCCAGCATTTCCTTCTTCAACGCGGCATTGTCCTTCTGCAGTCGCGTGATTTCCTCTTCCAGCGCGGTGCGCTCGTCGGGCACCGGATAACAGGCCCAGCCGACGCTCCGGCGGTTGCAAAGTGAGACCTGGCCGGTCTGCTGGTCCAGCCGAAGGTAGCTGTCCTCGACGCGATTGAAGGAATAGCGGCCGCCCTCGCTGTCGGGTGCCGCGTTCTGGGCCGCCGCCGGCAGCGCCGAAAGCACCACCGCGGTGACGGCAAAAGCGATGCGATTCATGGACGAAAATCCCTGATTGCGACCGGCCTGTTTGTAGCATCCGCCGCTCGTGCACCGAAAGTCTGGGAAGGGTGCGGATGACGACTTGTCGCTGGCGTACAAACCTATGGAATCACTAGTATATTTGCGTATTGCGCACTGCACCCCATTCCTTGACTCGCCGGAACCTCATAAGTATGGTCCGCGCGGCTTTGGAGGTGCCGAGGCCGTTCGAACGTCTCCGATACGAGTGTCGAAAGCATGGCTGACGGCGCTGGCGACAAGAACGAAAACCGTGCATCCGCAGAAGCCGCTCTTTCCGCGAGGCTCCGGGGTCTCGGCGCGAAGCTTGGCGAAGCCGGGCATCGCAAGCCGGACCAGCGCGAGCCGGTTCAATCGGGTTCCGATCCGTCAGCGATCGCACGCGGTTTCCGGCTCTCCACGGAACTGGTGGCGGGCGTAATCGTAGGCGCGATCATCGGTTGGGTGCTGGATCGTCTGCTTGGGATTTCGCCTTGGGGACTGATCGTGTTCCTGTTGCTTGGGTTCGTGGCGGGCGTACTGAATGTGATGCGTGCGGCCGGAGTTGTTGCTCCGAGCAAGCTTCCCGGCGGAAATGCCGACAAACCGTGAGCCGCTTCGTCGCGGCTCCTTGAAGGAATAAGACGCGGCAATGGCCGACCCTATTCATCAATTCGAGATCAAGAAGATCGCAGTGCTCGGCCATATCGGCGGCCAGGAGATTGCGTTCACCAATTCCGCCTTGTTCATGCTGATCGCGGTCGCGGGCATCTCGCTGCTGATGATCGGTGCTACGGCGCGCCGCCAGATCGTTCCCGGCCGGCTGCAATCGGTTGCGGAGCTCACTTACGAATTTGTCGCCGACATGTTGCGAAGCTCGGCAGGCAGCGAGGGGATGAAGTTCTTCCCGTTCGTGTTCTGCCTGTTCACTTTCATTCTGTTCGCCAACATGATCGGGCTCATCCCCGGTACTTTCACGGTCACGAGCCACATCATCATCACCGTGATGCTGGCGCTGATGGTGTTCGGGACCGTGCTGGTCTACGGCATTTACAGGAATGGTTTGAAATTCCTGAAGCTGTTTGTGCCGAGCGGCATTCCGATCGTTATCCTGCCGCTGATCGTGATGATCGAGCTGATGTCGTTCCTGTCGCGGCCGTTGTCGCACTCGGTGCGTCTGTTCGCCAACATGCTGGCCGGACACATCACGCTGAAGGTGTTCGCAAGCTTCGTGACCATGCTGGGCGGGCTTGGCTTCCTCGGCTGGCTTACCGCGGTGCTGCCTCTGAGCTTGACCGTCGCACTCACAGCGCTCGAATTCCTGGTCGCATTCCTTCAGGCCTATGTCTTCACCATCCTGACCTGCATCTACATCAACGACGCTATTCACCCGGGCCATTGACGCCCGACCTTTAAATCTCCAACGGACAAACGAAAGAGGAGTTCTCCATGGATCCCATCGCAGCCAAGTATATCGGTGCCGGCATTGCCTGCATCGGCATGGGCGGCGCCGGCGTCGGCGTCGGCACGATTTTCGGCAATTATCTCGCTGCCGCACTGCGCAATCCGTCGGCCGCCCAGGGCCAATTCGGCAACCTGATTTTCGGCTTCGCGGTGACCGAAGCGCTCGGCATCTTCTCGCTGCTGATCGCGCTGCTGCTGTTGTTCGCTCTCTGATCTTCGCCTAACCGGTCCGGCGCGGATTGTTCGCGCCGGGCAAGGATTTGCCGATGGCTTCCAACGCCCAAACTCAAGCGCATGGCGGTGCCAAGCCGCAATTTCCGCCGTTCAACCCGGAGACTTTCGCGTCCCAGATTTTCTGGTTCGTGATCACCTTCGCGTTGCTTTACTGGCTGATGTCGCGTGTGGCTCTGCCGCGCGTCGGCGCGATCGTGGATGCGCGCGCCGGCAAGATCGCCGACGATCTCGCGGGCGCACAGAAGCTGAAGGACGAGACGGACCAGGCGATCGCTGGCTACGAGAAAAAGCTCGCCGATGCGCGTACCAACGCGCAGTCAATCGCGGGCCAGACGCGTGACAAGCTGATGGCGGAGGCCGACGGGCGCCGCAAGACGCTCGAGGCCAGTCTCGCAGACCGGCTGCACGAGGCCGAAAAGACCATCGTGCAGACCAAAACGCAGGCGATGTCGAATGTTCGCAGCATCGCAAGCGAAGCGGCGTCCGCCATCGTCGAGCGGTTGCTCGGCACCAAGCCGGACGGCAAGGCCGTGACGGATGCGGTCGACCAGGCGCTGAAACGGTAGGGAATTTTCATGTCCATGCTGATGGAAGCCGAATTCTGGGTCGCGGTAGCCTTCGTCCTGTTCATCGCGTTGCTGCTCTATCTCGGCGTGCACAAGACCGTCGCGGGCTCGCTCGACAAGCGCCGTTCGCGCATCCAGTCGGAACTCGACGAGGCCGCCAAGCTCAGGAGCGAGGCGCAGGCCCTGCTCGCCGAATACAAGCAGAAGACCGCGAATGCCGAGAAAGAGGCCGCCGCGATTATCGAAAGCGCCAAGGCCGATGCCGAGCGGCTCGCTGCCGAGGCGCATGCCAAGCTCGAGGACTTTGTGGCGCGCCGCACCAAGATGGCGGAGACCAAGATCGCCCAAGCCGAGCAGCAGGCGCTCGCCGAGGTGCGTAGCGCTGCGGCGGAGGCAGCCGTCGGCGCGGCCGAAAAGGTGCTGGCGGGCGCGGCCAAGGGATCGGTCGCGGGGCAATTAGTTGCTCGCGGCATCGAGGACGTTAAGAAGAAGCTCAACTAGCCGTCCTGCCCGGTCCGAAAGACCGCGCCCGCGCGAATGGCGTCATGTGCGGGCGGGATGGCGCAATCCATCAAAACAATTTTCTCAATCGCATCGGCTGGCCCGGTCAAGTCCGGCCGCGATGAGATTTGTCAACTTTGCTTCGGGACACGCTTCTTCGCAGGCGGCTTGGCGGGATGTGCGCCGCCCAAAGCGTCGAAGCCGACATAGATCACATAGCTATCGAAAGCCGCAGCACTCGGCATCGGGACCGAGATGCCTTCTTCGATATGCGTGAACGGAACGTTCAACTGACCTTCGGCGATGCTCACCGGGACGCGGTAGAGTTTGGTGTAAACGGTCTTCGGCTCCGGGCCTTCCTGGACTACAGCGTAACGGAGCGGCAATTCGAGCGTGCCGGAAGTGCCTGCGGGGCCGAGCACGATGCGGCCTTGTACGCCGACACGCATGATCAGTTCGCCGCCGACCCTCGAACATTCGCGTGCGGTCTGCGTCACCGACACCTGGTAGCGTAACTGCATCGCCGACGGATCTTTGGGATTGTTGTTGATTGTGAGTGTGCCGGCTCCCTGGCGCAGATCGACGTTCGGACAGGTGTTAAGCGAGACGGGTCCGCCCGGTTCGGAGGCAGGGGCGGGAGCTGTGCTGGAACCGCTCGCCATCGCGGAACGAAAACGGTCGGCAAAGGACGAACTCCCGTCGGTCGTTGCCGTGCCGGCTGACGAGCATGCGCCAACGAGCAGCGCCAAGGCCGCTGCCGGCGCCATCCGGAAAAAACCAAGACCGCTGTGCGTTCCCCGACGCATTATCTGTTCTTGCCTGACTGTAGGGTCCGGCCGGTCCGGACGCAGAAAATTCCCGCCTTTATAGCTGCTTAACCATGGCCACCCCAAGGCATAACAGGCACAGCGCTGGCCGCGAGCGACCTGGTGGTTAATCGCCCTGCAGGCGGGCATAAAGCAGGTGATCCTGCCACAATCCATTGATGCAGAGATATTCTCGCGCATAGCCTTCACGCTGGAAGCCCGTGCGCTCCAGGAGCTTTATCGATGGCTGGTTGGTCGGAATGCAGGCGGCCTCGATGCGGTGCAGCCGCAAGCCCTCGAACGCAAAGGGCGCGAGCGCAGAGACCCCGCGCGTCATATAGCCTTGATGCGCGAAAGGAGAGCCGATCCAATAGCCGAGACTGCCCGATTGCGCGACGCCGCGGCGGATGTTGGTCAGCGTGATGCCGCCGAGCAGCGCATGGTCGGCCCTGCGGAACAGCAGAAACGGATACGCAAAGTCGGATCGTATGTCCTCGGAATAACGCTTGAGGCGTCGGCGGAATGAGGGGCGAGTAAGATCGTCCTCCAGCCATGTCGGTTCCCAGGGAGTGAGAAAATCGCGACTGGTTTCGCGCAACGCCATCCATTGCGGGAAGTCCGACATCTGCGCGGCACGCAGAAATACGCCTTCGCCCGAGACAACGGGCAGCGTTTCGCTCACATGGATCGAACGGAAAAACGCCATATCGTCCACCCGCGATTTGTTGCGGGCACCCGCTCCAAAATTTCGGTCGGCTTCCTCCCCCTTTCAGGGAGGAAAAGGAAAGCAGATTATGCCGTCGCGCGGGCGAAATTCTCCACGATTTCGGCGGCCCGATCGAGTCCTCGGCCTGGTCCAAGCCCGGCAATGGCGGGGCGGCTGCGCCCGAGCAGCGCCCGCGCCGCAGCCTGCGTGCTCTCGACAGTGACCGCATCGATCTTGGCGACGATTTCCGGCAGCGGCAGCGGCCGGCCGTAAATCATGATGTGGCGGGCAATCTGCTCGGCGCGCGCACTCGAACTCTCCAGCGCCATCAGCAGGGTCGCCTTCATCTGCGCCTTGGCGCGGGCGACTTCGGCTTCGGTGATGGTGGTGGCGGCGCGCTCCATCTCTTCCATGACGACCTGCATCAATTCCGGTGCGTCATTGTCGTCGGTGCCGGCATAGATCCCGAAAAAGCCGGTGTCGGAATAGGCCATATGGAAGCTGGAGATCGAATAGCAAAGCCCGCGGATTTCACGCACTTCCTGGAACAGCCGCGATGACATCCCGCCACCCATGATGTTGGAAAACATCTGCAGGCTGAACAGAGACGGGTCGCGCTGCGGAAGGCCTTCGAAGGCGAGCGCCAGATGCGCCTGTTCGAGATCCTGCCGCTCGATATAGGTGCCACCGACAAAACGCGCCGATTCATGCGCCGGCCGCTGCGGCTCGGAAAAGCTTGCGAACCGGTGCTGCGCCTCTTCCACGATCATCGCGTGGTCGACCGAGCCAGTCGCCGCCAGCACCATGTTGGGGCCGCGATAATTGCGCGCCAGATATTGCCGCAGCTTGTGTGCATTGTGCGAGCGCACGCTCTCGCGGCTGCCAAGCACCGAGCGCCCGATCGCCTGCTCTGGAAAAGCAGTGCGCTGCAGATGGTCGAACACGATGTCGTCGGGGGTATCTTCGGCGGCACCGATCTCCTGCATAATGACATTGTGCTCGCGCGTCAGCTCTTCCGGATCGAAGGCCGGATTGGCGAGAATGTCAGACAACACGTCGAGCGCGAGCGGCACGTCGGCCCGGAGCACACGCGCATAATAGGTCGTCGTCTCGATCGAGGTCGCGGCATTGAGGTCGCCGCCGACCGCCTCGATCTCCTCGGCGATCTGGCGCGCGGTCCGGCGTTTGGTGCCCTTGAAGGCCATGTGTTCGAGAAGGTGCGAAATGCCGTGCTCGTCGCCGAGCTCATCGCGGCTGCCTGCGCCGACCCAGACGCCAAGTGCGGCGGTCTCCAGATGCGGCATGGCGTCCGTCACGACGGTCAAACCGGACGGCAGACGGGTAACTTCGACGCTCATGCGGCGGCTCCTTCACGCGCGGCCCGCGAGGCCGCAAGTACGAATGTTTCGATTTGCTTCTGGTCGGACGGCAGTTTGGTCGCATGCTCGCGCCGCTCAGCAAGACCCGCCAGCCAGTCCGGCAGTTTCGGACGCACACCACAGGCCGCTTCCACTGCATCCGGAAATTTCGCCGCATGCGCGGTCGAGAGCACGACCATCGGCAGCGCAGGATCGCGCGGTTCTTTCTCGGCGACCGCGATGCCGACGGCGGTATGCGGATCGACGAAATGTCCGGTCTCGCGCAAGGCCGTGCGCATGGTGGAAGCGACTTCGTCTTCACCGGCACGGCCGGCGGCGAAACCTGCACGGATTTCCGAAAGAGCCGCACCCGCGATCTCGAAGCGCTTGGACTGCGCGAAATTACTCATCAGCGCCGCCACTGGCGCGGCGTTGCGACCATAGGCCTCGAACAGGAGCCGCTCGAAATTCGACGACACCTGGATGTCCATCGAGGGTGAACTGGTCGCAACCACTTCGCGCGGCTCGTAAGCGCCGGCGGCAAGCGTGCGCACCAGGATGTCGTTGACATTGGTCGCGATCACCAGGCGATCGACCGGCAGGCCCATGCGGCGCGCGACATATCCTGCGAAAATATCGCCGAAATTTCCCGTCGGCACGGTGAACGCGCATTTCCGATGCGGCGCGCCGAGTGCGACCGCGGCGGTAAAGTAATAAACCGCTTGCGCGACGATCCGTGCCCAGTTGATTGAATTGACGCCGGCGAGCCGGACATGATCGGCGAAGGCGTGATGATTGAACATGCCCTTCACCAGCGCTTGGCAATCGTCGAAAGTGCCTTCGACCGCAACCGCATGGATGTTGGAATCGTCCGCAGTTGTCATCATCCGGCGCTGCACGTCCGAAACGCGCCCCTCCGGGAACAGAACGACCAAGTCGATGCGATTGCGCCCTCGGAATGCCTCGACCGCCGCACCTCCGGTATCGCCGGAGGTCGCCACCACGATGGTGACGCGCTCGCCGCGCTGTTCCAGCGCATGATCCATCAGCCGCGCCAGGAATTGCATGGCGAGGTCTTTGAAGGCGAGGGTGGGCCCGTGGAACAGTTCGAGCAGGAACGTATTGACGCCGAATTGTGAGACCGGCGCCACCGCCGGATGGCGGAAGGTGCCGTAAGCCTCGCGAGCGACGCGGGAGAGGTCGGAAATCGCAATCTGGTCGCCCGTGAAAGGCTTGATCACTTCGACCGCCACCTCGGCATAGGGCCGGCCGGCAAATCCGGCGATGGTTTCGGCCGAAAGTCGCGGCCAGGATTGCGGCAAATACAGTCCACCGTCGCGGGCAAGGCCTGCCAGCGTCACATCGATGAAGCCGAGAGTCGGGGCTTCGCCGCGGGTCGACACGTATTGCAAAGGCGGTCCTTGAACCCGTCACTGGTGGCACAAAACCACCCGCGAGGGAAAACGTAAGCTACTGATTTAGTGGAGGATTTCCCAAAGTCTGGGAAACCCGGGCCGACCTTTAGACTAGTGGTTCGAGGCCGCTTCTACAAGGAAGCTCGGGGGCGGTCGGCGGTCTTTAGATACCATTCGCGGCTGGCCCAGACCGCGAAAACCGAGGCGAGGGCGGCCGCGAGCCCGAACCAGGTAAGGGCGTAGCCGAGGTGGTCGTTGCGCAAGTGCACTGCGAGCGGGCCGGGCTTCGGCAAGCCGCCGGACGGCACCGGCGCCTCCTGATCGATATAGAACGGAGCCACTAGGCCCCAGCCCCGAACCGCTGCCATCATTTGCGGGTCGCGGACAAACCATATTTCGCCGGCCACATCATGCGCCGACACGAACCAGCCGGGTGCTTCCGGGAAACGCACGTAGCCAGTGATCTCGGCTGACGCGTCCTTACCTTCGTGCGGGCGGTCGAGGGGCACATAGCCACGATTGACCACGACAATGCGGCCGTCTGGAAGGCGCGCCGGTGCGAACACGAAATAGCCGGGCTGTTTGACGTCCTCGCGCAAGGCGGACGCGCCGGTATAGAGAAGCGCGGGTTTCGCCTCCTTGATGAATTCCGCACGCAGGGAGACACGGCGGAATTCGGCATTGCCGCGCAGCAGGTCGCTCGATTGCGCCGGGAGCGGCACCGGCTTCGTTGCCATCTGCCGATCGAGCGCGGCGATCAGCGCCTCTTTCCACTCCTTGCGCTGCAACTGCCACATGCCGAGCGAGATCAGCACGGCAAGGCCGGCGATTGTGAACAGCGAGGGAACGAGAAAACGGCGGAGCGTGGGAGCCATCACGGCGTGCCGTCGTGCATCTCGAGCCGGCCTTCGGCGGCTTTGTGACGATGCTGGAGTGCGATCATCAGCCCCTTCATCGGGCGAAGCGGGAGCATGGTCACGACCAGGATCAGTGGCAGCCACATAAGCGCATGCAGCCAGAACGGCGGCTGATACAAAATTTCGACAAGCAAGGCTGCGAACACCACGATGAAGCCCGCGGCGAGAATGATGAACACAGCCGGCCCGTCGCCTGAATCGATAAAGGTGTAGTCGAGCCCGCATTTGTCGCAATGCGGACGCAGCGACAAAAAGCCCTTGAACAACTTGCCTTCGCCGCAGGCAGGGCAGCGGCAGGTGATGGCGGCGACAATGGGGGACGGTTGGGTCATCGTTGACGAGTTAAGACGTCGTTTCTGTCGCGGCAAGCACCCAAATAAAAAAGGCGGCCGAAGCCGCCTTTCCTTGGAATCATATCGAGGAGGCTAATGCCCGCCAACGGCACCCGCTACCGGGTGACCGTGGCCCCACACGTAGATGCAGGCAAACAGGAAGATCCACACCACGTCGACGAAATGCCAGTACCAGGCCGCGAATTCGAAGCCGAGGTGCTGCTTGGGCGTGAACTGCCCGGCGTAGACCCGCGCCAGGCAAACGGTCAGGAAGATCGTGCCGATCAGCACATGCGCGCCATGGAAACCGGTCGCCATGAAGAAGGTGGCGCCGTAGATATTGCCTTTGAAGCCGAAGGCGGCGTGGCTGTATTCATAAGCCTGCACGCAGGTGAACAACGCACCCAGAAGAATGGTGAGCCACAAGCCCTTCTTCACGGCGTCGCGGTCGCCTTCGAGCAGCGCATGGTGCGCCCAGGTCACCGTGGTCCCGGACGTCAACAGGATCAGCGTGTTGAGCAGCGGCAGGTGCCAGGGATCGAAGGTCTCGATATTTTTCGGAGGCCATACGCCGCCGATGAATTCGGTGCGGAGGACTTCCTTCGCTGCGTCCGGGAACAGCGCGACGTTGAAATAGGCCCAGAACCAGGCGACGAAGAACATCACCTCGGAGGCGATGAACAGGATCATCCCGTAGCGATGAGAAATCTGCACCACGCGGGTATGATCGCCGGTCTCCGCCTCGCGGATCACATCGCGCCACCAGCCGATCATGGTGTACATCACACCAAGTACGCCGGCCGCGAACACAAGCGGTGCCACGGCGAAGCTCTTGTGCATCCAGGTAATGGCGCCGACCGCCAGAATGAAGGCCGAGATCGAGCCGACGACCGGCCATGGACTCGGATTCACCAGATGATAGTCGTGGTGGTTGGTATGCGCGCCAGCCATTTCGTTCTCCGTCTCGATCCCCTAAGGCGCTAGGCGCCATTATTCCCCGAACATGATCCCCAAAACCGCTTCGCGCTTTTGGAGGTCATGGTCTTTAAATTCGTCCGGGCTCGCCCGGTCCCTTGCTGGCCGCGACAGGACGCTGCGGTTCGCGTTGCGGATAGAAAGTGTATGACAGCGTCATCGTCAGGTCGCCACTGCCGTCCGGGTCGTCGACAAGCGCGGGGTCGATATAGAAGACGACCGTCATGGCGCGGGTCTCGCCGGGCTTCATGGTCTGATCGGTGAAGCAGAAGCAGTTGATCTTCTGGAAATAGGCGCCGAGATTAAGCGGCGTTACATTGTAGGCGGCGACGCCCTGGGTCTCGCGCGCGACAAGATTGGTGACGATGTAATCGACCGTGATCACGTCGCCGAGCCGCGCCTGGATCTGGTTTTTCTCCGGCGCGAATTTCCACGGCAAGCCGGCGCCGACATTGGCGTCGAAGCGCACGGTGACCGTGCGGTCGAGCGTCTTTGCGGGTGCGGATTTCGAGACCTGCGTGGTGCCGTTCAAGCCGGTGGCGCGACAGAACCAGTCATAGAGCGGTACCGAGGCGTAGGTCGCGCCCACCATGAGCGCAACGAAAGCGCCGCACGCGGCGGCGACCGCAGCGTCGCGCTTGCGTGAAGAGGGCTTGGTGTCTTCGGTGCCGGTCGTCATGGTCTAAAGCGGCCGGTTGAGGACGCCGGGGCCCTTCACCAGCGTCACGAAATAGAACAGCACAACCAATATGGCGAGCGAGACGGCGATCGCAATCGAGCGCTGGCGCTGCGCGCGCTTTTGCGCTTGCGTCAGCACGATGCCTTCCTGCTCGGGCTTGTCATTCACAGCGCTCACCACGGCAGCCGTCCGAACGATCCGCCGAAGCCCTGATCGATCAGGAGCACGGCAAACAGTAATACGAGATAGAGGATTGAATAGGCAAACAAGCCCTTGGCGGCGCGCTCGGTCGCTTCGCCTTCGGGCGCACGGCTAAGGCGCCATGCCGCCGTAACGAACAAGATACCGGCAACGATCGACAGCACGCCATAGACCGCGCCCGCATAGCCGAGCAGCCAGGGCAGCGCTCCGACCGGCGCGAGCAAGATCGAATAAAGTAGAATTTGACGGCGCGTCTCCCGCTCGCCCGCCACCACCGGCAGCATCGGAATGCCGGCGCGCGCATATTCGTCGGCGCGCAGCAAGGCCAGCGCCCAGAAATGAGGTGGCGTCCATACGAAGATGATCAGAAACAGCACGATCGATTCGAGGCCGATGGTTCCGGTTGCTGCGGCCCAGCCGATCATCGGCGGAAAGGCCCCGGCGGCACCGCCGATCACGATGTTCTGAGGCGTCCAGCGCTTCAGCCACATCGAATAGACCACGGCATAGAAAAAGATCGTGAAGGCAAGCAGCAAGGCGGACAGCAAATTGACCAGAAGGCCGATCGAGATCACCGACAGCGCCGACAGAAACAGTCCAAAGCCGAGCACTTCGCCCGGCCGGATACGGCCCTGCGGGATAGGGCGTCCGGCGGTGCGCGACATGATCGCGTCGATGTCGGCTTCGTACCACATGTTCAGGGCGCCAGCCGCGCCGGCACCCATTGCGATGAAGATCAGCGCCGTTGCCGCGATCACCGGATTGATCGAGCCTGGCGCCACCACCATGCCGACCAGCGCGGTGAAGACCACGAGCGACATCACGCGTGGCTTCAGCAACTCGAAATAGTCGCGCGGGGTGGCGAGGCTCGGGCCGAAATCGGCGTGTGCGCTGCCATCCGCCGCGGGAAGCGGCGAGGGTAGACGCACGATATCGCTTTGCATCGACATATTCAGCCAGTCACCCGGTCACTTGATCTTCGGCAGAACTTCAAACTGATGGAACGGCGGCGGCGAAGTCAGCGTCCATTCCAGCGTCGTGGCGCCCGGCCCCCACGGATTGTTGGCGGCCTTCTCCTTGCGCGAGAAGGCGACCGCGAGTCCGTAGAAGAAAATCAGAAGCCCGATCGCCGAAATGTACGAGCCGATCGACGACACGTAGTTCCAGCCGGAAAACGCGTCCGGATAATCGGCGATGCGCCGCGGCATGCCCGCCATCCCCAAGAAATGCTGTGGGAAGAACAGGATATTGACGCCGATGAACGTCACCCAGAAATGCAGCTTGCCGATCGTCTCGTTGTACATGTAGCCGGTGATTTTCGGGAACCAGTAATACCAGCCCGCGAAGATCGTGAACACCGCGCCCATCGACAACACGTAGTGGAAATGCGCGACCACGTAATAGGTGTCGTGCATCGAACGGTCGACGCCGGCATTGGCGAGCACCACGCCGGTTACCCCGCCGACGGTGAACAAGAAGATCATCCCGACAGCCCACAGCATCGGCGTCTTGAAGTCGATCGAGCCGCCCCACATGGTGGCGATCCAGGAGAAGATTTTCACCCCGGTCGGAACCGCGATTACCATGGTGGCGGCGACGAAGTAAGCCTGCGCCGTCGTCGACATGCCAACCGTGTACATGTGATGCGCCCACACTACGAAGCCGATCACGCCGATGGCGACCATGGCATACGCCATGCCGAGATAGCCGAAGACCGGCTTGCGCGAGAAGGTCGCGATGATCTGGCTCGCCATGCCGAAACCCGGAAGGATGAGAATGTAAACTTCCGGATGGCCGAAGAACCAGAACAGG
This sequence comes from uncultured Pseudomonadota bacterium, assembly GCA_963707705.1. GTDB lineage: Bacteria > Pseudomonadota > Alphaproteobacteria > Rhizobiales > Xanthobacteraceae > Pseudorhodoplanes. The sequence goes on along the minus strand of CAVPRD010000010.1, from coordinate 133,672 downwards.
TGCTGGAACAATATCGGATCGCCGCCGCCATCGGGCGAGAAGAAGGTGGTTCCGAAATTGCGGTCGGTGAGAAGCATGGTGATCGCGCCCGCCAGCACCGGCAGCGCCAGCAGCAGCAGAAACACCGTCACCAGGATCGACCACACGAATAGCGGCATCTTGTGCAGCGTCATGCCGGGCGCGCGCATGTTGAAGATGGTGGTGATGAAATTGATGGCGCCGAGGATCGACGAAGCGCCGGCGATATGCAGCGACAGGATCGCGAAATCGACCGCGGGCCCGGGATGTCCGGAAGTCGAGAGCGGCGCATAGAGCGTCCAGCCGCCGCCGACGCCGGGCGAACCGGGTTCGCCTTCCACGAACAGGGAGATCAGCAAGCAGTCCGAATGAGGCCGGCAGCAGCCAGAACGAAATGTTGTTCATGCGCGGGAAGGCCATGTCCGGCGCGCCGATCATCAGCGGCACGATCCAGTTGCCAAAGCCGCCGATCATCGCCGGCATGACCATGAAGAAGATCATGATCAAGCCGTGCGCGGTGGTGAACACGTTGAACATGTGGGCGTCGTGGAAAATCTGCATGCCGGGCTGCTGCAATTCCAGCCGCATGCCGATCGACAGCGCGCCGCCGATCACGCCCGCGATCATCGCGAACACGAGGTACATCGTGCCGATGTCCTTGTGGTTCGTCGAATAAACGAAGCGCCGCCACCCGGTCGGGTGATCATGCGCGTCGTGCGCATCGTGAGCGGAATGGGCGCTTTCGGATTTCGGCGTGGCTGCCATGGTCTGACCTTTCAGTCCGTCTTTCTGTCGCTTCAGGGTTTAGCAAACATATTCAAGTGATGATATGTGTACCCCGTCGGCCCGTTGCTTATTGCGCGTTCGTTGACGCGACCGCGATCCCGTCATCGGGGTTCGGCTTGTTCGCGAATTTCTTCTTCGCCTGGTCGAGCCAGGTCGCGTAGTCACGATCGTTCACAACCCGCACTGTGATCGGCATGAACGCATGATCCTTGCCGCACAATTCCGAGCATTGCCCGTAATATACGCCTTCGCGCGTTGCCTTGAACCAGGTTTCATTCAGGCGGCCAGGCACCGCATCGATTTTGATGCCGAAAGATGGCACCGCGAAAGCGTGGATTACGTCGGCGCCGATCACCTGCACGCGCACCACCTTGTTGATCGGCACTACGACTTCGTTGTCGACCGCCAGCAGACGCGGCTGGTCGGGCTTGCGGTCCTTGTCCTGCAGCATCAGCGAATCGAAGGAGAAGCCGTTGTCGGGATAGTCGTAGGTCCAGAACCACTGCTTGCCGGTCGCCTTGATGGTGACGTCGGCGGGCGGAATGGTGAGCTGTGCGAACAGCAGCCGGAAGGACGGCACCGCTATCGCCACCAGAATGATTACCGGGATCACCGTCCAGGCAACTTCGATCAGCGTGTTGTGGGTAGTCTTGGACGGCACCGGATTGGCGCGCGAATTGAATTTGAAGACCACGATCAGCAGCAACGCGAGCACGAACAGCGTGATCAGCGTGATGACGATCAGCAGGAAGTCATGGAACCAGGTTATGTTGTCCATGATCGGCGTGGCCGATTGCTGGAAGGTGATTTGCCAAGGAGATGGCTGTCCAAGACCCGCCATCGCAGCAGCCGGGGTCAGCGCGGCCGCAGCCAGCGCCGTCAAAAATGTCTTCACCCGCATCGTCGTAATCGCTCCTTCGACAAATCGGCCGTCACGCGCCCGGTTTGGCTCGCCCCGTCTAGGGCTCCCCTTGGCTTGCAGCCGGCGGCTGCCTGCTCTGGCATTCAGCCCGTTCACGGGCCGCCCGTTGCGGGGCGGATGCGGCGAGCGCGCGGCAGGATTCTTGGGAAATCCCGACTTTTCAAACCATAATTCCGCCCGCCTCGCAATGCGCCTCCACATTGAAATAATGAGACATTCTGCCTATGCGAAAAGTCATGGCGGTGGGCCGCTTTTGGGCCAGAAATAGGCGCTTTTCAACGGTTGGTGGTATGCTTGACACCATGCGGCCCGCGTGGTGCCAACGCCTGTTGTTCACATCCGGCTCCTGATTCGCCGGCCAAAGGCTCGCACGGCCGGATCGGGACAAAGAGAATCGCGGGACGGTGACATGGTGATGTCGAATTATGCAGGTCTCGAGGGCCGGTCGCGCCAAATTGCGTTTCTTGCGGCAATTCTGGTGCCCTTGCTCTCGCTCCCCGGCCAAGCCTTGGCCCAGGGCGCGGTCAAGTCTGTGCACGGCGACTGGCAGATACGCTGCGACACGCCACCCGGCGCGCAGGCCGAGCAATGCGCCCTGATCCAGAGCGTCACCGCCGAAGATCGCGCCAATATCGGCCTGACCGTCATCGTCCTGAAAACCGCCGACAACAAAAGCCGGTTGATGCGGGTGATCGCGCCGCTCGGCGTGTTGCTGCCGTCCGGTCTTGGGCTGAAGATCGACAATACCGACGTCGGCCGCGCCGGCTTTGTTCGCTGCCTGCCGAATGGCTGCGTGGCCGAAGTGGTGATGGACGACAACCTCACCAAGCAGATGCGGACCGGAACAACCGCGACTTTCATCATCTTCCAGACCCCGGAAGAGGGCATTGGCTTTCCGATGGCGCTGAAGGGCTTCGGCGAGGGGTTTGACAAGCTGCCCTGAGCGGCTACGCGGCCGGCCGATAGGCGAGCAGATTGAGGGCTCGCGACCTCCATCATCTTTCAGCCCGGAACCGGCGTCGGGTTCGCAATGGCGCTGAACGGCGTTGGCGAAGGCTTCAACAAGTGGCCTTAATCTCGACGCGCAGCGGCATGGGGTGACAGGATGCTTCCCGATCAGACGTTATTTCTGACGCAGTTGGTGACGCTTTGGGCCGTTTTCGATCCGATCAGCCATCTTCCGCTGTTCATCGGTGCGACCCCGGATTTCACAAGTCAGGAGCGGCGCCGCGCCGCGTCGATTTCGGTCCTGATGGCGTTCGTCATTCTTGCGGTGTTCGGCTTCGTCGGACAGTTCCTGCTGGCGGCCATGGGCATCTCGCTCCTGTCCTTCCAAATTGCCGGCGGAATCGTACTTTTTCTGTTCGCGGTCTCGATGGTTCTCGGAAATGCCTCACACGTGATCGATGCGCCGGCCAAGCGCGGCAACGCCGCCGCAAGGCGCGCTGCCGTGATGCAGATTGCGGTCTATCCGCTCGCGACTCCGATCATCGCAGGCCCCGGTGGCATGCTCACGATCGTGCTTCTGATGGATAACAACCGATATTCCCACATGGAGCAGTTGGTCACGCTCGGCGCGCTCGCGACGGCGCTCGCCGGTATGTTGGTCATTTTCATGACCGGCGACCGGATCGAACGCGTGACCGGAAGCGGGATCACCCAATTGCTACGCCGGATCATGGGATTGCTGCTGGCCGCTCTCGCCGTCAATCTGGTGTTGAGCGCCGTCGCGACCTGGCTCAAGCTGCCCTCGATCTGACCCCGGGCAAAGGGCGGTTCCGTGTGCCTGAAGGCTGTCGCAATCAACGTCGGCTGCTTATTTGGGGGGAGCTGATTTTGTGGAAAGGACTTCTGCATGGCTTACACGACCTCGCTCATCGACCGTGCCGGGCTTGATCTCGGGAGCGTGCGGACCATTGTGGGGCGCGGGCTCGAGGGCGCCGACGACGGCGAATTGTTCCTCGAATATCGCCAGTCCGAAGCGCTCGGTTTCGATAACGGGCGCTTGAAACACGCCACCTATGACACCGCGCAGGGCTTTGGGCTGCGCGCGGTCAAAGATGAGGCAGTGGGCTACGCCCACGCTTCCGATCTGTCAGAAGCGGCCCTGATCCGCGCCGCCGACGCCGTTCGTGCGGTGAAAGGCGGATATGCCGGCCGTTATTCAGAGGCCCCGGGCCGCACCAATGTCCGGCTCTATGGCGACGAAAACCCGCTCGACGCGCCGGGCTTCGAGGCCAAGGTGAAACTCTTGCAGGAAATCGATGCTTATGCGCGTGCGAAAGACCCGCGCGTTCGGCAGGTGACCGCGACCCTTGGTGCATCCTGGCAGGTGGTCGAGATTTTGCGGGCGGACGGCGAAGTCTATCGCGATATCCGTCCGATGGTACGCATCAACGTAGCGATCGTGGCCGGCGAAGGAGACCGGCAAGAGACCGGCAGCTACGGTTATGGCGGGCGCGAGGGCTATTCGCGGCTTATCGAGACGCAAGCCTGGCGTGGCGCGGTCGACGATGCCATCCGACAGGCGCTGGTAAATCTTGAGTCAGTGCCCGCGCCCGCTGGCGAAATGGATGTGGTGCTCGGCGCAGGCTGGCCGGGCGTGATGCTGCACGAAGCGATTGGGCACGGCCTCGAAGGCGATTTCAATCGCAAGAAGACGTCGGCCTTCGCGGGCTTATTGGGCCAGCAGGTCGCTTCCAAGGGCGTCACCGTGCTTGACGACGGCACCATCCAGTCGCGGCGCGGATCTCTGTCCATCGACGACGAGGGTACGCCGACCAACAAGACCGTGCTGATCGAGGACGGCATCCTCGTCGGCTATATGCAGGACCGTCAGAATGCACGGCTGATGGAGATGAAGCCGACTGGCAACGGGCGGCGCGAATCCTATGCGCATGTGCCGATGCCGCGCATGACCAACACCTATATGCTTTCGGGCGACCGCGAGCCGGGCGAGATCATCGCGTCGGTGAAGAACGGCATCTATGCGGTGAATTTCGGGGGCGGCCAGGTCGACATCACGTCCGGCAAATATGTTTTCCAATGCACCGAGGCCTACAAGATCGAGAACGGCAAAGTCGGCGCTCCGGTGAAGGGGGCCATGCTGATCGGCAATGGTCCTACCGACCTGCGCCGCATCTCTATGATCGGCAACGATCTTGCGCTCGACCACGGCGTCGGCACCTGCGGCAAGAACGGCCAGGGCGTGCCGGTCGGGGTCGGTCAACCGACTTTGCGGATGGACCGGATCACCGTCGGCGGGACGGGGTAACGCAAGTCGGCCGACGTCGCGTTCTTAAAAATACGCAATCAGCCGTCCGCTCGCTGCGACCCCGAGCCAGATTACAAGCGAAGAGATGCCGATGATGCGCGCGGCCGCCGGCATCGGCGTGCCCGGCTGAAGGTCCCGGACCCGCGAAGCTGCGAGCATCTCGAACAGGCCGACATTGGTCAGACCCAGAAGGATCAGGATCAGTTTGATCTTGAACAGAGGGTTCAGGATGATGTGGCTTGCTTCTGCCGCGAACAGGACGCTGCCCGAGGCGAGCAGCCCTATGAATCCAAGTATCGCGACGATGCGCGCGCGTCGCAGCGTCGCGCCGGGCCAGGTCGCCGAAAAAAATCCGGCGAGCCGAAGGTCCATCACCGCTACGGCGCCGAAGAACACCATCAGCGAGAGGATATGGACGACATTCGCCGTCATGTAAGCGAACGGCGATTGTCGGATGGCGGCGGCGAAGGAGGATCCCTCGATCGCGATGAAGATCGCCGGCGCCGCGTCGGTCATCAGCGCAACTCGACCGTCTTGCCGTCGACGGTGATGCGCTCGGCCCGCATCTCGTCCTTCTCAACGGTGGAAGGGTATCCGTAGGCCGACACCATCTTGCCGACCGCAACCATCTCGGCGGTAGCGCCGCGATTGATCATACGGAAGGTCGGCGCGAGCGTCACGGTCCAGACCTTGTCGGCGCCCTTCACGGTGATGGTCGCGTGCGGGTTCTCGTATTTCGAGGCGAGGATGGGCCCGTTCACGGTGACCGGCTTGGAAGCGTCATAGCTGCCCCAGCCGTGATGGGCGAGCGCGGTGCCAGCGGCGAGTGCAGCCAAAGCTGTTGCGGCAATCGCAATTGCGGGGATCAGCGATCTCATGGGCTCCTCCTCGATGTCCCTACCGGACAACGCCCGAGATGCAACAAGGTTTGCGCCGCGGCTTGGTGATGCGGTCCTTCAGGTAGCAGCGGGCGGAGGCGCCGCCATAGCCCGGCCGCAGATAGGTGAAGGCGCGGCATTTGCCGTCGGCCTGGCAAAGCTTCGCGCAGACATCTCCGCTCGCGTCGGCGTCAACATCCGTGGATTTGTAGTCGCCGCCGTTGCGGTCGATGGAATATTCAAGCGGTCCAGTATTGGGTTCGACCACGGCGGCGCCGCGCACACCGGACACGCAGCAACTGTCTTCCTTGGCTGGTGTGACGCTACTCTTGAGCCAGCAGGTTGGTTCGCGCGTCGTCGTGCGCGGATAGGAGAAGCTCCACGCGCGGCAGCGATTGTCACGCTCGCAGCGTTGGGCGCAGGCGCGCGGGTCGCCGGTTCGGACCGGCGCATTGGCATAATCGGCGCCCGGACGGTCGAAGCCGGCCTGTCCGTGCGCTGTCATTGGCGCTGCGACAAACGCCAGCAAAACCACCAGCAGCAATGCTAGGCGACGGCACATGAACGGTTCTTGCCCGGGATTTGAAAATACGGCCTCTCTGCATGTTAGAGTCTCAATACCCGCGTTGCGAGTGTCGATTGGCTTTGCCGCGAAGTCGTGAACATGAAGCTGTGCGCTCGCGAAAAGAGACGCCCGCCGGGGAGGGCCGGCGGGCGCTGGATCCGCGACGTGCGAGGGGACGCACAGAGATGCGGATCGCCGGGCCGGCTGGGCAGGCCGGCCTCGGGGGCTTCAGATTGTGTAACGGGTGGCCCGGTCAGTCCGCGGCGCGGCGTAGCACTGAGCCGGCGCGATCGAGGGCGCGCTGATGTGTTGCCCGTCACGACGCCTCGGCCGATAGCGGCGTTTCTCGCTGACGCGACCGGCCAGCATATCGGTCGGATCGCGCCAAAGCGGCTCGGCATAAGCGTCACGCAGATCCGAGCGCGTGAGCCCGATATCGGCCAGCATCCGGTCGTCCATCGTCGCCAGCAATCCGGCATCGCGACGGTTTTTCAGGGCGCGCGAAATAGCCTTGAGCCCGGTCACCAATACGGCCACGGCGGAGGCGAATACCGACGGCGAGGTCTGTGCGGGGGTTAGCTTGTAGGTCGCGGCCATGACTAATCTCCTTGCAAATTCGAGCGACGCACGGACCCAGGCCCCAAGACACCACCTTGAGCGACCCGATTTCCGGCTCGAATGGGTTGAACCGACGCTGGATATGTCACCCCGCTATTGATAAGTGAAACGAATGTTTATAATCTCAAGTATCATTTCAGTTGATGATACGTACGGGCTCCGTGGAGCCTGCGCAAGGCCCTGAACAGCGCGCCGAAACCGAGATCCCAAGCGAGCACCCATGACCGTCCTGATCGACATTGACCAGCTCCGCACCTTCATCGCCATTGCCGAAACCGGCAGCTTCACCAAGGCAGCCGAGGTCGTGCACAAGACCCAATCGGCGGTATCGATGCAGATGAAGCGGCTGGAAGAGCGGCTCGACAAGCCGATCTTCGCGCGCGATGGCCGTGCCTCGAAGCTGACCGAGGATGGCGAGCGGCTGCTCGATTATGCGCGGCGGATCGTGAAACTGAATCTGGAAGCGCTTGCCGCTTTTTCCGGCCCGGAGCTTTCCGGGCGCGTTCGGCTCGGCGTGCCGGACGATTATGCCGACCGTTATCTGCCCGAAATCATGGCGCGCTTTTCGCGCTCGTATCCGGGTGTCGAGCTCACGGTGTTATGTGAGCCTTCGGTCGATCTGCTCAAACGCATCGACGCCAACGATCTCGACCTCGCCATCATCACGACCACCGAAAGTCAGCGCACCGCCGAGCCGTTCCGGCAGGAGCGGCTGTTGTGGGTAACGTCGGTGCGGCATGCGACCCATACCGAAAATCCGCTGCCGCTCGCGCTCGGAAAGCAGAGCTGCTCGTGGCGCCGCACCGCGCTCGAATGCCTCGAAAAGCTCGGACGCCAGCACCGCGTCATGTACACGAGTTCGAATGCCGGCGCCTATGTCGCTGCCGTGCTGTCAGGGCTTGCAGTTTCGGTGGTGCCGGAATCGACCTTGCGGCCGGGCATGCGGGTGCTGACGCCGGCCGACGGATTTCCGGAATTGCCCTATTGCCGCATCGGTCTCGTGCGCAATCCGCATGAAAGCTCCGCGCTCGCCGACGCGCTCGCGGAACACATCATCTCTTCGCTCGACAATTTGTCAGAGACCGCGCAGGCGGCGGAATAACGGTCATCTGTTTTTCGCCGGCCGCAACACCAGCACATTGCCGATCAGAACCGCGGCGAGCCCGAGCGCGGCCACAATGCTCCACTGGAAATTCTCCACGAACGTCGAGACCACCAGCGCCACCACCGGTCCGAGCACGGTCACATAGGCGGCGCGATCGGCGCCGATGCGTCCCAGCAGTGTCAGATAGCAGGCAAAGGCCAGCACCGAACCGATCAGCGCGAGATAGACAAGCGAGATCAGATAGGCCTGTGACCAGTCGACGATGAAGGCATGGCCGCGAAACGCGGCATAGAGCGCGGTTGCCGCACAGCCATAGAGCATGGCGTAGCCCGAAGCGGAGAAGACCGGAATGCCGCGCCTCTGCAGGGTCGCCGAGACTATATTGCCGAAGCAGAAAGCAAGCGTGCCGAGCACGCACAGGATGAGCGCGATCACCGCGCATTGGTGGAAGCCTGCGCCCTCGAATTGCGGGTAAAACATCGCCGCCATTCCGACGGCACCCAGAAGCCCGCCCAGAACCACGCGGAGATCGATCGGTGCGCCGAGAAAGATCACTCCCAGCCAGACATTGAAGAATGACGCGAGCGAGAACACGATTGAGAGCAGGCCCGACGGAAGCGTAACGGCGGCGTGGTAGAACAAAAGGAAGTTCAGGCAGAACAGCATCGACCCGAGCAGGGCGAAACCGAGATGCTCCTGCAGCGTAAAGTGCAGCCGGTCGCGCCTCCACCAGGCGAGTGCGAGCATCACCACGCCCGCGATCAGGAAGCGCCAGACGATCGACACGTCCGGCGACACCACACCAATCTGAAAATGGATGCCGATCCAGGCGAAGCCCCAGGCGAGTACGACTACCGCATACAGAAGGATGTCGAACGCGGTCAGCCGCACACGCATCAGCATAGTCCGCCTTGGCGGCGAGCGCTTTGACGAGATCGGAAGGCGCGATCTCGATCTGCAGGCCGCGTCGTCCGCCATTCACCAGAATGGTCGCGTGTGTGAGCGCGGCACGTTCAATGAAGGTCGGTGTGCGCTTCTTCTGACCGAGTGGTGAGATGCCGCCGACATGATAGCCGGTGATACGCTCCGCTTCGGCCGGCGGCAGCATAGCGGCATCCTTCGCGCCGGCGGCTGCGGCGAGCCGCTTCAGATTGACTTCCTTGTCGGAGGGAACGAGCACGCAGACCACTGTGCCGCCGGCTTTTGCCATCAGCGTCTTCAACAGACGCTCGGGCGCGATCCCCAATGCTTCCGCGGCCTGCAATCCGATGCGCGCCGCGTTCGGATCATAGTCGTATTCGTGCAGCGTGTACGCGATGCCGGCCTTGGCCAGTTGCGCTGTCGCGGGTGTCGCTTTGGCCATCGTTCAGTAGGCATATTCGGTGAAGACCGGCTCCACCGATCCGCCCCACGGCCCATGAAACTTCGCGAGCAGTTCCTCCGCCGGCGTCGAGCCGCGAGAGACGAGATCCTCAAGCGGTTCGAGATATTTGGTCTCGTCCTCGCCACCCGCATTCATTCTGGCGCGCCGCACGAGTCCCGCGCGCGAGAGCTTGAGCGTCTCGTCGGCGAGCGAGAGCATAGTGCGGTTACGGATGATCGCAGCGAAGCCTTGCGTCGGCACGTCGTCGCGCAGCTTCTGTCGCTCTTCGGCGGTCCAGGTCTTGACGATGTCCCAGGCGGCATCGAGTGAAGTCTGATCGTAAAGTATGCCGACCCAGAAGGCCGGCAGCGCCGGCAGCCGCCGCGACGGACCGCCATCGGCACCGCGCATTTCGAGATAGCGCTTCAGCCGCACCTCCGGGAAGATCGTTGAGATGTGATTGGCCCAGTCCGAAATCGTCGCGCGTTCACCTGGCAACTGCTTAAGCCTGCCCGCGAACAGGTCGCGAAACGACAACCCCGATACGTCGATATATTCGTCGCCGCGTTTGACGAAATACATCGGGACGTCGAGGGCGTAATCGACCCATCGCTCAAAACCCATGCCAGTCTCGAAAGCCCAGGGCAGCATGCCGGAGCGTGCATTATCGGTGTCGCGCCAGATTTCCGAACGAAAGGAAAGAAAGCCATTCGGCTTGCCCTCGGTAAAAGGAGAATTCGCGAACAGTGCGGTTGCCACCGGCTGCAGCGCGAGCGACACGCGCAGCTTCTTGACCATGTCGGCTTCCGAGGAGAAGTCGAGATTGGTCTGCACCGTGCAGGTCCGGTACATCATGTCGAGACCGAAGGAGCCGACCTTCGGCATGTATTGCGTCATGATGCGATAGCGGCCCTTCGGCATGACCGGAATGTCCGCCCGCGTCCATTTCGGCGTCATCCCGAGCCCGAGAAAGCCGATGCCGAGCGGCCGCGCCACTTCCCGGACCTGGGCGAGGTGCGCCATCAACTCGGTACTGGTCTGGTGGACGGTCTCGAGCGGAGCGCCCGACAATTCGAATTGTCCACCGGGTTCCAGCGAAATGGCTCCCCCGCCGGTGACGTCATAGAGTCCGATGATATTGTCGCGCTCCATGATCGGCTCCCAGCCAAGCAGAAGCTGCATTCCCTCCAGCAGTGCGCGAATGCCGCGTGCCCCGTCATACGGAACCGGATTGTGACGGTGGATGGTGAAGGGGAATTTTTCGTGCTCGGTGCCGATCCGCCAGTCCGCTTTCGGCTTGCAGCCCGATTTCGAGCCACGCGACGAGTTCGTCGCGGCGCTCGACCGGCGTCATGTCGATTTGGTCACGGGCCATGGGGAATCCGGCAAAAGGGCCGCGACCATACACGCGAGCCCAAGGAAAGGGCAATCAACACCACGGGCATATATGGAATGCCCGTGGCGCCTTGATAGGTGCTCGGGATTGGACATAACGGTGTGATGCGGTTTCCGTCCCGACAGACCCTGCGGCAGCTCGGCGAGACGTTCCTGCTTGGGATCATCGGCGGCGCCGTTTTCACTTATGCCGACGTTCCGGTCGGGTGGTTGTCGGGCGCGATGATTTTCGTCGCGGTTGCGGCGCTCGCCGGCCGGCCGATGCACGTACCCCCGCCGTTCGCACGGGTGATATTCGTCCTGATCGGAATTTCGCTGGGCGGCGCGGTTACCCCAGAGACTTTGAAGGGTGTTGCAACCTGGCCGCTCAGTGTTGTGCTTTTGTGCCTGGCGATGACGAGTGCCACGTTCGGCAGCGCGTTCTACCTAAAGAAGGTGCATGGCTGGGACATGCTGTCGGCGCTCTTTGGGGCCGCGCCCGGCGCGCTGTCGCAGGTCATGGTCTATGCCACGCAATATCACGCGGATCTGCGAGGTATCGCGATTGTGCAGAGCGTACGTGCGGCGATCCTGATCGCCTGCGTGCCGGGCGGATTAGCGCTTGCCGGGTTGATGCCATCCGGGCCGCCATTGCGCAGCCTCACGATCACCGATTCGATTCCCGAACTCGTTATTCTGGTGGTGGCTTCGAGCGTGACTGCGGCGATCGCTCATGCCGTGCGATTCCCGGGCGGCTATATTTTCGGTGCGATGCTGGCCTCCGCCATCCTCCACGGCAGCGGCCTAATCCATGCCGTCATGCCGTGGTGGTTGGTCAGCGCCGTCATGGTGGGACTGGGGACGGTCATCGGCTCGCGCTTCGCCAATACCGGCATGCGGCTGCTTCTGAAGCATCTAATGGCGGCGCTCGGGGCGTTCGCGACCGCGATTCTGGTCGTGTCGGTTTTCGCCGCCGCCGCGGCATGGCTGCTGAAGCTCCAATTGTCCGACATCGTGGTGTCGTATGCGCCTGGCGGGCTGGACGCGATGATGATCCTGGCGCTGGCGCTGCATCTCGATCCGATTTTCGTCGGCGCGCATCACGTCGCGCGCTTTCTGTTGGTGTCGCTGTCGCTGCCGATTTATGTGCGGATATACGGCCAGTCACCGCCGCCGCCGCCTCCGTTGCCTCCGGAGCATCGCCCGGTGCAGGAGGACTGAAGCGCTTTCAAGCGAAGTGGAAACCGGTTCGCGTCAAGAAAATGCGTTCGTGAAAAAAAGCTACTCCGCCGCCAGTGCGCGGTTGAGATTCATGCCGAGCCGTTCCCACACATCGACAAGCGCGTTGGCCAACGCATCGATCATCTTGTCGTCGTGATAGGGCGAGGGCGTGACGCGAAGGCGTTCGGTTCCCTTCGGAACGGTCGGATAATTGATCGGCTGGATATAGATGCCGTGATCGGCGAGCAGCATGTCGCTTGCAGCCTTGCATTTTTCCGGATCGCCGACCGCGATCGGCACGATATGCGTGTCGCTCGGCATCACCGGCAGGCCCGATGCGGTGAGCACCGCCTTCACACGCGCGACGCGTTCCTGGTGTCGGTCGCGCTCCCATTGCGAATTCTTCAGATGCCGGATCGAGGCCGCGGCGGCGGCGCAAACAGCCGGTGGCAGGGCGGTGGTGAAGATGAAGCCCGGCGCATAGGAGCGCACGGCGTCGCACATCGCGTGGCTTCCGGCGATATAGCCGCCGAAGCATCCGAATGCCTTGCCGAGCGTGCCTTCGACCACGTCGATGCGGTGCATGACGCCATCGCGCTCGGCGACGCCAGCGCCGCGCGGGCCATACATGCCGACCGCATGCACTTCGTCGATATAGGTCATGGCGCCGTATTTCTCGGCGAGGTCGCAGATCGCGCCGATTGGGGCGATGTCGGCATCCATCGAATAGATGCTTTCGAACAACACTAACTTCGGACGGTCCGGTCCGGCCTCGATCAGCAATTCTTCCAGATGGGCGAGATCGTTGTGGCGGAAGATCTTCTTCTCGCAGCCGGAATGGCGCACGCCTTCGATCATCGAATTGTGGTTATAGGCGTCCGACAGGATCAGCACGTTGGGGATGAGCTTGGCGAGCGTCGAGATGCCGGTCTGGTTCGAGACGTAACCTGAAGTAAAGATCAGCGCGGCTTCCTTGCCGTGCAGGTCGGCGAGTTCGCTCTCGAGTTCGACCAGCGGATGATTGGTGCCGGAAATGTTGCGGGTGCCACCGGCGCCGGTTCCCATGCGGGTTGCGGTCTCGACCATGGCGCCGATCACCTTCGGATGCTGTCCCATGCCGAGATAGTCGTTGGAGCACCAGACGATGATTTCGCGCGGCCCCTGCGGTGAATGCCAGATCGTCTGCGGGAACCGGCCGGCAATGCGTTCCAGGTCCGCGAACACCCGATAACGCCGCTCCTGGTGCAAGCGGTTCAGGGCGTTATCGAAAAAGGCGTTGTAATTCATGGCATTGCAAGTCCGCGTGGCGGGGTCTTCCAGTTGGTCGCTGGCCGCAGCGGGCACGTTCAAAGGAGCCGCCGGGCCGGGTATTCGGACGGATTATTCTTAGAAGCGTTCAATAGTGTTTGTCGAGGCATGAGTGGTCCCCAAACCATGCAGAGCGGCTTTGATTTCCGTCAATTTGCTTTGATTTTTCGACGTAGCGCTGAATTTTCGAGGCTTTTTGCCGGAACTGCGCCCGTACCCAAGCGTTCACTCCGGGACGAGACAATGGAGATCGAAATGGGACGCGGACTTCTGCTTTGGCTGATCGGTATTCCTCTGCCAATCATTCTGGTGGTTTGGCTGCTTGGCGGGCTGAGCTAAGTTCGACCTGACGCGAGAATGCGCCGCCCGGTTCGTTCGGGCGGCATTTTCTTGCGCGGTGGCCGGTAGCACACAGGCTGGAATCGCAATCCGCACTAATGGCAGGCGGGCGTCAGGCATTCGACGGGGTTTGCAATTTACGAAGCGCTTCGTCCGCAGTCGAAACATCTCCGAATTGCTGGAAAATGTTCTCCATCGCCGAGCGATGCTCGTCATCGGAGAGCGCCGCGCAGCAATCCGACAACAGCACCACCTTGAAATCGAGCATCATGGCGTCGCGCGCGGTAGATTCGCAGCACACATTGGTTTTCGTGCCCGCGATCAGAACGGTGTCCATATTCAGGCTGCGCAGCAGACGCTCGAGCTGGGAGGAACCCGCAATCAGCGCGCTATAGCGGTTTTTGATGACAGTATGGTCACCGTCCGCGACGTCGAGTTTCCTCCAGATGGTCTGGTTTCCGGGAGCCAGCGCGTCCATCGTGCGTTGCCGCACGTCGTCGCCGACGACATGATTGAAGAACATTTCCCAGTCGCTGCGCCCGTTTTTCGAGGTATTGGCGTGCACCACCCAGATCACCGGACAGCCAAGATTTCGCAAGGCGCGAGTGAGCGCGTTGATCGGCGGTACGATCTCGCGCGCTAGCGGCACCTCGGCGGGCGCTCCCGGCTCGCAGAAGGCCGTTTGCATGTCGATTACAAGCAAGGCGGTTCGCGCCGAATCAAGGCGGTCGAACCAATGGGCGCGGCCCCTGCGTGCCAGCACGCGACTGTGGATTTCCGGTCGAATGGAGACAGAATGCATGGAAATTCTGCACTTTCTGGCAGTTTGTGCGGCTCCAGAGGTTGCGAGCACGGTGTTCGATAGCATATATGCGCCGCGGAAGAATCTGGAGTTGGAATGGCTGGATATCGAGACCCTGACCTTCAAGAGCGTCAGAAAACTGCCTTCGCGACCAAGAAGGCGATGTTGGAAAAATTCCTCGCCAAGGCGAGCGATCCTATCCTTGCCCAGCGCGAGGCCGAACGCCTTGCGATCAAGCAGGCGCGCGATGCCCGCTTGACCGAACGTGAAGCCGTCAAAAGGGCGGAGCAGGAGCGGCTTGCCCAGGAGGCAGCCCTCGCTGCCGAGCGAGAGGCGCAAGCTCGGTTGCGTGCTGACGAAGAGGCTGCACTGAAGGCCAAGGAAGAAGCCGAGATCATGGTGGCGCTTCTCGCCGAGCAGAAGGCGGCGCGAGACGCGCGCTATGCTGCACGCAAGGCGGCCGCAAAGAAGAAGAAGCGTCGGGGCCTCTGAGCCCTCTGCGGCGATGTGGCCGGACAAAACGCCGGCCGATATCATTGCCTGGCCAACCCTTCGCGACCTGTGCCATACGACGTGTGACGCTCGGACCGAGCTAGGTCATCGCGATAATTCGCCGGCAATTCGATTTGCGCGGAAAAGTCATGCCTGCGGCATCGGCGTCGGTTCGAATTTGAATGCTCGCGGGATGGTGCTGCCGGACAGGATTGAACTGTCGACCTCTCCCTTACCAAGGGAGTGCTCTACCACTGAGCTACGGCAGCCTCGCCGATAACCCTTGGTGTCCAAGGGATTTTCGGAATGTCAGCGCGGCCTTGGTGCGGTATCTGATCGATTGCGGCCGTCTTCGGCGGCGTTAATAGCCGCCGCCGCCTGGCCCGGCAAGCGCATTCAGGGCGCGGCCCGCGTCGTGTTTGTGCGCCGGGAGAGCGCTGACAGTGTCACCACTGGCCGCGCTTGTCGCAGCCGGCTGCGAACGGGCGATCGCTGCACGCCGCATCCAGACCATATCCCTGAAAAGAATAGGGAAGGGGGTTTGGACGTTGCGCGTTAGCTTGGTGAGGCGGAGTTTTTGGCCCGGCTCGTTGTGCCAAGGCGACGCTGGTTCCATACATGACCAGACTCGCCGCTAAGGCAAGCTTCAAGACATCCCGCATCGCTTTTTCTCCTTCTGGTCTATCGATCATCAGAGATAGGAAGCGGGTTGCAGAGTTGCCGGTGTATGGCTGGTTCCGATAACGAGATTTTGCTCCGAAGCGTATTCCGAGTCCGCAGGACGTGACCTTGCCTGAAACCTTGTTTTGCGGCTTTGTGGCACAATGACCGACAGCCAAGCGTCTAGGGACCATCGCCAGCAACGGCTGGCCCAGGCCCTGCGGGACAACCTCAAGCGCCGCAAAGCGCAGATCCGCGGCCGCGCCGACAGTAAGGAAGCGGAGGTCGAGGGGTCACAGGGCGAGGTTTCCGGCCAAAAGGGCTGAGGCCGGCCATATTCCGCCCCAAAAGGGGTACGATTCGCGCTACAAAGTATGGTCGCGCTGACGAGGCGTGTCGGGTTGAGTGGGGGGTTCGATGGATCGCATTCGTATCACCGGCGGGCGACCGCTGGAGGGCGTCATTCCGATTTCCGGCGCCAAGAACGCTACGCTTCCGCTGATGATCGCGAGCCTTCTGACCGAGGATACTTTGATCCTCGAGAACGTGCCGCATCTTGCCGACGTGGTGCAGCTTCAACGCATCCTTAACAATCACGGCGTCGATGTGATGCTGTCCGGCAAACGCGCGGGCGTGGGCGAAAATGCCGGCCAGACCGTGAAGATTTCCGCCGCCAACATCGTCGACACCACTGCGCCCTATGATCTCGTCTCCAAGATGCGGGCGAGCTTTTGGGTGATCGCGCCTTTGCTCGCGCGGATGGGCGAATGCAAAGTGTCGCTACCGGGTGGTTGCGCCATCGGCACACGGCCGGTCGATCTCCTCATCATGGCGATGGAACAGCTCGGCGCCACCATCGAGATCGAGAACGGATATGCGGTCGCGCGTGCGAAGAAGGGGCTGCGCGGCGGCGAGATCGTGTTCCCGAAGGTCACGGTGGGCGGCACCCACGTCGCGCTGATGGCGGCCTGCCTCGCGCAGGGCACGACCGTAATCGACAACGCGGCTCAGGAGCCTGAGATCAAAGACGTCGCCGATTGCCTCGTGAAAATGGGCGCGAAGATCACAGGCGCCGGCACTCCGCGTATTGAAATCCAGGGCGTGTCGCGGCTTGGTCCGGCGCGTCATCATGTTGTGCCCGATCGGATTGAGAGCGGCACCTACGCGATGGCGGTGGCGATCACCGGCGGCGACGTGATGCTGCAGGGAGCGCGGCCCGAATTGCTGCAATCCACGCTCGATGTGCTGGAGCAGGTCGGAGCCAAGGTGACCTCGACCAATGAAGGCGTGCGGGTGTCACGCAACGGATCGGGTCTCGCCCCGGTCGAAGTCACGACCGAGCCGTTCCCGGGCTTTCCCACCGACATGCAGGCGCAATTGATGGCGCTGATGACGATGGCGAAGGGAACCTCGCGCATCACCGAAACCATCTTCGAAAACCGCTTCATGCACGTGCAGGAGCTGGCACGGCTCGGCGCGCGAATTTCGCTGGACGGTCAGGAGGCCACCATCGAGGGCGTGGATCGCCTGCGCGGCGCACCGGTAATGGCGACCGATCTCCGCGCCTCGGTGTCGCTCGTGATCGCGGCTCTGGCAGCCGAGGGCGAGACCGTAGTGAATAGGGTCTATCATCTCGACCGCGGCTTCGAACGGCTGGAAGACAAGCTCAATGCCTGCGGCGGCATGGTGGAGCGGATCAGCGGTTAAAGACCTCCGTGATGCCCGGGTGCTGCGAAGCGGCCAGCCCCGAATGACCGAACCTGATGGTCCCGCGACCCCTTGCATCCGCATCGGCAGTTGCCTAACTAGCGGTCAGGGCGAATTCAAATACCGACCGCGCAGGGCCGCGTCATGGATCTGTTAAAGCTCATCGCGCTTGACCGCGAAGACCTCGAAATCGTGTCCGCTCATCTGCAGGACTCGGTGGTCAAAATCGGTGAGGTGATCTGGCGACCAGCCGAAAACCGTGTCGTGATCGCGGTCAATCGCTTCGACTGGGAAGCTGCGGTTGGAGACACCCCATCCTACCAGAGGCGCCGTGCCGCGCTCCGCTTCGATCGCGTTCTTTCTTGCAAGTGCCGCAGCCTTGATTGCTCTGCCAAGGAGCAGGTTCTCAATCTTCTCGCCATCGAATTTTCCGAGACTGACGCCCCCGGCGGCGTGGTGACGCTGGCCTTTTCCGGTGGCGGCGCGTTGCGGCTGGAGGTTGAATGCCTGGAAGTCGAGGCGGTCGATCTCGGTCCGGTCTGGCAGACCACCTGCTGCCCCGAGCACAAGACCATCGACGGCGAGATCGCGCGGGCCTGATCCAGCTTCCATCGGCTTGCCTTTCCCCTGAAGCTTCAAGACACTTGCCCGCAAAACAGGCGGGAGTAGTTCATGCTGCATGCAGGCCGGATAAGTGCTGTCGTCGCACTTGCACTCGCATTTTCGGCGAATGCCCGCGCGCAGTCCGAGCCTCCTCCGATTGTAAAAATAATCGTCGGCTCGGTCGCCGGTGGCATTCTCGACCCTTATGCCCGCATTGTCGGCGAGCACATGTCGAAAACGCTTTCGCGTCCGATCATCGTCGAGAACAAGCCGGGCGCGAGCGGCGTCATTGCGACCCAGTTCGTTGTCGATCAACCGGCCGATGGCGCGCTGATGTGGGTCGGCACCCAGGCGATGACCGAGATCAATCCTGTCGCCTACAAGAATTTGCGCTGGACGATTGACGACCTAATTCCAATCGTGAAGGGCGTAGAGGCGCCCCTCGTTTTTGCCACGCATCCAAGCGTGCCCGCGAAAAATCTCAAAGAGCTGATCGCATGGATCAAGACCAATCCGGGCAAGCTCGGTTATGCCTCGTTCAGTCCCGGCACGCCTTCAGCTTTTCTCGGTCATCAACTCAACACCCGCTTTGGGCTCGATCTCAATCACATCGTCTACAAGGGCTCGGGTCCCCAGACCAACGATATGATCGCGGGCCATGCGCTGCTCGGCTTCATGCAACTCGGCAACGCCATTCCGTTCATCAAGTCCGGCAAGCTCACCGCCATCGCGGTCACCAGTCCGCAGCGCACGCGCTTCCTTCCTGACGTGCCGACCTTTGCTGAACTCGGATATGATGACTTCACTGCGATGGTATGGTTCGGCCTGCTTGTGAAGAAGGGTACGCCGGATGCCATCGTCAAGACCTATATCGACGCCGCCGAAAAGGCGCATGCCGACCCTGCAGTGAAGAGCAAATTCGAGGTTCAGGGTCTGGAGGCGGTTGGTCTGACCGGTCCGGAGAAACTGACGTCAGAGATCAAGACGCAGACCGAACGCTGGCGAAAGATCGTCGAAGAGACCGGGTTCAAGGGGGACGGATCGTAGCGCGTTGGCTCGGGGCTCACGCCCGCCCAGTGGGATACGGCACCGTGTCGGTGTGCTCGATCTCGAGTTGCAGCAGCCGCTCCATCAGCCGCGCCTTGAGTGCCGCATGCTCCGGTCGGTCCCAGAGATTGTCAAATTCGCCGGGATCGCCCTGCAGATCGTATAATTCTCCGAAGCTTGAATCCGACATCACCGTCATCCGGTAGCGCGCATCCACGATCGTATGCCAACGCGGCATGTGGTCGGTGTCTGTATCCGACATCTGCTGCTCGTATTGAACGAGAGTGCAATCGCGGATCGGTGTGCCGTCCGGGCCCATCGCAGGCAGCAGGCTTTTTCCCTGCATGCCGGCATAGGGCGCAATCTTCGCGCGGTCGAGAATGGTCGCCGCAATGTCGATGGTCGAGCCGATGGCATCGGTCCGTGCCGCCACCGGCGCCGTCGGATCTGCCCAGATGAACGGCACATGCAGGATGCTCTGATATTGCTCGCACCCTTTCAGCAGTAACCGATGGTCGCCGAGGTGGTCGCCGTGATCGGTGGTGAAGATCACGACCGTATTGTCGCGCTCGCCTGACGCATCAAGCGCGGCGAGTACCCCGCCGATGGCGTCATCGATGCAGGCGATCATGCCGCAGGTCAGTGCTTGCGCCTCCTGGGCCTCGCGCGCCGAAATGCCGATGCTGCGCATGCCGTGCAGATTGGCCTTGCCGCCTGAGCGCTCGTCGAGCGCCTGTTGCACCTGCGGCGGCGGCGTCCAGTCATTTCTCTTGAACGCCTCCGGCACGGGAAATTGTTCCGGCTTGTAGAGGTCCCAGTATTTTCCGGGCGGATTGAAAGGATGATGCGGATCGGGGAACGACACCGTCATGAAAAATGGCGCTGCGTTCGTGCCGCGAGCCTTCAGATAGGCCTCGGCGCGGTCGCCAAGATAGGCGGTGGAATAGAGTTCCTCCGGAATCGCCGTGCGATAGGCCTGCGGCACCGCATAGTCGTGCGGGAGGCTGTTTTTGGGTCCCAGGAGATCGAGCGCCCTCGGGTCCTTTGCGCGCAACCACGAGCGATAATCCCCGTCGATGGCGTCGCCATGCCCGGTCACGACCTCGACATGACCGTAGCCATAGAACGGCGTTTCGATATGCGCGCCCGGTTCCGCCCAATAGGCCGGCTGCTCCTGCTCGTAGGCATTTCCGGTGAGATCGATGCGCACCGCCTTTTGCAGCGCTGGAGAAGGCTCGCGATAGCCGTCGCGAGCGGGAGCAGGCTTCGATAATGCCGCGCCGCCCGTGAAGTTCTGCAAATGGCTCTTGCCGATCAGCGCGGTGTCATACCCGGCGTCGCGAAGCAGGTCGACGAATGTCACGGATTCGCGCCAAAGCGGAATGCCATTGCAGCGCACTCCATGCGCAGCGGGCATCCGGCCGGTCATCAGGCTTGCCCGGTTGGGCATGCAGACCGGGCTTGCGACATAGAATTTCCGGAACAGCGTGCCCCGCGCTGCGATTGAATCGATCTGTGGCGTCCGCAGCAGCGGATGGCCATAGCAGCCGAGATAGTCGGCGCGGTGCTGGTCGGTGATGAACAGGATGAAATTGGGCGGGCGGACGGCGGTCATGCGGCGGCCAAGCTAGACTTTGGCGTCGCGTAGGGAAAGAGGGTGTGTACGACGCGACAATGATCGATTGCCGCCATCATCGCGTCATGTCCGCAAGCTTTGTCTTAACGATGCATTCGCATTTTAGGGGATATGCTCGCGATACGCGTCGAACCTTGTGAGCCGGGCGTAAGCCATACGGTTCCGAACGATACGAAAAACCATGATCTGGAAAATCACCGCCGCTCTGCATTCGTTCGCGAGACTGTTCCGCAACGAAGACAAGTATCGGCCCGAGCGCCACTATATGCGTGGCCCCGGCCCCAAGACACGGGCGGCCTCCGCGCAGCACCACTGAACGGCTTTCAGACCGCAATCGCTACGCAGTATTGTCAACGGATCGCAGCAGCCCATTCGCGCAAGACTTCGGTATCCGTCTCGACCGCGACCTTGGACTGCGCCATGGCGGCGATCGATCCCTGCGGCAGCAACCGCGACAGCGCCCACACGGCGGCGCCTCGCACCAGCGGCGAGTCATCGTCGAGCCGCGCTTGCGCATGGGGTACGAGTGACTTGTCACCGGAATTGCCGATCGCGATCAGCACGTTGCGGACAAAGCGATCGCGGCCGGTGCGCTTGACCGGCGATTTGCGAAACAGCGCGCGGAAAGCTGCGTCGTCCAGCGTGACGAGATCGGCAAGCGCCGGCGCCTGCAAGGTCTCGCGCGCATGCAGCTTCGCCTCGCGGCCCTGCTGCGCGAATTTGTTCCACGGACAGACCGCGAGACAATCGTCGCAGCCATAAATGCGGTTGCCCATCGCCGCGCGCAGCTCGCGCGGAATTGGCCCCTTGTGCTCGATGGTGAGATAGGAAATGCAGCGGCTCGGATCGAGTTTGTAAGGTTGCGGGAATGCTTCGGTCGGACAGACATCGAGGCAGGCGCTGCAGGAGCCGCAATGATCGATCTCGGCCTCAGAAGACGGCAATTCGAGTGTGGTGAAGATCGCACCCAGAAACAGCCAGGAGCCGAATTCGCGCGACACGAGATTGGTGTGCTTTCCCTGCCAGCCAAGCCCTGCACGCTGCGCCAGCGGCTTTTCCATCACCGCTGCGGTATCGACAAACACTTTTACGTCGCCGCCTGCCTGCGCGATCAGCGAACGCGCCAGCGACTTGAGGCGGGGCTTGATCACTTCGTGATAATCGTCGCCCTGGGCATAAACGGAGATCGCGCCGCGAGAGCGTTGCGCAAGCACCGAAAGCGGATCGTCATCGGGGCCGTAATTGATCCCGAGCATGATGACCGAACGCACGTCGGGCCAGAGCAGGCGAGGGCTCGCACGCCGCTCGACGGTGGCCGCGAGCCAGTCCATGTCGCCATGCGATCCGGCTGCCGTCATCGCCTCGAAGCGTTCGCGCGCCTGCGGAATATCGTCGGGCGAAGCTACGCCAAGCACATCGAAGCCGTGTTCGCGCGCGGCCTCGCGCAGCCGTGGCAAGAGCGTCTCGGTTAGAAATCCAGGTTCGCGTAATGCTGGGACGGCGCCAGCGCGCCCGAGACGTCCGCCAGGATCGGACGAAACGAGGGCCGCGACTTCATGCGCGCGTACCAGCTTTTGGCGTGTTCGCTCTCGTTCCATGGCACGTCGCCGAGATAATCCACTACCGATAGATGGGCGGCCGCGGCCAGATCCGCAAAGGTAAGCCGGTCGCCGGCCAGCCAGTCGCGTTGCCCGGCCAGCCAGCCGACATAGGCCAGATGGTACCGGATGTTGCGTCGCGCGGCACGCATCACGTCGGTGTCCGGCGACCCGCCGCCCTGCTCGGCGGTCATGTAGCGCTTGTGCAGCCTTTCGGTCGTAAGCGGGCCGGATACTTCGGAATAGAACTTCTCGCCGAACCAAGCGACGACCCTGCGCGCCTCGATGCGCTCCTGCGGGCTTTCGCCGATCAGGTTGCGCTGGGTGATGCCGTCTTCGAGTGAGCCATGCATCTCGTTCAGGAATTCGGCGATGACCGCAGCGCCCGGAATCGCCGGATAGCCTTCCACGACCAATACCGGCGTCTGCGCGGCCGGGTTGAGGACAAGGAACTCCTCGCGTCGTTCCCAAACCCGTTCCTCAACCAAGGTAACCTCCAGCCCATATTCGGCGAGCAGAAGCCGTACAAATCTCGAATGGGGGCAGAATGGATGATGAAACAGGGTGATCATGCGGCACTTTTCGAATCATGTCGGGATTGCCGCTTATCTTGACGTAAAAAGCGGCAAACTGTTGAGTGACGGGAAATTTCGTTGCTGGCTGCCGGTGTTCGCGCGACAAAAGGTAACGGCGTGATTCTACGGTGCTCGCCGCGCTTTATGGGGCATCATGATTGGCGACCTGATCAAGGCAGCTGTTCTCGGCATCGTCGAGGGCCTGACCGAGTTTTTGCCGGTGTCGTCGACCGGACATCTCCTGATGCTGCAGCGGTTCCTCGGTTTCTCCGACGACGATTTCGGCAAGACCTTCGTGGTCCTGATTCAACTCGGCGCCATACTCGCGATCCTGTCGATCTACTTCGGCAAGCTGTGGCGCCTGTTCATGGGCATGTTTTCCGATCCGGCATCGCGCCGCTTCGTGCTTGGCGTGCTGATCGCGTTTCTGCCGGCTGCGATTATCGGCGCCGCCCTGCATTCGTTCATCAAGGAATATCTGTTCAATGTCTGGGTCGTCTGCTTCACGCTGATTGCCGGCGGCGCCGTACTGCTGTGGGTCGATCAGCTCGAGCTTGAGCCGAAATATCACGACATCATGCAGTTTTCGCTGCCGATGTGCCTGGGTATCGGCTTCTGCCAGTGCCTTGCCATGATCCCGGGAGTGTCGCGTTCAGGCGCAACGATCGTATCTGCGATGTTCCTTGGCGCCGACAAACGGTCGGCTGCGGAATTTTCATTTTTCCTGGCAATGCCGACGATGGCGGGAGCTTTTACGCTCGACCTATTGAAGAACCGCGACCAGCTCACATCAAACAATCTGATCCTTGTTGCGGTCGGCTTCGCCTGCTCCTTCATCGCGGGCTATTTCGTTGTGAAGACGTTTCTGAATTACGTCTCGCGCCATGGCTTCTCGCTGTTCGCATGGTGGCGCGTCGCCGTAGGCTGTATCGGTCTCGTGCTGCTCGCGCTCGGGCGCTAAGCCGCGCATTTTCCGGCGAAGTGTGGTTCTCCTTGGAAAATGCGACCGGCGTAACGCGCTACGCGAAGCGTCCGGTGCGGAACTGGCCGGTCTTGCGGAAACGCCAGAGGTAGGTCGGCACGATCGCCTCATAGGACGCGGGTGTGATCCCCAGTCCTGGCAAGGTCAGACCGTCGCGGATGCTCGCCTCCGACACGACATTGTCGACGCGCAGCATATCCACCTGACCGGGGGTCAATGGCGGATTTGGTAGAAATTGCAGGAAATAGGCTTGCAGTTTCGCGAGCGAGAACGGCACCGGCACCAGCATGCGCGAACGCTCGGTGGTGGCCAGAACATATTCCATCAATTCGCGAAAGCTGCGCACTTCAGGCCCGCCCAATTCATAAGTTTTCGCTTCACCGGAGCGTGTTTCAACGAAGCCTGCGATCGCTTCCGCAATGTCCCCGGCGAAGACCGGCTGGAATTTGGTGAGTCCACCACCGACCAGCGGCAGCGCAGGCATCATGCGCGCCATCGCCGCGAAGCGATTGAAGAACGCGTCCTCGGGGCCGAACACGATCGAGGGCCGCAGGATCACGGCGTCGGGCGCGGCCGCCCGCACCGCCTGTTCGCCCTTTGCCTTCGATTGCGCATATTGCGAAGGGGAATTTTCGTCGGCGCCGATTGCCGATACATGGATCACACGCGAGCCGAAGGCCGATGCCGCGAGCGCGACCTGTTCGGCGCCGAAATGCTGGACCGCACCAAAACGCTGGCGGCCGCTCTCATGCAGGATTCCGACCAGGTTGATGACGACCGAGGCATCGCGGGCGGCGGCCTCGACCGAGCGCGGATAGCGCAGATTTGCCTGCACCGCGTGGATTTGCCCAACGCTGCCGAGCGGCTGCAGAAAGCCGGCGAGTTCGGGTCGGCGCACCGCGACCCGGATGCGATAGCGCCGCTTGGCGAGCGCGCGCACCACGTGTCGTCCGAGAAAGCCGGACCCGCCAAAAACGGTGATCAGGGTGTCGGAATTCGTCTGCAGAGCCATGAAACCCGCCTGGGATGCCGTCGCGCATGCGCTTCAGGCGAATACCGCAAGGATTTCGGCCTGTATAGGGCCCGGATCGTTGACAATAGCGGACTGCGCCAACTATGTGTCACGCCATTGCCCAGGTGGCGGAATTGGTAGACGCGCTGGCTTCAGGTGCCAGTGGCTTAACGGCTGTGAAGGTTCGAGTCCTTTCCTGGGCACCATCCATCGAAAATCGCGCGCGAGACCTGAATGACCATCCGCTTGCACCGCGGCGATTTGCCTGACCTCGCACGCTACCGCAAATCGGTTGCGATCGACACCGAGACTCTGGGTCTCAATCCGCATCGCGACCGTCTCTGTGTCGTGCAATTGTCGCCCGGCGACGGCACCGCTGACGTGGTACAGATCGCGCCCGGCCAGACCGAGGCACCGAATCTGAAGCGGCTGCTCGCCGATTCCGCGGTCGTAAAGATTTTCCACTATGCGCGCTTCGATATCGCAGTGCTGTCGAATGCCTTCGGGGTCATGCCGGCGCCGCTCTATTGCACCAAAATCGCTTCGCGGCTCACACGCACCTATACCGACAGGCATGGCTTGAAAGACCTGGTGCGCGATCTGCTTGGCGTCGACCTCTCAAAGCAGCAGCAATCCTCCGATTGGGGCGCCGAAACGCTAAGCGAGCCTCAGGTGGCCTATGCTGCCTCGGATGTGCTGCATCTGCATGCTCTGAAGGAGAAACTGGACGTGCTGCTGGCGCGCGAGGGCCGCACCGACCTTGCGGAGGCCTGTTTCCGTTTTCTGCCCGATCGGGCGCGACTCGATCTCCTCGGCTGGCCGGAAGAGGACATTTTCGCTCATTCGTGACCCCAGGCCGCCGTGCCTGGGCCATATTCTTCGGCGATTTTCAGTTCGCCTGGGGCTAGTATGGTCCGGGTCTCCCATCGAATCTGGGCAGGACGACCCGAGGGCCTTCGACCCGATGAACCGCATGCTTGCCGGACCGGAAGACTGGAGCCAGCCCGGCCTCCCGACAGAAGGGAAGCCGAAGATGCTGTTCTCCGGCGCACGCCGGCACAGCCGTCGGGTCCGGTTCCTGCGCACGGCGGTGCCTGTGATGCTGGTGCTCGTCGGAGTTGGCCTCGTGCTCGTGAATTACCTCAATCCGATGCGTTGGCTCCGGGTGCCGACCGAATTCGGTACGCTAGTTATTTCGGGCTCCAAGATCACCATGGAAGCGCCGCGTCTGGCGGGGTTCACCAAGGACCAGCGCGAATACGAGGTGTCGGCGAGCGCGGCCTCGCAGGATACGCGCAATCCGCAATTCGTAGAGATGAAGGAAATAAACGGCCGTATGGCGATGCAGGACAAGAGCACGGTGACGCTGACGGCGGTCGAGGGCGTCTACGACACCAAGGCCGATCTACTGACGCTGTCGCAGGAGATTGTCATCGTTTCGACCGCGGGCTATCAGGGCCGCCTCACCGAAGCCAAGGTCGAGATCAAGAAGGGCTACATTCTGTCGGAAAAGCCTGTGCAGTTGAAAATGCCGCAAGGCACGCTCGACGCAAACCGCATGGAAGTCCTTGATTCCGGCGCGATGATCCGTTTTGACGGCGGCGTCGTCATGGTGTTGACGCCGGACGCCGTGAACAAGGCGACGGCGACGCAGACGAACGCCGCTCAACCGCAGGCCGCTGCGAAATGAGGTTCGACTTGATACGCGCGGCAAAAATCGGACTGGCGGTACTCGCCGTCGCAGGTCTTCCGGTTGCGGCCTCTGCGCAAGGCTCCGCAAAAAAAGCAGCCGCGCCGGCAGAAGCCAATCTGCCTGCGGACACCGGGGTGCCGAACGCGCTGCAGGGCTTTTCGCAAAACAAGGACAAGCCGATCCAGATCGAGGCACAGCAACTCGATGTGCGCGACAAGGACAAGGTGGCGATCTTCTCTGGAAATGTGGTGGTGGTGCAGGGTGACACCACCATGAAGAGCAAGACGCTGCATGTTTTTTACGACCAGGAAGAAGCGAAGGGCGGCGCCGCGCCGAAAACCACAATGAAAGCAGCGCAGCCCGGTCCAGGCGGCAAGCAGTCCATCAGGCGGCTGGAGGCGCGTGGTGGAGTGATCGTCATTCAGAAGGAGCAGACCGCGACCGGCGAATCCGGCATCTTCGAGATGAAGACCAACACCGTGACTCTTCTTGGCAACGCGAAGGATTGTGTTGTGGTGACGCAGGGCACGAACGTGCTGCGCGGAGAGCGTCTGGTCGTCGATCTCGCCACCAGCTACGCCCGGGTCGAATCCGGCGCCAACAAATGCAGGGTGCAGGGCATCTTCTCCACCAACAAGGAAGAAAAAGACGACAAGCCCGGTGGCGGCACTTCCGGCCAGTCCAAGGAGGGTCAAAAACCAGCCGCCAAGAAGCCGGTGCCGTCCGCCGCGGCGCCTTCTGCCGCTCCGTTTCCCGCGCCTATCGGCCAGCCACGCGCGACCGCCGACAATTAGCCCAATGGCCGCAGGCGGTTTTGTTGCAACCGCGATTCCGTCAGATTATGTCCGTAACAGTTCCGGTACCTATTGGAGTACCGGCCGGCCTGAAGGGGCATGATTGCTCGACTTCCTTGCGATATTCCGACGCCGCGGCCGCCCCAAGACGCGCAAGCGCAAGTCTTCGGGTACCTGGCGGATCGAGTTGGAAAAGATCGGCGGCCTCGTCAAGAAGTCGTCCTCGGGCTATTCCGCAAGGAAGCCGGACGCAGCACAGATAGCAGTGCCGGATTCGCTGCAGGTCGAGCCACTCCGCGACGAATATCTCCTGAAAGAAGCGTTGCGGCAGGAAACGCTGCTGCAACATCCGCTCCATCCGGAAACCGTCCGGCAGGACGGTTACCGTCAGGAAGCGTTTCGCGCTCCGCGACCGCAATCGCCGCAGGCTCGCCCGCAGACGCCGGGCCATTCCGATCACGCCGGCGTCCAGGCGCAGGTGCGGCAGGCGCCGCAGCACTTCGTGCCGCCGCGTCCGCGCCGAGCTGATCCCGGCTTCAGCCAAGTTCAGCAAGGATATCTGGCCGCCCACAGCGTCGAGAAGAGTTTCGGCGCCCGCAAGGTGGTGAAAGGGGCAAGCCTGTTCGTGCGGCGCGGCGAGGCCGTCGGTCTTCTTGGTCCAAATGGCGCCGGCAAGACCACGATCTTTTACATGATCACCGGGCTGATCAAGGCGGACAAAGGCAAGGTCGAACTCGACGGCAACGATGTGACCGCGCTTCCGATGTATCAACGCGCGCGTCTCGGCATCGGCTATTTGCCGCAGGAAGCCTCGATCTTTCGCGGGCTGAATGTGGAGGACAATATTCGCTCGGTTCTCGAAGTCGTCGAGCGCGATCCGAAGAAGCGCGAGCGCGAGCTCGATGCTCTGCTCGACGAATTCAACATAGGAAGGCTCAGAAAATCACCTTCAATTGCGCTGTCGGGCGGTGAGCGTCGCCGCTGCGAAATCGCCCGCGCGCTTGCAACCAGGCCGTCCTACATGCTCCTAGACGAGCCGTTCGCCGGCATCGATCCGATCGCCGTCGGCGATATTCAGGCGCTTGTCCGGCATCTGACACAGCGCGGGATCGGGGTGCTGATCACCGACCACAACGTGCGCGAGACCTTAGGCCTCACAGACCGGGCCTATATCATTTACTCGGGCGAGGTGCTGATGGAGGGCCGGGCAGAGGATATCGTGAATAACCCTGATGTCCGAAGGCTCTATCTCGGCGAGGATTTCCGCCTCTAAGCCGCCAAAAGCTGATAATTCTGCCTATTATTCGGGCGTTTGGGCGAATTCGCCTTGAAAATACGGCGCCAGCGCCTTTTTTCTACGCCAAAAATATACATGCACAAATCGTGCCGCTGGGTTAGGACTCCAGCATGGCATTGAGTACCAGACTGGAGTTCCGCCAAAGCCAGGCGCTCGTGATGACGCCGCAGCTGATGCAAGCCATCAAGCTGCTGCAACTCTCGAACCTGGACCTGTTGGCCTATGTCGAGGAGGAGCTCGAAAAAAACCCTCTGCTCGAACGGGTCGCTGAAGACGACGGCCCGGGGATACCCGCCGAAATCAATGGCGACGGCGGCGCAACTCCAGACGGGGTGGGTCCGTCCGAATGGATGGGTGAGGGCGATACGTTGGCGACCAGTCGCAACGCCATCGAGGATGAACTCGGCACCCGGCTCGACAACGTGTTCCCTGAGGATGGCGGCTCCGCGGTCGCCTCGGCGCGCAGCGAGGATGCCACCGCCCAGCACTCGGAATGGGCGAGCGTCGGCACCGGCGGCCGCGAAGACGGCGACTATAATCTCGAAGCATTCGTGTCGGCCGAGCGAACGCTTGCCGACCATCTGGCCGAGCAATTGTCGCTCGCCATCGGCGATCCGGCGCGGCGCATGATCGGCCAGCACCTGATCGATATGGTCGACGATGCAGGCTACCTCATCGGCGATATCTCGACGGTCGCCGAGAAGCTTGGCGCCGATCCAGCCACCGTTGAGGCCGTACTCAACATTCTTCAGAATTTCGATCCCGCGGGCGTCGGTGCCCGCAACCTGCCGGAATGCCTGGCGATCCAGCTTCGCGACCGTAACCGCTATGACCCGGCGATGGCTGCGCTGCTTTCCCGCCTCGACCTGCTCGCAAAACGAGATTTCGTAGCGCTGAAGAAGATTTGCGCCGTGAGCGACGAGGATCTCGCCGACATGGTGGCGGAGATCAAGCGGCTCAATCCGAAACCGGGACTGGCATTCGGCACGACCGCTGTGCAGCCGATCGTTCCCGATGTCTTTGTGCGCGCTGCGCCGGACGGCTCCTACGCGATCGAACTGAATTCGGACACGCTGCCCCGCATCCTGTTGAATCAGACCTATCACGCGCGCGTTTCAAAAAATGCGGCAAACCCTACCGACAAGGCTTATCTCGCCGAGAAGCTGCAGTCCGCCACCTGGCTCATTCGCGCGCTCGACCAGCGCGCGCGCACCATCCTGAAAGTCTCGGCCGAGATCGTGAAGCAGCAGGACGGCTTTTTCGTTCACGGCGTCCAGCATCTGCGTCCGCTCAATCTGAAGACCGTGGCTGACGCGATCTCGATGCATGAATCGACAGTATCGCGTGTCACCGCCAACAAATACATGTCGACCGCGCGCGGCATTTTCGAACTGAAATACTTCTTCACCTCGTCGATCGCGGCGGCCAATGGCGGCGAGGCACATTCCGCCGAGGCAGTTCGGCATCGGATCAGGCATCTGATCGAATTCGGAGACCGCCAGTGAAATTCTCTCCGACGACACCATTGTGGAAAAGTTGCGCGAGGCCGGGATCGACATTGCGCGCCGTACGGTCGCGAAATATCGCGAGGGCATGCGCATCGCCTCCTCGGTGCAGCGCCGGCGCGAGAAACAGAGCGCGGCTTTCGCGCGCTGATGCCGTAACCGCGACAAATCCCGCGCGAATTCCGCAAGTCACGGAAAAATCAAGAACTTTTCCGCACACACTTATTCCACCGGCGGCATTTCCGCCCATTGACGTGGGCAGGGGCCGTCCTTATGGTCCGCCGCTCTCCAGCCCCAACCGATCCAACACGCCACCGGACCTCCGGACTTTCTCCAATGCCGCTTAACGACATTGTCGCAGTGAACGCCGTGATTCCGGCGCTCAAGGTGAACGGCAAAAAGCAGGCCTTGCAGGAAATCGCTGCGCGCGCAGCTGACCTGACGGGACTGAACGAGCGCACGATTTTCGAAACGTTGCTGCAGCGCGAGAAACTCGGCTCAACCGGTATCGGCCACGGCATCGCGATTCCGCATGGCAAGATGCCGAAGCTGGAACGTCTGTTCGGATTGTTTGCGCGGCTCGACCGTCCGATCGATTTTGAATCGCTCGATGGCCAGCCCGTAGATCTGGTCTTTTTGCTGTTGGCGCCGGAAGGCGCTGGCGCCGATCATCTGAAGGCGCTCGCACGCGTGGCGCGGCTGCTGCGCGATCCGGACACCGCCAACAAGCTTCGGGATTCGCGCGACGCCGATGCGCTCTACGCTGTGCTCGCGATGACTTCGTCGGCGGCAGCTTAGTCTTTATTGTCTCCGCTTAACCTGTTGGCGCTTGACGGGCGATCGGACGTTCGTATTCTCCCCGCTATACAAAGCAGAAAAAACAACGCGAAGATCGCGGTCTAAACGACGCGAGACACCTCCAGTACACCGTTGTCGCGGACTGAAAGATGCAGCTTTTCGTGCAGTTCCGTTGCTTCACCTAGAATCGCCAAACCGATTTCACCAAAGGCGAAATCCGGCGCCTGTCGAAGCGGTAAATCCGCAGCGAAATAGATCTGCAGCGGGTTGCGCTGGCCGTCCAGGCGCGAGCAAATCGGTATTCGTCTGATCTCGCTTGGCCTAAGACGAAATGAATCAGAAGGAATTCCGGCCGGGCCGGCAGGGATGGCAAGCGGGAGCGGTAATTCCTGAACATAGAGTGAGGATATATCGAGCGTCTGCTCTCCTCTGGGCTTCGCATATCTGACAATTCTGATGGAGGACACGACGGCAGAGCAATTCTCGATCAACTCTGCCCCATCGTTCCTCACGATGATGTCAAAGCCGCGCTCATTGTTCACCGAATTTATTCGCTTCCGAAGCCCGAGCACCTTGATTTGGGGTCGAAGGTCTTCTTGCAAATCCACCAGTGTAATTTTCTGCGACTGATATATCGCGTAACTGAAAAGCAGGCTGACTTCGAAGGCCGCGAACGAAAATGCCGCTGCCATGCTGGAAATTTGAACAGACTGTATTGCAATCAGGCAATAACCGAACGCAATGGCAAGTGCCGCGCCGGCAATGACAAGCAACGCCAGCCGCTTCTTTGACACGGCGCCCGTCAGGTCCAGTCCCGCGCCAGCACGACTTGTCAAAAAACGACTTATCAAAGGACGACTTATCAAAGGACGATTTGCCAAACTCATCCACGCCTCACGTCATTACGGTCATCCAACCGCCGCTGTAGCATGCGGCCGCGATTTCCACCAAAATGATGCGCGAATTGCGTCGTGCCGGACGCCACTCCCGCGTTATAGAAGAGGGGAATGCAACATGCGCCTACGCTGGTGGATGATAGCGGTCGTCGCCGCCTTATTTCTTTGGCAACAGGCGTCGGCACAAACGGTGTCCTCACCGCAGGCCTTCGTATTCATCCCGCTTGCCGCCAATGATTTCAACTTCAGCCAAGCGGGTTATGAGGGCTATCAAAAGCTTTCTCGTGAAGGCTACCGGATCGGCTACCGGGACCACGCGGACAAGCTGTCGCCGTCCGAAATCCTCGACACTATCGATCGGAAATATGCCGATGGCGTCACCGCTTTCATCATGGCCGGCGCCGAGTTCAGCGACGTCACGATGGAGGCCGCCCGGATATATCCGCGGGCCTATTTTGCGACACTTGGAGGCAATGCCCGCGGCGGCAATATCATCAATTATTGTCTGGATTGTTTGAGCCTGAGCGGCGAGATTGCCGGAAAGGTTGCGCTCGAATTATCGAGCAGCAGGATCATTGGCTATGTCGGCGGCGTGGCTGCGGTCGACGGACCGGAGGCCGAAAAATTCAAGGCGGTGGTCCTCGCCGGCGATCCAAAGGCGCAGGTGCTGATCGGCTGGACCGAGAACTGGGCCGATCTGGCGGGCGCTGCAAAGCTCACCGAGCAGCAGATCGGCAAGGGCGCGGATATGGTCTACGCCACCGCCAATACCGGCGTCATCAGTGCGGCCGACAAGCACCCGGCCGTCAAGATCATCGGGGCGCTGGTTGACGTTTCGCCATTGTCGAAGAACGTGGTCGCGAGCGTCGTCCTGAATACCGATGTGATCTATCGGCATTTTCTTCAGTCAGTGGAGTTCGGCAAATTCAAGGGCGGAGGTCACACGTTGACGACCGGGGACGGGGTCTGGAGCGTGGTGCGGCCGAAATAGGGGACTAGAGCGTTTTCGAGCGAAGTGGATTCCTAGTGTATGCTCACCGCTTCGAGCTGCTCGTGCTCGGCATTGGCTTTCGCCGAATTCAAGCGAGTCCGTCACCAGGATCGGCGTGCCGTCGGCGGCGAACAGGACGAACACTTCCTGGCCGGGTGCCAGCACCGGTGCTTCCGGGCAGAAATGAGCCACGTCCTCCGAGCGCGCCTGCCTCACATAAGCGAGACGGCTGCCGGCAAGGATCGCGAAATCCCTCTGTGACATCGGGATGGCGGCGGGCGTGCGGTTGAACGATGCGGACATGAAAACGGCTCCCTATCCGTTGGACGGACCGGGAGCCGTTAAGGTTTTGGCCTTGCGATCACATGCCGGTGATGCGTTGCCTCGTTTTTTCGCGTTGCGGCAATTAATGCACGCTCACCGCTTCGAGTTCATTGCTCCAGGCATTCGCCACCGCCGCCTCACGCGTATCGGTGACGAGAATCGGCGTGCCGTCCGCTGCATGCAGCGCGAACAGTTTCAGCCCGGGCTGCATCTCCGGCGCCTGCGGGTAGAGCGAATGCACGTCTTCGGAATTGATTTCCTTCACATACGCAACCTTGCCCCCGCC
This sequence comes from uncultured Pseudomonadota bacterium, assembly GCA_963707705.1. Taxonomy (GTDB): domain Bacteria; phylum Pseudomonadota; class Alphaproteobacteria; order Rhizobiales; family Xanthobacteraceae; genus Pseudorhodoplanes. The sequence continues at coordinate 100,203 of CAVPRD010000010.1, read as the reverse complement.
CAGAACGGCGAAAGCCTGTGGCGACATGATCGGATTTTCAATGTTGGTTTCGTTGTTGGTCATGTCCGCTACTCCTTCTTCCACTCAAGTGCCCCCGGAAAGTGTTGGTTCCATCGTCCGTTCGTCGCAGTCCCGGACCTATTCGTGCGGTGTGATCGAGATCGTGCGCGCAAGACGGGCCGGCTCCGGACGAGCCAGGTCGATCGACAGCAGGCCGTTCTTCAGGTCCGCCCGCAGAACCTCCATCCCGTCGGCCAGCACGAAGGTGCGCTGGAATTGGCGGGCGGCGATGCCGCGGTGGATGAACTGCTTCGTCTTGTCCTCGGTCTGACGACCGCGGATGACGAGCTGGCTTTCCTCGATGCTCACTTCGAGCTGGTCGAGGGTAAAGCCTGCCACCGCGAGCGTTATGCGCAGACGATCCGGGTTGCGGTCATCGCGCGCAACGCGCTCGATATTGTAGGGGGGATAGCCGTCCGCCGCCTTGGTTACGCGGTCGAGCACGCGCTCGATCTCGTCGAAACCCAAAAGAAACGGGCTGGACAAAGAAGGCATCCGGGACATCTCAAAGCCCTTTCAAGCGACTTTGATGGGGCCCAAAAGCGGCACCCCCTAGTACCATCCGGCGAACCCGCCGGGTGCACGTTCCCTATATGGGCCCCTGGATTGGGCTGTTCAAGACCGGCCCGAACCGTTGCCCAAACCGGCTTAGGGATTGGCCTTTTCGAATTGCCGCAGGATATCGTTGCCGCGGCGGACCGCGTCGTCGAGCGCGGCCTTGGCCGCCTTCTTGCCGGAGAGGGCGGCCTCCAGCTCTTCCTGGATGATGTCGCGCACGATCACATAGGAGCCGAGCCGCAGGCCCTTGGAATTATCGGTCGGTGAATTGAGCGTCACCTGCTTGATCGAAATATCGGTGCCCGGATTGCGGTCGTAGAAGCCGAGCGCACGCGTCTGTTCGTAGGCCGCCTGCGTCGCCGGCAGATAGCCGGTCCATTGATGCCATGACGCCTGCACGTCCGGCCGCGACAAGAACGCGAAGAAACGGGCGACGCCCTTGTATTCCGCTTCAGGCCGGCCTTGCAGCACCCAGAGGCTGCCGCCGCCGATGATCGAATTCTGCGGCGCTCCTTGCACGTTCGGCCAATAGGGCAGCATACCGTAGCCGATCTCGAATTTGGCATTGGCGATGATGTCGGCGCGCGCCGCCGACGAGGAGATCAGGATGCCGCATTCGCTGTTGTAGAAGCGACGCTCGGCATCGTTGGTGCGGCCGGAATAATCGAAAATCTGTGCCTTCTGCCAATCGGCCAGCGTTGCGATATGGCCGGTCACCGCGAGATTGTTGATCTGCAATTCGGCACCGATGCCGCCGATCCCGTTCGCCTGCGTGGCGATCGGGACATTATGAAACGCGGAGAAATTCTCGATATTGATCCAGGCCGGCCAGGCGGTGGTGATGCCGCAAGCGATGCCCTTTTCGCGCAGCTTGCGCGCGGCGGCCTCGACTTGCGGCCAGGTCGCAAGCGGCGCGTCGGGGTCGAGGCCGGCGAGGCGGAATTGGTCCTTGTTGTAATAAAGGATCGGCGTCGACGAATTGAACGGAAAGGACAGCATGTTGCCCGCGGCGTCCGCGTAATAGCTCGCGATCGTCGGCAAATAGGCGGACGGCGTGAACTCGACATTCTGTTCGCGCATCAATTGATGCACCGGGACGATCACGCCCTTGGCAGTCATCATGGTGGCGGTCGCGATCTCCGCCGCCTGCAGGATCGCGGGATGCTGCTGCGAGCGCAGCGCGAACATCGCCGCCGTCATGGTCTCGGTATAGAGGCCCTTGTAGGTCGGAACGATTTTGAATTCCGATTGCGAGGCATTGAAATCCGACGCCAGCCGTTCGACCTCGCGTCCGAGTTCGCCTGGCATCGCATGCCACCACTGGATTTCAGTGACGGCGAAAGCGGGCGCGATGGCGGACAGCCATGCGGTCAGGGTCGCGGCGGCGAGGCGACGAAAATACATGCAAGTCCTTATCGGACAGCCGGGGCGGCAATCTCAAAAGGCCACCGGTCTCTTTACCGGGCGGGTGGAACCGCTTCAATGCGCTGGCACCAGAAATAACAAAGCCGCCCGGATGGGCGGCTCTATCGAAGGTTGGCTTGCCAGCCGAAGCGAATTTGGTGGAGCCAGGCGGGATCGAACCGCCGACCTCTTGCATGCCATGCAAGCGCTCTCCCAGCTGAGCTATGGCCCCGAACCTTGCTGCAGCCACGTTCTGGAACGCGCGGCCGCCTTCATATTACACGCGAAGGAGGATCAAGTCTCCTCGTCCTTCTCGATGCCGTCGCCGATGATGTCGGTCACGTCATCGTCGCCTTCTTCATCTTCCTCGATGAAGGTGGAATCGTCGTCGGCACCGTCGTCCTCGACTTCGATATCGTCGTCGCCGGTATCCGGCACGTCGGTCTTCTTGCCCTGGGCCTCGGCATCGGCGTCTTCGAGCGACACCAATTCCGCGGCCTCCGGTTCGATGGCTTCGACCTCCGGCACGGCGGCAACCGGCACGGCGGCCTTGGCGGCCTCCGGGCGCCCGCGCGTCACCACCGGCGCGATCGGGACCACCTCGCCGGTATAAGGCGAGATCACCGGATTCTTGTTGAGGTCATAGAATTTGCGGCCGGTCACCGGACAGATGCGTTTGGTACCGAGCTCTGGCTTTGCCACGATCGGGGTTTCCCTGAAGAGGCTGTGAGAAAATGAAGCGCTGAATTGGCGGCTCAGCGGCCCCCTGTCAATACCGAATATGGGCGTTTAGGGGGCCCCCTCCGGAACGGCCGGGTGACGGGCCGAAGCGGATAATGCTAGGAGGGCGCCGCCCGCCGCCGGAACCCGAACCCTTGAGCCATTTCGAGCCCGCCTCGCCGCTGACCGCACGCCGCTCTCAGGCGTTGAAAGGGCGCGTGCGGGTGCCCGGCGACAAGTCGATCTCGCATCGCGCCCTGATCTTGTCGGCAATGACCGTTGGCGAAACCCGGATCGGCGGCCTCCTGGAAGGCGAGGACGTGATCAATACCGCAAAAGTGATCCAGGCGCTCGGCGCGCGAGTTCGAGCGGATGGGCGAGGGCGCCTGGTCCGTGCATGGCGTCGGAGTCGCGGGCTTTGCACAGCCTTCGGCGCCGCTCGATTTCGGAAATTCCGGCACCGGCTGCCGCCTCGTCATGGGCGCGGTCGCGGGTTGTCCCGTGACGGCCGTGTTCGACGGCGATGGGTCTCTTCGCAAGCGGCCGATGAAGCGTGTGCTCGATCCGTTGATGCGTATCGGTGCGCACGCGCTCGAGATGGCCGAAGGCGGCCGGCTGCCGCTGAAGCTGCAGGGCGCGCGCGATCCGATTCCGATTTCCTACGAGTCCCCCGTGGCATCCGCGCAACTAAAATCGGCCGTGCTTTTGGCCGGGCTCGCGGCTCCGGGCGAGACCATCGTGATCGAAAAGGAAGCCACTCGCGACCACACGGAAAAAATGTTGACGCATTTCGGCGCGCAGGTCGCAGTTGAAAATGTCGGCGAACATGGGCGGCGCGTGACACTGAAGGGCCGGCCGGAGCTTTCTCCCTCGCCCCTGCAGGTGCCGGCTGATCCTTCATCGGCCGCGTTCCCGCTTGCGGCTGCGCTGATCGTGCCGGGTTCCGAAATCGTGCTCGAAGGCGTGATGACCAATCCGCTGCGCACCGGCCTGTTCGTGACGCTGCGGGAAATGGGAGCTTCGATCGAGACGCTTTCGACCCGCAACGATGGCGGCGAGGAGGTCGCGGATCTGCGGGTCAAGGCGTCTGCGCTTCGCGGCGTCGATGTGCCGGCCGCGCGCGCTCCCTCGATGATCGACGAATATCCGATCCTCGCGGTGCTCGCCTCCTTCGCGCAAGGCACGACCCGGATGCGGGGCCTCAGCGAATTGCGGGTGAAAGAATCCGATCGGCTCGCCGCCACCGCCGACATGCTGCGCGTCAATGGCGTCGCGGTCGAGATCGAAGGCGACGACCTGATCGTCGAAGGAAAAGGCCGCGCGCCCGGCGGCGGCATGGTCGCGACCCACATGGATCACCGGCTTGCGATGTCGGCTCTCGTCATGGGGCTCGCGAGCGACAAGCCGGTTGGAGTTGATGATGCGGCTTTCATTGCGACCAGCTTTCCGGGATTTGTGGAGTTGATGCGCGGGCTGGGCGCCGATTTGTCATGATCATCGCCATCGACGGCCCGGCCGCATCCGGCAAGGGCACCATCGCCAAGCGGCTCGCCGCTCATTATGGCTTTAAACATCTGGATAGCGGGCTGCTCTATCGCGGGGTCGGCATGGCGGTGATGGTGCATGGCAAGCTCGACGACCGTGCGGCCGCGATCGGCGCCGCACAGGCCTATGACCCTGTCCGTTTCCCTGAGGACGACCTGAAATCCGACGAGGTCGCCAAGGCCGCCTCGATCGTCGCCGCCATTCCCGAGGTCCGGGCGGCGCTGATCGCGCTGCAGCGCAATTTTGCCGCCTTGAAACCCGGGGCCGTGATCGACGGGCGCGATATCGGAACCGTGATCGCGCCCGACGCCGAGGTCAAAATCTACGTGACCGCCACGCCCGAGGAGCGCGCCCGCCGCCGCATTCTGGAGCTTCGGGGCCGCGGGCAGACCGTGGACGAGGCAGCGGTGCTGGCCGATATCCGGGCCCGGGACGACCGCGACATGAATCGCGCGGTGGCGCCCCTTAAACGCGCGCCAGATGCGGTCTTGCTGGATACGACACATTTGGGTATAGACCCGTCTGTCCGGGCCGCCATCGACATCGTCGAGGCCGTCCGAGCGGGCCGAAGGCCGGCTTAACCGCCCTTCGACGCTGGAGGCTAGCCCGCTCCGCCGCCTCTTCCGGCAGGTCCGCGACAACGCAATCATCGTTCCGATCGAACGGCTCATCGCGCCGGCCCGCCGCTTTGCGGCGGTGTCAAAGGTCTTGCGGGACCTTTGGCCCGTGCGTTCGGAACGCCATTTTTTCAACACGGCGCCCGCAAACAGGAGAGTTCATGGCTCAGGCCGCCACTGCCAACCCATCGCGTGAAGATTTTGCCGCGATGCTTGAAGAATCCTTCACCTCCGGAAATCTGCACGAAGGATCGGTGATCAAGGGAATCGTCGTCGGCATCGAAAAGGATGTCGCCATCATCGACGTCGGACTGAAGACCGAAGGACGCGTCCAGCTTCGTGAGTTTACCGGACCCGGCCGCGGCAACGAGATCAAGATCGGCGACGAGGTCGAGGTTTACCTGGAGCGCGTCGAGAACGCGCTCGGTGAGGCCGTCCTCTCGCGCGACAAGGCGCGCCGCGAAGAGAGCTGGGGCAAGCTCGAAGGCGCGTTCAAGAGCCAGGAAAAGGTTCAGGGCGTCATCTTCAATCAGGTCAAGGGCGGCTTCACCGTCGATCTCGACGGTGCGGTGGCCTTCCTGCCGCGCTCTCAGGTCGACATCCGCCCGATCCGCGACGTCACCCCGCTGATGAACAACCCGCAGCAATTCCAGATCCTGAAGATGGATCGCCGCCGCGGCAACATCGTGGTGTCGCGCCGCACGGTACTGGAAGAGACCAGGGCCGAGCAGCGTCAGGAACTGGTGCAGAATCTCGAAGAGGGTCAGGTCATCGACGGCGTGGTGAAGAACATCACCGATTACGGCGCTTTCGTCGATCTCGGCGGCATCGACGGACTGCTGCATGTCACCGATATCGCGTGGCGCCGCGTCAATCACCCGACCGAAGTGCTCAATATCGGCCAGTCGGTGAAGGTGAAGATTATCAAGATCAACCACGAGACGCACCGCATCTCTCTCGGCATGAAGCAGCTGCTCGACGATCCGTGGCAGGGCATCGAGGCCAAGTATCCGGTCGGGTCGAAGTTCACCGGCCGCGTCACCAACATCACAGACTACGGCGCGTTTGTGGAACTGGAGCCGGGCATCGAAGGCCTGATCCACGTCTCCGAAATGTCCTGGACCAAAAAGAACGTGCATCCCGGCAAGATCGTCTCGACCTCGCAGGAAGTCGAAGTGCAGATCCTCGAAGTCGATCCGGTCAAGCGTCGTATTTCGCTCGGTCTCAAGCAGACCATGCGCAATCCGTGGGAAGTGTTCGTCGAGAAATACCCGCCCGGCTCGATCGTTGAAGGTGAAGTCAAGAACAAGACCGAGTTCGGCCTGTTCCTCGGCCTCGACGGCGACGTGGACGGCATGGTCCATCTCTCCGATCTCGACTGGAAGCGTCCGGGCGAGCAGGTGATCGAGGAATACAAGAAGGGCGACATGGTGAAGGCGACCGTTCTCGACGTCGATGTCGAGAAGGAGCGCATCTCGCTTGGCGTCAAGCAGCTCGCAGGCGACCCGATGGAAGAGGGTCAGGCTGGCGAAATCAAGAAGGGCGACGTCGTGACCTGCGAGGTCACCGACGTGAAGGAAGGCGGCCTCGACGTGAAGATCGTCGGCACCGACCTCGAGACCTTCATCCGCCGCGCCGACCTTGCCCGCGACCGTGGCGACCAACGCTCGGATCGGTTCCAGGCCGGCCAGAAGGTCGATGCCCGTGTCACCCAGTTCGACCGCAAGGCGCGCAAGGTGCAGGTGTCGATCAAGGCGCTCGAAGTCGCCGAAGAGAAGGAAGCCATCGCGCAATACGGCTCCTCGGATTCGGGAGCGACGCTCGGCGACATTCTTGGCACGGCGCTCAAGCAGCGCGGCGACAAGGAGAAAGCGGAGTAATTTCTCCGTCATCTGTGGACGTAACAGGAACCCCCGGCGCTCTGCGCCGGGGGTTCATCTTTTCGCCCCAGCCGTTGGTTACCGCTGCTTTGCCATTCGCGAAGGATTGGCGGGTCAAATGCGCGGTTGCGCGCTAAACTTCTGTCCTCATTCGAATCAGATCAAGGAGCGCAACCATGTCGCTCGATTCTCGGCCGCTCGATGCGGACCAGATCGTGGATCGCCGCCGCCTGCGGCGCAAATTGACCTTCTGGCGGGTGCTGACGGTGCTCGTTGTGCTCGCCGCCATTGGGGCGGTGTACGCCGCGTCGCGGCAGGGCTCACTCACCGGTATCGCGTCGGGCCAGATCGCGCGCGTCACCATTTCCGGTCTGATCCGGGGCAACCAGGAGCGCGTCGAGGCGATTGAACGCCTGTCGAATTCCTCCGTGCGGGCAGTCATCGTCCATATCGACAGTCCGGGCGGCACCACCGCCGGCTCCGAGCAACTGTATGAACTCGCTGATGCGGCTTAAGGCCAAGAAGCCGATGGTCGTCGTTGTCGACAGCCTGTGCGCGTCCGGCGGCTATATCGCGGCGCTCGCTTCCGATCACATCATCGCGCAGAGCGCGTCGCTGGTCGGATCGATTGGCGTCCTCGTCCAGTATCCGAACTTCACCGATCTGCTGAAGACCATCGGCGTCAAGGTCGAGGACGTCAAATCTTCGCCGTTGAAGGCTGCGCCGAACGGCTTCGAGCCGACCTCGCCGGAGGCGCGGGCCGCGCTCGCCTCGATCGTCATGGACTCCTATGACTGGTTCAAGGGCCTGGTCAGCGACCGCCGCAAGCTTGAAGGCGAAGCCCTCGCCAAGGTCTCCGACGGCCGCGTCTTCACCGGCCGGCAGGCGCTGGACCTGAAGCTGATAGACCAGCTAGGCGACGAAAGGGCCGCGATCGCGTGGCTGGCGCGCGAGAAGGGGATTCCTGCCAATACTCCGGTTCGCAATTATCAGCTTCGATCGCGATTCTCGGAGTTCTCATTCCTGCACCTGACCGCGGTGACGATCCTGCAGGCGGTGGGGCTGGATGGCTTCGCGCGTAGCCTGGAACAATCGGGCGCCTTCGCGGCGGCGGAGCGTCTGAACCTTGACGGTCTACTGGCGCTTTGGCACCCTTCGCCTTCCAATTGAGCGGCGCAACGGGCTCGCGCGTAAAAGAGCCGTTGGCGCCAGCGGCAGGACCGGGCGGCGAGAATGATCAAGTCGGATTTGGTGACGAAGATTGCGGGCCAGAACCCTCATCTCTATCAGCGCGACGTGGAGAACATCGTCAACGCAATCCTGAACGAGGTCACCGCCGCACTTGCACGCGGAGACCGGGTGGAATTGCGCGGCTTCGGCGCCTTTTCGGTGAAGAACCGGCCGGCACGAACCGGCCGCAACCCGCGAACCGGCGAGCATGTTTCGGTCGAGAAAAAGTCCGTGCCGTTCTTCAAGACCGGCAAGGAGATGCGGGAGCGGCTGAACAAGGACGATTGAGGCCGCCTTCGTCCACCGTCATTCCGGCGCGCGCCGCTAACGCGCGAATCCGCAATCCAGTTAAGAATTCGCCTGCATCTGGATTCCGGGTTCGCGAGCTTCGTTCTCGCCCCGGAATGACTTTGAATATTTCATCTGGCTAGGTCGACCATGGTTCGAAAGCTTGTCTTCTGGCTTGTGCTGGTGCCGCTCGCGATCGTCATCGTGATGTTCGCGATCGCCAACCGCGAGATCGTGACGGTATCGTTCGATCCGTTTGCGCCGCACCAGCCTGCGGCTTCCATCAGCGTGCCGCTATTCGCCCTGATCTTCGTGCTGGTCATTCTCGGGGTGATCATCGGCGGCATCGCCGCCTGGCTGCGGCAGGGCAAACATCGCCGCGTTGCGCGCATGCACCATTCACATGTCGCGGCCTTGCGGCGCGAGATCGACAGCCTGAATACCAAGCTCGGCGACACGACGGACGCGCAATCGCCCGATCGTGCGGCGAGGCTCGCCTATCGCCCGTCCTCGAACTGAGGCATCGCTCCCGCGCCATGCGCATCGTTTCTGCCGACGACATACACAAGGCGCTCAGCTATCGAACGCTCATCGATGCGCTGGCGGAAGCGTTCCGATCCGACATGGTGGTGCCGGTTCGACATCATCACACGATCCCGCAGGACGGCGCGGATGCGACGCTGCTGCTCATGCCGGCGTGGAATCAGGGCGAGGAGCGCTTCATCGGCTGCAAGATCGTCACGGTCTTCCCGGACAATGTGAGGGCGCAGCGGCCGTCGGTTTATGGGCAATATCTGCTTCTGTCCGGCAAGAGCGGTGAGCCGCTCGCGATGATGGACGGGCGCGCGCTCACCGCATGGCGCACGGCCTGCGCTTCTGCCCTCGCCGCACGCTATCTGGCGCGCGAGGATGCGTCTCATCTGGTGATGGTGGGAGCCGGCGCGCTGGCGCCGCATCTGATCCGCGCGCATGCGAGCGTGCGGCCGATCAAGCGCGTCTCAATCTGGAACAGGACGAAAGCACGCGCCATTTCCCTTGGCTTCGGCGTAGCCGTGGCCGGCATCGAGGTCGATATCGCCGAAGACCTCGAACAGACCGTTGGAGAGGCCGACATCGTGTGCTGCGCCACGCTTGCCGCAGAGCCGCTGATCAAGGGTGCCTGGCTGAAGAAGGGCACACATCTGGATCTGGTCGGCGGCTTTACTCCGAAGATGCGCGAGGCAGACGATCAGGCGGTCAAGCGCGCGCGGATCTTCGTCGATACCCGCGCAGGCGCTGCGAAAGAGGCGGGCGATATCGTGGTTCCACTGAAGAAGAAAATCATCGACGCAAAGGCCATCAAGGGCGACCTGTTCGATCTCGTGAGCGGCAAGGTGAAGGGCCGCACATCGGACGCGCAAATAACGCTATTCAAATCGGTCGGCAGCGCGATCGAGGACCTGGCCGCGGCGATGCTGGTGTGGAAGACGCTTTCGGCCTGAGGGCAGACAGGCAAAGCAGGGCGCGCTAGAACCCGACCCACATGCCAACTCTCGTCAAAATCTGCGGACTGAAAACCGCTCCGGCACTCGACGCCGCACTGGATGCGAAAGCCGACTTTGTCGGCTTCGTGTTCTTTCCGGCGTCTCCGCGGCATGTGGAGATTGACAGCGCCCATGCATTCGGGGAGCGCGTGCAGGGCAGGGCGAAGAAAGTTGCACTTACCGTCGATGCCGACGATGCGACCTTCGCCGCAATCGTCGCTGCCCTGAAGCCGGACCTGCTTCAGCTTCACGGCGAGGAGACGCCGGAGCGGGTTTTCGAATTGCGTGCCCGTTTCGGGCTGCCGGTCATGAAGGCGCTGCCGGTCGAGACCGCAACCGATCTGGCAGCCGCAGCGGCCTATCAGGACGTCGCCAACTGGCTTCTGTTCGACGCCCGCGCCCCGAAAGAGGCCACCCGGCCGGGTGGGCTCGGCCGGCCGTTCGACTGGAACCTGCTGAAAGCGCTTGATCCGGGGCTGCCCTTCATGCTTTCCGGGGGGCTCGATCCGGGCAATGTCGGGCAGGCGCTGGCGATCACGCGGGCGCCCGCAGTCGATGTATCGTCCGGGGTCGAAAGCGGACCGGGCGTCAAGGACCCCTCGAAAATCAGGGAATTCGTGCGCGCGGTGCGCGAGGCGGAAGCGGCGCAGTCCGCGGCCAAGGTTGTGAGCAGCGTATGAACATCCAGCAGCCGAATTCCTTTCGCACCGGGCCGAACGACAACGGGCATTTCGGTATCTATGGCGGACGCTTTGTCGCCGAGACGCTGATGCCGCTGATCCTGGAACTGGAAAAAGCCTATGCCGCGGCGAAGGCCGATCCGGGCTTCCAGAAAGAGATGGATCATTACCTCGCGCATTATGTCGGGCGGCCGTCGCCGCTCTATTTTGCGGAGCGGCTGACGCAGCATTTTGGCGGCGCGAAAATCTATTTCAAGCGCGAGGAACTCAATCACACCGGCGCGCACAAGGTGAACAACGTGCTCGGCCAGATCATGGTCGCGCGCCGCATGGGCAAGACCCGCATTATCGCCGAAACCGGCGCCGGCATGCACGGCGTTGCGACCGCGACGCTCTGCGCACGTTTCGGGCTACCTTGCGTCGTCTACATGGGCGCGGTCGATGTCGAGCGGCAGAAGCAGAATGTGTTCCGCATGAAGATGCTGGGCGCAACCGTTGTGCCGGTGCAGTCGGGATCCAAGACGCTGAAGGACGCCATGAACGAGGCGTTACGCGACTGGGTCACCAATGTCGCGGACACTTTCTATTGCATCGGCACAGTGGCGGGGCCGCATCCTTACCCGATGATGGTGCGCGACTTTCAATGCGTGATCGGCAACGAGACGCGCGCGCAAATGCAGGCCGCCGAAGGAAGGCTGCCGGATTTGCTGATCGCCTGCATCGGCGGCGGCTCGAACGCGATGGGATTGTTTCATCCCTTTCTCGACGACAAGGACGTGGAAATCTACGGCGTCGAGGCGGCCGGCCACGGCATTCCGTCCGGCCAGCACGCGGCGTCCATTTCGGGCGGACGCCCCGGCGTGCTGCACGGCAATCGCACCTATCTGCTGATGAACGAGGACGGCCAAATCAACGAAGCGCATTCGATTTCCGCTGGACTCGATTACCCCGGCATCGGACCGGAACATGCCTGGCTCGCCGATCAGGGCCGGGTGAAATTTCTCTCCGCCACCGACGAGGAGGCGTTGGAAGCGTTCCAGCTCTGCTCGAAGCTGGAAGGCATCATCCCCGCGCTCGAGCCCGCGCATGCGCTCGCCAAGGTTGCCGAGCTAGCGCCGAAGAAGCCGAAGAATCACCTGATGGTGCTTAACCTTTCCGGCCGCGGCGACAAGGATCTGGCGAGCGTCGCCGAGCATCTGGGGACGACGATCTGAACATGACCACGCGTATCGATCGTCGTTTCAGCGAACTCGCGCGCGAGGGCCGCGCCGGTCTTGTCACCTTTCTGATGGCGGGTGATCCCGATTACGACACCTCGCTCGCCATCATCTCTGCTCTGCCGAAGGCCGGCGCCGATGTGATCGAGATCGGGATGCCGTTCACCGATCCGATGGCGGACGGTCCGGCGATCCAGGCGGCAGGGCTTCGTGCGCTGAAGGGCGGGCAGACGCTGAGAAAGACGCTGCAGCTTGTGCGCGAATTCCGCAAATCAGAAGCCGACACGCCGGTCGTCCTGATGGGCTATTACAACCCGATCTATATTTATGGCGTCGATAAATTCCTCGTCGATGCGAAGCAGGCCGGAGTCGATGGATTGATCGTCGTCGATCTGCCGCCGGAGGAAGACAAGGAGCTGTGTCTGCCGGCGCTCAAGGCTGGCATCAACTTCATCCGGCTCGCAACCCCCACCACCGACGACAAGCGTTTGCCTGCGGTGCTCGCCAACACGTCAGGTTTTGTCTATTACGTTTCGATCACCGGCATCACCGGTTCGGCGACGCCGAATGCGACGCGCGTCTCGGATGCCGTGGCGCGCATCAAGCGCTACACGGCATTGCCGGTTGCGGTCGGCTTCGGCGTCCGCAATGCGCAGAATGCGCGCGAGATCGCGCAAGGCGCTGACGCAGTCGTGGTCGGCTCCGCGCTGATCGACAGGCTGCGCGACAGCCTCGATCCGCAGGGACGCGCTACGCCGGGCAGTGTGAAAGCGGTAACCTCGCTGGTCTCCGAACTTGCCGATGGCGTGCGCTCGGTACGCCGGGTCGCCGCTGAATAAAAAAATCTGGAGAGGAAAACGCAAATGCTCACACGTCGGACGTTGATGCAGGGAGCCGCTGCCGGCCTTCTTGCAAGCCAGGCGCCGTTCTCAACTGCGCGGGCGCAAGTCATCCAGCAGACGGCCCGCGTCATCGTGCCATTTCCCGCCGGTGGCTCTACCGACGTGCTTGCCCGGCTCATGGCCGAGAAGCTGAAGGACGGTTATGCGCCGAGCGCGATCGTCGAGAACCGCGTCGGTGGCGCCGGCCGCATCGCGGTGGATTACGTAAAGGGGGCGGAAGCCGATGGCAGCGTGATGCTGTTCACGCCGGATTTCCTGATCACCGTCTATCCGCACAGCTTCCGTTCGCTGAGCTACGATTTGGTGCGCGATTTCACGCCGGTCGCGGTCAGCGCCAAGTCCGCATTGTGCATCAGCGTCGGTCCTGCGGTTCCCCCGGAAGTGAAGACGCTTTCTGACTTCGTGCAATGGTGCAAGGCCAATCCGAAGACCGCCACTTATGCCACGACCGCAGCGGGCGGTACGCCGCATTTCGCCGGATTGATGCTGTCGCAGGAATCCAAGGTCGACATGACACCGGTGCATTACAAGGGTGGTGCGCCAGCCTTGCAGGATCTGATCGGCGGCCATGTTTCGTCGAGCGTCAACCCGGTCGGCGAAGCGTTGCCGTTTGCCAAGGCAGGAACGATACGCGTGCTTGCCGTCACCAGTCCGCAGCGCTCGGCTTTCCTTCCCGATGTGCCGACCATGAAGGAATCCGGCTATAATGTTGTTATCGAAGCGTGGCTCGGGACGCTGGTGCCGTCCAAGACACCCGCCGATGTCGTGGCAAAGCTCAATCAAGCGATCAAGAATGCCTTCGGCTCGCCCGATGTGGTGCAGAAGCTGGCAGCGCTCGGCAACGAGCCTGCCTACCAGTCGCCTGCCGAGTTCGCCGCGACCGTGAAGGCCGATATCGAGCGCTGGGGACCGGTGGTGAAGGCTTCCGGCTTTGTCGCGGACTGATTTTCGCCTCTGGAAACAGGGCGGTTCCGACCATAGGTGATGTTGCGTATGAACTGGATCTCAAACGTCGTCCGTCCGAAAATCCGGTCGTTCCTGAACCGGCGCGAGACGCCCGAAAATCTCTGGATCAAATGTCCGGAGACCGGTCAGCTCGTTTTCTTCAAGGATGTGGAATTGAACCAGTTCGTCATTCCGGGCTCGAACTATCACATGCGCATGGGCGCGGCCGCGCGCCTGAAATCGATGTTCGATGGTGAGACCTGGCTCGATGTCGGCGTGCCCGAAGTGCCGATCGATCCGCTCCGGTTCCGCGACCAGCGCAAATACGCCGACCGCCTGAAGGATGCGCGTGCCAAGACCGGCATGAACGACGCGATCAAGCTTGGCTTCGGCCGGCTCGAGGGCATTCCGGTGGTGATCGGCGTGCAGGATTTCGATTTCATGGGCGGCTCGCTCGGCATGGCGGCCGGCGAGGCAGTGGTGAAGGGACTGGAGACCGCGGTCGAGCGGGGCACACCTTTCATCATGTTCGCGGCATCGGGCGGCGCGCGCATGCAGGAGGGCATCCTCTCTCTGATGCAGATGCCGCGCACCACAGTGGGCGTCGAATTGCTGCGTGAGGCGAAGAAACCCTATATCGTCGTGCTCACCAATCCGACCACCGGCGGCGTCACCGCTTCTTACGCGATGCTTGGCGACGTGCATATCGCTGAGCCAGGGGCGCTGATCGGCTTTGCCGGCCCGCGCGTCATCGAGCAGACAATCCGCGAGAAATTACCGGCCGGGTTCCAGCGCGCCGAATATCTGAAAGAGCACGGCATTGTCGATATGGTTGTGCACCGGCATGAATTGCGCCCCGTGCTCGCCCGCATCTGCCGCCTGCTGACAAAGGGCGCGCCGAATTCCGGGCGCGCGGCGGTGCCGGCAACGAATGGCGCTGCTGCACCGGCTTGAATACATTTCGGCTCGTTCGCGAGCACAGGTTCCAACAGGAATTCAGTTTTTCTAAACTGGGATCTCGCTTTCGCGAGGACCAGCGGATTGTGCTAGCCATCGTGTCATGACCGCCCTCGACTCCACACTGACGCGCCTGCTGGCGCTGCACCCGAAGCTTATCGACCTTTCGCTCGACCGGATGTGGAGCTTGCTGGCGCGGCTCGAACATCCCGAGCGCAAGCTACCGCCGGTCATTCATGTTGCCGGCACCAACGGCAAGGGTTCTACCATCGCCTTCATGCGCGCGATTCTGGAAGCGGCGGGCCAGGACGTGCATGTCTATACCTCGCCGCATCTCGTGCGCTTCAACGAGCGTTTCCGGCTGGCGGCAGAGGGCGGCGGGAAGCTTGTAGATGACGATGAATTGCGCGCGGCGCTGGAAGAATGCGAGCGCCTGAATGGCGGCGATCCAATCACGGTATTCGAAATCACCACAGCTGCGGGTCTGCTGCTGTTCTCGCGCCACCCGGCAGATGTGCTGCTGCTCGAAGTAGGGCTGGGCGGGCGGCTCGATGCGACCAACGTGGTGGATGCGCCGCTGACGAGCGTCATCACTCCGGTCTCGCTCGATCATGCCGATTATCTTGGCGACAGCATCGAAAGCGTCGCCGCCGAGAAGGCCGGCATCCTGAAGCGCGGCGTGCGCGCGGTGATCGGTCCGCAGATGCCCGAAGCGCTCGCCGTGATCGAACGCGCGGCCGAACGTGTGCGTGCCCCGCTTCGGGTCGCGGGCGAACACTGGAATGCGAGCGAGGAGCACCGCCGTCTGGTTTATCAAGATGATGACGGCCTGCTCGACCTGCCGGGACCGAAGCTGATCGGCCGCCATCAATTCGTGAATGCCGGCCTCGCCGTGGCGGCACTCCGCGCGTCGGGTTTGAAAATTCCGCAACGCGCCTACGAGACCGGGCTCGTGAAGGCCGAATGGCCGGCGCGCATGCAGCGACTGACGCATGGAAATCTGGTTCATCTGGCGCCGGCCGATAGCGAGATCTGGCTCGATGGCGGACATAATCCGGATGGCGGTCGCGCGGTTGCAGCATCGCTTGCCGATATCGAGGAACGGGCGCCCAAGCCCTTGATCATGATCGTCGGCATGTTGGGCACCAAGGATTTCGAAGGGTATCTTCGCCACTTCAGCGGGCTTGCATTGCGGCTCTATGCCGTGCCGGTGCCGAATGCCGAGCGCAGCCTTTCACCGGGCCAGATTGCGGATGCCGCCAACAAGCTTGGCATACCGGCCGAGAGTGCGAGCAACGTCGAGGCCGCGCTCGCCGCGATCAAGGCGCTTTCGCTTTCGGCACCGCGCATCCTGATCGGCGGCTCACTCTATCTTGCGGGCGATGTGCTGGCGCGGAACAATTCGCTTCCTGCCTGATCTGCCGCTCGGCATCGATCTTGCAAACCATCCGAGACATGTTGCAAAAAATGCCACTTGCGAAGAATGACGGCGCCGATCTTTACTGGGAGACCTCGGGCAACGGGCCGCCGCTGATCCTTGCGGCGGGCCTCGGAGGAGTGCTCGGCTATTGGCAGCCGAACCGCGCGGCGCTGGAACGGCATTTCACGCTCTATCTGTTCGATCAGCGTGGCACCGGAAAATCCAGCAAGACCAAGGTATCCTCGATCGAGCAGATGTCGAGCGATCTCATCGCCATCATGGACGCGGCGGAACTTGCCTCCGCGCATTATCTCGGCCATTCCACCGGCGGGGCCATCGGGGTTGCAACCGCGCTCGATCATCCCGATCGGCTTCGCTCGCTGATGATCTATGCCAGCACGACACATGGCGATGCTTACCGCCGCCGCATCTTCGACCTGCGTCGGCAGCTTCACGCCGGGCTCGGCACCGAGGCCTATGCGAAATACAGCTCGCTGCTGCTGTATCCGCCTTACTGGATCAACGCCAATCATGAGGCGCTGGTCGAGGCAGAGATCAGCGCCGCGCGCCAACTCGGTGACCCTGCGGTACAGGCGAGCCGGCTCGACGCCATCCTCGCCTTCGACCGGCGTTCGGAGCTTCATCGCATCAGGATGCCAGCCATAATCGTCTGCGCGGACGATGACATCCTGACACCGCGCTACTTCTCGGAAGGCTTTGCCGCACGCATCCCGAATGCGAAAACGAATTTCGCGAAACGTGGCGGGCATGCGCTCTCGCGCACCGAGCCTGAAATCTTCAACCAGATCGCCATCGACTTTTTTTGTGGAGCTTCCAGTTCATGACCGCATTTCGTGCGCTTCTCGCAGCCTTGCTTTTCGCAGGAGCCCCCGCTGCCGCCTCCGCCCAGGACTGGCCGAGCCGGCCGCTTCGTATCGTCGTGCCGTTTCCTGCCGGCGGCAGCGCCGACGTTCAGACCCGCGTGATTGCCGACGAATTGTCGAAGGCGTTGGGACAGCCGGTGGTGATCGAAAACAAGCCGGGCGCCGGCGGCAATATCGGCGCGTCGGAAGCAGCACGCGCGCAGCCCGACGGCTACACCCTGTTCATGGCGACGACCGGCACACATGCAAGTAACGTTTCGCTCTATGCGAAGCTGCCCTACGATCCGGTGAAGGATTTTGCGCCGATCACGCTGGTGACGATCTATCCGCAGGTCGTCGTGCCGGGGCTGAAATTCCAGAACGAGTCGCTGAAGGAAGTGATCGAGAAGCTGAAGGCGGCGGGCGACAAGGCGAATTTCGGCTCGTCCGGCACCGGCTCGCCGACCCATCTCGGCGGAGAATTGTTCAAGCGCGCCACCGGCACGCAGATGCTGCACATTCCCTATCGCGGGCAAGGCCCGGCGCTGAATGACATGCTGGGCGGACAACTCGACATCATGTTCCCGTCGATCTCGGACGTATTGTCGTTCCTGCAGGCCGGCAAGCTGCGCGCAGTCGCCGCGATGACCGACAAACGCCTGAAGCAATTGCCGGACGTCCCGACGATGGCCGAACTCGGTTACCCCGCTGTCGTGAGCTCGATCTGGAGCGGGCTCTATACCAATGCCGGTACGCCGCAGCCGATCATCGACCGGCTCAATAAGGAGCTGGTGAAGATCATCAACTCGCCGGTGTTCAAGGACAAGTTCGAGGCGCTCGGCTTCGAGGTTCGGCCCTCGACCCCGCAGGAGTTTGGCGATTTCGCCGCCGCCGAAACCAAGCGCTGGGGCGACATCATCAAGGAACTGAACATCAAGCCTGAGTGAGTAGCCGCGAAAACAAAAACGGCCGACGCGAGCCGGCCGTTTTTCCCAATCGCGTCCGTATAAAATCAGGCCGAAGCGGTGATCCACTGCTCGAGCTTCGCCTTCGGCGCCGCGCCAACCTGGCGCGATGCAAGTTCGCCGTTCTTGAAGATCATCAGCGTCGGGATCGACATGATGCCGTATTTCGACGCCACGCCCGGATTCTCGTCAACATTGAGCTTCACGATCTTGACCTTCTCGCCCAACGCGGTCTGGATTTCCTCCAGCGCCGGCGCGATCATGCGGCACGGGCCGCACCATTCCGCCCAGAAATCCACCACCACCGGACCGCTGGCTTTCAAGACTTCGCTCTCGAATGTCGCGTCCGATACTTTTCCAACGGCCATAAGGCACCTCTCGAATCGCAGTCTATTGCGGATGTGTCAGGGCCGGGAACGTAGGAATGCGCCCCCCCGCGGTCAAGCCTTCCTCACGCGCCGGTGAGGGTTGCCAGTTCCGTATCCAGCGCGGTTTGCGGAATCTCCAGCAAAAGCGGGGTTTCGGTGAAGACAAGGGCCGCCCGCACGGCCCGGCCGGGATAAATGCTCTGCAGGAGCGCACGGTATAGCGCGAGCTGGCGCCTATAGGCGCGGGGTACGCCCTCCAGATTGGCCGGCGCAGGGCGATTGGTCTTGTAATCGGCTATGAGCACCTCGGAAGGCGTGACCAGCAGCCGGTCGACCTGTCCGGTGACGGCATAAGGCGGAAGGCCGGTGCGGGGCAGGGTGCCGACGAGCGGCACTTCGGCACGGCTGCCGGGCGCGAACAGGCTCGCGAAAAGCGGATCGGCAAGGAGCGCCAGCGCCTGCGTGGCGATGCCGTCTCGGTCCTGCACGGCCAGCTTTTTGGTATTACGGTTCAGAAATTCCTGCGCTGCCTCTTGCCGGCGCTTCGGCGGGATATCCGGCAGCGACTGGATCAGCCGGTGCATCAGCCGGCCACGCTCCAGAGCCTGTTCGCGTTCGAGTTCGCCGCCGGCGCGCCGCGCATCGGTTTCGCCGGAATCGGATGGCGAGATCGCCTTCGAATGTGGCGCATCGGCCGCGACCGGCTGATGCAGCCATGCGGGCGCTTTGGCCGCTTCCGGCACGTTGCCGGGCTCGGCTTCCGCCGCATGATGATGCGGCTGCGATTTCCGATAGCGGTGGATCTTGCCCATGCCGTCCTCGGCATCGACCTCGATCGACAGGCTGGCTTCGCCCTCCACGAGCGCATCCGCCATCAGTCGGTACCAGCATTCGTCCGGGATCGGGAGGCTACCGTCCTTGTTCGGTGCCCCCGATGTGCCGCAGATCACGAGCCTGCGCTCCGCGCGCGTCATCGCGACATAAAGGAGCCGACGATACTCGTTTGCCTGCTGCTCGATTGCGGCTTTGCGCGCGGCTTCGACCGCCTCTGCTTCGGAATCTTTTTTGCCCGCCCAGACGAGGCCGGCGCCGCCCGAAAGGTCTAGCGCGAGCAGCCTCGGCGAGTGATGCCCTTCGGGTTTCTTCGTAGTGTCGGCGAGGATCACGGTGTTGGCTTCGAGGCCCTTGGCGCCGTGCACTGTCATCACGCGCACTTCGTCGCGCCCCAGTTCCATGTCGCGCTTCACTTCGGCGCTCGCCGCCCGCAGCCATGCGATGAAGCCCTGCAGCGACGGCGTCTCGCGCTTTTCATAGTCGAGCGCGAGGTTGAGAAATTCGTCGAGCGCGTCATTGGCTTCCATGCCGAGCCGCGCGAGGATGCGCTTGCGGCCTCCACCGGGCCCAAGGAGCCGCGTATAGAAAGTGAACGGGCTTTCGAGCAAGGCGGCGTCGGTCAAATTGTTGAGAAGGTCAGCGGCTTCCGCGTAATCATTCGCCTTACCGAACAGCGCCGCGCGCAGTGACAGTGCGCCACGGTTCCAGGCGATGTTGAACAATTGCTCTTCGGTCATTCCAAAGAGCGGGCTTTTCAGAACGGCCGCAAGCGCAAGATCGTCCTGCGGCAGCAGCAGCGCATCGGCGAGAGCGATCAGATCCATGATCGCGATGTGCTCGGTGAGCACCATGCGATCGGCGCCCGCCACCGGGATGCCGGCCTCCTTGAGCGCACGGATGATCTGCTCGAACAGGCTGCCGCGCTGTCGCACGAGGATCAACACGTCGCCCGGCTTGCCGCCCTTGCTACGCCAGATCGCGACATGCCTCGCGATCCGTTCGGCGAGGCGGACCTGGGGACTTGTTTCGCTCGCAAGATCGAAGGGGGCGTCCCAGCCCGTGAGATCGCGTTTGGGATCGGCAACCTCCAGCGGCCAGATTTCGACGTTGCCCGGCAGCGCGCCGGGCAAGTGCTCGTGCACGGTCGGCGTGCGATCGGATGAAAGCCCACGAAACGCGATTTCGCGGCCGAACACCGCATCGACCGCCTGCAACACAATCTCGCTCGATCGGAACGACGTAAGCAGAGACACGTCTCGCCATTCGAGCTCGGCTGCCGTGAAGGCGCCCCTGAATTGGCCGCGCATCGCACCGAATTTTTCCGGTGCCGCGCCCTGAAACGAGAATATCGACTGCTTGTCGTCGCCGACCGCAAACAGAGTCCGCCTCTTGCTACCGCGCGCGCCGGCGCCCGCCACGAATTCGCTGACCAGCGTCTGTACGATCTCCCATTGCTTTGGGCTCGTGTCCTGCGCCTCGTCGAGCAGGATATGGTTGATGCCGAGATCGAGCTTGTAGAGCACCCATGCCGCCGAGGTGCGCCGGAACAGAGCGAGTGTGCGGTCGATCAGGTCATCGTAGTCGAGCATGCCGCGCCGCATCTTGGCAGCGCGATAGCGGTTGATCACTTCATGCGCGACGGTGACGAGCGCACGGGTGCGATCACGGCACTCGGCAGCGCGCTGCAATCCGAGAAGATGGCAGACGCGATCCTGCTCCTGTTCGAGACGGTTCGCCCAATCAGGGTGGGCATCGCGAAGCGCCTTGGTAATAAGATTTTTTCGTCGCTCGCGACTCTTGGTGCAGAAAACTCCAATGTAATCGGAAAGACGATCGCGTGCCAGCCTGAGGTTGTCTGCGCGCTCCGCATAAGTCTTGCCGCCGGCGACAAGCACATTCGCAAGATCAGGCCATTCGGGATGCGCGATCGCTGCTTCCGCCAGGACGCGCTCGAGCAGGGCGTCGGCGCTTTCGTTCGCATCGATACCGAGCGCATCCGACAATTCGGCGACCGCATTATTTACCGAGCCCGCGCGTGCGACCCATTCGGTAATCTCGTCGCGTCTTCCGACTGCCTCGCGGATCAGCCCCTGAAAAGTCTGGTCGGCGGCGGCGCGGATGGAGACGGCAAGCGCGCGCCCGAGCGGCGTTTGCGGATTCGCGGCACCCTCCAGCATCACTTCGAGCGAAAGCGTCTCCAGCATTTCCGACTGTGTCGCGTCGTCCAGCACTTCGAAGCCCGCGCCGATTCCGGCTTCGAACGGGAACTGATGCAGAAGCCGCGTACAGAAGGCGTGGATGGTCTGCACCTTCAACCCGCCGGGGGTCTCCAGCGCGAGCGCAAAGAGCTGCCGCGCGCGCTTCCGCACTTGGGCGTCGGGCACAGCGCCGATATCCGCAATCGCTTTGTCGAGCGCCGCGTCATCGTATGCCGTCCATTGTGCGAGCGTGTCGAATACACGCGTCGCCATCGTGGCGGCAGCGGCCTTGGTGAAGGTGATGCAGAGGATTTTGGCCGGGTCCTCGCCGCGCAGCAGCAGCTTGATCACGCGCTGGGTCAACACATGGGTCTTGCCGGAGCCGGCATTGGCCGAGGCCCAGGCCGAGACCTCCGGATCGGAAGCCTCGTGCTGGCGCGCACTGACGGCGGGCGGAACGTCGGGACGCGCTTTCATTCGCTTTCGCCCTCGCCGCCGGAGGCCGACCATTCCTTGACGCGTGCCAGATGGTCGTAATCGCCGTAGCTTCGACCAAAGAACATCGGGCGCGAGAACGAGAGATAGGGTTGCTCGACCGATGCAAATCGCGCGACCACCTCTTTCAGCCGTGCAAGCGCCTTGTCGGCTTCCTCGTCCACGGTCGACTCATCGAATTCCCGCGGCTCAGGTTTCCCGCCCGGATCGCCGCCGGACAGCCGCAAATAGAGCAGCTCTGAAACGGAAGCCTTGCCGCGAACGACCACGTTCCTGAAAGTGCCATGCCGCAGCATCGCAGCCTGCAAGGTGAGTTGCGGCGATAGCCCGGACTTGACCTGCTTTGCGGTCGGAGGCTGGCCGGTCTTATAATCGAGCACGGCAAGCGAGCCGTCCGTCATCAAGTCGACGCGGTCGGCTCGCGCAGTCAAAAGGAAATCGTCGGACACTTTCATTTCGCCGCCGGTTTCGGCATACACAGCTTGCACAAGTCTCCGCCGCGCCACCTCCCATTCGACGAACCAGCGAGCGATGCGCTCGAAGCGCGGCCACCAGAATGCCTCGGCCTCCGGATAATCCATCAGCGGAGCGAACGCCTCGCGTCCAAGCGCGATCAGCTCCGCATAGGGGTCGGCAGGCAGGCCGCTTGCGAATTTCACCGTGAAATCGCCGATGGCTTTATGGATCACCGTGCCCCGATCGCGCGCGCCGGGCGGGGTGTCGACCGGATCGAGCGCCTGCAATTTCAGAATGCGCTTGGCATAGATCGAATAAGGATCGCGCAGCCAGTCCTCGATCTCGGTGACCGACAATTGCCTCGGCCGCGCGACGAGTGGTGGCGTCGGCGCAGGCCGCACGGCCGGCTTTATTTCTGCGGGCGCGTCGAGGCTGCGCGCGAGCTTCAGATAATAGTCGCCGCGCTTCTTCACCGCCTCCCAGTCGGGCTGACCTGCGACCGCCGAAAGCCTTTGCACGAAACGCGAGACTACGACCGGCGTGCCCTCGCGCTTCGCCGGATAGGACAGCAGCACTTCCTTCGCGCCGAGGCTTTGCGCGAAGTCATGCGCCGACAGGCCGATGCGTCGTTCCGGAAGATCGAGCCCGAGCTGCTGACGCATCGGCCGATTGAGCCATGGATCGCTTTGCGGTTCCGGCGGCCACACGCTCTCGACCAGGCCGCCCAGCACCACCCGGTCGGCGTCCTGGAGGCGCGCTTCAAGGGGACCATAGATGCGCACGCGCGCACCGGGCGCGCCCGGCCGGCGTACCATGCGCTCGGAGGCGATGGCGCGAAACAACTCCGGATAATCGTACGGAGAAACTGCAAGGTCCGCGCCGCTATCGACAATCGTCTGAAACGAAGCAGCCAAAACTTCGCCGTCACGATCGGCAAACGCTGTGTGATCGCTTTTGTGATCGAGCGATAGCGCCGCGGACACTGCATGGTGCCGGATTGCGAAGTCGAGCAGCGGTAACGGCGCCTTGACGCCGGCGAGCGGCTCAAGCGCGGCTTTCAACTTTTCAGCCAGCGCGACAGCGAGATCGAGATCGGCGTCGGTCAATGTCCGGCGCGGGTCGCTGCGATGCAGCGTGTCGTGAGATTTGCGGAACGTAGCCAGAGCGTGCAGCAGCCCATCGGCGCCGGCGCGAGGCCGCGGCCCCCGCAGGATCGCGCGTTCCAAGTTGGCCACGGCCGGCAGATGCGAGAATTCATGTCCGCCGAGCCGGCACAGCGGATGGCGAAGCAAAGCCAGCAGCGTCACCGGCTCGCAGCCCTGCAACGCCACCTCCGCGGCGAGCCTTGCGAAAATGCCGGCGCGGGTGTCGGAGAGAGCGTCGCCACCGGAATCGTCCACCGGCACGTTCCAGCGCGCCAGCGCCGCAAGCACGCGGCGCGCCAGCGCGCGATCAGGTGTGATCAGGGCGGCGGTACGCGTCGCGCTTTGCGACGAGGCGTCGCTCACCGCCTCGCGCAGCGCGATTGCGATGGCGAGCGATTCCTCTTCCGGGTTCGCCGCCTCGATAAGCGTGATGCCCGCAAGTGCGGTCTGTTTTTGCCGCTCGAAGGCCGCCTCTTTCAGGCGGGTCTGCCAGCGATCGGTTGCGGCGGCTGGCCGCAACGCTTCCGACAGCAGCATTTCGCGGCCGTAAGCCGCACGCGTGCCAAGCTCGCTGACAGCTTCGCGCGTTACTTCAAGCCGCTGCAGCAGCGCCTGCATGGAGAATTGCGGATGGCCATAGGCCGGTCCATGCTCGCCGTCGCCGATTGCGTTCCAGCTTTCGGTATCGAGATCGAAATCGAGCCCCGGCAAAACCACGGCGCCGTTCGGTAGTCGTGCGGTGCTCGCAAGCAGCTTTGCGGTCGAGGGCATCGAGCCGGTCGAGCCCGCAGCGATCACCGGGCCGCCGTCCGCGCGTTGCAGTCGTTTGGCTTCCGCATCGATCAGCTGATCGCGGCGGGTGGCGGCGTCGATCGCCTCACGCTCAGCCAGCATTGCCGGCCATTGCTTGTGGGCAAGTTGCAGGAATTCGAGCGTGATCTTGAAATAGTCGTCCATCTCGCCCGGTACGAGCTTGTCGAGCTCCGCCCAGTCGACCGCGCGCGTGATGATGTCGTCCTGCAGGCGCGCGAGTTCGCCTGCGAGCGCAAAGATGGCCGCCGGCGAATTCGCGATTAGGGACAATCCGGCGTCGCCTTGCAGACCGCGGGCCTTCGCGAAAGCTGCTATCAGCCGCGCCAGCAAGGCTTTTCGTTCAAAGCCGTCGATCGCACGCGGCAGCGCCAGCGCCTCCTGCGCCAGAGCGCCCGCGGCAATTTCGGCGAACACGATCTCGTCTTCGTCGATGTCGCCGATCGGCACGATGCGCGGCAGGATCGCGGCCTCGGTCCCCAGAGCCTTGCGGAAAACGTCTTGCGCGAGCCGGCAGGCACGCCGCGTCGGCAGATAGAGGGTTGCTTGCGCAAGCTCCAGCGGATCGGACGAGCCCGGAAATCCCTCGATCAGCCGGCCTTCCACAAGCGCCGTGATCAGCGTCGGCAGGAAAGGCGCGGAAGGCGGGATGCTGAACAGGCGGGGGGCGGGCACGGACATGGCCGCGTCATAGCGCAGACGGCAACCTTAGGGCGAGTATGTTTTTTGCCGACAACGAAGTTGCTAACCGCGAACGACGGTCTCTATGCCACACTCGCCAGAATTGCGTCTTCCGCGAGCACGATGGCGTCGGGGGTGCCGACATGCATCCAGACCCCGTCGAGCCGCAGCCCGAACAATCGCTCGGCCTCGGTTGCGCGATCGAACAGCCTGGTTAGCGAGAACTTGCCCTGCGGCGCATTGTCGAATAGTCGCGGAGAGAGGATTGCGGCCCCCGCATAGACAAAGGGCGTCACTTCACGCTCGGCCCGAGCGCGCAGTCGTCCGTCCGGCGCCATCGCGAAATCGCCGCGCCCGGAATAGCCGATGGAAGTGGTGGCCGGCGCGAGCAGCAGCAGCGCGTCCATGCGTGCCGGATTAAAGGCGGCCGCGAGCCGTCCGAGATTTTCATGCACCCCGTCGAGCCAGATGCTGTCAGAATTAACCAGGAAAAACGGCGCCTTTCCGAGCAGCGGCAATGCCTTGACGATGCCGCCGCCGGTATCGAGCAGCGCCTCGCGTTCGTCGGAGATGACGATGCGCGGCTTCTTTCGTCCCGCGACATGCTTTTCGATCTGATCGGCGAGATAATGCACGTTGACGACGGTGGTCGTGACGCCGGCCTGTGCGAGTTTGTCGAGCACATAATCCAGGAGCGGCCGGCCCGCGACCTTCACCAGCGGCTTCGGCATGGTCGCTGTGAGCGGGCGCATGCGCTCGCCAAAACCCGCGGCAAGCACCATCGCCGTTTTCGGAACCACCCCTGCCATCTGAATCACCCCAGTCCTTATGCCTGTATCACAGCCTGTCGAAAGCCGGCACGTTGCTCTTGTACCAGCGGGCGAGATGGTGGAGCGCGGGATGGGCGAGGGCACGTTGCAGGTAGCGCCATACGCGCGGCATGTGACGGAGATATTGCGGCTTACCATCGCGCTTATCGAGGCGCGCGAAAATGCCGAGGATCTTGGTGGCGCGTTGGGCCGCCATGGTGGCGTAGAGCTGAGAGAATGCGGTCGCGTCGAATGCGCCATCGGTCTCCACGCGACGCCGGACATAGCGCGCCAACAATTCGCGTTCGAGATTCTCCGGCACGTCGACCCGCGCGTCCTGCAGCAACGAGGCCACGTCGTAGGCGGTGGGCCCGATGACGGCGTCCTGGAAATCGAGCAGGCCAACGCGCGCAATGCCACGCCGCTGTGCCAGCCAGATCAAGTTCGGCGAATGGAAGTCGCGCAGCACCCAGGTTTGCTGGCCCGCGATCGCCGGAGCCAGAGCCTGCGTCCACAGCGCACGGAATTCTCCGCGGCCGCTCTCGTCCAGCGGCAGCCCGCGATGCGGAACGTACCAGTCGAGCAGCAATTCGGCTTCAATCAGAAACGCCGCGCGGTCATAGGGCGGAATGGCGTAGGCAGCTTCGCCGCGCAGCGGCAAACCGGCCGGCACTTTCATCGCATGCAGGGCCGCGAGCAGGTCGGCAGCCTCCGCGTAACGTTGCTCGACCGGCGCCGGCGGCGAGGCTGTTACGAATGCTTCGTGGCCGAAATCCTCCAGCAGCAGGAAGCCGTGCTCAAGGTCGGCGGCGAAGATTTCCGGTGCGGAGAAGCCGATGGCGCGCAAGCCGTCTGCCATGGCAACAAAGGGGCGTACATCCTCGGCGAGACGGGCGATCGCGCTGTATGGCTTGCCGTCGCGCACTGGCGGCCCATCCGGCCGACGCGGTGCATTCATCAGGATGGCGGGCTTGCCGTTTAGAGCGAGCCGCTCATAGACGCGGGTGGAGGCATCCCCCTGCATACGCTTGCGTTCGGCGAGCGCAAAGCCGGACGTGTGCAGAAAGTTGCGGAGCGCAGCGATGCGCCGAATGCGCTGCGCCAGCGCAGCATGACCCGTCACGACGACGTCGCGACGCTCAAGCGGATGCTTCGACGACAGCGACAAGGCGATGTCGATGCGATCGTCCGGCAGCCTGTTGCCGGCGCGATCCGGCCATTCCATCAGCACCACGCCCTGTTCGGAATGGTCTTCCAGTCCGAGTTCGGCAAGCTCGTCCGGTGTTGTGAGCCGGTACAGATCGGCATGCACCAGCGTGAAGCGTGGCAGTTCGTAAAGCTGCATCAGCGTGAAGGTAGGGCTCGGCACCGCGATCGCGGGATCGCTCGCGAGCGAGCGAATGAGTGCACGCGCGAAAGTCGTCTTGCCGGCGCCGAGATCGCCGGACAGCGTCACGAAGTCACCCGGCTCCAGTGCATGGGCAATGTCGGATGCGAAGCGTTGCGTAGCCGCCTCATCTTCAAGAACGAGTTCGAAACGGGAGACGCCGGGCGAAGAGGGCATATCAGGTCAGGCCGCCGCGACCTTTTCCACCGCCGGCTGGATCGGGAACACGCAGGTGACGGTGGTGCCCTGGCCGACGGCGGATTTGATCTCGACCGAGCCGCCATGCAATTGCACAAAGGAGCGCACGATGGAAAGTCCCAGGCCCGCGCCGCGATGCTGCGAGCCGTGCGGATGGGTCTCGAACCGTTCGAAAATGCGATCTTTGATCTCGGGTTGGATGCCGGGGCCCTGGTCGGTGACCGCAAACACGACGGAACTCTCGCTTCGCTGCGCGCTGAGCTGGACTTTCGAGCCGGCCGGGGAAAAGCCGACCGCATTGGAGAGCAAATTATAGAGGATTTGCCGCACGCGCCGCTCGTCCGCCGAGAACATGCCGATATCCGCTGGCGACTCGATGTCGAGGGCGATGCGGTCCTTGATCAGCCGGTCGCGGATGCCCTCGGCCGCTCCTTCCATGGTTTTTCGAATATCGACGAGCCCGAGATTGAGCGTCATGGCGCCGGCATCGATGGTGGCGAGATCGAGAATATCGTTGATCAGCGCCAGCAATGCATTGGTCGAGACGGTGATGTAGCCGAGATATTCCGACTGCCGGTCGGTGAGCGGACCGGTCGAGGGGTCGCCGAGGAAATGCGCAAAGCCGATGATGTTGGTGAGCGGCGAGCGCAATTCGTAGGAGACGTGATGCAGGAAATCGATCTTGATCTGATCGGCGGTCTCCAGCGCCTCGTTGCGCTCGCGCAACGCGCGCTCGACATTCACCGTGTCGGTCACGTCCTGGAAGGTGACAAGGGTCGCGCCGTCGGGCAGCGGTAGTGTCGCGAGATCAACCACGCTGCTATCGCGGCGTTCGAGGCGGCCCTTGACCGCATCGCGCTGGCCGATTGATGTGACGGCCTGGCGGAGCGCGCGCAGCGTGTGATCCTCCGGTTGCAACGGCGCGCACCAGGCAATGACTGCCTCGATGTGCGGACGCTCGGCCAGCGCCTCCGGCGGCAATTTCCACAATTGCTGGAAGGCCGGATTGTGCAGTCGCAGCCGTCCGTCACTTGCGAACACGGCAACCGCCTCGGCTAGATTGTCGAGCGTTTCGCCTTGCACGCGGATCAGGGCGTCAAATCGGCGTTCGAGATCGAGCCGTTCGGTTACGTCGTCGAACAGGTAGGTGACGCCGCCTTCGGTATTGGGTGTGGTGACGACCCGGAGCGTGCGGCCGTCCGGCAGATACCACATGTCCTCTTTCGCTTCGAGGGCGCGGTAGGCTTGGTGCAACTGGTTTTTCCAGTTGCGGAAATCCTGCTGCTCGGGGAGCTTGCGAGCGGCGCGCAGCCGGTCAAGCAGGGCGGAATCGGTCGGGCCGTGTTCGAGATAGGCAGCGTCGAGATCCCACAGCGCGCGATAGGCGGCGTTGTAGAAGCGCAGCGTCTGTTCGGCGCCGAAAATTGCCACGCCGGTCGCGAGCTGGTCGAGCGTGCGGCGATGCGCATCCACCATACGCGCCATTTCGGCGCGGACACTTTCCACCTCGGTCGCGTCGATGCCGACGCCCGCGCTGCCGCCCCGGGTCGGCACTTCGACCACGTCGAAGATGCGGCGCGCGCCTGCGACGACAGCCGGAACGCGGCCGCGATAGGGCTTGCCGCCTTCGCGCATCCTAGCGGCTTCGTCGCGCGCCGAACGGTCGAGCAATTCGAGATTGCGCTCGACCGCCTCCGACGGCTCGCGCGTTTCGACGGCGCCTGCATAAGCCGCGTTGACGAAATCGAGCCTGCCTTCGCGATCGCGCGCCCAGACCGGGAATGGCAGCGAGTCGATCAGGATGCGGAGCGCGGTCATGTCGTTGAGCAGCCCGTCATGGCGCGCGCTCAGCGCCGCAAGCTCGCCTTTTATGCCGCTGACATCGCGCAGCCGCATCACCGCCCGCCCGCCAATCGCACGGCCTTCTGCCTCGATCGTCTTGCTGCCGAGCGTGTTCAGCGTCATGGCAAAGCTCTCGCCACTGGCGCGCAGCCGCCCTGCAGCTTGCTCCATGATCTGCGCCTGTTCGGGCGGCAGCCACGATCCGAATGCGAGCACGCGCTGCGGCATGGTCGAAAGTGTCACGATCGTCACGTCGCCGACGATGTCGGGCTCGTCCGATCCCGCCGCCCAGGCGACCACGATCTGCGGCTCGGAGAGCAGCAACGCGTTCACGCGGTCGATCTCGGCGGTCAGTTTGCCGATCTCGTCGCGCGAGGCGATCTCGGATGCTGCGGCGCGCTGGCGCGTGCGCACCAGCATGATGGAGGTGACTACTGCGAACAGCAGGATGCCGAGCGTCAGCCCGAGTGCCGCCATTTCGTGGCGATCCAGGTTGGCGAAGGCGTTGAGATAGAGTTCGACATTGACAGGCGCCACAGCCTGCGCGCGGGCCGCGGCGGAGGGCACAACGGCGAGGGCAGTGATCGCGATTGCGCGCAATGCGAGAAATCCGCCGCGCAGCGAATCGGCGCAATGGACGCCGCCGGTCGTCCGAATTCATTCCTGCATACCCGTTCCCCCAATGCCGGCTGGCCGCTGGACACTGTGTCCGGAAGCGGAAGGAACCGGCATGGTCATGTCCGGACGCAAAACTCTCGGATCGCGACACCAGGATCGCGCGTCCGCGACCCGAATCATTCGACTTTACCCGGAACGTGCGCGCAGCGGTAAGAGTCCAGATCGTGAACGTCACGGAGATCTCAGGCCAGCTTGGCCTTCTCGGCGCGCTTGATGAGGTCGTCGAGTTTGATGGCGCCGAGAGTGGCCGCAAAGGCGCGTTCGGCCTGGGCGAGCGCCGGGATCACCACTGTGACCACCAGCGGAAGCCTTGTGGCGGGCCGCCGAAGGTGTCGTCCACCGTGACCGCCGCCCGCAGGATTTCATTGGCGGTGATCTCGGCCTGATCTCGTCCCAGTTCGTAGCCGCCGCGAGGGCCGCGCACGCCCCGCAAAATCCCCTCGTGGACCAAAGCCTGCAGAACCGGCTCGAGATGACGCGGCGGCAGTCCGTGTCGCGATGCCAAGGCCTTCGCCGATACCGGGCGGACGTCCGAATTGATGGCGACGTCAATCACCGCTGCAATGGCCAAGATGCCTTTCCGAGACAGCAGCGGCATTCCCAATCACTCATCGTCATGGTGGTTATGTTCCATAACGGTAGTAAATTAGATGGCGCTGTCCAGCCCTAGCTCGCGGAATCGACACTTTTCGTGCCGGTAGAGCCGAATCCTCCACTTCCGCGCTCGGTGTCGGCTAGCTTTTCCACCAAAACCAGATCGGCTCGCGTGTGGGCGGCGATCACGAGCTGCGCAATTCTCATTCCGCGGGTGACGGAAAACGATTCGGTGCCGTGGTTGATCAGCAAAACCGCGACCTCGCCTCGATAATCCGCATCGATCGTGCCTGGGGAGTTCAGGACGGTAACGGCGTGCGTGGCGGCAAGCCCCGAACGCGGACGCACCTGTCCTTCAAAGCCCGGCGGCAGGGCGAACGCGATGCCGGTCGGGATCATGGCAGATCGGCCGGCCAGGATCGTGACCGGTGCCTCTTTCGGTACGGCGGCGACAAGATCGAGCCCTGCGGCCTGTGAGGACTGGTATTGGGGCAGGGGAAGTCCGGTGCCATGCGGCAGCCGGATAACCTGAACTTCGATCGTGCTCACCGCGCGGGTCCATTCAGCGCGGCGGCGACCCGCGCGATCAGGGTACGGGCGACTTCGTCCTTTGATTGCGAGGGCCAGGACTCGACGCCTGCAGCGGTCACGAGATGCACGGTGTTGCGGTCGCCGCCCATCACGCCGGTGGGCGGCGAAACGTCATTGGCCACGATCCAGTCGCAGCCCTTGCGCTTCAGCTTCGACTGCGCGTGCTCGATCACCTTCTCGGTCTCAGCGGCAAATCCGATCACGAGCTGCGGCCGGCCGCTTTTCAATTTCGCCACGGTCGCGAGGATGTCGGGATTCTCCTTTAGCGCGAAGGTCGGCGCACCGGTCTTGGTCTTCTTGATTTTCTGGGTCTCGGCTTTCGCCACTCCCCAATCAGCAACGGCGGCTGCGAAAATCGCGGCGTCGGCCGGCAATCCGTGCTCGACCGCCTCCAGCATCTGGCGCGCGGTGATGACCCGGATCGGCTTCACGCCTACAGGATCGGGCACGTGTACCGGCCCGGACACGAGCGTCACATGCGCGCCAGCTGCTGCTGCTGCTGCCGCGATCGCATGGCCCTGTTTGCCGGAGGAGCGGTTGGCGATATAGCGGATCGGGTCGATCGGCTCATAGGTCGGCCCGGACGTGATCAGGATGCGTTTGCCGGTGAGCGGCTTCGCGGCGGATGCGCCCGCGAGCAGATGCGCCGCTGCATCAGCGATTTCGATCGGCTCCGCCATGCGCCCGGTGCCGGCTTCGCCGCTTTCCGCCATCTCGCCGGCATTGGGACCGATCAGACGCGCACCATCGGCGGTGACCTGCGCGACGTTGCGGCGGGTTGCCGGGTTGCTCCACATGAGCGGGTTCATCGCGGGGGCGAGCAGCACCGGCTTGTCGGTTGCGAGCAGCACCGCGCTCGCGAGATCGTCGGCATGGCCGTTCGCCATTTTCGCGATCAGGTCGGCGGTTGCCGGTGCCACGATTACAAGGTCAGTGTCGCGCGCGAGCCGGATGTGTCCGACATCGAATTCGCTCTGCGGATCGAACAGGTCGGTGAAGGCGCGTTCGCCTGACAGCGCCCCGACCGACAGCGGCGTCACGAATTCATGTCCGGCTTTGGTGAGGATACAGCGCACGGAAGCGCCGCGTTCGCGCAGGCGCCGGATCAGGTCCAGCGACTTATAGGCCGCGATGCCGCCGCCGATGATCAGGAGGATGCGATTGCCGGTCATTGAACGCTACGCCGATGCCTCAACCGTTAACACATATCGGCGGCAGCCGCCGAAACAAGGCGCCGCTCGCAGCGATCGTGGTTAACGGCGCCGCGCCTCACCGTACCGCCCACGCGATATAGGCAAGCAATCCGGCGATCGCCCACAAAGCGGCGGCGGTCCAGCGGCTCCTTCGCGCTTCGGCGCGTCCGATATCGGCGACTGTCTCCGGGGCCAGTACGATGCCGTTTCGGGTCGCGGCATCGAGTTGCTCGATCAGCACAGCGCCGCGCGACAGCAGTCCAGGCACCGCACCCATGAAGCGGCCGATCTCCATTGCGCCTTCCGCCGCTCCCTCGACCCTTCCGACCGGACCAAGATGGCGCTCGATCCATTCGCGCACCACCGGCTCGGCCGTCTTCCACATGTCGAGCTTCGGATCGAGCGAGCGTGCCACGCCTTCCACCACCACCATGGTCTTTTGCAGCAGCAGCAATTCCGGGCGCGTGCGCATGTCGAACAGCCCGGTCACCTCGAACAGCAGCATGAGCAGCTTCGCCATCGAGATTTCGTCGGCGGCGCGATTGTGAATCGGCTCGCCGATGGCGCGGATAGCCTGCGCGAAATCGTCGACCGAGTGATGCGAAGGCACATAGCCCGCTTCAAAATGCACCTCTGCGGTGCGGCGATAATTGCGGGTAATGAAGCCGTACAGGATTTCGGCGAGGAACCGGCGCTCCTTCGGTCCAAGCCGGCCCATGATGCCGAAATCGACCGCAACGATCCGGCCTTCTTCGTCCACGAACAGGTTTCCCGGATGCATATCGGCGTGGAAAAAGCCGTCGCGCAGGGCATGCCGCAGAAAGCTCTGGATCACCGCGCGCGCGATCTCTTTCAGGTCGAAGCCCTTGGCCAGCAAGGCCGCGTGATCCGACAGATGCGTGCCGTCGATCCATTCCAGCGTCAGCACTTCCTTGGTAGTGCGGTCCCAGTCAATCGTGGGCACCCGGAAATCCGGATCTTCCTTGGTATTCTCCGCCATCTCCGAAAGCGCAGCGGCTTCGAGCCGCAGATCCATTTCAAGCGCCATCGACCGGCGCAACGTCTCCGCGGTCTCGACGAGGCGCAACCGGCGCGCCTCCGCCGAAAGGCTTTCCGCTTTTTGCGCGGCGTAGGCGAACGCGTCCTGATCGATGCGAAAGCGCCGTTCGATGCCCGGCCGCAGCACTTTCACAGCGACAAACTTCAAGCCGTTCTCGGCCTTCACTTGCGCGCGATGCACCTGCGCGATCGAGGCCGCCGCCACGGCATTGCCGAACGAGACATAGACCTCATTGATCGGTCGCCCGAAGGCGCGCTCGATCGTGAGCACAGCCTCAGCCTGTGAAAAGGGCGGCATGCGGTCCTGCAGGCTTTCCAGGTCGCGCGCGATCGCGATGCCGACGACGTCGGGGCGGGTTGCCAGGAATTGTCCGAGCTTCACATAGGTTGGGCCGAGCCGCGTAAGCGCAGCGGCGAGCCTTCCGGCCTGGCTATCGTTGCTTGGCCGCTCGATCAGCCGCGCCAGCCGCAACCCGGCGCGGGCGGGCAAGGGCAGCGGCGTCGGATCGACCAGGCCGAGCACGCCTTCGCGCGCGAACACATAATTGGCGCGCGTCAGCCTTGCGAGATGGGTGAGGGCGGGGATCATGTCAGCGGACGCGTCGTGACGCTCACAGCCGCCAGCCGGAATGCAGCGCGACGATGCCGCCGGTCATCGGTGTATACGAAACACGGCCCAGGCCGGCCTCGCGCATCATGGCGGCGAAAGCCTGTGGCTTCGGGAATTTGCGGATCGATTCCACCAGATAGCGGTAGGATTCGGCGTCTCCCGCCACCACCCTTCCGATCGCCGGGATCGCATTGAACGAATAGAGGTCGTAGAGAGCGTCGAGACCCGGCACATCGACCGAAGAGAATTCGAGACAGAGGAAATGACCGCCCGGCCGCAATACGCGCTTGGCCTCTCGCAACGCCGCGTCGATGCGCGGTACATTGCGGATGCCGAATGCGATCGTGTAGGCGTCGAAGCTATTGTCCGGCAGCGGCAGCGTCTCGGCATTGCCTTCGATGAAGGTGACCGCATAGTCGAGCCCGTTTCGCTCCGCCCGATCGCGGCCCACCGCGAGCATATCGGCGTTGATGTCGAGGATGGTGGCATGGGTGCCGGCGCCGCCCTTCTCGATCACGCGAAAAGCAATATCGCCCGTGCCGCCCGCAACATCGAGAAGGCGGAATTCGCGATCGGTCTTCGGCGGATTGACCGCGGTGACCAGCGCGTCCTTCCAGGCCCGGTGCAAGCCTCCGGACATCAGGTCGTTCATCAGGTCGTAGCGGCGCGCCACCGACTGGAATACGCCGTCCACCAGCTTCTGCTTGTCGTCGAGGGCGACGCGCCGGAAGCCGAAATCGGTCTCTTTTGCGGTGCTTTCGGTCATGATCCGGCGTGCATAGAGCAGCGCGCGATCGAACGCAAAGCCGGTATCCACTTCTGCCGATCGCCCTGTTCGGGCAGACGATAGCCCAGGGCGGACAGCCACGCTACAAAGCCCGTCACCTCGGTTAATGGAGCCCGCGGGAGGGAGCCCGGTCGGATGACAATAGCCTTCAATCCCGCAATTCCGGTCTTTTGCATTTTCTCGGTGGAAAAGGCGCGAGAATTCTACCTCGACTTCCTCGGCTTCCAGCTGGACTGGGAGCATCG
Source organism: uncultured Pseudomonadota bacterium (assembly GCA_963707705.1). GTDB lineage: Bacteria > Pseudomonadota > Alphaproteobacteria > Rhizobiales > Xanthobacteraceae > Pseudorhodoplanes. Next base: position 65,449 of record CAVPRD010000010.1, on the reverse strand, counting down.
CTTCGAGCCCGCCACGCCGATTTATATGCAGGTGTCGCGAGGACCCGTCGTCTTGCACTTGAGCGAACATCACGGGGATGCGACGCCGGGCTCGACCGCTTATGTACGCATGCGCGGGGTGCGGGACTATCATGCCGAGATCAGCGGACGCGGTTATCGCTATCTGCGGCCGGGGGTGGAGACGCGCGACTGGGCGGAAGCCGAGATGACCGTGATCGACCCGTTCGGCAATCGCATCCGCTTCGGCGAGATCATGGACAAGAACAACCTGAATGCCTGAATTGCCGGAAGTTGAAACCGTCATGCGCGGCCTGGCGCCGGTGATGGAAGGCGCGCGCTTTCGCAAGGTCGAGGCGCGGCGCGGCGACCTGCGATGGCCTCTGCCCAAGGATTTCGTGCAGCGGCTGGAGGGCCAGACCGTTACCGGACTCGGCCGTCGCGCCAAATATATTCTGGCCGATCTGTCGTCCGGCGATGTGCTGCTGATGCATCTTGGTATGTCGGGCTCGTTCCGCGTCAGCGAAGCGGGCGCGGAAACCAGCCCCGGCCAGTTTCATCACGAACGCTCGAAGGTGGCCGCGCACGACCACATCGTCTTCCACATGTCGAATGGCGGCACCGCCACCTTCAACGATCCGCGCCGCTTCGGCTGCATGAAGCTCGTGCCTCGCGCGGGGCTCGACCAGGAGCCGTTGCTGCGCGCGCTCGGGCCCGAGCCCCTGGGCAATGAATTCGATGCCGCGATGCTGGCCAAGGCCTGCGCCGGCAAGAAGACCAGTCTGAAAGCCGCGCTGCTCGACCAGCGCGTGGTCGCGGGTCTCGGCAATATCTATGTCTGCGAGGCCCTGCACCGTTCGCATCTGTCTCCCAGGCGCAAGGCATCGACCATCGCGGGCCGCAAGCGGGAGCCGAACGAGCGCGCGCAGGCGCTGGTTGCTTCGATCCGTGCGGTGTTGAACGATGCCATCAAGGCCGGCGGTTCATCGCTGCGCGACCATCGCCAGACCTCGGGCGAACTCGGCTACTTCCAGCACAATTTCCGGGTCTATGACCGCGAAGGCGAGGCGTGCCCAACACCTGGTTGCGGCGGCATCATTCGGCGCATCGTGCAGACGGGCCGCTCCACTTTCTATTGTCCGGTCTGCCAGAAATAATTGGCTGATCGTCAGGCCGCTTTGCCACGCCGCTGATGCAGCGAGGCCAGCGTTTCCTCGGCGCGCTGCTTGTATTCGCGATGCAGACGTTCGAGATCCTTGTCCGAAAGATCCTCGGCAGTCGCGAGCTTGTCGTCAGCGCCCTCCAGGCGGATGATCAGTTCGGCAAGCTTGATCTGCATCGCCGCGGTGTCGCGGTTCTGTGTGTTCTGGATCAAGAACACCATCAGGAAGGTAATAATAGTGGTCGAGGTATTGATCACCAGTTGCCAGGTATCGCTGAAGCCGAAAAACGGGCCACTGATCGCCCAAACGATCACCGCAGCGGTTGCCAGCAAAAACGCGACCGGCTTGCCGGCGATGTGCGAAATCCCGCACGCCGCGCGTCCGAACCAGCCCTGCTCACTCATGATCCTGCACTCCACCCGATGGAGATCGTTCAACAGCGTTCGGTCGATGCAGTTCCAACGGAGACTTCGCGCCCGCCCACCGCGCTGGGACGTCGCAGTACCACTAAAAGAAAACGCCGCGCTCAGGGCGCGGCGTTCCTCTGTCTAGTTGGGCTTGCTAGCCTTCGTGCCGCGCCAGCACGCCCCGCATCGCGTTGTCGGGCCCGATCTCATCCAGATTGTCGACCGCGAGCAGCTTCGCCAGCCGCGAGCGTGCGCGATTGACGCGACTCTTGATTGTGCCCACTGCGCATTCGCAGATATCGGCGGCTTCCTCGTAGGAAAATCCGGAGGCGCCCACCAGGATCAGCGCTTCGCGCTGATCCGATGGCAATTCCGCAAGCGCCTTGCGGAATTCCTGGAATTCGATCCGGCCGATCTGATCCGGATTCGATTTCAGCGTCTGCGCGAAGCTGCCATCCGCATCTTCAACCTCGCGGCGGCGTTTGCGGTATTCGGAGCGGAACAGGTTGCGCAAAATGGTGAACAGCCATGCAGGAAGGTTGGTGCCAGGCTGGAATGAATTGATGTTCGCCAGCGCACGGAGAATCGTCTCCTGAACGAGGTCGTCCGCGCGATCCACGTTACCCGATAGCGAGATCGCGAATGCGCGCAAACTCGGAATCGAGGCGAGGATCTGGTCTCTGAGGGCTGGATCGACATTCATCCGGATTTCCCTTCATCCGAGGTCCTGTCGAGCTGTTTCAGGAGGTCTGCGAAGCGATCCGGCACGCCCTCCTGAACCACATCATCGTAGATGGCGCGAAGCTGCTGTCCGATTTTGGCTTGTATTTCCCGGTTTAGACCGGATGCATTCTTCTGGTCGGTGGAATCCGGTTGCATAGAAGGCGCTATTCCTGGTTTTCGTGTGCTCATTTCTTCCTCACCCGGGCCTTCTAGGAGAGCTCCGGTCCCCCAATACGCGTGGTCGTAATGCCCCGCTTTTCAAATGGTTCCGTAAAAGGTTCCGCCGGCAGGAACTTTTTTTGCTAAGAGGCGTTGGCGCCTGAGTTTTCCGGTTCAACGGGAGGGAATTTCGTGTCCGCTTCGCAAGCCATTGCCCCATATCTTCCATTCCTGCGGCGCTATGCCCGTGCGCTGACCGGCAGCCAGGCCTCCGGCGACGCCTATGTCGCCGCGGCTTTGGAGGCGTTGATCGAAGACACTTCGGTGCTCGATACCGCCTCGTCACCGCGTGTTGCGCTTTATCATCTGTTCTCCAAGATATGGAATTCGGTGGTGGTGAACGGCAAGAGTGGAGCCGATGATGCCACGCTTCCCGCCGAGCAGCGTATCAGCCAGATAACACCGAGACCCCGTCAGGCCTTCCTTCTGGTTGCGCTTGAAGGATTCTCCGAAAACGATGCCGCTACAATCTTGGATGTGGATATTCCGACATTGCGGCAATTGGTGGAGGAATCCGGTCGCGAGCTTGCCGCCGAGATCGCCACCGATGCGCTGATCATCGAGGACGAGCCTTTCATCGCGATGGATCTCGAGGGACTGGTCGAGAGCCTCGGCCATCGCGTGCTGGGTATCGCACGTACGCATACCGAAGCGATAACTCTCGCCAAGGCCAAGCGCCCCGGCCTGATCCTTGCCGATATCCAGCTCGCTGACGGCTCTTCGGGTCTTGACGCCGTGAATGAACTGCTGCGCTCGTTCGAAGTGCCGGTGATCTTCATCACCGCCTATCCGGAGCGTTTCCTGACGGGCGAGCGGCCGGAGCCGGCATTCCTGATCGCAAAGCCGTTCCAGCCCGCGACGGTGTCAGCGGTAATCAGTCAGGCATTGTTCTTCGAACGCAATGCAAGGCGCAGCGAGCGCCGCGCAGTGGGCTGAGCAAAGATATCTCAGGAAAAGAGTGGCGGCCGGATCATTTCCGGCCGTCGTTGTTTTCAGCGGCTGGTTTTCGCGAGCCCATCGAAAAGCCGAAGCGCAAGGCTTCCAGCACCAGCGCGACCTTTTGCTCGCGGGTCATGGTGTCGGCTTTTGCCTGCATGCTCTCGACCGGGCCGCTGCGTTGCAGAAATTTCGGTGCGAGGTAGCCGCCAATGGCGATAAGGGCCAAAGCAACGCCTATGATCAACCGTGCTCCGATCGGTCCGGCCAATAATTCCAGCACCCGCGTCGCCGCTGAGGCGAGATAACAAAGCGAGCCGATCGCGGCCGTAGCCGCGATCGCGAACGATATCGCGTAGCGCCGGATTGCAGCTACGGGCGCTTCCAAGCCTGCCCCGACCAGATCGGTGAGCGACATGGCCTATTCCGGACGGCGTGCCATCGCGACGATGAAGCCGATGCCGGCAGCAATCGCGACGGTAAGCAACGGCCGCCGGTCGATCTCGCTCACGACCCGCCGAAGTGCATTGGTGCCGAGCTTTGCAACCTCGTCGCTCATGGACTTCGCATTGTCCTTGGCGCGGACCGCGACCTTGCCGGTAAGTCCCGAGATCGCATTCAGCACGAGTTCGTTGACCCCGTCTGCCGCATGTCCGGCGCCTTGCTTGGTAAGGGCATTGATACGGTCGATCCGTTGCTCGAGCGAGGCAATCATATCATCGACCTCCGCCCGCATCGCCGTGACGTCGTCGGATACCGCCCGCTGCATGGTGGTGCGCGCACTTGAAAGGTCGGTCTTGCGCCGCGCGCTAGAACCGTTTCTGCGCCGGGTACGACCCTTGCTGCGCGTTCGCGCCTGTGCTGCTGCCATCGCTATTCTCCAATGAAGGTTGTGCACGCCAACTCCTGCGGAACATTCGGGTTCCGAGGCTTGATGGTGGGTGCGCTTTGGGAAGAAAAGGAACGGCGCAGCCGCAAGCGGCTGCGCCGTGAATCAAGCCGACCGAGCACGAGGGGGAGGGGTAAGACGATCGGCCTGCGATCCCAATGCGCCGGTCTCGCATTTGTTCCAATCCACAAAGCTTACAAATTTCCGAAATGTCCCATCAAAAGAAAGTGGAGTTAGAATAGGGAACCAACTGAAACCACTACGGTTCTTGCGCGTTGCGAAATGTGTCGGTTTCGTTCCACCGCCGTCGGTTGGCGGAAAACCCCCCGGCTCGTCATAAAGTGTTGTGTATCAGGCAGGCCGCACCCATAGCGGTCGCCGGCGAGGAAGAGGCGTCGTGAAGTCATTACGGGGAGACGGCCAAGGCCACGGCAGCGCGAAAAGCCGGCCCGCCAAATCGGGATCGAAGCTGAAGACGCGACATGAGGCGCCTCCTGAAAAGGCGCCTTTGTCCGACCTTCTCGAGCGCGAGCGAGAGGCTCACGCTGAAACCCGCCGCCTGCTGAAAAGCGCGCGGGAATCGACGCGGTTAAAATCAATCGAATGCGACGAGATCAAAGCCCGCTTCGAAACCGCGCTTCGCGGCGCCCAGGTCCACGTCTATTCGCAGGATCGCGATCTTCGCTATACGTGGCTGTATAATCCGCGCGATCCGGACGCTGCGGCCAGCATGGTTGGCCGTACCGACGACGAATTGTGGTCCTCGCCGGAGCAGCAGGCGGTTACTGCGGTGAAGCGTCAGGTGCTTGCGACCGGCCAGCCTGCCGACTGCGAAGCGTCCTACATCACGCCCGAACGGCGCGCGATGTTTGCCTTGCACATCGATCCGGTATTTTCGGCCGACGGCAGTGTCGAGGGCATCATGTGCGCGGCGATCGATGTCAGCCGCATCCGGTCGCTCGAAACCGAACGCCGCCGTTTGACCGAAGAACTGGCGACCGCCGCGCAGCGCTACGAATTCGCGTTGCGTGGTTCGCATGTCGCGGTGTTCACGCAGGACACAGATCTGCGCTACACCTCTGTCAGCAAGCCGCTATTCGGACTTGAGACCAAGGCCATTCAGGGCGCGACCGATAGGGACATTCTTCCGGCGAAATCCGCCGAAGAGATGATCGCGCTGAAACACATGCTGCTTGCCAAGGGCGAGCCGGGCAATGCCGAGTTGCGGATCGAGGGTGCGTCAGGGCCGCTCTGGTATGATTTTCATATCGAACCGATGCGCGATGTGTCGGGTAGCACGATCGGGCTCACCGGCGCCGCCGTCGACATCACCGAGCGCAAGCAGGGCGAAGCGCATTTGCGGCTGTTGTTGCGTGAGCTGACGCATCGATCCGAAGAATCTGCTCGCAGTGATCCAGGCGATGGCGCGGCAGACCGCAAAACATGGCGGCACCGTGCAGGCCTTTGTCGAGCGTTTCGGCGAACGGGTGCAGGCGCTGGCGCGTTCGCATGATCTCCTGGTCGCGGAGAGCTGGCGCAGTGCCTCGCTGCACGATCTCGTTCGATCGCAACTCGCCTATTACATCGATCGCGAACCAGACCACATTTTAATCGAGGGGCCGGAGGTGAAGCTGCGGCCGGAAGCCGCGCAGAGCCTCGGCCTCGCACTTCACGAACTTGCGATCAATGCCGTTCGCCACGGCGCCATGTCGAAATCGGGCGGGCGCGTGAACATTTCATGGCGGAGCCATGCCGAGAATGACGGCTTCGAATTGCTCTGGCGCGAGAGTGGCGGGCCGAAAGTCACGGCTCCCAAGCGCCGAGGCTTCGGCAGCATGGCCATTGAACATAATCTTGTTCGAGCGCTAGACGCCGATGTCAGCCTCGATTTCGCCTCCGACGGCGTCACTTGCCGCATTCTTGTGCCCCGCACCCAACTCGCTGCGAAACCCTGAAGGGCAGGGAACGGTTTTTGGGTTAACGCGTTGAGACCTGTCTTTAGAAGCAAATGAGACGGTATCATGTGGCGCAAGATTGCGTGCGCTGCCGGAGGCCTCGTCCTGGCCGGTGCAGCGGCTTATGGCCTGAACGCCACGCAGAGCGCGGGCGGGCTTGATCTGAGTTTCCTTTATAACCAGCGCCCGGCAGTCAAGTCTGACCGTGTGTCGATGCCTGTGGTCGAGCCGGCCAGCGGCTACGCGATCTCGTTCAATCTGCCGGCGCAGAATACAACCGTGGTCGCGAAAAACCCGCCGCTGCCTCCGATCGCGCAGAGTTCGGTACAATTCCCGCGCGATCCGGTTCCGGTGCAATCGGTTCGGCCGAACAACAAGCCCGAGGAGCTGGCCCGCAAGCCCAGACTGCCCGAAGGCTGCGAACCTTACTTCAGCCCGGTCACCGTGCCCTCGCTTGCGCACATAGCGGGACGTTGTACTTCTTAAAAAAATCGCCTCTGAAATCGAAAAGGCCGGATCTCGCGATCCGGCCTTTTTTATTGAGCGGGCCTTTAGCCAGGATCAGAGACGTCCGAGCAACGCCAGCACCAGCACGACTACAAGAATGACGCCGACAATGCCGGAAGGCCCGTAGCCCCAACCGCGGCTGTAACCCCAATTCGGGATCGCGCCTATCAGAACGAGAATAAGGATGATGACAAGGATGGTGCCGAGCGTCATTGAGCTGCCTCCGCTGTTGACAGATTTTCGAATTCAAATTGCCGCAACACGCTCGCAATTGACTCACCGCGGCATTGCGATGGCATCATTGCGGCGTCGTCCGTCAGCGCGGCAACGCCAAGCTCTCTTTCAAAGTTCCGCTCGCGCCGATTCAATATCCCAGCAGCAGCATCGCAAATACGATGCACACCATGGCGGTCGAGGTAATCAAAATGACCAGCACCGGGCGGTCGAGAAAGCCCTGTCGCGCTTCCACCGGGGTCAATTCCTCGCGGCCAAACATGCGTCGCCAAACCATCCGGTCGCTCCATCGGCAAAACAAAAAGTGCGGCAACTGACCCGCAAACTCAGTTTGTCAACGCCGGTTCATAGGCGTGCGTTCCTTGGGGATACCGCCACATTGCCGCCGGAAACTGCTATGCTTTCAGTGCCCATTGCGCGCCCAAAGGCGGGTGACCAAGGAATCGCCAACAAGGAGTTTGCCGAGTCATGACCTCGACCCTGATTATTCTTGTAGTCATTGCCGCGATCGTTTTCTGGGGCATATCGATCTACAACGGCCTCGTCACGATGCGACAGCGCGTCGGACAGGCCTTTGCCGATATCGACGTCCAGCTCAAGCAGCGCCACGATCTCATTCCGAACCTGGTCGAGACCGTGAAAGGCTACGCGACGCATGAGCGCGAAACGCTCGATGCGGTGGTGAAGGCGCGCAACGCCGCGATCTCGGCGCAGGGGCCGGCTGCGCAGGCGCAAGCTGAAAACGTGCTGAGCGGCGCGCTCCGCCAGCTCTTCGCGTTGTCCGAGGCCTATCCCGACCTGAAGGCCAATACCAATTTCCAGCAATTGCAGACCGAGATTGCCGACATCGAAAACAAGATCGCCGCCGCTCGCCGCTTCTTCAACAACGCGGTGCAGGAATACAATACAGGCATCGAAAGCTTTCCGGCCGTGCTGGTCGCCAATTCGCTCGGCTTCCAGAAGCGCGAATTCTTCGATCTCGGCGAGTCGCGCCCGCAACTCGAACAGGCCCCGCAGGTCAAATTCTAACATCTGCGGCACGACCGCAGCGGGACTGAGCGCAGCATGGCGGCCTACGGCCTCTATACGCATATCCGCAGCAACCGGCGCCGTTCGATCGCGCTGCTGATCGGGCTGTTCTTTCTGGTCTATCTGATGGTCTATGCCGGCGCGTTGCTGGCCGAGGGATGGCTCGGCGGCAACGCACCGCTGGATGTCATTCTCGCCCGCGCGTGGGGTGACCTGTTGACGTCATGGCCTTACGCGACCGCTGGCACCCTCGTCTGGATCCTGATCGCCTACCGTTTTCATCAGGCGATGATCGATAGCTTGAGCGGCAGCGAGGCGGTGACGCGAAAGGAGGAGCCGCGGCTCTATAATCTCTTGGAAAATCTTTGCATCTCGCGCGGCATCCCGATGCCGAAATTGCGCATCATGCACAGCGACGCACTCAACGCGTTCGCGACCGGCCTCAATCAGAAGCAATATTCCATCACCGTTACTTCCGGCCTGATGAACCGCCTCAACGACGCCGAGCTCGAGGCGGTGCTCGCCCACGAGCTCACTCACATCCGCAACGGTGACGTGCGTATGATGGTGATCGCCGTGATCATCGCCGGCGCGATCTCGTTCTTCGCCGAATTCTTCTTCCGCATGATGTTCTACGGCCGGATGGGCGGGCGCTCCTCATCGTCGGGAGACGGCGACCGCAAGGGTGGCGGCGCGGCGATCCTGATCGCGATCGTGTTGGTCGCGGTTGCGTGGTTTCTCTCGCTCGTGATCCGTTTTGCGCTGTCGCGTTCGCGCGAATTCCTGGCCGATGCCGGTGCGGTCGAACTGACCAAGAACCCGGATTCCATGATCATGGCGCTGCGCAAGATCGAAGGCCGCGGTGAATTGCCGGGCGTCACCTCGGCGGTGATGGAAATGTGCATCGACAATCCGATAGAGGGCTTTGCCGATCTGTTCGCCTCGCATCCCTCGATCGACCGCCGGGTCGATGCGCTGGTGCGGATGGCGGGTGGCCACGATCCGGGGCCGGTTGCGCTCCCCGACCAAAGCGAGCAGGCGCAATCGGGTGCGTCCGACAGCGTGGAGTCCGGTCCCTGGGGTAATTCGAATTCGCAGGAGCCGTCGCGCGAGGCACCGCAGCAGAAGGAAGCGCCAAACCCGTTGCCGATACCAGGCGTGACGCGCGGACCTTGGGGGCCGGTTGGCTAGCCTCTACGGCCGATAGACGCCGGTGTTCGGATCGCGCCGCAATGTCGGGTGAGCCTCGCGTTCGGCCTTGCTTGCGACCGGCGAAAGCTGGGCGGCCTCGAGTTCTTCGTTCACCCGGTCATATTCGCGCTTGATGAAGCGCGCGAGCGCATAGGCTCCGACCGCGCCTGCGGCCCACAACACAACTTGCGGCAAGAAGGGCATGGATTTGCTCACGTCCGTTCCATCTATCCAGTATTTTCAGAGCCCATAGCGGCCCCAGATTGCACGCGCCTCGGCCGCAGAGAGTAAGTCCTCCGCCAGGCTTTCGCCCGCCAAGGCGCGGACCAAGCCACCAGATCCGACGCCGGGGACCCGGCGCCCGAACCAGCCACGATCGGCGACCAACGGCATCAAAACCTTGTCACCGAACCGCTCGCGGAGAACCGACCGCACCTCGCCGAAACCGTCGACCAGGCCGAACCGGAGCGCCTGCTCACCGGCCCAATATTCGCCAGAAAACAAGGCCGATTCGGGGCCGGTCAGTTTGGCGCCCCGGCGCGATTTCACCAACGAAATGAAGGCTTCGTGGATGTCCTCCTGGATCGCCTTCAACCTTGCAACGTCGTCCGGGTTCTCCGGCAGGAACGGGTCGAGCATCACCTTGCGCTCGCCTGCGGTGTAGACGCGCCGCTCGATGCCGAGCTTGCCGATCGCCTTGTCGAACCCGAAGGTGGCCCCCACTACGCCGATAGAGCCCACGATGGACGAAACGTCGCAGAAGATTTCGTCGCCGGCGCAGGCAAGCATGTAGCCGCCCGATGCGCCGACATCCTCGATGAACACGATCACCGGCAGCTTTTTCTCGTCTGCGAGCTGCCGGATACGGCGGAACACCAGATGCGACTGTACCGGAGAGCCGCCCGGTGAATTGATGATCAGTGCCACCGCCTTGGCACGCTTGTAGGAAAAGGCCCGATCGAGCAGGCGGGCCACTCCCGAAATCGTGATCCCCGGCCGCAGCGGGGTCGAAAATCCGATCACTCCGGTCAGCCGAACAACGGGAACTACCGTCGTATCGCTGCGAAATCGAGCCGGAATAACTTTCTGGAAAAACTTGCGGACCTGTTCGCCGGATATTTCTGCCATCGAAACGTCATAAGGCGTTCGAACCGGCGGCTCAAGTTACGCGACATTAACGGAAATGGTGTGTTGATCCCATTCAGGGAACGTACCCCCGGCAATCAAAATTGTCCGGGTGTAAGTCAGGGGAAAGCCTACCATGAAGATCTATGTTCTGATCCTCCTGCTCGGCACCATCGCCGCTTACGCGCATCTTTTCGCCATGCCCAAGCGCAAGGCCGAGACCGAGAGCCTGAGCTAGGTGTTTGGCGGCCAAGAGCTTGGAAGCCAAGAGCTTGGAAGCCAAGAGCTTGGAAGCCAAGAGCTTGGAAGCCAAGAGCTTGGAAGCTAAGAGCGTGGGGGCCAAGCGCCGCCGCGTCGCAAAACTCCTTCGGCCTCTTCGGTGGGGCGTCTTTCGCGGTCGTTCAACGTCAACCCTGCAAGCGTGCGTTGCGGCGCGTCGCTGCCCCGCAACGCGCTGACGATCACGCGAATGGCGAGCCGTTCCGGTGCCGGGTAGATCGGGATGACGGAAATTGCTCCGAAGCCGTCGTGCAACGCCGTCAGAACATCGTCAATTCCTTCCGCTCGCCAGATCAGCGTCACTTGACCTGCGCCGCCGAGCAATTCGCGCGCGGTTCCGATCCAGCCCGCGAGCAGGCCCGAGGGGCCTTCATGCGCGCGGCGGCGAAGCTCATCCGTCGAAGGCTGATGCGATCCGTCGTTGAAGGGCGGGTTCATCAAGACATGATCGAAGGAGCCCGGCGTCACCCCGGCTTTCGCAAAGACCTGCATCGGCGCTTCGGCATCGAGCGCGATGGCGCGTGCGCGCTCCGACAATCCGTTGCGCGCGATATTCTCATTCGCAAGCGCGCATAAAGCCGGATCGATCTCGATCAGGGTGACATCGGTGCCCGCGACACGCGAGAGCAGGGCGAGGCTCGCGGCTCCGACACCGGCGCCCAGTTCGAGCAGGCGCTCGCCCGCCTGCGCAGGCACCGCGGCTGCGAGCAGGATCGCGTCATGTCCGAAGCGGTGGCCGCGCCTTGGCTGCAGCAGGCGCAGTCGTCCGTTCAGGATCGCGTCGTCGGTTATATCAGGCGCGTTAGCGCCCATCGGCGCGCAACTCGTTGCCGAGACCGGCATCGGTAAGCAATTCGCGCGCCTCGGTCTCCTGATCGTCGGCGACGAGGATGCGCCGAGGCAGCATCCCGATCGAGCCTTCCAGCACGCTCATATTCTGGTCGAGTACCAGGTATGCGATATGGGCGCCGTCAAATAGTGCCTCGATGGCGTTGATCAGGACCGGGTCGTTGGTGCGGACAATTTCGCGCAATGGTCTAAATTTCCTGTGATAACTCTGTTTTCGCGCGGCAAACCGGCGCACTTGCAGGGCAAGCATAGCGTTTCTATTCTGGCCCGTCTGTTCCAAGGAGTAGCCGCGTGGCTGTCATTATCCCCTTCGAATCGCAGCCGCAGGCCAGCATCAACCGGCTGGTGGAACTGGTCGCGCCCGATATGGAGCGCGTCAATACCGCGATCCTGCAGCGCACCGGCTCGCAGGTGACAATGATTCCGGAGGTCGCCAACCACCTGATCAATTCGGGTGGAAAGAGGCTCCGGCCGATGCTGACGCTCGCGATGGCGCAGCTTGCGGGCTATCAGGGCGACGGGCACGTGAAACTCGCGGCCGCCGTCGAATTCATGCATACCGCGACGCTTCTCCATGACGACGTCGTCGATGAGAGCGAGATGCGGCGCGGCAAGCTTGCCGCCCGAATGCTCTGGGGCAACGAGGCGAGCGTGTTGGTCGGCGATTTCCTGCTCGGCCAGGCTTTCCGCATGATGGTGGATGTCGGCAACATGCGTGCGCTCGAAATCCTGTCGTCCGCCGCGACCGTGATCGCCGAAGGCGAAGTGATGCAGCTTTCGGCGGCGAAGAACACCCAGACCACCGAGGACGAATATCTCGCCGTGATCCGTGGCAAGACCGCCGAATTATTCGCGGCGGCTTGCGAAGTAGGGCCGGTGCTGGCGAGTCGCGCCAAGGCCGATCTCGCGGCCTGCCGCTCCTATGGCATGAATCTCGGTATCGCCTTCCAATTGGTCGATGACGCACTGGACTATGGCGGCAAGGCCGCCAAGCTCGGCAAGAATGTCGGCGACGATTTCCGCGAGGGCAAGATCACGCTGCCGGTAGTGCTCTCGTTCCGTCGCGGCAATGCCGACGAGCGCGCTTTCTGGACTCGCTGCCTGGAGCAGGGCGAGGCCAGCGACGCGGATCTCGACCGCGCGATCGCGCTGATGACGCGGCATCGCGCACTGGAAGACACCATCGGCCGCGCCCAGCATTACGGCGCGATGGCAATCGATGCACTGGCTCTGTTCCCGCAATCGCCGATGAAATCAGCGCTGGAAGAGACTGTCGCGTTCTGCATAGCAAGGGCGCACTAGGCGCAACCGCATTCTTTCAATGCCGTTGCCATTCGAATTCTTGAACGCGCCGCGGCAGCATTTCGAAACACAGAAATCGGAATCCCATCGGGCGCCACAACTTGTCGCTGAGAGCTGCATTGGCGCTTGGCCCGGAAAGTTGTAGGCTGGCGGACGGTGATAGCTCCGTAGGGGACCAGACGATGTTCGGTATTCGCTCGATAATGGCAATCATGGTCGCGCTGGCCACGCTGTCGGTATTTTCGCCCCCGGCTCAGGCACAGCAGGGTACGAAGATCGGGACACTGACCTGCAATCTCTCGCCCTCGATCGGCTTCATCATTGGTTCTCAGCAGCGAATGGCGTGCCGGTTCATACCGGATGGTCCTTATCCGCCCGAAAGATACCTGGGTGTGTTCGGTCGAATTGGCCTCGATATTGGGATCACGGCCGGCGGGGTATTGGCTTGGGGTGTGTTTGCGCCAACCGCGGGGCCACTTCGCGGAGCTTTGGCGGGCTCGTATGCAGGTGCCAGTGGCGCTATCGGCCTTGGTGTCGGCGTGGGCGCAAACGTTCTTTATGGCGGTTCGGGACGCACGTTCACGCTGCAGCCGCTCTCCCTCGAAGGGTCGGTTGGAGTGAATCTGGCCCTCGGAGTTGCTGGTCTAACCCTGACATGGGTGCCTTGAGGCGGATCGCCTGCCGACCGCGCGACGGATACCAATGGCGCGCGATAACCCATCAGAACCGAGAGAGTGATCGATGACCGTCCAAACTCATTTCTTCGCAAAAGCCGGTGCTTTGCTCCTGGGCGTGACCTTGTCGAGCGCGGTACAGGCGCAGACGGATGGCACGGCTGCGATGTTGCAGAAAGTGACTGCCGCGATCCAAAACCTCGAAAAGTCCTGCGGCAAAGATATCAGGAAATTCTGCCGCAACGTGACGCCCGGGCAGGGCCGGGTCCTGTTCTGCATGCAAGCCTATGAAGACAAGATCAGTCCGAAATGCGCATTCGATTTGCGCGAAACGGAGTCGAATATTCAAACGGTTGCCGCGCAACTTCAGCAGGCTACGGAAGCCTGTGGTGCCGACATAGCGAAATTGTGCGGCACGACACAGCCGGGCCAGGGCCGCATTTCGGCGTGTCTGGCGGCGCAATCGGCAGCGGTCTCACCGGGCTGCGCGGCTGCCGTGGGAAAGCTTCAGGTAAAGTAATCGCTTTACTGACGCCCCAAGCAGCCTGCGAAATCCGAAACCGCGAAATGGTCCAAGGTCATCAGCGCCGCGATGCGCGCTTGTACTCGACCACAACGGTTCGTTGCGCGGAAACCGGCCGGCTGAAAGCGATTGGCCTTGCGGGTTCTTTGGGCTCCGGAGCTTGCCTCAGCAGCGCGGCGCGAACCTGATCCTGCGGCAGACCCATGAGCGAGGCTGCGATTTCCACCTGCGCATCAACCTCATCGGACAGGTCTCGGGCCGCGGCAATTGCCTCGGAAAGAGTCGGCATTTCCTGGCGAACGCGACGGGTCCCGTGCTTGGTTTTCCAGGTATTGCTGTTGTTTTCTTTCATTTTTTTGCCTTTTCTTACAGATTGTCGAACCCACTCCTAACCTAAATGCTGCGTCGCAACAAGAACATGCTGCAATGCAATCAGGGATGGTGCCGAGCGCAAAACGCCGCAGGAATTGCCGCACTAACCGCCAAGGGTCGTGCGCTGCAGCCACCATTGCGGATGGCTTGACTGTAGTTGCGCTGATGCGGCGTCGGCGGCAACCGAGGTCTCGAACAGCGCAAAGCAGGTTGCGCCCGAGCCGGACATGCGCGCGAGCAGGCAACCGTTCGTTGTGCGCAACGTGGTGAGCACGTCACCGATGGCCGGAAACAATCCGATCGCGGGGGCTTCGAGGTCATTCTTCGATTTGGCGAGTGCCGCAATCAATTCGTCCTGCTTCGGCGCAGCGTTGCTCTCGAGCAGCGCCGCCGCCGGATCGCCGTCAGGCGACAACTCGCGCAGCGCTGCAAACACTTTTGCAGTCGGTGCCGCGACGCGCGGATTGAGCAATATGGCTTGGAGCTTCGGCAAGGCGATCGGCGCCGACAGCATCTCCCCGATGCCGCGCATGATGCGCGGACGCGGATCGAGGCAGACCGGCACGTCGGCACCGGTCGCCTGCGCGGCCTTCATCAGTCGCCAATCCTCGGGCGCAAGTTCATTGGCGTGCGCCAGCAGTCGCAGGGCCGCCGCGGCATCGGCCGAGCCGCCGCCGAGACCGGCCGCGACCGGAAGCCGTTTGGTGAGGTGAAATTGCCCGAGCCGCATGTCCGGCATTTGCGCCCGCAGGGCGCTTGCGGCTTTCAGCACCAGATTGTCCGCAATGCTGCCGGATTGGGCTGCGGTTTCGCCGTCGACAGACAACTTCAGAGCGGGGCCGGCCGACAATCGCAGATCATCGCCCAGGCTCGCAAAGCACACGAGGCTGCAAAGCTCGTGATAGCCGTCCGCCCGGCGTCCGGTGACACGCAGAGTAAGATTGATCTTGGCCGGCGCTGCGTCCGAAAGTTCGGCAATCACGGCATCAGGCCGTCAGCCGCCATTGCCGGTCTTTGCCTTTTCGGCCGTTGTCGTGTCCTCATCCGGCAGCCCGACCTTGATCTTTTCCTCGATCTTTTTCAGCTCGTCGGGCTCCGGCTTCAACTGCAGTGCATGCTGCCACTGGAATTGCGCCTCAAGCTGGCGTCCGGTTTTCCAATAGGCATCGCCGAGATGATCGTTGATGGTCGGATCGTCCGGCTTCAGTTCGACGGCGCGTTCGAGATTTTTCACGGCGTCTTCGATGCTGCCCGTGCGGTAATAGGCCCACCCGAGCGAGTCGACGATGTAGCCGTCGTCCGGCCGCTGCTCCACAGCGCGGCGGATCATCTTCATGCCTTCGTCGAGATTGACGCCCTGATCGACCCAGGAATACCCGAGATAGTTCAAAACATGCGCCTGGTCGGGGAACAGCTCCAAAGCCTTCTTCAGGTCGGCCTCGGCGCCCGGCCAGTTCTTGGCGCGCTCATGGCAGATGCCGCGGAAATAGAATACCAGCCAGTTCGACTTGCCCGGCTTTTCGATCTGGTCGATCGCCTTGCCGTAGGTCTTGGCGCAATCTTCGTAATTCTTGCGCGAGCGCTCGATATTGCCGAGCGCCAGGATCGCCTCGGTGTCGCGAGGGTTCTCTGCGATCAGCTTCTTGAGATGGTCCTTCGCCTCGTCGGTCTTTTCGAGCGAATTGAGATTGGTCGCGAGCTGGATCTCGGCGTTGCGATGCAGCGGCGAATCTGCCGGGATTTTGCGGTATTCGTTGATCGCAAGCTGCGGCTTCTTCATCGCTTCATAGAGATCGGCGAGAGAGAGCAACGCCAGCGGATGACGCGGCTCGAGATAGAGCGCGAGCTGGAGATAAGCGAGGCCGAGATCCTCTCCGCCGCGGCGGCCGAGAGCAGCACCAATGCCGTACAGCACTTCGGCGGCGCCGGCCTGCGCATTCTGGATCAGCGGCGGCAATTTCTGGCCGTTCTCGACCTCTTTCACCTCTGCCGTCACGAGCGGATGACGCGGCAGCGCCTTTTCGAAGGTTTGAAAGACTTCGAGCGCCTCGTCCTTGGTACCGTGGCGAGACAGGAAGCTGCCATAAGCTTCGACCACCCGCAGATTGGTACTGTCGAGCTTCTGCACCTTCTCGAAGCGCCGCTTCGCGTCGGGCTTCTTGCCCGCGATGTCCAGGATCAGTCCGGCATGCTGGTCCTTGAAAATCGCGTACCAGTCGGGCCCCTGCAGGCGGTCGATCACCTCGATTGCGGTCTTGGAATCGTTCGAGCCGTATTGCGTCCAGGCGATCAGAAGGGCAGCGGTAAGGTCGGTTACCGGGCCGCGCACCGATTGCGCGAGGTTGAGACGTGCCTGCTGCCATTGCTTGGTCTTGATCCCGCGTACGCCGAGCACAAGGCGTGCGGTGCGATCGTTCTTGGAAACCTGCAGCACGCGTTCGGCCAGGCGGACCGCTTCCTCGATGTCGCCTTCGGCAAGCGAAGCGATGAAAGCACGGTCGAGCAATTCCGGGTTTTTCGGATCGTTACGCAGGGCCGCGCGGTAATAGGCCGAAGCGGCGACAGCGTCGCGCTGCTGGCTTGCATGGCGCGCGGCAAGGTAATTGCCCGATGGCGAGACGCGTGCAGGGTCCGGTTTGGTAGGCGCCTGGGCGGCGAGGAGGCCCGGCAGCATCAGGATGCCGAATGCGGTAGCCGCCACAGCGACGGGCTTGATCAGGTTCGACACGCTCACGATTGAAAATCTCCATCGGGCGGCGCAACGCCGCTTTAGCCGACCAGGTTGGTTCGAGGATGGCCTTTTTGCGCTGCCGTCGCAAGACGACCGACCCTTCCGGCGTCGAGGCTGACGGCTGCAATAGGGCTTATTCGTGGCCGGAAGCTATTACGGTCGCTCACATAT
The DNA here is from genome assembly GCA_963707705.1 of uncultured Pseudomonadota bacterium. GTDB lineage: Bacteria > Pseudomonadota > Alphaproteobacteria > Rhizobiales > Xanthobacteraceae > Pseudorhodoplanes. The sequence goes on along the minus strand of CAVPRD010000010.1, from coordinate 48,173 downwards.
TAGGGTAGTTGGGTCCCCCCGCACCCTCGGGAGGAACCCAGGTAATGTTCTGGTTCGGATCCTTGATATCGCAGGTTTTGCAATGGACGCAATTCTGCGCGTTGATGACGAATTGCAGATCCGCGCCTTCGCCGATCCACTCATAGACGCCCGCCGGGCAATAGCGCGTCGAAGGTCCGGCATAGATGTCGTGTTCGGAGCTTTTCTGCAAAGCCATGTTTGCCACCACGAGATGAGGCGGCTGGTTTTCCTCGTGATTGGTGTTGGACAGGAATACGGATGACAGCCGGTCGAAGGTGATTTTGCCGTCCGGCTTCGGATAGGCGATCTGCTGACATTCGCGCGCGGGCTTCAGGCATTGCCAATCCGCCTTGCCGTGCGGTCGCGTTCCGAAGAGCGAGAAGCCGAACGTGTTCGTCCACATATCGAGGCCGCCGAGCGCGACCCCGATCATGGTGCCGAATTTCGACCACAGCGGCTTCACGTTACGCACCGGCCAGAGATCCTTCCCAACCGGCGACGCGCGCCAGGAATTTTCGTAACCGGCAAGCTCGTCATTGGCGCGTCCGGACGACAGCGCCTGCGCGACATGCTCGGCCGCCAGCATCCCGGACGAAATCCCGTTATGCGAACCCTTGATGCGCGGCACGTTGACGAAGCCCGCCGCGCAGCCGATCAGAGCGCCGCCCGGGAAGGTCAGCCGCGGCACTGACTGATAGCCGCCTTCCGTGATTGCGCGCGAGCCGTAGGCGAGACGCTTGGCGCCATCGAACAGATCGCGGATCGCCGGGTGCGTCTTGAAGCGCTGAAATTCCTCGAACGGCGAAAGATACGGGTTCTCGTAATTCAGATGAACGACGAATCCGACCGACACCAGGTTGTCGTCGTAGTGATAGAGAAAAGAGCCACCGCCGGTCGAATTGTCGAGCGGCCAACCGAACGAATGCTGCACCAGTCCCATTTTGTGTTTCTTCGGATCGACCTGCCAAAGCTCCTTCAGGCCGATACCGAATTTCGGCGGCTGGCAATTCTTCGCGAGCCCGTATTTCGCGATCAGGATCTTGCTGAGAGAGCCGCGCGCGCCTTCGGCCAACAGGGTATATTTGCCGAGCAGTTCCATGCCCCTGGTGAAACCGTCGGTCGGCTCGCCTTCTTTCCCGATGCCCATGTCGCCGGTGGCAACGCCGCGCACCTCGCCATTCTCGCCGTAGATCACTTCGGCGGCCGCGAAGCCCGGATAGATTTCGACGCCGAGCGCCTCCGCTTTCGCGGCGAGCCATTTGCACAGAAGGCCGAGCGAGCCGATGAAGCAGCCATGATTGCTCATCAGCGGCGGCGCCATGAATAGCGGCACCCGGAAGGCCGAGCTTTTCGACATCCAGAAGAAACGATCGTCCGCGACTTCGGTGGTCAGCGGCCGGTCCTCGGCCTGCCGCCAGTCCGGGATCAGTCGGTCGAGTGCGGACGGGTCGATCACAGCGCCCGAGAGGATATGGGCGCCAACCTCGGAGCCCTTTTCCACAACCACCACGCTGATATCGGGAGAAATCTGTTTGAGCCGGATCGCCGCCGCGAGGCCCGCGGGGCCAGCCCCGACGATGACCACATCGAATTCCATACTTTCGCGCGGCGGTAGCTCGGACATTAGACTTCCTCTGATCCAGCTCTTGGTTTTTCCACGTTTGTGCAAAAGCCACAATCCGGCGATGCCGATTTTGGGCTTGCTCCGTGCTAAGGTTGGACATGACCCCCGGAAGCGACAAGGCCGCGCGCGATCTGCTGACTTTCTACGTCGAGGCCGGCGTGGATGCAGCGCTCGGCGAATTGCCGATCGACCGTTTTGCGGACGTGGCGCCCATCCTTGAGCCGGTGGCACCAAGGCCTGCGCCACCGGCACCGGTTCGTCAGGCGCAGGTCATGCCTGCGACGCAGGCGCCGCCGCCGCCCGAGGAGGCCATCATGGCGGCCCGCGCCGCAGCCCGTTCGGCCGCGACGCTTGAGGATTTGCGCGCGATCCTGAACGGCTTCGAGGGCTGCGCGCTCAAGACCACCGCGAAGCAGCTCGTGTTCGGTGACGGCAGCCCGAACGCGCGGCTCATGTTCGTCGGCGAGGCGCCGGGTTCGGAGGAGGACCAGCAGGGCATCCCGTTTGTCGGCCGCTCGGGACAATTGCTCGACAAGATGCTGGCCGCGATCGGAATCGCGCGCGCCGACGTCTATATCGCCAATATCGTGCCATGGCGGCCGCCGGGAAACCGCGATCCCTCCTTGCACGAATCGCAGATTTGCCTGCCCTTCATCCAGCGTCAGATCGAACTGGTCGATCCGGATGTGCTGGTCTGTCTCGGCAAGCCGTCGATGGCGACCTTGCTCGGCGTCACCGACGGTATCCGCAGGACGCGCGGGCGCTGGTTTCCGTTCCATACCGGTACCCGCGAAATCCGCGCGACCGCAACGTTTCATCCCGCCTATCTGTTGCGAACCCCGATCGAGAAACGGTTCGCATGGAAGGATTTCCTGGCGATGAAGAAGGCGCTGGCGAGCTAGAGCGCAACCAGGATCGCGCCGGCCGCGATCAGCGCGATACCGAGCCAGTTCAATGCAGCAAGCTTTTCGCCCAGGAACACGACGCCGAAGATTGCAACCAGCACCACGCTGAGCTTGTCAATCGGCGCCACCTGCGCTGCCTGTCCGATCTTGAGCGCGCGGAAATAACAGAGCCAGGACGCGCCGGTCGCAAGCCCGGAGAGAACGAGAAACAGCCAGGTCCTTCCCGGGATCGACGCCGGCGACTGGAATTGACCGCTCGCGATCAGTATGGCGGCGAGTAGCGCGATCACCACCAGCGTTCGGATAAAAGTTGCAAGGTCGGCGCCGATCTGTTCGACACCGACCTTGGCAAAGATCGCGGTCAGCGCGGCAAACAGGGCGGAGAGAACCGCCCAGAATTGCCACGCGGACGAAAACGTCATCAGGCCACAAAGAATTTCAGCGCAAATACCGCCGCCAATACCCAGATGGCGATCGGCACATCCTTCACGCGGCCCGCGAACAGCTTGATCAGCACGTAGCTGATGAAGCCAAGGCCGATGCCGCTTGCGATCGAATAGGTGAGCGGCATGGTCACGGCGGCGATGACGGCCGGCGCATACTCGGTCACATCGTCCCAGTCGAGATCGGCCAGACCTCCGGCCATCACGCAGGCGACGAACAGCAACGCTGCCGCCGAGGCATAGCCCGGGACCATGCCTGCCAGCGGCGCAAAGAACAGCGCCAGCAGGAAAAATATCGCGACGAAGATCGCGGTGAGGCCAGTGCGTCCGCCGGCCTGCACCCCCGAGGCACTTTCGATATAGCTTGTGGTGGTCGAGGTGCCGATCAGCGATCCGAACATCGCCGCGAAGCTGTCGGAAACCAGCGCCTCCTTCATGCGCGGCAGGTTGCCATCCTTGTCGACCATGCCGGCCTTTTGCGTCACCGCGATCAGCGTGCCGGCATTATCGAACACGTCGATCATCAAGATACTGAAGACCACTATCAGGAAGGTCAGTTCGAAGGTTCGCGAAAAATCGAGTTGGAACAGGGTCGGCGCAAGCGAGGGCGGCATCGAGACGATACCGGTGAATTTCGCCAAACCGAGCGGCAGCCCGATCAGCGACACCACCAGAATGCCGATCAATGTTCCGCCGATGACGTTACGGAAGTTGAGTGCAACGATGATGATGAAGCCGAGCAGGCACAGGAGTGCAGTCGGGTTCTTCAGGCTGCCTAATGTCACAAGCGTTGCAGGATGAGAGACCACAATCTTCGCCTCTTCCAGCGCGATGATGCCGAGGAAGAGGCCGACGCCAGCGCCGATGGCGAATTTCAGATTGCGCGGGATCGCGTTGATGATCTGCTCGCGCAGACGGAAGATCGAAAGCAGAAAGAAAAGGACGCCGGACAAAAATACGGCGGCCAGCGCCTGCTGCCAGGAATACTTGTAGGTCAGCACGACGGTGAAAGCGAAGAACGCGTTCAACCCCATTCCGGGCGCGAGCGCGATTGGATAATTGGCGTATAGCCCCATTACCGCCGAGCAGACCGCCGCTGCCAGGCAGGTGGCGACGAAGACGGCTCCCTTGTCCATTCCGGCATTCGCCAGAATGGTCGGGTTGACGAAGATGATGTAGACCATCGTCAGGAACGTGGTCAGGCCCGCCACCGCCTCGGTGCGGACGTTGGTGCCGTTCGCCGTCAGTCCGAAATAGCTGTCCAGAAATGATTTAGGCACTGCCGCACCGGCAGGCTTGTTATCCGTGGCCATGTGTCTCCCCCTGCATGCCCCGTACCGCAACCGCCGAGACTAGCGTGTCCGCCACGCCGTTCGCGGCCGATTGTGACGTTGTCCACCGCAAGAAAAGCCAATCTCATGCCAAACCGGCATGGCACGATTGCCGCAGTCCGCTAGACTTGGAATCGCTTGAGAAAGCGCATTAATTGTTCGGTAGGTGCCCGGCAAACCGGCAATCCGGCAGTTTCCGGTGCGGCCGTGGGGAGCGCTTCATGGACCTCGATCCCGTCCTACTCGCCCGCATCCAGTTCGCTTTCACGGTGACGTTCCACATCATTTTCCCGAGCTTCACCATCGGGCTGTCGGCCTATATCGCGACGCTCGGCGTCATGTGGCTGCGCACCGATCAAGAGCGCTACCACCGGCTGATGCGGTTCTGGACCAAGATTTTCGCGGTCTCGTTCGCGATGGGTGTCGTGTCGGGGATCGTGCTGAGCTACCAGTTCGGCACCAACTGGAGCCGTTTCTCGGTCTTTGCCGGTAACGTGGTCGGTCCGCTGATCGGTTACGAGGTGCTGACGGCGTTCTTTCTGGAGGCCACGTTCCTCGGCATCCTGCTGTTCGGCTTCAATCGCGTACCGCCTTGGCTTTACGTGATGTCGGCTGCGATCGTCGCCATCGGCACCAGCATGTCGGCATTCTGGATATTGTCGGCCAATAGCTGGATGCAGACGCCGGTCGGTCACGAGATCAGGAACGGCGTCGCTGTTCCGGTCGACTGGCTGACCATCGTGTTCAACCCGAGCTTTCCCTATCGCCTGACTCACATGCTGAACGCGGCCTATCTGACCACGGGCTTTGTAGTGCTCGCGGTCGGCGCGCGCTATTTGCTCGCCGGCAAACATATCGAGGATGCGCGCACCATGATGCGCATGGGCCTCTGGCTTATGGCGATACTGGCGCCGCTGCAATTGTTCATCGGCGACCAGCACGGGCTCAACACGCTGCAACATCAGCCGATCAAGGTCGCTGCGATGGAAGCGCACTGGGATGGCAGCAAGCCGGGCGCGCTTGTGCTGTTCGCGTGGCCTGACGAGAAGGCCGAGAAGAACTGGTACGAGATTTCGATCCCGCGCGGCGCGTCATTCATTCTGCGGCACGACCCTAACGGGCTTTTCCCCGGCCTGAAGAGTGTGCCGCCGCAGGATCGTCCGCCGTTGCTGAACGTATTTTTCGGGTTCCGGATCATGGTTGGCATCGGCCTCTACATGATCGCGGCGGCGCTGTTCGGATGCTTTCTCTGGTGGCGCGGGACCTTGTTCGAAACGCGCTGGTATCTGCGCATCGTATCGATGACCTGGTGGAGCGGCTTCGTTGCGGTCATCGCCGGATGGATCGTCACCGAAAGCGGGCGCCAGCCCTGGCTGGTCCACGGATTGTTGCGAACCGCGGATGCGATTTCGCCGGTGCCGGCGGCAAGCCTGCTCGGCACGCTTGTGCTGTTCGTGCTTTGCTACGGGATCGTGTTCTCGATGGGCATCTATTACATCAATCGGCTCATCGCACTCGGACCGGAAGGCCGCGCGCTCGAAGCATCGGAGGGAATGCCAAATCGGCCGTTGATGGCAGCCGAGGGCGCCGCGCGCGAAGCCATCGAACGGAAAGGGTGACCGCCATGGAATGGTATCTCCCTGTCATCTGGGCGGCGCTGATCGGCACCGCCGTAGCGATGTACGTGATCCTCGACGGCTTCGATCTCGGCATCGGCATTCTGTTTCCGTTCGCGCGCAACGAGGCGCAGCGCGACCAGATGATGCGCACGATCGCGCCGTTCTGGGACGGCAACGAAACCTGGCTGGTGTTGGGTGGCGGCGGTCTGTGGGTCGCATTTCCGACCGCCTATGCCGTGATCATGCCGGCGATGTATCTGCCGGTAATCGTGATGCTGCTGGGACTGATATTCCGCGGCGTGGCGTTTGAGTTCCGTTTGGTATCGGAGAGCAAGCGCTGGTGGAACCGTGCCTTCAATATCGGCTCGATCGTCGCCGCATTCTCGCAAGGGGTGATCCTCGGCGGTTTGATTCAGGGCATCACCGTAAAGGACGGCCAATTCGCCGGCGGACATTTCGACTGGCTGACGCCATTCGCGTTGCTGTGCGGCGTCTCGTTGGTCTTCGGCTACGCATTCCTGGGCGCTACCTGGTTGATCATGAAGGCCGACGGCGAGGTCGGCGAGCGCGCACGCACGCAGGCGAGGCTGATGCTGCTGATCGTGCTCGGCTTCATGGCCGCGGTGTCGCTCTATACGCCGATCGCCTTCGAGCGGATCGCCCAGCGCTGGTTCTCGTTGCCGAATTTCTATTTTCTGTGGCCGGTGCCGCTGCTTACGATTTTCCTGGCGGCCATGTTGTGGCGCTGGATCGGGCGAAGGCGTGAAGTCCTTCCCTTCGTCGCGTCGATCGGCCTGTTCCTGCTCGGCTATCTTGGGCTGGTGATTTCGAGCTATCCGTATCTGGTGCCGCCGACACTCACCATCTGGGACACCGCTGCGGTGCCCGCGAGCCAGATATTCATGCTGATCGGCACTTTGTTCCTGTTGCCGATCATTCTGGGCTACGTGATTTTTATCTACTGGCTGTTCCGCGGCAAGGTGAAGGAAGGCGAGAGTTACCACTAGGGCATGATCCCGAAAAGTGGCACCCGGCTTTCGGACCAGATCATGCCCACTCAAAAGCTATTGCGGCGCTTCGCTGCGTGGCCGGACCATGCCCCAGCCAATGCGCAGCGGCGCCGCGCGGCCCGGCAGCGCGCGCTCGAACACCCGCGGCACTTCCGGCACGATATTCGGGAACTGCGCCTTGATCTCCGGCGGCGGAGTACCGGCATTATCGGTCGCGCGCCACACGACGACAGCGCCTTTCTCGATCGCCTGTTGCGGCGTAGCGAGCGTTGGCAGGCCCTTGCCTGGTTCGTACAGCACATGCGGCCGGCTCGCGGAGGCGAGGCCGATCAGTGTAGCGAGGCGGGCGTCGCCTGCCACCACATCGAGGGTGCGGCCGGTGCGCCGTTCGAAATTCTCCGTGAAATAACGCGCGATCTGGTCCGCCGGCTGCGCCGCCTTCAGATCGACCGCGAACAGAGCGGGCAATGCCAGCACGCCGACCGCAGCGAGCGCGGGCGGCAGCATCAGCAGCGCGAACCAGGCCGCGCTCAAGACGCGCTGGTGATGCACGAGAATAGTATCTCCGCCTGCCACCACAATCGCGAGACCTGACAGCACGAACAGCGGCGCCACGCTTGCCAGGTCGGATTTTCCGGTGATCGCCGCGAATATCATCATCGCGACCAACGGCACCAGCGCGAAATAATAGATCATGACCCGCGCATAGGGATCGATCGGCGCGCGCGCGATGGCGGCCGCCTCAGTCTGCCCGCTGCGCCATAGGTTGCTCGAAAGCACGATCAGGATGCAGGCGCCGGCATGGGCTATGACCACCAGGGCCAGCAATTGGAGCCATGACATCAGATTTCGGTCGATGGAGATCAGCTTGCTGGTTTGTCCGAAATCCGCGACCAGCGGCGCGCCTTGCTTGAGCACGGCGATGCTCACGACCAGCATGAAGGCGGTTAGGATTCCAGCCACGAGTGCGCCCGGCGTGCGAATATTTGCGCGTGCTCGCGGATACATCGCGATGAACACAAGCAGGGCGGCGACCAGCACCAACGCCAGATGTGACGTGAGCAGCATCAGGCAGATATCCAGTCCGACCGCGAGCCAGTAAAGTTCGCGATTCTCGCTGGTCGCGCGCCAAAAATGCAGCAGAGTCAGCGCCCATAGTGGCATCATCAGAATGTCAGGCCCGAAATCCGGAGAGCCGATGGTAAAAACCGAAATGCCGGTCATCAGCAATACGGCCAGCACGGCGTGGCGATCGCCGATGATTGCGCGCCCGAACTGGAACACGGCCCAATAGGCGACGAGAATGCATATCTGCGACAGCAGATAGATGCCGAAGATATGTCCGCCGGTGGCTCGCAATGCGAATTCGGCGAGCCAATAGGCCAGTTGCGGTCCGTGGCTCGCGCCAAATGTCAATTCGCGGCCGACCGCCACCACGTCGGCGACCTCTCCGGGCGGGGCGGAATAGAAGATCGAGGGCACCAATACCCACAGGAAGGTCTGGGTCAGCGCGGCGAGCCAGAAGATGAGGCGCGGCCGGGTGCGCAGGATTTCGATCAGCAGGGATACCGTGAGCATCGAAGCCGCTTTTGGCGCGTGATCCAGAGCAGTGGACTTGCGTCGAGTTGTCAGACTCGAGCGCTGAGAAGGGCCGAAGACATAAGCCGGTGTAGGCTAGAGAGGCAACCCGAGCGCGGTTTCGTCGGCCTTCGGTGGTGCGATGCGTCCGGCCGCGATCGCAACCGGCGAAAAGCTTTGCCGGTGATGGATTGTTGGGCCAAGCCGTTTTAGCGCCTCGAAATGTTCCGGCACCGAATAGCCCATATGGCGCTCGAATCCGTAGCCTGGATGGGCAGCGCCGATCTGTGCCATCAACCGGTCGCGGGTGACCTTTGCGACAATCGAGGCGGCGGCGATAGAAAGCACCAGCGCGTCGCCGGAAATGACGGCCTCGCAATCGCAGGGCACCGCGATCCGATCGCGTCCATCGACATAGACCAGCTTCGGTCGGCACGGCAGGGCGGCCACCGCCTGCGCCAGCGCCCAGAGCGAGGCGCGCAGGATGTTGTCGCGGTCGATGCGGGTAGGGGAGGCGAAAGCTACGCCCACCTCGGCAGTGGCGCAGATGAGTCCATAAAGCCCTTCCCGCTGCGCGGGCGTTAGCTTCTTGGAATCGTCGAGCCCGCGCGGGATGCGTTTGGGATCGAGCACGACGGCAGCCGCGACCACCGGGCCTGCGAGCGGTCCGCGCCCGGCCTCGTCACAGCCAGCGACCGGCCAGATACCGCTTTTGTGCGCCTTGCGCTCGCGCCGGAAAGTCGGACGGACGATCTCTTCCTTCAGCGGCAGGCGTACAGGATTGCGACTTATGCCAACGAGATTGCGCGGGCAGGGGTCGCCAATGCAATCGCTTATTCCGGCAGGCTGGGTTTTCCGTCCGGCGAGAGTGGAAAATGGGGATTGTGAGCGACTTCCCAGAGATGCCCTTCGGGATCTGTGAAATAGCCGTGATACCCGCCCCAGAATGCCTTTTGCGCGGGCTTCAACAGCGTCCCGCCGGCATCGATCGCTATCGCAAGGACTTCATCCACTTCCGTTTCGGTTTGGCAATTCCATGCGAGCGACATGCCGCGAAAGGCAGGCAAGGCGGGCTCCGGCGCAAGTGCCGCGTCTGAAGCGAGCTTGTCGTTTTCGAACAGCGACAGCGCAATCCCGCCCGCGTCAAAGAAAGCGACATCGTCGCCGGCGGCTTTCATTTTCCTGACAAAGCCGAGGCGCTCATAAAAGCGTGCCGTGCGCCGCAAATCCGAAACGCCGAGCGTGATCAGGCTGACATGTGCGTGCGGCATCAAAACAAGCTCAATTGCTCGACGCCCTTCATGGGCTTCTGGAAATGTTCGGTGGTGAGCCTGCTTCGGTTCTTGTTCAGTCCGAGCCGTTCGCAGGCGGCCTCGAAGCGCCGTCCGATCAGCCAGGCATAGGGTCCGTCGCCGGTCTGACGCTTGCCCCAGGTCGAGTCGTAATCCTTGCCGCCGCGCATCTCGCGCACCAGCTTCATCACATGGCGGAAGCGGTCGGGATAATTCGCCATCAGCCATTCCTTGAACAGATCGCGCACTTCGAGCGGCAGCCGCAGCATCACATAGCCCGCGCCATTCACCCCCGCGAGTGACGCGGCATCGAGAATGCGTTCGATATCGGCGTCGTTGATCGCGGGAATGACAGGCGCGACCATCACCGTCGTCGGGATGCCGGCTTGCGACAATTGCCGCAGCGCCTCGAGGCGCCGCGCCGGCGTCGCAGCGCGCGGCTCCATCGTGCGGGCGAGCACGGGATCGAGCGTCGTCACGGAGATCGCGACCTTGGCGAGATTGCGCTCTGCCATGCGCGAGAGAATGTCGATGTCGCGTGTCACCAAAGCCGATTTCGTGACGATGCCGACCGGATGGCCCGCGCGCTCCAGCACCTGCAGGATGCCGCGCATGATCTCGTATTTCTTCTCGATCGGCTGATAGGGGTCGGTATTGGTGCCGATCGCGATGGTGCGCGGCGAATAGCTCGTCGCCGACAATTCGCGCTCTAGCAACTGCGCCGCATCCGGCTTCATGAACAGCTTGGATTCGAAATCAAGCCCCGGCGACAGCCCGAGATAGGCGTGGGTCGGGCGCGCGAAGCAATAGACGCAGCCGTGCTCGCAGCCGCGATAGGGATTGATCGAGCGGTCGAAGGAGATATCGGGGGAGTTGTTGCGGGTAATGACCTTGCGGGTCGCATCCGCCTGCACGGTTGTCTTGAAAGGCGGCAGTTCTTCAAGGCTTTGCCAGCCGTCGTCGAAGGCGATCCTCGCAATCGGCTCGTAGCGGCCGGAGGCATTCGACAAGGATCCGCGGCCGCGCCGACGCTGTTTTTCAACACCGGTTCCAAGGAGTCCGACTTGGAGGCCGGACTGGTCCGGAGGGCTATTTGCAAAGTCACCCGCCGGCGCGGAGGGCACAGGCGCCGGCGGGTGTCTCAGGGCTGCAGATGATCGAGCCATAGCCGATATCTAACCACGGACAACGAACAAAACAAGAACATCATCGAAGTTGATCGGAGCGGCTGAATATCGTGGCATGCCTCTGACCCAGCCCCATGATATGGGCCAACGGAACCGGACTGTTACAGTTCCATGCTGACCGTCATCGTCTCCACGAACGAATCAGAGCGCGTATTGGTGCGCACGCTGACCTGCCTGGTGCCCGGTGCGACATCGGGACTAATTCGCGACGTGATTCTCGCCGATGCCGGTTCCATCGATGAAACCGCCGAGATCGGCGACATCGCCGGCTGCCGATTTCTGTCGTTGCCCGGGCCTCTTGGGCCAAGGCTCGCTGCCGCGGCCGAGATGGCGCGAGGAGACTGGCTGATGTTTCTTTCGGCAGGCGCGGAACTGGACACAGGTTGGGTGGCGGAGGTGACGCAATTCATTGAGCGTGCTCCTGAAAAGGTCGCCGCGATTTTCACGGCGGGGACCAGCCCGCAGGGCCAAAGCTCGCTCTGGAGCGATTTGATTTCGGTGTTTCGGAAACGGAATTCGCTGCTCAAGCCGGGGCGGGGCCTGCTGATTTCAAAGGCCTTCTACCGCGAACTTGGCGGCCACAGCGCCGGTATCGAAAGTGAGGCCGAGCTATTGCGCCGGATCGGCGCATCGCGGATCGCGGTCCTTCGCAGCAACCTGTCGGACAGGGAATAGTGCCGCCGGGCCGAAACCCTGGATACTTGACTTCGTCAACTAATTATTTGACACAGTCAGATATGCCAGCGACCCCCGATCCGGACTTTGAACAGCGTATCGGCGCCGTGCGCCGCTTCTCGCGATTCTACACCCGCCGGATCGGCCTGTTGCAGGACGGGCTGTTGGAGACGCCGTACTCGCTCACGCAAGGGCGGGTGCTTTACGAACTCGCGCATCGAAGCGACTGCACCGCGACTGACGTTGTCGCTGCGCTCGGTCTGGATCACGGCTATCTAAGCCGCATCCTGCGCAGCTTCGAGCAGCAGGGCCTGGTCGTGAAACGGCGCGGCAAGGAAGATGGCCGCCAGTGGCTCCTGTCTCTCACCGCCAAAGGGCGCAAGGTGTTTGCTGCGCTCGATCATCGTTCGCAAAACGACGTCGGCGAGATGCTGCGGGATCTCAGCGAAGCCGAACAGGCGCGCGTGGTCGTTGCGATGGATACGATCGAGACGCTGATTGCGCGCGACCCAAACACGCGCGCATATACCTTGCGTTCACCTCAGCCGGGCGACATGGGCTGGGTGGTGTCGAAACACGGCTCGCTCTACGCCAAGGAATATGGCTGGGACTCGACCATCGAGGCGATCACCGCCGACATCGTGAGTGCATTCCTGAAAAATTACGATCCGAAACGCGAACGCTGCTGGATCGCGGAGATGGATGGCGAACCGGTGGGTTCGGTGTTTCTGGTGCGCGACAGCGACGACGTCGCGCGCATCCGGCTATTGATCGTCGATCCGAAAGCTCGCGGGCTCGGCATCGGCCGCGACCTTGCTACACAGAGCATCGCCTTTGCCCGCACGGCCGGCTATCGCAAGATCACGCTCTGGACGCACAGCGTTCTAACGGCCGCCCGCGCCATCTATCAGCGCGAAGGTTTTGCGCTGGTAAAGAGCTGGGTGCATGAGGATTTCGGCAAGCCGGTCGAGAGCGAAACCTGGGAGCTGGTGCTGTAATATTTCGCAGCGCGGCCCGCATTGCTGGATTGCGCTCTGGCCATTTGAAACCCCGATCATGCCATCCCATCTGCATTCGGGATTTTTCATTACCAGACAGGGCGAACATCATGAACATCGATTTGAGCGGCAAGCGCGCGGTTGTCACCGGCTCCACCGCGGGTATCGGACTTGCGATCGCGAAGGGCCTGGCCGCATCCGGTGCCGCGGTCGTGCTCAATGGCCGAACCGACGCGAAGGTGCAGGCGGCACGTCAGGCGCTGCTGAAGGAATTTCCATCGGCGAAGGTGGACGGAGTTGCGGCCGATCTTGCGACTGCTGCCGGCATTGATGAATTCGTCCGGCGCGTGCCGCAGGCGGACATTCTCGTCAACAATCTCGGGATATTCGAGCCCAAGGCTTTTGAAGAAATCACCGATGCCGACTGGACTCGTTTTTTCGAGACCAACGTCATGAGCGGCATCCGAATGTCGCGTGCCTACATTCCCGGCATGAAGAAAAGCGACTGGGGCCGGATCGTTTTCATCTCTTCGGAATCGGCATCAACATCCCGCTGGAAATGATCCATTACGGAATGACCAAGACCGCGCAGCTTGCGGTCGCGCGCGGTCTCGCAGAATTGCTCGCCGGCACCGGCGTCACGGTCAATTCCGTTCTGCCGGGGCCGACGCGTTCGGACGGCGTGCTGGATTTCTTCGGCAAGATGGCGAAGGAGCATGGTGTGCCGCAGGCGCAGATGGAGAATGACTTCATCGCGCAGCACCGGCCGAGCTCGATTATCCGCCGCCTCGCTTCGGTTGAAGAGGTGGCCAACATGGTGGTCTATGTCTGCTCGAAACAGGCGTCGGCAACGACAGGTGCGGCGCTGCGAGTGGAAGGCGGGTTGCTTCGCAATATCGGGTAGCGATCGACCTCCGTCACCCTGAGGCGCCCGGCCGTAGGCCGGGCCTCGAAGGGCGACGGCCCGATCGGTGGCCGTCTATCCTTCGAGGCTCACTCGCTTCGCGAATTCGCTCCTCAGGATGACGGATTAAACGGTAGCGCCTTTCGCCTTCGGGCGGCGCAGATGCTCGTCGAGCCGCGGCATGATCTCGACGAAATTGCAGGGCCGGTAACGGTAATCCAGCTGATGAAGCAGGATGCCGTCCCAGCCGTCCTTGCAGGCGCCGGGAGAGCCCGGCAGGCAGAAGATGTAAGTCGCACCTGCGACGCCCGCGGTCGCACGCGTTTGGATCGCGGAGGTGCCGATCTTCGCGTGGCTGATCATCAGGAACATCGTCGCAAAGCCGTCCATGCGCTTTTCGAACAGCGGCTCGAGCGCTTCGGGCGTGACATCGCGACCGGTAAAGCCGGTGCCGCCAGTGGTGATCACGACATCGATTGCAGGATCGGCGATCCAGGATTTCACCTGCTCGCGGATTTTCTCGACATCGTCGGTCACGATCGCGCGCGCACCGAGCCTGTGACCTGCCGCCTCCAGCCGTTCGACCAGGGTGGAGCCCGATTTATCGTCCTTGCGGTCGCGGGTGTCCGATACCGTCAGCACCGCGATGCTGAGCGGGATGAAGTCTCGGGATTCGTCGATGCCAGGCATTTGAATTCCTCATGTCCCGGACGCGGTGCCGCGCCCGGGACACGAGATTAGAGATTTCGACGTTTGGAAGGTGTCGCAGGCCGACACCTTGCCGGTCTGGAAGCCGGTCTTGAACCAGCGCACGCGCTGCTCGGCCGAGCCATGCGTGAAGGAATCCGGCACCACCCGTCCGGTCGTTTGCTTCTGCAGGCGGTCGTCGCCGATCGCGGATGCGATTCCGATCGCGCCCTCGATGTCGCCGGGATCGATGAAGTTCTTTTTGCGCTGTGCGTGGTTGGCCCATACGCCGCCCAGGCAATCGGCCTGCAATTCCACCCGAACCTGGATGTTGTTGGCCTGCGCCTTGCTGCTTGCGGACTGCTGTAATTGCTGCGCACGCGGCAGGATACCGAGCAGGTTTTGTACGTGATGGCCGATCTCGTGAGCCATCACGTAAGCCTGCGCAAATTCGCATTGCTTGCCGCTGCAGGCGCGGAATTTCTGCTCCATCTCACGGAAGAAGGAGGTATCCAGAAACACGCGCTTGTCCGGCGGACAATAGAACGGACCCATCGCCGATTGCGCCATGCCGCAGGCGCCCGCGCCGGTCTGGCCGGAATAGAGACGCAGCCGGGGCGCCCGGTAGGTCTGGCCGTTGGCACGGAAAATGTCGCTCCACACATCTTCGGTCGAGCCGAGCACGGCGGCGACGAACTGTCCCTGCTGGTCGGTCGGTGCGCCGGCCTTGGGCGCCGGGCCTTGCCTTTGCACCTGAGTTTGGCCGGGCCCCGAAAAGATTTCCGCGCCGCCGATCAGGATGCGAGGATCGATGCCAAGCGCCCAGGCGAGCAGACCCAGGACGATGATGGTCCCGATACCGAGACCGCCGCCGCCCCCGGGCATCGAAAAGCCGCCGCCCATCCCGCCGCCGCCGTCTCCGCGCACGTCCTCGACGTTGTCACTGCGGCGAAAATCCTCCCAACGCATGTCGTCCTCCTAAGTCGTCGGCAGTTTCGCCGATCGCAATGCGCCCGTCCACGGCCATAGAGCCCTCAAGAACGCCGAAACCGCTCCAGAGTTCGGTTACCAAATGGTTGTTACATACGGTGAACGCCAGTCCTGCAAAGTGCCTGGCAATTAAGCTCATTTTTACTTTGAGCCGCCAGTATCCGGATTGTCGGTTGTAGGTCCCGCGTCACCGACCGCATCGCCTGGGTCAGAGTTCTGAGTCATGGTAGAGTCGCGTCGCGGGGCGTCCAGTCGGACGCCCCGTCTGACTCTCAGTAACAGTGAAAGCGCCCGCATTCTGGTGGGCGATTGCGTCGCACAAATGTCGACGCTGCCGGCGGAGTGCGTCGACCTCGTTTTCGCGGACCCGCCCTATAACCTCCAGTTGCTCGGCGATCTGAAGCGGCCCGACGATTCCAGGGTCGATGGCGTCACCGACGACTGGGACAAGTTCAGCTCCTTCGGAGCCTATGACGAATTCACGCGAGCCTGGCTCAAAGCCTGCAAGCGGGTGATGAAGCCGTCGGCCACACTGTGGGTAATCGGTTCCTATCACAACATCTTTCGCGTCGGTTCCATCCTGCAGGACCTCGACTTCTGGATCCTGAACGATGTGGTGTGGCGCAAATCGAACCCGATGCCGAATTTCCGCGGCCGCCGTTTCACCAATGCGCATGAAACGATGATCTGGGCATCGCGCGATCCGGGCGGCAAGGGCTATACCTTCAATTACGAGGCGCTGAAGGCCGGCAACGACGACGTGCAGATGCGTTCCGACTGGACCTTCCCGCTCTGCACTGGCGAAGAGCGTCTGAAAGGACTCGACGGCAAGAAGCTGCATCCGACCCAGAAGCCGGAAGCGCTGCTCGCGCGTGTAATTCTGTCGGCCTCGCGTCCGGACGATCTCGTGCTTGATCCGTTCAACGGCACCGGCACCACAGGCGCAGTCGCCAAGAAGCTCGGCCGCCGCTATGTCGGTATCGAGCGCGATCCTCACTATGCCAAGGCCGCGATGAAGCGCATCGCGCAGGTCGAGACCTTGCAGGCGCCGTCGATCGCGCCGTTCATGACCGCGCGCGAGGCGCCGCGCGTACCCTTCAACGCGCTGATCGAGCGCGGGCTGATCTCGCCCGGCGCCAATCTCGTCGACGCCAAGAAGCGTCACAAGGCATTGGTGCGCGCCGACGGCGCCGTCATGCTGGGCGAGAAGGTCGGTTCGATCCACCGCATCGGCGCGCTGGCACAAGGGCTCGAAGCCTGCAACGGCTGGACCTTCTGGCATCTCGAAACCAAGAAGGGCCTGACCTCGATCGACGACCTGCGCGCCAAGGTGCGCGCCGAGATGGACATAGCCTAGCGCCGCCCGGCGCGGGGCTCGATATTGCCGCTGCGCTCCGGCACGCCGAAATCTCTGCGGCATATATCGGCCAGAATTGCGATCCCCTCCCGGATTTCTGTCGCGGTCGGGCTCGCAAAGCAGAGCCGCATGCGGCTGCGACTGTGCGCGGCATCCGTCGACCATTCCGGCCCCGGATTGATCGCGACGCCTGCCGCGAGCGCGGACTGGTACAGCTTCATCGTATCGACCTGGTCCGGCAGCTTGACCCAAAGAAAAATGCCGCCGGGCGGATCGTCGAACTCGGCCGCGGTGCCGAATTGCTCGTCGAGCGCGCCCATGAGAGTCTCGAGCTTCTTGCGCAAGCCCAGCCGCAGATTTGGAACGTGCGAGCCGAAATGCGGGGCGCAAAATTCGCCCAGCACCATCTGCTCCAGCGCTCCCGACCCGGCATCGACCTTCAGCGCGATCATGCGTGAGAGAATTGGCCATGGCGCGACGATGAAGCCGACGCGCAAAGCCGGAGCGATCGATTTCGAGAACGATCCGATATGGATGACGTTGCCGGATGTGCTCATGGCGTAGAGCGCGGGCGGACGCTCGCCGCTCCAGATCAGATCCGAATAGCAATCGTCTTCGAAGATCGGAACGCCGTATTTTTCGGACAACGCCAATAGCGCAATCCTGCGCTCCATCGGCATGATGGTGCCGGTCGGATTCTGCACTGTTGGGATGGTGTAGATGTATTTCGGCTGGATGTTCTTCTCCTTCAGCGCGACCAGCGTCTCCTCAAGCGCATCGATGCGCAGGCCGTTTTCGTCGAGCGGTATGCCCACCGGATTGATGCCGGCGCGGGAATAGCGATTCAACATCCCGCCATAGGTGTCGCGCTCGACAATCACCGTATCGCCGGGCGCGACCAGCGCGCCGTTGATCAGATCGAAGGCCTGCAGCGATCCGGATACCAGGAGAATGTCGTCGGCCGTGCAGGCGATGCCGGCATCGCGGTTCAGCTTGGCAGCGAGAAAATCGCGCAGCGGCTTGTAGCCCTGCGGGCCGTTGCTCACGCCGTAATAGGCGAGGCTTCGACCCTCGCGCCGGAGCACCGCATCGGCGGCCGCTAGCAGATCGTCGACCGGCACCTGCTCCGGGTCGTTGTTGCCACCCGTGAAGTTGTATTTTGGCGCACCTTGCCATTTCATCGCAGGTGGCGGCGACCCGGGCGGCAGCAGCGGCGTGAAGTCGAAATTTGCCATTTCAATCCGTTTGCGCGGGCCGGGTTTTTGTTTTGACGCGTTTTCTTGACGCGAACCGGTATCCACTTCGCTCGAAAACGCTATTGAAGAGGTCGCGACCGTAGATTGTGAAGAGTGAGGCCGCAAGACTTCGGCGCGCGCCTTCAGCCCCGCTTCGGCCCGTTACCGGCGCCGCCGGTATAGCGCGACAGGATTGCAACGAGGATGAGCGCGCCAATAACAGTGATGTGCTCGGTCGCGGTGTGAAAGGCCTCGGTTGCTTTCGGTTGTGGCAGCGACCAGAAACGATGCACGAGTGGGATGGTGAGCGCGGTGAAGACCGCAAGCGCGCCGGCGCCGAGCCAGGTCCAGCGATTGATAATGATCAGGAGCGAACCGCCGAGTTGGGTGATGATGGTCAGGATATTCATCAGCGTCGGATTCGGCAGACTGAACATCGCCATTTCGGCGACGCCCTCCTGAAAGTTGATCAACTTCGCAAGTCCGCTTCCCCAGAAGGCGAAGGTCAATACGATACGCGCGAGCAAGGCAAACCAGCTTTGATCGAGCAGGCGAGCGAATATTGTCGGCATTTGGTCATTCCTGAAACGGTTGGCGCAAATCGGTTGCGCGCTCGGATGCGTTAAGCGCCGCTTCCAATTCAAATTAGAATGAAGCGACAGGCTCCGTCCGGCGCTACTTCGCCGCCGTCACCATGATCTCGACGGTAAATTGCGGAGCCGCGAGCCGTGCCTGCACCGTGGCGCGCGCCGGTGTATTGCCGGGCGATACCCAGGCATCCCACACCGCGTTCATCTCGGCGAAGGTATCCATGCTGGCGAGCCAGATATTTGCAGTGAGCAGCTTCGACTTGTCACTGCCGGCTTTCGCCAGATACTGGTCGATGGTGGCGAGGATTTCCCGGGTCTGGTCGGTCACGCTCTTGCCGCCGCTATTCTGTGCGACAATACCGGCGAGATAGACGGTATCGCCGTGAATGACGATCTGGCTCATCCGCGGTCCGACTTCGTGGCGTTCGACTTTCATGACAGTTCAACTCCCGGCTAAGGCTCGTGATGGCGCAGCGAAGGCCGCCTTCCTGAGGCAGCCACTCAAGAATTGCAACAGATTGCCCTTTTGATCGCCGGGAATTGAGGAAAACTCATCCGAGCCAAGCCTTATCGCAGGTGCCGCGACTCGCGAATGCTGATAATGTGCGCCAGCATTACCGAAGAGGAGGCGACGATGCCGGCTGCCATTGGTTTGATCGATCCCGAGACACTGAAGAAATTCCGAACTTGGTTCAATATTTACGGCGTGGTGCTGATCATCCTGGGCCTTGCCGCGATTCTGCTGCCCCAGGTGGCGTCGCTCGCGACCAGTATCATGGTTGGCTGGCTGCTGGTGGCCGGCGGCATTTTCGGCCTGATCTCGGACTTCCAGGCCGGCACGAAGTCACCCGGTTTCTGGTGGAACCTGCTGACTGCCGCGCTGTATCTGATCGCGGGCATCGTGCTGCTGGTCAATCCGATCGCCGCCGTGCTCACGCTCACCATCGTGCTCGCCGCCTATATGCTGGCAACCGGCTTTGCCAAGGTCGTTATGGCGTTCCACTACAAGAACGTCATCCCGAAGGCCTGGCTCTGGGTGCTGTTCTCGGCACTCGTCGATATCGCGCTCGGTGTCATCATCATTGCCGGTCTTCCAGGGACTGCCGTTTGGGTGATCGGCCTTCTGGTCGGCATCAACCTGCTGTTTACCGGCGTCGCTCTCGTGGCCTCTGCCTTCCACTGCCAATCCCTCGAAGGCCCAGCATCCGGACAGCCGGCGAAGGTTTAACAGCCGCTTTACACACGCTATAACCCTCAGCACGTTTTGCGTGCTGGGGGATTGAATGACGGTTCTTATTGCCGGAGGCGGTATCGGCGGGCTGACGCTCGCATTGAGCCTGCATCAGATCGGCGTGCCGGTGCGTATCTTCGAAAGCGTGCCGGCGTTGAAGCCGATTGGCGTCGGCATCAACGTACTGCCGCATGCCTGCCGCGAATTGATAGAGCTTGGGCTGCTCGACCGGCTCGATGAGACCGGCATTCGCACCCGCGAACTCGCCTATTATACAAAACACGGCAACCTGATCTGGAGCGAGCCGCGCGGGCTCGAAGCCGGCTACAAGTGGCCGCAGTTTTCCATCCATCGCGGCACGCTGCATCAATTGCTGCTCGATGCTGCACGCGAGCGGATCGGCGACGTCAACATCGTCACCGGCCATCATCTCGCGGCCTGGGAAGAAATCCCGGGCGGCGTGCGGGCGCGATTCTCGGAACGCGAGGGCGGGCCTGAAATCGGCCAATGCGAAGGCGCGATCCTGATCGGCGCCGACGGCATTCATTCGGCGATGCGCGCGAAGCTCTATCCCGATGAAGGGCCGCCGATCTGGAACGGCCGCATCCTGTGGCGCGGCGTCACCGAGGCAGACCCGTTCCTCACCGGCCGCACCATGATCATGGCCGGCCACGAGGTCCTGAAATTCGTCTGCTATCCGATCCTGCGCCAGGCCTCCGAGCGCGGGCGCCCGATGATCAACTGGATTGCGGAGCGGCTCCTGCCGCCGGATTATCAATGGCGGCGCGAAGACTATAACCGGCAGGGCAAGCTCGAGGAATTTCTGCCCTGGTTCGAAAGCTGGAAATTCGACTGGCTCGACGTGCCGGGCCTGATCCGCAACGCGCAGTCCTGTTACGAATATCCGCTGGTCGACCGCGATCCGCTCGAACGCTGGACCTTCGGCCGGGTCACGCTCATCGGCGACGCGGCGCATCCGATGTATCCGATCGGCTCGAACGGCGCCTCGCAGGCGATCCTCGATGCGCGCGTGCTGGCTCGCGAGATACTCGACAAGGGTCAGACCAGCGCGGCACTCGTCGGTTATGAGGAGGAGCGCAGGCCCGCAACCACCCAGCTCGTGCTGCTGAACCGGCAGAACGGACCGGAGCAGGTCATGCAGCTGGTCGAGGAGCGCGCGCCGGACGGCTTCAAGACTGTCACCGACGTTCTGACGAGGCAGGAGCTGGAAGACGTCGCCGCGAATTACAAGAAAGTCGCGGGTTTTCAGGTTGAGACGCTGAACGCCAAGCCGCCGATCGTGCCGGCACCGCCGGTACGTCCCATGCGACGCGGCGCGGAAGTAGCGCGACGGGGTAGCGCAGCGGCCATCAATTGATGGAACTCAATTAACACTCGCGCCTTATGGTCTAAGTTTACTTCTCAAAGCACCGAGGCACGATCATGGGCTGGTTTTCCGACGACATCGAGACCATGGAGCATCTGTTCGTCCATGGCCTCCAGGACATCTATTATGCCGAGCGCCTGATCGAGAAGTCGCTGCCGGATATGATCGAAAAGGCGTCGGATGCCGAACTGAAGCGCGGCTTCCGGATGCATCTGAAGCAGACCAAGGGCCAGATCAAGCGCCTGGAGCAGGCCTTCAAGAAAATGGAGCGCACGCCGCAGGGCACCAAATGCCCGGCGATCGACGGCATCCTGGATGAGGCCAATGAAATCGCGGGCGATGTCAGCGACAAGGTGGTGCTTAATGCAGCCCTGATCGCGGCCGCCCAAGCGGTGGAGCATTACGAGATCACGCGCTATGGCACGCTGACGGCCTGGGCGAAGCTCCTGGGCCGAAACGACGTCGCGCGCCTGCTGCACGCCAACCTGAAGGAAGAGAAGGACACCGACAAGAAGCTCACCAGCATCGCCAAGCGCAAGATCAACAAGAAGGCACTTGCGCGAAAGCCGAAAGGTCTGAGCCCGGTCGACAAGCTCGAAGAGGCGATGATCGGCGTGCCGGTGTTCGGATAATCATCGCCGACATATTCAACGAAATCGAGATGTGGCAGTGGCGTGCCGCCGCGCTCGCGTCACAAATGACGTTGCAGCGCTTCGCATTAGCAGCGTGAAGCGAAGCACATGCAAGTTACTTATTGTCGAGGCGCCAGGTCCCATTCCAGTCATCTGGCGGCGGCGACGCCTGGAAAGTCTTGATCCTGGCTTTCAGCGTCAGCGAAGGTCCGTCTGAGGGAACGGCCTGGAGTGCGGCGTCAAAGGCTTGATTTGCTTCCTCCCATCGGCGTTCGCGATAGGCTGAAAGTCCTTCGGAATATTTCGTGCGCATCAGCGATAGCGCCCCGGTCAGTTCTCCGTTGCGCCCCATGATTTCGAACACGGCATTGGGACTCGTCTGTCCGGCCACGACCACGCGATCGATTTCGCGCGTTTCTATTGTGGGGCCTGCTGCGGCGATGGTGTTTTCCGAAGCCAGACAGCGAGTGCCGTAGATTTTGTTTGCCCCCTCCAGTCGCGATGCGAAGTTTACGGTGTCACCCATCACCGTGAAGCTCATCATGAATTCCGAGCCGATGCTGCCGACCAGTGCCTCGCCGGTCGCGATTCCGATCCGCATATCGCACTCCATGGGTATCGAGCGAAGTCCGAGCAATTCGGGAAGCTCTTTGCGCAAGGTGCCCACACGTCCGGTCATCTCGATCGCGGCGAGGCATGCAAGGCGAGTCTGATCCCCTTCTTCGATGAACGGCGCGCCCCAATAGGCCATGATGGCGTCGCCGATATACTTGTCGATGATTCCGTGTTGATTGCGAATGGGTTCGGACATGGTCGAGAGATAACGGTTCATGACCTTGACGAGACCTTGTGGCGTTACGCCTTCGCTGAAGTTTGTGAAGCCCTTCATGTCGCAGAACATCACCGTCATGATGCGACGCTGGCCTTCGGTGCCGGCGAGTGCCGGACGGTCGATCAGGCCTTCCACGACTTTCGGATCGATATATTTTCCGAAGGTTTCGCGAACCCGGGCGTTGTGGCGCAATTGCCCGACCATTCGATTGAACGCAGAGGAGAGTTGTCCAATCTCGTCAGGCGTCGTGACTTCGATCGATCCGTCGAGGCGCCCGGCTTCCACCGCGCGCGTGCCTTCCAGCAATCGTTGGACCGGGCGTGTGATGCCGCCGCTGACGAGCATGGCGACGATCAATCCGACTATCGCTGCGAGCGCGGTTACGATGGCGGAAATCCATATCGTCCGCTGCTGATCGCGTATCACCGTTCCGGCGCCGCTGTAGACTTGCGCCAGCATCTCGGCGCGAACGGCGTCGATCTTCTGGTTGAGATCGTCACGCAGGTCGTCCACTCGCACAAGTTCGCGCTGGACCTCGACGAAATTGCGCGCTTGAAGCTGCGATATCAGTTGCGAAATTTCTTCGTTCAATTTGCGGCGGGTGTCGTTCAATGCCGTATCTAGGCGGTTTTCGATCCGCGCCAGCGCGATGATGTCGGAAGGAGTGCTCTTGTCCGCAATGATCGAAAGAATGAGCTTGCGAGCGGCTTGCGCCTCCTGTTCGACGTCGCGGCCTCTTGCTTCGAAAGCGGAGACCCGTGCCGAATAGTCGGCCTCGTCCGGCGGGTTCTCCATTTTGGCGATGACCATTTGTCGAAGCGCTAGCCCACGCTCGAGCGAGCGGATATTCATCCGCGCCAGATGACCGTAGGCTGGTATGTATTTCGTCGTCAGTTCGTCGAGCAGAAGCCCGACTCGCCCGGCCATGAACATCGAGAGGGCCGCCGTTACGACCATCAGGACGATCAGTCCGACGGCAATACTGACGATTTGTCGCTTGATGGATTGCCGGATCATCGATCGGGGCTCGTTGTATGGGAAGGCAATATCTTATTATGCGAACGTGAAATTCTTAATTAACAATTTGCTTTGGTTCACTGACGCGCATGGGCGATCACCTTGCGCATGACGTTCGGAAATGCCTCGCCTTCGATCTCGCCGCCTGCGATCCAGCGTGTGCCTTTCGGCGCGCGCGTCGAGTTCGGCACGCTTGCACGATAGACCGCAAGTTCGAGCGGAAAATGCGTGAAGATATGTGTGACGACGCCCGGCAGGCGGCGCCATTTGGCGGTCAGCGGCGCCGAGCTTTCGGCTGTGCCTTCCTCGAACTCGTGCGACCATTGCGTGGTCGGCACTTCGGTCATTTTCGCGAGCAGGCCCTTGTCCGGGCGCGTACGAGCGAGCAGCGCACCATCCGCGCGCAGCACGACAAAGGCTGCACCGCGCCGAAGCCGGCCTTCGGCTTTTGGAACCTTGCGCGGAAAGGTCTCCTGATCGCCGCGCTTGCGGGCGATGCAGGGCTCGCTCCAGGGACATAGCGCGCAGGCCGGCCGCTTCGGCGTGCAGATGGTTGAGCCAATATCCATCATGGCCTGCGCAAAGTCGCCGGCGCGCCGTTCCGGCGTCAGCGTCGCCGCCAGCGCCTGGATTTTCGGCTTCACGCCGGGCAACGGCTCTTCGACCGCAAACAGCCGGGCAATTACCCGCTCGATGTTGCCGTCCACCGGCGTCGCCTTGCGGTCGAAGGCGATAGCCGCCACGGCGGCCGCGGTATAGGCACCGATGCCGGGGAGGGTGCGCAGTTCCGCCTCGGTATCGGGGAAAATCCCGGCATGCCGTTCGAGGATGGTCCGAGCACAGGCGTGAAGATTGCGAGCACGGGCGTAATAGCCAAGTCCGGCCCAGAGCTTCAGCACTTCTTCGAGCCTATCCTCGGCGAGGTCGGTCACTCTCGGCCAGCGCGCCAGGAATTTTGCATAATAAGGCGCCACCGTTTTCACGTTGGTCTGCTGCAACATGATTTCCGACAGCCAGACGCTGTAAGGGTCCGGTTTCACGCCGTTTTCAGCGCGCCACGGCAGCTTGCGCTTGTTGCGATCGTACCAGGCGAGCAGACTGGAAGCGCAAACAAGCTGTTGCGGCCGCGTTGCATGTGAAATCGCAAGCTTCTTTCGCGCCTTCCGCTTTGCTACCGTCATCATTCCGATGTGACAGAGGCCGCTTCCGTGAACAAGTCCGCAAAGAGCGCCCGTCCACTGGCGGATCTCGCCTCCAGCCTGCTGGCGGAGAGCTACCGCAAACAGGGCTTCGCCTCGGCGGAGCTGGTGGTGCGCTGGGAAACCATTGCGGGCGCCGATGTTGCCATCCATGCGGAGCCGCTGAAAATCCAGTGGCCGCGTCGTTCCGAAGGCGAAAATCCGGAGCCAGGCACCTTGGTGCTGCGGGTCGACGGCCCCGCCGCGATCGAAATCCAGCATATGTCCCGGGTCATTCTTGAAAGGGTGAACCGCTATTTCGGCTTTGCCGCCGTCGACCGTATCGCGATCCGTCAGGCGCCGCTCCGCGGCCAACCGCGCAAACCCAACCGGACGCTGGATCCGCAAGCTATTCAACGGGTTGCGGACACGCTGCCGGACACCGACGAAGCCCTGAAAATGGCGCTGGCGCGGCTTGGCGCGGCTGTCAAAAGAAAGTGACGGCATTGCCCTTTGGCGCTTGAAAGGGTAGCCCAGAGCCTCAATTAAGCCCGGAATCAGACTGAAATCTCGCCGGTACGCAGGAGTCCCCAGTGATTATGACCCGCCGCCAGTTCATTTCCCGGACAAGCGCCTTAGGGCTCGTGCTCGGCGTCATTTCTGCCGGGCAATTGCCGTTTATCGTCGATGCTCTGGCGCAGGCTCCAAGCGCCGCCGATCTCGGCAAGCAGGGCCCGCTCGGCGACGTCGTGATGGGCGATGCCAATGCCCCAGTCACCATCATCGAATATGCCTCGATGACCTGCAGCCATTGTGCAAGCTTCCACAACACCACCTATCCGGAGATGAAGAAGAAATACATCGACACCGGTAAGGTGAAATACATCCTGCGCGAATTCCCGCTCGATCCCCTGGCCGCTGCCGGTTTCATGCTGGCGCGCTGCTCGGGCGGCGACAAGTATTATCCGATCGTGGAAATGCTGTTTCAGAAGCAGAATGAGTGGGTGACGCAGAACCCGATCCCGCCGCTGCTCGCGCTCGCCAAGCAGGCCGGCTTCTCGCAGGAATCGTTCGAAACCTGCCTGAAAGACCAGAAAATCCTCGAAGCCATCGAAAGCGTACGCACCCACGGCGCCGAAAAGCTTGGGGTCAGTTCGACGCCGACGTTCTTCATCAACGGCAAGAAGGTCAATGGCACGTTGACGATGGACGAACTCGACAAGCAGATTCAGCCGCTGTTGAAGAGCTGACGTCAGTCGCGTCTTTATCGGGTGAGCGTGGCGTGGAGACTGGAATCGGGAGATTCCGGTGCTGCCTGCTTTATCGACTGTGCGAGTTTGGTTCCAAGCGTCCTTGTACAAGGCCTTGGGGGAAACCGGCTTTTCGTCTTGCTCCGGCGTAGAGCGCTCTCCATTCTCCGGCCTCCCGAGACGCGTTCCAGTGATTCTCGGGGAGGCAGGGGCGCCGGAACGGCGCCAGCACCAAAGGGCGCCAGGCGGCGCCGGTAACGGAAGAAGAATACCAGCATGAAGCTGACGCGACTGCGGCTGATCGGATTCAAGTCCTTCGTCGAGCCCACCGATTTCCTGATCGAACCCGGCCTCACCGGCGTGGTCGGCCCCAACGGCTGCGGCAAGTCGAACCTTGTCGAGGCGCTCCGCTGGGTGATGGGCGAAAATTCGTACAAGTCCATGCGCGCGACCGACATGGACCAGGTGATTTTCGCAGGCTCCGGCAACCGCCCGGCGCGCAACCATGCCGAAGTGGCGATGGCGATCGACAATGCCGATCGCACCGCCCCCCAAGTCTATAACGAGCACGAGCAGCTCGAAGTCGCCCGCCGCATCGAGCGCGAACAGGGCTCGACCTACCGCATCAATGGCCGCGAAGTGCGCGCCCGCGACGTTCAAATATTGTTCGCGGATGCTTCGACCGGCGCGCGTTCGCCGGCGCTGGTGCATCAGGGCCGCATCGGCGAGATCATCCAGGCCAAGCCCGAGCAGCGCCGCCGCGTACTCGAAGAGGCAGCGGGCATTTCTGGCCTGCATGCACGCCGACACGAAGCTGAATTGCGGCTGCGCGCGGCCGAGCAGAATTTGCTGCGGTTGGAGGACGTGATCGGCCAACTCGCCTCGCAGATGGATGCGTTGAAGCGGCAGGCGCGCCAGGCCGTGCGCTATCGCACGGTGTCCGCGCAGGTACGAAAGCAGGAAGCGGCGCTGTTCCATCTGCGCTGGCTGAATGCACGCACCGAACTCGACGAATCCGATGGCGCGCGGGTTGCGGGCCTGAAGGAAGTGGCGACCGCGACACTGGCGCAGACCGAAGCGGCGAAGGGGCAGGAGACCGCTTCGCAGGCATTGCCGCCGCTGCGCGAAGCCGAAGCTCGTGCCGGCGCCGCCTTGCAGCGGCTGGTCAACGCGCGCGAGGCACTCGACCGCGAGGAGGCCCGTGCCAAGGAACGCATCGCCGAACTTGAGCAACGGCTCGCGCAACTCGACGCCGACATTGCGCGCGAGCGGCAGCTTGCTTCTGATTCCGAGACCTCGCTCGAACGCCTCACCAGCGAAGCGGCGGGACTGCGCCGTGATCTCGAAGCCGGCGAAAGCCGCCGCAGCGATGCCGGCCTTCGAGTGGAGGAAGCCGACAGCATTCTGGCTTCCGCGGAAAAGACCTTCGGCGAAATGACCGGAGCGCTCGCCGATCTCATTGCGCGCCGCAATGCGCTGGATTCTGCCGCGCGCGCGCAGGCCGACCGGCTATCCCGGCTGGAACGCGAAGTCGCCGCCGTGGTCACGGAATTTGCCAAGATCGAGGCCGACAGCCAGGGCTTCCCCGATCTTGCGGTGCTGGCTGCCGAAGTGGAATCCGCGCAAGCCGCTGTGACCGAGGGCGAAGCCGCGGCGCTTCGCGCAGAGGCCGCGCATTCGGCCGCGCGTCAGGCGCTCGACGTGGCGAGGAAGCCGCTTGCGGATGCCGAACGGCGCGCCAACAGATTAGAGACCGAAGCCAAGACACTGCGCAAATTGCTGAATGTCGATTCCGGCAATCTGTGGCCGTCGGTGATCGACGACCTGCAGGTTGCCAAGGGCTATGAAACTGCGCTGGGCGCCGCTCTCGGCGACGATCTGGAAGCGCCGGTCGATCCGCAGGCTCCGATGCGCTGGGGCGGGGCGGCCATCGATCCGTCCGATCCGGTATTGCCGGAAGGCGTGGAAGCACTCGCCGACCATGTCACCGCACCCGCCGAACTGCATCGCCGCTTGCGCCAGATCGGACTTGTCGACCGGTCCGAGGCCTCCCGTTTCACAAATCTCCTGAAGCCCGGCCAGCGGCTGGTTTCGCGCGAAGGCGATCTGTGGCGCTGGGACGGTTTTGCAGTAGCTGCCAATGCGCCGACCGGCGCCGCTCGCCGTCTCGCCGAGCGCAATCGCTTGGCGGAGATCGAGCAGGAATTGGACGCGGCCCGTGCCGATGCCGAAACCAAGCGGCAGGTGGCGGCGCAGGCCGAGGCGGAAGCTGCTTCCGCCAACGAAGCCGAGACCGCAGCCCGCACCCGCTGGCGCGAATTGCAACGCGCATCGGACGGAGCGCGCGAGCGTCATGCCGGCGCCGAACGCGATCTCAGCCACATCACCAATCGCCGTGCGGCTTTGACCGAGGCGAAGGCTCGGCTCAGCACCAGCAGCCAGGAAGCCTTGACCGCTCATGGCGAAGCGCAACGTGCGCTGTCCGAGCTGCCGGCCGCGGCCGAACTGGAAGCGAGGCTGGCCGATGTTCGCTCCGAGATCACGACCCATCGCGTGAAGGTCGCCGAAGTGCGCGCCGAAGCGCAGGCGCTGACGCGCGAAGCCGAGATTGCCAAGAAGCGGCTGGAAGCCATCGCCGGCGAGCAGCAGGCATGGCTCGATACCCGCGAGCGTACTTCGAAACAGATCGCGGCACTCGATGCCCGGTTGACCGAGGCAAGGACCGAGCGCGACGGTCTGGTCGATGCGCCGCGGCTGTTTGAGGAGAAGCGCGTCTCCCTGATCGGCGAAGTGCAGAATGCCGAGACCGCCCAGCGCGAAGCAAGCGATGCACTGGCACAAGGCGAGGGCTTGCTCACCGAAGCAAATCGCGCCGTGCGTGCCGCGCTCGATACGCTGTCCGGCTCGCGCGAACGGCTCGGCCGTTCGGAGGAGCGCTGCGAGGGTGCCAAGCGCCGCCTCTCCGATATCGAGCACGAAATCCGCGACATGCTCGAAGTGGAGCCGGCCGCCGTCGCGGGGCTCGCCGAATTGCCGGAAGGCGCGATCCTGCCTGAGGTTTCGGTGGTCGAAGCCGAGCTTGAAAAGCTGCGGCGCGAACGCGAGCGGCTCGGTGCGGTCAATTTGCGCGCCGAAGAGGAATTGGGCGAGATCGAGACCCAGCACAGGGCGTTGACAACCGAACGCGACGACCTGATCGAGGCAATCAAGCGCCTGCGTCAGGGCATCCAGAACCTGAATCGCGAGGCGCGCGAGCGGCTGCTCGCCTCTTTCGAAGTGGTCAACAACCACTTCAAGAAGCTGTTCAAGGAATTGTTCGGCGGCGGCGAAGCCGAATTGCGGCTGATCGAAAGCGACGATCCGCTCGAAGCCGGCCTCGAAATCATGGCGAAGCCTCCCGGCAAGAAGCTGCAATCGCTCTCGCTGCTCTCCGGCGGTGAGCAGGCGCTGACCGCGATGGCGCTGATCTTTGCGGTGTTTCTCACCAATCCGGCGCCGATCTGCGTGCTGGACGAAGTGGACGCGCCGCTCGACGACCACAACGTGGAACGCTTCTGCGATCTGCTCGACGAGATGATCCGCTCCACCGAGACCCGCTTTGTGATCATCACGCATAATCCGATCACGATGGCGCGGATGAACAGGCTGTACGGTGTCACCATGGCCGAGCGCGGCGTCTCGCAGCTCGTATCGGTGGACCTCGAAGCCGCGGTGGAGATTCTCGATCAGGCGGGAGCGGCATAGTTATCGAAGCAGACTGCGTTTGGACTCCCTCCCCCTGTAAGGGGAGGGTCGGGGAGGGGGTCTCTTTGCGGCTTGACCCTCACCCGCCTGCTTTCGCTTTGCTCGGCAGTCGACCTCCCCCTTTCAGGGGGAGGTAAGAGCAGCATCTGTTGACGCCTTCGCTTCCTCGCGTCATCACGGGGCCATGCCGATACGACTCGACAGCAAAAGCCCCGATTTTTCCGAGCGTTTTGCCGGATTTCTCGCCACCAAGCGCGAGGCTTCCGCCGATGTGGACAGGGCGGTTCGTGACATCATCGCCGAGGTGGCGGCGCGTGGCGACGCGGCCCTGATCGAGCTGTCACGCAAATTCGACCGGGTCGATCTCGGAAAGCTCGGCTTGCGCGTCAGCGCACAGGAAATCGCCGACGCGGAAAAGGCCTGCTCCCGGGCGGCCCTGGACGCGCTTAAGTTGGCGCGCGACCGGATCGAAGCTTTTCACCTCCGCCAGAAGCCCAAGGACGACCGCTTCACCGATACGCTCGGCGTCGAACTCGGCCAGTCGCTGGACCGCGATCGAGGCGGTCGGACTGTACGTGCCGGGCGGGACCGCGGCCTATCCTTCGTCGGTTCTTATGAACGCGGTGCCTGCCAAGGTCGCGGGCGTGCCGCGCATCGTAATGGTAGTGCCGGCGCCCGATGGCAGGATCAATCCGCTGGTGCTGGCGGCGGCGAAACTCGGCGGCGTCGACGAAATCTATCGCGTCGGCGGTGCGCAGGCGATCGCTGCGCTCGCCCATGGCACGGATACGATAAAGCCGGTGTCCAAGATTGTCGGGCCCGGCAATGCCTATGTCGCGGCAGCCAAGCGGCAGGTCTTCGGCAAGGTCGGCATCGACATGATCGCAGGTCCGTCCGAAGTGCTGGTGCTGGCGGATGGCAGCGCCAATGCCGAGTGGATCGCCGCCGATCTCCTGGCGCAGGCCGAGCACGACGAGGCGGCGCAATCGATCCTAATCACGAACGATGCGCAGCTGGCGGCCGATGTTGAGACCGCCGTCGACGGACAATTGAAGACGCTGCCGCGTGCGGAAATCGCCGGCGCCTCCTGGCGCGATTATGGCGCGACGATTCTGGTGGGCGATCTCGACGAAGCCGTGCCGCTGGTCGATGCGCTGGCGCCCGAGCATCTCGAACTGATCGCGGTCGATGCGGAAACGCTGGTCGCAAAAATCCGCAATGCCGGCGCGATCTTTGTCGGCGGTCATACGCCTGAAGCGATCGGCGATTATGTCGGCGGCTCGAACCATGTGCTGCCGACGGCGCGGTCGGCGCGCTTCTCTTCAGGGCTTGGCGTGCTCGATTTCGTCAAACGCACCTCGATCCTGAAATGCGGCCCCGACCAGCTTGCTGCGCTCGGGCCTGCGGCAATCGCGCTCGCGGAGGCGGAAGGACTCGATGCGCATGCGCGCTCGGTCGCGATCCGGCTGAACCGAAGATGAGCGGAGAGGGACCCTCCGCATCGAAGCTCGTGGCGGTGACGCTCGACGAGGAATTCGATCGGACGTTCGGGCCCCGATATCGAGCATGAGCGCGCGGTCGCAATCTATGACCTGATCGAGGAGAATTCGTTCCGCCCGTCGATCATCCGGCCGCGCCCTACGCGCTGCATCTCAGCATGTCGGAAAACCGGCTGGTGTTCGACATCCGCAAGCCGGACGGTGCGGCGGTGGTGGCGCATCTGCTTTCGCTCACCCCCTTACGCAAGACCGTGAAGGATTACTTCATGATCTGCGACAGCTATTACGCGGCGATCCGAACCGCGACCCCGGACAAGATCGAGGCGATCGACATGGGCCGGCGCGGCCTGCATGACGAAGGCTCGCGCACGTTGATGGAGCGGCTCGACGGCAAGGTGACGGTCGATTTTCAGACCGCACGGCGGCTGTTCACGCTGATCTGCGTCCTGCACTGGAAGGGCTGATGGCGCGATGAAGCCGCCCGGTGCACGGCCCCAATCGGTGCTGTTCGCCTGCGGACAGAACGTGATCCGCTCTCCGATGGCGATGGCGCTGGCGAAGCATCTGTTCGGCAAGAGCATCTATATCGGCTCGGCCGGCGTGAAGCCGGGCGAGCCCGACCCGTTCGCGATCGCTGCGATGGAGGAGATCGGCCTCGATATCTCCAAGCACAAGCCGCATACCTTCGAGGAACTCGACGAGTGGGAGGGGCTGAATTTCGACCTGATCGTCACGATGTCGCCGGAGGCGCATCACAAGGCGCTCGAACTGACGCGGACACTTGCCGCCGACGTGGAATATTGGCCGACCCCTGACCCGAGCGACGCCACCGGCAACCGCGAGCAGAAGCTCGATGCCTATCGCGACCTGCGCGATATGCTGATGAAACGCATCCGGGGGCGGTTTGGCGGTGCTTCGCCCGGAGGCAACGAGTGACGCCGATGGCGGTTGTTTCGGCCTTGCGATTCCGGTAGGTCTTGCGGCCGCTCGAAACCGCCGGGCGCAGACCCTCCTTAAACCGATAGCGATCCAACATGATCGGCCGGCCCAAACTCGTTCTTGCTTCCGGTTCGCCGCGCAGGCTGACCCTGATCAATCAGGCCGGTATCGAGCCGGACGCCTTGCAGCCCGCCGATATCGACGAAATTCCACGCAAAGGGCGAGTTGCCGCGTGCGTGCGCGACCGGCTCGCGCGCGCCAAGGCGGAGGCGGCGCTGGAGGCCGTGCGGCTCGAACGAGGAATTGCGCGGCGCCTATATCATCGCCGCCGATACCGTGGTCGCGGTCGGTCGCCGCATTCTGCCGAAAGCCGAACTGCTGGACGAGGCCGCGCAATGCCTGCGGCTTCTTTCCGGGCGCAATCACCGCGTTCATACCTCGGTCTGCATGGTGACGCCGAACGAAAGCTTTCGCCAGCGTCTGGTCGAAACGCGTGTGCGCTTCAAGCGGCTGTCGGCCGAAGACGACATCGAAGCCTATCTCGCCTCCGGCGAATGGCGCGGCAAGGCCGGCGGATACGCCGATCCAGGGACTGGCCGGCGCGTTCGCCGTGAAGATCGTCGGCTCCTATTCCAATGTGGTCGGTCTGCCGCTTTACGAGACGCTGGCGTTGCTATCCGGCGAAGGTTTCCCGGTTCATTTCGGCTGGCTGAATACCTGACGCTGCGCGGGTTTGCGCAAAGCCGTCAATGCGCCTCGCCGACCGGATGCGAACTTACCAGCACAGCGGCGAGCACGCAGGGCTCGTTGCCCCGCACGCTCCAGGAGTGGTTGGTGCCGCGCTGGATCATGATGTCGCCAGCCTTCAGTAGCGTCTCGCCTTCGTCCAGGATCGCGTAGATCTCGCCCTTGAGGATGATGAGATAGTCGACCGTCGCGGTCTTGTGCATCATGGGATCGGCGGTCGAACTGTCTTTTGCATGACCGGCGCCGATCAATTCAAAGGCCTTGGCGGCGTCGGC
The DNA here is from genome assembly GCA_963707705.1 of uncultured Pseudomonadota bacterium. Taxonomy (GTDB): domain Bacteria; phylum Pseudomonadota; class Alphaproteobacteria; order Rhizobiales; family Xanthobacteraceae; genus Pseudorhodoplanes. The sequence goes on along the minus strand of CAVPRD010000010.1, from coordinate 14,996 downwards.
GCTGTTGCGCCATTGCGAGTCCGGCGGAAACTCGACGATCCGCAGGATCGTGCCTTTGCTCGGCGGTTCGAGATGAACGGGCCGCGTCACGGCATCTTCATTGCCCTCGTTGCTCGCGGGCGCATCGGTGGTCTCCCACAGATCGGTGAGCGCGAGACCGGGCATCGATGCCATCTCTTTCACATTGGTGGCGTGCGCATCCGCCACGAAGCACGACTTTCCATTCTTGTCGTGGCCGGTGACCACGCGCCTGACACGCCACACCAAGGCATCCTCCTGTCATTCGATTGCTTGAAAGCCGCTCTGTCCACCAAGCGCGCTGTCTCACATTTTTCCGGTGGAATAGGGATATTTCAAATCGCCCGATTTCAGCGTCAGTGGCCATAGCACCAGAGCGCGCCCAGCCTTGCGCCACTGATCCAGGTCGGAGCCCTCGATGCCGCGATACTGCACATAGAGGATACGGTCCTTTTCCCACTCGCCGTTCTTGGCGAATTTGATCTTGCCGACCGCGGTATCAAAGGTTGCTTCGTGCATGTGCTTGGCGAGCCTGGCCTGATCCAGGCTGCCGACCGCCTTCACCGATTGCTCGATCACCTGCATCGCCGCATAGGCATAAGGCGGCAGGTAGAAGCCGAGCGGGTCGATTTTCTCCTGCGCGGCGCGCGTCGTGTATTTGCTCAGGAATTCCTTGATGAAGGGAAAATCGACGGTCGGCTCGGGCACGTAGAGTTCGTAGCCGACGACGCCATTCAGCAACGGTCCAAGCTGCGCCCGGATCGCTGCGAATTGCGGACCGATCATGCCTCCGCCAAACATGCCGGTGGTGAGCCCTTGTTCGTTGACCGCCCGGATGATGCCGACGCTGTCGATCGGATACGAGGCGAGAAAGACGAAGTCGGGATTGGTCGCTTTCATCGCGCGAACGATCGGGCTGAAATCGACTGTCGAGGGCGGATAGACGCGGTCGAAAACGATCTTGAAGCCGAGCCGCTTCGCCTGGCGCCTTGCGCCCTCCAGCGCGAGCTGGCCGAATTCCGCATCCGCACCAAGGATTGCAACGGTCGCGGGCTTGGGGTTCATGCCCTCGGCGAGGTCGAAATAGCCGCGGCTGAAAGCGTCTGCCGGGTCTTCGCCCAGCGGAGCGATCTGGAAATAGCGGTCGTAATTGAAGCGCTCGTTGGCGTTGAGCCCGATCAGCGACATCATCGTCATGCCCTTCTGCATGACGAGCGGCAGCGCCGGTGTGATCATGTTCGTGCCATAGCCCGACACCACGAGGTCGACCTTATCGACATCCAGCAGCTTCGCGTAAATGCCGGGGACGTTCGCCGGACTGCCCTGATCGTCGTAATAAACGAGTTCAACAGGACGGCCGAGCAGCCCGCCGCGTGCATTCACTTCCTCCTGCCAGATTTGCATGGAAATGAGCGCAGCCTTGCCGTTGGCGGCAAGCGGACCGGTCAGGCCAAGCCCAAATCCGATCTTGAGCTTCTCTTGTGCAACAGCGCTGCCGAGAGGCAAAGTCAGCAATATGCACGCTGCAAAAAATCCGCGAAGAAATCTCGCTAAGCCTGACATCGTTTTCTCCCTGTTAGCCCAGTTACGTGCCGCATGTCCGGCGGCGCACCCCTTGTAAATCCGGGGCTTGGCAGCGACGCTAATCCAACCTGTACATATTGGCAATAATTTTGTACAGATGTGCAACTTTGAAGGTGCGATGACAACAGCCAACACGCGCGACCGAATTCTTGACGCTGCGGAGATGCTGTTTGCGGAAGACGGTCTGCACGCAGTATCGATCCGGCAGATTGCAGCGGCGGCCGATGTGCCCTTCGGCCTCGTCCGTTATCATTTCGAATCGAAGGACGGGCTTTATCGCGCGGTCTTCAACCGTCGTTCGCCGATCATTGTCGAGCAGCGTTTGGCCGGACTGCGCCTCGCCGACGACGAGCCGGACCCCGCGCGGCGGCTGGAATTGATCGTGAAGGCGCTGGTGCTGCCGATGGTGCGTTTGCGCATGCTAGACGCGCAGTCACGCTTCGGCCGCCTGATGGCGCGCGAGGCGAGCGATCCGAACGCCTTCGAGCGCGGCATCATCCCGGAAATTTTCGATCCTGTCGCGCAGGAGGTCGTTGCCGCCTTGTCGCGCGCGCTTCCCGAACGCAGCCGAACCCAGGTTTATTGGGGCTACCAGTTCATGCTGGGTGCGCTGATATTCCTGATGGCGGATACCGGGCGCCTGGAGCGGTTGTCCGGCGGGCTATGCAAGTCGCAAGATGCTGCAACCGTCGCTCGATATCTTGTGCCGTTTCTGACCGCCGCATTGCGTGACGGGCTTGCGGCCACCCCGCCCGGCGACGAGCGGCAATCAGATTTGGCCGACGGCCAACAAACTCGGATCATGGACGGAAAGGCTCATGAAACTCGTCACATTCGCCCCACCAAACGCCCCTCCGCGCGCCGGCGCGCTGATCGATAATGGGCGCCTGGTCGTCGATCTTGCGGCCAGCCATCGTGACACCTTCGGCGAGCCTTTTCCCGCATTCGCGCAGGTGCTCACGATCATCGAAGGCGGCGATGATGCGCTCGACCGTGCTTACGAGACCTTGAAGTCCGACACGGCAGCGCATCAGCATGCGCTGGCGGGTGTCAAGTTGCTGTCCCCGATCCCGCAACCGCCGCAGATGCGCGATTGCCTCTGCTTCGAGCTGCATCTGGTCCAGGCCTTCAATGCCGCGCGGCAGCTCAAGGCCAATCGCAGCCAGGACCCGGCGGCGGCGCTGGCGGAGATGGAGCGTACCGGCGAATTGCGGGTGCCGAGCACGTTCTACGACCAGCCGATCTACTACAAATGCAACCGCTTCGCGGTAATCGGCACCGGCGAAGACGTGATATGGCCGAATTATTCGCAGGTGCTGGATTTTGAGCTTGAATTTGGCTGCTTCCTGAAAAAGCCGACCAAGGACATCCCGAAGCACAAGGCGCGCGACTATATTTTTGGCTATACGATCTTCAACGATTTCACCGCCCGAGACGCGCAGACCATGGAGATGGGCGGGTCGCTCGGTCCGGCAAAGGGCAAGGATTTCGACACCGCCAACGCGCTTGGGCCCTGCATCGTCACCGCGGACGAATTGAAAAATCCTTATGAGCTGACGATGATCGCACGGGTCAATGGCGAGGAATGGGGCCGCGGCAAATCCGACTCGATGTATTGGAGTTTCGAGGATTTGATTGCGTGGATATCGCGGTCGGAAACACTCTATCCTGGCGAATTTCTGGGGTCCGGAACGGTCGGCAACGGATGCGGCCTCGAACAGATGAGATTTCTGCAGCCCGGTGACACCGTTGAACTTGAGGTGGAAGGAATCGGAATTCTGCGCAATACGATCCGCAGGAAGGTTTGATCCCATACGGTTTATGGCCGCATGAATCTCGCGCAGCATCTCGACATAGCGGGCCGCAATTATCCGAACCGGCCGGCAATTGGCTTCGGTACGCGGCTCCTGTACGATTACGCGGCGCTGGCGGAACGTGTGGCGCGGATCGCGTCCGCGTTGCGCGACGAGCTCGGGCTTTCGCCTGGCGACCGTGTCGCGATCGTCTCCGGCAATATGCCGCAATATCTCGAGACTTCTCTATGCCGTCTGGCACGCGGGCGGCGCGGTTGTGCCGATCAATGCCAAGCTGCATCCGGTCGAGCTTGCCTATATCCTGAATCATTCCGGCGCTCGAATATGCTTCACCTCGTCCGGTCTTGCGCCGGCCATCGAGGCGCATGCGCCCGACACGCTGGAGCGCGTGTTGGTGTTCGGCTCCGGCTCATATAACAGGCTGCTTGCATCCGACGCGATGGAAGTGACGCCGAGCCACAACGACGATCTCGCCTGGCTGTTCTATACATCGGGAACAACCGGGCGCCCGAAAGGCGCGATGCTCACGCATCGCAATCTCGAAGTGATGGGTGAAGCCTATAAGAACGAAGTCGACCGCGTCGCGCACGGCGATCCGCTGCTGCATGGCGCGCCGATGAGCCATGGCTCCGGCCTCTACATGATTCCCTATGTGATGAATTGCGGCGTCAATGTCGTGCCGGAATCCGGCGGCTTCGACGCGCAGGAGATTTTCGAACTGATCGACGCCTGGCCACGTACCTCGATGTTTGCGGCTCCGACGATGGTGAAGCGTCTGGTGGAGCATAACGGCGATTGCCGCAGCGAGAATATCCGCACCATCGTCTGGGGTGGTGCGCCGATGTATGTGCAGGACGCCATTCATGCGCTCGACCGTTTCGGGCCGCGCTTCGCGCAGATCTACGGGCAGGGCGAAAGCCCGATGACGATCACGGTCTTGCCGCGCACCGATATCGCCGACCGCCGTCATCCGCGCTGGCGCGAGCGGCTGGCTTCGGCCGGGCGTGCCTTTTCCTGCGTGGAAGTGGCAATCGCCAACGAAGGCGGCCTTGCTTTCCCGGAAGGCGTTGCCGGCGAAATCCTTGTTCGCGGCGAGACCGTCATGGCCGGCTATTGGCGCGACGAGGAGGCGAGCGCTGCCGCACTCAAGGGCGGCTATCTGCACACCGGAGATGTCGGCACCTTCGACGATGACGGCTATCTCATTCTCAAGGATCGCGCCAAGGACCTGATCATTTCCGGGGGCTCCAACATATATCCGCGAGAGGTCGAGGAGGTTCTGCTGCGCCACCCGGGCGTGCGTGAAGTGTCAGTGATTGGGCGGCCGGATCCGGAATGGGGCGAGGCGGTGGTGGCGTATGTCGTGGGGGAGGCAGATCCCGCCGATCTCGACATGCTGTGCCTCAATTCAATCGCTCGCTTCAAGCGGCCGAAGGATTACGTTTTCGTCGATGCACTGCCGAAGAACAATTACGGCAAGGTGCTGAAGACCGCTTTGCGCGAGCATGACGCGGCGGTTCGGGAGTGATGCCGTTGCTTTGCGGCTGAACTCGCGGTCCGCCTCAGCAATCGCAACCTTAAGTTGATTACCGTAAAGATTGCAGTTAAATTTACCACTCGCAACGGGAGAGTGGGCCGTGACCGTTATCGACACCAACAGCAATTGCAGCCGGAAGATCGAGTATCTCAAGCAGCGGGGAGTGACGGCCGTCGGCCGCTATCACCGGATAAAAAAACAGGAATACCGGATCACTGTTGCGGAAGCGCAGAAGCTGTCGGCTGCGGGCATATTGATTTTCATGGTCTATGAAGACACCGGCCAGCGGGCTTCTTTCAATCTGACAAAAGCCCAGGGAACGGCCGATGGCCAAACGGCGGTGAAACAGGCGAGGGAGATCGGCCAGCCCGCCGGCAGCACGATCTATTTTGCCGTGGAAGGTCTGCCGCATGGTTATACCAGCGCCGACCTTCCGGCGATCCGCGATTATTTCAACGGCGTGCAGCAAGCGATCGGGGGACTCTTCAAGATCGGCGTCTATAGCGACGGCGTGGTGTGCAAGACTCTGCTGGATGAAGGCTTTTGCACTTACACTTGGCTGTCCGCATCCACGTCGTTTGAAGGAACGAAGGCCTTCTACAAGAGCGGCCGCTGGAACCTCGCGCAGAAGACACCTCTCGATCAGGATTGGGAGGGCCTCAGCGTCGACGTTAACGAGGCCAAGCGCGAGTTTGGCGCATTTCTGGTTGCGCCAAAAAGCGCGGCCAAGCGCCGGAGCAAGGCGAAAGCCAAGGCTTAGGGTTGACCGGGTCCGGTTGAAGTTCTCCAACTGCGCTCGTTCCCACACCCCGAGTGCAGGGGCGAGGCCTCGAGATCGAGGGAGCGGGCGCGGGAATGCGCGGCAACGATGCGGTTTACCTTCCATCCCTTGCGACACAGCTTATGTTTGCGCCATGAACAGCCCGCCTCTCGTTCCTGACAAGCCGTGTCCGATCTGCGGCAAGCCTTCGCTGGAGAAGTTCCGGCCCTTCTGCTCGCGCCGCTGCGGCGATATCGACCTGAACCGCTGGCTCAAAGGGGTCTATGTGGTGCCGACCAAGGAGGCCGATGACGACGCCGAAGGGCCGCGGCCGGCTGGCGCGAAGGAAGAATAGGCCGGCAATGCCGGGTGGACAGGGCGAAACCCGACCTTTATAACGCGCGGCGCTCAGACCAGACGCCCCGTCAGGGGACCGGCGCCCAGGTAGCTCAGTTGGTAGAGCATGCGATTGAAAATCGCAGTGTCGGTGGTTCGATTCCGCCCCTGGGCACCAATAAGTCTCTGATGTTAAGCTAATATTTCAGTGTCCCTGTCTTTGAATTTACGAATGCGGTCGCACCGTTGCAACCGTGTTGCAACCTCAGGCCTCATAAGGCAATTCGTGAGTTGAATGGGCTCAGTTCTCGCGCCGGACCGCTGGGTACCGTTCACTGCGCACTCATTTCCTCAGGCTGACGAGCGCGTCGCCTTGCGTCGTTTGGAACGCAATCTAGATCAGCAGCAGAGCGATGGGGTGCTCCCACTGGGGTAACTGGAACAGGCCCACCCCGGGGCGGCCGCTTACAGTGGCGTGTCCGCATGGCCACCGACGGCCCTGCCAATCAGGGATGTGATTTCTTTTTGAACAAAATCATTACGCTTTGCGACCCCCCCGGGGTATCGGAGACAGGCCACCACCCCCTAGGCCGGTCCCCGGGACCCGTCTGTGATGTAGCTCAAAAAATTCCACAGCTCATTTCCAGTTAACGTGGCACTTCCAAGGTTGCGTTTGTTGCCCTCCGAAGGCAGAGGTCACAGGTTCGAATCCTGTCGGGTGCGCCATGATTTCAAAAACTTAGCGGCGTTCGACTGTCGCATGGTTACGTCTGGCTACCGCATGGCTACCAACGAAGTTCTCGACCAAGTCGCGCAGCCAATCAGGGCGCGGTATGAACAAGGCGACCCACCGGGGTATTGGACAGGCCCCGGGGGTGGGGCCGTTCATCGGTGCGCCTTAAATATCGATCACCCGAAAACCTGCTTGTTACCGTCGTGTCACGTTGGAGCCGTGTCATCGTCGGTCCGATGCCAATCTGGGAACTTCAATTAGCGCGATGTTACTTTGGTAAGATCGATCTAGAGAAGCGCGGAGGATTGATCCAATTCAGACTACGAATCTGGGGATCAGGAGTTCGAATCTCTTCGGGCGCGCCATTTCCGCCAGTCACCGTCTCTAAAAAGACGGTCTTTGATTTCGTGGCTCCCTCTTCTCGCGGGAAACGGGTCGAAGTTGACGGTGCTGAAGTCTGAGGTTGCTGGGTGCTCGGCCTTTCCCAAGCGGGATGCAAGTTCGAGATGAACCCTTGGCTTTCGGACTGGAGCGCCCAGCAGGCCGACATTGGTCGTTGCCGAACATCGTCGTCGCGTGGATAGCGAAAATGCTGATGATCAGCGTTGCTGCTAAAGCCGGCGCGCCATATTTCAACCCGCACAGCTTCAGGAAGACGCTGGCGCTAGATTCGCAACTACGGCGACGTGGGCAGCTATAGGCAAGCGGAAATCATGCGATCATTCGCCAGTCCAGCATGATCTTGCGGCAGAGCTTGGCAATGCTGGCCTTGCCTCGCAGCCCTTTAAGGACGATGCGGATCTAACTCGGCGGAATACTGCCGGCGGGTTGCTCTGCAGATGTCTCGGACCGTCTTCTCGGCGCTGTCGGGGCTTGCGGCTCGTGCTCTCATCGTTGCCGCCTTCGACTTAACGATGAGCCCGATCCTCTCCTTTATCCCGTAGGTCCTGACGGAGGACATGAGGACCATTATTGTCGTCGATCATCCGTGACGTTACGTTTATAATGCATTTGGCTCCCTCCTTTCCTTGGCGCCTGCAATGAAATGCCCGAAGTGCCAGCACGAGAACACCGAGAAGGCGAAGTTCTGCGAGCAGTGTGCTGCTCCGCTGGCGCCGAGCCTGTGCCAACTGTGGAAGCCATGTGTCGTCCACAGCCAAGTTCTGCCCCCAATGTGGCCATCCCCTAAGTCCCATTACGGACGATCCTCGCTTTGCCTCGCCCAAGAATTATACGCCCCAGCATCTTGCCGATAAGATCCTCACCTCCAAGGCAGCGTTCGAGGGTGAGCGGAAGCAGGTCACCGTGCTGTTCGCAGATATTAAGGGCTCGATGGAGCTGCTTGCTGACCGCGACCCTGAGGATGCGCAGAAGCTCCTCGACCCTGTACTCGAACGCATGATCGAGGCAGTCCACCGCTACGAGGGCACCGTGAACAGGGTTATGGGCGACGGGATTATGGCCCTCTTCGGCGCGCCGATCGCCCATGAGGATCATGCCGTGCGAGCTTGTTATGCGGCGCTCAGAATGCAAGAGACCGTCACGCGATATGCGGACGAGGTTCAGCGATCTCATGGGGTACCGGTGACGATCCGAGTTGGACTCAATTCAGGGGAGATCGTCGTCTGTGCCATCGGCAACGATCTGCACATGGACTACACCGTCGTGGGCCAGACAGCGCATCTGGCGGCTCGCATGGAACAGATGGCAAAGCCCGGTTCCGTGCTTACAACGGCCGACACCCTCGAATTGGCGGAAGGCTACGTCGCCGTGAAGCCTCTCGGACCCGTGCCGGTGAAGGGGCTCGCCAATCCGGTACAAATCTACGAGGTGACGGGCGCTGGCGCAGCCCGAACTCGCCTCCAGGCCTGCCGCCGGACGTGGCTTGACGCGCTTCGTCGGCCGCGACGTCGAACTGGAGCAACTCCGCCGCGCGCAGCAGCTTGCCGGCCACAGTCGAGGTCAGGTGGTGGCGATCGTCGGCGAGGCGGGGGTGGGCAAGTCGCGCCTGGTGCACGAGTTCGTTCATTCGCACCATACAGCGGACTGGCTGGTTCTGGAATCCAACTCCGTTTCTTATGGTCGCGCAACGCCCTACCTGCCGGTCATCGAACTGCTCAGGCATTATTTCCAGATCGGCGTCCATGACAGCACGCGATCGATCCGTGAGAAAGTGACGGGCAAAATTTTGACGCTCGATTCGGCGTTGCAGGACGCGATTCCATCCGATGCTTGATCTTCTCGATGCGCTCGATGAGGAGCATCCGTTCCGGTCGCTCGACTCGGCCCAGCATCGGCAGTACACGTATCAGGCATTCGTCCGCCTGTTGTTGAGCGAGACCCGAGTGCAGCCGGTCGTCGCGGTCTTCGAGGACCTTCACTGGAACGATTCCCTTAGTCTCGGTCTGCTAAACGAGCTGGTCGTCGACGCGAAGGATGCTCGCTTGCTCCTGGTGGTCAGTTACCGTCCTGAGCATAAGGACGAATGGAGGAACCGGCCGAATTACCGCCAGCTACGTCTGGACCCGCTTGCCAGTGAGAGCCTTGCAGAACTCCTTCAGGCCCTGCTGGGCTCCGACCCAAGTCTGCCGACCCTGAAGAGCTTCCTGGTGGAGCGCGCCAGTGGGAATCCGTTCTTCGTCGAAGAGATCGTGCGAGCGCTGGTCGATACCGGTGTGCTCGAGGGCGCGCGTGGCAGCTACCGCCTTGCGAAGCCGTTCTCGAGCACCGAAGTCCCACCCACAGTGCAAGCGGTGCTCGCCGCGCGTATCGACGCGCTGCCCGCCGCCGAGAAGCGCGTGCTGCATGAGGCCGCGGTCATTGGACACGACGTCCCGTTCGCCCTCTTGCACACAATTTGTGGACTGACGGAGGATGAGCTTCGCGGTTTGCTTGACAACCTGCAGGGTGCCGAATTTCTTTACGCGACGCAGCTCTTTCCTGACCTGCAATATACCTTCAAGCACTCCCTCACGCACGACGTCACCTACAGAGGAGTGCTCCACGAGCGCCGTCGTAACATCCACGCGCGCGTCGTCGATGCGATGGAAAAGCTGTACGCCAACCGGCTTGGCGAGCAGGTCGAGCGGCTCGCCCATCACGCGGTCCGGGCCGACCTGCAGGAGAAGGCAGTGCACTATCTCCGGCAGGCCGGAGCGAAGGCGGCCGCGCGCGTCGGCGCTGTCAGATGCCCGGACCTGGTTCGAGCAGGCGCTCGATATTCTCAAATCCCTGCCGGAGAACCGGGCGACGATGGAGGAAGCCTTCGAGGTTCGCCTCGAACTGCGGACAGTGCTACGGCAGCTTGGGGAGGTCGGGCTGATGCTCAAGCACCTTCGGCAGGCCGAGGTGCTTGCCGAGCAGTTGAATGATGATGTCCGACGTTGCCGGGTGTGTAGTTTACTGACGGTTGTTCTTTCAAATCTGGGTCAGGTGGACGAGGCTGCTGTGATCGGTGCCCGCTCCGTGGAAATCGCCCGGCGCATCGGGGACCTGCGGCTTAGCATCATCACCGAGCAGCACCCTCGCGGAGCCGTACTACTTGCATGGCGAGTACGAGCAAGCTGTCAGGATCGCTGCCGGGAGCCTCGCCGCACTGCCCAGCCGAATGGACTCACGAATACTTTGGTATGGCCGTGCCGCCATCGGTCTTTGCCCGAGGTTGGCTGGTCATGAGCCTAGCCGAGCTCGGCAGATTCCAGGAAGCGATCCAGTACGAGACGGAAGCGATCAAGAATCGCCGAAGCAACGAAGCATGCGCACACCATCGGTTGGGCACGGTTGACCGCAAGCAAGCTTTACCTTTTGAAGGGCGACTGGGCTAAGGCGCGCGACCTACTCGAGAAGTGGATCAATATGCCGGGGACATTAGATGTGGCTATCCTACTTCCATGGGCAGTCACCTCCTTAGCCTGGACGCTGGCGCAGATTGGCGACGTCAGTGAGGCGCTGGGTCGCCTGCGAGAGGGTGAAGAACACCTTAGACGTCAGGAGGACGAGGGAATTTTTGTTCATCGTGGCTGGAGCTATCACGCGATAGCTCGCAGCTGCCTCCTGCTCGGTCGGCTTGAGGAGGCGCGGCGTTTGGCAAATCGTTCGATTGAATCCTCTCAGCGCCAGCCAAGCTTCGTAGCTCACGCACGATGCATTCTCGGCGATTTGGCAATTCATCCGGATCACTTCGATGCCGAAAGTGCCGCCGCTCACTACCAGGCAGCGTTGACGCTCGCCGAACCGCGCGGCATGCGGCCGCTCGCCGCCCATTGCCATTTCGGCTTGGGTCGCCTTCATCGCCGCACCGGCAATCCAGGTCGCGCCGGCCAGCACCTCACGGCTGCGAAAAACATGTACAGCGAGATGAACATGAGCTTCTGGCTCACGCAGGTGGAGGCGGAATAACGTTGCGCCATGCGGTATGGTGCGCTTGCGTTTGCGAAAGATCCTCCGACAACTGCGCACAGGCTCTGCGGTCGAAAAGCGTTAGCTGAGGGGCAATCATGGGAACTGAAACTTTCGCAGCTCGACGTCCACCGCTTCCGTTTTCGTGTATTCCTGATCTTCTGAAGCATCAAGCTAAGACGTATTCCCGACGCGCCGGCGATCTTCGCTCCCGGACGCGCTCCGCTAACCTACGGCCTTCTTTATCAGCATATCCAGAAAATGGCGTCGATCTTGCGGGCCATGGGAATAGGCCGTCACGACCGGGTAGCAGTAATGCTGCCGAATGGTCCGGAACTGCCGGTAGCAATCCTTGCAGTCGCAGCAAGCGCGACGTGCGCACCGATGAACCCGGCCTACCAGTCCGACGAAGTGGAAAGATATTTTTCTGATCTGCGACTCCGTGCATTGATCACACAAGCCGCAATCGATTCGGCGGCTCGCCGTGCGGCTCTATCGCGCGGCATGCGCGTCATAGATTTGTCGCCCACGCTCGATGTTGCGGCCGGTCTTTTTACTCTCGCTGGGAACCGACACGATGCGCCACCTGACGAATTGGCCAGCCCCAACCACGTGGCCGTGCTGCTGCCCACCTCAGGCACCACTTCGCGGCCAAAGATCGTTCCGCAGACGCACGCCAATATTTGTGCGGCGAGCGTTCGGCAACGTCGCAGCACTGGACGCTTAAACGGAGATGATCGTTGCTTGAATGTTCTGCCGCTATTCCATGGCCATGGTCTTCATGCCACGGTCATCGCCTCGTTGGCGGCGGGAGCGAGCGTCGTATGCACGCCAGGGCTTGATACTAAACAATTTTGCGCTTGGCTCACCGACTTTCAGCCGACGTGGTACTCGGCTGTGCCCACCATGCATCAAGCAATCCTCGCCCGTGTCACGCAGATTAGTGAGCGAATGGCGGACTGTCGGCTACGCTTCGTCCGCTCTTCCGCGGCACCTCTTCCTCCCCGCTTTTTCAAGGAACTAGAGCGGACTTTCGAAGACCCCCGTAATCGAGTTTTACAGTATGGCGGAACTCGCGGCGCACCGATCGCCTGCAATCCGCTGCCGCCGCGCCGGCAGCAAGCCGGGCTCAGTCGGCATTGCAGTGGGATTGGATGTCACGATCAGGGATGACGACGGAAATTCTTGCCCTTCGGTCAGATCGGACAAGTCGTCGTCCGCAGGCCCAGGTCTTATTTCAGGCTACGACGGCAATCCGGAGGCGACACGAGGACGCGTTCGCCGGCGGCTGGTTCAAGACCGGCGACCTCGGTTTTTTCGATGAGGAGGGCTATCTATTCTTGGCTGGCCGCAGCACGGGAGATGATCAATCGCGGCGGTGAAAAAATCGCCCCGCGCGAGGTCGACGAGGTCCTGCTCGAACATCCGGCGGTCGCAGAAGCCGTAACTTTTGCCGTGCCCCATCCGACATTGGGCGAAGACGTCGCCGCCGCCGTCGTGTTGCGGCCGCGGGCCAAGGCGACGGCGAAGACTTCGGCAGTTCGCCAGGGTGCGCCTCGCTGAGTTCAAAATCCCGCGCCAAGTTCTCTTCGTAAAAGAGATTCCGAAAGGCCCGACCGGCAAGGTGAAGCGTGTCGGCTTGGCCGCAAGGCTGGGGCTTGCAAGTAGCAGCTGACATGTCTCCAGCCTCCGTCGCGCCGCGCACTCCGCTTGAGAAAGTGTTGGCGGAAGTTTGGGCAGAGGTCCTTGATCTCGAACAGGTCGGAATTCGACGATGACTTCTTTGCGCTAGGCGGTGACTCGCTCCATGGCGCACACCTGTTGACAGCATATATGAAAAACTGCGTCTCGAGATCGATATTCCGCGTTTTTTCGACGCTGCCGACCATTGCAGAACTGGCGCAGCACATCGAACAGTCAATACGAAGGGATCAACATCCCAGACCTGCGCCTAGCAATTGTCCGCGCGCCCCGCCAAAATGGAGTCGTGCCGGCTTCCATTGCGCAGGAACGGGTATGGGAGCTGCACCATGCGCTGCCCGAGCTGCCCTTTTTCAATATCCTCTACGCGCTCCGAGTGACGTCGCCGTGGACGTTGCGGTCTTGGAGCGGAGCATCAATGAAATCGTTCGGCGCCACGAAATTCTGCGCACAACCTTCGCCGTCTCAAGAGGTCAATGCGTGCAGGTCATTGCGCCGCAGTTGACCGTCCCACTGGCGTTCCATGATCTCAAGGCGCTGAGCTCGTCTAAGAAGGAGAGCTTGGGACAGAAGATCCTTCAAGAAGAAGTGCTTCTACGTTTCGATCTTCGAATGGCCCTCTGATTTCGCCCCGTTTGGTGCGCCTGGCGCGACCGCGAGCACCTCTTGCTTATCTCCATGCACCATGCCATCTGTGACGGCTGGTCGCTCGGTGTGTTCGTCGAGGAACTCGTCGCTCTGTACGATGCTTTCTCGCCGAAGAGGGATCGCCGCTGGCGCCGCTGCCGATTCAGTACGCGGACTTTGCGCATTGGCAGCGAGCTTGGCGGTCACATCCCGAGATCGTTGCCCACTCGCATACTGGCGAAGCAGCTTCTGCGTTCCGTTGCCATCGATGCAGCTTGCGGTCCTCAGGTGCGAGACGGTAGATCGATGATTTCGCACCGCGCGGCGCGCGTGGGCATTGCCGACGAAGCTTTCGGAGGCCGCGAGACGCTTCAGCCACCAACAAGGCGGCACGGTGTTCATGACGCTCGTCGCTGCCTTGAAAACGCTGCTGCGTCACTACCTGGGTCAGGACGACGTGCGAGTGGCCACGAACGTTGCCAATCGCAATCGCTCCGGAGACGGAAGGAACTTATTGGTCCGCTGGCCAACACCGTCATCCTCCGCACCAATCTCGCTGGCGACCCTACTGCTCGGGAAGTGATGCGACGGGTTCGGACGACCGCCTCGTGGCCTTCGCCAATCAGGACTTGCCTATAGAGATCTTACGGGAGATGCTCAATAACAAGCACAGGCTCAGACTTGCGACGTTAGCTAACGTGATGATCTTGCTAAAGCAATTCGATACATTGCGGCCGCTGTTAAGGACCGCGAAAGCTCACCTTCGAAGAAGCAAACGCCAATACGCTGATGCCCGCCAGTGACGCTCACAACATTCGATATTATCCTCATTTTGAGCGAACGCCGCATGGCCTCGTCGGGGACGTGCGTTTACAAGCCGCATCTGTTCACCGCCAGGACAATCGATCACCTGCTTCGGGATTTCGAGGGAGTGCTGCGACGATGGTGACACACCCAGCTCAGCCACATCTCGACAATTCGCGTTTCGCGCATTAAAATGGAAATAAATCGGGGTACCTCGAGAATGTAAATTGAATTCGCGTAGCGTCGAGAGCGATGCCACTCGTAAGGAGATAAGTCCCATGGCTAGTCCAATGAAGCATTTCTCTCCCAGCAAGCTAAAAGAGGCTCAGCAAGGAGAAAAAGAGCGCTCTTCAAGCCGAACTCGCGCAGCTCATCAAAAAAGATCCGATGATGCGCGCAGTAGTTGCGGCGAATAGACAGATGTCGAAGATCCTCAAGAAGAAAGTGAGTAAAAAATTCCGAGAAGTGCGCTAGTAGACTGGCTCTAACGTTTGCTTCCCGCGTTTGACAGTGGCGAGCACTCGCTTTGGATCGGCGGTCCATGTGAGGGGCATGCGATCGGCGTTTGTATCTGCGAAGAAGCGGCTGATGGCGCGTTGCAGATCAACGACGGATCGGAACACGCCACGCTAAGAGGCGTTGGCGCGTGATTTTGGCGAATAAGCACCCGACTGCATTGAGCCA
>CAVPRD010000009.1:0-176017 GCA_963707705.1 uncultured Pseudomonadota bacterium | reverse complement strand
GCCATTCAACAGCACTACGGAACGCTAACACCTCGCGAAAAAGAAGTTATGGCAATGATTGTTTCCGGCATGATGAACAAGCAGATCGCCGCGAAGCTGGACATAGCCGAGATTACCGTCAAGGTTCATCGTGCAAGTCTTATCCGAAAGATGGATGTGAAGTCCTTGGCCGAGCTCGTGCGCCAGGCGGATGCTTTAGTTCGGGCCAAATCAGTGTCCTGAACAAATCATCTCCAAGAATTTCCCGCCGCGGGGACCGGCTAGCAGCGGGCGAAACGTAGATAGAAAGGAATCTGTGTGGCTGTTGCTCCTTGTCGGTCCTGCGCTGGTGGTTTTCATCAGCGCGATCACCTGGTTCATACCGCCGTAAAACCGCACCGTTGTGACGCAACTGTTGGGCCGACGCTGCAAACCCTTTCGAGAGCTGTTCGATGCGTCCCATTTTCGGCACTTGCAGATAAACATCAGACTGAGGTAATCCGCCCAATAGCGACGCGAGAACGCGCTCGCCGATGGGAACGATTTTACGTGAGGGCACAAGGTGGCATGCAGTTGAGAAGATGCACGAAATGGGGCGTCATGCTCACGGCGTGCATCAGTTTGCTCGCTGCGTCGCCAGCCTTCGGGATCGAGAAAGTCTCGCTGCAGCTCAAATGGAAACACCAGTTTCAATTCGCCGGATATTACGCGGCGCTTGAAAAGGGCTTTTACCGCGACGCCGGGTTCGAGACAGAGATTCGCGAAGGCGGGCCGCACGTGGACTCGGCCAAGGCGACAGCCGGCGGCGAAGCCGATTTCGGAGTGTGCACGGCCAGTGTTCTTCTCGACAGATCGCAAGGCCGGGATCTGACAGTACTGGGTGTCGTTTTCCAGCACTCGGCTGCGACCCTGCTCGTGCCGAGGCGCGCTGGCGTCGGCGCGGTATCTGACCTCAAGGGACGCCGCCTAATGGACACGCCCGGCAGCGATGAAATCGCCGCCATGCTCAAGCGTGAGGGTGTCGACTATTCTAGTTTGCCGCGGGTAACCCATGTCGGCGATCCGCGCGATCTGGCCGGCGGCAAAGCCGATGCCATGATTGCGTACTCAACGAACGAACCATTCGTGCTCAATCAGCTCGGCGTGCCATACCAGACCTTCTCCCCGCGCAGTTATGGAATCGACTTCTATGGCGACAGCCTTTGCACCTCAACGCGCCACGCGCTCAGAAACTCCGCGCGCGTACAGGCTTTTGCTGCGGCCAGCCTCAAAGGCTGGCAATACGCCCTGACGCACAAGGAAGAAATCGTCGATCTCATCCTGCGAAGCTACTCTCAGGTGAAAAGCCGAGATGCCTTATTGTTCGAGGCAATTCGCACCGAAGCTTTGGTTCGGCCGAACCTCATTCAGCTCGGGCATCAGAACGCGCAGCGCTGGAAGAATATTGCCGACACCTATCGCGACCTCGGCATGTTGACCAAGGGAAGTGTGCCCGAAGCCAGAGTATTTCTTGCAGACGAAAGCGCAATTCCCGACTGGCTGAAATACGCAATTCTGAGCCTGGGATTGTTGGCAGTTGCAGTGGCAACAACATGTCTCTGGATTGCGTACCTTGGCCGCCGCCTCAAGGCCGCGCTTGGAACTCCTAAACTAAGCGCCGTGATTTCCTTCTTATTCATCTGCCTCACCATTCCAATCCTCATTTTCATTCTGGTCTACAACTACCACACCAACTCCGCTTCCATCGTCGCGACATTGCGTGACAACGTCGAGAGGACAAATCAGGCCAGCATTGAGAACATCGAAAACTTTATTCAGCCAATTGCAGGTGCGCTCCGGCTTCTGGCCGCTGCCGCTAGTGATCCAGGTTTCTTTCGCACCGAGCCGAGCCGCGAGTTTCTTTATCGAGCGTTGACTGCAGCCCCACAGATCGATGCCGCTTATGTAAGCTTTGAGGACGGTTACCACCGCGTCGTAACCCGGATCGACGACGATCGCAGACGCTCCGATCCTCTGATACCCCCTTCGGCCAACTGGCATTCCAGCTATATCGACGATTTTTCCACCGGCAACAATCGTGGCCGGCATCGAACTTTCTTTGACACATGGCCGCGCTCCGTCGGCCAATATAGTACGCCGTCAACATTGGACGTCAGAACTCTGCCCGGCTATGCGGAGGCAAGGGAATCCGGCTCACTCATAATCACTGAGGCCACGATTAACCCGGACACTGGATTTCCGATTATTTCCCTACGGTATCCGATCGAGCGCAATGGCAAGTTCATCGGCTGCGCCAGCGCGAATGTCACCATGGATATCTTGTCGCGCTTTCTGTCGCGTCACCGGACCAGCACGAACAGCATGACGATCATTGCGGATCCCAGCGACGGAAAGATAATCACTCTCTCCAACATGCAAAAAGGCGTTCGTACGGAAGATGGCAAACTGCAGCTTGCGCGGCTGGATACAATT
This sequence comes from uncultured Pseudomonadota bacterium, assembly GCA_963707705.1. Taxonomy (GTDB): domain Bacteria; phylum Pseudomonadota; class Alphaproteobacteria; order Rhizobiales; family Xanthobacteraceae; genus Pseudorhodoplanes. The sequence goes on along the minus strand of CAVPRD010000009.1, from coordinate 173,566 downwards.
TCTGATGAGAACGTGCGCGAGGCGTACCGGCACCGCGTTCAGACCAATGAGGACAACTTTATTTTTCATTCGCCATTGACCGGGGCGGAATGGAGCGCGTCGTTTACTCGCTTCCCGAACAGCTTCGGGCAACCCTGGGAGGCGATCAATCTGACGCCGACCCACGATTTTGTTGGAGCTCTCGAGACGGCCAACCGGCAGATGGTTGGCATCATTATAATGCTTACGCTAACCGAGTTGCTGCTGATTTACTTCGTCTCGTCGCGGCTTGCTCGGCCGATCGAAGCTGTCTCGCGGGATCTGAAATCGGTCGAAAGCATGGCCTTCGATATTCCCAGGATATCGAAATCCAATATTCAGGAAATCGCCGGGCTCCAATCCGCCGCCACATTGCTGCGCACCTCGCTGCAATCATTTTCCTCGTTTGTACCTCTAGACGTGGTACGGGAACTCATACGTTCAGGAACCCCTCTGGCGCTTGGGGTGGAATCGCGATTTCTGACCGTGTTTTTTTGCGACCTGGAGAATTTTTCGACCAAGGCCGAGCAACTGCCACCGAACGAGTTGCTCGATCAGATGTCTACTTATTTTGAACAGGTATCGAAGGCAATTTCCGACGAGCATGGAACGGTCGACAAGTTCATTGGCGATGGCATCATGGCGTTTTGGGGTGCGCCGGCACCACGGTCAGATCATGTATTGCGCGCGTGTTCTGGTGCGTTGCGGGCAGCACGACGTATGGAAACGGTCAATCGAACGTGGGGCGCGGAGGGCCGGCCAGGCTTTCGGATGCGGATCGGATTGAATTGCGCCAACGTGCTCGTGGGCAACGTCGGATCGTCCGAGCGACTCAGCTATACGGTGATGGGCGATGGTGTTAACGTGGCGGCCCGCCTCGAAGGCTTGAATAAACAATTCGGAACTACGATTTGCATCAGCGACAGCGTGTTTGATGCCGTTGGGGCAGACATCGTGGCAAGACCTTTGCAAAAGGTGCGGGTCAAGGGCCGCGACCACGAGTTTATGGTCTACGAACTGCTTGGAATCCGAAACAGCGAGGATCCGGAGTTGGAAGCCCGTGAACATGAGAGCAGATCGAAAGAGAAAGTCGATTGGCACAACCAGCAAAGCCTCGATGGACGTCAGTCTACCGAGGGTTCCTTTGTTTCCAGCCCGCAAATCGGCAACGACTAACAGTCGTTCGCACCCGACCCGAAAACTCGAGGTTTTAGTTATCAGACATCTGTGTTTTGCTGCGATCATCGTTGGTTTATGCTTAGACACGCGTCCACCAGCAACTGACTGAGCCGGTTTCTGATTTCATTTTCCGGCCACAAGTCAGACGATACAGGTGGTCGATTTGTTGTGGAAGTATTGCCGCTTTGCTGTAATTTGCGGTGCGGGCGGCCGATCTTTTTCGGTTTGCGCACTTGGGCTGCAACCCCTGGTGTAATTATCATGAAACTGTTTTTGCGTTTCGTCGGCTTTCTGAGCGTGGTGGGAATAATCCTATTTCTAGTCGGCGTTGTCGGCGTCGCGGGGCTGTTGTGGCATTACTCGAAAGACCTGCCGGATTATTCGCAGTTGCAGGACTACGAGCCGGCGGTGATGACGCGGATCCATGCGAACGACGGGTCGCAGCTTGCCGAATATGCGCGCGAGCGCCGTCTGTACCTGCCGATCCAAGCGGTGCCGAAGCGTGTCATCGACGCCTTCGTGTCGGCCGAGGACAAGAATTTCTACGAGCACGGCGGCATTGATCTTTCCGGTATGGGACGAGCGGGCGTGTCGTTTCTCCAGAACTACGGCACCGGTCGCCGTCCTCAGGGTGCCTCGACGATCACCCAGCAGGTCGCAAAGAACTTCCTGCTGACGAATGAAGTGTCGCTTTCGCGCAAGATCAAGGAAGCGCTGCTCTCGATGAAGATTGAACGCGCCTACACCAAAGACAAGATACTCGAACTATATCTCAACGAAATCTATCTCGGCTCCTCGGCTTATGGAATTGCCGCCGCCGCCCTTGTCTACTTCGACAAGTCGGTAAGCGAACTTACAATCGAGGAAGCCGCCTATCTAGCAGCGCTCCCCAAGGCGCCATCCACGCTGCATCCGATACGGCAGCGCGACCGCGCGACCGAGCGGCGCAATTATGTCATCGATCGCATGGTAGAGAACGGCTATGTGAATGCCGAGGATGGCGAGGTTGCAAAAAATGCGCCATTGAGAGTCAACCCACGTACGACCGGTTCGCATATTTTCGCCGGCGAATATTTTGCGGAGGAAGTGCGCCGCGAAATCTACGACCGATACGGTGAAAAAAAGCTGTACGAGGGCGGCCTGTCGGTGCGCGCCACGCTTGATCCGAAATTGCAGGTCATGGCCCACAAAGCGCTTGTCGGGGGGCTGATCAAATATGACGAAAATCTTGGCTATCGCGGCGCGGTCCAGCAGATCGACATTGGTGGCGACTGGGGCGCCAAGCTTGCAGAGATCAAGGCGCTAAACGATATCGGCTGGAAGATGGCGGTGGTGCTTGAGACCTCCGACCAATCCGCGCGCATTGGTTTTCAGCCTGGTCGCCAACTCGGCGGATCGGCGGGACGTGAACGTCGCGTCGGCATCGTGCCGATCGAAGGCGTGAAATGGGCGAAGCCAGCCTCGGGTCCGGCCCGCGGCCGCGTGCCGACCAAAGTAAGCCAGGTCCTCTCACTAGGAGACGTCGTTTATGTTGAGCCGCTCAGCACGGATGGCGCTGCCGAGAAGCAGCAATGGCGCCTTCGGCAAATTCCAGAAATCAGTGGGGCGATGACGGTGATGGACCCCTGGACCGGCCGCGTGCTGGCGATGGTCGGCGGTTTCTCCTTCGACCAAAGCCAGTTCAACCGTGCGACCCAGGCGCTGCGTCAGCCCGGTTCGTCGTTCAAACCGTTCGTTTATGCGGTAGCGCTCGACAACGGATATACCCCCGCGACGGTCGTTATCGATTCTCCAATCGAAATCAGTCAGGGCCCCGGTATGGGCGTGTGGCGTCCGGAAAACTACTCGACCGGCAAGTATTACGGCCCGCAGACTCTGCGCTTTGGTATTGAATATTCACGTAATGTTATGACGGTGCGGCTTGCACAGGAGGTCGGCATGCCGCTTATCGCGGAATACGCCAAGCGCTTCGGGGTTTACGATGACCTGCCGCCTTATCTGTCTTTCGCGCTCGGCGCGGGCGAGACTACGACGCTGCGCATGACCGCGGCCTATTCGATGTTTGCTAATGGCGGGCGCCGCATCAAGCCGACACTGATCGATCGCATCCAGGATCGCTACGGCCACACCATCTACAAGCATGACCAGCGTGAATGCCGCGGCTGCGAAGCCGAGCGTTGGGCCGACCAGCCCGAACCGACGCTGATAGACCAGCGCGAGCAGGTGATCGACCCGATGACCGCCTATCAGATCACCTCCATGATGGAAGGCGTGGTCCAGCGTGGCACCGCGACCGTTATTCGCGATGTTGGTAAGCCGGTCGCCGGCAAGACCGGCACGACCAACGACGAGAAGGACGTCTGGTTCATCGGCTTCTCGCCTGACATCGCGGTCGGTGTCTATCTCGGTTATGACACACCGAAACCGCTCGGCCGAGGCCAAACCGGAGGCCATGTGGCAGCGCCTATCGTGCGTGATTTCCTGAAAGCGGCGCTTGCCGACAAGCCGGCAGTGCCGTTCCGCGTCCCGGCCGGCATTAAGCTGATCCGCATCGACCCGAAGAGCGGCATGCGCGTAGGTCCAGGCGCCGAGCGCGCAATCCTCGAAGCTTTCAAGCCCGGCACAGCGCCGCAAGATCGTTATGCGGTCGTCGGCTCTACAGAATCGGAAGCTAGAAATTTTGTATCGAGCCCCGATATCCGCTCAAACGTGGGCGCAGGTGGCGCGGAGGCCCCGCTCGACTAACTAAGGGACGTTGGTGCGTGGAGTAGGCCATTGGTTGCATCTCCGCAAAGACGGTAGCAAAACTGGTATGCACCGCAGAATTGAAATCACTCGGACACCGTTACTTTGCGAAGGCGCTCACTAGTCGGACAGCTTAGGCGAGAAGCGCTCAAGCAGAATTCTGATCATCGAAGTGGCGGCTACATACAGATTAGCGGCTTAGTGTCCGGAAATTGGGCTTAAGACGATTTCGCAAATTGGATCAGGGGCCCAAATCGCCACGCCCTTACACGCTCGTTCCAGATGTGGGCGCAATCGACACAGTGGCCGTCATTGCGCTCATCCAATTGAGCGCTGATTTTCGTGGTGCAAACCACGTCAAGAAGACCTACACACATAAGCAGTCTCTTGGTCATTGATCATTGCCCCAGCGCGAATCATCTAGAGGACACCGTGAGATTATGTCAGTCCTGAGTCTGCCGCTGAGTCAAAATGCGATGTCTATAATTCGCTCAGCCTGATGGAAATTTCCATAGTACAGAGGCAGAGCTATAATCCTGAAATCACGCGACGTCTGCTTGCGGTTGACACTCAAACGCTCAAGCACCGGCGCTTCACCCTCTAAAATTGCTGCACCGGACTTCTCCGCCAAGTTCGCACCAACCGGAAGGGCTTAGCATAGACGGGGTCTCCCCCAAGACGCGCGGCGTAATCTCACATCCGAGCGACGAGCGGCACCATCATCAGCAGCACTCGCGAGCGAGGCGCATTCGTCTCTAAATAGTCCTAGTCGCTTTTCCAAAGCCACGTCGCGATCGAGATCACGATGATGATGACAACCGCAACAATGATCCATAGGAATTTGTGCTTTGTGCCGTGCGGCGCGGTCACCTCTGGTTCGATGCCACGGGTGGAACCGACCCGCTGGTCCCGCTCAACGCGAATTCTTGTGGCTCTCAGGCGGTGAATCTCTGCGTCAAGCTCGCCAATTTTCCCATCAAGTTGCTCCATCTTCGCGTCTGGAACGTCGGTGCCGCGCAGCTTATCGAGTGCTTGGCCGACAGAGAGCTTGTTTATTTCAGCCATTATAAAACCCCGGCCAATGAAGTCAGGAGGCAAATTCAGAGCAATACCAAAAATGTTCGTCTGTCCCAGATTGAAAGGGCTCTTCGAGCCGCTTCCAGCACCGGAACATGCTTGTTCTAGCCAAAGACGCTATCAGTGTAGCTCAAGACGGGCGCATTGGCCACGGCGTGCAGACCCTGTCCTTTTCGAAAATCATATCGGAAATGTCCCGAGGACGGCTTCCTCCCTGAGTACCGGAGACTGAGAGGAAGTCGAAGCGTCGTGCAAACTACGAAGCGGCGGCAAGGGAGCGCGATGAACTCGCGCGAGAACTTGCGGAGGTCTACCCCGGCCTCGCGAGTCAACTCGCCGAACTGATCGCGAGGGTTAAAGCCAACGACGATGTTATCGAGCGCATCAACACTCGCTCGGCGGGCACAATTGAACGCAACAAAACTCCCCCAGTGGCCGAGCAGCGGTTCAATCCGCTCGCAAACATTCGAGCAATGGAAATCCTAGTGGGGGCCCCAAAGTTTTATTCTCATAATTTGACCATCGATCACCTCGATACAGCTCCATAGGTGGTCCTTGGTATCCTGGCGAAAGGTTAGCGAGGGCGGCTGGCAAGATAGGGTCAATTGAAGCGTCTCTGATCCAGAAAAGTCCTTGGCTTCTCCAAGCACTGTGAAAAGCCCTCCGACATGGGTTGGAAGGCACCGCCGCGGTCGCTAGCTTTTGAAGGACATTCGCAAAGGTTGACGGATTTCGCCGTGCCTCCCAAAGGCAGTGGTCGATCATGTCGGAATCTTCGCAAAGGATCGATCGAACGAAATCGTCAGCGCTTTCCAGCTTCGGAATCTTCTGATCCGTAAGCCGGTATGCACTTCTGATGAAGGTTCGCACAGCCCACACCAACGCGCCGACGCGATCGGGCGAATATCCTGCCCTGCTCCTATCGAAATCGCTTGTGAAACTGCACATCTGATCTTCTAGCGTTCCATCAACGTGCAGGACGGTCATTACCTCAATGGGGAACCTCTGAAACGCTCGAAGGTGCGATGGCCGCACTGCGGCGGATGTCCCGATCAAGTGGCCGCCGGCCATGAGGCCGCGCTAGAGCGCAGCGATGCGCTAACTGCGTTTTCTTTCCTCTCAACCCGGAACGCGATTTGAAAACCTGCGTTTCATTGTCGGCGGCAGTTGAACGGTTCCGCTGTCGCTGCTCGCCCCGACGTACACCGTGACCCAGAGCGATCGGGGCGAGCCCCGGCCGTAGCGGCTTGGGCCGGAGGGGTGCGCCGCGCGGTTACACATAGCTGGAGGCAGACCATGACCTTCGATCCGTATAGGACCTACGATCCGCATAGGAACGAACCGCCACGCGATCTGGATGAGAGTAGTGGCGGCACGATCCTGTTAGGCGCCGCGCTGCTGCTCGCCGCCATCGGCGGTTTCATCTTTCTCTATGCGGGCCCGAGCGACCAAACATCGCGAAAATACGATCAATACGTCCGTGCGCCGATCACGCAGCCGTCCACCAAGGGCGCTGCACCGGCGCCGGAGAGGTCGTCCGCCAACATGCCGCCGGCACCGCGGCCGCGGCCGGTGGAGTAACTGCGTCTCAGACGAATGGAAGCCGGGCCGTGCGCCCGGGCCCCAATTTATGCGCCAATCTCTGTTATTCTCTTGTTTTATCAGCTACTTAGATAGTTTCAGGTTAGCGTAACTTCACCTGTAAGCCGCGGTTGCCGCAAGGGGCTCGGCCCTTTGATTTTCCATTGTTATTCAATGCTAAGCCTTTGAAATAACTACTATTTGAAATATTAACTCAATGAAATATCGCTGGAAAAGCAATTTACCTCGGCGGCGGTGAGTGGCGTCCTTTTGACATGGATAACACCAGACTGCGATTGCGAATCAGCATCTAGTGGGGCTATCCGCAAAGGTCACAACGAGTAGTGATCGATGACGGGTCGTGACGTTCTGAGTTTTCTACGTTCCAGCGGGACCGTGAGGGAGATGCGCGACCTTGATCCGCAGCTTACCGAATGGGCGCTTCGCCGTCGCTGGGCGGCTCCCAGAGGGGAACCTAGAGCGCGCCGAAGCTTGCGCCGATCGCCCGCCCGCCACACGCGAGAACCGGCAGTGAAGAACGCCCTCTTTGTTGTTTAACCTCAACGACATCTAGACCGAGCGAGTCTCGCTTCGTTCTCTTGGATTCCTGTTGACTCCGGCCATATGACTCCCCCGAATCAGTCTTGTTTGTAGCTGTTCGGAGTTCTCATGGCCGTCGCTCGCGCCAATTGGAAAGGCTTTCTGCGCCTCTCTTTGGTCTCATGTCCCGTAGCGCTTTATCCGGCGACATCCGACGAAAAGAAGATCAGCCTTAACCGCATAAACAAGGCGACGGGTAATCGACTGCGTCAGCAGAACATCGACGAGGTGACGAAGGAAGTCATCGCAGGCGATGATGTCGGCAAGGCCTATCAGCTCGACAAAGAGACACGCATCCCGATCGAGGATGAAGAACTCGAAGCCATCGAGCTTGAGAGTAAGCGCACCATTCAGATCGAGCAGTTTGTGCCTGCAGAGGATATCGATCAGCGTTTCATCGTGCGCCCTTATTACTTGCTGCCGGACGGCGAAGCCGGTGAAGAGGCCTACGCCGTCATCCGGGACGCGATGAAAGACGAAAATGTGGTCGGCGTCGGCAAGGTAATGTTGTCGTCGCGAGAGCACATGATCGCGCTCTATCCATCCGGCAAAGGCATTATCGGCAACCTGCTCCGTTATCCTTCCGAAGTGCGATCCGAGAAAGATTATTTCGACGAAGTCCCACATGTCGAAGTAGCGGACGACATGCTCGATATGGCCAAGACCCTCATCAAGAAATATGAGGGCAAATTCGATCCTTCGGCATTCAAAGATCGATACGGCGATGCGTTGCGCGCGCTCATTGAATCGAAGAAGGGCGGCAAGACGATCATCAAGACGGACGATGCACGATCGGGTGCGGCCACAAACGTGGTCAACCTGATGGACCTCTTGCGCAAGAGCGTAAAGGACGAAGGCGCTGCCGACGCCAAGAGACGGCCGGCACCTGCGCGCGGCGCGACTTCATCAAAAAAGCCCGCGACGGCCAAGCCTTCAACGGCCCGCGCCAAGCGGAAAACCGGCTGATGCCTCACGTCATCAAGATCAAATGCTTGAACTGCGGCCACGTCGGCCAAATCGCGGAGGACGACCTGCCCGATTACGGGTTCAAGCCAGATGCGCCGATCGCGCTGATATCAAAGCGTCTCGTGTGCAGAGAATGTCGGTCTAGGACCATGTCCGCACAGCGGCAGGCATCGGCAGGAAAGGCAGCATAATGGCGGCAATTATCTCAGCCCGTCTAATACCGTGGGAGCCGGGCATGCCGGGGATCGCCTACGAGCTAGACGATGGCTACGTAGGTTGCGTTGATGGCCGCTTCGCTTTGACCATCCCGGGCCTGATCAAGAAGTTGAGTTTTGTCGATCGTCGTGAGTTCGAAGAACAGATGAGTGATGCGTATGCCGACACTGGTGCCATGCGTTGAAGACCGCCTGATCTATTTCGTGCTCTGCGATTACGGTCCGAAGATCGGGCAGTCGTACTATGAAGCCGATCCGGAAACGTCCGACCGCGAGACGGTGCTTCAATGGATTCAGGAAGGCCAATACACAAACCCGATTGAAATTCTTGAGATCAATAAAGCCGCCGGCACCTGCCGGGACGTGGGCAATCGTTTATTACGCTCGACGATGTCCGCGAGAATTTTCAGTTTGAGTTACTTGGGTCCGCGGGCGGAGGGCTGCGCGGTTTTTCGGCAGGTGCTGATTTCTTGCTGACCGATATTGCCATTTAACCTCTCCGGTCAATTCACGCTCGCTGCGCTGCTCTATTTTTTCGACAGCAGACGGAACTCTCGGCCGTTCGGGGATGTGCAGCATTCTTTCGACGCAGATTTATTGTCGAACAGGCAGGATCGGAGAATTCAGATGAACAAGCTTGTCAGCGCTGAGGAAGCTCTCTCGGCGATCAGGCCGGGCAGCCGGATTTTTGTGGGGACTGGCTGTGCCGCGCCGCGCAAACCGATTGCTACGCTCGAGGCGATGATCCCGGGCCCTGCCGATCTCGAGTTCGTAAGTTTCGTGACGACATTGGCGCTGCCGGAGGGCGGCGCGGCGTCGAAGACCCGTCGATGGGCGGGGCCATATCTTAGGCTTGTTAGCCACAAAGAAGGCCGCGTAGGTGCCCCGAGGGTGCCCTGCACCCGCGTAGATCGGAAGAAACGGCTATTTTTTTAAACAAGGACCTGCTGATAGCAAGAAAACCGGTCAGCCTATTCTTAGTTCTTAGCGTTCTTAGGGCACCTTAGCAGCTAAGTCGCACCCGCAACTGGATGATTAAATCGCTGCGTTGAGAAAGACTGAAGCGGCGCGACTCAGCTTCGATTGTGTTCGACGGCCGTGAAATTGGGTGGGGGGATGGCACCCCTCCGACTTAAGGACGGGCTTGCCCCACGGTCGCGTCCGCACGATCCACCCTTTCGAACGCAGCGGGATCGGGGGGCCAGGAGGCTCCCAAGAAAGTGGAGAGCGGCATTACCGGGGGCGGCACGCCTACGTCCACCAAGCTCGCGTCGATCGCAAAATATCCACCGTTGATTTCCTGCAGTACCGCGGTGTTGCGCAGCGGGGCGTAGGACAGCGGCGCCACCCGGTGGAAGGCGAATAGACCGCTGCGCTCCATCAGTGTCATGTAGGTCCACGTGTTGACGGACGTGTCGATACAGTCGAGTTGCGTCAGGTCGCCGCCATTGGGGAGGACGAGCATATTCCAGTGCGTCCATTGGTGGGCGTTTGTACCGGTTTGCGGCCCGACAATGGTCTGGATCATCGCTACGGCGCGTGCAATTTGCTGCCGTTCAATGCGAGCATTCTTCGCGCGCGTTTTGAAGATCGCTGTGACACGCTGCCACTGGTCTTCTTTTATAGTGGCGGGCGATCTCACAGTGCAAAAGAAACCGTGGCATACGGTGAAATCCGACAGCGTCGGATTTGGGTCGGCAAATTGATCGAGATACTCGGTATGCAGATTATGGTCGCTTCTCGCGCAAGCGGAAACCATAAGCGCTGCGGAAAGCCACCCAAAAACGTGCCACACCCGCATCGCTCGCCCCAAATCCAAATTAAGGCTTCCCCCAGACGCTCCAGAATACTTCTTAGCTCCGCGTCGCACACGCCCTATTCGAACTGCGGCGGGCCACGCGGTGATTCTCCGGCGCTGGTGCTGCGTGGCCTGCCCGCATTGAAATTGCAGCGGACATTCCGATCCTGATTATATCGAGATGCTCGTCTCATTTTGATGAGCGCTTTGAGCGCCTTCGACGGTCTAAACGATTCCCGATTGCTTCCCAAAACCTGCTAATAGGCGCCAATAATAGAAAAAGCCCCGGAAAATCCGAGGCTGTTACGATAGCAGAGATCAAAGTTCCAAATGGCTGGCCAGCGGGGAACTTTGGGTGCACAATGTGTGGTGCGAACTTCTTATACACCCATGCCAGACAAGACCGTCCCAAGTGTTGGCTGCGACATTTACTTGAGTGGGGCCTGGTTCGCCTTCCGGGATCGTAAGATGCACGCGATTGAACTCGGCAATCAGCTCCGAGCTCGTTCAGGCGGTGAAGTAAAAATTCTCGATCGAGAGACTGGCGATGTAATACTCATACAAGAAGACGGGCAATTGCATTACGTCGGCGATGATCCGGCTGTGTATTCGTCTATACCGACTGAGCCTTGAGCGAAACCAGGTTTCCACCTTCAGCTCTCGCCATCATAGTCTGCAGTTGCCAGTTTGGTCCGCTTGGTCGCGGCGAAACAATTAGAACAGGCTGATGTTGCGTTCGGCAACCCCTATCCTTGCGCGATTGTCGGTGCGTTTCGGATGCACCACTATCAAACTACGCGCTCGCAACTTAGGGCTTGAGCTTCAAAACAAAAATGCCCGTAGAGCGCGAGCCAAGACGTTGGGTTGCTCGCAAGCGCTCATAGAGTCTGGCTAAACATCGAAAAACCCGGCCGCGTCGCGGCATACGACGGCTGATTAGAAATTTCCTGTTCCAGAACTACGCCGACACACTGGTGCCAAGTGTTGAAGACCACACTCAAGAGGCCGAGCACACAAATCCGATCAGGTTCTTGACGTCAATAAAGCCGGGACGTGACCGCGGAGGTCCTGGCAGATTGCGCCATCGCCAAAACAGTGGAATGGTAACTATTTTGCATTATCTTACGTACGGCGGCGGTTACTCCTAGTTCCTGCTGCTGTCCGTCCCGCGGGATTTGCTCGGGCAATGAACGTCGGGGCGGGCTTTTCGACCGGTTTCACTTCCCGCGCAATGCCGGACGCCGACAACAAAGTTCGCGATCGCCTCCAATGTTTGGATGTAGGCGGATGTTCGTCACACCGCCGTCCGGCTCCATGCTCGGCAGTTCTTTGAAGTCGAATTCTTTGCCTTTTACTCGGAGCTTGTCGGCGCGGGTTTTTGCGACTTCGAATGAGTGGCTTATTGTTATCGGACATAAAATTCCTGCCGGTTTTCAATCGATCGGCCTCCGCACGGTCAGCATGCGTAGTACACGGCCGATCGCCACGAGCGAACGGGGATATTAAAGCGGAGATCGCCGGGCTGGTGTCTGGCTACATGCGGCCGCAAGAGCAAGAAACTAAAGATAACCGGCTTGATGCAACTAGACTGCGCCTTCAAAGGCTTCAGAAGCTCGCAGCCGAATTTAAGATCAACTTGTAGCCTCTGAAATGCTCAAAGGGCGACTGATCGTAGGGAACGACTGAATCGGATTTGAACCTTCCCGGCCGGATTTGAACCTTGATTAAGGAGCGATGGATCCACCATCGCGCGCTGCCGCCTCCACGACGATCGGCGCTGACCTAGAACCTAGGCGGGCTGGACGACATCAACAGATGACGTCGTGAGACTTTATAGGCCGGCACATTGGGCAGCCCGATGCTCATTCCATGGGGTGAGCGGCGGCATCTACTAATTCAGCGCAAACCAGAGCTTCCCCACAATCGTCGCGCCGCACCAGCGCGACATCAGCCCGTCCGGATTGCGCAGCGGATCGACAACGCCACCCGCAACGGCGTTGGTGTCGCCGGTAAAGACGTAGCAATTCTCCTTCGACAGATTCGTGTCGTAATAGCGTAGATCAAAATTGAGACTTTTGTAGGTGAAGGTCACGCCGGCGTTCCAGTTTGCATAGGAAGGCAAGGGGAAGCCGCCGAGGATTTCTTCCATGTTGCCAAATCGCGAATAGCCGACGCTGCCAGAGAGCGAGGCCGCGATGTCCTTCGGTAGGAATTTGCCCGGCAGGTCGAGTCCGACACCGACAGCGGCGTATTTCCCGGTGGCGCCGGTATTGGAGACATTCGGTGAATAGGCGAAGCCGCCGGCGATGCGCAGCGCATCGGTGAGTTTGGTCTCGGCGCGCAGGCTCGCTTCCCAATAATCAGTGCCGCCGGTCGGACCGAGCACGGATTCTTTCGGATAGGCGTAATAAGTCCAGGCCAGATCGAAATCGACATTGCTGATCTTCGGACGGAAGCCGGCGGCAAAGGAGAGTTCCGACGACGGCTGCGTCGGCAGCCGCACGCTTGCCACCGTGACGCCAGCATAGATTTTATTGAACGCGGCCTCGAAGCCGGCACCCACCGCAAACATGCGGTCCGAGAGCGTAACGCCGCGATAGATATAATCGGAGGCAAATCCCGCGCGCGCGGAGAATTCAAGGCCGGTGGATTTGTCCTGCAAGCCGGTGCCGGATTGCGTCTCTCCCGCCGGGCCGCCGCGCGAACCGAGCAGAATTCCGCGCCCGACATTATCGCTGGATTTCTGCTCTTGCGACCACGAGCCGCTCGCCATCGCAAGCAACAGGATGGCGGCCACGCCTGCCTGAAGGATGTGCGTCTTGCCTGGATTGCAGTAGACTGGGACACACCGCATCTTGTCGTATTGGTCACTCCGACGGTTTCGGCTTGAAGTTGTAAACATGAAGCCACCCCCGGTTTCACTATAGTGTCACTACATGTGGCCGCCAACAGGTCGCGTTGAAGCGTGCTGAAAAATTGGCTTCGGTGCGAGCTTTTCGTAAGGCTTGCCGTGGCCGGGCGGCAACGCCACCGGGTTTTATGAAGTCCGAATACAGCACAAGCGTGAAGTGGGTCGATTCGTAACAGCAGATTACGGATGGCGCCACGCGCGCGGCTGATGTTCGGTTGGATCAGCAGACTTAGCACCTGACAAAAAAGATCATTTCACTTCGATGACTGTTGATGTGTAATTGCTTACGATAGCTTCTTCCAAATCGCGATGATCAAGATGGAAAGCTGCGTTCGATAGGATGGCGAACAAGCATAAGAAACGGCGCAATCGTCTGGTCGATCCGATTGATCGAATTTCGGAGATTTTGTTCGGGCTGATCATGGTGCTGACCATTACCGGCACGCTCAGTGTCGTCACCGGAGGGCGTGCCGAGGTCAAAACCATGATCTTGGGTGCGCTCGGCTGCAATCTGGCCTGGGGCATCATTGATGCCGGGCTTTATCTAATGGGCTGCCTTGGCGAGCGAGGGCGCAACCTCCTGAAATTGGGCACGGTCCGGCAGACCAACGATCCTGATGCCGGCACTCGCGCATTGGTGGACGCCTTGCCCGCACCGCTTGTTTCCGTGCTGTCGCGCGATGAACTCGAATTCGATGCGGCAGCGACTGATCAAGCTTCCCCAATCGCCGCGGCGCACACACCTGACAAAGGACGAATGGTTGGGCGCTTTGGGAATTTGTCTGCTGGTGTTCTTTTCTACCATCCCAGTCATCATTCCGTTCCTGTTCATGGCCGATGTGCGGTCGGCGCTCCGAGTTTCCAACGCCGTTGCGATCATCATGTTGTTCATGTGCGGTTATGCGTTCGCGCGGGAAACAGGACTTCGCTCGTGGCCAACCGGCCTAGCAATGGTCGCCGTAGGCGCTCTCCTAGTGGGAATCGCAATCGCGCTAGGCGGATGAGTGCCCCCGGAATACTAAAAATGTACGGGAGTCTTCGTCTCGACGCTTTCCTCCCTGTTTTTTGAGCGATCGGGGCGAGCCTGGGGCGGCCGGCTTTTCACAATTGTCTCAATCTTGGTCCTGCGTTATCGGGCAGCAGCACCAGCAATTGGCTGTAGTCATCTGGCGTCGCAAGTGTAACGTACCCGAATTATGGGGGCTAGGATCGTGTGACTTAGTGGGGGTTAGGAGCGTGTAATGAGTACACCAGCTCACCTTCCTTCGGCCTACGACCGCGCCTTTGTCCCGGCGGTTATTGGGGCTGTCGTTGCCACGACGGGCATCTGGATCGGCGTTATAATTTCCATCCTCCGTTAGATGCGGAGACGGCGCCGCCGTGGACTAGAGCTGCTCACTCACCCGAAGCCTCACGGAACTCCTTAGTAAGTTGCGCATTTTCTTTTAAGCGCGGCTAACGGAGTGTCCGGATGGCGGAACACGGGAATGAACCCGAAGCTTCTTCTTCCCTGGATATCTATTACCCGCGGATGACTCGCTAATTCAGCGATTGCTTTATGCGCCCGGTATCAGCTGGTTGGTACTCCGTATAATTGTTTTCTTTGGACCGCTTGTGATCGCTTCCATTATTTTCTTTTCACTTAGATAGTACGCCGACGCGGCCGCCGCGGGCACCTGGCACGGTGAGTAGGTCCTCTATACTTGTAGATACTATTCGGACTATGCCGCATGAAACATGGTTGGTTCGTTCCCTGACCCACCCCCCGACGGGAACGAACCTAGGTTCAAGACTCGGCCCGGCACTCCCCCGTCCCGGGCCGTTTCTTAGATACCTCACCGGGGCCCAGAGATACGTTGATGGCCGCCGTCGTATCCGCCCGCGTCATCCCCTGGGAGCCCGGCATGCCGGGGATCGCCTACCAGCTGGCCGATGGCTACGAGGGCCGCCTTCATTCCCCCGCGTGCTGAAAGATTTCCTGAAGCCATGAAAAATAGTTCGCCCCCAACGAGAAAAACGAACGGCGAAATACGGGCCACTGCGAAGCGGTCAGTTACCGCTATCGGTCGCAGAACGAGCGTCTCTCTTGAAGATGAATTTTGGAATTCACTTACAGATATCGCATTCTCGCGCGGCGTCTCGCGCAGCGTGCTGATTTCAGAAATTGCCGCTGATCACGGCGATCAAGCGAACCTTAGCAGCGCTATTCGTTTGTACGTCTTGGAATTTTATACGGCGCAGGCGCGATCGATCTCGCAATCAAGGAAATGAAGTTTGTCGATAGTGACTAAGCGGCGCGCTTCTAGATCATCATTGGCAATTCAACTTCGAGAGGAGAAGTCCGCGCGCGTCAACGATTGCGTAGCTTGCGCGTCAGCCAAATCCCGCCCACCACTCCACCCGCGACTGCCAGACCGGGTAGCCCTGCGGCCAAGAGCGGACCCGGAACGGTTGGAGTTGGCCCGGCAAACACCGGATCGATGAAGAGAAGCGCCGCGCTCATTGCTGCTACACCTACGATAACGCGGGCGAAAGGATTTGTTACGTCTAGCATGTTGGATCTCCCCTTTTCCGGTCAATAGCGAAGGTGTGCGTAGCTGTACGCCTAACGGCGGTGCCAATTCCAAAAGTCGACAATGAAATTGGCGCTGACTTTTTCTATGAGTGCAATGGTTCGACATCGAAATTACACGCCATTTCCGCGGCGTGTCGTAGAATTAACAAACGTGAGTTCAGACCGCCGCGCGACATTTGATCTTCTCGCACTCCACCGCATCGGCAATTCATAAGATCGGCGGCCACCACTTCAAGAGTTCCAACGCAGATTCCGTCTTGACTCTTGGCATGGTCGGCGCGCGAAATCGGGGTGATCGGAGGAGGCGGTGGTGGCCGCTGTTATTTCCGCTCGTCTCATTCCCTGGGAGCCCGGCATGGTGCCGGGAATCGCCTACGATCTGGACGACGGCTCCCAGGCTTGCGTTGCAGGCCCCCTCGCTTGGACCATCCAGGGATTGATGCAGAAGTTGAGTTCCGATCGTCGTGAGTTTGAAGAACAGATGAGTGATGCGTATGGCGGCGCTACTGCCGAGCGCTGAACAATGGACGGCGTAGTTCGCGCTGACATTGCTTTGGGCGTTCTTGCTCTTTTTGAAATGATGACGCGACGGCGATCAACGCGACGTCATTCGCTTTTAGGATATGAAGGCGCGTGCGTCCTAAAGCAGTTCGTGCCTATTCTCAGGCATCATATCGAAGGATGATTGTGGCCCAGATTCCCCATTTCGGACTAACGAAGGCACATATCCGCGAGCACATCATTGGGCTGTGCAAAGATGCGCACGAGTTCTCATTACTTCAAAACGTCTCTACGCAGGACGTGCAAGGCGTAGCGTTCGCTATTCAGTGTCGCCGTGTGGCGAAAGATTTGGAGCAGGAACATCAAAGATTGTTTGAGGAACTAACAAGTCTCGCAGCCAACATTAATA
Source organism: uncultured Pseudomonadota bacterium (assembly GCA_963707705.1). Lineage (GTDB taxonomy): Bacteria > Pseudomonadota > Alphaproteobacteria > Rhizobiales > Xanthobacteraceae > Pseudorhodoplanes. The sequence goes on along the minus strand of CAVPRD010000009.1, from coordinate 156,991 downwards.
ACTTGACGCATGGCACCGAACCGGAACATCTCTGTCGAGCCAAGGTTGCCGATTGTATTTTGCTCGTGATGGAGGAACTGAAGACCTACTAGGCTGGATGTCGCGCTTTCTGTAACGGCGGACTCTGGTGGTATAGCAACTGAGGTCCAGGAAACCATGGCAGGGCGAAAAATTCAGCGCCCAGGTTTCGTGAGCGGGGCCGCTGAAGCGGCTCGCGAGCTCATGCGCAGAGTCGAGAAAACTCAGGTGCAACAATTGCTCGGGTCGAATGGGGCTCGGTATCATCTCGGCCAAGGTTTACATGCGGGACAAGTGGTGGTGGCACGCCTGCCGCTTCTGTTCGAAGCGCTGCCGGGATGAGTTCTTTCGCAATCAAGCCGAAGAGATGAACGAGCGGCCCGCTACTACCGAGTCTGACCGGGACAATCCAAATCATAATCGCGATTGATTGACGAGGGCTGATTACCGCGCTACAAAATGACCACCGAAACATCAGATCATATCATGGCCGCTGTGCCGATCGGTGAAGGCAACGCCGCCACACCGAGGCAGATTGCACGAACCTCTGGGATCGGCGCGGAATCTTCGTGGGGCGGGAAGCTACGGAAAGCGGTCAAGGACGGAAAGATTAAGCGCCGTCAGGAAACGCGACCCGTCGGTTTTGCTTGGGTCTATTGGAGAGAGGCGCCGTGAGAAGTTTGGCGCCTGCAAGCCGGGCTTTCTTTTTGTGAGTAAACCCAGCCGAGCTTGAGGCGCATCAATACGATAGGTTGACTGCAAGCGCGGCGATCAACGCGACCGTCAGAAACACTAAGCGAAGAGGCTTGCAAATCCGGCGGCGAGACCCCCAAGAACGATGGCTGAGGCAATCCAGTAAATCGGCGATTGAATAATCATTTTGTCCTAGGCTAAACCGCGCAGCGCAAGCGCGCCGGCTCAGTCCGCGTCATGATTCAATCGCATTAATAAGTTGTAGCTGATGCAAACGACGAAAAACCCCGCCGCGTTGAGGCACGCGACGGGGCTCTGGGTCTTCGACAGGTCGGTATCGGCCTCGACCCAAACAAGGCCAGTGTCAAAAGCGTCGGCCTGAAAGGCATCGCTTTGAAATGCGCCACCATATTCTTCGATCTGCCCCGGCTTTCGTACAAATTGGGATTTTCCCGTAAGCTCACCGTGTTTAAGTGCAAAAGCACAATCTCGCAGAAGCCGATATTCTGGACACTGCATGGCGAAATTGTTTTTCAGTCGCTATCGCTCTTCTTTCCCATCAACAGCTTCAGCGTTGGTTGCGTAAAGATGCGCATGTAAAATTCCGAAAAACGCATCAAGGGTCAAAATCGCATTCACACACCGACGTATATCTCCGGGCTGTTGGGTGAAGGCGGCAGTGTTCTTTTCAGCCACTCGCTTATCAAAGTCTCGGGGAATCATTTCGGTGCGATGTCAATCAGGTTATTTTTTGGTGCGCTTTCATGTACGGAGCAAATAAAGGCGTCGCGCGCTCGTAGAACTTTGAGACCTCGGTCATACATTTCGTCCGCTTTTCAACCCATTGGGTTCTTTCGGGCACGTTGTCCGCAGCCATCATGGAATTGGCTGGGTCGAGATCGATAAGCGTTAGGCGTATATGTTCAAGATATTCCGAGACTTCTGGACCGAAATAATACGGCGCGCGATCAGTGGCATTGTTAAAATCGAAATAAAGTTCGTCACCACACTTTCCAGACTGAAGAACTTTACCGATGATCGCGCGAATTCCCTCGAAGATCGCAAGCCTCTTTTCAAATAATTCCAGCACGACCCTCTCATTGGCCGTTTGCCAATTTCGGTCAGCTGTTCGGGCTTGTGATTGTGCTGCTGCTAGTTGTCCACTTCCCAACCGGTAAACCACAAACGCTGCTGCTATAGCCGCAACTATCGTGGCGACTGGGCCTGCAAACTCCCGCAGCAGGATCAACCAATTTCCGTTTTCGTCACCCATGGTCCGTGCCCCCACCGCGATTTGCACGGAGGCGAGGAGGATCGACAAGCAGCGCGAACTCGAAAACGAGAATGCGCAGTGCCTTCGAAACACGCTCGATCCACCGCCACCTAAACGCCGCTACGAGCGCCGGGCCCGTCGGCGCGTCGAACAAACCAAAATTATCCCAGCGGAGTGATCGCAGTGAACATCCATCTCGAAACCGTAAAAAGTTGGTCCGCCGAAATGTGGCGTGAGGCGCAAAATAGCTCGCCGTTGCTTCGTCGCCAGGTTCTCACCGCCGCTGTTGCGTGCGGGGCGCCAGCGAACATCAGCTTGCCGGCCGCCGAACTGCTCCTGCAGCAGAACGAGGCGTATCCGCCTGAGCCGCGCATTTTCCGGCTGAGCATCGACACGCGGAAACCGGCGCGATGCGCGGACGAGACGGAAAAGGACGCCCGCATTCGGATCGCGGCGTTGCTGCGCGAGTTCGCCCTCCAGCTTGAGGAGCCGAGCCTGACGGATCCGAGCGGCCGCGGACTGGCGCCGCTCTCGGCTGAGAACGTCATCAACTAAACCGAACCGGGCAACCGCGATCGCATTCCGGTAGGTCTCTTCGGATTTTCGACTTGCAGTTTGTAAAAGTCGATTAAGTCATCGCATTGAACTTCGAAAGGATGCGCGCCATCGACAAGAACAGGCTCGGCAATATCCTCGCGCTTGCGGCGTTCGCGCTGATCGCGGCTATTTTGTATTGTTATTGACTAGAAGCTGGGCGGGACGGCGAGAGGCTTGTTGCCTAAGCACGGCGGCGCCACAGGGGAATTGCATAGGACAAATCTCATCGCACTTGGCATGACCAGGCTCTAATTGTGCGATGTCGACGGGGCCATTCCATCGCCGCCTCTAAGGCAGCCTTCCAAGCCCGATTATGCTCGGTGTAATGCCAGAGCCAATTGTGATATTTGCTGGGTGGCGGAGTCAACAGAATGCCAAGATCGACATCGCTCCATTCACATGCACAGCCTTTCGCTCGGCTGCCAAATAGGACGACAGCATCAACCGCCGGTGTGCGTGTTGCCCATTGACGGATGGTTCGCACCCACTCAGGTCGCAGCCAAAGACGAGCCATCTAGTGAGTGTAGCGCACGTTGCCGTATCGAGTAATTAGCGAAGTAAACAACTGTCCAACTCGTTAGGCCCGCCCCGACCGCTCTTACGCTCAGGCTGGAAGCGTCGGGGCGAGCGGCGACAGTGAGCGATGAAGCCCCACCAGCGCGGCGATAGATATTTTGGGGCGGGGAACATTGGCTAAAGATCGTACGTCATGATCATCGGACGGATTTTCTCGCCTTTTGATTGCTTGGCTCTGTTCAGCGCATCAATCCGTCTTTCTAGATCCATGCCGGCCAATGTGTTGGGTTCATAGACCGAGCCCGAAATGTCGTAATCGCCGCAATAATCGCACCGGATTGATTTTCCATCGAAAGTCTGGACGGAGATATCTTCGGCATCCGCAGAGCCACAGATCGGGCAGTTCATTTTTTAAACTCCGTCTCGGGCAGGCCCTCGCTCGCTATCAACTTTTCGGCTTTGCCCCGGCTTCTTAATGAGGCGCGCCTTGGGTAAGACTCGCTCTTCCTCCGGAGCGCACCGGCCGGCCAGCTTGGTTCGCTTCACTTCGCGCCATTACCTTGGCTTTTCGCACGCCGTGACCGTACAGCACAGGTGTGGCGCAGGCGCCACAAAACGGGATTCTTGGGCGCGACACGGCTTTTTGGCCGCGCCGAATATTGCAGCGCAGTAACAACGAGGTATCATTTTAGTTGGTCCGACTTAACGGGCGCAAGCTGGGGTCGCATCAATGTGGGACTTGACCGTTGCATTTTTTGGATCAGAACCGTGGGCCAGTAACAATGCTGGCCTACGTTTTTTCGACATTTGTCTGGGCTAGCTTCACCTGAGTTAGACGGGGGCTCGCTGCGATGAAGTGGGCTACTCGTAGTCCGTGCGCAACAAGCGCCTAATGACGAACGCGAACTGGCATCGCTGGTTTGCTTGGTACCCTGTCCTCATCGCAATCGAGGGGACACCTGATTATTGGGTATGGCTCGAATACATCGAACGAAAGTGGAAACGGGGTCCGTATAGCGATGAAGGGCGATGGCGCTATCGCCGAGCAGGAAGTCAACCGAGTGTTGGTGACCAGCCGCTCAGAAAATTTCCCGCACAGCCGGCAAACTCAAATCAAGAGCCGAGTCGCCGATACTCAGGATTGTAGTGCACCAATGACGCTGACTCCTTGGCGGTCGCGTTGATCGCCGCGCTTAATCTTGTGTAGGATTGCGGTGTGCCGGGGGCGACGATCCCAACCTGTCTACTCGGCGCAGACTTCCCTCAGTGCCCGGTCGTCCCCCAAGGGCGGCCGGGTTTTTTATATGTCGCTCCGGCGGTCACTATTGGTCGCCGCGCTGTCTATCGTGTGTGCGCAGAGTTTGATTTGCGTGGTGTGGCAAGTGCCGACGACTTTGGGGCAGCGCAGACTAATGCCAACCGAATTGCCGCCGCACAACGTGTCGCTCTTCTCACTTTATATCAAACTCTGGCGGTACAGGCTGGCAAAGTGGCGGACCGCTCTGCATCGCATCTTGGCCAAGATAGTTTCCAAATGAATTCGCGGCGTTGGCGCGAAACGCTGTCCCGACTTGGGACACGTTGCTAGCTTTGACTGCTGCGCTCTGACACAAAAACGGCGCGTTACTTTCGTATTTGTTGTTGGCGTCTGCGGCGTCCCCACCACCGTCGCTTGGCGTTGAACCCCCAGTGCCCGGCCGTCCCCCAGGCGGCCGGGTTTTATTTTGGCTGCGACGGCGCAGCGGTCGCGTTCATCGCCATGTTATTTGAAAACTTGTTTAGATGCTGTGGCGCCGCCGCGAAGCCAATTGTCGATTGACCGCTTGGCGTTCGCTACCGCGACGTCTTTCCCTTCAACTTCCCCACGTTTTGGCGGGTCGGTTTGTGTCGTCCAAACGTAGTAGCCGCGTCGGACGCTCTGCACGACGTTGAAGCCAATTCCCTTGTGCTCCACTAGGGCACCCATTGAGGCCGCGATTTTGCGCGCGTCTGAATGATCTTACGGCATTTGTTTGGTACGCGATGCAATGTCCGAGAGAATTCTGAAGTCTTGACGGCTCGGACGATTGACTTGTGTTCGCCGGTTGCTCGGGGAATTTTCTAAGCGGTTGATTAGTGGCTGGCCGAGTTTCTACTGACCGATAGCGCCATCTGGCTTCTCCGGTCTTTTCGCCTGTATGCCACCTGCGCTCGACAAATGTGAGCCAGCGTCTGCCGGACGACCGGAGATAGACTGGATACCACGCAAACCAACGATGCCAGCGCGCGTTTGGATCGCTCTTTGGATAGTGAACGGGTAACTTCATGGCTCGACGGGAAATTACTATTTTTCAAAATACAACCGCCAGTATTGATGATTTTGATGCCCTCGTAAAGCCCCTGTGCTGGGATCGCGCGAGTGCTCGGGGATTTAGCGGTGAGGCACAACTAAAGTCGGAGTGACCAATATGCAGCGTTCGCGAAGTTACATTCGCGGCGGCTGTGGATTGCTTTCGTGCGCCATTGAAGCGCATAGCCCAGCCGCTAGCATCCATCCGTCTACCGACCCCCGGTAAACTCCTCTTGAATACCCAGAGAGCCCCGTCGCGTGCCTCAACGCGGCGGGGTTTTTCTATGTGGTCTACGGGGTGCTGCGGCTCCCGCAGAAGAGTTCGGGACGGGCAGCGCCGGGCCGAGTCTTTGACCACGTGAGCGTTCCCATCTTGGAGACGGAACGCCAAATTCATTATCTGGGCGGCGCTTCCGCGGCTCACGCCGACTTGCTTTTCGCGTTTTGCGGAAACTGACGAGAGCTATGTCATTTTTAATTTTGGGACCCGCAAACTCTGATTAAAACTACTCCTTAGTTGTTTGATTCCAAATGCATTGGTTCATGCAAATTCCCAGCCTCGCTCGAACTCGGCTTCGGAGGCCGCGTCCAAAACATGACGCCTGAACAGTGTCGAGCGGCACGGGCCTGGTTGAACTGGTCGCAGGCCCGCCTCACGCGTGCGGCAGGCGTGACGGTTTTTGTCGTGCGTGATTTTGAGATGGGACGGCGAGAGCCGCCCGCGGAAGTTCGAAGAGAGTTGCAATCTGCCTTGGAAAAAAGTGGCATCGCGTTCGTCGCGGGCAGTAAAAGCTTGGGAATTATAGTCGAGCGGGAATCCAGCGCGTCCCGCACGGAGTTGAATACAGAAGGCCGCGCACCATTCGGCAATTAGCGCACGGTCGCTGGTTTTTCGGGTAAGCTTTGCTGATGCAAAGCGGGTTCGAAATTATCGTCAACGGCACGTATCGCACTTTCCGCGATCGCTGGTAGGTCGCGTTGGAAGCTGCGGTCTATGCAAAAAGCCGGGCGCCGACCCTGGCCAGCAACGGACGAAGAAGTACGCGCTGGCTATGGACATTCTAGGCAAGGCGCTGCCCGGCGGTCAATTTCGCAACGCGACAGCCCGGCTTGCGGGCCGGGCGGGCCAAGTCTCGGTCTACCTGGCCTCGACAATGCGCGGCGGGAAATGAACGAATCGCACGCTTGACATCGCAGTGGCCCACGAAAAACGCCTTGAAGGGTTTCGGCTTCATACACATGATTCGGAGTGATGCGTTGGAGTAGTCGCAAACCAAATACCCAGTGGCCGGAGGGCATTCCCCGGCCGTGCACTCCCACCATCGGAACGGCGGTCCCAGTGGGTGAAGATTGGCTTCATGAAATTAAACACGATGGCTATCGGCTGCTGGTCCGCAAAGATGGCGATGCCGTCAGCATCATCACTCGTGGCGGCTCCGACTGGACCGAGCGATACCCGCTGATCGTCGCGGGTGCGCTACGACTGAGGGGTTCATTCGTCATTGACGGTGAAGGCGTCGTTTGCGGCGAGGACGGTGTCGCTGATTTCGAACTGCTGCATTCACGCAAGCACGATCGCTCTTGCTTCCTCTACGCGTTCGATATGATGGAACGCAGCGGCGATGACCTGCGGTCGCTTCCGCTTGAGGAACGCAAGGCTCGCTTACGGTCGCTGTTAGTTCGCTCGAAGATGGGGATCGTCTATTCCGACCACGTGGCGGGCGACGACGGCGCTAAGATATTCGCCGCGGCCTGCGAGATAGGCTTGGAAGGGATCGTCTCAAAGCGTCGGGATCGGTCTTACGTTTCTGGTCCATGCAAACACTGGATCAAAGTCAAAAATCCGGATGGCGCTCTAGCGCGGCCGCATGGCCGGGCGGCCACTTGATCGGGACATCTGCCGATTGCCAACAAGCCTTCAGTGCGGTCATTGCACCTTCGAGCGTTGCGGATGTACCCCATTGCGGTAACGACCGTCCTGCGCGTTGATGATGTTCGATATTCCACTCCCAGGTTCCCAAGGTGCTGAGAGGCGAACGTGTTGGCTGATGGATGAAACCGATCGCCAATTCCCAGCGCTCTCCTTGTGCATGATCACGAAGTGGCGTTATCCGTCCTGGCCAAGGGGGGCTTGGGTCATAGTTCCGGCGGGCAGACCTGAAACGCGCGCTTGATAAAGTCGCTTACCGCCGTCGGTTGCTGGATGTGCTCCATGAATGATGACGCGCGTCGCCACTAGCCGGTGCGGCACACCAATGAACGTAAGTCGATGGCATTGCTGCGGCGAATGCTGGCAGCCGGCGTGTCGCGTTACGAACCCAACCCACTAGCAGCACTGACGAAGGCAGAACGACAACGACCGAGAAAGCGAGCGTGAACACAGATGACATCTCCAAAAAATTCCGTATTGCGCAAACTGCAGATCGAATGGAATGAACTCGTGCCGATTGCGCGAGCCAGAGGTTTACGTGCAAGAAACCACATACCGCTTCGCGAGGTCGCGCTTTTCCCAAATGGGTCGCACGAAACAGTTTCGCATCGGCGTGCACTCGTCGAATGGCTGCGCCATGAACTGCGTCAGATGAAGGTGTGATGATGGCACCCCCAAAGAACTCAGTCCTTCGCAAGCTGCAGATCGAATGGAATGAACTCGTGCCATTGGCACAGGCCAGAGGGCTGCGTCAGCGCAACCGGACGCATGTTCGCGAAGTCGCCCTGTTTCCCCAAGGGCCGAAAGAAAGCATCGGCCATCGCCGCGCACTCGTCGAATGGCTGCGCCATGAACTAGGTCTCGGCAAGGCCGATGAATGAAATGCGCAAGCAGCTTCCGCTGGGTCACCGGTTAACGCCGGACCAGATCGCAGCCGTTCAATCGGCCGCGCGCTATATGCCGATGATCAAGCAGGCTGCGTTTTATAAGGACGTTGCGGACCTATTGCGGCCGATTCGTTGAGGCGCGTCAGCCTTAGGCCAACAAGACGCGGGTGATGTCATCGCCGGTTTCGGCGTCGATGACCCGGAACGACACGCCTCGAGTTACCCACGACCGCAAGTCATCGACGGTCACATAGCGGGCCGTATGCGTGTCATAGAGCCTAGATCGGGCATATCGCTTGACGAGTCTTCCCATTCTCTCATCCAGGGCCTTCACCGAGTTTGAACCAACGTCAACGAAGCAAAGTTGCCGCCTGTAGATCGAGCGCGTTTCTAATCAATCGCTGAAGACTGGCATTCGGTTCACATAGCGAAGCTCGCCACTGGCGGGGAGCTTTTATGGTTTCGGCTCGCGCACCATAAAATCACTTACAACCCAAACGGCGCCGCCGGTTATGAGAAGTCCCGGCCCTAGCCACCACAGAGTTTTAGGGATGGGCGAAACCGCATGGAATTCTAGTACGCTGATAATTACGCCAACCGCAACAAGCGTGAGCGCCAAAACAACGCTGATTGCCTGTCGCGTTATACTCATTGTTCTTCCTGATGAGCTGATTTCAAGGCAACTATTTCCAAATCGTGTATGCCCACCCAATCGCAGCGGAGGCCGCAGCTACAGTAGCGGCGCCTGCGGCTCGCATCGCCGCGCACTCGTCGAATGGCTGCGCCGTGAACTGGGCCAGACGGACAGGACGGAAGCGCCGCAAGAGTAGTCCAATTGCGGAAAGTCGTGCGAGTTTATCGCGGGGTTCCTTTCGCCCAGGCCCAGGCCGCAATGCGCCAACCGGCAGCCTCCTTTCGAAGCGCGACTGTATAAATCGCGCCAGATTGCTCAAACTGCTTGCCGCGCGATTTGAATGTCATGGTTGCGGGAACGACGACATAGGCGCTGTCACCTGTGACGTTGTTATGCAATGGCTCGCCCAGAGTGATAAAATAATCCGAAACGTTGTGTTGCTTACCCTCGCTCAACACATCTCTGTACCAATTATCCGTTGCTGACATGCCCTGCCACACGTGCGGTGCCATTCCGTCGAGGATAAACCCCGGCACAGCGAAAGTGTTCGCCATCGCTGCCTGATCACCTTTGTTGAAGGCGTCAACGTATTTTCGCACAGCCGTCATCGGTTCGTCTGCCGCAAGAGTTGCAGGCTGCGCCGCAACTTGGGCGATTGGAAGGATCGAGCTGAAACATATGGCGAAAGCCAAGCGGGTGAAATGGCGCCAATTCATTTGTAGTTCCTTCCCTGTTGAGTCGCGGGTGACATGGCCCGCAATGCTACTCCGTTGCGACCGATCCGCGAACCGTCTTGGGAAGACATTCGGCAGGCCGTGGCCCATGCTGTGAAAAAGCACCGCGCGGAGGTGCCGTGATTATTTGAAATCTTATTTGGGAGTTGGCGCGACAGGGGCGGGTGCAGACCTTGTGACCATAGGTTGCCGATCGGATTTCTTTACCGGCTCCCACTTATGATGTTCGTAAAAACAAACCCCGGCCCCTCCAACCAAAGCAATTAGGATGATCAAGTAGAACGCCCTAACGCACCTTCCTGCTTGCTGCATATTTTGCGCAACACAACGTCTTCAATGGCCGTACTAAATCCGATCTCTGGCACGTGTCGGTTCGATTTGCTTTCATTTTCGATCTGCTTCAGGGCATGAACAGCGCCAGCTAACAATCGATTGTAATAGAACGCGTCGAGAACCCAGATAGCAATCCAAACTAGGCAGAGGCCAATGATGGTGAAGCCGGCCAACTGCCAAACGTTGGCGCTTTGGCTCTCTGACTTTGCAAAAATTCCCACCGCTGTGGACAGGGTTGCGACACCGGCGAGGGCCTGCGTCCGCAGCTTCATAAGCAGATCGTTGAAGTGCGTCGTGATGTCTTCGTACTTGGCCCAAAGATCGAAGACCGAAAAGCCTTCATCGGTCGTCTTGTTGGGCGCCTTGGTGGCCATTCAATGCGTCATCGTTCGAAATGGGTTCTGCGGCGAATTTATTTATTAGGCACAAGAGTTGGCGAACTCTGAAGCCTGCGGACGATCTTGTGTGCCAGTGCGATGGCAGGTTCGGGAAGCATGTTGTGTTCGTCGCGAAGCACTTGCGCGACAACCCGTGCAGCCTTGTCAACGTCAAGCTGAATGTAAGGCATTGGCCCCCCAGAAGGCTTTCGCCTTCGTTCTTCCAGACCCGACTATTCTGACACGAAAGCCGCAAATGGCATGGGCCACCATCGGCAAGCGCCGTGTCGGCCTGTTGGGGATTTGCACGGCTAAGATGGTTCCAAACGATCTCTGTTGGCCGCGCTGATACCATTAGTCAGCAAGCAGATACCGAAGTTCAATTGGAACATTGGACGCTTGCGGCGCACAACAACTGCATGAAGCTGCATATCATTGAACCGCTCCTCAGTTCCAGCAACCCCGGATGGACGCTCGCACGCGTCCTTTTAGTCGCCGTGCCACCCTTGCTAGCCGTCTTTGTGCTTTTTTATGGTTAGCTAAGGAAAAGAACCGCCAAGACGATCAAGATGGGAAGGAACCCCACAACAACAACGGTAATCTCAAACACCGGTACGTTCGGTACTCTCATGAGCACGTCAGTCCGCGCGCGGTCATAGAGGGTGTTGTGATCGTCTAAACGCATGTCACTCTCCGCCAGATTGCTCCTCCCGTGATTATTCTTGCGCTACCTTTCAGGCCCGTCTGTCCAGTGCTAGACATACGTCAAATAAATAGGGCTCCCGCCGCCGGTAAATCCGCGCCAGTGCTCCGGTTCTTCACCGGCTACCGATTGCGCGAAAGCGTGCACCCGCAGTGTTCATTTACGTCGATATGCGGGTACCGGGGGGCAGAGGGGTAATCTACGCCGTCGCTAAAAGGGTCTATTGGGGCGTATATCTAGCGCACCATCGGCCACGATACCCGGCGCCCGATGGTTGAGAGACCGCTTGTGCTCTTGCCTGTATGGGCGGAGCTTCACGTGGACAACCTCCTACTTTCCTTCATTTTCAAATCCGAGATTGGAACTACTCTACCTTTTCGAGAAGCTGGAGCTGACAGCAGGCCAATTGATCTATGAAGCTGATGCCAGGGTCGATGCGGTTTACTTCCCGCGCGGATCGATCATCTCACTCGTTTCCACTCTCTCGACCGGGCAGTCCGTCGAAGCGGCAATGGTCGGAAGGGACGGCATGATCGGCGCGTCTGCCGCGTTGATGGAAAGATTTCATTGAGTAAGGCCGTGTCCAGATGGGTGGCCTCGCGACAGTCTGCACGCCGGATGATTTCAAGTCTGTAGCGATGAAATCGGAAAAACTTCACTCGGTAATCATCCGGCACGAGCAGGCCGTTTATGCTCAGGCCCTGCAGTCCGTGGCGTGCAATGTCACCCACCCGGTTGAATCGAGGCTCGCCCGCTGGATGCTCCGCGCACGCGACCTATCGCAATCCGATACGCTGCCGTTCACTCAGGAATTTCTGGCAGAGATGCTTGGCGTGCAGCGGACGAGCATTTCTCCGGTCGCTCACAGTCTCCAAGAGGCGGGTGTCATCAAATATACCAGAGGCAGTATTCAAATCATCAACGCCGGCGGACTGCGCGACGTGGCGTGCGAGTGCTACGACACAGTTAAACAGCGGTACGCGGCGCTGCTCGGCGTGTAGGGTTTCCTGCGCACCCTTGGGCACCGCCACATAGGCCATTCCCCGCAAATGGCATGGGCCACCACAAGCCAAGAGGCGACCATCGTAACGTTTTGGCACTGGGTCAGGTGTGATCGGGGCAGGAAGGCTAAACCGTGCATTCAGTGGGCTGCTCTTGCCCGTGCGAGGTCCGTACCCATGGCGTACCCCGGCATAAAAATAGCCCCGAAGGGCTTTTGCTAAGTCTTTGAAAAATTTGGCTCCCCGGGCCGGATTCGAACCAGCGACCAACCGGTTAACAGCCGGTTCGCTAGGGAATTGTCGTTGGTGCCTCAGCTGAAACACCACCGGATTGTCTCGCGAACAGGGCGCGAACGGTTTGCTACCATTTTGCTACCCAACTCATCAAAACGGAACGAAACTTAGCGAAACAGGGCGGCAAACACTTTCCAGAAATCCCCAATATTATGGACTAATCCGAACGGACCGACATTAGGCGGTATGCCGTTTCCCGAATTTCGAGTGCGGTGCTTTCAACCACTCAGCCACCTCTCCGCGGGGCCGAACCGGGCACGAGCCGCCCTGTCAGGGGCCGTTACTTAGCCGCGCAAGGTTTACGAAACAAGGCAAAATGGGCTCGATGGCCAGGTCCGCCGGCCTTTCGGATGCGCTTGCTGAAAACGGCGATGTCGAGCCCGCAAATCCCTTCAAGCTCCGTTCGCTCCTTCGATCGCCCGGACCATCGCATCGACGGCGGTCTTCTGTTTCAGTGCGCCGTCTCGCACCAACGTACGCCATGTGAAGAAGCTGAGGGCGAGGTGAAGCATTGCGCGCTGCGGCGCGGAGAGTTTCGTGCCAAGCACTTCGCGCCATGCGGCCGCAGGAGGTCCAAACCGCAGCTCGGCGATATCCCGCGTCAGGGCATGATGCTCCGCATCTCGCAGCACGCATGACATCAATTCCGCGTGTCGCTGATACCAATCATAGATGGCGCGAAGGCCGGTCGCGAGTCGCTCGGCCCGGTCCGCGATAGCGCGCCATGTCTCGGCATCGGGAAGGGGGTCGCGTTCGTCAACGAGCCCCGAACAGGCGAGGAAAAGGCTTCGCTCGTCCGGAAAATGCGCATAGAGCGTGTGCCGCTGAACACCCGCTCGCTCGGCCACCATGCTGATGGTGGTGGCCGCCGGCCCGACGCTGCCATGCAGATCAACGGCAGCCTCGACGATACGCTGGCGCGTCTGCGCCTGCTGATCGGCCCGCTTCTTGAGGGTGTATGTTCGTGCCATAACTATTTCGTTACACTAGCTTGTGCATTGATTATTGACAAGCCATTATTTCGATATACACGTATGTACATTGAAATTTGACGCAAACATTTGTGCACAGGAGACGCACATGGAGACCAGGGTCAGCGAAATCGCCGACGGCATCTTTCGGCTCTCGACCTTCGTGCCGAACATCGCCCCGCCTGCCGGCTTCACCTTCAATCAGTTTCTCATCCTCGGCGACGAACCGCTGATGTTTCACACCGGCCTGCGGAAGATGTTTGCGCTCAATCGCGAAGCGGTCAGCCGTATCCTTCCGCCCGAACGCTTACGCTGGATCGCCTTCGGACATTTTGAGGCCGACGAGTGCGGCGCCATGAACGAATGGCTCGCGGTCGCGCCTAATGCAGAGCTCGCGCACGGCCAGACCGGCTGCAATGTATCGTTGAACGACATGGCGGACCGCACGCCGCGCGTCCTTCAAAACGACGAAGTTATCGAACTTGGGCGCGGAAAGAGGGTCCGCTACATCGACACGCCGCATACGCCGCATGGCTGGGACGCCGGCGTGATGGTGGAGCAGTCGACCGGCACCTTGTTGTGCGGCGACCTGTTCACGCAACTCGGTGACGGCCCGGCGCTGACCGACGGCGACGTCGTAGGTCCGGCGATCGCCGCCGAGGACCTGTTTCAATACGCGTCGCTTGCGCCCGGCATGGGATCGACGATTCGCGGGCTCGCAAGTTTCGCGCCGCGAACGCTGGCGCTGATGCACGGGCCTTCCTTTACCGGCGACGGCGCGGCGGCACTGCACACATTGGCAGATGACTACGACCGGCGGATTTGCACGGCTCTCCCCGCGCACTGATTTCACCAAACCACGCATCCGGCCCCACGCCGGACACGCACAGCAACCAACGCGCATTGCGAAAATGCGCGACGGATGGAGTCCGTCATGAGTGACGTTGTCTATTCTGCCCCGGAGGCTTTGGATTTTGCTGCCCGATTCAGGCCGTTCATCGCCCGGCTCGCAGACGCGTTGGATCGCGCCTTGGCACCGGGCGGCATCGAGCGCGAGCTCGACGCCCTGCCCGATTTTCTACTTCGCGACATCGGGGTGGCCCGTTGCGATATCCCCGAAGCGATCAGCCCGGATGTCGCCTCGCTCATGCGCGATGCGTGATCACAACCGAAATAGCCCTTCCGCATTCTTCCCGGAAATGCGCTTCGCCTGATCGGCCGGCAGCGCGTTGACGCGCGCGAGGCATCCCACCATGTCGCCGATATTGTGCGGATAGTCCGAACCATAGAGCACACGATCCGCTCCGCCTGCGACCGAGATGCAAAGATCGAGGGCGCGCGGGTCGTAGACCACGGTGTCGTACCAGATGCGCTGCAGATAAGTGGACGGCTTGTCCTTGATGACTTCCGAACAGCCGGGGATCATCTCCCAGCAGCGGTCGAGCCGGCCCGCGAGATACGGCAAAGTCGCGCCGCCATGCGAGGCGATCAGCTTGATGTTTGGATATTTGTCGAGAAAACCGGAATAGATCATGCGCGTGAAGGCGAGCGTGGTGTCGCACATGAAGCCGACCGGCGGGATCATGTTGAACTCGTCCATGTGCTGTTCGCGCACGCCCTGTGGCGCGCCGGGATGCACCAGCACCGGCCAGCCCAGCTTGTCGATCTCCGCCCATACCGGTGCGAATTTCGGATTGGTCAGATCCTCACCGTCGATATTGGCGATCACCATGACGCCGACTGCGCCAGCCTTTACGCAGCGCGCAAGTTCGGCCACGGCGTCGTCGGCATATTGAAACGGCAAGGATGCGAACCAGCGGATGCGGTCGGGCTTTGCGCGCTGCTGCTCGGCCATTGAATCGTTGACGATACGCGCGGCCTTCAGCGCCACTTCGCGGCCGCCCCAATAGGCATTCGGGCAGGTCAGCGAGACGATCGCGACATCGACCTTCGCCTCGTCCATCTTCTTGATGCGAAGCTCGTAATCCCACATGCCCGGAAACAGTGTCATGAACGGCGCATCGTAGAGATGGACCGCGTCCTGGCCGGCGCGGGTCTTCTTAAGCGTGTATTTGCCGGTGCCGTTGGCGCGCAGCAATTCGAGATAATCCAGCGTGAGCATGTGAGTATGGACGTCGATCACGGACATAGCGTTTCCTCTGGGCTTTTGATATTGCGCACGGGCCGCCCTCCGATTTGCCTCTTTCATCGGTCTGTTTTGGTGGCGCGGTCTGCGGGGGTAATTTTGATGCCTATCTCATTCGACCTTGTGCGCCAACAATGGCAGCGCAAGTTGATCATCGTCGCGGCCGTGGCGATCGGATTGGGCGTCATCATGGGGAGCCGGCCGATTTCGTCGGAAGGCAACTTCCTGCACGAGGCCGTGGAGCGCAGCGGCGTGTTTCTGATCCTGATCGGCATCCTCGGCCGCACCTGGTGCTCGATGTATATCAGCGGCCGCAAGCTTGTGAGTCTGGTGACGCTGGGTCCCTACTCCATCTCCCGCAATCCGCTTTATGTGTTCTCCTCGATCGCCGCGTTTGGCGTCGCCGCCCAGTTCGGCAGCATCGTGTTCGCCGCTATCTGCGCTGCGGCCTGTCTCGCGATCTTCCGGCTGGTGGTAACCCACGAAGAAGACGCGCTCACCCAGCTCTTTCCGGGGGAGTTTCAAGCCTATCAGGCGCGGGTGCCGCGCTTCCTGCCCGATCCATGGCTTTGGCGAGACGCTGAGACCCTGCTGGTGCGGCCCGATCGGGTGCAAAGGACGTTCTGGGACGCAACGCTGTTTCTGGTGGCGGCAGGCGCCATGAAGGGGGTCGAAGCCGTCCGTGACACCCTGCCTGTGGGGCCTTTCCTGCACCTCTATTGAGGCATTCAGGCCGCTTTCCTTGACTTTGCGGCCTCCTCCCCCCATAAATCCGCCCAACGGCGGGGCCCCATGGGGGCCCTTTTCGTGCTTTTTCAGGCACGTACGCCGGACACCCTTTGCAATGCAAAGATCGCAAGACTGGAAGAAGCCGGTCCGGCTCGTCCGAGCACCGGGAAACGAACACGAGGACAAGAACGATGTTCGCAGTCATCAAGACCGGCGGCCTGCAATATTCGGTTGCCGAGGACCAGAAGGTCCGGATCGGCCGTATCGAAGGCGAACCGGGCCAGATCGTACAGATCGGCAATGTGCTGATGCTGGGTGGCGACAAGCCGGAACTGGGCTCCCCGATTGTGTCGGGCGCGTCCGTTGCGGTCGAGATCATCGAGCAGAGCCGCGGCGCCAAGGTGATCGCCTTCAAGAAGCGCCGCCGCAAGAATTCGCGGCGCAAGCGTGGCCATAGGCAGGACTATACCGTGGTCCGGATCTCCGAGATCCTGACTGGCGGTGCCTCGCCGACCAAGGGCCCGAAGCCGAAGCCTGAGCGCAAGCCCGCGCCGATCGTAGCTGACGGTGAAGAGGGTGAGGCCAAGCCCGCGGCAAAGAAGAAAGCTGCCGCGAAAAAGCCCGCTGCCAAGGCGAAAGCCAAGGCGCCCGCCAAGAAGCCGGCCGCGAAAAAGAAGAAGTCTTGAGGCTGTAACGGCGCGCCGAAAAAGTTGAGATGATTCCGTCAAGGAATCGGGTTAAGAAAAGTTCGAACGAAGGATTTTTGAGCCATGGCTCACAAAAAAGCAGGCGGTTCTTCCCGTAACGGGCGCGACTCCAAAGGTCGCCGGCTCGGCCTGAAGCTGTTCGGCGGGCAGATCGCGATTCCAGGCAATATCATCGCGCGCCAGCGCGGCACCACCTGGCATCCCGGCGAGAATGTCGGCATGGGCACCGATCACACGCTATTCGCGACCACGCTGGGTCGCGTCGAGTTCAAGACCAAAGGAAAAGGCCGCACATACGTATCGGTAGTCCCGATGACGGAAGCTGCGGCAGAATAAACGGCAAATCTCTAAAGAGGTCCGCCGGTTCACAAGTCGAACCCGGCGGCCCTGATGGGCTCCAATTTGAGGGGGAGACGGGTGAACCGGCTCCCCCTCAAGTTTTTTCACAAGGAGCCTGAGCCATGACCTGTCTGGAACTTGAATCCCGAAGCTATCGGGAAGGCTGTATCCCCGTCCTCGAGACCGAGCGGCTGATGCTGCGCGCGCCGACACTCGAGGACGCTAAGCACGTAGCCGCGCTCGCCAACGACAAACGCATCGCGGAAAACACGCGACGCATTCCTCATCCCTATTCGCGCGCCGACGCCGAGGACTTCATCGCGGCCACCAATCTGCCGAAGGGAAACGTCAGCAAGGGCGAGATCAACTTTCTGATCACGACCCGCGAAGGCGTCCCGGTCGGAGCCTGCGGTATCGCAGACTATGACGATGCCGCGCCCGAGATCGGCTATTGGCTTGGCGTCAAATTCTGGAATCGGGGCTTCGGCACCGAGGCCGTGCGCGCGCTGATCGATTTCGCTTTCACCGAACTCGGGCACGATGGCCTGTCGGCCGGAGCCCGCGTCACCAATCCAGCGTCGCGCCGCATCCTCGAGAAGTGCGGCTTCCAGTGGACCGGCGTCGGCTTGGTCCGCATCCAGGCGCTGCATTCTTCGGCACCGATCGACCGCTTCCGGCTCGACCGGGGCTTGTGGACATCGCTGCGCTCCTGGAGCGCCGTCAAGCGCGTGTCGTGACGCTGACATGAATTTGGCGGGGCGGCTCGTCCGCCCCGCATCGCCCAATGGAGGGTGGAAATTTCTCCCTTTTCAAGGTATGGAAATCCATGCCTAAGCGGGATGTCTACCGGACGCTCGTGTCGGCGGATATCTCGTGAATAGGGGAATTGACGTGGCTACAGGTACGGTGAAGTGGTTCAATGCCACCAAGGGTTTTGGCTTTATCCAGCCCGGCGGCGGCGGCAAGGATGTGTTCGTGCACATTTCAGCGGTGCAGCGCGCAGGCCTGACGGGCCTGAACGAAGGCCAGCAGATCGAATACGAAATCGTGTCCAATCGCGGACGTGAATCGGCGGAAAATCTGAAGGTGCGGTGACTATTTCCAGGGCAGACGGGTCGCGCCGACTGTCAGGAAATACTGCAAGTTTTTGAAGCCCGGCTTTCCAGCCGGGCTTTTTGTTTGAGGTGTCATCGCAATCCCGGGCGCCGAACCAGCGCGATCGGGCAACTCGCTATTTCGAGAAAATCAATCCGTCGTCGCCCTGATCCTGATCGAACATTGCTTGCAGCGCGGGCAGGAAATCGGTCTTTTTGACCTGGAGATCCTTGCTGGAGATAAACAGTTTCTCGAAATGCGGAGCAATGAGGCGCAGAAATTCGCCCGGGCTGACGCCACTGACATTGCGCAGATGATGCGGCAAGTATTCGACGATGAAGGTTGGCGTGCGGCTCAAAATGTCCTGCATGCCCTTGAGCGCAAAATATTCCGAACCTTCGATATCCATCAGGACAAGCGAGAAGGCTTCACCCTTCAGCTGCTCGTCGAGCGCATAAGCCGGCACCGAGATGGTTTTCGGCAAATCATAGAAATACTCGAAGGCGCGGACTTTCGGCATCCGTTTCGCGCCGCCGGAATTGCTTCGGCTGGAAACGAAATCGATCGTCTCCGCCTTGTCGCTCGCTGCGATGTTGTAGGCGCGAACGTTCTTGGCGTTATTCAGCAGCAGATTGAACTCAAGCAGCCTGAACGTGTCAGGGTTGGCTTCGATCGCCACGACCGACTTGCAATGACGGGAAATCGGAATGACCAGAGCGCCGATATGAGCGCCGACAACCAGCACGTTGTCATCGCCACCGACGTACCGCACCAGCCTCTCAAGTTCTTCTCGTTGGTAGGAGCCGGTTTTACGGAGCTCCCGACCGACGACCATATCCTGCGGGTCGGTCGCGAATGGCCCGATTTCAGTTTGAGTGATCACCGCGACCGTATTAGGGCCCAGCATAACTTTGCGCGCCTTCCCGATCAGCGACGAGACAAATAGTTTGAGATAAAAAAACAGCCGTCGCACCATCGTTCTCCAGATAAATCTCGCGGCGAAACGGGCCGACCGATGAATGGCTTAAGATGGATCGGTCAATTTCCGCTTAAGGCGATCCGGAGCGTGACGGATGAACCGCAGTAATGAGACCTCACATGGTTTCGCAAACTTCAAATTGGCTGCACAAAATCTATTCAATTGCAGCTAGTGACCTGCTCGCTGGTTCGCGCGGAGGCCCGCAACGAGGCAAGTATAATCAGGCCGCCTTGGATGGTGCCAGGCAGGCTTCCGCAATCGCCGCGACGTGCCGGTGATCGGTGCCGCAGCAACCGCCCATGATGTTGAAGCGGGTGCCGAGCGTGCCGCGCAAGCTCGCATAGCGGCGGCCAAGATCGACCGGATCGCCAACATCGAGATCGGGCGAATTGTCGAGTTCGGCATGGCTGCGCATCGAGGAATTGGCGCGCAGGCCGCGGATGCGCTGAACCCAGCCTTCGCCGCGCTCCAGCGCATCGACGAAATGCGTCGGGTGCGCGCAATTGATCATGTAATAGGCCGGCGCGCAGGACGTGTCCGCATCGGTTTTTTCGATCGCTTCCTGCAACGTCTCGCCGCTCGGCAGCCTGCCGTCGGTTTCGGTGGTGAAGGAAATCACCACCGGCATGCCGGCGTCCTTGGCGGCGAGCGCAATCCCGATGGCTTCGCCTGAATGCGTCATGGTGAAAGCGCTGACGAGGTCGGCCTCGGTGTCAGCAATCAATTCGGTCTGAAAGGCGTGATAGGCGCGCGCCTCCTTCCCGCTCATCATCTGCTCGGGGAAATAGCCATCGCCGCGCGGCCCGATATTGCCGCTGATCGGCATCGGACATTGCGCAGTTTCGAATTCGTCGCGCAGCGATGCCAGCAATGCGATGCTGCGCCGATTCAGATCGGCAAGCTCTGGGCGCGTGAGTCCGAGCTTGGTGCCCCAGTCGGGACTTGCGCGCCAGCTTGCGCTTTCCAGCACGAAGCCGGCATTCTGTGCGCGCGCAATCTCGATGTGGCGCACGAAATAATCCCGCAGGCGTTTCTCGCCGAGCGCGGTCGCGTGCAACGTGATCGATGCCATGAACGGCAGATCGACGCCGTCGTGGAAAATCAGCGTGGTCTCGAGCCCGCTGTCGGTCAGGAATGGGTGATCGTCGAGTTGCGGCAATTTGGCGCGGTATTTCGCCATCGGTGTCTCCATGAAAAAATGGGAAATGTCGCGGGCCGCAATGGCGCGCGGTCGCGGCGGACATTAGCGATTGCGGGCATCGGGCCAAGCGGGATCGTGGTACAGTAAGCCACATCGATAGAAAGCGTTTGAAAATCAGTGATTTGATCCGCGTCCGGCGGCTCGCGCACGAGGGATGGATGTGCACGATGCACCGCAGGTTGACCGAAGGTACAGTCACGCATGCTTGAAGGAACCGCACGCAAGGGCAGCGACACCCGCGAACGCCTGCTGGCGATCGCCGAGGAGGCGGTGCTGGCGAAAGGCTTTGCCGGCACATCGATCGAAGAACTGATCGCGGCGGCCGGCATCACCAAGAGCGGCTTCTTCTACCATTTCAAGGACAAGGGCGATCTCGCCAAGGCACTGCTGCTGCGCTATCTCGAAAACGACCGGCAAGTCCTCGATGACTTGTTCAACCGTGCCGACGAACTGAACGAGGATCCGCTGCACGGATTTCTGGTGGGATTGAAGCTGTTCGCCGAGATGATGGCGAACATGACCGAAGTGCATCCGGGATGCCTCGCGGCTTCGTTCGTCTATCAGGACCAGTTGTTCAATCGCGAAGTGCGCGAGTTGAATGCCGAAGGCATCCTGCGCTGGCGCCACCGCTTTCGCGAGCGCTTCGACCTGATCGCAAAAAAATATCCACCGCGCGACGGCATCGATCTCGACGCGCTCGCCGACATGGCCGCGACCCTGATCGAGGGTGCACTGATTCTCGCGCGTGCGCTGCGCGATCCTTCGATACCGCCGAAACAGGTGCTGCTCTATCGCGATTTCGTGCGGAGCGTGTTTGCTCCATAGCCGTCATTCCGGAGCGCGCGTGAAACGCGCGAATCCGGAATGACGAAAGCATCAATGATGCGAGTGTCCGCCGCCGGCTCCACCGGCAGGCGCACCGCCGCCGATCGGGCCGACGCGATATTCGACATCGACTTTGCCGGCCTTTTCGAACACCAATGTGCCCGCGAAGGTCTGACCTTCCTTGAGGCCGGATTTCAGGTCCATGAACATGACGTGGTAGCCGCCGGGCTTCAGTTCGACGGTTTCGCCGGGCTTGATCTCGAGGCCCTTGACCTCACGCATCTTCATCACGCCGTTCTCGGTTGCCATCTCATGCACTTCGAAGCGTCCGGCGAACGGCACCGTGCCGCCGATCAGCCGGTCCGGCTCTTTTCCGTTGTTGGTGATCTTCATGTAAGCGCCGGCCACCTGCGCGCCGCCCGGTGTTGCGCGCGCCCACGGCGCCTCGATGGTGAGTGCGCCCGCCTTGAATACGTTCGAGGCTGCCGCACCATGCCCCGCTTGTTGCGCGAGAATGATCACCGCGGGCGCCGGCGCCTTCAGCGAATGCGCGTCCTGCCCCGCCGCCGGAATGTCGGCCCAGCTCACTTGTCCCTTCTCGCATTCCTGCGTCACCGAAATATAGAGCGGCCCCGGCTTCAGATCGGCAGCGAGAAATCCTGCAAATACGAACTCGTCGTAATGCTCGTCCGGCAGCTTGCCGCCGCTCCAGGTGATCTCCTTCACGCCTTCCGACAATTGCTGCCCATGAAAGTACGGATAGCTGCGCGCGTAAGCGCCCTTCGCGGTTTCGATCTGCCAGCCGGCCTTCGGCATCGGCTTCACCGCAATGACGCCTTCCGGAATCTGCGCACGCACCTTCACCGTTGCGGTGCCGTCACAGCCATGCGGCACTTTCAGCACCGCCTTGTAGCTCGTGCCGGCCCGCGCATCGCGCGTTTCCAGCGTGACATGGGCGAAGGCGAGCGTGCCTGCAAAGAGAAATGACAGAAACGTCGCTGCACCGACTGCATGTGTCATGGTCATGATCCTGTTTCCTTGCGTTACCATTTGAATTTCGCTCCGGCAAATACGGCACGTCCTGAACCCGGCTCGAACAATGCGAGCTTCGGGGTCGCGACATCGATGATGCTGGCGCTGCCGATATAGGTCCGGTCCGACAGGTTGCGGCCCTCGACGTAGAACGAGACATTGCGGTTGTTGTCGAAGCCCGCCTTCATCCCCCACAGCATGTAGGGATCGACCGTCAGCGTATTCGCGCTGTCGACGAAATAGCCCTGCGGCACCCATTCGATGTTGGGCCCAAAAAACCAGCCGGAGGGATGCTTGTAGAGCGCTTCGGTGCGCATGTATTGCGGCGGCGCGCCCGGCAGCCGGTTGTTTCCGAACATCGGGTCGTTGTCGAAGAAGAAGTCGTTGTAGGTGTAGGCGAGCTGAATCCAGATCTTGTCGGGATTGTCGCCGTGCACGAACATCGACTTCAGGATCGCCGCGCCGATTCCGATTTCAATGCCCTGATGGATGGTGCGGTCGGCATTGGTGACATTGCAATTGCCGAACACGCTGTAGAGGCATTGCAGTTCGTTGGTGATTTCGGCGCGATAGAGCGCGATATCCCAGGTAAAGTCCGGCCGCCTGCCACGCGTGCCTATTTCATAAGTCGTGGCGCGCTGCGCCTGGATGGCGGTGAACGGGATATTCGGAAGGTTCGGGGCGACGAACGGGATCGGCGCCACGCTCTCGCCGAAGCTCGGCACTTCCGCGCTGCGCGAGATATTGGCAAAGATCTGTGCCGTCGCGGCCGCATCGAGGTCCCACAACAATCCGTATTTTGGACTCCACAGATCGAAGTTGGTCTGTCCCGACTGATTGCCATTCGAAAGAAACAGATCGATGCGTTCGCGGCTGGCGCTCAGAAACTGCGTGCCGACGACCGCCGCCACGCTCGGCAGGAAATAGAACGAGTTTTCGACATAGAACGAAGTGTTCTTGGAGCGATCGTTCGACCACGACAGCAGATTGCCCTTGGTCGCCATCGCGCCATTGGCGAATTGCTTATTGTCGACCGCGCCGTTGAGGATATTGACGCCCGCCACCAGCCGGTTGCGATAGCCCGCGATCTTGCGGTCATCGACCACGCGGCCAAAGCCGCCATAGTCCTCGTAAGTGTAGTCGAGCCATTGAAAGATTGGGTGCATCAGGTGGCGTTGCACGTTGAAGACACCGACCTCGAAAATGGTGTCGTCGAATTTGAACGCGGTCTTGTTGGCGAAGCGGTTGGAATTGATGTTGCGCTGCCAGTCGTTGAGCACGTTGACGGCGGCCGGCGTCCGCGGCTCATTGAGTGCCGCGAACTTCGTCACCGATCCCGGAATGCGCTGCTCGATATTATTGCCGTTGAAATAGAAGCGGGTCTCGACATTCGGCGTGATCTGGTAACCGAAATTCGCAAAGCCGCGGTTCAGCGTGCCGTTGCTGTGTTCGCGAAAGCCGTCCTGCTGCTGCCACGAGCCGGTGACGAAATAATCGACCGGGCCCGACGCCGCGCCTGAACTCGCCTGCAGGCGACGATAGCCGAAGGCACCGCCATCGGCGCTCGCCGCAAACGGGCTTGAATTGCGCCCGCTCGGCGTCACGAAATTGATCGCGCCTCCCAGCGAATTGGCGCCGTATTGCAGCGCGCTCGCGCCGCGAAACACTTCGGCAAAGCGATAGGCGCTCGGATCGACTTCCTGCAGATCGAAATAGCCGTCCGCGGTGTTGATCGGAATACCGTCCATGTAGAGCTGGATCGAACGGCCGTGGAAATTGCGCGACAGGCCGGAGCCGCGGATCGAAAGGCGAGAATCCTCACCCCATTTCGGCTGCGCCCATACGCCGGGCACATAGTCGAACATGTCCTTGACGGTGGCGGTGCGCTGGTCGCGCCATTCGTCCGAGGTGACGATTGCGACAGCTCCTGGCGTCTGGTTGATCGCCTGACGCGCCTGCTCCACGTTCGGGATCGTCAGGCTGCCTTGCGCGGGGCCGGAGGTCGTGCCGGCCGCGGGAGGCGGCACCGGCTGCGCCGCCGGCGGTGCACTGCCGGAAGACCGCGATGCCGCGCGACGCGGGAGCGTCTCATCGACGTTGATGGTTGGAAGATTGGTCGAAGACTGAGCGCGCGCATCCGCTGGCAAGGCTGCCAGGGCGGCGAGCAGCGTGCAGAATGCACGCGCATTTCGGGTAGGCATTGCAAACTCCGGCGACGTGAGGGCGAGCGGCGCAAAGGCCGCATGCGGTCACAGCGTCAGCGGAGGGGCGCGCGCAGGTCCCGATCGTGCCGGGACAGGCGAGATCGGCGTGTCGGATTTTGCGACTGAGAATTGCGAAACAAATCCGGCTTCTGACGGCGGCGTGCAAACCGGCTCCGGCAGGATGGCGGCAGCCGCGGAGGATACGCACAGGACGCAATGATATTTGCCGGATGCCGGCACCGGCGCGCCGGTGTCGTCGCCCGCAGGCGTTCCGGCATTACCGCTGCCGAAGCAGATGACCTGCCCGAAATCGACGCCCTGGGCATGGGCCGGCAACGAAGCAAAGGCCGCGAACAGGGTCTGCAGCGCAATGGCATAGGCCGCGATCAGCCCGATCGCCGCGCGCATCCTTCCACGTTGGAAAATGACAGCCATTATGGGGCTTCTAGCAGCGATTAAAGAGTGGGTGAAGTGCGGAAAGCTCCTATATTCCCCCCATGAAATTCCTCGACGAAGCCAAGATTTACATCCAGTCCGGCGCGGGCGGGAACGGCTGCGTGTCGTTCCGTCGCGAGAAGTTCATCGAGTTTGGCGGCCCCAATGGTGGCGATGGCGGACGCGGCGGCGACGTGATCGCGCGCGCGGTCGATGGCCTCAACACGCTGATCGACTATCGCTTCCGGCAGCATCACAAGGCCGAACGCGGCGGCAACGGCATGGGCAAGGACCGTCACGGTGCCGGCGGCAAGGACATCATCCTGAAAGTGCCGGTCGGCACTCAGATCTACGACGAGGACGGCGAAACCCTGCTCGCCGATCTCGACAAGATCGGCGACGAGGTCATGCTTGCGCGCGGCGGCAATGGCGGCTTCGGCAACGCGCATTTCAAATCCTCGACCAACCGCGCGCCACGCCATGCCAATCCCGGCCAGCCGGCCGAGGAGCGCACCATCTGGCTGCATCTGAAGCTGATCGCCGATGCCGGACTTATCGGATTGCCGAATGCCGGCAAGTCGACCTTCCTCGCCTCGGTCAGCGCGGCGAAGACGAAGATTGCGGATTACCCCTTCACCACGCTGCATCCGCAGCTTGGCGTTTTTGCCGTCGATGGACGCGAATTCGTCATGGCCGATCTTCCCGGCCTGATCGAGGGCGCGCATGAGGGCGCAGGCTTGGGCGACCGGTTCCTGGGCCATATCGAACGCTGCCGCGTATTGCTGCATCTGGTCGACGGTACCAGCGAAGACGTAGCGGCCGCCTACCGAACCGTGCGCAACGAACTCGAATCCTACGGCGAGGGCCTGGCCGAAAAGCCGGAAATCGTGGCGCTGTCGAAGAGCGACGCCATGACCGAGGAAGAGATTCAGGCAAAGCTGAAGGCGCTGAAGAAAGCCGCGAAGAAAACGCCGCTGGTGCTTTCCGCCCAGTCCAAACAAGGTGTCCCGGAAACCTTGCGGGCGCTCCTGCATGTGATCGACAAGGCGCGTACGGAAGCCGGCGAGCAGCCATTCGAGAAGGCGCCGGCCTGGCAGCCTTAATAACGTCCGTCGTCGCCGGGCTTGACCCGGCGACCCCGATAAGAGACGCACTGCACTCATGTCCGCCCGCACCCCATCGCTTACCGATTTCCGCCGCATCGTCGTCAAGGTCGGCTCCTCGCTGCTGGTCGATGCCGCAGCCGGAAGGCTGCGCGCCGAATGGCTTGCCGCGCTGTGCGAGGACATTGCCTGGCTGCATAAGGACAAGCGCGACATCCTGGTGGTGTCATCGGGTGCGATCGCGCTCGGCCGTTCGGTGCTGAAACTGCGCAAGGGCGCACTCGCGCTCGAAGATTCACAGGCCGCCGCGGCCGTCGGCCAGATCGAACTCGCGCGGGTCTGGGCGCAGACGCTGGGCGCTCATGGCATCACCGCGGGACAGATTCTGGTCACGCTCGGCGACACCGAAGAACGCCGGCGTTATCTCAATGCCCGCTCGACCATCGACAAGCTGCTCGAATGGAAGAGCGTGCCGGTGATCAACGAGAACGACACCGTCGCAACAAGCGAAATCCGCTATGGCGACAACGACCGGCTCGCGGCCCGCGTCGCGTCGATGATGAGCGCGGACCTCTTGGTACTGCTTTCCGACATCGACGGCCTGTATGACGCGCCGCCCGGCGGTACGACCTCTGCCAATCTTGTGCCTGTTGTCGAACGCATCACGCCCGAGATCGAGAGCATGGCTGGAGCGTCGGGCTCCGAGCTGTCGCGCGGCGGCATGGTCACCAAGATCGAGGCCGGCAAGATCGCGACCAATGCCGGCACCCACATGGTGATCGCGTCCGGCAAGACGCTGCATCCGCTGCGGGCGATTGTAGACAATGCGCGCTGCACCTGGTTCCTCACTCCCGCCAATCCAGTCGCCGCGCGCAAGCGATGGATCGCGGGCTCGCTCGAGCCGAAGGGCATGTTGCATATCGATACCGGCGCGGTCGCAGCTCTGCGGCGCGGCGCCAGCCTGCTGCCGGCCGGCGTCAAAAGATGTGATGGCGCGTTCCAGCGCGGCGATGCGGTGGTAATCCGTTCGCTTGACGGTATCGAGATCGGCCGCGGACTGGTTGCCTATGATGCTACCGACGCCGCGCAGATCGTCGGGCAATCCTCATCGGAAATCCTCAATATTCTCGGCTTTTCCGGCCGCACTGAAATCGTCCACCGCGACGACCTCGTTCTTACCGGGACGTGAGTCTGCGATTGCGGATGAACTTTGCTAACCAAGCATGGGCCGTTGGGGGCCTCGATGCCCCCGACTTTCTACGATCGGATTAAGGCTCTCGCTAAAGTTTTCCGGGAAATTGCAGGCGTTGTTTACACAAAGGCGTCGGCCATGACCCGCTTACGGCAATTCCTGCGCGACCAATCCGGCGCGTCTTCGATCGAATACGGACTGATCGCCGCCGGTATTTCGCTTGCCATCATCGCCGTAGTGCAGGGTCTCGGTACCAAGATCGCGTCGACTTTCACAGGCACGGAGGATGCGATGAGGTAGTCGCTTCCGCCGCGATTGCTTCATGCTGTGAGAAGGCCCGGTTCTCCGGGCCTTCTTGCGTTTTGCAAAACGCGATTTTTTCGCGGAAGCAGATACCGAGATCATGTTGCCGATCTGCAATGGTGTTGTTGCGCAAATGTCTCGTTGCAAAACTGTCGCGCGGCTTCGATCAATTGTGACTGGACTCCATGATACCGCGAGCCAGCGCGTCTTAGCGTTTAGTCTGCACGCAGTGGAAGGACGTACGGGGTCGCTGAAATGCCGGCCGTCAATGGCCGGAATGTTGTGTAGCGTTTGTGTTTCGACGGACGGTTCGATTGGCCGTTGCCTCGCCAAGGCGGGTGCTTCCCTTACAGACCGGTGCTCGCCGGCGGCTGATTGAATGGCTGGGGGCGATCTTCGTCCGCTACGTCACCACTGCGTCGATGATAACGAGACATCCCGTGGCCTCTCGGGGTGTCTCGTTATTTATTTCACCGGAAAATCGAAATAGCTGTTCGGAAACGGCTCGTTTTGCAGCGTGAAGTGCCACCATTCCTTGGGATAGGGAATGAAGCCGCGTGCCCGCATCGCATTCGCAAGCAACAATCGATTGGCGCGCGCCTGCGGGCTCACCTGTCCATTCACGCTCGAACGATAGGACAGCAGATCGAAATGCGTGCCCATGTCGAGTTCTTTCTGATCGGGCAGTGTCACCAAAGTTAGATCGACAGTAGAGCCGCGCGAATGGCCGGAGCGTGACGCGATAAAGCCTTCGCGAAACAACGCGCGCTTGTCGATATCGGGATAGAATTCGGCCTTGGTGGAATTGTCGGGATCGCGCGCCCAGCGCACGAAATGGTGCACGGCGCGCTTGGGACGGTAGCAGTCGAACACCTTCAGCCCGAGATTGCGGGAGCTAAGGTCGCGCTGCACCAGCGCCAGCGCCGCCGCCGCCTGCTGCGTCAGGATACAGACCGGCGCCTCGTAACCGTCGACGCGGCTACCTACGAAATTCGCGGTACCGAAATAGCGCATATCGACCACCAGTCCCGGTACCAGGGTCGCGGCGTCGACAAAGTTCGCGGGGCGTACCGTCGGTGGGGTTTGCGCGTCCACGCGTGATCCAGGAAAGAGGAAGAGCGCCGCAACGGCGAGCCCGGATAGCCTTGCACGAATCGCGCGCTGCATCCGATGAGCTTGCCGGTTTCCTGCCATTTCTTCAATCTTTACAGTTACATCTGAAAGCGCGCGAAACGCATGGCTAGGACCTGACAAGGCGCCTGCCGCTCGCCCGGCGGTGGCTTACATGTTAGGTATCGACCGAATTCTCCAATCACCGAGCCGACATGACCGCGCCGCTCAAAACCATCGAACCCGGCTCCAGCATATCGGACCTGATGCAGGATATCGGCAAGCGCGCGCGCAAGGCCGCGCATGTGCTGGCGCTGGCGCCGAGCGCCCAGAAGGACAAAGCGCTGCTGGCGATGGCAAAGGCGATCCGCGGCACCGCGCGCGAAATCCTGGCCGCGAACGAGGATGACCTGACCGAAGCCAGGGCCGCCGGCATTTCCGGCTCCTTCCTCGACCGCCTCACGCTTAATCCGGCGCGCATCGAGGCGATGGCCAAGGGTCTCGGGGTCGTTGCCCGGCTGAACGATCCGGTCGGCAAGGTGCTTGAAAAATGGAAGCGGCCGAACGGCATGACGATCGAACGCGTGCGAACGCCGATCGGCGTCATCGGTGTGATTTACGAAAGCCGTCCGAATGTCACCGCCGATGCCGGCGCATTGTGCCTGAAAGCCGGCAACGCCGCGATCCTGCGCGGCGGATCGGATTCGCTTCGCTCGTCGCGCGCCATTCACGCCGCGATGACGG
Organism: uncultured Pseudomonadota bacterium; assembly: GCA_963707705.1. Taxonomy (GTDB): domain Bacteria; phylum Pseudomonadota; class Alphaproteobacteria; order Rhizobiales; family Xanthobacteraceae; genus Pseudorhodoplanes. The sequence goes on along the minus strand of CAVPRD010000009.1, from coordinate 127,557 downwards.
AGGGACTTCGCATCGCGCAACTTCCGGAAGACGCGATCCAGCTGGTGCCGATACGCGACCGCGATGCGGTCGGCGAAATGCTGTCCGGCCTCAGCGGCAATATCGATGTGATCGTGCCGCGCGGCGGCAAGAGCCTGGTCGCGCGCGTACAGGAGGAGGCGCGCGTTCCGGTATTCGCTCATCTCGAAGGCATCTGCCACGTCTATATCGACAAGAAGGCCAAGCCGGAAATGGCGGAATCGATCGTGATGAATGCCAAGCTGCGCCGTACCGGTGTCTGCGGCTCGGCCGAGACCTTGCTGATCGACAAGTCGGCGCCGGAAAAAGTCTACAGGCCGGCGATCGAGGCGCTGCTCGATGCCGGCTGCGAAGTGCGCGGCGATGCAGCTTTGCAGAAGATCGATTCGCGCATCAAGCCCGCAAGCCAGGAGGATTTCGGCAAGGAATTTCTCGACGCCATCATCGCCGCCAAAATTGTGGACGGCGTCGACGGCGCGATGAACCATATCGAACTTTTCGGCTCGCATCATACCGACGCGATCGTCACCCAGGACAAGGCTGCGGCGGCGCGGTTCCTGAATGAAGTCGATTCCGCAATCGTGCTGCACAACGCCTCGACGCAATTCGCCGATGGCGGCGAATTCGGCTTCGGCGCGGAGATCGGCATCGCCACCGGCCGCATGCATGCGCGCGGGCCGGTTGGCGTCGACCAGCTCACCTCGTTCAAATATCGCGTGCGCGGCAGCGGGCAAATCCGGCCGTGAACGATATGCCAAGGCGCACGCTCGTGAAGAGCGTGACCAAGCCCCGCGTCGTCTTGCCCCCGCACGGCCCCGGCATGCGCATCGGCCTGCTCGGCGGCTCGTTCAATCCGCCGCATGATGCGCATCGCGCCATCAGCCTGCTGGCACTGAAGAAGCTGCGGCTCGACCGGGTGTGGTGGCTGGTGACGCCCGGCAATCCGTTAAAGGACGCGCGCCAATTGCCGCCTCTGGAAGAGCGGATCGAGGCCTGCATCAAGCTTGCCGATCACGCGCGTATCGACGTCACCGGCTTCGAGGCCGTCATCGGCACGAAATATTCCTGCGATACTATTGGCTGGCTTAAGAACGAATCTCCGGAAACGCATTTCGTCTGGCTGATGGGCGCAGACAATCTGAAGGACTTCCACCGCTGGAAGAACTGGCGCGACATATTCATGATGCTGCCGATCGCGGTCGCCGACCGCGGCGGCCTCAGCCTGAAGGCGGGTTCCGGGCTGGCCGCCATGAGCTTCGCCCGTGCCCGCATTCCCGAAAGCCGCGCATCCGCGCTCCCCACCCTGCCCCCGCCCGCCTGGGTCTACCTGCGCGGGGTCAAATCCGACCTGTCCTCGACCCAGCTTCGGGCGGAACGGGAACACGATGGCAGTTGAAAGTATTTGCGCGACGTGGCTACATTTGCGGGTGCTGAGTCCCCATCTTTGCCGGGTGTAACCGTAAGAAGGAAAGGACCACTGACAACACAAGTCATCGCGCGGCCGCGTGCCAATGCCGTGCCGCGATCCGTTTCCGAGGTGCGTGACGCCTCGCAAACGCTGCAGCTTGTCCTCGAGCGCCTTGATGAGATGAAGGCGGAGGACATCGTCACCATAGACCTCACCGGAAAAACCGCGTTTGCAGACCTGATGGTGGTGGCCTCCGGCCGCTCCAGCAGGCATGTCGGCGCGGTTGCTGACGATGTGGTCGAGCATCTCAAGAAATCCGGATTGAAGGGCATCCGTGTCGAAGGCCAGCCGCATTGCGACTGGGTCCTGATCGATGCGGGCGACGTGATCATTCACGTTTTCCGCCCCGAAGTTCGCGATTTCTACGCGATCGAGAAGATGTGGGCGGGCGGCAAAAGCCAGCGAGCGCAAGAATCGTCCCAGCGTCGATCGAGCTGAGGCAGGGCATGATGCCGAAAAGTGCGAAGCGGTTTTCGGACAACATCATGCTCTAAACGATAAGGACCACGCCGATGCGCGTGCTGGTGCTCGCGGTCGGCCGCATGAAGAGTGCAGAAGGCGAGCTTGCTGCGCGCTATCTGAAGCGTGCCGTTCAGGCCGGCCGAAATATAGGCATTCGTTCCGTCGAGATCATCGAGATCAAGGAAAGCCGCGCGCAGGATGCCGAGCGGCGCAAACTCGAGGAGTTGATCGCGATCGCCAATGTGATTCCCGACAATGCGGCGCTTGTGATTCTCGACGAGCGCGGTGACGGGCAGGGCAGCGGCGCCTTTGCGGAGCGGCTCGCGCAATGGCGCGACAGCGGACAGGCAGCGGTGGTTTTTGTGATTGGCGGCGCCGATGGTCTGGCCGAAAGCCTCCGCTCAAAGGCCAAAGCGAGATTAAGTTTTGGCAATGCCACCTGGCCCCATCAATTGGTCCGGATCATGCTTTTGGAACAGCTATACAGGGCTGTCACAATCCTTTCGGGGCACCCATATCACCGCGAATGAAATTCATGCCGGACCGGGAATGCGGCACAAGTTGGCCGTGATTCTGGGTCACAAGCGAGACCAATGATCGCAGCGCCCATCAAATTGCTCAGGAACCGGCACATTCTTGCCGGTACCGCAATTATTGCGTTCCTGCAGGGCGGATCCGGGCAAATTCTCGCCCAGAATCCGGGTGGAACCGAGCCGTCTGCCCTAAAAGGCAGCCTCGGCGGTGACAACGACATCCTGCGCGCGCGCGAGCAGGAACTCGCCGCCATGCGCGCGGAAATGAAGCGCAGCGCCGAGACCGAGATCCGGCTGCGTACCGAGATCGAAGCGCTCGGCAACGATCGCAAGAAGCTGAACACCGCGCTGATCGGCACTGCTGCCCGTGTCCGCGAAGTCGAGACGCGATTGTCGGTCAGCGAAGGGCGCATGCAGCCGCTCGAATTGCAGGAAAAGGATCTGCGCCAATCGCTGGACGAACGGCGCGAAATGATCGCTGAAATTCTGGCTGCGCTGCAGCGTATCGGACGGCGGCCGCCGCCGGCCTTGCTGGTGAGCCCGGAAGACGCGGCGAAAGCAGTGCGCAGCGCAATCGTTCTCGGTGCCGTGGTGCCGGAAATGCGCGCGCGCGCGGATCGTCTCGCAACCGACCTGGCGGCGCTGCAGAAACTGCGCGCCGAGATTTCAGCGGAGCGCGCGAAGCTTTCCACCGATCTCAAGGCGCTGTCGGAAGAGCAGAAGCGCATGACCCTCCTGGTCGAGGAGCGGCAGAAGCAGCAGGCTGATTCGGAAAAGGCGCTGGAGGCCCAACGCGGCCAGGCCGGATTGCTCGCGCGCCAGGTGGATAACCTTCGCGATTTGGTGGCGAGGCTGGAAGCCGGCCTCGACAATGCCACCCGGACGGCCCGCCCGGGCCCGCTCTCCGGCGATCAAAAGAGCGCGAGCAAGCCCGCTTTGGCGGCCCTGAACGATCCGGGCCGATTGTCGCCGGCGCGTGCTTTCGGTTCCGCCCGCGGCGTGCTGCCAATGCCCGTAAACGGCGTCAAAATACGAGATTTCGGGACCGCCGACGGCATCGGAGGGTCTGAACGGGGCATTTCGGTCGCCACCCGCCCCGGCGCCCAGGTTACCACCCCCTGCGACGGCTGGGTGGTCTATGCGGGACCGTTCCGATCTTACGGGCAACTCTTGATCCTGAACGCCGGCGACGGGTATCATGTCGTAATCGCGGGGATGGACCGTATTTCCGTCGACATCGGCCAGTTTGTACTGACGGGCGAGCCCGTCGCGGTCATGGGGAGCGGCCAGGCTCAGGTGGCAGCCGCCTCTCCAGTGGGGACCAGCCAACCGGTGCTTTACGTGGAATTTAGAAAAGACGGGACTCCCGTCGATCCCGGCCCGTGGTGGGCCAAAAATGAAAGTGAGAAGGTCCGCGGATGATGCGCAAGACATTCCTCGTTCTCCTGAGTGCCGCGGCAGGCGCCGCTCTCACTCTCCTTGCGGTGCAGCCGCGCATCATGTTCGCGGGCATGAGCGCGAAAGCAGCAGCTTCCACCGACACCTATCGCAACCTCAATCTGTTCGGCGACGTGTTCGAGCGCGTACGCTCCGACTATGTCGAACGGCCCGATGACTCCAAGCTGGTAGAGACCGCCATCAACGGCATGCTCGCCGGTCTCGATCCGCATTCGAGCTTCATGGATTCCAAGAGCTTCCGTGACATGCAGGTGCAGACCCGCGGTGAATTCGGCGGTCTCGGCATCGAAGTGACAATGGAAGAGGGCCTCGTGAAGGTGGTCTCGCCGATCGACGAGACGCCAGCCGCCAAGGCCGGCATCCAGGCCAACGACATCATCACTCATCTCGACGATGAAGCGGTGCAGGGCCTGACCCTGAACCAGGCAGTCGAAAAGATGCGCGGACCGGTCAACACCAAGATCAAGCTGCGCGTGATGCGCAAGGGTCAGGACAAGCCGGTCGAAATCTCGATCACCCGCGACATCATTCGCGTGCGCGCGGTACGTTCCAATCAGCAGGGTGACGACGTCGCCTATATCAAGCTGACGCAGTTCAACGAGCAGACCACCGACGGGCTGAAGAAGGCGATCGCCGACCTCACCGCCCAGATCCCGGCCGACAAGCTGAAGGGCTTTATTCTTGACCTTCGCAACAATCCGGGCGGCCTGCTCGATCAGGCGATCTCGGTCTCCGACGTGTTCCTGGAGCGCGGCGAGATCGTTTCGACCCGCGGCCGCAATGTCGAGGAGACGCAGCGCTTCAATGCACGCGCCGGCGACCTGACCAAGGGCAAGCCGGTGATCGTGCTGACCAATGGCGGCTCGGCTTCGGCTTCCGAAATCGTGGCCGGCGCGTTGCAGGACCACAAGCGGGCGACCGTGCTCGGCACCCGTTCGTTCGGCAAGGGTTCGGTGCAGACCATCATTCCGCTCGGCGCCGGCAACGGTGCGCTGCGGTTGACCACGGCGCGCTATTACACGCCGTCGGGCAAGTCGATCCAGGCCAAGGGTATCGTGCCGGATATCGAGGTGCTGCAGGATGTGCCGGAAGAGCTGAAGGCGCGCTCCGACACCAAGGGCGAATCCTCGCTGCGCGGCCATCTCAAGGCCGAGGGCGAAGAGCAGACCGGCTCGCAGTCCTACATCCCGCCGGACCCGAAGGACGACAAGGCGCTGAAGATGGCGACCGACCTGCTGCGCGGCACCGTCACCAACTCGGCTTTCCCGCCGAGCGGCAAGCGCGCCGAGGCGCCGAAGCAATAACTTCCGGACCTTCAGGCAAACGAATTGAGGGGCGGTCTTAGGACCGCCCCTTTTTTGTCCGCCGGGCCGAATCAGGCGCCGTGGTAAGATCGTGCGCCTGATTCGCGAATGAGCGCAGCCATCTTGGACGAACTGAACACCCCGCTCGGCCAGGACGACAAATCCAAGCCTCAAAGTCGGCTTTCGGCGCAACTGGCCAGCCGGTCCGTGGCCGCGCTGTTGGCCATTGCCGTGCTCGGCTTTGTGTTCTGGGCAGCAATCGTACGCGATCCGCTGGGCGGGGAACCTGTCGCCTCCGCGCCAATCTCCCCGACTCAGTCGGCGGATGCCAATGCATCCAAGCCGCTGCCCGATGCGCGGGCCCAGCCGGCGCCGCCCGCCCAGCCGACAAATCCGCCCGGAACTCAGATTATCACCATCATCGACGGTTCCAGCGGCAAGCGGCAGGAGGTGCAGATCCCTGCCTCCGGCGACGGCGCCAAACGCAGCGCCGCCGACCCGCGGCTGCTCGAACCATCGCGGCACGGGCCGATCCCGAAAATCGCCGCCGATGGCGCGCGCCCGGCCGACGTCTATGCGCGCAAGAGCACGCCGGAAAAGGCCAATCCCGACGGGCCGCAGATCGCGATCGTGATCGGCGGGCTCGGCGCCGGCGCAATCTCGAGTGCCGATGCGCTTTCCAAGCTGCCGCCCAATGTCACCCTGGCTTTCACGCCCTACAGCAGCGATCTCGAAAATCTGGTCGCGCGCGCCCGCGAGAAGGGGCACGAGATATTGCTGCAGGTTCCGATGGAGCCGAAGGACTATCCCGATAACGATCCGGGTCCGCAGACGCTGCTGTCCTCGCTTTCCGCCGATCAGAATGTCGACCGGCTGCATTGGGCGCTGAGCCGCGTGCAGGGCTATGTCGGTATTTCGAATCTGATGGGAGCGCGCTTCACCGCGTCCGATGCCGCGCTCGCGCCTATGCTGCGCGAAGTCGCAAAACGCGGCTTGATCTTTGTCGATGACGGCTCCTCGCCGCGCAGCCAGGCCGGCCTGATCGCAGGCGCCAACCGGCTGCCCTTTGCGAAAGCCGATGTGGTACTCGATGCGGTGCCGAGCGCTATCGAGATCGACAACGCGCTGAAGAAGCTGGAATCGATGGCGCGCGAGCGCGGCATGGCGGTCGGCTTCGCTTCCGCCTTGCCCGCGAGCCTCAACCGCATTTCGAAATGGGCGAAGGCCGCGCAGGACCGCGGCATCGTGCTGGTGCCGATTACACGGGTTGCGATCAAGACCGGGTCGAGCTGAGCCTGCAAGTTGCGGTCGCTTGCAAATGACGCCGCCGCCCGGCAAAAACCCGGCATGAGCAAATCCAAATATGAAGACCTGCCCTATCGCGCCTGTGTCGGCATGATGGTGCTGAACAAGCAAGGCCGCGTCTTTATCGGCCGCAGGCTCGGCGGGCCCGAACACACCGACGACGATCACGTCTGGCAGATGCCGCAGGGCGGCGTCGATGACGGCGAAGATTTATATCGCGCGGCCTTGCGCGAGCTCGCGGAAGAAACCAGCATCCACTCGGTGACGAAGATTGGCGAGATCGACGACTGGCTCACCTACGACATTCCCAGCCAGATCGCGACGAAGGCCTGGAAGGGAAAATATCGCGGCCAGAAGCAGAAATGGTATGCGTTCCGCTTCACCGGCAACGAGAAAGAGATCAACATCCTTGAGCCGGTCGGCGGCCACAAGCCGGAATTCGTCGAATGGCGCTGGGAGCCGATGCGCAATCTTCCCTCGCTCATCATTCCGTTCAAGCGGAAGGTCTACGAGCAGGTGGTGAAGGAATTTTCGAGATTTGCACGATGACCCTGCCCGAAGAAACCGCTGCCGGATAATTCATGGCGTCTCGACCATTGCGAATTTCGGTCTTTGCACTTGGCCTTCTTTTCTGCACATCGGCCGCAGCCGAGGACAACAAGGTCGAGACCTCAAACGCGATCTATGAAATCCGCCCCGATCCGAAGAACGAGGATCGCAAATGCGTGTTCAAGGGCACAACGCAACTTCTGTGCATCGAGCGCGACCTCGTAACCTTCGGCAACCCGGTAAAGACCAAAGACTACACCTTGATTCCGATCTATGACGATTGCGGCGGCTCGGCTTGCGGGCGCTCCGAGACCACGCTTCTGATCGAGAAGGGCAGACAGACCAAAATCGACCGCACGCTGAAGCGTTTCTGTGTCGAGTGTCAGAACAAGTTCGAGGCCAAGGCCGATTTGAACGAGGTCGCGATCGCGCTCGACCGCAAGGCCGGCCATGCATTCTCGTCGCTGTTCCGCAACGGCGTCCTCACCGTGTCGAAGAAGCCGCTCGATCCGAAAGAGCCGCTCTCGGACGACGATTGCAGCTATCTTTATGAAGACGTGCTCGATACCTGCATCGGCACACCCGGACAATGTCGCAACGTGTCGTCCCGGCTGCCGGGTGCCAACAGCCGTTCGGTCGCGTTCATGGAGAACTATTACGCGGCGTTCCCGCTCGACAAGGTGTCGGCGGCCTGTGATGCCGCCTGCGGCGCGAAGAAAAAGCCTGCGCGGGCTGCTTTCGATAGCGAGATTTGCAGAAGATAACCGTCGCGATCAGTGCATCGCGGTTCCGTGCAGGTGATAATCCAGCGACTTGAAGTGATCGAGCCGGGTGATCTCCTTGTCGAGCGCACCGTCCTGTAGCTGCGTGATTTTCCGCTCGGCGGCCTGGATGTGTTCGGCAAGCACCGCCTTGTCGAATTCGTCGGCCATGGCTGCGTTGTCGGCAAGCACTGTCAGTCCGGTCGGCGATACCTCGGCGAAGCCGCCCAGGACCACAACCTTGGTCTCGCCGCCATCGCGCTTGATCGTGAGAATGCCGGGCCGCAGCGTCGTAACCATCGGAGCGTGTCCGGCGAACACGCCGAAATCGCCTTCGGAGCCGGGCACGTCGACCTGTTCGACTTGACCGGACAGAAGAAGCCGCTCGGGAGAGACGAGATCGAATTGAAAGGTGGCCATATCAAATCTCTCTTTTGGTCGTTCCGGCCGAGCGCGAAGCGCGAGAGCCGGAATTCATAACCACCAAATTCAGAATTGAACGGCGGTGGCTATGGGTCCCCGCCTTCGCGGGGGACGACGATAACAAAATTACGCAGCTTCGGCCGCGAGCTTCTTGCCCTTTTCGACCGCCTCTTCGATGTTGCCGACCATGTAGAAGGCGGCTTCCGGCAGGTAATCGTACTTGCCTTCGACCAGACCCTTGAAGCCCTTGATGGTGTCGGCAAGATCGACCAGCTTGCCGGGCGAACCGGTGAACACTTCGGCGACATGGAACGGCTGCGACAGGAAGCGCTCGATCTTGCGGGCGCGCGCCACCGTCACTTTGTCCTCTTCCGACAATTCGTCCATGCCCAGAATGGCGATGATGTCCTGCAGCGCCTTGTAGCGCTGGAGCACCTGCTGCACCGAACGCGCGACGTTGTAGTGCTCTTCGCCGACCACGAGCGGCGACAGCATGCGCGAGGTCGAGTCGAGCGGGTCCACCGCCGGATAGATGCCCTTCGCCGCGATGTCGCGCGACAGCACCGTGGTCGCGTCCAGATGGGCGAAGGAGGTGGCCGGCGCCGGGTCGGTCAAGTCGTCGGCCGGCACGTAGATCGCCTGCACGGACGTGATCGAGCCCTTGTTGGTGGTGGTGATGCGCTCCTGCAGCGCGCCCATGTCGGTCGCGAGCGTCGGCTGATAACCCACCGCCGAAGGAATACGGCCGAGCAGCGCGGAGACTTCCGAGCCGGCTTGCGTGAAGCGGAAAATGTTGTCGACGAAGAACAGCACGTCCTGGCCTTGATCGCGGAAATATTCCGACACCGTGAGGCCGGTCAGGCCGACTCGCGCGCGCGCGCCGGGCGGCTCGTTCATCTGGCCGAACACCAGCGCGCATTTCGAGCCTTCGGTCGATCCCGAATGCGGATCCTTGTTGACGCCGGATTCGATGAACTCGTGATAGAGGTCGTTGCCTTCGCGGGTACGCTCGCCGACACCGGCGAACACCGAATAACCACCGTGAGCCTTGGCGACGTTGTTGATCAGTTCCTGAATCAGCACGGTCTTGCCGACGCCGGCACCGCCGAACAGGCCGATCTTGCCGCCCTTGGCATACGGGGCCAAAAGATCCACGACCTTGATGCCGGTGACGAGAATTTCCGCTTCGGTCGACTGCTCGGTATAGAGCGGCGCATCGGCGTGGATTGGGCGCCTGTCCACCGCCTTGACCGGACCGGCTTCGTCGATCGGCTCGCCGATGACGTTGATGATGCGGCCGAGCAGGCCGGGGCCGACCGGCACCGCGATCGGCAGGCCGGTATCGGTGACCTCCTGGCCGCGCACCAGACCTTCGGTGACGTCCATCGCGATGGTGCGAACCGTCGACTCGCCGAGATGCTGCGCCACTTCGAGCACCAGACGATTGCCGCCGTTATTGGTCTCGAGCGAATTCAAGATCGCCGGCAAATTGCCCTCGAACTGAACGTCGACGACGGCGCCGATCACCTGCGTGACTTTGCCGGTCTTGTTGGGTTTGCCTGCGGCGGCTGGTGTGGCCATTTCGGTCTCCTTGAACCTGGAGCGTTTTCAAGCGAAGCGGGTACCGGTTCGCGCGAAGAAAACGCGTCAAACAAAAACTAAACGACGGTCAGCGTCACGGGCACGTTGCCGCGGGTCGCCTTGGAATAGGGGCAGATGGTGTGGGCGTCTTCGATCAGCGCCTGCAGCTTGGCCTTGTCGGCACCCGGCAGCGCCAGTTTCAATTCGGCAGCGAGCGAGAACGCGCCGTCATTGACATTGAGAGTTACATCGCAGGTCACCTTGGCGGCCTGACCGTCAAGACCGTGCTTCTTGGCCAGAGCGAGAATCGCCTGCCCGAAGCAGGACGACCAGCCGAGCGCGAACAGCTGCTCGGGATTGTGGCCCTCGCCGGAGCCGCCGAGATCCTTCGGCAGCGCCATGGCAAGCGCGAGCCCGCCATTTTCGAGAACGGCGCGGCCGTTGCGGCCGCCTGACGTCGTTGCCCTGGTTGAATAGGCCATGTCTTCGCTCCTATCGCTATAGCGCTTCGGCGCCGGAGATGATCTCGATCAACTCCTTGGTGATCATCGCCTGACGGGTGCGGTTATAGGTGATGGTCTGCTTGCGAATCATGTCGCCGGCATTGCGGGTCGCGTTGTCCATCGCCGACATCTGCGAACCGTAGAACGAGGCATTGTTCTCGAGCAGCGCGCGGAAAATCAGGGTCGCGACATAACGCGGCAACAGTTCGGCCAGAATCTCGTCTTCCTCCGGCTCGTATTCGTAGATGGCCGTTGCACCATTGGTCTGGTCCGGCGCTTCGAACTTCGGCGGCACGATCTGCTGCGCGGTTGGAATCTGCGCGATCACCGACTTGAAACGTGCATAGAACAGCGTCGCGACATCGAACTCGCCGCGCTCGAACATGCCGATCACCTTGTCGGCAATTCCGGCGGCGTTCGAATAGCCGAGCGTGCGCACGCCGCGCAGCTCGATGCGATCGACGATGTTCTTTTCGTAATTTCGCCGAAGCTGCTCGTTACCCTTCTTGCCGACCGTGAGGATTTTCACCTCTTTGCCTTCGGACAACAGCCGGTTGATGTGCTCTCGCGCCAGGCGAACGATCGAGGAGTTGAACGCGCCCGCCAGGCCGCGCTCGCCGGTCGCCACGACCAGCAGATGGACCTTGTCGCTGCCGGTCCCCGCCAAAAGCTTCGGCGCGGTACCGGAACTGGAACCGGAGGCGATATTCCGGAGAACCGCCTCCATGCGCTCCGCGAACGGGCGCGCCGCTTCGGCGGCGGCCTGCGCGCGGCGCAGCTTGGAGGCCGCGACCATCTGCATGGCCTTGGTGATCTTCTGCGTCGCCTTGGTAGCGGCGATACGCACGCGCATGTCTTTGAGAGAAGCCATTCGTAAGTCCTTGCGGCGCTGCCGCTACCTCTCACTCATCATGCCCGGCCTTGTGCCGGGCATCCACGCCTTGCTTCTTATCCGCGCCAAAAGATGCAGGAAACGTTACGCAAACGACCTCGCGTAACCCTCCACGATGCCCTTCAACTGATCGGCGGCAGCATCGTCGAGATCGCGGGTATCGCGGATCTTGTTCAAGAGATCGGCGTGCTTGCCGCGCAAGAGCGACAGCAGGCCATTCTCGAATTCCTTCACCTTGCTGACGGGAAGCGCATCGAGATAGCCGTTCACGCCGGCATAGATCACCACGACCTGCTCTTCCATCTTCAGAGGCGAGAATTGCGACTGTTTGAGCAACTCCGTCAAACGCGAACCCCGCGCCAGCAGGCGCTGGGTGGTGGCGTCGAGGTCCGAACCAAACTGCGCGAAGGCGGCCATCTCTCGATATTGGGCCAACTCGCCCTTGATCTTGCCGGCGACTTTCTTCATCGCCTTGGTCTGCGCGGAAGAGCCCACGCGCGACACGGAAAGACCGACGTTCACCGCAGGACGGATGCCCTGATAGAACAGGTCGGTCTCCAGGAAGATCTGGCCGTCGGTGATCGAGATCACGTTGGTCGGGATATAGGCCGACACGTCGTTGGCCTGGGTTTCGATCACCGGCAGAGCGGTGAGGGAGCCGGCGCCGTTGTCGTCGTTCATCTTTGCGGCGCGCTCGAGCAGGCGCGAATGCAGATAGAACACGTCGCCCGGATAGGCCTCGCGGCCGGGCGGACGGCGAAGCAGTAGCGACATCTGGCGATAGGCGACGGCCTGCTTCGACAGATCGTCATAAATGATCACGGCGTGCATGCCGTTGTCGCGGAAATACTCGCCCATGGTGCAGCCGGTGAACGGCGCCAGGAACTGCATCGGCGCCGGATCGGAAGCGGTGGCGGCCACGATGATCGAATATTCGAGCGCGCCCTGCTCTTCCAGCACCTTCACGAATTGCGCGACGGTGGAGCGCTTCTGGCCGATCGCGACATAGACGCAATACAGCTTGATCTTCTCGTCCGGCTGCGCGTTGAGCGACTTCTGATTGAGGATGGTGTCGAGCGCGATCGCGGTCTTGCCGGTCTGGCGGTCGCCGATGATCAATTCGCGCTGGCCGCGCCCGATCGGGATCAGGGCGTCGATCGCCTTCAGGCCGGTCGCCATCGGCTCGTGCACCGACTTGCGCGGGATGATGCCGGGCGCCTTGACGTCCACGCGCATGCGCTTGTCGGCCTTGATCGGGCCCTTGCCGTCGATCGGATTGCCGAGCGCGTCGACCACGCGGCCGAGCAGGCCCTTGCCGACCGGCGCGTCCACGATCGCGCGGGTGCGCTTGACGGTCTGGCCTTCCTTGATCTCCCGGTCGCCGCCGAAAATAACGATACCGACATTGTCGGTTTCCAGATTGAGCGCCATGCCGCGCGTGCCGTTCTCGAATTCGACCATCTCGCCGGCCTGCACATTGTCGAGGCCGTAGACGCGGGCGATGCCGTCACCGACCGAGAGCACCTGGCCGACTTCGGAGACTTCCGCCTCCTGACCGAAATTCTTGATCTGGTCCTTCAGAATCGCGGAGATTTCTGCGGCGCGGATGTCCATCAGCGAGCCTCTTTCATGGCGGTCTTGATCGAATTGAGTTTGGTGCGGAGCGAGGAATCGACCATGCGGCTGCCCAGCTTGACCACGAGGCCGCCGATAATGGCCGGATCGACATCAACCTGAAGGTCGACGTCCTTGCCCGTCACGGTGTTGAGCGCGCTCTTGAGCGCGGAAAGATGTTCGTCGGAAAGCGGTTCGGCGACGGTGACGCTGGCCGAGACTTCGCCCTTATGGTTCGCCACCATGGCGCGGAAGGCCTTGATGATGAGCGGAAGCACGAACAGGCGCCGCTTGGCGGCCACGAGCTCGATGAAATTGGCGGAGATGCCTTCGATCTTGGCCTGCTTTAGCACCGGCGCAAGCGCCCTGGCCTGCTCGTCGGCTCCGAATACCGGGCTGCGTACCAGCCGGTTTAGGTCGGCGCTGCCGGCAATCATCTCGGCAAATTGGTCGAGATCGGCCCGCACCTTGTCCAGCGCCTTCTGTTCCAGCGCGAGATTGAAAAGAGCGGTTGCGTAGCGCCCCGCCACACCGGCAACAATCGGTTGTTCGCTTGCCATGGACCCGTTGGACTATTCGATATCCGCAAGCTTGGTGCCCTCGCGAAGCGAAGGCGCAAACCCTTGGAATTCAATGGGAATTCCGATCCTGCGGGGCATCACGAAAAGCCCAGGCTCTTGTGACTTTGGCCCCTGCAAAATCGAGGCGGTTGCTAACACGGCAGGGACGGCGGTGCAACATAGGGCATCGGTCGAATCCATCGAAAAACAGAGCTTTTGACGGGCCTTTCGTCGCAATCCGAATCGGTAGCGCGGCGAATGGCCGGCCCTATCTAGTGGGCAGCGAGGACGACCTCGACCGATTGACCAGCCAGCAGGGACGGCCCTGCCTCATGCGTCAGGAGATGCCGTCATGCCTTCGGCGCAACTTGCCTGGATTTACCTGCTTATCGCCGGGCTGTTTGAGGTCGCCTGGGCAATCGGGCTCAAATACACCGATGGCTTTTCGCGCCTCTGGCCCTCGCTCGGCACCGTCACAGCGATGGTTGTCAGCCTCGCTTTTCTGGGGCTGGCACTGAAGTCGCTTCCCGTCGGCACAGCCTACGCTGTCTGGACCGGCATCGGCGCCGTCGGCACGGTGATCCTTGGCATCATTCTGTTCGCCGAGCCCGCCACAGCGCTCCGGCTTAGTTGCGTCGGACTGATCGTGGCCGGAATCGTCGGGTTGAAGCTCGTCACCTGACGCATTGATCCCGCGCAAAGACACCCATCGGAAACAGCGGCAAATCGGGTAGTATCTGCCGCTAATCGCTGTTCAGGGATGAGGGGATGGACGCTTCCGCGCGCGCGGGCCGACACCGCGGCGAGCCGACCTTTGCCGAGCTATTCACGCCCAAGCTCGTGACCGTCTTCCGCGAGGGCTATGGACTCGACGGCTTGCGGGCGGACGCCCTTGCCGGGCTGACGGTCGCGATCGTGGCGCTGCCGCTGTCGATGGCGATTGCGATCGGTGCCGGTCTCGGCCCCGAGCGCGGGCTTTATACCGCCATCGTCGGCGGCTTCCTGATCTCGCTGCTTGGCGGCAGCCGCTTCCAGATCGGCGGGCCGGCTGCGGCCTTTATCGGGCTCGTCGCAGTGACGGTGCAGCGCCACGGCTATGACGGCCTTGTGCTCGCGACCGCGATGGCCGGACTGATCCTGCTGGCGATCGGCTTTCTTCGGCTCGGGACCTACATCAAATACATTCCCTATCCGGTGACGGTCGGATTTACCGCCGGCATTGCCGTCATCATCCTGATTTCGCAGCTTCGCGACCTGCTCGGGCTGACGTTGACAAACGATCCGGCCGACACCCTGCCGAAACTGCGAGTCATCTGGCCCGCTCTTTCCACCTTCAATCCGGTCACGGTCCTGCTCTCGGCGGTCGCGATTGGAATCATACTCGGGGTGCGAAAGCTGCGGCCGAACTGGCCTTCGCTGCTGATTTCCGTGGCCGGCGTCACCGTACTTGCCGCGCTGTTGGGTCTCGATGTCGAGACCATCGGCTCGCGCTTCGGCGCCATCCAGTCCGGGCTGCCGGCGCCATCGCTGCCGTCCTTCAGCCTCGAGAAGATCCGCGCCGTTCTGCCCGACGCGTTTGCGATCGCGATATTGGGAGCGATCGAGTCGCTGCTCTCGGCCGTGGTCGCCGATTCCATGTCGGGACGGCGGCATCGTTCCAACAGCGAACTGGTCGCGCAAGGCGTCGGCAACATCGCGGCCGCAGCCTGCGGCGGCATGCCGGTGACCGGCACCATCGCACGCACCGCGACCAATATCCGCGCCGGCGCGCGCGGCCCGGTCGCGGGCCTGCTGCATTCGCTTTATCTTCTGATCTTCGTGCTCGTGGCCATGCCGCTCGTCGCCTATATCCCGCTTGCGGCGCTTGCGGGCGTACTGGTCGTGGTCGCATGGGCGATGGCGGACAAGGCCGAATTCGGATTGCTGCTGCGGACCTCGCGCGCCGACGCGCTGGTGCTGCTGTCGACCTTCCTGCTCACCGTGTTCGTCGATCTGTTGACCGGCATCGGCGTCGGCGTGCTGCTCGGCTCTTTCTTGTTCATGCATCGGATGGCGGAAGCGATCGATGTCGAAGGCGCAAAGCTGGTGCGCGAGGATGTGGCGGATAGCGCCAACGGACGGCCGGCCTATGAGGGCCTCTCCGCCGATGACGTGATGGTCTATCGCATCAGCGGCGCGTTCTTCTTTGGCGCCACCGCGCGCGTGAACCTGATCCTCGACCGGGTGGTGCATCCGCCGCGCGTGTTCATTCTGGATTTTTCCGAAGTGCCCTTCATCGACATCACCGCGTCGGCTGCGCTGGAGCGCTTCGTCAGGCGGCTGCACAAGGCCGGCACCGAGGTTGTGTTCGCGGGCGTGCGGCCGCACGTGCGGCGCGCCTTCGGACTGCCCGGCTTGCGCGGGCGTTCTGTGCGCTATGTTTCGAGCGTTGAAAAGGCGCTGGCCGCCTCCAAAAGCCCGCGCACGAAATAACGCGGCATGCTCGCCGACCTCGCGCCGTCCTGGATCACGCTTCTCATCGCCATTCCGACTCTCGCCATCGCCTATGCGATTTTCGGGATAGCGGGCTTCGGCACCGCGCTGATCGCGGCTCCCGTTCTCGCGCAGATCATGCCGGTCGCGACGATCGTGCCACTGCTGGCCCTGCTCGATTGCCTCGCGGCCATCGTCAACGGCGTGACGTTGAGCGAGAAGATCGCAAAGCGCGAGATGATGTGGCTGGTGCCGCTGATGATTGCGGGCAGCCTGATCGGCGCGTGGCTCCTTCTGATCGTTCCGCCGCAACCGATGATGCTGGCACTCGGTATCTTCGTGGTTGGCTTCGCCGTCTATGCGTTTGTGAGCCCGCCAGCGCGTATCGGCTTGCGGCAGATTTTCGTCGCGCCCTTTGGCCTGATCGGCGGCATCTTCAGCGCCATGTTCGGCAGCGGCGGCTTCATCTATGCGATGTATCTGAGCCGGCGGCTCGACGGCAAGGACGCCATGCGCGCGACCCAGAGCGCACTGATCGCGCTTTCCACCTTCACCCGCGTCGTCATCTTTGCGCTTGCCGGAATCTACAGCGATCTTCGCATTCCGCTGCTGGCCGTGTTGCTGATTCCAGTGATGCTGATCGGCCTCTATGCCGGCCATCACATCACGCTGCGCATGTCGCGCGAGCAATTCCTGCGAGTGCTGAACCTGGTGCTGATCGCGACCGGAACGACGCTGATCGTTCGGGCGCTGGCGGGGCCATGACTTACTAATGTTCAAGCGACCGCCGCGACCGGGCGCTCCTCCAGCAGGGCAAGGTCGGCCGGCTGTGCCCAGACTTTCATGCCGGTCATTTGCGCCTCTCCGAAATAAGAGGCGAACGAAACCTCGGCCGCGTCGCGGCCGGTCCCGATGCGCACGATCGCATCAAGTTTGGCCTGCCGCGTCGGGTCGAACAGCCACCAGCGCCCATCGAGATAGGCTTCGAAGACGGCGTGGAAATCCGGCGGCTCGAGCGCAGCCGCGTAAGAGCTGACCACGCGCGCCGGGATGTTCATGGCGCGGCAGAACGCGACGCCGAGATGCGCGAAGTCGCGGCACACGCCGGCGCGCCGTTGCAGTGTGTCCGTGGCGGACGTGGTCGGATCGCTTGTTCCCGGCTGGTAGGCGACGTTGTCGCAGATCCAATTGCAGATCGCGGTCACGCGCGAGTGGCCGGGCGGCACATTCGCAAACATGCGCTCCGCAGTCTCTGTCAGCAGATCGGACGGACAGAACCGGCTCGGCAACAGAAAGGGAAAGATTTCCAACGGAAGCTGGCTGATGCCGGTCTCGTCGATCGACTTCGGATCGTCGAGCATAAGCTGCAAATCGAGAGTGGCCTCGTAGCGAAGCCGCAGCGTTCCGGCCGGCACCACGATCCGCGTATAGCGATTGTTCAGGCCGGCGGCCGTCGTCTGTGCGTCGAGCGGTGGATCAATGGTCCAGTTCTCCACCAGCTGCGTATGCTGCTGAATGTCCGCAACCGCGACATTGAAGACGAACGTGGTGGCGCTGCCGACTTCGTAGGAGAGGTCGCAGCCGACTGCCATTTTCATGAGCATATCCGCGGAGCTTGGAGCTTCCAGATGCGCAGGAACGCTGATGACGTAAAAAGGTTCCGGGGCCGATATCTGCGCAAAATTCCTCGCGCTGCGCGTTCATGGCGACTTAGATTATAGGGTAGTTGAGTTCTCGCGCGTTGGAAGGTGACTGATCATGACCGTGGCGGACCGAAAGCCCGTGGCACCCCTCGATCCGCAATATCTGATAACCGCGGAGATCGTGGAGCGCCCGGCCGCCGAGCGTCCGACACACGAAACCATCGATACGATCCTCGCCTGGCTCGCGGACCCCGTGCGCCACATGCCGTTGCTGATCAACGGCTTCGATGAATTCGCGTGGCGCTTGTTGGCGGCCGGCTTTCCGCTGTTGCGGACGACCCTCCATGTGCGAACGCTGCATCCGCAATATCTCGGCGCAAGCTTTGTCTGGTGGCGCACCACCGGCCAGACCTCCATGACGCTCGTGGCCCATGAAGTGGAGGAAATGCTCGCACACGAAACCAACCCGGTGTGGAGGGTTGCAACGGGCGGTGAAACGCTGCGGCGTCGCGTCGATTTGCCCGACGACGAGCTTGAATTTCCGATCCTGCTTGATCTCAAGGCCGAAGGCGCGACCGACTATTTCGCGTTGCCGGTGAAAAGTTCGTTCGGCACCAATTATATGGTGACCTTTGTCACCGACCGCATCGGCGGATTCGTGCCGCAGGAAATCGCAGACCTGACCCACGTGTCGCTGCGGCTGCCGCTGCTCGTCGACTCTTACATGCAGCGCCGCATCACCAACAATATTCTCAACGCCTATCTCGGCCGCAAGACCGGCCCGAAAGTCATGGCCGGTCAGATCCGCCGCGGCACCGGCGAGGAAATCACCGCCGTGCTCTGGTCGTCGGATCTGCGACGGTTTACCGAGCGCTCCGATCGCCTCGCTGGCGAACGGATGATCGCGATCCTCAACACATTATTCGACGCACAAGCGAGTGCGATCGCACGTCACGGTGGTGAAATCCTGAAATTCATCGGCGACGGCCTGCTTGCGATTTTTCCGATCGAGAATGCCGGCATGGCCGGCAATGCCGCCGACAACGCGCTTGCAGCCGCGATGGAAGCCATCGCCGCCGTGCGCGGACTGGCGAACCACGTATCGCTGCTGGGCGAGCCGCCGCTCGAAATCGTCATCGCACTTCATGTCGGCACGGCAATCTACGGCAATATCGGCGCCGCCGACCGGCTTGACTTCACTGTGATCGGCCCTGCGGTCAATCTGGTCAGCCGGATTGAGGCCGTCGCCAAGGCGCTGAATCAGCCGATCGTCGTCAGCGACGATTTCGCGGCTGCCTATGGCAAGCCGCTGTCTCCGCTCGGCCGTCATGAGCTTCGCGGGCTTGCCACACCGCACGATCTGTTCGCTCCGGTGTTGCCGCCCTCTCGCCAGTAGGACTCAACACGCAAGCCCCACATTCGAGCGCCACGGTTCCGACCCATGCAACTCGTCTTTGAGACAAAGCGGAACTCGACCGCTTGCCTTACGTTGGAAGTTGTCGCTTCGCTTGACGCGCGAGACGACCATAACCGGCGGCCCGTCTGTTTATCTTTCAGGAGCGACCAAACATGATCTTTGACACCAGCCCTTCCCAATCGGCGAATTGGATTCGAACAAGTTCCGCGCTGGCCGGCTTGGCCGCAATCATTCTGATACAGTCTGAAGCTGCAAACGCGCAAACCGTTCCGAATTTGGTCGGCACCTGGAAGGGTTCGGCACAAGCAGTATTCCTCGGATCGAATCCTTATCGGCCCAACCGCAATGCGGGAGCGAATTATTCTCCAGACGTCAGGGAGTTTACGTTCGTCATCAAGGAGCAGAACGACAATCGCTTCAGCGGCGAATCAACCGATGGCAAGAGAACGGAAAAACTGATCGGCGGAATTTCGCCCGACAACAAATCCGGAATCGTGCTGGACGATGACGGCCAGTACGTCTTCACGATACGTGATAACGACACGCTCGATTCCTGTTACAGCCACTCGAATGCGAAGTCCAAAGTGGTGTCGTGCTACAGCTGGAAACGTCAGAAATAGCTCGATGTTGGCGCTGATCGACGATCAGGGCCGTGCATCACCAACATTCCGCGGCACCAGAAGCTGCATTCCGGGCGCCGGCAGCTCCTCGCCGATATTATTGATGCCAGCGATCGCCCAGGCCGGCGCGATCATTCGCGCCGCGAACGCTTCAAGATTTTCGTCTGGCCCGACCACGCCGCGCACCGCACTGTCCCACAGCACGATCGGAACTTCCGGCGGCACGACATAGCGCATGGTCAGCGGCACGACGAAAGCAGGCGGCGGTGGCTCGTTCCGTTGCTTGCGGCTGCGGCCACGCGCGGGCATGGGATTAGCCGCGGGTTGCGCCTGCGCACGAAACACGATCGCGATCTTGTCGGCGACCAGCGTATGCAGCACGGGTGATTTGTCGAGCGTGATATGGATGATCTCGCGCCGTTCGCGCAGATCGACATTGACAATGCGGCCGCGGAAAGCCGGCGTACCAAGCGCCTCACCGCCGCCGATCAGATTGGTCTTCTGGTAGAGATTGATGAACAGCTCGACATTCGCCGGCACGCGACCGGCGAGCGGCGTCGGATCGAAACCGAACATCAGCGCGACCGGTATGTTGGCGCGTCTCAAATACTCGGCCACGTCGATCGCCGAATCTGCGCCGGAGGAATGACCGATCAGCACGATCGGCGCCGGCGCGCGGCGATAGCTTGCGATGATCTCACTCGCAAGGCTGCCCGGTGCGTACATGGAGTGCACACTCGCCTCGACACCGCGCTGCTTGATCCGCGCGGCAAGATCGTAGAAGCCGAGCGAGAATACCTCTCCGACCAGGCCGCGCAAGAGATAGACGTGGCCCGGTACGCTGCCGACAGGAGCGCGCGGTGCGGCGGTCGTGATCGCGTCGATCGACGCGCTGCTGCATCCGGCAATTGCCAAAGCGAGCACAAAGGTCGGGACGATGACATCCGGGCGCCGGCCCATCCGCGATCACGCTGGTGGTGGACAAAGGCAGATTTGCGCATGTTATCGGAGTTTTCCGAACCGGGGCAGTATCATCGATTGTAGCGATGCCAGTTATTGTGCGCTCTCCCCTTGAGGGAGAGGGCGGCTCCGCCCAACCACAAGCGATGATGGGTGAGGGGTGTTCTTACCTCTCACCCATCGCGGCTGTTCGTCGGACGTTTTTCATTGTTCAATCCAACAAGCGGGCCGCGCGCGAGCGTAGCGAAAAAGCCCGGTTTGGGAAGGAGGAGCTTTGATGGGCGATTTACAAGATCACTCCATTCAGGTTTCAATGCTCGAAGGAGAGGTTTCAATTACACTATCAAAGGGTCGTTCAGTCTTTTTCCGCTCTCCTGAATTGAACAATCTCTCATACTCGCAATTCGACTTCGCGCTACTGGCTGCATTTATTAGCAGCATCACCACCGGTGAAAAATTAAATTGTGATTATCCGGTGACGAATGCAGGGCTGCGGCAATTCGAAAATTACTCAACCGCATTGCGGATATTGATGCCGTCGCAGTTCGAGAGGCCGCAAATAGCCTGCTCGACCATCCTTAACGCAGATGCTGAAACCAATACTTCAAACAAAAAGATTGTTACTCTCAGTGGCGGCATCGATTCAACTTATGCAGCGTCTTCAATAAAGCTCAAGGATGACTCGTATACGCATGCTCTCCTGATCAAAGGATTCGATTACCCGCTCGATAATACGACCGGTTTTGCCGATCTCAGACGACGGGTAGAGAAAATTGCAAATGAATGCGGGCTTGAGCTCATCGTGGTTGAGACCGATTTAAAAAAGGAGATTTCTAATTACGGATTACAGCACACGGGCGCGCTGGCGTGTTGCCTTCATCTGATGGCAGGCGCGGGATTTAAAGGTGGCGCCTACGCTGCCGACTTCACAGTCATCGGAGATGTTTTGCGCGCGCCTTGGGGAAATTCTATGGGTATTGCGTCAACTTTAACTACGGACCATTTTCCGATCAGCTATTTGGGCAGCGAAGTCGGTCGTACCAACAAAATCAGGTGGCTGGCAGAGCATAAACCGAATCTTTTTCGCTACATTTCTCTGTGCCATAAGGACAAGTCCATAGGCGGAAATTGCGGAAAGTGTGAAAAGTGCGCACGCACGCGAATAGGGCTCATGGCTATCCCGGATCCGCAATTGAGGACAGAAATAGAGCTATCTCTTTTCGGCGATGTTTCAAACTATCGAGACTTTTTTAAAGTGAATGCCGGACAACTGAAGTCAATAGCTCGGCTCTTCGATCTTTCGGCGGCCTTACCCGCCAGTGAAGTCCGTCAGCTTGTGAATGAAGAGATGGAAAAGATCATTATGAGCCAGAAACGTATTCACAAAAGCATAAAGCAGAAGCGTATGCGCACCCAACTTGTAAGAAGCTGGGCCGGAAGACTGAAAAAGAGAATTTTCAAGTAGGGCGGCAAAAAAAGAGGTCGCATTTCCTGGGGCGCGTACTCATAAATCCGGTTCTGTCAGCGCGGCTCACCGAATGTCCGTTTCGCTCCAAAAGCCCCCGAATTGCTGCGTTGCCACGAAATGTCGCGATGTGCCACGAGGAGACATCGTGCTTTGCGATTGGCAATCGAAGTCTCACGCTGCTTCTGATCGACGCCCAAATCGACCAGCATCGCCATTATCGCGCGTCCCGACGAGGCGGCGATTAGCAAGCCGGACGCCAGACTGCGGATCGTGGGTGGGCAGGTATACGGTCGGACGAAGTCGCGCGAAGTGTTCAATCGCGTCCAGCGTCGCACTCGACATGCGCCTATCCGGGCTCACGCCGTCCACCCGGCGAGCAAGCATGAGGCTCTCGGTGTAGGACGTATCGCCAGCCAGAAAAACCGCGGTGTCGCCGTCCCGAACAATGACAGAGACGTGATCCGCAGTGTGACCGGGCGTGGCAACCGCGACGATATCGCCCGCATGAGTGAGCCGCCGGCTGCGCTCGAAGGGCCCAAACGATTCTCCTGCGAGTTCAAGTGGCGCCGGATCGAACCATGACGGCCAGCGATGCGGAAGGTAGCCGCGAATGCGTCCGGCCCATCCGCTTGCGGTGCGAATTTCGCCAGGCGCGACAAGGATTTCACTGTTTGGGAAATGCGCAAGACCGCCATCATGATCCATGTGCAAGTGAGTGAGGACAATCTTTTTCACATCGCGCGGTCCAATGCCGAGCGCACGCAGTTGTGGGCCGGCCTCCTCTTCAGGGTCAATTTGAAACACGACCTCCCATCGCAAAAAAGGATGAAACGAATTGCCGGTTTCGAGCAGATGCGCTCCTTGGCCAGTGTCGACCACGATGACACCTTCAGGATGCTCGATCGCCCACGCATAGGTCGCAAGCCACTCGGTCCAGCTTCGATCGGCGTAAATGGCGAGCTGCCGCCTCATTCTATTGCGCCCGTGTCCCTCGACTTGAGCGGATTTGATTTTGACCGAGCCGGTTCGGATCGCATGGATACGCATGGCAGATTCTCATTCAGTTGAAGCCGTTGCTCCCGGGCTAATTCAGGCACGCGATGTCTTGCTTTGCGGCGCCGCTGGCCGTGTGACGAGATATATGCCGATGGCGACCGGCACGATGCCGGCAAGATCGGCGGGTGCGACGTGCTCTCCGAGCAGCAGCCAGCCGAACAGCATGCCGAGCGGCGGCATCATGAAGTGATAGGAGCTCGCTGCGGTCGCGCCCGATACGGTGAGCAGATAGAACCAAAGCAGATAGGCTGCCACTGAGACGAACACGATCAGATACGCCAGCGCCGTCAGCAGACGCCAAGTCGGTACCACGTCGCTGACGCTTTCGAAGGCAAAGGCGAACGGCAACAGCGCAACACCCGCCGACAGACTTTGAGCGCCGGTGCCGATCCAAAGTTCACCTTTGGGCGCGAATTTTTTGAACAGGATGGTGCCGCCCGCCATCGCAATCAGCGCCGCGATCGTGAAAGCGATGCCGGCGGCATGTTCGACGCTACCGGAAAGATGGCTTTCGACCACAAAGGCGACGCCCCCGATGCCGAGCAACAGGCCTGCCGCCCTGCGCCACGTCATCCGCTCGCCGAGGAACACCGCGGCCATCATGGCGGTTAGCACAGGATTGGAGCTGATCACGAGCGCTACCAGACCGGACGAGACGCTCTGAATGCCGACATAACTGAGGCCGAGATAGGCCGCTTGGTTGGCGACCCCGAGCGCCGCGAAGACCAGCCAATCGCGGCGGCTCAACGTCAGCTTCATGCCGCAGATGGCGGCTGCGCCGAGCATGAGCATTCCGGCGAGCAGAAAACGCGTCATAAGCAAGAGCAGCGGCGGGCAATCCGCGATGGCGAGCTTGGCGACAGAGAAGGCTGAGGCCCACAGCAGACAGAATGCCGCAACCATGAGCGGCAGCGGGATGCGGCTCACGAGCAGGGACGGAGCCGAAGTTGGCAGTGCAAGGTTCGCGGTGCGCATGGGTGAATTCCCTTCTGCGTATTCACATAGGCCCGCCGCTTGTCATTAGGAAATTAAATGATAAAATAATGTCCAGTGGAAATCTAAATGGTGCGGGCATGCTCGACCTCGATCTTCTCCGCAGCTTTATTTCGGTCGTCGATACCGGCGGCTTCACTCGCGCAGGCGAACGCGTCCACCGCACGCAATCGACGGTGAGCCAGCAGATCAAACGGCTTGAGGAAACCTTGGGCTATCCGCTGCTGCACCGGAACGGCAAGCAGGCGACGCCGACCGAGCAAGGCGAGCGGCTGCTTTCCTATTCACGGCGGCTTCTGGCGCTTGAGCAGGAGGCCCGCGAGGTTGTGGCGCGGCCGGAGGGCGAAGGCGTCGTACGGCTGGGCGTTCCGGAGGATTTCGCGGCGTATCGGCTAACCGAATTGTTGTCGGATTTCGTCCGCTCGCGTCCCGGACTGCGGCTCGACGTGCGCTGCGGCATCAGCGCACAATCGCGACGCGCTCTTGAGCGCGGCGAGCTCGACCTTGCGTTGTTCAAACGCGACGCCGGGGAGAGCGGCGGCATCGCGGCATGGCCTGAGCGTCTGCACTGGGTCACCAGTCGCCGGCATCCGATCGATTTCCGCCGCGATCCCTTGCCGCTCGTGATGTCCGAGCCGGGATGCCTCTATCGCCATCGCATGATCCACGCCACCGAGTCGGCCGGACGCGCGTGGCACATTGCCTATACAAGTCCCAATGTCTCGGGCATTCAGGCCGCAGTCTCCGTCGGCCTCGGTGTCAGCATTCTGCCCGAAGTCGCGATCTTGCCCGAGCACCGCGTACTTAAAAAGTCGGACGGATTTCCGTCCATCACCAACACGGAGGTAGCACTGGTTGCCGTGGCCGATGCGAGTCCGGCGACGCGCCGGCTGGCAGAGGTGCTCGCCGAATTCTGTTCGGCGCTGGATTCGCACAGGCGACGCAAAGGCAGGAACCGCACCTGACACAAGGTCGGCTTCGGGTCATTTTAGTCGAGCGGTTCTTCAACAAGATCAAGCAGTCGCGGCGGGTCGCAACGCGCTACGACAAGCTCGCGGCGAATTACCTCGCCTTCATCCAGCTTGCGTCCATCAGGCTATGGCTGCGCGCTAATGAGTCCACGCCCTAGTAAAAACTCTGCGGATCGATATCGACTTCCAGCTTCAGGCTGCTGCGCGTCTTCGGCGCATTGGCAAGCCAGCCGCGGATGAAATGCGACAAATCGAAGTTGCGCGGCGACTTGATCAAAATCCGGAACCGATAGCGCCCGCGCACCACCGCAAGCGGCGCTTCGGCGGGTCCAAGCACGCGCACGCTGTCATCCAGTGGTGCCGCTGCGGCGAGCTTGCGCGCGAAGCTTTCGGTCTCGTGCTTGTCGGCGCCCGACACGATCAGCGCCGCAAGCCGTCCGAACGGCGGGTAGCCGGTTTTTTCGCGCGACGCGATCTCGGTGTCATAGAAGGCGGCGCGGTCGCCGGAAATCAGCGCGCGCATCACCGGATGCTCCGGCTGATGCGTCTGCAGAAAGCCTTGACCCTGCCCCGCCTCGCGGCCGGCGCGCCCCGCGACCTGATGCAGAAGTTGAAACGTGCGCTCGGCCGCGCGTGGATCGCCATTCGCCAGGCCAAGATCGGCATCGACGATTCCGACGAGATTGAGCTTCGGGAAATGATGGCCCTTGGCGACAAGCTGGGTGCCGATGATGATGTCGAACTTGCCTTCGGCAACGCCGTCGAGTTCCTCGCGCAGCCGCTCGACCGATTCCATCAGGTCGCTGGAGAGCACGATGCTCCGCGCTTGCGGAAACAAATTCGCGACCTCTTCCTGCAAGCGCTCGACGCCGGGGCCGACCGGCGCAAACGAATCCTTGGCCTCGCATTTCGGACAAGTCGGCGGCTGCGGCATCGAGAAGCCGCAATGGTGACAGACGAGACGCCGCTTGAACCGGTGATCCACCAGCCAGGCATCGCAATTCTGACACGCCAGCCGAAAGCCGCAGGAGCGGCACAGCGTCAGCGGCGCATAGCCGCGACGATTTAGAAACAGCAGTGCCTGCTCTTTTTTCTCCAGCGCGATCTTCACGGCCTCGACCAGCCGCGGCGCGATGAAGCGTCCGCGCGGCGGGCCTTGCGTGCGAAGATCGATCGCCTCGATATGCGGAAGGTGCTGGCCGCCGAAGCGCTCCGGCAATGGCAGGCGCCGGTAGCGGCCGCGCCGCGCATTGACTTCGGTTTCGACCGACGGAGTCGCCGACGACAGGACGACCGGAATTTTGGCCAAATGTGCGCGTACGATCGCCATGTCGCGCGCGTGATAATGCACACCGTCTTCCTGTTTGTAGGCCGGGTCGTGCTCCTCATCGACCACGATCAGGCCGAGATCGGCGTATGGCAAGAACAACGCCGAGCGAGCGCCGACAATCACCGACACTTCGCCAGAGCAGAGTGCCGACCATGTGCGAGCACGCTTGCGCGGGGCTAGTTGCGAATGCCACTCCGCCGGCCGGGTGCCGAAGCGCTGTTCGAACCGATTGAGAAACTGGGTGGTGAGCGCGATTTCCGGCATCAGGATAAGTGTCTGACGGCCTTGCCGAATATTGTCAGCCACGGCCTCGAAATAGACCTCGGTCTTGCCCGATCCGGTGACACCGTCGATCAGGAATGCGGAAAATCCGCCTTTGGCCATCGTCTCTTTCAGCGCATCCGCGGCCGCCCTTTGCGCGTCCGTCAATTCGGGCAAAACATGATCCGGATCAGGCACTTGCGCGACCGGTTCTTGCGGCAGAACCAACGTCTCCAGAGTTCCTTCGTCGATCAGTCCGTCGATCACACCTCCGGAAACGCCGGCCTCTTGCGCGGCATCGCTTTTTGAGCGGGCGATACCATCGGCCAACACCTTGAGAACGCGCGCGCGCGCCTCGGTCATGCGCTGCGGCGCGGGCCCTGCGAGTTCTCACACCCACCCGTTCGCGCGCAGGACCGAGATTTTGGCCCATGCGCAGCGCCATGTTGAGCACCGTGCCGCGCGCACCCAGCGTGTAATCGGCCACCCAGTCGATGAAATGGCGCAGCTCCTCGCGCAACGGCGGCAGGTCGAGCTTGGCGTCTACGTCCTTGAGCTTGTTGTGCAATCCGGGACGCGGATCGCCCTCGCCCCAGACCACGCCGGCATATTCATTGGGACCCAACGGCACCGCCACCACGTCGCCGGGCTTGAGCGAAAGCCCCGCCGGAACGCGGTAGGTATAGGCACGGTCGAGGGCGACCGGCACCACAACATCGACGGTTTTCATCGTCATAAGGGGATCACACTCGCCCGATTCCGGGCCCTTAAGGAAGGGTGAAGGAGAGCGGTGAGATAAGGCAGTCATGCCAGAACAGCGCGACATAGGGCCTTTGTCCGCCGACTTGCTCGCCGAGCTGATGCGATGGTTGGCGTTCCTCGGCGACCAGAAAAGAATGTCGCCCAAAACCGTCGAGGCCTATCGCCGCGACGTGTCCCAGTTCCTTACTTTCCTCACGTTACATCTAGGCGAGCCGCCCTCGCTTGCAACTCTGTGCGAACTCCAGCCGCAGGATGTGCGCGCCTTCATGGCGCAGCGCCGCTCGGTCGGGATCGGAGCCCGCACGCTGATGCGCCAGCTTGCAGGCGTCCGCTCATTCGCGCGATTCCTGGAGCGCAATGGCAAGGGCAAGGTCGGCGCGCTGAATGCGGTGCGGGCGCCGAAAATCGCAAAGACCCTGCCGAAGCCGCTGGCGGTGCCTTCGGCGAAACGCATCGCGGACATCGATCTGCGCGCGGGCGAGGAACGCGAGCCCTGGATTTTCGCGCGTGACGCCGCGGTAATGGCGCTGCTCTATGGATCGGGCCTTCGCATTTCCGAGGCGCTCGGCTTCAAGCGCAAGGACGTGCCGGCACCCGGAAAGGGCGATACGCTGACCGTGACCGGCAAGGGCAACAAGACCCGCATGGTGCCTGTGCTGCAGCAGGTGCTGCACCTGATCGAAGACTATACTGCGCTTTGCCCTTACGACCTGCCGGATAACGGCCCGCTTTTTGTCGGCGCCAAAGGCGGCCCGCTCTCTCCTCGCATCATTCAACTCACCATGGAACGGCTGCGCGGCGCGTTGAGCCTGCCGGATTCGGCAACACCGCATGCGCTTCGCCATTCGTTTGCGACGCATCTGCTGTCGCGCGGCGGCGATCTGCGTGCAATCCAGGAATTGCTCGGACACGCGTCATTATCGACCACGCAAATCTATACCGCGGTCGACACCGAACGGCTGCTCGACGCCTACAAGGCCGCCCATCCGCGCGCCTGACGAAAAATTTTCAGGCTGGCCTATACCTACGTCCCTTGCGAAATTTCCCGTCCCGGCACATCGTCCTGCCGAATTCACCCCCGGGGAATCCACCATGAGTCACGGCGTCCACGCGGTCCAGCACGAAGTCGAACACAAGATCGAGCACGACGAAGGCCATCACGGCGGCGGCCATGAATCCGGCGGCACGACGCTGTCACAAAACAAGAAAATCGCGCTCCTGATCGCGGTGATCGCGCTGTGCCTTGCCTTCTCCGAGACGCTGGGAAAAAGCGCGCAAACCTCCGCGCTGAATTACCAGATCGAGGCTTCCAATCTCTGGAATTTCTTCCAGGCCAAAAGCATCCGGCGCACCAATACCCTCGTTGCCGGCGAAGCGGCGAAGATCGAGCTTGCGACCACTAACGACGAAGCCCGAAAGGCGGCGCTGCGGAAGCAGATCGACGAATGGGAAAAGACCGCCGCGCGCTACCGCTCAGAGCCGGAAGCCGGTGACGGCAAGGGCGAAGGCACTACCGAACTGGCGAAGCGCGCCATTGTGGAGCAGCACAAGCGCGACGATGCGCTGGCCAAATATCATCACTATGAGGTGGCATCGGCCGCGTTCCAGATCGCGATCGTGCTCGCTTCGGCGGCCGTCATCACCGGGATGCTGATCCTGACTTACGTGTCGATGGGGCTGGCGCTGCTCGGGATGGCGTTCATGGCGATCGGCCTGCTCGCGCCGCACGCGATACATTTGTTCTAGCCTGAGAAGCATTGAGCTTGAAACATATCCGCCCTCATCCAGAGGTGCCCGCGAAGCGGGCGTCTCGAAGGAGGGGGCGTCTGGGGGGTGATTGCCGCAGCGCGCCAAAAAGGTCTACGCTGATCTAAATGCCATCAAACGCAATCAACGAATGTTGGCTGATTGGAGAGGTTAAATGACTCGAGTAACGTTGCTGCCTCGCTTGGCACCCGGCGCAAATATCGCTCTGATCATCGGCGTCGCAGTGCTTGCGCAAACGTCACCGTCAGCCGCGCAGGCTCCCACCACACCGCCGCCTGTAGTGGCGCCAGCTCCCGCTCCCGCCGCCAATCCAGCGTCGCCGGCGTTCCCGCCGACCGCGACACTCAATTCCGGTTATCCGGGCGTAGGGCCCGCCGATCCCAACCTTCGAATTCTGAACCTGCCAAATGGCAAGAAGCTGCATATGCTTCCGGCCACGCTCGACACCACTCAATGGGGCTGGTTCGACAACGCACAGCCGCCGGTGCTGCGGATCAAATCCGGAGACAGCGTCGCGCTCGAGACGATGATGCACAGCCACAATCAAATCGTGCCGGGCACGACGATCGAGCAGATCAAGAAGACGCGCACGGACTTTCCCGGCCGCGGACCGCACACCCTGACGGGACCGATCTATATCGAAGAAGCGCAACCGGGCGATGTGCTGAAAGTGACGCTAAACAAGATCGTGCCGCGCGCCTATGCCACGAACTTCAACGTCCCCGGCATGTTCGGCCAATTCCCGACGGTGTATTCCGACGGCCAGGTCAAATATCTTTATCTCGACCTCGACAAGATGACGACCGAGTTCCTGCCTGGCGTCGTCCTTCCGCTGAAACCCTTCCCCGGAACGCTCGGCGTCGCGCGCAAGGAACCAGGACGCTATAGCAGCGTGCCGCCGGGAGAATATGCTGGCAACATGGATATCCGAGATTTCGTGGTCGGCACCTCGCTCTATGTGCCGGTATACGTGCCGGGCGCCTTGTTATGGACCGGTGATTCTCACGCCGGTCAGGGTAACGGCGAAATAAATCTCACCGCGATCGAGACCGCTTACCGGGAGCTCAATCTCACGGTGGAGGTCATCAAGGGCAAGCCGCTCGACTTCCCGCGCATCGAGACGGCGAAATCCTGGATCAGCATGGGCTTCGACCAGGATATGAACAAAGCTTGGACACAAGCCAAGGCACAGACCATCAAACTCCTGTCGGAGCTGCGCGGTATTTCCGCCGAGCAGGCCGAAAAGATCATGCCGACGATTTCGGATTGCCGCGTCTCGCAGGTCGTCAACGTCAAGAAGGGCATCCACTGCCTCAATCCGAAAAAGGCGAGCGACAAGGAAGACATGGAGCGGCCCACGAAAGATACGCCGAAATACCTGGTGTCGCATGTCAAGGACGCGGACCTGAACAAGGCGATGAACGAAGCCTCGATGGCAATGATCAAGAAGCTTGAGTCGGAAAAGAAGGTCGCCCGCCTCGACGCCTACGGATTGGCGAGCGTCGCGATGGATTGCCGGGTCGGCGCCATGTCCGACACCGAAAAGAACGTTCACTGCCTGATGCCGAAGAGCATCTGGGTCAAGTAGGACCACGAATACGAGGGGCCATTGGTCCCCTCGGTTTCGTTCATGACGATGGGACTGCACCCGTTTTTTGCCGGCCTGTGCGTCGCGCTCTCGGTGACGCTCGCGCAAGCGCAAGAGCACCGCAATGAGCGCATTGCGGTCGTCACCACGACGACCGATCTGCGCAGCCTGGCGCAAGCCGTGGGCGGCGACCGCATCGAAGCGACCAGCCTCGTGCCCGCCAATCTCGACGCCGAGGAGTATCAGCCCAAGCCGCAGGACGTAGTGCGGCTGAAGAATGCGCGCCTCGTGGTGCGCGTCGGGCTGGATTACGATCTCTGGCTCGACCGCTTGCTGTTCGCGTCGCCGACACGCGAGATCAAGCGCGGCGGCGCCGGCTATGTCGATGCCTCATTTGGCATCGCAGCGCTGGAAGTCCGCGGCGTCACCGTCGGACCGGGCGACGGTCATGCACATGGCAGCGGCAATCCGCATTATTGGCTCGATCCGAAAAATGCCGAGATCATCACCGCCAATATTCTTGAAGGACTGGCGCGGATCGATCCCGTCAACACGAAAGTTTACGAAGCTAACCGGCAGGCATTTCTCGCGCGCCTTGATGGCAAGCTCGCCGAATGGGAGACGAAACTTAAGCACCTGAAAGGGCTGCCAATCGTCGCCTATCACAACAGCTGGCCATATTTCGCCCGCCGTTTTCGCCTTGATCTTGTCGGCCTCATCGAGATCAAGCCCGGCGTGCCGCCGTCGCCGTCGCATCTCAACGGCATCATCCAGACTATGAAAAAGCGCGGCGTGCGCCTTGTCGTGCGCGAGCCGCATGAGCCGGAACGCGACGTGGCCTTTGTGGCCGGCAAAGCCGGCGCCTCGGTCGTGGTGCTGGCGGCGTCCGTCGGCGCGCTGCCGCAAGCGTCCGATTACATCTCACTCTTCGACACCAATGTCGCAGCGCTGATCGCGGCGGCGGCTGCGCCATGAGCGAGGCGCTCGGATTTTTGTGGCCTTCGTTTCTGGTCGCTGTCTGCCTCGTCGGCATCCACGCCTATTTCGGGATTCAAGTGCTCGCCCGCAAAGTCATCTTCGTCGATCTCGCGCTGGCGCAGATCGCAGCGCTCGGCGCGACCGTGGCCTTCATGCTCGGCCATCCGGCGCAGAGCTTGGCGACCTATGGATATTCGTTGGCTTTCACCTTGCTCGCGGCGGTGCTGCTCGCGTTCACACGCGGCTGGGCCAAGCGTGTGCCGCAGGAAGCGCTGATCGGAGTGATCTATGTGGTCGCGGCGGCGGCCGCGATCCTCCTGATCGATCGCGCGCCGCAGGGCGCCGAACATCTCAAACAGATCCTGACCGGAAATATTCTCACCAGCGGCCTTAACGAAGTTATTGTCATCGTTCCACTCTATCTCGGCGTCGCGCTCCTGCATTTTGTGTTGCGCGAGAGATTGACGCAATCCGGACCGATCGTCTGGGACTTCGTGTTCTATGCGACGTTCGGCATGGTGGTGACGAGTTCGGTGGCGCTTGCCGGCGTGCTGCTGGTATTTTCGTTCTTGATCGTTCCCGCGACCATTGGCGTGATGTTCGCGTCATCGCTTTCCAGACAACTTGCGATCGGATGGACCGCCGGCACGCTGACATCTGCCGCGGGCATCGCGGTCTCGTTTGCCTTCGATCTGCCGACCGGAGCCGCCATAGTCTGCGCCTTCGGCGCCTCGCTGGCGCTCGCGGGGCTGGTCTATCCGCTCGTGCGCGGCGATCGCTCGATTGCGCTGCGCACGGCATTCGCGACAGCCCGATGGAGCGCGGCAGTATTGCTCTTAGGCTCAGCCTTGCAATTCGCCGCAGCGCCGCGCGCGGACCAGCCGCTGCTCGACATACTAGAGACGGCGATGCCGTCCTTGCGCAATCTATATTTGACCAAGGCGGAAGCCGCCACTTACCAGGACGCCGGCGAGTATGCGCAAAAGCATCGCATGGCGGCGGAGCAATTGATCGATCTGGAACGCCGCCACCGCACGCAGGGCGAGGCTCTGGACGACGCGGCGATGCAGCGCATTTCCTCATTTCTGAAATCATACGGCGAGATGCTCAAGGGTGAGCAGTTCGTCATGGGTGAAGTCCGCGCGCGGGCGCGCGAGCGTGTCCGGTGGCGTGTGTGCCTCGGTTTGCTTGCATTCGCGCTGCTGATTGTCCCGTTTCCTTGGCGGCGCCTACGGGCTCGATTGCCGCGCTAATCTCTCCGGGCGTTCGGGGCAATGTCTGAAATGGCTTATTTTCGACGGGAGGAGACCCGGCGGCGGGCTCCGCCATGTCCGTTATGCCCCGTTGCGAGCGTTCTTTGTCTTGGGGCGTCCTCAATTTCCTCCGCTCTGATTCCGGTTGCGCAAATTGCGCAGCACCGCTCCGACGACGTTGGAATAGTCGTCAGACCAAACGCGCTGCGACGCATCGCGTTCGTAGACCGGCCAATATTCCGACTTCGCGAGCGCGCCGAAATCCTGCTCGCGGCGGGCAATCGCCGCGACCCGCGGCACCCACAGATAGCGCTCGGCATCCTCCTCCACGTCGCCGCCGTCATAGACGCGAGCGATGACGCCGTTCGCCTCAGCGACGCCGGCAACGACGGAAGCCAGTTCGAGATTCTTGTTGGAAATGTGCATCGCGATAAGGCCGTCCGGCCTCAGCTTACGCAAATAGAGCGCGATTGCCTCGCGTGTCAGCAGATGGACCGGGATAGCCGCACCGATGAAGGCGTCGATCATGATCAGGTCGTAGCTTGCATCCGGCGCGTCGGCGAGCTTCAGCCTTGCGTCGCCGACGGTAATGGGCGCGTCCGGCGCACATTCGGCCACGAATCCGAACAGTTTGGGATCGGATGCGATGCGCACGATATCCGGATCGATCTCGTAATAGGTGAGCGTGTCACCCGGACGGCGCTGGCAGGCGAGCGTCCCGGTGCCCAGCCCGATCACCGCGTAATCGATCGGACCGTTCTTCCTTGCCTGCACCGCCTTGAATACCTGGTCGATGCCGGCGCCTTCGAAGAATTCGGAAATCATTTCCGGCCGGCCCTTGATCGGGTTGCCGTCGTCGTCGCGCATCTTTTGAGTGCCCTGGCTGGTCGTGCCGTGCCACAGCCCGCGATATTGACCGTTCGAGGAATCCACGACGCTCAGCACGCCGAAGAAGTTCCGCACCAGATGAATGGTCTGGTTCTCGCGGAAGGACAAATTCACCACGAACACCACGGCGACGATGGCGGCGAACGAAAGCGGCTTCTGCCAGAAATGCACCGTCAGGCCGATCAGCAGGCCGACGATCACATAAAGCAGGCTGGTTCCGGGCTGCAGATCGAATGCCACCGCCGCGATCAGCACCAGCAAACCTGCGGCGAGTGCGCCGAACAGCGCATATTGTCCGCTTCCGCGCGAAGGCCATGCGAGACCCGGCCGGCACAGCACCGCGAACAAAAGCAGCAGTGGATATTCCGCGATCCAGTTGAAGACATGCGGTGCGACCAGCCCGGTTGCTATGCCGCCGATCGTCCCGCCGACCGAGATCCACATGTAATAGCCGGTGAGGTAGCGCGCCGGCGGCCGGCGGCGGGCGAGTTCGCCGTGACACATCAGGACGCAGACGAAGAACACACTGAGATGCAGCGTTATCGAAGCCACGATCGATTCGATCGGACCGAGCACGAATGCGGCCACGAGCGCGAGAATGAAAACCGGCTGCACCCTGACGACGAGCGAGTGGGGGATGACAGGACGTGTCTGGAACACGATCACGAAGGTAACGAGATAAAGCGCAAGCGGCAGCACCCAGAGCAGAGGCACCGCCGCAACATCGGTTGCGATATGCGCGGTTACCGCGATCAGAAAGCCGGACGGCACCGCTGCAAGAAACACCCACCAGGCGATGTCGCTCCAGCGCGGTGGCGCTGCGGCTTCAATTTCATCCTGCGCGGCGGTGCCTCGATAGCGCAGCATCAACACGCCGCAGGCTGCGACCAAGGCAATCAGGAGATAGAAGCCCGCGGTCCAGAGCCAGGTCTGCGGCCCGAGCCGGATGAACGGCTCGATCGCAACCGGATAGGAGACGAGCGCAAGGAAACTTCCGGCATTGCTCGCGGCGTATAAAAAATAGGGATCCTTCGCGGCCGGGTGGCTCGTCCGCGCGAACCATGCCTGCAACAGCGGGCCATTGGCTGCGAGCGCAAAGAACGGCAGCCCGATAGACATCGCGAACAGGCCGAGCAGCCACGCCGCCTCGCCCGATTGCGGCGGCGGACCGAAGCCCTGCGCGATGTGCAGCGGCAGCGCGAAACAGGCGATGACATTGACCGCTATGTGGATGAGGAGCGAGCGGCGCCCGGGCACAAGGCGCGTGATCAGATGCGCATAGGCGTAGCCGGCAAGCAGGGCGGTCTGGAAGAAGACCAGCGCAACCGACCACACCGCGGCGGCGCCGCCGAGTTGCGGCAGTACCATCTTCGTAAACATGGGCTGCACGGCGAACAGCAGCGCCGCGCTGACGAAGATGGCCACTGCGAAAATCGCGAGCAGCCCGCTGAAGGGTGCGGCCTGAACCGGCGCCGCGGAGATTGGAGACTCGGAGGTCATGCCATTGGTTGCGGGGGCCGCTCGTGCCGCCTTCCCCGCAATTGTGTCACTCCGCGATTGGTCGCGAGCTTGGCCCGGACGTCCGCTTAACGCGGCGGGACGCACCAGTCCCAGTAACCCTCGTTTTGCGACGGGCTGGTCCAGAACCAGCAGAGATTATCGGCCGGCGGCGCGGGAGCCGCGCTGACGGCGATGATGGTGCCAAGCGTGATGCCGGCAATCGCGGTGCCGTACCAGGCACGGCGTGACCAGGGACGGACGCCGCGGACATGCACGTTGACGTTGCGGTTGACATTGACGTTGCCGCCCATGCCACCCATTCCGCCGCCTCCCATGCCACCCATACCTCCCATTCCGCCCATACCGCCGCCACCACCACCCATGCCGCCCATACCACCCATGCCGCCGCCGCCCATGCCGCCGCCCATACCGCCGCCGCCCATACCGCCGCCGCCCATACCGCCGCCGCCCATGCCGCCACCACCCATGCCGCCACCACCCATGCCGCCACCACCCATGCCGCCGCCCATGCCACCCATTTGCACAGGCACAACGATGTCAGCGATGGCGGGCGCCTTATCGATGGAGGTCCACGCCGAAGCGACGCCGGCAGCACCGACGATCGCAGCGGTTGAGAGCAGGGTTGTGAAAAGGCCAGGGTATCGATGCACGCGCGCCTCCAGGGTTCGGTTGCAGCCGGCAAATTCGACTGCCGTGACGCTAACACATTATGCGACTGGAAAAAAAGGCGTGGAGCTTCCGGGTTTCGTTGCCGGTCTAAACCCGCACCATCCCACCATCGACATAAAGCGTCTGGCCGGTCATGAAGGCCGAGTCGTCGCTGACGAGAAACGACACGACGCCGACAAGATCCTGCGGCACCTGTACGCGCCGGATCGCCTGCAGCTTCGCGATCTGCTCGAATTCCTCGTCCATGTCCCTGCGGCCCGGCCGCGGCGTGCGTGCTTCGGTGCCGGGCGTGCGCGTCAGGCTCGGCGAGATCGCATTCACGGTGACGCCGTGATTGGCAAGTTCGGTCGCGAGCGCTCGCGTGAAGCCGACCACGCCGCCCTTGCTTGCGATGTAATGCGCGTAGCCCGACGCCACCATGTTGAAGGTAGAAGACGAGACGTTGATCACGCGGCCCCATCCGCGATGCTTCATGCCGGGCGCAAAGGCCTTCGTCATCAGGAACACGGCATCGAGATTAAGCGCCATGACGCGCCGCCAGTCGGCGAAGGTCAGTTGCTCGAACGGCTGGATCGGATAGATGCCGGCATTGTTGATCAGGATATCGCATCGGCCGAAACGACGCTCGACTTCGGTTACGAGCGAGGCGACCGCTTGTTCCGACGTGATGTCGCAGAGAACCGGCATGGCGCTGCGGCCGGCCGTCTGCACCAGCTTTGCCGTCTCGTCGCAGGATTGAATATCGACCAGCACGATATCCGCGCCGTCTTCCGCAAGGCGTTTCGCGAATGCCTGACCGAGACCACCGGCGGCTCCGGTGATGAGGGCGATTTTGTTTTGATTAGTGCGGGCCACTGAAACTCCCAACTCGTCATGGCGATGACGGCGCACTACATATGAATCGGCCGCTTGTCGACCGCCAGAGCCGCTTCCTTCACCGCCTCATTCAGTGTCGGATGGGCGTGGCAAGTGCGCGCGATGTCTTCCGACGACGCGCCGAATTCCATCGCGATCGCAGCTTCCGCGATCATGGTGCCGGCATCGGGGCCGATGATATGCACGCCGAGCACGCGATCGGTCTTGGAGTCGGCGAGAATCTTCACAAAGCCTTCGGTGGTGTGATTGACCTTGGCTCGCGCATTGGCGGTGAACGGAAACTTCCCGACATTGTAGGCGATACCAGCCTGCTTCAACTCGTCTTCGGTTTTTCCGACCGAAGCGATTTCCGGATAGGTGTAGACCACGTTCGGTATAGCGTCGTAATTCACGTGGCCGGCCTGGCCGGCAAGAATTTCGGCGACCGCGATGCCTTCGTCCTCGCCCTTGTGCGCCAGCATCGGCCCGCGAATTACATCGCCGATCGCGTAGATGCCCTTCACATTGGTCTGGAAATGATCGTCGACCACGACGCGGCCGCGCTCGTCGATTGCGACGCCCGCCTCCTTCAAACCGAGCCCTTCGGTGTAGGGCACCCGGCCGATCGAGACCAGCACGACATCGGCCTCCAGCGTCTCCGCCGCGCCACCTTTCGCCGGCTCGATTTTCGCTTTCAGCTTCTTGCCGGAGCTATCGACCGCTACGACCTTGGAGCCGAGCTTGAAGATCATGCCCTGCTTCTCGAACAGCCGCTGCGTCTGCTTGCGGATTTCGCCGTCCATGCCCGGCAGCACGCCGTCCAGGAATTCCACCACCGTCACCTCGGAGCCGAGACGACGCCACACCGAACCGAGTTCAAGTCCGATCACGCCGGCGCCGATCACCAAAAGATTTTCCGGCACCTTTTCCAGCTCAAGCGCACCGGTGGACGAGACGATGCGCTTCTCGTCGATTTCGACGCCTTTCAGCTTGGTGACATCGGAGCCGGTTGCAATGACGATGTTTTTGGTTTCGAGAATTTGCGTCTTGCCGTCAGCCACGGTCACTTCGACCTTGCCGGCGGAGAGGATGCGGCCGGTGCCAGTGATCGAATCGATCTTGTTCTTCTTGAACAGAAATTCCACGCCCTTGACGTTGCCGGACACGCCTTCGTCCTTGAACGCCATCATCGCCTTCAGGTCGAGCTTGGGCTTCGACACGCCGATGCCCATCTTGGCAAAGCCGTTACCTGCCTCCTCGAACAACTCGGAAGCATGCAGCAGCGCCTTGGAGGGAATGCAGCCGATATTCAAACAAGTGCCGCCGGGAGTCGCGCGTTTCTCGACCACCGCCACTTTCATGCCGAGCTGTGCCGCGCGAATGGCGCAGACATAGCCGCCGGGACCGGTGCCGATGACGATGAGATCGTAGGACATGAAACTGCTCGCAATTCATTGAACCGAGGGGGCCGGCTGCACGTCTAAAGTGGGGACGTGATCCCTAGTTAGATTGCCCGCAGGTTGCAGACAACCCGCATCGGCCGGATAATCTATATATGACATATGTCGGCCATACACTTCTCGCGCTGGGAATGGCTGCCGCGCTGTGTGCATCTGGGCCCGCGCTATCCCAGCCCGCACCAGTGGCGCCTCCGCCGCCGACAGCTGCGTTCCAAAGCGCGTTCGACGACTGGGTGCAGAAGTACAAGCCTCAGACGGCGATCGCGATGGTCCAGATTGCGGGCCGGCCTGTCTTCTCGCGCGGCTTCAACGCCAATCCCGATGCGCCGACTCTCATCGGCAGCATGTCGAAGGCGGTGACCGGCGCGTGTATCGCAACTCTCATCGGCGAGGGAAAACTATCGTTCACGACCCCGATGAAAGACGCAATGCCAGGATATTTCAGAAATTTTGGCCCGCCGGCTGACACGCGCTTGATGGATGTCACCGTCGAGCAACTGCTCGCGCATCGCTCGGGACTTCCGGGCAATTCGGATGGCGATCCGATCCACGGCATCTTTCGCAAACGCGCCGAGGCCGGCCTCGGCGGCGATGCATCGCCCGGGCCGCTTTTGCAGGAACACTTCCGGCGCAAGTTGGCGCGCGATCCTGGATCGGCGTTTTCCTACGGCAACACGAACTACATCGCGCTTGCCCAGATAATTGAGGAAAAAAGCGGCAGGCCCTACGAGGATTTCTGCCGCGCCGCCGTCTTCGATAAGCTCGGCATCCGCAGCGCCCGCTTGCATTCCGACTGGCGGCTGTTCTCGGGCGCCGGCGGCTGGACGATCACGCCGGCGGATTACATGACCTTCCTGAAGATTTTCGATCCGGCACATCCTTTCCTGCCCCAGTCCGCCAAGGACTGGATCGACAGCGCCAAGACGAAATGGAAGTCCGAAGGCACCAGCTGGTATAGTCTCGGCGTCAACACGCACGCCGTCTACGGCCGCTGGTTCGTGATGCATGGCGGCCTGCTGAATTCGCAAGGGCGCGACAAAGACGGGCGGCCGACCACCGCCATCATCTCGAGCAACGCGATCCGCGCCGCCGATGGTACATCACTCATTTACGCCATGACCCCGTCCAAGGATGCAAATGCCGCGATGGGGGAGCTCCGCAAAGCGCTCGATCGGGCGATTGACGCAGCAAGAGCAAAGCGGTCCTGAACTTTGTCTTACGGCGAGAATCACAAATCCAAAACCAGCCGCGCCGGATCCTCCAGCACGTCCTTCACCCGCACGAGAAACGTCACCGCCTCGCGGCCATCGACGATGCGGTGATCGTAGGAAAGCGCCAGATACATCATCGGACGAATTTCCACCTTGCCCGCGATCGCGACCGGCCGTTCCTGAATCTTGTGCATGCCCAGGATGCCGGATTGCGGGGCATTCAGGATCGGCGTCGACATCAGCGAACCATAGACGCCGCCATTCGAGATGGTGAAGGTGCCGCCCTGCATGTCCTCGATCTTGAGCTGGCCGTCACGCGCGCGCTTGCCGGCATCGGCAATCTCCTTCTCGATCTCCGCCAGCGACTTGTGATCGCAGTCACGGATCACCGGCACCACCAGACCCTTCTCGGTGCCGACCGCAACGCCGACATGATAGTAATTCTTGTAGATGAGGTCGGCGCCGTCGATCTCGGCATTGACCGCGGGAATGTCCTTCAGCGCCTGTACGCAGGCGCGAACGAAGAAGCCCATGAAGCCGAGCTTCACGCCATGCTTCTTCTCAAATGCTTCCTTGTAGTGGTTGCGCAGCTCCATCACCGCCTTCATGTCGACCTCGTTGAAGGTGGTCAACATGGCGGCGGTGTTCTGCGCATCCTTCAGGCGGCGCGCGATGGTCTGGCGCAGCCGCGTCATCTTCACGCGCTCCTCGCGCGAGGCATCGTCAGCCGGCGAAGGCGCGCGCACCTGCACCGCGGCAGCGGTCGACTGCACCGGCGTCGGCGCCGAAGCGGCGCGCTCGATCGCGGCCATCATGTCGCCCTTGGTGACGCGACCGTCCTTGCCCGAGCCTGCAACAGTCGAGGCATCGACACCGGATTCCGCGGACAGCTTACGAACCGAAGGCGGCATTTCAGCACTGGACGCCGCGGGCATGCCCGCGGCTTTGGGCATGTCGTCCGATGGCTTTGGCGTGCTCATCTCCAGCTTGTCCTGCGGCCGCGCCTTGATTTCGTCCGCGCCGGCCTTGATCGGAGCCGTGGTGCTCTGCTTCTTGTCGGGCGCGCCGGTGCCGGTCGCCACGCCGGCGCCGTCCTTGATCTGGCCAAGCAGCGCGCCGACCGCAACGGTCTCGCCGTCTTTCGCGGCGATGTCCGCGAGCACGCCGGCGGCGGGCGCAGGAACCTCGATAGTCACCTTGTCGGTCTCAAGTTCGACCAACGGCTCGTCAACGGCGACGGCATCGCCCGGCTTCTTGAACCACTTGCCGATGGTCGCCTCGGTGACGGATTCGCCGAGGGTGGGAACGCGGATTTCAGTCATCTTCAATCTGCCTGTTCTCTTGAACCGTCATCCTGAGGAGCGAGCCTGAAGGCGAGCCTCGAAGGATGTACGGCCGGGTCGGTGGCCGCCATCCTTCGAGGGCCGCTTCGCGGCCGCCTCAGGATGACGGAAAACGGGTTACCCCAGCGCCTCGTCGAGGAATTGCTTGAGCTGCGCATTGTGTTTCGACATCTGTCCGACTGCGGTGGAAGCCGCAGCAGGACGCCCGGCATAGCGCGGCCGGCGATGCTTGGCCTGGATCTGGTTCAGCACCCATTCGATGAAGGTGTCGACGAAGAACCAGGCGCCCATGTTGCGCGGCTCCTCCTGGCACCAGACGATCTCGGCCTGCTTGAAGCGCGACAGCTCCTGCACCAGTGCCTTGGTCGGGAACGGGTAGAGCTGCTCGACGCGCAGGATGTAGATGTCGTCGATGCCGCGCTTCTCGCGCTCGTCATAGAGATCGTAATAGACCTTGCCGGAACACAGGACGATGCGGCGCATCTTGTCGTCGGCGACAAGCTCGATCTTCTCGCCCTTCAGCGTCTGCGCATCGTCCCACAACAGGCGATGGAAGCTCGTATCCGCGCCAAGTTCATCGAGCCGCGATACCGCGCGCTTGTGGCGCAGCAGCGACTTCGGCGTCATCAGGATCAGCGGCTTGCGAATCTCGCGCCTCAATTGCCGGCGCAGGATGTGGAAATAATTCGCCGGCGTCGTGCAATTGGCGACCTGCATGTTGTCTTCGGCGCACATCTGCAGATAGCGCTCGAGCCGCGCCGAGGAATGCTCCGGTCCCTGTCCTTCATAGCCATGCGGCAAGAGGCAGACGAGACCGGACATGCGCAGCCATTTGCGTTCGCCCGATGAGATGAACTGATCGAACACCACCTGCGCGCCGTTGGCGAAGTCGCCGAACTGCGCTTCCCAGAGCGTGAGCGCATTCGGCTCCGCGGTCGAATAACCGTACTCGTAGCCGAGCACGGCTTCTTCCGAGAGCATCGAGTTCAGCACTTCGTAGCGCCCCTGGGTCTCGCTCAGATGATTGAACGGGGTGTAGCGCGCTTCGGTGCGCTGATCGAACAGCACGGAGTGCCGCTGCGAGAAGGTGCCGCGTTCGGAATCCTGTCCGGAAAGCCGCACGCGGTGACCGTCCAGCAGAAGCGTGCAGAAGGCGAGCGCCTCGCCGGTGGCCCAGTCGATGCCATCGCCGCTCTCGATTGCCTTCCTGCGGTTTTCCAAAAAGCGCGCGATGGTGCGATGAACCTGGAAATCGGCCGGTACGGTCGTGATCTTCTGGCCGATCGACTTCAATTCGGCGATGTCGACGCCGGTGACGCCACGGCGCGGATCGTCGCCTTCGGTGCCGGCCTTCATGCCGGACCAGCGGCCGTCGAGCCAGTCCGCCTTGTTCGGCTTGTAGCCCTGGCCGGCTTCCATCTCGGCTTCCAGACGATGACGCCAGTCGGCGCGCATCTTGTCGACTTCGCCCTCGGTGACAACCTGCTCGGCGATCAGCTTCTTCGTATAGATGTCGAGCGTCGACGGGTGCGAGCGGATCTTCTGGTACATCAACGGCTGGGTGAACGCCGGCTCGTCACCCTCGTTGTGACCGAATCTGCGATAGCAGAACATGTCGATCACGACCGGCTTTGCGAATTTCTGCCGGTACTCGATCGCGACCTTGGCCGCGAACACCACCGCTTCCGGATCGTCGCCGTTGACGTGGAAAATCAGCGCCTCGATCATCTTCGCCACATCGGACGGATAAGGCGACGAGCGCGAATAGCGCGGATAAGTCGTAAAGCCGATCTGGTTATTGACGATGAAATGCAAGCTACCGCCGGTGCGGTAGCCTTTCAGTTCGGACAATCCGAAGCATTCCGCGACCACGCCCTGGCCGGCAAAGGCGGCGTCGCCGTGGATCAGCAACGGCATCGCCATGGTGCGGTTTTCCGGAGTGGCACCGAGCTGGTCCTGCTTCGCACGCACCTTGCCGAGCACAATCGGGTCGACGATTTCGAGATGCGACGGATTCGGCGTCAGCGACAGATGTACTTTGTTGCCGTCGAACTCGCGGTCGGATGACGCACCGAGATGATACTTCACGTCGCCGGAGCCCTCGACCTCGTCGGGGGTCGCCGAGCCGCCCTTGAATTCGTGAAACAGCACGCGGTGCGGCTTGCCCATCACCTGCGTAAGCACGTTCAGGCGGCCGCGATGCGCCATCCCAAACACGATATCCTTCACGCCGAGCTGGCCGCCGCGCTTGATGATCTGCTCGAGCGCCGGGATAAGTGACTCGGCGCCGTCCAGGCCGAAGCGCTTGGTGCCGGTATATTTGACGTCCAGAAACTTCTCGAAGCCTTCGGCTTCGACCAGCTTGTTCAAAATCGCGCGCTTGCCTTCGCGGGTGAAGGCGATCTCCTTGTCCTTGCCTTCGATGCGCTCCTGAATCCAGGCCTTCTGCTGCGGATCGGAAATGTGCATGAATTCGACGCCGAGCGTCTGGCAATAGGTACGGCGCAGGATCGCAACGATCTCGCGCATGGTGCCGAATTCCAGGCCCAGCACCTTGTCGAGATAGATCTTGCGATCCATGTCGGCTTCGGTGAAGCCGTAAGAGCGCGGATCGAGTTCCTGCTCGTTCTTCTCCGGCTCGAGTTCGAGCGGATCGAGCTTGGCATGGAAATGGCCGCGCATGCGGTAGGCGCGGATCAGCATCAGCGCATGGAGCGAATCGCGCGTCGCCTGCAGCACATCGGCGGAGGTGAGTTCGACGCCGCTCTTCTGCGCCTTGCCCTTGATCTTGTCGCCTATTGCCTTTTCGGCGTCGGCCCAATTGCCGTCGAGCGCCGCGACCAGTTCGCCGTTGCCGATCGGCGGCCAGCCCGGCTTTTTCCACGAAGCGCCCTTGGCATTCTTGGTAACGCTCGCCGGATCGTCCTTCAGACTCTTAAAAAACGCCTGCCATTCGGAATCGACCGATGCCGGGTCGGCCTCATAGCGCGCGTAGAGATCCTCGATGTAGGCGGCGTTGCCGCCATAGAGAAACGAAGTCAGAGCAAAAGCTGTATTCGCGTCCTGGCGAGACATGCGGACTGTCCTGCGTGGATCCTGGTTTTGGATCGATGGCGTTCTGAGAGCGTTGCTGGCCACCGAAGGCGGCCATTTCGGGTCGAATAGGCTGAAAATGCGTCCCGGCGGGGTACCTTTTACAGATAAGAACTCGATTGGGCCACGGTTAGATGACAATGGATTGAATTATCGTTCATTCTTTAAATCGACGGGAACCAACTCCGCTGCAATGAAAATGGCCCCGAAAACGATTCGGGGCCTCTCATCCAGCCCAAGGAGGGCCGATCAGTATTTCGCGAGCGCCGTCAGCCCTTCAGCACTTCAACTAGAGTTTTGCCGACGCGAGCAGGCGATGGCGATACCTTGATGCCGGCTGCTTCCATCGCGGCGATTTTCGATTCCGCGTCGCCCTTGCCTCCGGAAATGATCGCGCCGGCATGGCCCATGCGG
This sequence comes from uncultured Pseudomonadota bacterium, assembly GCA_963707705.1. Lineage (GTDB taxonomy): Bacteria > Pseudomonadota > Alphaproteobacteria > Rhizobiales > Xanthobacteraceae > Pseudorhodoplanes. Next base: position 83,133 of record CAVPRD010000009.1, on the reverse strand, counting down.
CGGCCGGGAGGCGCGGTGCGGCCGGCGATGAAGCCGACCACCGGCTTCTTGCGGCCCTTGCGCGCCTCGTCCTTCAGGAACTGCGCGGCGTCTTCTTCCGCCGAGCCGCCGATCTCGCCGATCATGATGATGGCTTCGGTCTTCGGATCGGCGAGGAACATCTCCAGCACATCGATGAATTCGGTGCCCTTCACCGGATCGCCGCCGATGCCGACCGCCGTAGTCTGGCCGAGACCTTCGCGCGAGGTTTGAAATACCGCTTCATAGGTCAGCGTGCCGGAGCGCGACACGATGCCTACCTTGCCGGGCTTGAAGATGTTGCCCGGCATGATGCCGATCTTGCATTCGCCGGCCGTCATCACGCCCGGACAATTGGGTCCGATGAGACGCGACTTCGATCCGCACAGCGAGCGCTTCACCTTGACCATGTCCATCACCGGAATGCCTTCGGTGATGCAGACGATAAGCGGCACTTCCGCGTCGATCGCCTCGCAGATCGCATCGGCCGCACCGGGCGGCGGCACATAGATCACGCTGGCATCGGCGCCGGTCTTGGCGATCGCCTCGGCGACGGTGTCGAACACCGGCAGATTGAGATGGGTGGTGCCGCCTTTGCCGGGCGAGGTACCGCCCACCATCCTGGTGCCGTAGGCGAGCGCCTGCTCGGAATGAAAGGTGCCGTTCTTGCCGGTAAAGCCCTGGCAGATGACCTTGGTGTTCTTGTCGATGAGGATGGACATCACGCGGCCTTTTTCACAGCGGCGACGATCTTTTGCGCGGCATCGTCGAGATCGTCGGCGGGCAGCACGTTGAGGCCGGATTCCTTGATGATCTTCTTGCCGAGATCGACATTGGTGCCTTCAAGGCGCACGACGAGAGGGACCTTGAGGCCGACTTCCTTGACCGCCGCCACCACGCCCTCGGCGATGATGTCGCATTTCATGATGCCGCCGAAGATGTTGACCAGGATGCCCTTCACCTTCGGATCGGAGGTGATGATCTTGAATGCCGCCGCCACCTTCTCCTTGGTGGCGCCGCCGCCGACATCGAGGAAGTTCGCCGGCTCCGAGCCATAGAGCTTGATGATGTCCATGGTCGCCATCGCAAGCCCAGCACCATTCACCATGCAGCCGATCGAGCCGTCGAGCGCGATGTAGTTGAGATCATATTTCGAGGCTTCGATCTCCTTCTCGTCCTCTTCGGTCTCGTCGCGCAGCGCGAACATGTCAGGATGACGAAACAGCGCGTTGTCGTCGAAGCCCACCTTGGCATCGAGGCAGACGAGCTTGTTGTCTTTGGTCACCACCAGCGGATTGACCTCGAGAAGGCTCATGTCCTTCTCGGTGAAGGCCTTGTAGAGCTTCGTCAGCAGCGCGCTCATCTGCTTCTGCAGATCGGCGTCGAGACCGAGCGCCTTCGACACGCGTCGCACATGATGCGGGCAGATATTGGTGACGGGATCGACGGTGATGGTGAGGATTTTCTCGGGCGTGTCGTGCGCGACCTCTTCGATATTCATGCCGCCTTCGGTCGAAACCACGATGGCGACGCGCGAGGACACGCGGTCCACCAGCATCGAGAGATAGAATTCCTTGGCGATCGCCGAGCCATCTTCGATGTAAAGGCGGTTGACCTGTTTGCCCTTCGGACCGGTCTGATGCGTAACCAGCGTCGCGCCGAGAATGCGCGCGGCTTCTTTCTTCACATCGTCCAGCGATTTGACGACCTTCACGCCGCCGGCCTTGCCGCGACCGCCGGCGTGGATCTGCGCCTTCACCACCCATACCGGGCCGGGCAATTCCTTCGCCGCGTTCACCGCCTCATCGACCGTGAAGGCGGCTGTGCCTTTCGGCACCGGCACGCCGAAATCGCGCAGCACCGCCTTGCCCTGGTATTCGTGGATATTCATTCGACTCCCCCTCAAAACCCAAGGCCCGAATTAAACGGCAGGTGACGCCGCGCCGTTTTCTTACTTTGACAAATCCGGCGCGATCTTCTTGCAGGCATCGACGAGCTGCAGCACCGAAGTCGCCGACTTGTCGAACATCTCACGCTCGGCGGAGGTGAGATCGATCTCGACGACGCGCTCTACGCCCTTCGCTCCGATCACCACCGGCACACCGACATACATGTCCTTCACGCCATATTCGCCGTTGAGCCATGCAGCGCAGGGCAATACGCGCTTCTTGTCCTTCAGGTAGCTCTCCGCCATCGCGATTGCCGACGAGGCCGGCGCATAGAAGGCAGAGCCGGTCTTGAGCAGGTTGACGATCTCGGCGCCGCCATTGCGGGTGCGCACCACGATGTCATCGAGGCGCTTGTCCGTGGTCCAGCCCATCTTGATCAGGTCCGGCAGCGGAATGCCGGCGACGGTCGAGTAGCGGATGAGCGGCACCATGGTGTCGCCGTGGCCGCCGAGCACGAAGGCGGTGACATCCTCGACTGAGACGTTGAATTCGTCGGCCAGGAAATAGCGGAAGCGCGCGGAATCGAGCACGCCCGCCATTCCGACCACCATGTTACGCGGCAGGCCGGAATATTTCTGCAGCGCCCACACCATCGCGTCGAGCGGGTTGGTGATGCAGATGACGAAGGCATTGGGCGCGTATTTGCGCAAGCCGGTGCCGACCTGCTCCATCACCTTGAGATTGATGCCAAGCAGATCGTCGCGGCTCATGCCGGGCTTGCGCGGCACGCCGGCGGTGACGATGCAGACCGAGGCCCCCTCGATCGCGTCGTAGGAATTCGCGCCCGACATGCTGGAATCGAAGCCATCGACAGGCGAGGATTGGGCGATATCGAGCGACTTGCCCTGCGGAATACCCTCCGCGATGTCGAACATCACAACGTCGCCAAGCTCACGCAATCCGATGAGGTGGGCGAGCGTTCCGCCGATCTGGCCGGAGCCGATCAAAGCAATCTTGGGACGCGCCATTTGGGAATGAACCTTATGCGAGGAAAAGCCGCAGAAGCGCGGCGGGGCGGTGGTTAACGTGTCCCGCCGTTGGCGACAAGCAGGCGTTAGGCGAACAGCGCATGGTTCAGTACCGGTGACTGATATACATTATTCCAGCGAGTTCCGGATTTGCCAAGTGCGGAGACGGTTTCAGCATACACAAATCGACGCTGCGATGCACAAGGGGGCGGATTGGTGCGGAATCCTGTCTCGTGTCCCCTGTCGCGGCGCTCGCTCGGCCTCATCCGGAGCAGCAATCCGCTTGGCACCTCCTCAGGAAGAGGGGCGATCCATCAGGTATCGATGATCGAGCGGCTGCGCACCAATTCCGGATCGCGCGGCGACCGCAGGAGGCATCCATAGGTATCGGACCAATACGCTCAGGAATACGCGACCCTGCGCCTCAAACCGGTTGAAATGCTCGCCGGCAACGGGGCTTGTGGCGATGACACTCAACTGGCGCGGAGTCACGAGTCGCCTCAGGTCGTCGCTCTGGTTCGTGCCATTTGTCGCGATACCGCTGGAGTTGATCGCGACCCGCATCCTGCATCTTCTCGATGCACGACTGGACTGGAAATTCCTGGACCTCGCGACGCCCGGCGCACAGGCAATGCTCCAGGCGATCGTATCGGCCAACCTGTCGTTTTTGGTTTTTACCTTCGCATCGCTGCTGGTCGCGATTCAGGTTGCCAGCGCACAGCTAAGCCCGCGAATCATCGCGACCGCATTGCTCAGCGATCGCACGATCAAGTACTGCGTCGGCATATTCGTCTTCACTTTGCTGTTTTCAATCAGCGCGCAAAACCGGATCGAAAAGGACGTCAGCCAACTTGTTGCCTTCGTGGCCGCCTCGCTGGGCATCATTTGCTTTGCAGCCTTCTTCTATCTGATCGACCATGCCTCCCGGCTGCTTCGGCCAGTCAGCATATTGTCGCTGGTCGGAAACAACGCGCTCGACGTCATCACAACGGTTTATCCCGAACCGAGCCTTGGTCCGGGTGTTCGCGAAAGCCGGCGTGACGCGTTCGGCGAACCGAGCGCCTTTGTTACTCACTCCGGCAGTTCCGGCATCGTGGTGTCCGTGGACATCCCCGTTTTGATTTCGGAAGCCACCCGCCGGCAGGTTGTCGTCGAGTTCGCGCCGCAGGTCGGCGACTTCGTTGCGTTGGGCGAGCCGCTATTCTTGATCTACGGCGACGGTGCAGTCGACACGGACAAGCTGCGGCACGCGGTCGACTTGGGATCCGAGCGCACGATGGAGCAGGATCCGACCTTCGCGTTCCGGATCACCATCGACATTGCATTGCGGGCCCTGTCCGCCGCCATCAACGACCCCACGACCGCGGTGCTGGCCATCGATCAGCTTCATCGCATGCTGCGCGCCGTCGGCGAAAGGCATCTGCGCACCGATGAATTGCGCGACGAGGAAGGCAGGCTGCGCGTAATCTTTCGGACCCCGAACTGGGAAGACTTCGTCTATCTGACCTTCCGGGAGATACGGCGGAATGGTTCCGGAAATTTTCAGGTCGTGCGCCGGTTGCGCTCGATGATCGACAACCTGCTGCACACGCTTCCGGCTCACCGACTGCCGGCGATCGCAGAAGAACTTAAGCTGCTCGATCGCGAGATCGATCAGAAATTCCCTTATCCCGAAGACCTGGCGCTGGCCCGTATTGGCGATCCGCAAGGCCTGGGCGGACGCTCAGGCGTAACACCCCGATATCCTGGTCATGGACAAAGACATGCCTGAATCCAGTTCTTCCACCCGCGCACAGTTGAAGACACCAAAGGCCGCGGCGATCGCGGGAATTGTGTTCGCGGTCCTGCTTACGACGATATTCGCACTGTTCCGGAGCGCGGTGCCCGGCAGTCCAACGGAATCCGGCGAATGGCTCGCGCACGACTGGCGAAAAGCGGCCTTCGGCCTCAACCTCATTCCCTTCGCAGGCGTCGCCTTTCTCTGGTTCATCGGTGTGCTGCGGGATCGGCTCGGGGCGAAGGAAGACCAATTCTTCGCGACCGTCTTTTTCGGAAGTGCCCTGCTGTTCATGGCCGTGCTGTTCACCGCCGCTTCGCTGGTCGGCGCCTTGATCATCATAGGCTCATCAGCGGAAGCGACCGCGTTGATCAATTCGCAGACATTCCACTTCGCGCGTGCGGCGTCCTATATCCTGGTCAATATCTATGCCGCCAAGGTTGCAACTGTCTTCATGGTTTCGACGTCGACTCTGGTGATCTATACAAACATCGCGCCACGCTGGATCGCGATCCTCGGATACGCGCTTGCGCTTGCTCTTCTCGCAGGAAGCTACTTCGTGACCTGGGCCATCATTGTATTGCCGCTCTGGGTCCTGCTGATCAGCATCGCCATCCTGACCGACAATCTCCGCGCGCAACCGCAGGCATGAGAGCAAGGTCCGGTCATGTATCGATGATTTCCCCGCTGCGCACCGTATCCGTATCCCGGCGCGGACCGTGCGGCAGCGCCAGATAGCTCTGCGATCCCATCTCGATCAGGCGCGACACCGTGCGCTGAAACTCGAATAATTCGAGCCCCTCATCGGCGACATAGAGTTCGTGGGGTTGCGCCTCGGCGGAGGCGATCAGCTTCACTGCGTTGTCGTAGAGCGTGTCGATCAGAATGATGAAGCGTTTGGCCTCGTTGCGCTGACCGAAGCGCATCACTGGAATGCGGTCGATCACAAGCGTATGAAATTCATGCGCGAGACGGATAAAGTCCGCCGAGCCCAGCGGCAGCACGCACAGATCCGCAAATGCGAAACGCGCGGCACCCATTGCCGCTTGCGGCACGTGCAGCTTGTGGCCCTTGACGGTGAGGTTCATCGACACCGGCGGCTGGCCGAGCGTCATGCGCGACCAGGCGTCGTCGAGCCGTGCTTTCGCCGCTTCATCCGCCGGCACGTACCAGACCTTGCCTTTGACCAGCTTTTCCAGGCGGAAATCGGTCCGCGCATCGAGCCGCATCACATCCATTTTCTCGTGCAGAAACTTGATGAAGGGCAGAAATAGCGCGCGGTTAAGGCCGTCCTCGTAAAGATCTTCGGGCGCCACGTTGGAGGTCGCAACCACGACTACCCCGCGATTGAAAAGCTGTGTGAACAGCCGGCCGAGAATCATCGCGTCCGCAATGTCGGTGACGTGAAATTCATCGAAGCAGAGCAGCCAGGTTTCTTCCGCGATCGCTTCGCCGGTAAGCACGACCGCGTCCTCGTCGGCGATCTCGCCGGCTTTCGCTTTCTGCCGGAACTCGAAAATGCGCTGGTGCACCTCCTGCATGAATTCATGGAAATGCACGCGGCGCTTCTTCTGCACGCGGCTCGCTTCGAAAAACAGATCCATCAGCATCGTCTTGCCGCGGCCGACCTTGCCGTAGATGTAGAGACCCTTCAGCGGCGCCTGTTTTTTGCGATTGCCGAACAGCCAGCCGAGCGAGGAGGATTTCGAGGCGCGCTTGTAATCCGCAAGGCGCTGTTCGAGCGCATCGAGCTTGCCGACCGCAGCCGCCTGCGCCGCATCGGGCGTGACGGCGCCATCCGCAAGAAGTTCGGCGTAGCGCGAGGAAATAGACGAAATCATGAGGGGATAAGAAAACCAGCGGCAGGCGGCGCAGCCATAACCGCCGCAACAACGACACCGCAAGGGCAAGGTTTGCGTAACTGACGAAGGTTTAAGCCGCCGCACGCATGGCGACTGCCCGTTTTTGCGGCTTGGACTTGTCTTAAATTTGCTGCATCGCAGCATTACTTGTCGATTCGCCGCGCAAGACCTGTGGGTCATGCGCGCGGTCTCTGGGAGGGGACGCTTTCAGGAGGTCTGCCGACGCGAATGTCAGGAGACCCGAATGAGCCTGCAAGACCTGCTGCCCGATAGCGGCCTGATCCGCAAAATGTGGATTGGCGAAGCCGCACGCTACCGCAACCATCTGCTGCGCCTGGATACCGAAAGCCGGGGCCGGCGTTTCGGCGGCGGCGTTTCGGACGCCTATATCCGCAGTTACGTCACGCCCTCGATGTGGCTCGATGCCGTTGTGCACGGCTTCTTCGTAAGTGGGACGCTGCGGGGAGCCGCCGAACTACGCCCGATCGGCGGCCGTCTGTCGAAGCAGGCGGAGGCGGCCTTCAGCGTCGAAACGGACTGGCAAAGTCACGGCGTAGGCTCCGCGCTGCTGGAGCGCACTTTGCTCACCGCCCGCAACCGCGGCATCCGGCACCTGCACATGGCCTGCCTGGCCGACAACCGTCGCATGCAGCAACTGGCCCGCAAATTCGACGCCGAACTGTCCTTCGATTTCGGCAGCGTGGTCGGCGAGGTGGAATCGCCCCACGCGACGCCCCTGTCGGTGGTGCGCGAAATGGTGTCGGACGGACATGGTTTCGCGACCGCGATCCTGGACGCACAATCCCGATTGTTCCGGTCAACCTGACGTTAACCATTCGGTACCGATTGGGGCTTAGCCTTCAGATCCTTACCGAATCGGGAGGCGGAGATGGGCGCGAACGGCTTCGACATCAGGGTACTTCCAACCGCTGGCATTGAAGACCATCACGCGCATCTGCTCCGCCTCGATTATCTCGACCGCTGCCTGTTCTTCTCGGTCGGCAACGACGACCGCGCGGTCGACGCGCATTGCCTCCGGCTTCTGGCCGCTCAGGCGATCGTAGTCGGCGCCTATGACCAAGGACGGTTGCGCGCGAGCGTCGAGATCATCCCGGACCGCGCCGCACGCACCGGCACGGCAACGCTGATCGCGGAGCCGGACTTTCAGTCCGACGCGCTGGCGGGCGCTCTAATGTCGCGCGCGCAGAACGAAGCAGTGAACCACGGCCTCGGCCGCGTCGATTTCGTCGGCATGACCGGCACGCCGCAGACGCTGCGTACTCAGATCGCGCGCTTCGCCTGAGCGGTTTCCAGCGGATAGGCCGCTTCCACCACATACGGTCCGCCGCCGACCGAATCGCGCGACGAATAAAGCACGAAGCGCTCGGCACGAAACGACGCCGAGCGGAACGATCCGCGATCGCTCAAGTAATCCGCGACCTGACGGCTCGATGAGGTGCGCAGGCGCGCAAGCGTGACATGCGGAATGTATTTGCGGCCCTCGGGTGCAAGCCCGACCCGCTTCATCAACCGCTCATGCTCGGCCTGCAAATCCATCAACGCCTGCGACGGCGCGACATTCGCCACCACCGCGCGCGGCTTCCTTCCGCCGAAGGACGAAACGCCATCGAACCGCAATTCGAAGGCGGCGCGACTCACCCGGTCCAGCATCGAAGCCACGTCATGCGCAACCGTCACGTCGACATCGCCGATGAAGCGCAAGGTGATGTGATAATTTTCGGAATCGATCCAGCGCGCGCCCGGGAGACCTCCGCGCAGGAAGGTCAGGGTCTGCGCGACATCAGCAGGAATCTCGATCGCGGTGAAAAGACGCGGCATCGAGAACCTCCCAATTCTACCTCACGTCGATTGCGTTCACTGGAACGCGGACGTGACGGTTGCATGACAAATCCCCGGCAACCTCAGCATCGATAGTTGACGGGATTCGCGGCCGCAGCGCAAGACCGTTGCGCCGAGTTAACTGCCGCGCCGCTTGCGAATCCGCGCAATCAGCTCCTCGGCTTTCGGTAATATGCCTAACACAATCGCATCGACGCCTGCCGCATTCGGATGCACGCCATCGCGCAATGCGAATTTCGCCTGCGCTGCGACGCCCTCGAGAAAAAATGGATAGAACACGGTGTCGTATTTCTTCGCGAGCTCTTCGAACAGGACATCGAACGCATCCGCATAGGTCGCACCCATGTTGGGCGCCGCCTTCATGCCGCACAAAAGCACCGCGATGTTGCGCTCCTTCAGCTTCGCAAGAATCGCGTCGAGCGACTTTTTGGTTACCGCGGGATCGACCCCGCGCAGCATGTCGTTGGCTCCAAGTTCGAGAATGACGCCGTCGGTGCCGTCCGGGATCGACCAGTCGAGCCGCGACAATCCGCCCGAGGACGTGTCGCCCGACACGCCGGCATTTTCGATCTCGATATTGACGCCCTTGGCTTTCAGCGCGCGTTCGAGCTTTGCAGGAAAGGCGTCCTTCGCCGGCAGGCCATAGCCTGCGGTGAGCGAATCCCCGAAAGCCACGATCTTCAGCGGAGTATCGGCGCGGGCGCCGCTATGTTTCCCGAATGTAAAGAATGTAAAGAAACTCAAAAGCACCAATATCGCGACATAAGAACTATGGATTACGCTGCCCCGTGTCCCATATGACCAGGGCCGCGCCCGAAGCGAATTCGCCAGATCGCATTTCAACCGAACGTCTCGCAACCCGATCGCCTCCATGCAAAAACCCAATCCCGCTTCCGGCCCGGCCGTCATTCTATCTGGGGTCAATCTTTCGCTCGGCCAAGGTGCCGCGCGCGTCCATATCCTGAAAGATATCGATCTCGATATCGGCAAGGGTGAGGCGATTGGTCTCGTCGGCCCTTCCGGCTCCGGCAAGTCGACCCTGCTGATGGTGCTCGCGGGCCTCGAACGCGCCGACACAGGCTCGATCAAGGTAGCGGGCGAAGACCTCACAAAGCTGAGCGAAGATTCGCTCGCGCGGTTCCGCGGCCGCAATGTCGGCATCGTTTTTCAATCCTTTCATCTGATCCCGACCATGACCGCGCTCGAGAATGTCGCGGTGCCGCTGGAGCTTGCCGGTGTTGCCGATGCGCATGAGCGCGCGGCGTCGGAGCTTGCCAGCGTCGGTCTTGCCGAACGGCTGTCGCATTATCCGGCGCAATTGTCGGGCGGCGAGCAGCAGCGCGTGGCGCTGGCGCGCGCACTAGCACCGAACCCCGCGATCCTTGTTGCCGACGAGCCGACCGGCAATCTCGACGACAAGACCGGACAGCAGGTGATCGAACTTCTATTCCGCGGCCATGTCGATCGCGGCATGACGCTGATCCTGGTGACGCACGATGCGCAGCTCGCGCGCCGCTGCGGGCGTGTGGTGCGGCTGCGTTCCGGGCGCATCGAGTCGGAGTTGCGCGAGGCCGCAAACGCATGAGCGACGTTGCCTCCAGTAGATTGCCGTTGCCGCTGCGTTTCGCCATCCGCGAATTGCGGGCGGGATTGCGCGGCTTCTATGTGTTGGTGCTCTGCATCGCGCTTGGCGTAATGGCGATTGCCGGCATCGGCTCGGTGGCGGACAGCCTCGCCGGGGGGCTTGCGCGCGAAGGCCGCACCATTCTCGGCGGCGACGTGTCATTCGCGTTGATTTATCGCGAGACCAAAGACGACGAGCGCGCGTTTCTGGACCAAAGCGGCAAAGTCTCCGCCGCCGCCACCATGCGTGCAATGGCGCGCACTGCCGATGAGCGCAATGCGCTGGTAGAGATCAAGGCGGTCGACAAAACCTATCCGCTATTCGGCACGGTCGTGCTCGAACCGAACATTCCGCTGGACCAGGCCATTGCCGAACGCGGCGGCGTGTTTGGAGCTGCAGTGGACGTAGCGCTGCTGACGCGGCTCGATCTGAAAGTTGGCGACCGCATCACCGTAGGCTCTGCCCCGATCGAAATCCGCGCCGTGCTGCGCAGCGAACCCGACAAGCTCGCTGGCGGCATCGGCTTTGGACCGCGCCTGCTCATCAGCATCGAGGCGGTGCGCGCCACCGGCCTGATCCAGCCCGGCAGCCTGGTGCGCTGGCTCTATCGGGTGCAGATCCCGCAAAACGACGCGACCGATCGTGCCGCCAAGGCCCTGGTCGAAGAGGCCGAAAAGAAATTTCCGGAAGCCGGATGGGAAATCCGCTCCCGTGACAATGCCTCGCCGCAGCTTGAACGCAATATCGAGCGCTTCACGCAATTCCTGACTTTGGTCGGCCTGACCGCACTGCTGGTCGGCGGAGTCGGCGTCGCGAATGCGGTGCGCAGCCATCTCGATCGCAGGCGCGACACCATCGCCACGATGAAATCGCTCGGCGCCACCGGCGGTCGTGTGTTTGCGATCTACCTCGTGCAGGTCATGGCGATTGCCGCGATTGGTACGGCGATCGGTCTTGCGATCGGCGCGGCCTTGCCGTTTGCAATCAACTGGGCATTCGGCGCCATCATTCCGCTGCCGATCGAGCCCGCAATTCAGCCGGCGGAACTTGCGCTTGCCGGCTTGTTCGGCCTGCTGACGGCGCTGGCTTTTGCGGTCTGGCCGCTCGGGCGCGCGCATGACATCCCGGTCTCCGCTCTGTTCCGCGACGCCGTGGCGGGCGTGCGGCGCTGGCCACGCAAACCCTATATCGCTGCCGCTACCTTCGTGACGCTGCTGCTCGCCGGACTCGCCATTGCGCTCTCCTACGACAAGCGCATTGCTACGATTTTCGTTGCCTCGGCGGCCGCGACCTTCGTGATGCTGCGAGTGGTTGCAGCCTTCATCATGTGGGGTGCCGCGAAGCTGCCCCGCGCACGCATGACGGCTTTGCGTCTCGCCATCGCCAATATCCATCGTCCCGGTGCGCTCACGCCCTCGGTCGTGCTCTCGCTCGGCCTGGGCCTCGCTGTGCTGGTGATCGTGGTGCAGATCGACGGCAACCTGCGCCGGCAATTCCAGCAATCCCTGCCGGACAAGTCGCCGGCATTCTTCTTCGTCGACATCCAGAACAGCGACGCCGCGCAATTCGATACCTTCATCCACAAGGCGGCGCCGGACGCAACCGCCGACCGCGTGCCGATGCTGCGCGGGCGCATCGTGTCGGCGAATGGCGTCCGCGCCGAGGATATGAAGCCGTCGCCGCAAGCGGCCTGGGCGTTGCAAAGCGACCGCGGCGTGACCTATGCCGAAACCGTCCCGCCGGGCTCGCAGATCGTGGCTGGGGAATGGTGGCCGAAAGACTATTCCGGGCCGCCGCTGCTTTCGATGGAGAAGCGGATCGCTGACGGCCTCGGACTGAAGGTCGGGGACACGCTGACGGTCAATGTGCTCGGCCGCAATATCTCGGCGCGCATCGCCAATCTGCGCAGTGTCGACTGGCAGACCCTCGGCATCAATTTCGTGCTGGTCTATTCGCCGAACACCTTCGCCGGCGCGCCGCATACGCATATTGCGACTCTTACTTTTCTTCGCGACAGGACCGCGGAACAGGACGCCGTGATCCTGCGCGACGTGGCGGCAGCTTTTCCGGCGGTCACCACCGTGCGCGTCAAGGACGCACTTGAGGCGGTCGGATCGGTGGTGAACAATCTTGTGCTTGGTATTCGCGGGGCGAGCCTGATTACCCTGATCGCGGCCGCCCTTGTGCTCGCGGGGGCATTGGCGGCGAGCCATCATAATCGGGTCTACGATGCGATCATCCTGAAGACCCTCGGCGCCACGCGCGGGCGACTGATCGCAGCCTACGGCCTCGAATATGCGCTGCTCGGGCTCGCCACCGGAATATTCGGGGTCGCCGCCGGCTCGCTGGCGGCCTGGCTCGTGGTGACGCGGGTCATGAATCTGACTTTCGTGTGGCTGCCGCTCCCGGCACTGGTGGCCGCGCTTGTCGCGCTTGCCGTGACGGTGATTTTCGGGCTGGCCGGCACTTTCACCGCTCTCGGGCAAAAGCCGGCCTCGGTCCTGCGGAATCTATAGAATTTGCGACATTCGGCCGCGTCGCCCGGTCGAAACTGCGACGATGCAGCTACATTATCTTTACCCTGAACAGGTGTATCATCGCTTTGACTTTGCCAAAGAGGCGGATGCGCTTTTGCACATCGGGCAGAGATTTTTGGGCGATACAGCCGGGCGATACGCCAAAAGCCAGGCGACAATCATGGGAGTTCGATGATGTCGGACTTTGATCGAAATGCAGCCACGTTCGACAGGGCCGGTGGACGCGCGTCGTCTGCGGTCATCGACCAGGGCCTGCGTGCTTATATGCTGCACGTTTACAATTACATGATGATCGGGCTCGCGATCACAGGCTTCGCGGCGCTTGGCGTCTATATGCTGTCTGTCACCTCCGACGCCTCGCTCGCGGCAAAGGTCGCACGTGCGGGCGCGGAAGTGCCGGCGCAGATTCGGGGCGGCATGTACCTTACCCCGATCGGCCACGCGCTGTTCGTGAGCCCGCTGAAATGGCTGGTGATGCTGTCTCCGCTGGCGCTGGTCTTCGTGATCAGCTTCGGGGTGGAGCGGCTGCGGCCTGCCACCGCGCAATTGCTGTTCTGGCTGTTTTCGGCGCTGATGGGTATTTCGCTCGGTTCGATCTTCATGGTCTTCACCCAGACCTCGATCACCCGGGTATTTTTCATCACCGCCGTGACCTTCGGCGCGCTCAGTCTCTTCGGTTACACCACCAAGCGCGATATGTCCGGCTGGGGCTCGTTCCTGTTCATGGGCCTGATCGGCGTAGTTCTCGGATCGCTGGTCAACCTGATCTGGCCGAACGGCATGCTGCAATTCGTGGTGTCGATCGTGGGAGTGCTGGTGTTTGCCGGCCTCACGGCCTACGACACCCAGCGGCTGAAGAACGAATATGTCTACGGTCAACTCGAAGGCGAGGTGGCTGAACGCTCCGCCATCATGGGGGCGCTCTCGCTTTATCTGAACTTCATCAACCTGTTCACCTTGCTGCTGCAATTGCTCGGACAGCGCGAGGATTGACGCCAACCACGCGGTTTTGTGGAAAATCTTAACGGCCCCGGACGAGTCCGGGGCCGTTAATTTTTGTCCATATCGGGGCGATAGGCTGCCGCAGGCTGCGAACGGCGCTGGAAAAGCGACCTCAGGGCTCCTACATTCGCGGCATCTCTACCGCCCGGTCAAAAGGGCGGCCAAACCGGCCCGGCGGTAACCGGGCGCTTGAGAGGGGATACCCATGTCGGACTTTGACCGGAACGTTGCAGCCGATCGCGGCGGCTACGCCGGCAGTGCCGTAGCCATCGATGCCGGCCTGCGCGCGCACATGATCCGCGTCTACAACTACATGGCCTCCGCCGTCGCTCTGACCGGCGTCGTGGCCTACATCACCTTCACCATGTCGGTGGTCACCAATTCCGCCGGCGCCGTAACGGGCTTTACCCCGCTCGGAACGTTTCTGTTCAGCGGCATATTCATGTGGGTTCTGATGCTGGCACCGCTGGCATTGGTGTTCTTCATCAGTTTCCGCATCAACTCGCTCGATGCCGGGACGGCGCGCTTGCTGTTCTTCGTCTATGCGGCCTTGCTCGGCGTGTCGCTTGCGACCATCTTCATCACCTTCACGCAAGCCTCGATAGCGCGCGTGTTCTTCATCTCGGCCGCCGCCTTCGGTGCGTTGAGCCTCTATGGCTACACTACCAAGCGCGATCTGTCGGCGATGGGCGCGTTCATGGTCATGGGCCTGATCGGCCTCATCCTCGCGAGCCTGGTCAATCTGTTCCTGAAATCGAGCGGTCTCGATTTCGCGATCTCGGCGATCGGCGTTCTGGTCTTTGCCGGCCTGACTGCCTGGGACACCCAGAAAATCAAGAACATGTATGACGCGTCCGACGATAGCCAGTCGGCCGGCCGCAAGGCGGTGATGGGCGCGCTGTCGCTCTATCTCGACTTCATCAACCTGTTCCTGATGCTGCTGCGTCTGGTCGGCGACCGCCGCTGATCGAACCGCAAGCTTTCAAAAATCAAACGCCCCGGCTTCTGGCCGGGGCGTTTTTTCTTTTCATAAGGCCGTCATTTCCGAAATCCGGTGCGTGATTTTCAAAATCATGCCCTAAGATGCGTGCGCCGTATCGCTGCAACCCGCCACGCCATGTCCTCCAACGTCGTGATCCGTCCCGTCCGGCCCGCCGATATGCGCGACATCACGAAAATCTATTCTCAAGCGGTCGAGCACGGCACGGCCTCGTTCGAGATCGAACCGCCGAGCGAAGCCGAGATGTCGACACGCCGGAAAATGCTGCTGGATGGCGGCTTTCCCTACCTTGTTGCGGACGCGGGCGGCGCGCCACGGCCTTGGCCGCAAGCTACTGGCCGAATTGATCGCCGAGGCACAAGCGCGCGGATTTCGTCAGATGGTGGCGGTGATCGGCGATTTAGCGCAATTGCCGTCGATCGAGTTGCACAAGGCGCTGGGCTTTTCGCAAATCGGCACGCTCGCAAATATCGGCTACAAGCACGGCCGCTGGCTCGACAGCGTGCTGATGCAGCGTGCGCTCGGAGACGGTGCCACGACACTTCCGTAGAAACGGGCTGACCTGGTCCGCACACGGTGCGATTCGCGTAGCTCGTACCGCGTTGCGCCGGGACAAGCCTAGCCGGCGACGAGGCTCAACTTCTTGTCGAACACCCGCAGCACGCGATCCAGTTCATGGCCGCGGCGCATGATCAGGCCGGTCGCGGAAATCACGCTATAGGCGCCCTGGCGGCGCGCCAGCTTCGGATCCTTCTCGATGCGGTAGATCGGGACTTCGGAAGCGCGCCGGAAAATGGAAAACACCGCGCGGTCCTTCAGAAAGTCGATCGCATAATCACGCCACTCGCCATCGGCGACCATGCGGCCATAGACATTCAGGATCCGGTCGAGCTCACGGCGTTCAAAGGTGACCTGATTGACGGGGGCATGCGCCGATCCTGGATGCGCGCCCCCGCGCTGCTCGCTCGGTTCAGTATCGCCCGGGTTCAAGCTCATGGGCGCCTCCTTTTGAAATTCAGTGCATGACAGCTTTATGATTGCCGTTGCCGGCGGCGTCCGCAAGTCTCACACGCACCGAGCTGCGACGATTTCGGTGGTCACAAAAGCGCGGTCTGCCACTCGCTCTTCGCGCCGCTATGAGGCGGTCACGGCCTCGTGCACCGAACCACAATAAGGCCCAGATTCGGTCCCGCACTCGCCCCTAAACATTGAGATACAGGGCCTTAAGACCCGATCCCGGAGAGTTCCGGATTTCTCAGCCCCCCAGCCCCCTGGAGCTCGAACGGATCGGGTCAATAGTACGCACCGCGTACGGTTCGAATCCCCAGTTTCTTAAGGCCGGCTTCCGCCGGCCTTTTTTTTCGTGAATGGTCCGTTGCTGATTCTAGTTCGAGGGAGCCTGCATCGAGGAAGCCATTGCCGCGCCATAGATATTGCCTGGCGTATCAGGCTTGCCACCCTGCACCACGACTGCAAACGAATTGACCTCGCCCGCGGCGTTGATCTCCGCCAGCGGCTTGGAGAATTTGCGCGGCTGCCCATTCCATTCGCCGAGCTTCACCCAGCCTCGCACGACATTGGTGTAGGTCACCATGTGACCCTTGTTCTCGCCGCGGCCGATCTGTACCGGCACCTGCTTGCTGATCGGGCACAGCCAGACTTCTCCGGACTGACCGGGATTCTTGGCGGCGGGGACGTCAACATGAATGCTGCCATCGGCCACCGCGGCTTGAACTGCCACCAAGCCGCTCTGCGAATTGCCGGCACGGGCGCTCTTGACCGCGCGATCGATCGCGCCCTTGTCGCTGCCCAGCACATGAGCGACGCCGTTGATCACGATTTGCGGAGTGTAGACCGCGCGATCGCCGCGTGCGCCGGCATAGGCGCGCTGACGTTTGGCATGGCCCGGAAGCGCGAGCGTGTCCTTCCAGCCGAGATAATCCCAGTAATCGACCGCGAGGCTCATCGTGAGAATAGAGGGGTCTTTCGCAAGCTCAGCGAGCAGCTTGTCGGCGGCGGGACACGATGAGCATCCCTGGCTTGTGAATAACTCTACCAGTACGCGCTGCTCCGCGCGCGCATCGGGCGCCGGCAGCAAAACAACAAGCGCGCCGAGCGCAACAAGAAGGCGAGTATTGAAAGCATCAAGACGCATGCGCAATCCAGATTTCTCGGATGGTCAAGCGGCCATGGTCACCCCCCGACCCGGCGCTTAAGGTGATAACGTTGCCTGCGGTCCCCGGCCATTCACTTCAAGGTGACAGGTTAACGCATGTGAGGCCGCGAGCTATCACGCCCTATCGTGCATGTCGAAGATTTATTGTCACTGAAATCAAAGGTGAATTGGCCGGCGCCGATAACGCGCCGGCCTGCGACATTTGCCGTCGCAATGACCCATTTCAGGCCGCGAGTTGCCGCAACACATATTGAAGGATGCCGCCGTTCCTGAAATATTCGAGCTCATCCAGCGTATCGATGCGACAAATCAGCGGCACCTGCTTAACCGTGCCGTCCGACATCGCAATTTCTGCGATCAGTTTCTGGCGCGGCCGCAAATCTGCGTTCACACCGCGGATAGTGACCTGCTCGTCGCCTTTCAGTCCGAGCGACTGCCACGAACTGCCTTCCTCGAACACCAGTGGCAACACGCCCATGCCGACGAGATTCGAGCGATGGATGCGCTCAAAACTTTGCGTGATCACCGCGCGGATGCCGAGCAGAATCGTGCCCTTGGCGGCCCAGTCGCGCGACGATCCGGTGCCGTATTCCTTGCCCGCGAAAACCACGAGCGGCACGTTCTCCTGCTTGTAGCGCATCGCCGCGTCATAGATCGGCATCTGCTGGCCGTCGAGATAATGGATGGTGACGCCGCCTTCGACGCCCGGCACCATCTGGTTCTTGATGCGGATATTGGCGAAGGTGCCGCGCATCATCACTTCGTGGTTGCCGCGCCGTGTGCCGTACTGGTTGAAGTCGATCGGCTGCACGTGATGCTCGATCAGGTATTTGCCTGCGGGCGACGTCTGCTTGATCGAGCCAGCCGGCGAGATGTGGTCGGTCGTGATCGAGTCCAGGAACAGTCCCAGAATGCGCGCGCCGACAACATCCGTAGGCGGCGTCGGTCGCGGCTGCAGCCCGGTGAAATACGGCGGGTTCTGCACATAGGTGGAATTGTTGTCCCACGCATAGGTCAAGCCGCCGGTCACATCGATCTTGCGCCAGTTGGCGTCGCCCTTGAACACGTTGGCGTATTTCTTGGCGAAGAGCTGCTTGGTGACATTCTTGCGGATGAAGGAATTGATCTCCTTGGTCGACGGCCAGATGTCCTTCAGAAAGACCTTGTTGCCTTTCTTGTCGGTACCGAGTGGCGTCTTGACGAGATCGACCTGCATTGAGCCCGCGAGCGCGTAGGCTACGACCAACGGTGGCGAGGCGAGGTAATTCGCACGCACATCCGCATTCACACGGCCTTCAAAATTTCGATTACCTGACAGCACCGCAGCGGCGACGAGATTGCCCTCGTTGATGGTCTTGGAGATCTCCTCCGGCAGCGGACCGGAATTGCCGATGCAGGTGGTGCATCCGTAACCGACGAGATTGAAGCCGAGCGCGTCGAGATCCTTCTGCAGGCCGGACTTGGCGAGATATTCGCCGACCACCTGCGAGCCGGGCGCGAGCGACGTTTTCACCCATGGCTTCGACTTCAGTCCCTTGGCCGCAGCCTTGCGCGCCAGCAACCCGGCGCCGATCATCACACTTGGATTCGAAGTATTGGTACAGGAAGTGATGGCTGCTATCACCACGTCGCCATTGCCGAGATCGTGCGTGCGCCCCACGACCGGAACGCGCTTGTCGAGATCGGCGCCCTGCTTGAATTCCTTGTCCATCGCTTCGGCGAATTCGGCCTTCACAGCCTTCAGCAATACGCGATCCTGCGGGCGCTTCGGGCCGGCCAGCGACGGCTCGACCTTGCCGAGATCGAGCTTCAATATGTCGGTGAAGACCGGATCCTTGGTGGTCTTGGTCAGATACATGCCCTGCGCCTTGGCATAGGCCGCGACCAGTTTGACGCGATCTTCCTTGCGGCTGGTATCGCGCAGATATTTGACGGTCTGCTCGTCGACCGGGAAGAAGCCGCAGGTCGCGCCGTATTCCGGCGCCATGTTGCCGATTGTCGCGCGATCGGCGATCGACAGATCGAGCACGCCGGGGCCGAAGAACTCGACGAACTTTCCGACTACGCCGCGCTTGCGCAGCATCTCGACCACCGTCAGCACGAGGTCGGTCGCGGTCACGCCTTCTTTCAGCTTGCCGGTGAATTTGAAGCCGATCACTTCCGGCAGCAGCATCGACAAGGGCTGGCCCAGCATCGCAGCTTCCGCCTCGATGCCGCCGACGCCCCAGCCGAGCACGGCCATACCGTTGACCATGGTGGTATGCGAATCGGTACCTACCAGCGTGTCGGGATAGGCGATCTCGGCGGTCTTTCCCTTGCCGTCGAGCTTCACCTTGCCCTTGGCCGTCCAGACCGTCTGCGACAGATATTCGAGATTGACCTGGTGGCAGATGCCGGTACCGGGCGGCACCACGCGGAAATTGTCGAACGCCTTCTGCGCCCATTTCAGGAATTTATAGCGCTCCTGATTCTGCTTGTATTCCTCGTCCACGTTCTTCTTGAACGCGCCGGCATTGCCGAAAAAATTCACGATCACCGAGTGATCGATCACGAGGTCGACCGGCACCAGCGGATTGATCTTCTTCGGATCGCCGCCCAGAAGGGTCATGGCGTCACGCATGGCGGCAAGGTCGACCACCGCCGGCACGCCGGTAAAATCCTGCATCAGAACGCGCGCGGGGCGAAACGCGATCTCCCGATCGGACGACCTAGTCTTCATCCAGGCGGCCACCGCCTGGATATCCTCCTTGGTAACCGTACGGCCGTCCTCGTTGCGCAGCAGGTTTTCCAGCAGCACCTTCATCGAGAAAGGCAGCCGGGAAATCCCCTTCAGTCCATTCTTTTCCGCGATGGGAAGGCTGTAATAGGCATAGGACTTGGCGCCGACCTTCAGGGTGCGGCAGCATTTGAACGAGTCGAGCGAGGTCATGAGATGAGCTTCCGTTTCGTTCCGGCGCTGGCGAAAGAACCTAACGCATTGAAAGGACGTTGTTTTTCCAGGCGCGCCGGCATCGCGCAGGGATCGAGGACGTAAGTCTTGGCGAGAACAGGTCTAAGCTGCGATCTATAAAATCTTTTTCGACGATCTGCCATATGAACCAAAGACTTCATGCGCATGACGGATCGCGATAGCGTCTTGGCGCGTTCGGGGGCGTTTGTAAGTGGCTGATATCCTGAATCTTTCGGCACAAGCTCTGACCTGCCAGCGGGGCGGCCGTGCAGTTTTTCAGGGCCTCGATTTTTCGGTCGCGTCCGGAGAAGCGCTGCTCGTGACCGGCCGCAACGGCGCCGGCAAGTCGTCGCTGCTGCGAATGATCGCAGGCTTGCTGCGAATCGCGGATGGCGAATTGTCGCTTGCGGGCGGAAACGCGGAACGCAGCATCGGCGAGCAGGCGCATTATCTCGGCCATAGCGATGCACTCAAATCCTCGCTGACGGTCGCGGAGAATCTCTCGTTCTGGATCGCATGGCTCGGCGGCGACGGGAAGCCGCTGGATGCGCTGGCCGCGGTCGGGCTCGAATCGCTGGCCGACTTGCCGGCGGCCTATCTCTCGGCCGGGCAGAAGCGCCGGTTGTCGATCGCGCGGCTGGTGGCGGTGCGGCGTCCGCTCTGGCTCCTGGACGAGCCGACCTCGGCGCTCGATACCGCCGCGCAAGCCATGTTGCTCGAATTGATGCGCGCGCAGCTCGCGCGCGGCGGCATTGTGGTCGCCGCGACCCATCTGCCGCTCGGTCTTTCCGATGCGCGCGAATTGAAGCTGGAGCGCGCGGCATGAGCGCGCTTTCGGCTCTGTTCAAGCGTGACATTCAGGTCGCGATCCGAATCGGCGGCGGCGCGATGATCGGCGTGCTGTTCTTCATGTCGGTTGTAACGCTGATGCCGTTTGCGATCGGGCCCGATCTCGCTTTGCTCAAGCGAATAGGCCCGGCGATCCTGTGGCTCGGCGCACTGCTTGCGAGCCTGCTGGCGCTCGACCGATTGCTGGCTTCCGATCAGGAAGACGGTTCGCTCGATCTTCTCACAATGGGCCAGGCGCCGCTCGAATTGGCGGTCGGTGTAAAGGCATTGGCGCATTGGCTTACCACTGCGTTGCCACTGGTAATTATTTCGCCGCTGCTCTCGCTGTTCCTCAATCTCGATCTCGCCGCAACCGGCGCCGTCGCCGCGACCCTGCTCGTCGGCACGCCGGCGCTGACCTTCATCGGGCTGATCGGCGCGGCCGTCACGGTGACGCTCCGGCGCGGCGGACTGTTGCTGCCGGTATTGATCCTGCCACTCACTGTGCCGGTGTTGATCTTCGGCGTGACGGCCTCGAATGCCGCGGTGGCCGGGCCGGTTCCGTTTGGGACGCCGTTCACGATTCTCTGCGCGCTGACGTTAATGTCGCTCGTGATCGGACCC
This sequence comes from uncultured Pseudomonadota bacterium, assembly GCA_963707705.1. Lineage (GTDB taxonomy): Bacteria > Pseudomonadota > Alphaproteobacteria > Rhizobiales > Xanthobacteraceae > Pseudorhodoplanes. The sequence continues at coordinate 61,958 of CAVPRD010000009.1, read as the reverse complement.
TTTGCCGCGGCTGCGGCCTTGCGCGCCGGGCAGGAGTAGGTTCACGATTCCGTGTTGAGGGCCGAGTTTCGCCACGAGTTCGCGACAAATGCAAACGAGACCACGTCTGCATCATACCGGGACGCTTGCGAAGCGAGCTTGCGCAGGCGCCCCGGAATGACGCCGGATTGGATTGCATATAGTTTGGATCTGTCATGGCTTTAATCGACCTCGCCAATCCGACCCGTTTCCTGTCGCTTTCCGCGAAGATTTTGCCGTGGCTTGCGGCTGCGACCGCACTTGCTTTCGCCTATGGATTTTGGCTGGCCGCCAGCGCGCCGGACGATTACCAGCAGGGCGCGACCGTGAAGATCATGTTCATCCACGTGCCGTCGGCCTGGCTCGCAATGTTCGGATGGACCGTCATGACGCTTTCCGCGCTCGGCACGCTGGTATGGCGTCATCCGCTTGCCGATGTGTCCGCCAAGGCCGCGGCCCCGATCGGCGCCGCCTTCACACTGATCTGCCTGATCACCGGCTCGCTCTGGGGTCGCCCGATGTGGGGTACCTATTGGGTTTGGGACGCGCGGCTTACATCCGTATTCGTGCTGTTCCTGATGTATCTCGGCGTGATTGCGCTATGGCGCACCATCGACGATCCGACGCGGGCCGGACGGGTGGCTGCGATCCTGACACTGGTCGGCGCGATCAACATTCCGATCATCAAGTTTTCCGTCGAATGGTGGAATACGCTGCATCAGCCGGCGTCGGTGGTGAAGATGGGCGGCCCTGCCATTCATCCGAGCATCCTGTTGCCGCTGCTGGTGATGGCGATCGCCTTCACGCTTCTGTTCATCACGCTGCATCTGGCCGCCATGCGCAACGAAATTCTCAAACGCCGCGTCCGCTCGATGCAGATGATGCAGGCTGAACTCGCACCCGGACGATAGCAATCAAGAGCTGGACCATGGATCTCGGACCGCACGCCTTTTTCATCGTTGCATCCTATGCCGCGGCCGGCTTCATCGTCGCGCTGCTGATCGGCTGGATCATAGGCGAGAACCGTTCGCTTGCGCGCACGCTTGCAGAATTCGAGGAACGCGGCATCACGCGCCGCTCCGACGAGCGTAAATCCGCTGCAAAATCCGCCGCATGAGCATGTCGGAAGCCCCTGCCGGGACGAGCCTGCGCCGCAAGCTTCTGGTGGCGCTGCCGCTTATCTTGTTTCTCGCGCTCGCCGCCCTGTTCTTCTTCCGGCTCGGCTCCGGCGATCCCTCACGCATTCCCTCCGCGCTGATCGGACGGGAGGCGCCGAAGGCGGACCTGCCTCCTGTGGCCGGCCTCCTGCAGGACGGCAAGCCGCTACCCGGGCTGATTGCCGCCGAGTTCAAGGGCAATGTGACGCTGGTGAATGTCTGGGCGTCCTGGTGCGTGCCCTGCCATGACGAGGTGCCGCTGCTGGATGAACTCGCCAAGGACAAGCGCATCCGCATGGTCGGCATCAACTACAAGGATCAGCCCGACAATGCGCGTCGCTTCATCGGCCGTTATGGCAATCCATTCTCCGCGGTCGGTGCCGATCCGAATGGACGCGCCGCGATCGAATGGGGCGTCTATGGCGTGCCGGAAACATTCCTGGTCGGCCGCGACGGCCGCATCGCCTACAAGTTGGTAGGTCCGATCACCGAGGAAAATCTGAAAGCGGTATTGATGCCGGCGATTGAAAGGGCGCTGGCGGGAAAGACTAATTAAAGCGAGGCCTCTGCTCCGTCATCCTGAGGTGCGAGCCGCGATAGCGGCGAGCCTCGAAGGATGCACGGCCACGATTTGGGCCGTCACCCTGAGGGGCCATTGCGTCGCAATGGCCCCTCAGGTGACGGATAACAAAGTCAGCCTTTCGCCTCGTCCGGATTGACCGCATATTTTTGCATCAACGGAAACTGCGCGAGCGCGTAGACGAAGGTGATTGGAATAAAGCCGAAGGTCTTGAACGCGACCCAGGTATCGGTGGTCTGCGTGCGCCAGACGATCTCGTTGACGATCGCCATCGCGACGAAAAACACGATCCAGCGGATCGTCAGCTTCTGCCAGCCTTCCTCGGTAAGATGAAAGACCGAATTGAAGGCTATTTCCAGAAATGGCTTTTTCAGCACAATCCCGGCCGAGAGCACGACCGCAAACAACAGATAGATGATCGTGGTCTTCATCTTCACGAACACGTCGTTCTGCAGCACGATGGTGAGCGTGCCGAACACGACTACGATGAAAGCGGTAACGATGGTCATGATCGGGAAGCGCTTGATCAGCGCATAGGACACCAGGATCGCGACCACCACCGCCGCCATGAACACACCGGTGGCCCAGAAAATCCCGGCCCGGCCGTTGACCACGAAGAACAGGATCAGCGGCCCGAAATCGAGCGCGAGCTTTACGAACGGATTGAGCTGGGCTTTCTTTTCCATGATCGGTTCTATCCCGGCTTGATAGTGCGCTCAATCCTCCATCCCAGCCATCGCGCGCGAAAACTCACGCGCAGTGAAGGGCTGCAGATCGTCGATACTCTCGCCAACACCGATGAAGTGGATCGGCAAACCGAATTTCTCGGCGATCGCGACAAGAATTCCGCCGCGCGCGGTGCCGTCGAGCTTGGTCATGATCAGCCCGGTGACGCCCGCGATCTTGCCGAAGACTTCGACCTGCGAAATTGCATTCTGCCCGACCGTGGCATCGAGAACGAGCAGGACCGCGTGCGGCGCCGTCGGATCGACTTTCCTCATGACGCGCACGATCTTTTCGAGTTCGTCCATCAGCTCGGCGCGGTTCTGCAGCCGGCCGGCGGTGTCGATCAGCAGCACGTCGGTGCCCTCAGCCTTGGCCGCGGTAACGGCGTCGAAGGCGACGCCGGCGGCGTCCGAGCCCTGCTCATGCGCGATCACCTTCGCCCCGACACGGCCGCCCCAGATTTTGAGTTGCTCGATTGCAGCCGCGCGGAACGTGTCGCCGGCGGCCAGCATCACCTTCTTGCCTTCGCGCGACATCTTTGCCGCCAGCTTGCCGATGGTCGTGGTCTTGCCGGAGCCGTTGACGCCAGACACCAGGATGACGAACGGCTTTGCACCCTCGATGGCCAGCGGCTTCGCAACCGGCATCAGCACTTTTTCGACCTCGGTTGCGATCACCGCCTTGAGGTCGTCCTCGGAAATATCCTTGTCGTAGCGCCCCTGCCCGATGATGTCGGAAATGCGTGCGGCCGTCGCCGTGCCGAGATCGGCGCGGATCAGCGCATCCTCGACTTCGTCGAGCATCGCGGCATCGAGCTGGCGCTTGCGCACAAGGTCGGTAAGCGCCGTGCCAAGCGAGCTCGAGCTGCGCTTCAGCCCGCCGCTCAGGCGCTGCCACCAGCTTCCGCGTTCAGGTTCCGTGGTGGTGTCATTCATGGGCGGCCGTGATAGCGGTTTACGCATGACACCGGAAGAGATGGAAGCGCGGCTTCTTTACCGCGACGGGCTGATGCTGGTGGTGGACAAACCGGCTGGCCTGCCGGTGCATCGCGGGCCGGTCGGCGCCGCCACCAAAGCCGCCGGCACCAAAGGCGCCTTGGAGGATCATTTCGACGCGCTCCGCTTCGGGCTCCCGCGCGCGCCATCGCTCGCCCACAGGCTCGATCGCGAAACCTCCGGTTGCCTCGTTCTCGGCCGCCACCGCAAGGCGCTCGCGACCCTCGGCGACCTCTTCAAACAGGGCAAGATCGGCAAGACCTATTGGGCGCTGGTCGAGGGCGGCCCGGAGGAGGACGCAGGAAGTATCGACCTGCCGCTTGGAAGGCTCAACGAAACGCGTGGTTGGTGGATGAAGGTCGACCCGGAAGGCCAGCCGAGCACCAGCACCTGGAAAGTAATGGGACGAACCGAAGGCAAGGCTTCTGACGGAAAGGCTTCTGACAGAAAGACCTGGCTCGCGCTCGAGCCGGTCACCGGCCGCACCCATCAGCTCCGCGTCCATTGCCAGGCGATGGGCTGGCCAATCGTGGGCGACAGCATTTACGGCACCGCGCCACGCTTCGGCGGGCCGATCTTGCATCTGCTTTCGCGCGAGATCGTGGTGCCGCTTTACAAGAATCGCGATCCAATCCGAGTCATAGCTCCGGTGCCGCCGCATATGCACGAAGGTTTGGCGGCTTGCGGCTGGAAGGAAGACCAGACTGATCGTCATTCTTCGAAATGACGGCTCAGAGTTTCTCCGACACCATAACGCGACCGGTCGAAACAACGGCGAGCTCGCCATTCTCATTCGTCACGCGGCCTTTCAGTTCCACGACTTCGGATTTTCCGGAGGAAGTCGGCGTCACCTTCGAGACGATCCATGTCAGGGTGATGGTCTCGTCGGAGTAGATCGCCTTGTGGAAGCGAATCGAAAAGTCGAGCCCCACCACGTCGCCACGTTTTGAAAAATTGGTTGCCGTCAGCGCCATCAGGTGCGCTGCCATCTGCGTGCCGCTTACGATCAGTTTCTTGTAGCGGCTCCTGGCTGCGAAATCCTCGTCGAGATGCAGCGGATTGAAATCGCGCGCTGCGCGGGAGAACGATTTTGCCTCCTCCGGCGTCATGGTCAGCGTTTCGGAGAAGGTTTCGCCTTCGCGCACCAGCATCGCATCAAGCCGCGATCAGACGGTGGCCGTCGTGGCCGGCAATGCGCAGATCGAGGATGCGGCCGGGGGGCGTTCCGCTCACCAAGCGCACTTGCGTGAAATGCTCGGTGCGGCCGGTCGATCCCAGTTCGGTGAGCACATGCCGAAGGCTGCCAATCTCGCCGTCGAGATGACGGTGGAGCGCCGTCTCGCCCTTTTCGCGCAGGCGCCTCGCCCGCTCCTTGACGATCTCGCGGGCGACCTGCGGCATGCGCGCTGCCGGCGTTCCGGGACGCGGCGAGAACGGAAACACATGCAGATGCGTCAGGGAGCATTCATCGACGATATCGAGCGAGCGGGCGAACATGTCCTGCGTCTCGGTCGGAAAGCCGGCGATGATGTCGGCGCCGAATACCACGTCCGGGCGCAGCCGCCGCACCTGTTCGCAGAACGCAATCGCGTCGGCACGCAGATGACGGCGCTTCATGCGCTTCAGGATCACGTCATCACCGGCCTGCAACGACAGATGCAGATGCGGCATCAACCGCTCATCCGAAGCAAGCGCGTCGAGCAAATCCGCGTCGGCCTCGACCGAGTCGATGGACGACAGCCGAAGCCGCTGCAACTCCGGCACATGCTTTAAAATCTGTTTCACCAGCGCGCCGAGTTTCGGCGTACCGGGCAGGTTCTGTCCATAACTCGTGATGTCGACACCGGTCAGCACGATCTCGCGATAGCCGTTTTCGACCAGCCGCCGCACCTGGATGACGATCTCGCCCATCGGCACCGAGCGCGAATTGCCGCGGCCATAAGGGATGATGCAGAAGGTGCAGCGATGATCGCAGCCATTCTGGATCTGCACGGTGGCGCGGGCGCGGCCCTCGATGCCGTCGATCAGATGCAAGGCGGTTTCACGCGCCGCCATGATGTCATTGACGACGATCTTCTCCTCCGCGGCGATGCCGAAAACATCACGCGGAAGGTTTTGGCGCTCAAAGGCCGCGCGCGCATCTCGCCACGCCGCGACCTCGAATTTCTCGGTGTTGCCGACCACGCGATCGACTTCCGGCATGGCGGCGAAGGTCGCGGGCTCGGTCTGCGCCGCGCAGCCGGTGACCACGATGCGCGCTTGCGGCCGTTCGCGACGAAGCCTGCGGATGGTCTGGCGCGCCTGCCGCACCGCCTCCGCCGTCACCGCGCAGGTATTTACCACCACGGCGTCATCGAGACCGGCTTCGCCGGCCTTGCGCCGCATGATTTCGGATTCATGGGTATTGAGGCGACAGCCGAAGGTGACGATCTCGACACTCATGGCATTACGCCGACGCGGCCCGCGCAAACAAAGCCGGGTCGAAGCGACCCTCGAACTCGAATTCGACCCCGCCGGTCATCAGCACATGGTCGTCGCGTTCACGCCATTCGATCACGAGGTCGCCGCCCGGCAGCGACACTTGCACCTTGCGATCCGCCCTCTTGAGCCGGGCCGCCGCGACCGCGACGGCACAGGCCGCAGAGCCGCAGGCCTTGGTCAGCCCGGCACCGCGCTCCCAGGTACGCATCACGATGTGTTCGCGGGTCTTGATCGCAGCGAGCGAGATATTCGCGCGCTCGGGAAAAATCGGGTGATGCTCCAGCATGGGGCCGAATTTTTCGAGATCGTAGGCGTAAGGGTCGTCGACCCAGAACACCGCATGCGGGTTGCCCATGCTGACGACCGAGGGCGTATGCAGGATCGGCTTGTCGATCGGCCCGATCTGCAATTCGATGCCGCGAGTGTCGCGGAACTCCTCCGCCAGCGGGATGTCTTTCCAGCCGAAACGCGGCGCGCCCATATCGACGGTGAAGGTGTCGGGCTCCGTCGCGCGCCAGCAATTGATCAGACCGGCTTTGGTCTCGAAGGTCAGCGCATCCTTGCCGGTTTCGGCGGAGATGCGGGAGGCGACACAGCGCATGCCGTTGCCGCAGGCTCCGGCTTCCGAACCGTCATTGTTGAAAATCCGAACGAAACTTTCGGTGCCGGTCACGCGCGGCGGATAGAGGGCCATAAGCTGATCGTAAGGCGCGTCGCCTGCCACCGCCCGCGCATCGGCCGGCGTGATCGCATCCGGACGCGCGCGCATATCGACCACGACAATCTCGTTGCCGATGCCGTTCATTTTCACGAAGGCGTGGTTGGCGAGCGCGCTCATGATGTTGCCGATCCCGGCGGTTCCGGTTTTCCGCTTGACGCTTATATGGGCCAAACGACACACCTTTGCCAACACCGCGATGGCGCCGGATTAGGCGACGTAAGGCCGCCGTGTGCGTGTTAAGTCATGAAAAGGTCGGCATCGAATCGGAACATGCCGTCACATCATGGAGAACCGATATGTCGTTCGCCCGCCAGACCGCGTCCGCCGTTTCGGCGCTGGCGGTATCCTTGGCCGTCTGGGCAGCGATCGCGATCTGGACCGGACCGGCAGGGGCTGAGAACGTCACCAACGAAAACGAATTCGGTGTCGAGGTCACCCTGCCGGAAAAGACCATCGTCTATCTCACCGGCACCGGAAACTGGGACACCGCCTATGAGACGCTGGTCGAGGCGCTGCGGACCGTGCACGAATATGTCGACCGCCGCGGGCTGAAGCCGGATGGCGAAGCGATGATGATCTATACCGGCGCCGACGATACCGGCTTCGAATACAAGGCGGCGGTGCCCATCATGGGCCCGTTCGAGAACCCGCCCAAGGGCGACCTCGCCGTCGGCCCGGCACCAACCGGCAAGGCCTACAAGTTCGTCCATCGCGGTGCCTATGACGGCATGGAGAACCTCTACGAAGCGATCACCAACTTCTTCGACGAGAAAAACATCCAGCCGGGCGAGCTTTTTATCGAGCGCTATGTCACCGACCCGCGCACCACTCCGGAGGATGAACTGGTGATCGAGGTGATTTTCCCGACCAAATAGCCTGTAAGCCGCACTAGTGTGGTGGTTCGGAAGTCCGCTTCATTGTCGCGGCATGCTCGTCAAGCGGACTTCCGAACCAAACCACACTAGAATCATAGAATTGCTAGTGTCCCTCGAATCCGAAATTCGCAACGGAGGCCGCCGCAAAATGAAGCGAATTTCGGATTCGGGACACTAGAACGGCCTGGCTTCGTGCCTATCTCGCAGGCATGGGTGCCAGGGTTCTCATAGCGGTACTTCTCCTCCTCGCCTTCGCTGCGATCTGGGCGGGCTTTACCGGCTGGAACCTTGAATCCGATGTCCAGATGTCCGGGCACGGCTATGCCGCGATGATCATCGGAGTTGTCGCCTCGCTGGTGGTCGGTATCGGACTGATGGCGCTGGTATTTTACTCGAGCCGGAAGGGCTATGACGACGACGCTGGGCGTGATCGTTCCCGCGCGGCAGACGACCGCGAACGGATGATCTAGGCCAAGCTCCGTTACCCGGTTTCCTTGACTTGGGGGGCCTCGGCCCCTAGTTTCCGCCCGCTCTCGCAAGAGATGTGACTTTTTGAACCGCCGACCGGTCCCTGGAGGCCGGAGGTCCCCGCCCGACAGCGCTATGCGCCCTCGGGCGCCAAAAGCTTTTGAGCCGTTGGCCGTCCCGGAAGGGCGGTCGTTTTGAGAAAGAGCGCATGTTCGACAATCTGTCGGATCGCCTAAGTGGAATTCTCGACAGCCTGACGCGGCGCGGCGCGCTGCGGCCTGAGGACGTCGATGCTGCCATGCGCGAAGTGCGGCGCGCACTGCTGGAGGCCGACGTTGCGCTCGACGTCGCGCGCGCCTTCATCGATCGGATACGCGAACGCGCCGTCGGCGTCGACGTCATCAAGTCGGTCACGCCCGGCCAGATGGTGGTCAAGATCGTCCACGACGAGCTGGTGGCGACGCTCGGCTCCGACGCACAAGGCATCGATCTCAACGCGCCGGCGCCGGTCGCGATCATGATGGTCGGTTTGCAGGGCTCCGGCAAAACCACGACCACCGCCAAGATCGCCAAGCGCCTGACCGAGCTGAACAAGAGCAAGGTGCTGATGGCCTCGCTCGACACCCGCCGTCCGGCCGCTATGGAGCAGCTTGCGGTGCTCGGCAAGCAGGTCGACGTCGATACGTTGCCGATCGTGGCCAACCAGACTCCGCCACAGATCGCAAGAAGGGCGATCGAGGCCGCCAAACTCGGCAGCTATGACGTAGTGATGCTCGACACCGCCGGCCGCATCACGCTCGATGAAGCGATGATGGCGGAAGCCGCCGAGGTGAAGCGCGCAGCCGATCCGCATGAAGTGATCCTCGTTGCAGATGCGCTGACCGGCCAGGACGCGGTCAATCTCGCGCGCTCCTTCGACGAGCGCGTAGGCCTCACCGGCATCGTAATGACACGCGTCGATGGTGACAGCCGTGGCGGCGCGGCGCTTTCCATGCGCGCGGTCACCGGCAAGCCGATCAAGCTGATCGGCACCGGCGAAAAGATGGACGCGCTGGAAGTCTTCGATCCGTCGCGCATTGCCGGCCGCATTCTCGGCATGGGCGACATTGTTTCGCTGGTAGAGAAAGCCGCCGCCAATATCGATGCCGAGAAGGCACGACGCACCGCCGAGCGCATGCGCAAGGGCGCCTTCGATCTGTCTGACCTCCGCGAACAGCTTACGCAGATGCAGAAGATGGGCGGCATGTCCGGCCTGATGGGCATGATGCCGGGCGTGGCGAAGATGAAAAGTCAGCTCGCCGCGGCGAACCTCGATGATTCGCTGCTCAAGAAGCAATGCGCGATTATCGATTCGATGACTCCACAGGAACGGCGCAACCCCGACATTCTCAAGAACAGCCGCAAGAAGCGCATTGCCGCCGGCTCCGGCACCTCGCCGGAACAGATCAACAAACTGCTGAAAATGCATCGCGGCATGGCCGACATGATGAAGGCCATGAGCGCGGCCTCGGGTGGTGCCAAGCGCGGCCCAATGGCGCAACTTGCCAATGCGATGGGAATGGGTGGCGGGATGCCGTCCCCCGAAGAGATGCAGAAAATGGCGGAGAAAATGCAGCAGGGCGGCGGCGGCTTGCCGCCGGGCATGCCCGGCCTGCCGCCGAATATCCCCGGCCTGCCCGGCCTAGGAAATGCGAAATTGCCCGGACTGGGTGGCTTTCCCGGTCTCGGAAAAAAGAAATGAACTGAAAAACGGAAAATCGGAAAGGACTCAACAAATGCCTGTCGTACTACGCATGGCCCGTGCCGGCACCAAGAAGCGCCCGGTCTATCACATCGTCGTCGCCGACTCGCGCTCACCGCGCGACGGCCGCTTCATCGAGCGGCTCGGCCATTACAATCCGCTGATGCCGAAGGACAACAAGGACCGGCTGAAGTTCGATATCGAAAAGGCCAAGGCCTGGATCGCCAAGGGCGCGCAGCCGTCCGACCGTATCAAGCGCTTCCTCGACGCCGCCGGCGTGCTGAAGCGCGAGACACGCAACAATCCGGAAAAGGCAGTGCCGCGCAAGGAACGCAAGGCGCGCGCCGAGGCCGCCAAGGCGGAAGCGGCCGCCAAGCCAGCCGCCGCGCCGGCGAGCTAACCGCAAGTGGCCGCGCGTCCGGATCGCGGGCGCGGTGGAAGAGTCTGCGTGGCGCAAATCGGCGCCGCGCACGGGCTCAAGGGCGAAGTGCGGCTGCGTTCCTTCACCGGGGACCTGCACGCCTTCGCACAATACGGTTCGCTGCAGACGGAAGACGGCGCGCGCCAACTCGAAATCGAATCGCAGCGTGCTGCCAAGGACGATTTCATCGTGCGCTTTCGCGGCGTCTCGGACCGGGATGCCGCCGAGGCATTGCGCAACGTCAATCTCTATGTCGAGCGCGAGAAGCTGCCGCCACCGGACGATGGCGAATTCTACCACGCCGATCTGATCGGGCTTCGCGCTGTCAGCGCTTCCGGTGAGGCGCTCGGCGAGGTGATAGCCATCCACAATTTCGGCGCCGGCGACATTGTCGAACTGAAGTTGACGGACGGCGCGACCACGATGCTCGCTTTCGATGAGACGACGGTGCCCAAGGTCGACATCGCAGGCGGACAGATTGTGGTGCAAATGCCGGCAGAGATCGTCGCTGTCGACGAAACAAATCCTAACTCTTCACCTCCCCCCTTGCGGGGGAGGTCGGCCACGAAGCGGCCGGGTGGGAGGTAAATTGCTCACGCTCGATTTGCGTCCACCCCCCTCCCTAACCCTCCCCCGACGCAAGTCGGGCCTGCCCGACTTGCGCATCGAATTGCGCAACTTGGGCAAGCCCAAGTTGCGTGGGGGAGGGAATAGATTTGCGCAAGTCGCACCATGACCTGGCGCGCCTCCGTGCTCACCATCTTCCCGGACATGTTTCCGGGTCCGCTCGGCATGAGCCTTGCCGGTAAGGCGCTCGGCACCGGCACCTGGTCGCTCGAGGCGATCGATATCCGCGAATTCGGCGTGGGCGCCCATCGGTCGGTCGACGACACCCCGGCCGGCGGCGGCCCGGGCATGGTGATGAAGGCCGATGTGCTGGCGCGCGCGGTCGACGCGGCGGGCAGTGACGATCGGCCACGGCTTTTGATGAGCCCGCGCGGTAGGCCATTGACCCAGCAGCGGGTCATTGAACTATCCGGCGGCGCCGGCGTCGTCCTGGTCTGCGGACGGTTCGAGGGCGTGGACGAACGAGCGATCGAAGCCCGCGGCCTGGAAGAGGTATCGGTCGGCGATTACGTGCTCTCGGGCGGCGAGATCGCAGCTTTTGTGCTGCTGGACGCCTGCGTGCGGCTCCTTCCGGGCGTCATGGGCAAGGCGGTGTCGGGGCAGGAGGAAAGCTTCGCCGAAGGTTTGCTGGAATATCCGCACTTCACCCGTCCACAGGTGTTCGAGGGCCGGCCAATCCCGGAAGTGCTTACGTCCGGCGACCACGCCAAGGTCGCCGCCTGGCGGCGGGCGGAAGCCGAACGGCTTACCAAGGACCGCCGTCCCGACCTCTGGGCTGCTCGGGGGCCTGAAAAACCGCCCAGAAAAGGCCCATCTGACGGGTGACAAGCCGCCCGGTTTCGACTAGAACCCGCCCGAAACCGGACAAATAGTCCTTGCTTGCCGTGCCGTGCATGTCGGTCATGCCCTCGCGCAGACCCGAGACCCGGCGCCGCCGATTTGGAGATTTCGCCATGAATGTCATTCAGGAACTCGAACAGGAACAGGTCGCGAAACTCTCCGCGGGCAAGACCATTCCGGATTTCGAGCCCGGCGACACCGTGCTCGTCAACGTCAAGGTGAAGGAAGGCGACCGCTCCCGCGTGCAGGCCTATGAAGGCGTCTGCATTGCGCGCTCCGGCGGCGGCCTGAACGAGAGCTTCACCGTGCGCAAGATTTCCTACGGTGAAGGCGTCGAGCGCGTGTTCCCGCTCTATGCTCCGATGATCGATTCGATCAAGGTCGTCCGACGCGGCAAGGTGCGGCGCGCCAAGCTGTATTATCTGCGCGGCCTGCGCGGCAAATCCGCCCGCATCGCCGAAGCTCAAGGCCGTCACGGTGGCAATACCGCCGGAGAGGCCAAGCAAGCCGCCGAGTAATCCGGCCGTCCATTGCTTGTCGATCCAAAGGCCGGCTCGTCCGGCCTTTTTTCGTATTGGGCCGCTTTCATTGCGGCTTCAGTCTTGAATTGTTATATCGAGGCCATGAAACCCCGTCGAACCAGGCATTTGCAGGATGTCCGCGCGCCGTTCGTGCTGCGGGACCATGACCGCCTGCCGGGACGATTTTTCGGCCGGATGACGGCGTCGATTCAGGCTGGTCTTTGATCGTGGCGCTCCCGCGCGATATCGCGCGACCTGCACGATCCGCTCTTTGCACCGATCCATTCTCGCAATCGAGATTCATCCAATGAAACCGCGCACGCTCTACGACAAAATCTGGGACGACCATCTGGTCGACGAAGCACCCGACGGCACCTGCCTGCTTTATATCGACCGGCACCTGGTGCACGAGGTGACCTCGCCGCAGGCCTTCGAAGGCCTGCGCAATTCCGGCCGCAAGGTGCGCGCCCCGCACAAGACGCTGGCTGTGGTCGATCACAACGTGCCGACCACCGATCGCAAATTGCCCAATCCCGATCCGGAAAGCGCCGAACAGATCGCGGTGCTGGCGCAGAATGCGAAGGATTTCGGGCTTGAATATTTCAACGAGTTCGATCGTCGCCAGGGCATCGTCCACATCATCGGACCGGAGCAGGGCTTCACGCTGCCGGGCACGACGATCGTGTGCGGCGACAGCCATACCGCGACACATGGCGCGTTCGGTGCGCTCGCTTATGGCATCGGCACTTCGGAAGTCGAGCACGTGCTCGCGACCCAGACGCTGATCCAGAAGAAATCGAAGAACATGCGCGCGATCGTCGACGGCCAATTGCCGCCCGGCGTGACTGCGAAGGACATCATTCTGGCGATCATCGGCGAGATCGGTACCGCCGGCGGCACCGGCTATGCGCTGGAATATGCCGGCGAAGCGATCCGTTCGATTTCGATGGAAGGCCGCATGACGATCTGCAACATGTCGATCGAAGGCGGCGCGCGCGCCGGCATGGTGGCGCCGGACGAGAAAACCTATGCGTTCCTGAAGGGAAGGCCGAAAGCACCCGCGGGCCACGACTGGGATCGCGCGCTGCGTTACTGGGAGACGCTGCATTCCGACGACGGCGCACATTTCGACAAGGAGATCCGACTCGACGCCGCGAAGCTGCCGCCGCTGGTCACCTGGGGCACCAGCCCGGAGGACGTGGTATCGATCAGCGGTAAGGTGCCCAACCCCGACGAGATTGCCGACGAAGCCAAGCGCCTCTCCAAGATGCGCGCGCTCGAATATATCGGGCTGCAGCCGGGCACGAAGATCACCGACATCAAGCTCGACCGCGTGTTCATCGGCTCCTGTACCAACGGACGTATCGAGGATCTGCGCGAGGTCGCAAAGATCGTGGCCGGCCACACGGTCAACGCCAACGTCAATGCGATGATTGTGCCGGGCTCCGGTCTTGTGAAAGAACAGGCGGAAGCCGAAGGCCTCGACAAGATTTTCCTGAAAGCCGGCTTCGAATGGCGCGAGCCCGGCTGCTCGATGTGCCTTGCGATGAATCCTGACAAGCTCGCACCGGAAGAGCGCTGCGCGTCTACGTCCAATCGCAACTTCGAAGGCCGTCAGGGCTTCAAGGGCCGCACCCATCTGGTGTCGCCGGCCATGGCGGCGGCGGCGGCGGTCGCAGGCCACTTCGTCGATGTGCGCGAATGGAAGTGAGAGGCGCATAATTTACGGAGCGCCATTCACTCTTTATCAAATTGAAAGGCCCGCGCGAGCGGGCCTTTTCCTTTTTTCGTCTCGCTTGTGACTAGAACCAAACGCCCAAGCGCGGTCCGCCACCGAACCCGAAACTTACGCCAGGACCATACGCATACGGTCCGTAATAATACGGGCGATACGGCCGGTAATAGCCGTAGCGATAGGGCCGATAAGCACGATAGCCGTAGTTGCGATAATAGCGGCGCGAACTGACATCGGTGTGTTCGACCTGTTTGTGCGTAGCTTGCGCCTTGCTGCGCAGGCCATCGCCGCGCTGATTTGTTTCTGCGCTCGCCGGCAAAGCCAGGACCGATGCCAGACCGGCCGCCGCAGCTAGCGCGATTGCATGCTTCATGGACGAACTCCTTTTTTTAGGCCGCACCCGGAAAGGAAACGCCCGGGAGCGCTCAGGGTTTCGTACAAATTGCCGCAGTTCCATGCGCAACAAAGCAAAAGGCCCGCCTTTCGGCGGGCCTTGGCGCTGAGACGCGATCTCTCTCAGTAATAATAGCGATACGGCCGATAGTAACGGGGCCGATAATAATAGCGATACGGCCGGTAGTAACGATACGGCCGATAATAATAGTAGCGGCGTCCGCTGATTTCGTCGTGCGTCACGGCCGGAACCGAGTTCTGCACACCGTCAGTAGCGGCGCTTGCCGGAACGGGCGTGATCGCAATCAATGCGCCCAGCGCGGCGAGGCAGGCGAGAGTCTTCAGCATCGGTCTTCTCCAAGAGTGAACCGCCACCTCCACCATAAACGCCCGGCGGCAGACGTTTCAACAATCCCCGACAGATGCGAGCTTGATAGAGCGGGCTAACGTTAATGTTTACGCAATTAACGGCGGACCCAACGGCATCGAATCTGCGGAGTGACGACTGTACCACTCGGACGATATTCCGTCGCGTACCAGTCGACGCATTGCCGCACCGCACCGGGTCCCGGCCAGCCGTATTCGTACGGGAGAAATTCTGAGGCAATCGGCTGACGGGGCTGCACGCGGATGCGCGGACGCACTTTTTCCTGCCGGGATTGCGCGGAAAATTCATCAAGTTTCGCGAAGGCTGTCGGCCTGTTCATCCCCGCTTGCTCCATGTCAACAGACACAACCCACTGAAGCAGCAGGCACAGCGTGAACAGCATCGCACCGGTAACGGAGATTTGCTTCATGGCTGAACGCTCCACCATCCAACTTGCGAGGTCAACATTATTTGAGCGGGCGGCCCGCACCGGTCTAGGATTGGCAATGGACCAACCGGACGCAAATTCCGAAAGGCAGCGGGCCGCGCTTCGGGAACTCGAAGGGCTCGGCCGCGAGCGCGATCTGCTGCACGGGTTGTTCGCGCGGGCCTCCGGATATTTCTCCGCGGTTGACGCGGACAATTCCGATCCGATCGAACGCTGGGGCCGGCGGATCGGCCGCGCGCTGGGAGCGGTCGCCTTTGTCGGGTTTTGCGCTTATCTCTATTTTACCTATGTCCGCTGATCCCTTGAAACCCGACGATCCGCTTTCCGATCCTGCAACGGACCCGCTTACTGATCCGCTTTCCTGGCGCGCGGTCAGGGCGCTCTCGCTCGACGACATGGAAGCGATCGCGGCCGAAACCTTTCGCCGGTTGCCCGACGCATTCCGTTCGCTATGCGAAGGCGTGATCATACGCATCGAGGATTTTCCCACGCAGGATGTGGTCGATGAAATGAAGCTGGAAAGCGAGTTCGACATCCTGGGATTATTCCAGGGGGTAGGATTGCCTTACCGCTCCGAAAGCGCGCCGGCCCAGATGCCAAACATGATCTGGCTTTACCGCCGTCCGATCCTGGATTACTGGGCAGAACACGAAGAAACGCTCGGAGCCATTGTCGCCCATGTGCTCGTGCACGAGATCGGCCAC
The DNA here is from genome assembly GCA_963707705.1 of uncultured Pseudomonadota bacterium. GTDB lineage: Bacteria > Pseudomonadota > Alphaproteobacteria > Rhizobiales > Xanthobacteraceae > Pseudorhodoplanes. The sequence continues at coordinate 46,140 of CAVPRD010000009.1, read as the reverse complement.
CATTTCGGCCTGTCCGACGACGATATGGAAGCGATCGAGGCAAGCGTGCAATAACCGTTTCGGATTTCAATATGGGGGAGACAACATGCGCCAGAAGCCGTGCCTGACATCGTCCGACGTTCACAAGATGGCTGCCGCCTGCAAGGCGGAAGCCGAAAAGAATAAATGGAGCGTCACCATCGCTATTGTCGATGACGCGGGCATCCTGCTGTATCTCGACCGCCTGGATGGCGCGAGCGCCCCGACCGCGGAGGTGGCCACCGCGAAAGCGAAGACGTCGGCCGTCACCCGACGGCCCTCGAAATTCTGGGAGGACCGGATCAAGGACCGCCCGGCCTTCCTCAACTTCCCGGGAGTGCTGCAGATCCAGGGTGGGCTGCCGATCCTGCATCAGGGCGAATGTGTCGGCGCGATCGGTGTCTCCGGCGTGCAATCGCACGAGGACGAGCAGGTCGCCAAGGCCGGCATCGACGCGCTTGATTGATGAGAAGTTTGGCCGTCAGCGCGGCCGGGTCTTCTTCGCTTTGGGGGCGGATTGCAGTTGCTGCTGGCCCGGTGTGAGCTGGTCGGAGGCGGCATGATAACGCTCGCATTTTCCGCCAATCACGGCGGTACCGATCAGGCATTCCCGAAGAGAGTAATAATTGCAGCGCGCCGTCGCATCGCCGTGAAACCGGAAACACCAGGGCGGTTCCTGCTGGCTCACAAACAGCGCGAATACGAGCGGAATCGGCGTAAATGCAGTCCACATGCGCATGGCAGCCACCTCTTGAGCCTCGGCAGGCTCTCTCCCACTTGACCCAAACACCGGCCGATTGCATGACAAGAACAATTCCAGCCTGCGCCAAAGCCCTGTACCCTGGCGCGGCGAGCTATCCTTGGGTGATATGATGGAAAAATTTACGGTTCTGGAAGGCGTCGCGGCGCCGTTGAAGGTGATCAATGTCGACACAGACATGATCATACCCAAGCAATATCTGAAGACGATCAAGCGAACCGGGCTCGGCAAGGGGCTGTTCTCGGAGAAGCGCTTCAAGGACGACGGCAGCGAAAATCCGGACTTCATCCTCAACAAGCCGGCCTATCGCAACGCCAAGGTCCTGGTGGCCGGCGACAATTTCGGTTGCGGCTCTTCGCGCGAACATGCGCCCTGGGCGCTGCTCGATTTTGGCATCCGCTGCGTGATCTCGACCTCGTTCGGCGACATCTTTTACAACAACAGCTTCAAGAACGGCATCCTGCCGATCCGCGTGTCGCAGGAAGAACTCGACAAGCTGTTCGACGACGCCGAGCGCGGCGCCAATGCGACTCTGACCATCGACCTTGAGAAACAGGAAATCCGCGGACCTGATGGTGGCTGCATCAAATTCGAGATCGATCAGCACCGCAAGCACTGCCTGCTGAACGGCCTCGACGATATCGGGCTGACCATGGTCAAGAAGGACAAGATTGATTCCTTCGAGGACAAGGTCGGCGGCGAACGGCCCTGGCATTGATCGTCATTCCGGGCCACTGCAAAGCAGCGAACCCGGAATGACCATATCCTCAGCGCGTACGCGTCAGCGCGAGCCACACCCCGCCGCCGATCAGGAACACGCCGCTCACCTTTGAAATGAGCCTCACGCGTGCATGCGTGAGCAATAGCCGCGCGCGGCCGGTCAGGATCGCGTAGGCGCCGTCGGTGATGGCCGCCGTCGCCATCGCGGTCGCTCCGAGCAGGATCACCTGCGCAACATAATCGCCGCTCGGATCGACGAATTGCGGGATGAAGGCGCCGAAGAAGATCAGCACCTTCGGATTCGACAGCATCACCAGAAAGCCCTGCAGGAAAAATCCGCCGCGCGGCGCGGGGGTGCGGCCGGGATCGTCCAGCCGGCCCGATGCGCGAAACATCTTGATGCCGATCCACACAAGATAGGCGGCGCCGATAAAGCGCACCCAGTCGAACCACACGCCAAGGGCTTCGATTACGGACGCAAGCCCGATCACCAGCACGCCGACGAACACCGCGAGCCCAAGCTGAGTGCCCGCGACATTCAACAGGCCCGCGCGTGCTCCATGCGTCAGCGAATTGGCGACGATCAAGGTCACGGTCGGCCCCGGCACCAGCGTGAAGATCACGCAGGCGAGCAGATAGGCGGCGTAGAGTTCGAGCGACATGGCTTTTCCTTGATCACACCTTCGCCGCGATCGCATCGTCGATTGCGACAATGCGGCGCGCGATGTCGGCATGCATGCGCTCGACCATGCGGCCGTCCAGCATGATGGCGCCCTTGTCGGCGTTTTCCGGCAGATCGAAGGCGGCGATGAATTTGCGTGCCTGCGCGATCTCGGCTTCGCTCGGTGAGAATGCGTTGTTGCAGGGCTCGATCTGGTTTGGATGGATCAGCGTCTTTCCGTCCATGCCGAGGTCGCGGCCCTGCAGGCATTCGGCGACGAAGCCTTCTGCATTTGAAATATCGTTGTAGACACCGTCGAGAATGGCGAGCCCATACGCGCGCGCGGCGAGCATGCAGGTCGTGAGCCAGGGCAGCATCGGCGCGCGGCCCGGCAGAAGCCGCGCCGAGGTCTCCTTGGCGAGATCGTTGGTGCCGAGCACAAAGCCCGAGAGACGCGTCTCCGAATCCCTTGCCGCCGCGGCGATGTCGGCGATGTTGAGAATCGCGAACGGCGTTTCGATCATGGCCCAGATCCGGGTCTTCTTGCCGGCGCCCATGTCCAGCAGCCGGCGGCCAAGCCTTTCGAGCTGCACCGAATTGTTGACCTTCGGCACCAGAATTGCGTCCGGCGCGGCGCGAGCGGCTGCCGACATGTCCTCGGCGTGCCAGGGTGTGTCGATGCCGTTGACACGGATGAACACCTCGCGCCCGCCGAAGCCGCCGGCCTTCACGGCCGCCGCGACCTGATCGCGCGCCTGCGTCTTGGCGTCGGGCGCCACGGCATCTTCAAGATCGAGGATGATGCCGTCAGCCGGCAGGCTGCGCGCCTTCTCGATGGCGCGGGCATTCGAGCCCGGCATATACAGCACGGATCGGCGCGGTCGAATGGTCATGTCGCCCCTTTTGTCGCGAAGCCTAGCGTCACAGAAACAGTCATGCCAGCGTAACTCATGGGCGACAATGGTCGAAAGAACAGCAACGATATCTGGCTCGCCGGCGTGGATGGCTGCCGGGCGGGGTGGATCGTGGCGTTCGTGCGTCCCGCCGCGACCGAGTTCGTTATCCGCGTCGTCGAGCGATTTTCCGATCTGATCGCAGCAAGCGAAAACCCCGCCGTCATTGCCGTCGATATTCCGATCGGATTGCCGGACAGGTCAGGACATGGCGGCCGTGCCGCAGAAAATGCTGTGCGGCCGCTGCTCGGGAAACGTCAATCGTCGGTTTTTTCGGTTCCTTCGCGCGCGGCGATTTATGCCGAAACGGGTCCGTTCGCAGATATGTCGAGCGCCTATGCGGCACATCGACGTTGCAGCGAGGTGGGCCGCACGACGTCGGATCCACCACGAGGCGTGTCGATTCAAAGCTTCATGATTTTCCCGAAAATCCGCGAGGTCGACGGCTGCCTGCGCGAAGTTCCGGCGGCGGCGGCGCGCGTGTTCGAGGTGCATCCCGAGGTCGCGTTCTGGCGGCTCAATGGCGAGCGAGCGCTGAGCGAACCGAAGAAGAAGAAGGGTCGGCCTTACCCACCCGGCATGTCGCTTCGACGCGACCTGCTTGCCGCGGCCGGGCTGACATCCGAAATCCTGACCTTGGCGACGCCACGAGGCGCGGGAGAGGACGACCTGCTTGATGCATTGGCCTGTGCCGTCATTGCAAGGCGTATCCATGCCGGAATCGCCCGGCCGTTCCCCGATCCGCCGCCCGTCGATTCGTATGGGTTGCCGATGGCGATTTGGGCGTGAATAAAGGGGTTGAGCGCCGATGGCGTAACCCGTGAGTCAGCCGATGAGTTTTCCCGACCGCCTGGTCGAAGGCTATGCCGCCTTTCTCGGCGGGCGCCTGATCGAGGAGCAGAACCGCTATCTGCAGCTCGCCGAAAGCGGCCAGTCGCCCGAAATCATGGTGATCGGCTGCTGCGATTCACGCGTCTCGCCTGAGGTGATTTTCGATGCACGGCCGGGCGAGCTGTTCGTCGTCCGCAACGTCGCGAATATCGTGCCGCCCTACGCGCCGGACGGACAGGCGCATGGCGTGTCGGCGGCATTGGAATTCGGGGTTGCCGCGCTCAAGATCCGGCACATCGTGGTGCTTGGCCACGCGCAATGCGGCGGCGTGCGCGCCTATGTAGAGGATGCCGAGCCGCTTTCGCCCGGCGACTTCATCGGCAAGTGGATGAAACTGATGGCGCCGGCCATGGACAAGATCGGTTCGCGCGGCGCAATGACGCCGACCGAGTATCTGCGCAAGCTCGAACAGGCCAATGTCGTCAACAGCCTCGACAACCTGATGACCTTCCCGCGACTTCGCAAATTGATCGAACGCGGCAGCGTCTCGATCCACGGCGCCTATTTCGGCGTGGCGACCGGATCTCTGCTCGTGTGTGACCGCGAAGGCAGCGAGTTCGTGCCGGTCGCGCAGGCCGAGCACGCCAAGCTATTGCAGGCGCCGAGATTTTAGAAGCGCGGCATTGCCGGGCGCTTGTGAAGCAAGCGAAACCGGCAACGACTGTTACGCCGCCTTCTTCTTCGCGCTGATCAGCTTGCGATTGATCAAACATTCGGCGATCTGGATCGCATTCAACGCGGCGCCTTTACGCAGATTGTCCGACACGCACCACAGCGCGAGTCCGTTCTCGACCGTCGGGTCCTCGCGCACGCGGCTGACGAACGTGGCGTCGTCGCCCGCAGCCTCATAGGGAGTGACGTAGCCGCCATCCTGACGCTTGTCGACGACCAGTACGCCCGGCGCATTGCGCAGAACTTCATGCGCTTCGTCGGTCGTGATCGGATTCTCGAATTCGATATTCACCGCTTCCGAGTGGCCGATGAAGACCGGCACCCGCACGCAGGTCGCGGTGAGCTTGATCTTCGGATCGAGAATCTTCTTGGTCTCGACCACCATCTTCCACTCTTCCTTCGTATAACCGTCATCCATGAACACGTCGATATGCGGAATGACATTGAAGGCGATGCGCTTGGTGAACTTCTTGAACTCAAGTTCGGCGAGCGAATAGACCGACTTGGTCTGGCGATCGAGTTCGTCCATGCCGTCCTTGCCCGCGCCCGACACCGACTGATAGGTCGAAACAACGACGCGCTTGATCTTCGCCTTGTCATGCAGCGGCTTGAGTACGACCACGAGCTGCGCGGTCGAGCAATTCGGGTTGGCGATGATGCCCTTCTTGCGGAAACCCGCGACCGCGTCGGCATTCACCTCCGGCACCACCAGCGGCACGTCCGGGTCGTAGCGCCAGGCCGAGGAATTATCGATCACCACTGCACCCGCTGCCGCGATCTTCGGCGACCATTCCTTGGACACGGTGCCGCCGGCCGACATCAGGCAGATGTCGACGTCGGAGAAGTCGTAATGCTCGAGCGCTTTCGCCTTCAGTATCTTGTCGCCATAGGAGACCTCGACGCCCATCGAGCGGCGTGAAGCCAACGCTACGACCTCGTCGGCGGGAAACCGCCGCTCGGCCAGGATATCGAGCATTTCGCGGCCCACATTGCCCGTGGCGCCGACAACCGCGACCTTGTAACCCATCGTTCACTCTCCGGCGGAAAATTGCCCGTTTTTCGCACCTGCGGAAACCCGGACGGAGGCGCTTCTAAGCGAGAAAGACAGCCGTGACAACGCCGGCCACCAAGGCTGGCGAGGGAGGCTGTCTTGCAGGCTGTCGAATTGCAATCCGCCGGGGCGCAAGCCGTCCGGCAGGCCGGATCGGCCGTGGCTGCCCTGCAGGACAGGCTGCGCCTGCATCGCGCCGGGCTGCGCCGCTCCCTTGCCGTCTATGCCCTACGGGCGCAGCTTGCCTTCAGGCCCCGGGAATGGCTCGAAAGAGCGCCTGCGGCAGTCGACGCCGCCTTCGACTGGACCGGGCGCGCGATCGAACAGCTGAGCTGGCAGACCGCGAAATCTGCCATCCATGCGATCCGCTGGCGCAAGGTTGCGCTGGTGGCGAGCGCCCCGTTCGTGCTGCCGACGGAATGGCGGGCGGCGCTGGTTCGCATCCTCGCCTATCTCGGAGCGGTAATCGCGCTTTCGGTGATGGCGACGCAATTCTTCAAGCAGCCCGACGCTCTCGCCCTTACCGAACCCGCGCCGCGCCCGGCCTGGATCGAGGTCGCCAATCCCTGGCCGGCGTTCGAGCTCGAGGCTCCCGCGTTTGGCGATGACACCGACTATGCCATTCGCCGCCACGCCGCAGGCGGAGGCCGCAAGGACATTCTTTCGTTTGGTGAGCTTGGCAACACCCAACGCTTCATGACGTTTGAAGTTTATCGTGCCGGCCACGAGATCGCGCGTTTCGGAACGCCCGCGGAAGAAGCCCGCACACTCGGCGCCGAATATGGACGCGTCATGGGCATGCGCAGCAGCATGCCAATCTCCACCAAATTCGGACCGTTCCAGACCTTCGAATTCGCGATCGGTCCGTTCGGCGGTTATAATTGCATCGGCTTCGTACACGCGTTCGACAATCCGCGGGTGCAGATCGGCGGCGTCTCCTGCCATATGAATCTGCTGGTCGATCGCAGCGCGGTTTCATGCGCGCTTGACCGGCTGACGCTGGTGTCGGCAGGCAGCGATCCCGACATTGCAAAGCTGTTTGCGCATGCCGAACAGAAGCGCAGTTTCTGCGGGCAGCGCGATCCGCTATTCTATGCGACGCCGAAACGCCCGGGCGACGTCACCATATCGTCGAGGCTGCGGCTGCGCAGGCAGCGATAGCGCTTTATTTCAAAAATGGATTTGGCGAATCCCGCCCGCCGGTGCGCGTGACCGGCGGATATTGCGTCTCCAGATAGTCGAGGATCAGCTTGCGATCGTCGCCTTCCAGCGCATTCATGCCGTGCTTGGTGGTCATCCAGTTCAGCGAATCGTCCCACTGAGCGCGAGTCATGCCTTGCTGCGCCACGAGTTTGAAGCCATGGCAGGCGGTGCAGGCATAGAAGGTCTCCTCACGCCCGTTGGCGGCCGGATAATCCTCCGGTGCTTCATCGGTGGGAGTGAAGGTGCGCGGCGTCTGGGCGAACGATGAAACGATCGTAGCGCTCAGCAAAGCCGCGCCGAGTGCAAGCCGCCGCGCAATTTGCGCAGCGGCGTTTCGTTGCAAAGTACAGAACCGCATCCCGCGTCAGCCCACCAGCACCCGCACGCGATGCAGCGGATTGCCGCCGTAGCCTTGCGGATTCCAGTCGCCCACGACATGCGGCTGCGCCACGCCGCGCGAATCTGTGCCGCGCGTCCAGATTTCGTAATAGCCGTCGGATGGCAGCTTCACGGACGCGGTCCAGCGTTGCCAGTCATACTTGTTCTTCGGCTTGCCCAATTGCGCACGCTTCCAGGTAGCGCCGTAATCGGTCGACACATCGACCTGCCGGACTTCGAGATCGCCGGCCCAGGATGCGCCGCGCAATTTCACCTCGCGCGTGCCGGCGGCAATCTTCGCGCCGTCTGCCGGACTGGTGATGATCGAACGCACCGGCATCGATTCCAGATCCTTGAAATTCGCGAGGTCGGGCTTGCCGCCCGGCACCATCGGCTTGATGGCGACGCGATAGGAGAATTCCCCCATGCCCTGGCCGTCATGCACCTTGTCGCGGATCCAGATGCGCGTGAGCCACTTGTTCGACACCGAGGCCGGCCAGCCCGCGATGAACAGCCGCACCGGGAAGCCATGGATGTTTTCCAGCGGTTTGCCGTTCATGTCCCAGACGATCAGATTATTCTCGTCCATCAACTTCTTGATCGGCACGCCGCGCGACAGCGAAGCACGGCTGGTATCGCCCGACAGATGCGGATCGGCGCCGTAATGCCCACTGAACACGGCCGAAGGTTTCACGCCGGCGGCCTTCAGCACGTCGGCTACGCGCACACCGGTCCATTCCGCGCAACTCGCCCCGCCATTGGTCCATTGATTGCCCCGCGCCTGCGGCGAGAAAAACGAGCGGCCGTTGCCGCCGCATTCCAGCACCATGCGGCGCGTCACCGGCTTGAATTTCGCCTTCAATTCGCCAAGCGTCAGTTCGAGCTTGTTGTTGACCTCGCCGTCGATGGTGATCTTCCATTTGTCCGGATCCTTCGCGATGTCCGGTATCAGTCCGTTATTGCGGACAAAGAATTTTTCCGTCGGCGTGGTGTCGTCGTCGAGCTGGCTTTCGGGGACCTCGGCAACCAGCGGCTTTTCGCCCAGCACCACCAGCTTGTCGCTCTTGCCGGGGAAGTTCAGCGGGACCGGCCCCTTCGAGGCTGCGGCGGGGGCTGCAGCCGGCTTTTCTTGCGCAAATGCCGCAGGAAACACCCCACTCGGCATGTTCTGGGAGAATGGTATGGCGCCACCAACCGTCGCACCCAGGGCTGCAAGCCCTGCGCCGCCAAGAAAGCCCCGCCTCGAGGCATCGGTGCGGCGTCCGAATAATACCGCGTCGGCACGTTCCGGATCGTCTGAATAAAGCTCCGCGAGCGAGCGCTCCTTGTTCGACATCTTTCCTCCTTGCAGCATCTCCATGCCGCTTCTTGCTTGCGCGGCATCGCCGTGCCACGTATTCGTTAATCCTAATGCGTTACCTTCCGTGGTCAATCGGCAACAGTCGGTGCTTCGCGCTGAAGCATGTCGCCGAGGAAAGCTTGTTGCGGTGAACAAAAGCCGCGTAAACTGCGTTGAAGGCTTGAGTCCCCAGAAGGAACCGGCATGCGCCCGACCACATTCGCTTTATTTGCCTCAAGTGCGATCGCTGCGGCGCTTGTTCTGACCGCGGACCCGGCCGATGCGGCACCGCGGAAGCGGCAGAAAGAGGATTTCTTCTATTACACGGCCCAGCAGCGGGAAGCGCGCTATGCGCCGCGTTCGAGGATCACCGTGCAGCGCCGGTCTTATCTCGATCCGGGGCCGGCTCTGGCTCCCGGCGAATCCTCTTACAAGTACCGTGAATATGCCGAACCGTTCGGCTATTCCGCACTCAACGATGCGGCTCCGAACCTGACCTGGGATCGCAATCCGTTCAACGGCCCCTTCGACGTTCCGGCCCGCCGCTGGCCCGGAACGTTTTCGTTCTAAGCCACCTTTGCCAAGGCTGACTTCTATCCGCCGTCATCCCGAGATGCATCGCACAGCGATGCGTCTGGAAGGACGAGGGCGATAGAGATTTAGGCCGACAGCTTCTCGATCTCCTCGCCGATCGCAGCCCCCATCTCGGTGGTGCTGACCGTGTTCTCGCCCTTTGCTGCAATATCAGCCGTGCGAAGCCCACGCGCGAGCGCCGCCGAAATCGCGGCATCCACCATGTCGGCTTCCTTGCCCATTCCGAACGAGTAGCGCAAAGCCATCCCGAACGACGCGATCATCGCGATCGGATTGGCGATGCCCTTGCCGGCAATGTCGGGTGCGGAACCGTGCACCGGCTCATACAGCGCCTTGCGCTTTTTGGTTTTCGGATTGACCTCGCCGAGCGACGCGGACGCAAGCATGCCGAGCGATCCGGTCAGCATCGCGGCAATATCGGACAGCATGTCGCCGAACAGGTTGTCGGTGAGCACGACGTCGAACTGCTTGGGATTCTTCACGAGCTGCATGCCGCCGGAATCGGCGAGCTGATGCTCGAGCTGAACGTCCTTGAACTCGCGCTGATGAACCTGCGTCACCACCTCGTTCCAAAGCACGCCGCTCTTCATCACGTTGCGCTTTTCCATCGAGGTGACTTTGTTGCGGCGCTGGCGCGCCAGCTCGAACGCCACGCGCGCGATGCGCTCGATCTCGTAGGTGTCGTAAACCTGCGTATCGATCGCACGCTTCTGGCCGTTGCCCAGATCGGTGATGGTCTTGGGCTCGCCGAAATAAACGCCGCCGGTGAGCTCGCGCAAAATCATGATGTCGAGGCCCTCGACCAGTTCGCGCTTGAGCGAGGAAGCATCAGCGAGCGCCGGATAGGTGACGGCCGGACGCAGATTTGCGTAGAGGCCAAGATCCTTGCGCAGGCGAAGGAGCCCGGCTTCCGGCCGCACGTCATAGGGCACCTTGTCCCATTGCGGGCCGCCGACCGCACCGAAAATTACGGCATCCGCCGCTTCCGCCTTCGCCATCGTGGCGTCGGTGATCGAAACCTTGTCGGCTTCGTAACAAGCGCCTCCGACCAGCCCTTCGTCGAACGAGAACCGCGCGATGCCCTTCTTGTTGAACAGCTCGATGAGCTTTTTCACCTCGGCCATGACTTCGGGGCCGATGCCGTCGCCGGCGAGCAGAAGCAGGTGGTAATTCGACATGGAGGGACGCCCTAAAGTTGAGCCGGAAGGCAAAAAAGACCGGCGAGTGCTAATGGCCCGGCGGGCAAATGACAAGGCGCCCGATCGAACCCCCTGCCGCCTTCGCGCGACCAAGGCAAATGGAGAGTGTCAATTGGAGGGCGTGATGCGAAAATTCATCCCGGCTTTGAAAATCGTCTTGGTCGTCACCGTCGTATTCCTTGCGGCAGTGACTGTGCTGGGCCTCGTCCTCGGTGCAGAAAAGCCGTTCCAGCCGGTATTCCCGATGCTGATGGGTCTACTCGCCATTGGCCTGCTGTCGGGATCCAGCCTGCCCGCGCCGAAATGCCCGACCTGCGAAACGCAGCAGCCCCCCATCCGTACGCCAAAGTCGTTCCGGCAATTGGTCTGGGGCGGTTGGACCTGCACCCAATGCGGCACCGAAATCGACCGTCACGGGCGCGCGATCGACAAGGCCGCCAGTCGTTAATCCGATCCCCTCATTGGAGCGCATGCCGTGAAGATCGCTGTTCTGCTCCTGCACCTGCTGCTTAAAGCGACGCCGCTGTTTCGCAACATCGACATTTCGAATCTGTTTCTGCCGCACCAGGTCGCGTTCGTGTTCGCGCTGACAGTTCGCGATGCGATCGGGCTGTCGGCATCCGCGAGCTTTTTGTCGGACTTTCTGACGATGACGACGGCGGCAGTGCTGATCGGGCTGCTGCTGTGGCCGAAGCCTCGCGTCGTCGCCTTAAGCGCCCGGCAGGAATAGCGCGAACGGCTCTTCGATCGTCCGCTTCAGATAACGCTTGTATTTTTCGTGATGGGCGTGATCGGGCGCGATGCGTCCGAATGCCGAGCCATCTTCGCCACGCAACGGCACGAAGGCAATCGGAGCAGCAATCGGCGTAAGCTGCGAGCCGCGACCGGCAAGCAGCGTCGTGAGAATTCCGTGCATCTCGCCGGTGATGGTCGGACGCGCCACCGTAATGAGGCGGAATTGTCCGTGCCGGTTGGTGACGAGATAGATGTGGCCGGACTGGTTCGGTACCGCGACCGATCCATATTGCGTGAAATCGGAATCGAGGCGTTCCGATTCCCGGAAGATCAGGCTGCAATGTGCGTCGTCCCACACGATGTCGGTGCGATAGGCATAGATCGCGTCGCGTTCGCCGAAGGAAGGCCGGACGGTTAGATAGGTGCCCTCGATCCACAGCACCGAGCGGCGCGCATAGGCACCGAGATCATCGGGCGCCACGCCGTTTGCGTGCGCGACCGTTGCGATGCCGTTGGTTTCGGCTTTGCGCAAAATCACACCGAGAGCCTCTTCCAGGCGGATGGTGGTCGCCAATGTGAAGGGGCGGCGGCCGGACAGCGCCTTTTCCAGGGTAGAGATGCTGATCTTGGCGCGATCGGCAAGCTGCTGACGCGACATGCGGCGGCGCGCGACTTCCTCGCGCACCGTCGCCGCCACCGTCCGGCTCTGTTCGGACGTCAGTTGTTTTTCCGACACCAGCATCGCTTCGCCCCAGAATAATTTTAAAAGGTAACCGGACGTTCCCTCACAGAACCGTAACTCTTTGCACGAAGTACGGCGTCCGAATGCGGACCCTTGCAGAACATTCACGAACATCACGCTCGCTCATTCGGGCACCCGAATGCACCAATGCGAGCACGAAATGTTTTGCAAGGGAGCGACTGCAATGACGGCCGAGACGCGATGTGATCATTTGGTTCAAACATGGCCCATTCGGCCGCAGAGCAAGAAACTAGGCGTACGGGCATTGAAATTCCTAGCCGCGATTGTGATGCCAATTGCGGCTTTTTTTGTGAGTTTGCCCGCCCGTGGCGAGGCACAAACCCTTTCGCCAAGCCAGATTTCACCGGCGCAGATGAAGACCGGTTCACTGCTGATCCGCAGCGGCGAGGAGAGCTATTACGCCGAAGCTCCGAGGCTCGGCGCCGACTATGACCTGACTGTCAGCGGCCCGACCATACGCGGGCGGGTCACACAGATTTTTCAGAACAACACAAAGGAATGGGTGGAGGCGGTCTACGTCTATCCGCTGCCGGAAGACGGCGCCGTCGACTCGCTCAAGATGGTGATCGGCGAACGCATCGTGATCGGCGAGATCAAGGAGCGGCGGACCGCACGCGCAATCTACGAACAGGCCAAGGCTTCCGGTCACAAGACGTCGCTCATCGAGCAGGAGCGCCCCAACATCTTTACCAACTCGGTTGCCAACATCGCGCCCGGCGAAACCATCCTGGTGCAGCTCGAATATCAGGCGCCGGTGAAGCAATCCGCCGATACGTTCTCGCTGCGCATCCCGCTGGTCGTGGGGCCGCGCTACAATCCGAGGCCGATCGTACAGACCGTCGATCTCAACACCGACGGCCAAGGATCGAATACTGGCTGGGGCCAGACAACAGATCCGGTACCGGACCGCAATCGCATCGAGCCGCCGGTGCTCGATCCACGCGAGCATGCGCCGATCAATCCCGTGCAGATCACGGTGCGCCTGCAGGCAGGCTTTCCGCTCGCCGATGTAAAGAGCCATCATCACACGATCAAAACCGACACCGCCTCACCGGATTCGCAGGTCATCACTCTCGACGGCAAGGTGCCGGCCGACCGCGATTTCGAACTGACATGGAAATCGGCGGCACAGACGGCGCCTTCGGTCGGGCTGTTTCGCGAGCGCGTCGGCAACGACGATTACCTGCTCGCGTTCGTCACCCCGCCCTCGCTCGAGCAGGCGCAGGAGCAGCGTCCGCGCGAAGCGATCTTCGTGATCGATAATTCCGGCTCGATGGGCGGTACCTCGATGGTGCAGGCAAAAGCCAGCCTGCTCTACGCGCTCGGCCGGCTGAAGCCCGCCGACCGCTTCAACGTGATTCGTTTCGATCACACCATGGATATGGTGTTTTCCGACACCGTGCCAGCCAATGCCGACAATCTCGCACGCGCCAAGGCGTTCGTGACTGCGCTCGAGGCGCGCGGCGGCACCGAGATGGCGCCGGCGATGAAAGCCGCGTTGACTGATGCACGTCCGGGTGAATCGAACCTGCTTCGCCAGGTGGTGTTCCTCACCGACGGCGCCATCGGCAACGAGCAGCAATTGCTCGACATGATCGCCGACATGCGCGGACGCTCGCGCGTGTTCATGGTCGGCATCGGTTCGGCACCGAACTCCTTCCTGATGACGCGCTCGGCCGAGATCGGTCGCGGCACCTTCACTCATATCGGCTCGGTCGAGCAGGTTGAGGAGCGTATGCGCGCCTTGTTCGACAAGCTGGAAAGCCCTGCCGTCACCAATCTCTCCGTCAGCTTCTCCGAAGCGCAGGCCGACATCACGCCCGCGGTCGCGCCAGACCTCTATCGCGGCGAGCCGCTGGTGGTGGCGGCGAAATTGTCGGCACTTGCAGGAAATATGGAGATCAAGGGCCGGATCGGCGATCGCCCGTGGTCGGTGACCTTGCCGCTCGCCAACGCCGCCGAAGGCAAGGGGCTGTCGAAGCTGTGGGCGCGGCGCAAGATCACCGATGCCGAAGTGGCGAAGTCCTTGCGCAAGGCGTCACCGGAGGAGACCGACAAGCGCGTCCTTGCGCTCGGGCTCGACCATCAGCTTGTGACGCGGCTCACCAGTCTCGTTGCCGTGGACAAGACCCCTAGCCGGCCGGACGGCGTGCGTCTCTCCCGTGCCGACCTGCCGCTCAATCTCCCGGCCGGCTGGGACTTCGACAAGGTGTTCGGTGAGAAGCCGCAAGGTCCGCTTCCGCGCCAGGACGATCGCACCGAGCCGAATGCGCCGGTTCAGGATCGCTCCTCGCCGCAGCGTGACGCCGGAATGCAGCAGCCGACCGCGCCCGGTGCCGTGAGGGCGAAGGCAGCCGCCGCACGCAGCCTGCAGGTGGCGCCGTCACCGATGGTCGTCGCGCAGGCGCCGCAGTCCGTGATGCTGCCGAAAACGGCGACCGACGCCGAGCTGCGGCTGATCGCAGGGCTGATGCTGATCCTGCTCAGCCTTCTGATGCTCGCTGCCGGCCGCCTGCGCTTTGGCGCGCTTCGGCACTGACATGGCATCGGCACGCGACATGGCAAATTTGCTTCCACCTTTGCCGGTCGCGTGCCGGGCCGGAGGGGTATCTCGCCCATCCCCCTCCAGCGCGCGCGCAGCTTTCGACGTCCCCCGCTGCGCGCGCGCAATTTCCGTAGCTGTCGCCGTGGTCGTCGGCCTGGCCGGACTTGTTCTGGTTGCTCAGGGATTATGGATGCCGGCCAAAGCCAGACTCGCGCAGGTTCTGCTGGAACGCGCCTTCGTGCAGACCGTCGAGACCGGTGAAAACGTCAAGCCGTGGTCCTGGGCCGATACCTGGCCGATCGCAAGGATCGAAGTGAAGCGGCTCAACGCCAATGCGATCGTCTTGCACGGTTCGAGCGGACAGGCGCTCGCCTTCGGACCCGGCCATATCGAGAGCACGCCCCATGCCGGCGGCGCCGGCACCGTCGTTTATTCCGCACATCGCGACACCCATTTCAGCTTTCTGAAGGATGTCGTCGCGGGCGACGATATCGATGTGACCCGACGCGACGGAACTTTGTATCGCTATCGGATCACGCATTTCTCGGTCGTGAACTGGGACAGGTCCGGAATCGATCCGTTCGCCGACGGACACAATCTGATCCTGGTCACCTGCTGGCCGCTGGAGGATAAATTCCCCGGACCGATGCGCTATCTCGTGCATGCGAAGCTGGTGGCGCAGGAGCCAGCGCAACGAAGCGTGGCGGTGACGCCGCGCAGCGCTACAATCCGCTGAACCAGTTATAGCCCTGATTTTCCCAATAGCCGCCGAGGTCCTTGTTGGTGACATGCATCGCAACGATGTATTTCGGATTCTTGAAGCCGAGCTTGGTTGGGATTCGACATTTCATCGGGAAGCCGTAGGCCCGCGGCAAGATCTCGTCGCCGAACTTGAAGGTGAGCTGCGTCTGCGGATGCAACGCCGTCGCCATGTCGATAGTGTTGGAATATCCTTCCGCACACTGGAACCAAACATATTTTGCTTTCGTATCAGCGCCGACGCGGCGCAGGAATTCGCTCAAGCGAACTCCGGTCCAGCTTCCGATCGCGCTCCAGCCCTCAACGCAGATATGGCGCGTGATCTGCTTTTCCTGCGGCAGCGCATAAAGCTCTTCAAGCGTCCATAATTTTTTGTTGTCGACCAGACCGCCGATTTCGAGCTTGAAGTCCTTGCCGTCGACCTCCGGCGCGTCTTCGAGCGGATAATACGCGTTGAACGGGAACGGCTTGGTGATCGCGCTCTCGGGATAGGTCGGCGCGAGCTGGTTTGGATCGAACAGCCAGGCCTGCGCACCATCGTTGAATTCGGAAATCTTTCGCAGCACGTTTTCAGCCGAGACAGAATCGACGATATCGCAACCGGTCAGCATGGTGAGCGCGCCGAGCGAGGCGGCGCCGCGCAGAAATGCGCGCCGTGCCGGATCGGGCATGACCTTGCCGGCATCCTTGATCAGCAGTTTCGCATCGACGCCCCGAATGAGCTTGCGGAAACGGCGCATGGCTATCTCCCCTATCGTCCGGCGATCATGGCGCGCAGGCTCTTCGGCACGAGAAGCGCAAGCGACACATGGATCAGAAGGAAAGCGGCGATCGACGTCATCGCGAAGAAATGCACATAGCGCGCCGTATCATAGCCGCCGAAGATCGCGGTCAACGTCTGCAACTGCACCGGCTTCCAGATCGCCAGGCCGGATAGCGCAACCACAAAGCCCGCGAAGATAACACCGAGATAGAGCAGCTTCTGCACCGCGTTATAGACCGAGAGGTCGTCATGCGTGAGCCTGAAGCTGAGCGCGGCGACGGCATCCGAAATCACCGCGCGCGGCGAGATCGGAAACAGCTTGCGGCGGAAACGGCCGGTGAGAATGCCAAGCACGACATAGACCAGGCCGTTGATCACGAACAGCCACATCGCCGCGAAATGCCAGAGCAGAGCGCCAGCAAGCCAGCCACCGATAGTGATCGATGGCGAGAAGGTGAAGGGGAATAGCGGGGAGGCATTATAGATCTGCCAGCCGGAAAGCATCATCAGCACGATGGCGACGGCGTTGATCCAGTGCGTGACGCGGACCCATAGCGGGTGGATGGTCTTCGGCCGCACCTGCGCGCGAGGTTCGGTATCCGATGTGGAAATGGCTGACATGGCATTGCCTCCATCACAAGAACACCGCGCCGGGGATGCGTGTTCCCCGGCGCAGATACCTGTTTAGCTTGCCGGCAGCAGAACGGTATCGATCACGTGAATGACGCCGTTCGACTGGCGCACATCGGCGATCGTGACGGTCGCAACGTCACCCTTCTCGTCGGTGAGGGTGATCTTGTTGCCGTCCTTCCTGGCTTGCAGCACGCAGCCGCCAACGGTCTTGACCGGATGCGTGCCCTTGTCGTCGGCGATCATTTTGTTGATCGCATTGGACATCGCATTGGCGGCGACCACATGGCAGGTCAGAATCCTGGTGAGCATGGCTTTGTTTTCCGGCTTCACCAGAGTCTCGACGGTACCCGCCGGAAGCTTCGCGAAAGCGGCATTGGTCGGCGCGAATACCGTGAACGGCCCTTTGCCGGACAGCGTGTCGACGAGACCCGCCGCTTTCACTGCGGCGACGAGCGTGGTGTGATCCTTCGAGTTGACGGCATTCTCGACGATGTTCTTGTTCGAAAACATCGGCGCGCCGCCCACCATCGGGTTCTTGTCTTGCGCGGAAGCCGAAGCGGCGAAGGCAACAGAGGCCGCCACGGCAAGCAGGGTCAGACGCTTGGACATGATGATAACTCCCATATGTTTGCATGTGGCGGATTGCCCGCCGGTTCAGGACGAGTTCGATGGTTCGCCCGCTACGGAGCACTTGCAGAACCGAACCATGTCGTCGTCGGTGAGAGTTACGCCGGCAGCGGGAAAGGGTTTCACCATCTCCTTGGCTCACGCCTTCGTGAGAGTTGCGCAAAGTCTGAGCGCCACGCTCGCACTTTCCTCAAGGCGCGCACTTGACGCGGAACCAGCCGCGTCGTTGATACCGGCCAGCCGGTTCCATGAAGGGCGCGCGTCACGCGCGCGACAGGACGATGACGAAAACGATTTCAGGAAATTTTTTCGAGGACTTCCGGATCGGCCAGACCATTCGCCATGCCACCCCGCGCACCATCACGGTAGGCGATGTCGCGATCTATAACGGGCTGTTCGGTGCACGTTTCGCGGTTCAGTCGTCGGATGCCTTTGCGAAAGCGATCGGCTTTCCACGCGCGCCGATTGACGATCTGCTGGTGTTCCATGTCGTGTTCGGCAAGACCGTGCCCGATATTTCGCTGAATGCGGTCGCCAATCTCGGTTATGCCAATTGCCGTTTTCTCAGCCCGGTTTATCCCGGCGACACCATCAGCGCGGTCTCGGAAGTCATCGGGCTGAAGGAGAATTCCAATCGCAAGACCGGCATCGTATTCGTGCGCTCGGTCGGCTCGAAATCCGATGGCACCCAGGTGCTGGAATATGTGCGCTGGGTGATGGTGCGAAAGCGCGACGAAAGCTCGGCCGCTTCGGGAGAACACATTCCGCGGCTGCCGACTGCGCTTGAGCCCAATCTTCTTGGTGACGGCTGCCCGCCGATCGACGCCAGCGCCTACGACTATGTGCTGGCCGGCAGCACGTCGCGTTATGGCGATTACGCAATCGGCGAGAAGATCGATCACATGGACGGCATGACCGTCGAGGAAGCCGAGCATCAGATCGCCACTCGCCTTTACCAGAACACGGCGCGTATCCACTTCAACAATTTCGTCGAGAGCAAGGGCCGCTTCGGAAGCCGGCTGATCTATGGCGGCCATGTTATTTCGCTGGCGCGCGCCCTGTCCTTCAACGGCCTGGCCAATGCGTTTCATGTCGCGGCCATCAATGGCGGGCGCCATGTCGCGCCGCTATTCGCCGGCAACACGGTATTTGCATGGTCCGAAATTCTCGCAAAATCCGAATTGCCACACCGAAGCGACATCGGCGCATTGCGCGTGCGCACGATCGCGACCAAAGACAAGCCATGCGCGGATTTCCCGCTCAAGAATGGAGCCGAGGACGATCCGGCTGTGATTCTCGATCTGGATTACTGGGTGCTGATCCCGCGGTAGTGCGCCGCAAGCACTGACAACAATCCGCCCTCACCCCGCCTTCATATGCTCCACCAATTGCCGCGCGAAGGATGACAGCTGCGTCACATCGCGCACGCAGATGGTCAAATCGCGCAACGCCCACGTATCCGTGAGATCGACTGCCTTGATCGCCATGCTGCGCTCCGCCCAGCGCACCGTGGTCTCCGGCACGATGCCGATACCGGCATTGCGCTCGACCAACCGGCACACCGCGTCGAAGGAACGAAGCTGCACCCGCAGTTTGAGCGGACGACCGATGCGACTTGCCTTGTCGGCAAGGAAGCGCTGGAGGGCGCTGGCCCGATCCAGCCCCACAAAGTCGTAGTCCAGCACCTCGGCGAAGGCGATCTTGTCGCGGCGGGCGAGCGGGTGGTCGCGCGCGGTCACGAGCACGAAGCGATCGCTGCGGAACGGAAAGGTTTCGAGCCGGCTGGTATCCACCGTGCCAGCGACGATGCCGATATCGCCGACCCCTTCCCCGATCAGGCCGACAATCTCGTCCGACAGCCGCTCTTCGAGGTCGATCGAAACATGCGGATGCGCGGTCAGGAACGAACTCAGCACATCGGGCAGGAATTCCGTCAGAGCATTGGTATTCGACAAGATCCGCACCTGGCTGAAAAAGCCGCCGGAATAGGCGCCGAGGTCCTCGCGCAGCCTTTCGGCCTGAGACAGGATGGTGCGCGCATGCTGCAGCAGCGTGCGGCCGGCCTGGGTCGGCGTCACGCCCTGACGGTTGCGGATCAGCAGCGGGGCGCCGATCGCGTCCTCCATGTTGCGGATACGGGTAGAGGCGGCCGCCAGCGCCAGATGCGCCCGTGCCGCGCCCTGGGTGATGCTGCCAGCCTCAACCACATGCCGGAACAGGCTCAGATCGGGGATATCGAACCGCAAGTTTTCCGAGCTCCCTTTCTATGCCCTAGGTTGCACCGCACCTTCGGAAATGACGAAGGCAGCCTACTCCAAAAGCTTATTGCGCGGAATAATAGATAGCCTATTGGTTCGCCGTTTCCGAAATTTGACCGTCTTCTAGACAGCCAGATCGGAGGTTCCGGGCGGCCCAATTCCTGCTTGTTGGGCAATCGGCCGCGGCATTCGGAATCAACAAACCGGTCATCCCCGGCCGGCTGGAGTGAGACATGGCAGATACGCCCCGTGCGGTCGAAAGGCCGCTATCCCCCCATCTCAGCATCTACAAGCCGATGCTGACCATGATGATGTCGATCATGCATCGCATCACCGGGGCGGCATTGTTCTTTGGCACCCTGCTGCTGACCTGGTGGCTGCTGGCGGCGGTATCCGGCCCGAGCGCTTACGCCAAGCTGCAATTCTTCATGGACAGCATCATCGGCCGGCTGATCCTGTTCGGCTACACGTGGGCTTTGCTGTTTCACATGCTGGGCGGCATCCGCCATCTGATCTGGGATACCGGACGCGGCTTCGGTCCCACGGAGCGCGAGTGGCTCGCGCTCGCGACGCTGATCGGATCGATCGGGCTGACCATCGTGGTCTGGGTGGTTGGCTATATGTTCGTGGGGGGCGCGCGATGAGCCTGAAGCCCTCGATGCGCACCCCGCTTTCCCGTGTCCGCTATCTCGGCTCCGCGCATTCGGGGACAGAGCATTTTTGGAAGCAGCGCGTGTCTTCGGTCGCGCTCGTGTTTCTCACCATCGCCTTCATCATCATCCTGATCGGATTGCTCGGCCGCAGCCATGCTACGGCAGCACAAATCCTCGGCTCGCCGTTCGTCGCCATCATCATGCTGATGTTCGTGATCACCAGCGCGTATCACATGTGGCTCGGCATGCAGGTGATCATCGAGGATTACGTGCACAGCGACCTGAAGCTGACGCTGATCATGATCAACACCTTCTTCTGCTTCGCGATTGGGATGTCCTGCATCTACGCGATCGTGAAACTGTCATTCGGGGTTTGACCGGCATGGATGCAAAAACCAATGGCAGCAAGCCGAATGGCGCTCCTTCGATGAACGGCCGGGCCTATCCGATCGAGGACCATTCCTTCGATGTGGTCGTGGTGGGCGCCGGCGGCTCCGGCTTGCGCGCGGTGGTAGGTTGCGCGCAGGCGGGACTGAGGACTGCCTGTATCACCAAGGTATTCCCGACGCGCTCGCACACCGTCGCGGCACAGGGCGGCATTGCCGCCTCGCTCGGCAATATGGGTCCCGACGACTGGCGCTGGCACATGTACGACACCGTCAAGGGCGCCGACTGGCTCGGCGACCAGGACGCCATCGAATATCTGTGCCGGAATGCGCCCGAGACGGTCTACGAACTCGAGCATTGGGGTCTGCCGTTTTCGCGCACCGAGACAGGCAAGATCTATCAGCGCCCGTTCGGCGGCATGACCACCGATTACGGCAAGGGCATCGCACAGCGCACCTGCGCCGCTGCCGACCGCACCGGCCATGCCATGCTGCATACGCTGTATTCCCAGTCGCTGCGCTATTCGGCGGAATTCTTCATCGAATATTTCGCCATCGACCTGATCCTCGACGACGAAGGCCGCTGCCGCGGCGTGATCGCGCTCAAGCTCGACGACGGCACCATCCACCGCTTCCGTTCGAACATGACGATCCTGGCGACCGGCGGCTACGGCCGCGCCTATTTCTCTGCGACCTCGGCGCATACCTGCACCGGTGACGGCAATGCGATGGTGTTGCGGGCCGGCCTGCCGCTGCAGGACATGGAGTTCGTGCAATTTCATCCGACCGGCATTTATGGCGCCGGCTGTCTGATCACGGAAGGCGCGCGCGGCGAAGGCGGCTATCTGGTCAATTCCGAAGGCGAGCGCTTCATGGAGCGTTACGCGCCGTCGGCCAAGGATCTCGCGTCGCGCGACGTGGTGTCACGCTCGATGACAATCGAAATCCGCGAAGGCCGCGGCGTCGGCAAGAACAAGGATCACATCTATCTGCATCTCGACCATCTCACGCCCGAGGTGCTGCACGAACGCCTGCCCGGCATTTCCGAAAGCGCACGCATCTTCGCCGGCGTCGATCTCACCAAGGAGCCGATCCCGGTGCTACCGACCGTGCATTACAACATGGGCGGCATCGCCACCAATTACCACGGCGAGGTGCTGACCAAGCTGAACGGCGATCCCGACAGCGTGGTACCCGGACTGATGGCGATCGGGGAAGCGGCCTGCGTATCGGTGCATGGCGCGAACCGGCTGGGCTCGAACTCGCTGATCGACCTTGTGGTGTTCGGCAGGGCCGCTGCGGCGCGCTGCGCGGAAACAGTGGAGAAGGATGGCAAGCACGCCGAGCTGCCAAAGGATTCCGCCGACATGGCGCTGTCACGCCTCGACCATTTCCGGCACGCCAACGGAGGCACGCCAACGGCGCAGCTTCGCCTTCGCATGCAGAAGGTGATGCAGACCAATTGCGCGGTGTTCCGCACCGGCGATACGCTGGAGGAAGGCCATAAGCTGATCCACGAAATCTACAATGCCATGCCCGATATCCATGTCACCGACCGCTCGATGACCTGGAATTCCGATCTGGTCGAGACGCTCGAACTCGACAATCTGATCGCGCAGTCCGTGGTGACGATGGATTCCGCGCTGAACCGCAAGGAAAGCCGCGGCTCGCATGCGCGCGAAGATTATCCGCTGCGCGACGACAAGGACTGGATGAAGCACACGTTGGCCTGGCTCGACATGAAAACGAGCAAGGTCACGATCGATTACCGGCCCGTGCACACCTACACGATGACCAACGACATCGCCTATATCGAGCCGAAAGCCCGTGTTTATTAACGGCAAATCCGGTCCGGATTATGCATGGAAAGCCCTCGGTTCTTCAGAAAAGGGATTTCACCATGTTTGACCATGTCACGATCATCCACGTCCTGTTCGCAGGGCTGGCCGTGGTCTTCGGGCTGTGCAGCCGTTCCATCCTGGCCGCTCTGGTGGCCGGCATCTTTCTCGGACTCATCCATGCCGGCCTTGTGGTGCTGGTCGGATTGCAGGCGGGTTCGCTGACGCTCACCGAACTGCCGTATCTCAAGGACGGCGTCGACATGGCGATCAACACCGGCCATCTCGCCTTCGCCAACGCACGATATATCGCCTACTTGGTTGGAGCCGGCTTCGCGCTGCTTCTGATCGTCATCGCGGGCTGGATCGTACGTACTCTGTTCGTGCTGATGGGGTTCGCGCCTCAACGCACTATTCACGTCTAGCGCCATCGCGCCAGTTTCAGGGAAACCAGCATGGTCGAGTTTACGCTTCCGAAGAATTCCAGGGTTACCGAAGGCAAGACCTGGCCGGACAAGGTGGGCACAAGCCACACCCGCGAGTTCCGCGTCTATCGCTGGAATCCGGACGACGGCAACAATCCGCGCGTCGACACCTATCAGGTCGATCTCGATGATTGCGGGCCAATGGTTCTCGACGCGCTGATCTGGATCAAGTCGAATATCGACCCGACGCTCGCCTTCCGCCGATCCTGCCGCGAAGGCGTGTGCGGCTCCTGTTCGATGAATATCGACGGCACCAATACGCTGGCCTGCACGCGCGGCATGGACGAAATCAAAGGCACGGTGAAGATCTATCCGCTGCCGCACATGCCGGTGATCAAGGATCTGGTTCCCGATCTCACCACCTTCTACGCGCAATACGCCTCTATCGAACCCTGGCTCAAGACGCAAACGCCGGCACCGCAGAAGGAATGGAAGCAGAGCGAACAGGACCGCAGGAAACTCGATGGCCTGTATGAGTGCATCCTCTGCGCATGCTGCACCACCTCATGCCCGAGCTATTGGTGGAACGGCGACCGTTACCTCGGCCCCGCAGCTTTGCTGCAGGCAGGACGCTGGCTGAAGGATTCCCGTGACGAAGACGCCGGTGAGCGGCTCGATTTCCTGGAAGACCCGTTCCGGCTCTATCGCTGCCACACCATCATGAATTGCACGAAGGCTTGTCCGAAGGGACTAAATCCGGCGAAGGAAATCGCCGAGATCAAGAAGATGATGGTGGAGCGGCAGGTTTAAATTTGCGCTGCCATTCCGGAAGTCGCGCCTAAGCGTAGCTATCCGGAATTCAGATATGATCTTGATATGCTTGGCTGGATTCCGGCTCAGCCATTTCATGGCGCCCCGGAATGACGGAGGCGACAATGATCGACCATATCGGCTTTCCGGTTTCCGATTACGCCCGCGCCAAGGCTTTCTACACGCAGGCGCTGGCGCCGCTCGGCTATGTGCTGGTGAAGGAAGTGCAGCAGGACGCAAACGATGCGCGAGCATGCGGCTTTGGCATCGGCGGCAAGCCGGACTTCTGGATCGGCGGCGAAGGCGGACTGAACAAGCCGATGCATATCGCGATCGCGGCGAAGGAGCGCGCGATGGTGGATGCCTTCTACAAGGCCGCGATCGCTGCCGGCGGCCGCGACAACGGCGCGCCCGGCATCCGCGCGCATTATCATCCGAACTATTACGGCGCCTTCGTGCTCGATCCCGACGGCCACAATATCGAGGCGGTCTGCCACGCGCCCGGATAAGGCATTCTGGTCAACGCGTGTTGCTCGCAGCCGAACCCGATGTCGTGCTTGGACCAAGACCCAGCACCTCCGCCATGAGGCGGAATACGTCGGTGTTGTCGAGTTGGCCGCGTACCCGTTCGCTTCCGGGACCGCTGGCGGTGAGGATCACATCCTCGCCGGAATGTACGCTGGCATTGGCAAGCCTGGGCAGATTGCCGAGACGAAACACGGCGCCCGGCACATCCTTGTAGCGTTCGTTGGCTTCGTATGTGCCAGCTTCCTTGCCCGGAACCGTCGGATCGTTTGGATTATCGAGCCGCGGCCGGAAGGTTTCGTAATGATCCGGCAGGCTCGCCGAAAACATCGCAATGCGACGGCTGACATCGACCCGCGACGGATAGCCTTCCGCATCCGGAGCCGGATAATTCGGAAAGCCCGCCTTTTCATAGATGCGCACGCGCTCGCGCATCGGCACATTCGACGTTGAGGTCATGTCATCGTCGATGGTGCCGACAACACTGACCGGATGATTGTGATCGGCCACCACCAGGATCAGCGTGTCGTCGCCGCGCGCCTTCGCCCAATCGCGCACCATCCGCACCACATTGTCGAACAGGATGGTGTCGTAGACCGCGCGCTCCATGTCGAGCAGGTGGGTGTATTTGTCGATCAGGCCGGATTCGACCATCAGAAAGAAGCCGTTCGGATTCTGGGACAGGACTTTCAGCGCGGTTGCTGTCATGTCGGTGAGATCGGGCTGATCGGGAAATTTCGGCACGCTGCCGCGCTTCAGGAATTTGCGATCGAGCGCGCCGTCCATGTTGCCGGCATTGAACAGCGCCAGCAGCTTTTTGGTATCCGCCGGCACCTTCGCGAGTTCGACGGCGTTCGTTGCAAAGGCGTAGCCGTCGTCCTTGAACTTCGCGACGAAATCAATGTCGTCACGACGCTTGCCGCCGCTTGCGCCCTTGGGCAGGAAATTCGCCGCGCCGCCGCCCATCAGCACATCCGGCTTGAAGTCGAAATATTGCGCGGTGATCTCGTCATAGGTCGCGCGCCGGCGCGTATGCGCGAGCATCGCCGCCGGCGTAGCGTCCTGAATTTCGGTGTTGGTGATGACGCCGACCGACATGCCGCCGCGACGCCTCACCAGATTCGAAATGGTTTCCACCTTCGGATCGTCGAACGGGTCGGCGGTGCGGTCGGGATAGACGCCCATCGCGTTCACGGCCGACTTGTGGCCGGTGGAATAAGCGCTCGCGGAATTGGCGGAGTCGGTGATGATCGAATCGCTGCCGGCGGTTGCGACCAAAGCCATCTGCGGCATGTCATCCATCGCGAGCTTGCCGAAGGCCCTGCCTTCGGCGATGCCTTTGGACATCAGCCGCGCGGCAACGCGGTGCGCGGGAGAAAGTCCGTCGCCAATCAGCAGGATGACGTTCTTGGCCTGGCGCGGGCCGGTATCGAAGACATTCCAGGTCAGCTCCCGGGCCGCGCCCGGCGCCGTCACCTTGACGGCGTAAGTGCCGGCCTTGTCGAGCGTGACATCGCGCAGGATCAACGCGGACTGCTCTTTGCCGTCTTCCTTCTCGACGAATTGCGGAGATTTTCCAAGCACTTGCGCGGCATCGGCGCCGTTGAGCGTAACCGTCACCTCGGACGGTTTGACCAGCCCGGGAAACTCGACCTTCAGATCGAAGCGCGAACCGGCGAGAATTTGGGCGCGGTCTATCGGATAGACGGTTTGCGCGTAACCCACTGATGTAAGAAAAAGAATTGCGGCGGTGGACAGCAGGATGCGGTGCATGGCGGGTCCCCTTAGGAGGTGGTTTGCCGCACGCTAGGGTCGCTTCATGACAGTCATATTGCGTGATCCAGGGCCGAATGCCGGCGATCGCCGGGGCTCTCCTTCGGCGCGATGTTCTGCGACCACAGCACCTCGTCGGCGATGTTCTTGAGCGACACCGTCATCACAGCGCTCTCGCCGTCGATATTGACGCGGCCGAAAAATTGCAGCCCGAAACAGGGCGCAAGATTCTCGACCTGCGTCGCGTCGCAGCCCTTCTGGAACAACACGCGCGGCCCGAATGTATTGTCGAGCGGCGCCGGATGCCAGGTGCCGGCATGCAGCGGCCCGGATACGAACTCATAAAACGGATCGAAATCCTGAAACACCGCGCGGTTGGGATCGTAATAATGCGCCGCAGTGTAATGCATGTCGGCGGTGAGCCACACCACATTGACGACACCCGCGACGTGCATGAATGACAGCAGGTCCGCGATCTCGTGCTCGCGTCCATGCGGCGGGCCGTCGCCAAGCGCAACCGCATCCTGGCTGACGAGCCCGATCGGCATGTCGGCCGCGATCACCTTCCACACCGCGCGGGACCGCGCCAGCTCGCGCTTGAGCCATGTTAGCTGTTGCACACCGAGCAGATCGACCGGTGCATTCGTGCCGCCGTTGAGATGAGCATCGTTGGCACAGCGATAGCTCCGCATGTCGATCAGGAACACATCGAGCAACGGACCATACGCAACCTTGCGATAGATGCGGTCGCCACTCATCTGCGGCTCACGCACCGGCACATATTCACGAAACGCGCGCCGGCCGCGGGCGGCGAGCAGCGAGGCGCTGTTCTGACTGTAATGGGAATCCTCGATGCGGCCGCCCGGCCACCAGTCGTTAGTGACTTCGTGATCGTCCCATTGCGCCAGCACCGGCACCTCGGCATTGAACGCCAGCAGATGATGGTCCAGCAGATTGTATTTGTAGTTGCCGCGAAACTGCGCCAGCGTCTGCGCCACTTCCGCCTTGTCTTCGGTCACGATATTGCGCCACACATTGCCGTCCGGCAGCTTGATCTCGCGTTCGATCGGACAATCGGCATAGATGCCGTCACCGGAATGGATGAAAAAATCCGGACGATTTTCGCGCATGGCGCCGAAGCCGCGCAGGCCGCCGCGCCCTTCGTCGATGCCCCAGCCCTGCCCTGCGATATCGCCGGACCAGGTGAACGAGACCGAGCGGCGCGCGCGATCCGGCACGCGAAAGCGACCAACACGCGAGACGCTCACGATCTCCGGAAACGAAAGATCCTGAAACCTGACGCGGTAGAAGATGGTCTGGCCGGCCGGAAGCTCGTCCAGCAGCACCTTGGCTGTGAAGTCGCTTTCCGGCAGCGCGTCGGCAAAGATCGTCTGGCGGATATCCCGGAAGCTATCGCTGGTAGCGGCCTCCACGATCATGCGCGAGGGCCGGTCGCTCCGTGACCACACCACCGCACCGTCCAGCGACACATCCCCCGATTGAACGCCATGCGTGACCATCGGACGGTCGCTCGCGCGGCTGATGGCAGGCCGAAACAATAGCGAGGCTGCCATCGCGCCGCCGGTATTTACTAGAAAACTACGACGCGACAGACACGACGCGCGAATCTGGTCGGACATTGGTGGCGCTCGTTGCGAATTGGCCTGCAACTTGCCTCTGATGTTTGACAGAGACCCAACAGGTTTGCGACGCGCGCGTGACTCAGGGGCGGCAGCGTGCACCATCGTCTTTGCCGGCCTTGTGCGAGCCACAAATCGCCCAACAAGGTAACGACATAGTTCGGGGACGGTGAAATGAGTGACGATGCAGAACGGGTCTGGGACCTCATGGCGCGGTTTCCGGTCTGCACGCTTACGATCTGGGACGGGGCGCAATTGCGGTCGCGGCCGATGGCAGCCTTCGTGCGCCGCCGCAATGACGCGATCTATTTCCTCGCCGACGCGGCCTGCTTCGGTGACACGGCGCTGCGCGCTCACCCCGGCGTCAGCCTCACCTTTTCCGATCCGGCAAGCGATCAGATCATCTCGGTGGCCGGCATCGCGCAGGCATCGGCGGACCCGCTGGTGATCCGCGAATTGTGGGCGACTTCGGCCAGGCAGCAATGGGATTCGCCCGATAACCCGGATATCCGGATGTTGCGCATTGTGCCGCTGCGCGCCGAGCTATGGGACGGAGGCACCAAATCTGTGCGGACGGTGACCCTGACGATCCACCCTTCCGGCCGGCCCGCCGATTCGGGCACAAAAGCGGCGCGATAGCCCGCGGGCGGTGACAAGCCGCCTTCGCTCTGCCATCGTTGTGTAACATGAAACCTTCCGGACGACCGCGGGCTTTACCCCTAAGGCGTCGATTACGCCTCGGGCCAACTCCAACAAGAATGCGAGCTCAAGATGCGATTTAAGAGACTGCTCCTTGCCGGGGCTGCAATCCCTGCCGTTCTGCTTTCGCAGCCGACTTTTGCGCGCGACGATTCCGCGCCTTTCGTTCTGGCTCAGCAGGATCAGAACAAAGACAAGAATAAAAACAAAAATCAAAACCAGAATCAGAATCAAAACAGGAATCAGAACCAGAATCAGGGCCAGCGGCAGGAACGCCGCGACCAGAATCAGGGTCAGCGGCAGGAGCGCCGCGACCAGAACCAGGGCCAACGGCAGGAACGTCGCGACCAGAACCAGGGACAGCGGCAGGAGCGTCGGGAACAGAACCAAGGCCAACGACAAGAACGTCGTGAGCAGAACCAGGGTCAGCGCGAGCAGAATCAAAAGAACCAGCAGCAAGGCCGCGACCAGCAGCAGAAGCAGCAGCGCGAGGAACGCCAGCGCGCCGAGCAGCAGCAGCGCGAGGAGCGTAACCGCAAGGAGCAGCAGCAGCGCGAAGAACGGCAAAAGGCACAGCAACAGCAGCGCCAGAATCAGGGTAACGACAATCGCAAGGACGGCCGGCCCGATCAGCGTCAGGACGGACGTCAGGACAACAATCGGCAGGATGGACGCCGGGACGGACGTCAAGAAGGTCGGCAAGACAACCGGCAGGATAACCGCCAGGACAACCGGCAAGGCGGCGGGCAGCAAGGCGGCGGTAACCAGAATCGCGTCGACGACCGCGCGCGCAAACTGGATGACGTGCGTGGCGAGCGCCGCCAGTTCCAGGAAGGCAATCGCAAGGTCATCCAGGAAGGCAACCGC
Source organism: uncultured Pseudomonadota bacterium (assembly GCA_963707705.1). GTDB lineage: Bacteria > Pseudomonadota > Alphaproteobacteria > Rhizobiales > Xanthobacteraceae > Pseudorhodoplanes. Next base: position 17,002 of record CAVPRD010000009.1, on the reverse strand, counting down.
GCCATCGTTCAGGACGGCAACCGCAAATTCATTCGTCACGACGAGAACGATCGTTTCCGCAAGGTCGGACGCGATGTGAATGTCCAGCGGGTCGGAAACGAGACCCGCACCTTCGTTGTCGGGCCGAGAGGCGAGCGCATGGTCAGCGTGACCGACGCCAATGGCCGGCTGTTGCGCCGTTCGCGATTCGTGAACGGGCGTGAAGTGGTGATCATCGACAATCGGCCGCGCGGCGGACGACGCGCCGACATATTCTTCGTGGCGCTGCCGGCCATTGCGCTCGCGACGCTGGCGATTCCGCGCGAGCGTTATATCGTGGAAGCCGACACTGCGCCGCCGGAATACATCTATGGCGCGCTGATGGCACCGCCGGTCGAGCCGTTGCCGCGCGCCTACACGCTTGACGAAATCCGCTACAGCCCGGAAGTGCGCGATCGCATGCCGCGTGTCGATCTCGATACCATCACTTTCGAGAGCGGCTCATGGGAAGTGACGTCGGATCAATACAACCGGCTGGCACCGATCGCCGAAGGCCTCAAGCGCGCCATCGCCGCGAACCCCAACGAAGTGTTTCTGATCGAAGGACACACCGACGCCACCGGCAACGACGACGACAATCTGTCGCTGTCTGACCGACGCGCGGAATCGGTGTCGGTCATCCTGACCGACCAGTTCCAGATTCCGCCCGAGAACCTGACCACGCAGGGCTATGGCGAGCAGCAGCTCAAGGTGCAGTCGGCGGGGCCTGAACGAGCCAACCGTCGCGTCACCATGCGCCGCATCACGCCGCTGCTGCAGCAGGGCCAGGCCGGTGCCGACGCCGGTGCAGGCGGTCCGACGGGTAGTCCGCAGCAACAGTAACCTTGCGTTCCAACGAAAATGGCCGGGCAAAGCCCGGCCATTTTATTTTCGTCATTCCGGGGCGCGAATAACCACCAACGAGAGCATGGATTCCGGGCCCGCGCCCTTGGCGCGTCCGGGAATGACGTCAAAGATTTCGCTTCTTCTTGCGCTGCCCGAGCGTGCGAAGCCGCAGCGCATTCAGCCTGATAAAGCCCTCCGCATCGCGGTGATCGTAGGCAACGGCGCCTTCCTCGAAGGTCACCAGTTCCTGATCGTAGAGCGAATACGGGCTCTCGCGTCCGATTACCCAGGCGTTGCCCTTGTAAAGCTTCAGCGTTACGCGGCCGGTCACCAATTCCTGCGACTTGTCGATCGCCGCCTGCAGCATTTCGCGTTCGGGCGTGAACCAGAAGCCGTTATAAATCATCTCGGCATATTTCGGCATCAGCTCGTCCTTGAGATGGCCGGCGCCGCGATCGAGCGTGATGCTCTCGATGCCGCGATGCGCGGCCAGCAGAATGGTGCCGCCCGGGGTCTCGTACATGCCGCGCGACTTCATGCCGACGAAACGGTTCTCGACCAGATCGAGCCGGCCGATCCCGTTCTTCTTGCCGAGCTCGTTGAGCGCCTTGAGCAAGGTCGCGGGCGACATTTTCTTGCCGTCGATGGCTGTCGCATCGCCCTTCTCGAAATCGATCGTGATCACGGTCGGCTTGTCCGGCGCGGCCTGCGGATCGTCGGTGCGCGAATAGACATAGTCGGGCACCTCCTGCGACGGATCTTCCAGCACCTTGCCTTCGGAGGAAGCGTGGAGAAGGTTGGCATCGACCGAGAACGGCGCTTCGCCGCGCTTGTCCTTCGCAATCGGAATCTGGTGCTGCTCGGCAAAGGCGATCAATTGCTCGCGCGAGCGCAGGTCCCATTCGCGCCACGGCGCGATGATGGTGATGTCGGGCTTCAGCGCATAATAGGTCAGTTCGAAGCGGACCTGATCGTTGCCCTTGCCGGTCGCGCCGTGACACACCGCATCCGCGCCGACCTTTTCCGCGATCTCGATCTGCTTCTTGGCGATCAGCGGCCGCGCGATCGAAGTGCCGAGCAGATATTGCCCCTCATAGACCGTGTTGGCGCGAAACATCGGGAACACGTAATCGCGCACGAATTCCTCGCGCAGGTCCTCGATGAAGATGTTTTCCGGCTTGATGCCGAGCAGGATCGCCTTGGCGCGCGCCGGCTCCAGCTCCTCGCCCTGGCCGAGATCGGCGGTGAAGGTCACCACCTCGCAGCCATAGGTGGTCTGCAACCATTTCAGGATGATCGAGGTGTCGAGCCCGCCCGAATAGGCGAGCACCACCTTTTTGACGTCTTTCTTGGGCGCCGTGGCCATGAATTTTGTCCTGTCCGCAAAAGCGGGCGGGACTATAGGCAGAACCGGAGACGGTGCAACTTGCCGGCGCCCGGACCGTCAGCGGACCGGTTTTCGCCTGGGCGGCGACGCCACATAGCGCGGATTTTGCTCGCAGCGCCCGCCGACCCCCGAAATGGTGGCGAGGCATTGCTGGAAGCTGACAAAACCGCAATTGCTGGTCGTCCAGTCGTAGCGCGCGCACCACGGATATTCCGGCGCCGCGGAGGCGGCCGACGGCCACAGCCCGACCGGCATTGCCAGGCAGATTGCAAAGATGACTGAAATCGCAAAGTTACGCATCGTCTTCTCCCGGTCCTTTATTCAGCAGCGGCGGAACTGAAATGACAATGCCAATCGTCGATTTTTGGTTCGATTTTGCCTCCAGCTATTCCTATCCGGCCGCGATGCGCGCTGGCGCGCTGGCGGCAAAATCCGGCGTCGCCATCCGGTACAAGCCGTTCCTGCTCGGCCCGATCTTCAAGGCGCAGGGCTGGGACACGTCGCCGTTCAACATCTACGAAGCCAAGGGCCGCTACATGTGGCGCGATCTCGAGCGGCTTTGCAGCGAGCTCGACATCGCGTTCCGCAGGCCATCGCCATTTCCGCAGAACAGCCTGCTGGCCGCGCGGGTCGCGCTCGCTGCCGACGGCGAAATCTGGCGCGACGAGTTTTGTCGCGCGGTGTTTCGCGCCCAATTCGGCGAGGGTCTGCGCATCGACGATCCAGCAGTGATCGGCGAAATCCTGAATGCGGTCGGGGCGCCGCAGGGTGCGACCTTTGAACGCGCGGGCTCGGATCCGATCAAGCAGAAATTGCGTGCACAGACCGAGGAAGCCGGGCGGCTCGGGATTTTCGGAGCGCCCGCTTTCACGCTGTCCGACGGCGAATTGTTCTGGGGCAATGACCGGCTGGAACCGGCCATCGCCTGGGCCAAACGGATCGCGCAGGCGTGATCGGGGCGCGGAACAGATACTGGCCCTGCGGTGTTCTTGTAAGGCTGGTGCGGGGCCTCTTCAGCCCATCTTCACTCCGCGCCGGTGGCCCCGGCTTTCGAGCCGGGGTCTTTTTGTTTCAGCAAGATTTACGGGTCCATCCTCATCGGCAGGCCTGCTTTCGCCATGTGGTCCTTGGCCTGCCGCACCGTGAATTGCCCGAAATGGAAGATCGAGGCCGCCAGCACCGCGGTGGCATGGCCGTCGCGGATACCTTCGACCATGTGATCGAGATTACCGGCGCCGCCCGAAGCGATCACCGGCACCGCCACTGCATCTGCGACCGCGCGCGTGAGCGCAATATCGAAGCCTGATTTGGTGCCGTCGCGATCCATTGAGGTGAGCAGGATTTCGCCGGCGCCGAGCGCAACCACATCCTTCGCATAGGCCACCGCATCGATCCCGGTCGGCTTCCTCCCGCCATGCGTGAAAATCTCCCAGCGGTTGGCTTCACCCGGCTGCGACACCTTCTTGGCGTCGATCGCGACCACGATGCATTGATCGCCGAATTTCTCCGCCGCCTCTTTGACGAATTCGCGGCGCTGCACGGCGGCCGTATTGATCGAGACCTTGTCGGCGCCGGATTGCAAAAGCGCGCGGATGTCGTCTGTCGTTCGCACGCCACCGCCGACCGTCACCGGCATGAAGCAGGCTTCCGCCGTGCGCCGCACTACGTCGAGCATGGTGCCGCGGTTCTCGTGGCTGGCAGTGATATCGAGAAAGGTGAGTTCGTCGGCACCCGCAGCGTCATAGGCGATCGCGGCCTCCACCGGGTCGCCGGCGTCGCGCAGATCGACGAAATTGACGCCCTTGACCACGCGTCCGTCCTTGACGTCGAGGCAGGGAATGATGCGGACTTTGAACGTCACGACGCGCTCCGCGCCGCGCGAATGAGCGCCAGCGCTTCCGCCGCATTCAGCCGCCCGTCATAGAGCGCGCGGCCGGCAATGGCGCCTTCGAGCTTCACGGCGCGCGGTTGCAGCATCGCTTTCACGTCTTCGATGGAAGCAAGCCCGCCCGACGCGATCACCGGAATCGAGATCGCATCGGCCAGCGCAATCGTTGCGTCGAGATTGAGCCCTTTCAGCATGCCGTCGCGCGCGATGTCGGTGTAGATGATGGCGGCAACGCCGGCATCCTCGAATCTGCGCGCGATGTCGAGCGCAGTGAGTTCGGACGCCTCCGACCAGCCCTGGACCGCGACCTTGCCGTCGCGCGCATCGAGACCGACCGCGACGCGGCCGGGATATTGCGCCGCTGCTTGCCGCACCAAAGCCGGATCGCGCACCGCCGCCGTGCCGATGATCACGCGATTGACACCCTTGTCGAGCCAGCCTTCGACGGTTGCAAGATCGCGGATACCACCGCCAAGCTGGATGCGGATGTTGGTCGACTCCAGAATGCGGTCGACCGCGCGGCCGTTCACCGGCTTGCCGGCAAACGCGCCGTCGAGATCGACGATGTGCAGATACTCAAAACCGGCGAGCTCGAAGGCATAGGCCTGCTCGGCCGGATCGCGATTGAAGATGGTGGCGCGCGCCATGTCGCCTTGTTCGAGGCGCACTGCGAGGCCGTCTTTCAGATCGATGGCGGGGAAAAAATCACAAGATGCTCACAGACGCGCCAGAACCACCGCGCGCAATCACGGCTTCCATCTCAGGAAATTGGCGATCAAGGCAAGCCCGAGTTTTTGGCTCTTTTCCGGGTGGAATTGGGTGCCGACCATGTTGTCACGGCCCACGATGGCGGTGACCGGCCCGCCATATTCGGCTTGCGCTACCAGATCGTCCGGTTTGGCGGTGTTGAGCTGGTAGGAATGCACGAAATAGGCGTGCAGCCCGCTCTCGCCGAGCGGCAGACCGTCGAACAGCGGATGCGGCCGCTTCGGCAGCAGGGTGTTCCAGCCCATATGCGGGATTTTCAGCGCGGGGTCGGACGGATGGATGCGGTCCACCTCGCCCGGGATCCAGCCGAGCCCCTCGATCACTTCCTTCTCGTGTCCCCGTTCGGCCATGAGCTGCATGCCGACACAGATGCCGAAAAACGGCTTGCCCTTTTTTTGGACGTTGTCGTTCAGTGCTTCGACCATGCCGGGCAGGGCATCGAGTCCGCGCCGGCAATCGGCGAAGGCGCCGACGCCAGGAAGCACGATGCGTTCGGCCCGCGCCACCGCGTCTGGATCGCTGGTGACGACGATCGCCTCGCCGGAACCATGCTCGCGCGCGGCACGCTCGAACGCCTTGGCCGCCGAATGCAGATTCCCGGAGCCGTAATCGACGATCGCCGTCGTCATCTCGGCGGCTCGGGCTGCGGGAATGAGCCGATCACGTCGGATGACATTGGATTTCTGGGACGGGGAGCGGGCTCCGCCGCGGTCGAGGGAATCGAGGAAGCGGCCAGCTTCGCCTTCCGCGTCGCCGTCCAATTGAGGAAGAAGCGCTGTTCCGCCTCCTCGCGATTGTCGGCGATCACGACGCTGACCGGCGTGTAGCCTTTCATTGCAAGTGTCCAGCGCCGCAACGTAGCGCCTTCGAGTCCACGAGAAACGACAGCGTCGCGAATATCAGCGCGCGCCATCCGGATCCGATGCCCGCATAGCGAAGCCCGACCTCGATCACGGCCGCGAGCGCAACAAACAACACCGCGACCAGCCATAGCCGGTAGCGCAGCATCCACAGCACCGACAGCAGAAAGCCCCAGACATAGAAGCCGTCGCGCACGAACGAGAAGCGCGTCGGATCGGGCGCATTCTCGCCCTTGCGAAGCGGCGGCTGATGAACGGTGAAGACGGCCATGATGGCATTCTCGTCAGTTGCCGAGCGAACCCTTGGTCGAGGGAATTTCGTTCGCGGCCTTCGGATCGATCGCTAGCGCAGTACGCAATGCCCGCGCCAGACCCTTGAAGCAGGATTCCGAAATGTGATGGTCGTTCGAGCCATACAAGGTCTCGACATGCAGCGTGATGCCGGAATTCATCGCGAAGGCCTGGAACCACTCGTTGACCAGTTCGGTATCGAAATTGCCGATCTTGTCGCGCCCGAACTGCACCTTGAACACCAGGAACGGCCGCCCCGACACGTCGACTGCGACGCGGGTGAGCGCCTCGTCCATCGGCAGATGCACGTCGGCATAGCGGGTGATGCCCTTCATGTCGCCGAGCGCCTGCTTCACCGCCTGCCCGAGCGCGATGCCGACATCCTCGGCGGTGTGGTGGTAATCGATATGCAGATCGCCCTTGGCCTTGACCGTAATGTCGATGCGCGAATGGCGCGCCAGCAGGTCCAGCATGTGGTCGAGAAAGCCGATGCCGGTCTCGACCGACGAGCGGCCGGAGCCATCGAGGGAGACCTCGACCGCGATATCGGTTTCCTTGGTTTTGCGCTTGATCTCGGCTTTGCGCATGATTCGTCCGGTTTGGGTGCGATTTGCGGGCCTTGTAACAGGGGTTGCAGACGGCTGCCACCTTTGCCGCAGGCGATTTGCAAACACCCTGACTCATCCCTAAATCATTGCGGCCACAGGGTTTACGCGTATGACTTCATCCGAACCGTCGTCCCATAGTCCGCTCTGGCACGGCACGACCATCCTTACCGTCCGCAAGAACGGCATCGTCGCCATCGGCGGCGACGGCCAGGTTTCGATCGGCCAGACCATTATCAAGGCCAATGCGAAGAAGGTACGGCGCCTGGGCAAAATTCAGGGAGGATCGGGCGACGTGATCGGCGGCTTTGCCGGCGCCACGGCCGACGCCTTCACCCTGTTCGAGCGGCTCGAAACCAAGCTCGAGCAATATCCTGGCCAGCTCCTGCGGGCGGCTGTCGAGCTTGCGAAGGACTGGCGCACCGACCGCTATTTGCGCCGGCTCGAGGCCATGATGATCGTCGCCGATAAGCAGGTCTCGCTGGTGCTGACCGGGACCGGCGACGTGCTGGACCCGGAAGCCGGCATTGCCGGTATCGGCTCGGGCGGCAATTACGCGCTGGCGGCCGCGCGAGCGCTGGCCGATGGGCCTCTCTCGGCCGAAGAGATCGTGCGCAAGTCGCTCGATATCGCGGCCGATATATGCGTCTACACCAATCGCAATGTCACCGTGGAAACGCTGACGGCGTGACCGCAGCGCTCCCATTCCCGCAAAGGCTCACGACCCGCGATTACGTGCTGATCGCGCTTGCGCTGGTCGCGCTGCAGGCTGCGATCCTGTTCGCGATGGGGCGCCTACCGATCTGCGCCTGCGGCACCATCAAGCTGTGGCAGGGGACGGTCAATTCGTCGGAGAATTCGCAACATATCTTCGACTGGTACACGCCGTCCCATGTCGTCCACGGCATCCTGTTCTATTTTGCGCTATGGCTGATATTCCCGAAGACGCCGGTGCTGATGCGCTTCGTGATAGCGGTTGGTATCGAGGCGGCGTGGGAGATCATCGAGAACACGCCGTTTGTGATCGAGCGTTACCGCAGCGGCACGATCTCGCTGAGCTATCGCGGCGACAGCATCGTCAATTCGGTATCCGACACATTCGCCATGGCGTTCGGCTTCCTGCTGGCAACGCGATTGCCGGTACTGGTTTCGATTTGTCTCATCGTCGTGCTCGAAGTCACCGTCGCGTATTTCGTTCGCGACAATCTCGCGCTCAATATCCTGATGCTGCTGTACCCGCTGGATTCCGTCCGCGAGTGGCAGGCAGCGTTGCCGAACCGGTGACGCGGCATGGCCGGTGCAATTCCGCAGCGATACGATTTCCGCCCCATGGGCACGGCCGATCTGCCGCTCGTGAAACGCTGGCTGTCGACCCCGCACGTCATGGAGTGGTGGGGCGAACCGGACGAGCAATTCGGTCTGGTCAGCGGCGATCTCGACGAGCCCGCGATGGATCAGTTCATGGTCGCGATCGGCGGCCAAGCCTTCGGTTATCTTCAATGCTATGCGCTCACTGCGTGGAACCAGGGTTTCGGCGAGCATCCCGCGTTGACGCGCGGCATCGACCAGTTCATCGGGGATGCCCACATGATCGGGCGCGGCCACGGCTCTGCGCTGACGCGGCAATTCGTCGATGATCTGTTGTCGAACGGAATTCCGCGCGTCGTTACCGATCCAGACCCGGAAAATGGCCGTGCGGTGCGAGCCTATGAGAAGGCTGGCTTCGTGCGCGAACGGCTGGTCGACACGCCGGACGGCATCGCACTACTAATGTTGCGCGATGCACCGGCGATTGAGGTTCAAAAACAATGACCGCGATCCAGCCGGACGATCTTGAGGCCGCCGTGGCAGCGGGCGTTTTGCCCGAAACTCAGGCCGATGCCTTGCGTGCCTTTGTCGCCAAGCGGCATCTCGCGCCGGTGCGTTCCGGGATGGAGGACGAGCGCTTCCGATTCATGCGCGGGTTCAACGATTTCTTCTTCGCGATCGGCATCGTGCTGCTGGGCGCCGCTACGATTTTCTTCACCGGCACCGATCCGCTCTATTGTCTGGCGGCGGCCGCGTTCATGTGGGCCTTGTCGGAATTGCTGGTCCGCAGAATGCGCCTTGTACTTCCCGGAATATTGCTGTCGGTGCTGTTTGTTTTCTTCACCTACCAATCGATTCCCACCAATCAGCTGATTTACGGCGGTCAGACGCCACGCGTGACGAGGCTCGATCTGTGGCCGATGCTGCTCGGCATAAATGCCACGGCGCTATCGGTCACGATCAAGGCCCTGATCGCGGCGGGCATTGCCGGGCTCTATTACTGGCGCTTCCGGCTGCCTTTCACGATCCTGCTGATCGCAGCGAGCCTGGTTCTCTCGGTGCTGGCGGCGACCTGGTATCTTACCAATGCCCGTTCGGGAGCGCTCGAATCGAGCGTTTTCCTCGCCTGCGGCCTTGCGGTCTTTGCCGCAGCCATGGCCTTCGACGTCTCGGATCGGGAACGCGTAACACGCCGGGCGGATTGCGCATTCTGGCTGCACCTGCTCGCAGCGCCGCTGATCGTGCACTCGCTCGTGTCGTTCGTTGCGGCGAATATCACGCTGTTGACGGACCGCACCGCCTGGGTGCTGGCCTTGATTATCCTGTGTGTGGCGGTTGTCGCGATTTTGATCGACCGCCGCGCGCTCCTGGTCGCCGCACTGATCTACGCGGGTAGCCTGATCTTTTATGTCATGACCGGAACGAATGTCGGGCAGATGCGCAACGATCCGGCACAGGGCGTGATGTTCTTTTCGACGCTGTTCATTCTGGGGGCCTCGGTGATCGTACTCGGAATCGGATGGCATCGATTGCGAAGGCTGCTGCTCGCCCACATATTCACCCCGTTCGCCCGTTTCCTGCCTCCGGCTCAGTCCCTGTCATGACCGACTTCTCCCCTCGCGAAATCGTCTCAGAGCTCGACCGGTTCATCATCGGCCAGCACGATGCCAAGCGCGCCGTCGCAATCGCGCTGCGCAACCGCTGGCGGCGGCTTCAGCTCGACGACAAGATGCGCGAGGAAGTGCTGCCCAAGAATATCCTGATGATCGGGCCGACCGGCGTCGGCAAGACCGAGATTTCAAGAAGGCTGGCCAGGCTCGCGGGCGCGCCGTTCCTGAAGATCGAGGCCACGAAATTCACCGAGGTCGGCTATGTCGGCCGCGACGTGGAACAGATCATCCGCGACCTGGTCGAAATCGCCATCACGCAGACCCGCGAGCGCAAGCGCAAGGATGTGCTGGCGCGCGCGCAGCTCGCCGCCGAAGACCGCGTGGTCAATGCGCTCGTGGGCGAGAATTCGAGTCCGGCCACCAAGGAATCCTTCCGCCGCAAGCTGAGAGCGGGCGAACTCAACGACAAGGAAATCGAGATCGAGGTTCAATCGGGCGGTGGCAGCGGCATGCCGATGTTCGACATCCCCGGCATGCCGGGCGCGCAGATGGGCGCGATCTCGCTCGGCGACATTTTCGGCAAGCTCGGCGGCAAACCGAAAATGCGCCGGCTCACCGTCGCCGAATTGCACGAAATTCTCATCAACGAGGAAGCCGACAAGCTGCTCGATACCGACACGCTGGTGCAGGAATTGATCCGGGCGGTAGAGCAGAACGGCATCGTGTTTCTCGACGAGATCGACAAGATCACCGCGCGCGACGGGCGTGTCGGTGGCGACGTGTCACGCGAGGGTGTGCAACGCGATTTGCTGCCGCTGATCGAGGGCACCACGGTCTCGACCAAGCACGGCTCGGTTAAGACCGACCACATCCTTTTCATTGCGTCCGGCGCATTCCATGTGTCGAAACCGTCCGACCTGCTGCCGGAATTGCAGGGCCGCCTCCCGATCCGCGTGGAGCTGAAGGCGCTCACCCGTGACGACATGCGGCGCATCCTCACCGACACCGAGGCCGCGCTGATCAAGCAATATGTCGCGCTGATGGGCACCGAAGGCGTGACGTTGAATTTCACCGAAGATGCCATCGACGCGATCGCCGACATTGCGGTGGCGGTAAATGCGAGTGTGGAGAATATCGGCGCGCGCCGCCTGCAGACCGTGATGGAGCGCGTGCTGGACGAAATTTCCTTCAGCGCGACCGACCGGAACGGCGAAACCCTGACCATCGACGGCGCCTACGTTGAGAAGAACATCGGCGATCTCGCCAAGAACGCCGATCTCAGCCGGTTTATTCTGTAGTCGGGCGCACCTCGGGCCTGACCAATCCGTTGACAAAACGCCCTTCGGTACTGTTATGTTATTTATATTATAACATACTGGGGGCGGCATGGTTCGGCGTGGTGGGATTATGGCTATCACATTGATTTCGTTGATATCCCTGGACGGCCGGGCAATGGCACAGGATGCGCAGCTTCCCACCATTACCGTAACCGCGAGCCCGATCCATCGCCGCGCGCCGGCGAAGCCGGCTCCGGCGGCGCGACCCGCACCGGAAGCAGACCCCGCACTACAGGCTGCCCCCGATCCCTTTCTCTATCGCGGAACGCTGCCGATCGTGACCGACCAGTTCGCCACCGTCACGGTAATGCCGCGCGACGAGATCGACCGCGCTACCGGTCTGACATTGGGCGAAATCCTGCAAAATAAACCCGGCATTACCTCGTCGGGTTTCGCACCGGGTTCGGCCTCACGGCCGATCGTCCGCGGCCTCGATAATTATCGCGTGCGCATCCAGGAAAACGGACTGTCGTCCAGCGGCGTGTCCGAGCTCGGCGAGGATCACGCCGTGCCGATCGATCCGCTTGCGACGCAGACCGTCGAAGTGATCCGTGGTCCGGCGACCTTGCGCTACGGCTCGCAGGCGATCGGTGGCGTGGTGAATGCGGAGAATAACCGCATCCCCACCGCGATTCCCCAGCGCGGCATTGCCGGCGAAGTGCGCAGCGCCATCAGCACCGTCGACAGGGGCCGCGAGGGTGCGGTCCTGCTCGACGCCGGCGGCGGCAATCTCGCCATTCACGCCGACGCTTATGGACGACAAGCCGGCGATTACCAGATTCCGTCTTACCCCTATCTCTACCCCGAGCTGCCGGCGCCGCCGGTCAATCGCTGGCAGCCGAACTCGGCCAACAAGTCCGACGGCGCCTCGGTCGGCAGCTCGTATGTGTTCGACCGTGGCTTTATCGGCGTCGCGGTTTCAACCTTCGAGAGCCTCTATCGGGTGCCGGGCCAGGAGGCCACGGCAACCAATACGCGGATCGATATGAGGCAAAGCAAGGTCACCAGCAAAGGCGAGTTCCGCCCCTATAGCTCCGGCATCGAAGCGGTGCGCTTCTGGCTTGGCTCGACCGATTACCGCCATGTCGAGATCGCGAACGAAGGCGGCTTTGACGGGCCGCAACAGCTCTTCACCAGCAGGCAAAAGGAGGCGCGCACGGACGTTCAACTCCGTCCGTTCGACCTGCGCTTTGCCACCGTGACCACCGCCCTCGGCGTGCAGGGCTTTGCCGAGAATCTCGACGCGCCGGGTGCCGAGGGTGGGCTGTTCGATCCCAACACGACGCGCAGCCTCGCGGGCTACATGTTCAACGAATTCCGCTTCAACACGACACAGCGGATGCAGCTTGCCGGACGGATCGAGCAGAATGTGGTGAAGGGCACGGTGCCGGATCTGTTCGTCAATCCAGATGTCGGTATCTGGCGCGATCGGCAGTTCACCCCGATCAGCGGCGCCCTGGGCTTCCTGCAGGACCTGCCAGGCGACCTGGTCGCGAGCGCGACTGCGCAATATGTCGAGCGCGCGCCGCGCGCACCGGAATTGCTGTCGCGCGGCGTGCATGAAGCGACCGGCACTTTCGACATCGGAAACCCCAATCTGCAAACCGAGGTCGCGAAGTCGGTCGAGATCGGCATCCGCCGCAGCAAGGGGCCGTGGCGGTTCGAGCTGACCGGCTTCTATACCCGCTTCGACGGCTTCATCTATCGCAATCTGACCGGCGAAACCTGCGACGAATTGTTCGCAAGCTGCGCACCCGGCAATGGCGGCGAACTGAAACAGGCCGTCTATTCGCAGCGCGACGCCGTCTTCCGTGGCGCCGAATTCCAGACGCAATATGACGTTGCCCCGGTCTGGCAAGGACTCTGGGGCGTCGATGCGCAGTACGACTATGTGCGTGCGACTTTTACCGACGGCACCAATGTGCCGCGCGTCCCCCCACAACGGCTCGGCGGCGGCGTCTATTACCGCGACGGTAACTGGTTCGCGCGTGTCGGCCTGCTGCACGCTTTCGCGCAGAACGATGTCTCGGATTTTGAGACCACGACCGGCGACTACAATCTGCTGAAGGCCGAACTCAGCTATTCGTCAAAGCTTCCGGGCGATCCGAGCGGCCTCACGCAGCTCAAGTTTGGCATCACCGGCGACAACCTTCTGAACGAGGATGTGCGTTTCGCCCAGTCGTTCAAGAAGGATGAGGTGCTGCAGCCGGGACGGACCATCAAGGTATTCGCGAATTTGAAGTTCTAGCGGTGCCGCGTCCCGGGCACGTGGATTACTCCCTCACCTTCCTCACCCGCACATAGAGCGCGCCCTCGCCGCCATGCGAGATCGCAGCGGTATCGAAGCCGATCACCATGTCGCGAAATTCCGGCAAGCCGAGCCACATCGGCACCGCGCGCTTGAGCACCCCGCCGCTTTCGCCGCGAACGCCTTTGCCGGTAATGACCAGCACCAGCCGTCCGCCACGCGACTGGGTACGCCGCAGGAAACGCAGCAGTGCGCCATGCGCCTCTGCCTGGGTGTGGCCGTGCAAATCGAGTTCGGCGTCGATCGGCTGGCTGCCGCGCGCGATCTTCTGCTTCAGCCGCTTCTCGAGCGGCGCCGTGGCGGGCGGTGATTTCGGCGGCACCAATCGTGCCGGCGCCGGAGCAATCGCCGCAGACTTTCTTGCAGGCTTTGCAACGGCCGGCGTTTCCAAGCTCTCACTGACCGCTTGAGGTTTTGGCGCACGTCTTCGGATCGGCTTTATCGACCGCGTCACGTCTTCCCATAATGCAATGTCTTCGCCGCTCAGCCGCCTGCCCTTGCGGCCTCCGCCGGACGTCATCGCGCCGTGTTGGGCTGGGTACGTGGCGCGGGCGGATTTGCCGCCGCAGCCGGCGGTGCGCCGGTCGGCTTGGGGAATGGATTGCCGCTCTTGGCCGCAGCTTTGGGCTCGGGCTTGGCTGCGGATTTGGGCTTTTGAGCCGCGTCCGATTTGGCTTCCGCCGGCTTGGGTGCAGGTTTCGGTTTCGCGGACGGTTCCGGCTTTGCGGCCAGCTCCGGCTTCGGCGCCGGCTTCTTCTTCGACGCAGCGTCGGGCTTGGCCGCAATATCGGGCTTGGGTTCGACCTTCGCCGTCCGCGGCTTTGCTGCGGCTTCCGGCTTCGCCGCCGTTTGCGGCCTTGGTTCCAGTTTCGCGGCCGCCTTCGGTTTTGCGTCCGGCTTTACTGCTGCTTGCGGTGCGACTGCCTGCGGTTTCACTTCCACGGCTGGCTTTTGCCTTGCCGCGGGCTCCGGCTTGACCGGCGCTACGGCGGCACTGACCGCGGGACGAGGCTTTGCCTGTTCCGCTACCGGCTCCGGTTTTTCTTCCTTTTCCGGCTTCGGCTTTTCGAACAGCGTCATCATGCTCGCGGGGTCGCCGTCCTTCGGACGCGGCATCGGCAACGGCACGCCCAGCGCTTCGTCAGCCGGATCGAGCTCGTTGGGCACCAGCATGACGAATTGCCCGTTATTCTTGAACCGACCCGCGGCACGTTCGGCCTCGGTACCGGCGCCGAGATAGATATCAGCGCGCGCAGGGCCGACGATCGCACCACCGGTATCCTGCGCGATCATCAGCCGTCGGAACCAGGTGTCCGGCTTCTCCGATACGATCGGCAACATCGCATTGACGAAGACCGGCATGCCGTAGGTGTGGATCTTGCGGTCAACCGCGATCGAGCGCGCGGCGGTGAGAGAGATGCCCTGCGCGCCGATGGCTTCATCGAACTCCGTGAGGTCGGTCTCGCGGAAAAACACATAGGACCGGTTCATCCGGCGCAGTTCGCTGCCTTCCTGCGGATTTTTCTCCATATAGTCGCGGATCTTCTGCATCGACATCTCCTCGCGCGAGACGATGCCCTTCTGGATCAGGACGGAGCCGACCGCGAAATAAGGGTGGCCGTTTCCCGCGGCATAGTTCAGCCGAAGGACCGAGCCGTCCTCAAGCCGCACCCGCAATGAGCCCTGGATCTCCGCGAAGAAAGCGTCGATCGGGCCTTTCAGGTAACAGATTTCCAGATCGCGTCCGGCAATCGCACCGTCTTCGATCTGGGCGCGGTCGAAATAGGCGGCGCTCGCACGCTTCACGACTTTCTTGCCGGCCTTCGCCTTGGCGCCGGAACGGCGCAGCCGTTGTGTGACCATGTCGTTCGGGCGGCGATAGAGCGGGACATTGTAGACATCGCTCGGATAGCGCGCGCCTTCGACCACCGGCTCGTAATACCCTGTGAAAAATCCCTCCTTATCGCCGAGCGAAGACAGCCGCACTGGGCGGAAATTCTGCTCGAAGAAGCTCCGCGCCCCCGCGGCATCGAGCGGCATATCGGCAAGCGCCCGACCGCAAACGTCATACAGCGCCCGGTAGGTCTCGCCGCGCTCGCTTCGCGCCTTGACCGAGCTTTTCAGAATTGGCCGACAGCTTGCGAGAAAGGTCGCGAAGGCTTCGGAATGATCGTCATCCAGCCAGCCCTGGATTTCGTGCCAGGCCACCGGCTCGACCTGGCTATTCGGAATCTTGAGCGGATGCGCTTTGGCGATGATGCGCTTCGATTTCGCCTTGGCCTTCTTCTTCGAGGCGACGGCGGCCTCCGCCTTCGCCTGCGGAAGCTGCGTCAAAACCGGGCTAACCAGCAGGGCCAGCGCGGCGACGGCACCCAGAAGCTTCGGTGCATGCAAGATCTGAAGCGACGACAGGCGCGCCCAGGTCAAATTTATTGTCCCGCTTCGGTAGCGACCAGCTTCCAGTTCGGATCACGCGCAGTCACATCGCGGGCGAAGGTCCAGACGTCGGTAACCTCGGTCACCTTGTCGGGCGAACCGTCGATCACGTTGCCGGCCTTGTCGCGCGTCGCCGAAATCAGTTGCGACACGAATTGCACAGTCACCTGGGCCGTATTGTTGCGCAATTCGGCGCTGATGATGTCGGCATTATCGAGCGAAACGAATTTGTTCTCGATCGTCTCGCCTTTCGATTCGCGATCGCGGATCGCGGTCTCGAAACCGTCATACACGTCGCGCGAGAGCAAATTCTTCAGCGACTTGCGGTCGCCGGTGGCGAAGGCGTTGACGATCATCTCGTAGGCCTGGCGCGCGCCGGCGACGAAACTTACGGCATCGAAAGAGCGATCCGCGGCGGCGATCGCGTCGAGCCCGCCAGTAGACTCGGAAGGCGGCTGCAAATGGTGCAGGCAACGCTTGCAGAAGTCGTTCTCTCGGTGTTCTCGGGGCGACCAGATCCGTCTATAGGTTGTCGGCGGAAAGTGCTCGAGCGCTTTTCGTCACGCCTTGACGAATGTCTTGAAGCTATGCAGCCAATTGAGATCCGTGAGCCGCCCGGGCTTGGTTATCGTGGTTTTTACGTTGCGCTGTCCGACGAAGAAGGAAGGAGTGGTCGAATTCGGCGAGTGTGGGTTTTCGACGGACTTGTACAACCCTGGCTTCCTATGTCTAATGATTGTCTACGAGATACCGCGGGGGTCGAGAGTTGCTGCTGACAGACGCGCGGGATCGTGGTCTCCGCGAATTGCTTGAAGTGTTCCGTCATGAGTGAGCGATCGTGAAGCTCACGAGAGCTGGTGGCGGCGCGTAATGGGTTTGGGCACCTTTCTCAAGGAACTGTTCAGAGCCGTAGGTGTACCTGCTTGCATCGAGTGCAATCGACGCGCGGCCAAGTTGGATCGGTGGACCAGCATTGCTTCTCGGCGGTCGCCGCTGACGCATGCGGCTGAAGGTGTTTCTGAAGGGACCACCGAATCCACCCGAGGAGCTCCGACGCGGGCATCACGAATTCCCTCCAGGCACAGACCGCGGCAACAGTTGCCGCCGAACCGCCGAAGCCCGCTGGACCGGCAGATTGCAGACCGCAAGCCAAGGGAACGCCGTAGGTGTCCGCCCTGGCTCCTGTTGATCACCATCACAGCCGGCCCTCTCAGCCTTTGGGCTTGACCCCTGACGGTGGACGGTGGGTCAGGCGGCTTCTGCCAGCTGACGGTGGAGCTCTTCGAACCGTACTGGGCTGAGCATGTTCAGCGCAGGTGCCGGCGGCGGCACCGCCGATG
>CAVPRD010000008.1:0-666781 GCA_963707705.1 uncultured Pseudomonadota bacterium | reverse complement strand
CCACCGCCATCGCTCGCGTCGCCACGCCGGCACGCCGAGAGTGCCAGCCGTCTATCTCGGGAATGCTCGTCGAAGTGGTGCAGTTCCTCGCGGGCGTGACCGGACGCCGGCGGCGGGCGGCGAGGCGCGCACGCGCCGGCCTCCAGGCGCGACGAGGCGGGCGTGCAGCAGCTGGTCGTAGCGGCACCTGGTGGTGGATCGGTACAGGTGGTTGCGGTGCTGGTAGCGCAGGCTCGGAGTGAAGCGCAGCCGCACGCGCGGCTCGACGGTCTCGACGAAGGCCTCGATGGCATCGTCGACCAGCGGGCGGTCCGCCTCGTCGACGGTCTCCGCCGGGCCGCGGAACAGTGCGTGGACCAGACGCTCGAGGAACGACGACATGGGCTCCTCCGGTTTCGACGCGCGCTGCCGACGTCGCGCTCGATTGCACTGTAGAAGTTGCACCGCGGCGAGGGCAAATGGTCGACGCCGGGCGTCAGGATCGCGGCGTGCCGCCGCTGTCGTGATCACCAGACGGCTCGTGCGCGCGCCGGCCCCGGCGAGCCGGGGCCTCACCGCCCGAGGCGCCGGTCGTAGCTGTCGGAGATGCGCTGGAGCAGCCCCGGATCGCGCACGTTGCAGCGCGTCGAACTGCGCGCGCACGCTGCCGTCGGACTGGGGACGCACGTTGGCCGTGACCGTCCCGCCGTCATAGGTGCCGACCACCGTGCCGCGCGCGCGGTCCTCCACGCTGATCGCCAGCCCCTGGTCGCGCATGGCCGTGGCCGCCGCGGTGAAGGTCCGGTCGAAGTTGCGAGGGTAAGCCGAGCCGGCCGGCACCGCGGTCCCGTTGGGCATCACGTAGTAGGTGCAGGCGGCCAGCGCCAGCGCGGCACCGGCCAGCGCGGCGCCGCACAGGCCCCTCACGGTTCCACCTTGCGCCAGCCCGGCCCCGGGTCGAAGCTCGTCATGGCCGCGGCCTTGGCCGCGCTGTTCGGCCCGAGGTCGCGCTCGTAGATCTGGCCCTCGTGGTTGACCATGAAGCTCATCACGCCGGTGTCCCAGTAGCGCGCCGGCCAGGCGACGATCGCGAAGCCGCCGAACAGGTTGCCGCGCACCATGTAGTCGAGCGCGCCGCCGCTGCGCGTGCGGGCCCTGCCGGGTCAGCAGCTTGAAGTGGTAGCCGTGATAGCCCTCCGGGCCGCGCGCGCCCGCTCCGCGCCGAGGCACGGGCCCGAGCGGGCTCGGCCTCTCGCCGGGGCCTGTCGGCCAGTACAGGCCGTCCTGCTTGCCGGGCGAGCTCTTGAGCTTGGTGGCGTACTTCAGCACGCCGCCGCCGTGGTTCTCGGCCGCGTACTCGCGCTGCGCGTCGCAGATCGCGAGCAGCGTCTGCATCACCGCCAGCTCGTTGCGGCCGATGCGGCGCACCCGCATCTCCTCTGCTCCGGCGCGCGTGTCGAACTGCCAGCCCTTGTCCGCCTTCACCAGCGGGATCGGCAGCGTCCAGCCGTCGTTGCCCACGGCGACGTGGGCGCTCTTGTCGTCCGCGTCCTGGATCGCGTGCTTCTCCTCCCAGGCCCTGAGGAAGCGCTCCACCGCATCGGCACCGACCGGCGGGATCAGCGTGCGGAACTCGGTGCCCAGCATCGCCTTCAGGGCGGCCTCGTCGCTGGAGCGCACCGCCTCGCCGAAGGCGTTCATCGCCGCCTCGGGCGACTCGAAGCGCCGGTTCTCGTGCGCCATCGCCATCGGCGCGAGGCCGAGCACCGATGCCGCGACCAGGAAGACGAGCCGTGCGCGAAGCGCGCGGCCGAAGCTCCGAAGCAAACCCATGCCCTGCCCTCCTCAGCGCCTGCCGCCGCCGCGCCCACCACCACCGCCGCCGCGCGAGAAGCCGCCGCCGCTGGGTCGGTTGCCGGCCGAGAAATTGGCGGTCGATTGCCCGCGACTGACGTCGCGCTGCGCCGCGGCGCCGCCGCCGACGCCCTGGAAGGCGTTGTCGCGGCCGCCGCCCCGCCTGCGCCGCCGACACCCCCTGCGCCGCCGACGCCGCCTGCGCCGCCGACACCGCCTGCACTGCCGACGCCGCCTGCACCGCCGACGCCGCCTGCCCGCCACACCGCCACCTGCCCCACCGACACCGCCTGCGCCGCCCGCACCGCCACGGTTGCCGACGCCTCCGCGATCTCCGACGCCGCCACGGTCCCCGACGCCGCCCTGGTTGCCGACGCCGCCGCGGTCGCCGACGCCTCCGCGATCTCCGGCCCCGCCGCGATCGCCGACGCCGCCCTGGTTGCCGACCCCGCCGCGGTCGCCGACCCCGTCACGGCCACGGTAGTCGCGCCGCGCGTCCACGCCCGCCTGGTTGCGGCCGCTGTACTTCTGCTGGGTCGCGTTGTCGCGGTAGGCCACGCCGCGGCGATGCTCGGCGTTGTGCTGCCACTTGCCGTTCTTCGATCTTCGAGCGGTCGACGTTGCGGTCGATGTTGACGGCCTTGTCGACGTCGATGTCGACGTCGTTGCCGCCCCAGTCGCAGTCGCTGAAGATGGCGCCCGCCGCGGCCAGGCCGACGCCCCACGCGAAGCCCGTGGCGAGCGCGCCGCCGGGGTAGTAGTACGGGCTGGGCGGCCAGTAGGTAGGGCGGATAGCTCGGATAGCTCCACGCGCCGTACACCACCGTGGGGTTGTAGGACGGCACGTAGATCACCTCGGGACTGGCCGGCTCGATCCGCACGATGGTCTGCTGCGGCGCCGCCGCCGACGCGGCCTGCTCGACGACCACCTTCTGCTGCTCGTTGCTCTGCAGGTTGCCGGACTGCTGGGCCGCGCACGCGCAGCCGCTGCACGGCCGCGAACACGTCGTCCTTCTGCGCCAGGAAGGCGTCGCCCAGCTTCTGCGTCCAGTCGAGCTTCTGGTCCATCGCCTCCAGCACCTGCGGAAAGGCGACCAGCGACTTCACGCTGACGTCCCACGGCTGGCCCTTCGACGGCCTTCACCGCCGCGTCGCCCTTGACGTTGGGGTTGGCCTTGGCCCAGCGCGCCGCCTGCACGACCTCGAGCGGATAGGTCGAGGCCATCAGGACCTGCGACAGCAGCGAGTCGGGATAGAGCGCGATCGGCGCGACCAGCGCCTCGATCTCCTCGGCCTTGAAGGTGGGTGCGCCGGGGGCCTGGGCCGGCGCCGGCGGCTGCGCCTGGCCGGCGCCGGCGACTGGGCCTGGGCCGGCGGCGGCGCTTGCGCCCACGCCGCGGCGCCGGCCACGGCCAAGGCCGCATCCATGACCAGCCCTGCGCCGAAGAGCCGCGCAAGGCGCACTGTCCAAGGCTTCGTGCCCAATCCTTCCCCCTCGAACGGGCGCGCCGCACCGCCGCGACGGTCTTCGTGCCGATGGCGGTGGCGACGCGGTGGATGCCCGTCTCTGCCCGATCCTGCGGGGCGCCGATGACCCGGCCAACCGGGATGAGCCCGGGTTGGAATATGCTCGATGACGGCTAATTTAATGGGTTGTGCACTTTCGGGCACCCCCGCGACCCGATCAGGGCATCGCCGCAGCCCGGGCGGCCGTCGACCCACGCGCGCCGCGACACGCGGTTGAATGCGTGGATCGTGGCCGCCTAGTGGGCCGACGTCGGCGCGACGCTCGCGCCGTGCACCGCGTAGTCGTCTCGGCCCGAGCGCTTGACCTCGTACAGCGCTGCGTCGGCGCGTGCCGTCAGTTCCGTGGCGCTCAGGCTCGACAGGCGCGCGAAGGCGCTCTCGGTCTGCGGCTCACGCCCTTCCAGCACCGCCACCCCGACGCTCGCGCTCATGCGCACGGGCCGTCCCTCCACCTGCATCGGCACGCGCATGGCGCGCACGATCTTCCTCGCCACCCGGGCCCCGTCGCGCTCGGAGTGCAGCCCCTCGAGGATCAGCGTGAACTCGTCGCCGGCCAGCCGCGCCACCGTGTCCGTGGCGCGCACGCAGGCCTTGAGGCGGGCCGCGCAACTCGCGCAGGACCACGTCGCCCGCCTGGTGGCCGTGCGCGTCGTTGATCTCCTTGAAGCGGTCGACGTCCACGAACAGCAGCGCCAGCGCGCGCGCGTCGCGCTTGCTGCGCGCCAGCGCCTCCTCCAGCCGCTCCTCGAAGCTGCGGCGATTGGGCAGGCCGGTCAGCGCGTCGCTGCGGGCCATCTCCTGCGCCCGCTGCTCCGCCTGCTTCAGCGCCGTCAGGTCGAAGGTCATGATGTAGAAGCCGCGCACCCGGCCGTCGGCGTCCGTGTCGGGCACCAGGTGGGCCTGGAAGTGCTGAGAGTGGCCGACCTGCGCCGAGCCCTGGAAGCTGACGCGGCGTCCGGCCAGCACGGCCGGCAGGTGCGGCGCGTGCAGCGCGAACACGGCGTCTCCCAGCGCTTCGCGCATGTCGTAGCTGCGCACGTCGCGCGCCGGGTCGACGCCGAAGAGCGCGCGCGCCGGGCCGTTGGCGAATTCCATCCGCAGCTCGGCGTCGAAGTAGCCGATCAGGGCCGGCACGTTGTCGGTGATGTCGCGCAGCAGCTTCTCGCTGGCCAGGATGCGCACCTCGGCCGCGTGGCGGGCCGAGATGTCGTGCCGGAAGGCGTTGGCGACGAAGGAGCCGCCCTCCGCGCGCGCGGCAACCGACAGCTCGACGGGAATCTCCCGGCCGTCCCGGTGCAGCGCCGGCAGTTGCACGCGGCGGTTGACCACGCGGCCCTGCCCCGTGGCCTGGAAGGCGAGCAGGCCGGCCGCGTGCGTCGGCGCAGGGCGTGCGGGATGATCAGCTCGGCCAGCGACGCGCCCGAGCGCCTCGTCGCGCCGCCAGCCGAAGGTGTGCTCGGCCTGGCGGTTCCACTCCTGGATGCGGCCGTCGGCGTCGATGCTGATGAAGGCGTCGGGCGCGTGGGTCAGGATGCTGCGCACCCGCTCCTCGCTGCGCGCCTGCTCGAGCTCGGCCGTCTTGCGCGCGGTGATGTCCAGCACGAGGATGTAGAAGCCCTCCACGGCGCCGTCCTCGCCGCAGTCGGGGACGTAGTCGACCAGCAGGTGCAGGTCGCGGCCGTCCTGCGTGTCGTGGCGCTCGAACTTCACGCGCTCGCCGCGCAGGACCGCATCGATGCGCGGCCGCAGCAGCACAGCCGCCTCGGGACCGAGGTTCTCGAGCACGGTCTTGCCGAGCAGGGACTCGGGCTCCACGCCGAACACCGTCTTGTAGTGCGCGTTGGTGAAGCGGTAGGTCTCGCCGCGGTCCACGTAGCCGATCAGCGCCGGCAGGTTGTCGGTGATCGTGCGGATGCGGCGCTCGGACTGCTGGCGCAAGGCCACTTCCTGGCGCAGCTCGCGCTCGCGCGCGTCGAGGGCCGAAGCCATGGCGTCGAAGCGCGCCGCGAGCCGGCCGAGCTCGTCGCGGCTCGACAGGCCGAGCCGCACCGAGAGGTCGCCTCGCTCCACCGCGCGCGTGACGCGCTCGAGCCGCCGCAGGAAGCGCAGCATCTTGGTGGACACGAGCAGCGCCTGGCCGACGAACAGCACGAACAGCGTGGCCAGCGCCGCAGCGGCCACCCACTGGAAGCGCCGCTCGGCCTGCGCATGCCGCGTACCGGCCTCGCGCGACCAGCGGAAGATGCCGTCGGTGAGGTCCTGCGTGTCGGCCACCAGCTGGTCTTCCAGCAGCGCGGTGCGGCGCTCGCCCAGCGGCGTCCGGAACGATGCATGGGCCTCGGCCAGCGTGCGGAACCGGGTGATGAGCCGCAGCGCCGACTCGCGCAGCGGCGCGACCGCGGCATCCGGCGCCTGCGCCTCGTCGGCCAGCTGGCGCGAGCATCGAGGCGTGCTTCTCCGTCCACTGCTGCCACACCCGCTCCTCGGGCGTGCGCGCGTACTCCTGCGTCAGCACCATCAGGGAGGCCATCTCGCGCGCCGCCGTGCGCGCGCGCTGCTGCTGTGCCTGGGCGTCGTCGGGAGCGTCGGGCCGCCGCGCCACACCACCGCGGCGATCGCGATCGACACGCCGAGCGCGATCACGAAGAACGACGCCAGCTGGGTGCGGACCTTCATGGCCGGCCCTAACGGACGATGCCGGTCGCGTCCGGCTTCACGCGCAGCAGCGGAGCGGCGTGGAAGACGCCGAGGAAGTTGGGCACGCGCGCGGCGACGACGTGCCGCTCGCGCAGGGCCCAGCGCGCCTCGCTCTCGAGCGTCCTGAGCAGGCCCTGGTCGAGCGAGAGGCGGTACTGCAGCTGCGGCCACATGTAGTCGACGAATCCCTGGTCCACGCCGAGCGTGCGGCGCAGCACGGCCTGCGCCCGGACCGGCTGCTCGCGGATCAGCTGCTGCGCGCGCTCGAGCGCGTGCAGCACGCGCACGATGCTCGCGTCGCGCGCGCCGATGAGCCGCCCCTGGACGACGAGGTTGAAGGTTCCGCGGTAGCCGGTGCCATTGGGCAGGGTGTGAGCGCCGCCCTGGAGCGCCCGGACCGCCGAGTACGCGAAGGGCTCCCAGGCCGCGATGGCGTCGACGCGGCCGTCGGCCAGGGCCTGGACCAGATCCTCCGGCTCCAGCGCCACGGTCTGCACGTCCATCGGGTTGACGAGGTGCGTGAGCAGAAAGGACTCGAGGAAGTATTGGCTCGCAGGTGGCCGAGACCATGCCGATGCGCTTGCCCGCGAGTTGCTCGGCCGACGCGACGACGTCCTTGCGAGCCACGAGCTTCACGTCGTCGTGTGTCGTGACGAAGGTGGCGACGATGGCCCAGCCGCTGGTCGAGAAGGCGTTCAGCGCGACCGGCACATCGCCCACCGTGGCGAATTCGGCTTTTCCCTCGAGCACCTGGCGCATGCAGCGGAGGCCGCCCAGGCAGGTCGTCAGCTGGACGTCGAGGCCTTCATCGGCGAAGTAGCCCTCGCTCTGCGCCACGTACAGCGGCAGCGACAGGGGCGAGCGCGACACCGCCATGCTGATCGACTCCGCCGCGGCGGGTCGGCCGCGAGCGCGAGCGCGACGACGAGCAGGCCAGCCGCCGCACGGACGACGGGCGCGAGTGAATCGGACAACGGCATGGACGGCGGCGCGGCGTCGGGGCAGATCGGGCGGCACCAGTGTCGCGTTGAACGGACCGGACCGAGGCCCGGTGAAGACGGGTCTTCGCGGGCCAGTCCCGCCGATCGACTCCGGGGTCGACGCCAGCAACGGCTCCGGTGCTCCGCCGCGGGTCTGCGCAGCGTGCCGTCCCGCGGCATGCGCCGGGCCGGTCACCGGCACAAAGCAAAACGCCAACCGGTCTGGTTGGCGTCTGCTGCGGCGCACGTGGCGCCTGAATTTGGTTGCGGGGACAGGATTTGAACCTGCGACCTTTGGGTTATGAGCCCAACGAGCTACCAGACTGCTCCACCCCGCGACTGAGAAAGAAAGTATAGCACCGCCGGGTCCCTCGCGCGGCCT
Source organism: uncultured Pseudomonadota bacterium (assembly GCA_963707705.1). Taxonomy (GTDB): domain Bacteria; phylum Pseudomonadota; class Alphaproteobacteria; order Rhizobiales; family Xanthobacteraceae; genus Pseudorhodoplanes. Next base: position 659,362 of record CAVPRD010000008.1, on the reverse strand, counting down.
CAAAGCCCCGCCGACTTCAGGCTTTGGAGGAAGCGCGCGGGTTGCTGGTAGCCGATGACGCGCACGCCCGGCAGCTCATGGCCGCTCGCGTCGAAGAACACGATGCCGGGCGGGCCGAACAGCTTGAAGCGCTTCAGCAGCTCGCGCTCCGCGTCGCTGTTGCGCGTGACGTCGGCCTGCAGCAGCAGCACGGAGCCCAGGCGCTCGCGCACCTGCGGATCGGTGAAGGTGTAGCGCTCCATCTCCTTGCAGCTCACGCACCAGTCCGCATAGAAATCGAGCAGCGCGGGTCGCCCCGCCTCGCGCAGCGCGGCCTCGAGCTCGGTCACCGAGCCGACACGGCGGAAGCTCAGCCCCGCAACCGCGTGAAGCTCCGGCGGCAGATCGCCGGGCGACGCGGCACGCCCCGACGCTGCGCCGACGCCGCCCGTGGCCGCCGGCGACAGGCCGCTCGTCGGCGGCGTCGCGTCGGCACGCGCCAGCCCCGCGCCCTCATCGGCGCGCCGCACGAAAGGCTGCAGCGGCTGCAGCGGGTCGACCGCCCCGGCCGTCGCCCCGACGATCTGCGCCGCGCCGGCGAGCCCCAGTGCGAGGCCCAGCGCCTTGCCGAAGCGCGCTCCGAGGCTTGCCGCCTCGCCCAGGCGGTCGAAGGCGCGCAACAGGCTGGCCGACAGCAGCAGCAGCAGGCCCCAGCCGGCCACGCCGAGCGCGGGCCGGCAGCACCGGCGACGCATCCACAACGCCACCGCGAGCAGCAGCACGCCGAAGACAGCGCTTGACGCGCCTCCATCCACGGCCCCGGCGCGCGGCAGCAGCGAGCCGGCCGACACGCCCACCAGCAGCAGCGGCACGCTCATGCCGACGGCCATCGAGAACAGCGCGGCGCCGCCGAGCGAGCACGTCGCGCGTCTGGCTGATGTAGACGCAGCGCGCCGGCCAGCGGCGCGGCCACGCAGGGGCTGACGATCAGCGCCGAGAGCGCGCCCATCGCGAACACGCCGGCCAGCTTGCCGGCCGCGCTGGCGGCCGGAGCGCGCCGGCCAGCGGCGTCGCGCCAGGTCGGCGGGCAGCTGCAGCTCGTAGACGCCGAACATCGACAGCGAGAGCAGCGCCAGCAGCAGCGCGAACGCGCCCAGCACCCACGGCGTTCTGCAGGCGCCGCGGCCAGGCCCTCGCCGACCAGGCCGGCGGCGACGCCGAGCGCCGTGTAGACGAGCGCCATGCCGAGCGAGTAGGTGGCGGCGAGCGCCAGGCCGCCCGCGCGTCGCCGCGCCGCCGCGCCTGGCCGACGATGATCGACGACAGGATCGGCACCATCGGCAGCACGCAGGGCGTGAACGACAGCGCCAGGCCGAGCACGCAGGAAGGCGAGCACGACGGCAGCCAGAAGCGGCCGCCGCTGCAGCGCGGCGTCGATGCCGGCCGTCGCCGCCAGGCCGGACGGCGCCGCAGCGCGCCAGGGCCGCGGCGCGGCAGGCCGCGCCGCCGATCTCGCGCGGCACCGCAGCCCGCCGCGCGACACGGCCGCCAGCCGCACGCGTGGGCGCCACCGCGTACTTGCCTCGGCGGGTAGCACAGGCCCTTGTCGGCGCAGCCCTGGCTGGTGACGCGTTCAGCGTGAAGGCCGGCGGCGCGGCGCTCGACCGGCACGCGGATCGCGACGCGGCCGTGATAGGTCTCGACGTCCTTCTGGAAGGTCTCGTCGAACTTCACCTTGCCCGGCGGGATCTGCGGCTGGCCCAGCGTCGCGCCGTCGGCCGCGAACTTGAAGCGCTCGCGGTACATGTAGTAGCCGTCGGCGATCCGTGAAGGTGACCTCGACCGTGCGCTCGTCGAGCGCGCGCGCCGAGAAGCGGAAGGCCTGCTCGGGCGCAGGAAATCCTCGTCGGCCGCGGCGAGCGCGGCAGCAGGCAGCGCCAGGCCGATCAGCAGCAGACCGGCCAGCAGGCGCGCAGGCGGAGCAGCAGACGTCAGTGTGCCAAACGCGGCGCAGCGGCGTCGCATGGTCGTGGTTAGACGCGCCGAGGGTCGGCACGCGGCGGCGGCACTGTCGCGTGGCCTGGTGCGGCGGCCCGAAAGCAAAAAGGCCGGCAGAAGCCGGCCTTTCTGCGTGGCGCGAGGCCGGTCACGCAGCGACGCTAGTCGGCCGCGTTCTCGCCGGTCTTCGGCGGCGGCCGGCTTCCGGACGGTCGACCAGCTCGACGAACGCCATCGGCGCGTTGTCGCCGACGCGGAAGCCCATCTTCAGGATGCGCAGGTAGCCGCCCGGGCGGGTCTTGTAGCGCGGGCCGAGTTCGGCGAACAGCTTGGTCACGATCTCGCGGTCGCGCAGGCGGTCGAACGCCAGGCGCGGTTGGCCAGCGTCGGTCCTTGCCCAGCGTGATCATCGGCTCGACGACGCGGCGCAGTTCCTTGGCCTTCGGCAGCGTGGTCTTGATGGCTTCGTGACGCAGCAGCGAGATGGTCATGTTGCGCAGCATCGCGAGGCGATGCGAGGAGGTGCGGTTCAGTTTGCGAAGGCCGTGACGGTGACGCATGGTGCGTTCCTTTCGTTATTGTATACCGCCAGCCGTGATCAGGTACCGGCGGGTGCACCGGGCCGGTTCAGGGCCGGCCCCTTGAATCGTCGTCTCGGCGCCGAGTCGATCAGCGCTTGTCGAGACCCTGCGGCGGCCAGTTCTCCAGCCTCATGCCCAGGTCAGGCCGCGCGAAGCCAGCACTTCCTTGATTTCGTTGAGCGACTTGCGGCCCAGGTTCGGCGTCTTCAGCAGTTCGGTCTCGGTGCGCTGGATCAGGTCGCCGATGTAGTAGATGTTCTCGGCCTTCAGGCAGTTGGCCGAACGCACGGTGAGCTCGAGGTCGTCGACCGGGCGCAGCAGGATCGGATCGAACTGCGGCTGCGCTGCGCGACGGCTGCGTCGAGGCGGCCAGCTCGCTGCCTTCGAGCTGCGCGAACACGGTGAGCTGGTCGACCAGGATCTTGGCCGATGGCGGATCGCTTCTTCCGGCGTGATCACGCCGTTGGTCTCGATGTCCATGACCAGCTTGTCGAGGTCGGTGCGCTGCTCGACGCGGGCGTTCTCGACCGCGTAGCTGACACGCGGCGCACCGGCGAGAACGAGGCGTCGAGGACGATGCGGCCGATGGTCTTGGTCGTCTCGTCGCCGAAGCGGCGCACGTTGCCCGGCACGTAGCCGCGGCCCTTCTCGACCTTGATCTGCATGTCGAGCTTGCCGCCGGCGGTCAGGTGGGCGATGACGTGGTCGGGATTGATGATCTCGACGTCGTGCGGCGGTCTGATGTCGCCGGCCGTGACCGGGCCTTCGCCTTCCTTGCGCAGCATCAGCGTGACTTCGTCGCGGTTGTGCAGGCTGAACACGACGCCCTTCAGGTTCAGCAGGAGGTGCGACGACGTCTTCCTGCACGCCGTCGAGCGTCGAGTACTCGTGCACCACGCCGGCGATCGTCACTTCGGTCGGCGCGTAGCCGACCATCGACGACAGCAGCACGCGGCGCAGCGCGTTGCCCAGCGTGTGGCCGTAGCCGCGCTCGAACGGCTCCAGCGTGACCTTGGCGCGATGGCCGGCGCCGAGCGGCTCGACGTCGATGGCTTTGGGCTTCAGCAGACTGGTTTGCATGTAGTGTCCTTCCTCTCAATACCCTCGGCTCGTTACACCGATAAGGCTGATGGAGCACCGGGGAGCCGTGCGTCTCGCGGCGACGTGAACCCGGACCGCGAAAGCGGCGACGCAGTGCCACGCACGGCCTTCGCAGCCGCGTCGAGCAGCCGCCGCGCAGGACTTCAGCGCGAGTACAGTTCGACGATCAGCGATTCGTTGATCGTCGGCGCCGATCTCGTTGCGGTCCGGGCGCCTTCTTGAAGATGCCTTCCATCTTGGTCGCGTCGACCGACACCCAGCCCGGCATGCCGATCTGCTCGGCCAGCTTGACAGCGCGTCGATGATGCGCAGCTGCTTCTTGGCCTTCTCGCGCACGGCGACGACGTCGCCGGCCTTGACCAGGTACGAAGCGATGTTCACGACCTTGCCGTTGACCGTGATCGCCTTGTGGCTGACCAGCTGGCGCGCTTCGGCGCGGGTCGAGCCGAAGCCCATGCGGTAGACGACGTTGTCCAGGCGCGATTCCAGCAGCGTCAGCAGGTTCTCGCCGGTGTTGCCCTTGCGGCGCTCGGCTTCGGCGAAGTAGCGGCGGAACTGGCGCTCGAGCACGCCGTACATGCGCTTGACCTTCTGCTTTTCGCGCAGCTGCTTGCCGTAGTCGGAGGTGCGCGCGCCCGAGGTGCGGCCGTGCTGGCCTGGCTTGGTGTCGAACTTGGCACTTGTCGCTCGAGCGCGCGGCGTGCGCTCTTCAGGAACAGGTCGGTGCCTTCACGGCGGGACAGTTTGGCCTTGGGTCCGAGATAACGTGCCACGTTGATTTCCTTCGTTTCAATCTGACGCGACCGGCTGCGATGGTCAGCGCGAGTCTGGCGCGGCTGTTCGCTAGACGGTGGCTTCGAGACGCTCAGGACGGTGGCGCTTACAGGACGTAAACCATGCCGGCGCGGACGCTCTCGCACGGCTGCGCCGGCGAACGCGACATGCCGATGCTGCATCAGATGCGACGGCGCTTCGGCGGACGGCAGCCGTTGTGCGGCACCGGCGTCACGTCGGAGATCGACGTGATCTTGATGCCCAGCGATGTCAGCGCGCGCACCGACGACTCGCGGCCAGGGCCCGGGCCCTTGATCCGCACTTCGAGGTTCTTGATGCCCTGCTCCTGCGCGGCGCGGCCGGCCGCTTCGGCGGCCACCTGCGCCGCGAACGGGGTCGACTTGCGCGAGCCCTTGAAGCCCTGGCCGCCGCCGGACGCCCACGACAGCGCGTTGCCCTGGCGGTCGGTGATCGTGATGATGGTGTTGTTGAACGACGCGTGGACGTGCGCGATGCCGTCGGCGACGTTCTTGTTGACCTTCTTGCGCACGCGCTGAGCGGCGGTGTTGGCAGGTGCTTTAGCCATGTTGACTTCTTTCAACTCAGCGGTCGAGCTGCGGCTTACTTCTTCAGCGACTGCGGCCGCCTTGCGCGGGCCCTTGCGGGTACGCGCGTTGGTGCGCGTGCGCTGGCCGCGCACCGGCAGGCCGCGGCGATGGCGCATGCCGCGGTAGCAGCCCAGGTCCATCAGGCGCTTGATGTTCATGGAGATCTCGCGACGCAGGTCGCCCTCGATCGTGAACGTGCCGATCTCGTCGCGGATCTTCTCGAGGTCGGTGTCGGTCAGATCCTTGACCTTCTTCGTAGTGCGCGACGCCGAGCGCGCTCGCAGATCTTCTGCGCGCGTGGTGCGGCCGATACCGTAGATCGCCGTCAGGCCGATCTCGGTGTGCTGGTGCGGCGGGATGTTGATCCCTGCAATACGTGCCATGTGCGTCCTCTGATCGCTTCAGCAGTCGCAGTCGATTAACCCTGACGCTGCTTGTGACGCGGGTCGGTGCAGATCACGCGCACCACGCCCTTGCGCCTGATGATCTTGCAGTTGCGGCAGATCCTCTTGACGGATGCCGAGACTTTCATGGTCTGCTCCTTGACTCTCTTCCGTACGCTTACTTCCGAGTACTTCAGCTCACTTCGCCCGGAACACGATGCGAGCGCGACTCAAATCGTAGGGCGTCAACTCCACCGTCACCTTGTCGCCCGGCAGGATGCGGATGTAGTGCATGCGCATCTTCCCGGAGATGTGGCCGAGCACCACATGGCCGTTCTCCAGCTTCACGCGGAACGTGGCATTGGGAAGATTCTCGAGAATCTCGCCCTGCATCTGGATGACGTCGTCTTTTGCCATGCGTCCTTCGCTCGATGCGCTCTCAGCGCGTCGAACCGCCCTTGAAATTCGCCTTCTTCAGCAGCGACTCGTACTGCTGCGACATCACGTAGGTCTGCACCTGCGCCATGAAGTCCATCGTCACCACGACGATGATCAGCAGCGAGGTGCCGCCGAAATAGAACGGCACGTTGTACTTCAGCACCAGGAACTCCGGCAGCAGGCACACCAGCGTGATGTAGACCGCGCCGGCCAGCGTCAGGCGCGTCAGGATCTTGTCGATGTAGCGTCGCGGTCTGGTCGCCCGGGCGGATGCCCGGAATGAACGCGCCGCTCTTCTTCAGGTTGTCCGCCGTCTCGCGGCTGTTGAACACCAGCGCGGTGTAGAAGAAGCAGAAGAACACGATCGCCGCCGCGTACAGCAGCACGTAGATCGGCTGGCCCGGCGACAGCGCACGCCGCGAGGTCCTTCGAGCCGAGCGCAGGCTCGTCGCCCGTCGCTGAACCAGCTCACGATCGTCGCCGGGAACAGGATGATCGACGACGCGAAGATCGGCGGAATCACGCCCGACATGTTCAGCTTCAGCGGCAGGTGCGACGACTGGCCGCCGTAGACCTTGTTGCCGACCTGGCGCTTCGCGTAGTTGACCAGGATCTTGCGCTGGCCGCGCTCGACGAACACGACCGCGAAGGTCACGCAGCGACCACCAGGCCAGCGATGAACAGCGCGGCGAAGCACGCTCATCGAACCGGTGCGCACCAGCTCGGCAACAGGCCGCCGATGCGCGTTGGGCAGGCCGGCCGCGATGCCGGCGAAGATGATGATCGAAATGCCGTTGCCGAGGCCGCGCTCGGTGATCTGCTCGCCCAGCCACATCAGGAACATGGTGCCGGTGACCAGGGTCACCACCGTCGTCGATGCGGAAGCCCATGCCCGGGTCGAGCACCAGGCCCGGCTGAGCTCTCCAGCGCAACCGCGATGCCGAGCGCCTGGAACATCGCCAGCACCAGCGTGCCGTAGCGCGTGTACTGCGTGATCTTGCGCCGTCCGGACTCGCCTTCCTTCTTCAGCGCCTCGAGCTGCGGCGACGACGTAGCGTCATCAGCTGCATGATGATCGACGCCGAGATGTACGGCATGATGCCCAGCGCGAACACCGTGAAGCGCGACAACGCGCCGCCCGAGAACATGTTGAACATGCCCAGGATGCCGCCCTGCTGGCCCTTGAACAGCTGCCGCCAGCTGCGTCGGGATCGATGCCGGGCACCGGGAATGTGCGCACCGATCCGGTAGACCACGAGCGCCAGCAGCAGGAACATCAGCCGGCGACCGCAGGTCGCCGAACTTGCCGCGGTCTTGGCCAAGTTGTGTTGCGATTGGTTGCCACGTGTTTGAGCTCCGAGTGCAGGCGTCGCGGTCGCGCTTACTCGGCCAGACCGAGCCGCCAGCCGCTTCGATCGCCGCCTTGGCACCCTTGGTCGCGCTGATGCCCTTGAGCGTGACCTTGCTGCGTCAGTTCGCCGGACAGTGATGACCTTGACGACGCTTGGCCAGCTCGCCGACCAGGCCGGCCTGCTTCAGCGCCAGCAGGTCGACTTCGGCGACCGTCCAGGTGCTCCAGGTCCGACAGGCGCACTTCGCCGTTGTACTTGAGCGTCAGCGACTTGAAGCCGCGCTTGGGCAGGCGACGCTGCAGCGGCATCTGGCCGCCTTCGAAGCCGACCTTGTGGAAGCCGCCGGAACGCGACTTCTGGCCCTTGTGGCCGCGACCCGCCGTCTTGCCCAGGCCCGAGCCGATACCGCGGCCGACGCGACGCTTGGCGTGCTTGGCGCCGTCGGCCGGCTTGATGGTGTTCAGTTCCATCGTTTGCTCCTGTCAGCCGTGCTCAGAGCACCTTGACGAGGTACGAGACCTTGTTGATCATGCCGCGCACCGCCGGCGTGTCCTCGAGCTCGCGACCGCTGTTGACGCGGCGCAGGCCCAGGCCGCGCACCGTGGCGCGATGCGATCCTGCGGGTGCCGATCGGGCTGTGACCAGCTTCACCTTGAGGGTCTTCTTGTTCAGCCATGATCGATTCTCCTGCGCGCCTCAGCCGAAGATTTCTTCGACCGACTTGCCGCGCTTGGCGGCGATCTCGGCCGGGGTGGTCGAGCTGCGTCAGCGCGTCGAGCGTGGCGCGCACCATGTTGTACGGGTTGCGTCGAGCCGAGGCTCTTGGCCACGACGTCGGTCACGCCCATCACTTCGAACACCGCGCGCATCGGGCCGCCGGCGATGACGCCGGTACCGGCTTGGCCGGCGCCATCAGCACCTTGGACGCGCCGTGCTCGCCGCGTAACGTTGTGGTGCATGGTGCCGTTCTTCAGGCTGCACCTTGATCATGTTGCGGCGGGCCTGCTTCCATCGCCTTCTGCACCGCCACCGGCACTTCCCTCGCCTTGCCCTTGCCCATGCCGATGCGGCCATCGCCGTCGCCGACCACCGTCAGCGCTGCGAAACCGAGGATACGACCGCCCTTGACCACCTTGGTCACGCGGTTGACCGCGATCATCTTCTCGCGCAGGCCGTCGTCGCGACCTTCGTCTGCACGCGCGGTTGAAACTTGCCATTTCTGATTCCTTGACGATGTCTTGCGCTTAGAACTTCAGACCGGCTTCGCGCGCGGCTTCGGCCAGCGCCTTCACGCGGCCGTGGTAGCGGAAGCCGGAGCGGTCGAACGCGACCTTCTCGATGCCGGCGGCCTTCGCCTTCTCGGCGATGCGCTTGCCGACCATCGCGGCGGCAGCGGCGTTGCCGCCCTTGCCGGCTGCCGCCAGCTGCGGCGCGCACTTCCTTCTCCGGCGTCGAAGCGCGTCGCCAGCACCTTGTCGCCGTCCGGCCGAGATGACGTTGGCGTAGATGTGCAGGTTGGTGCGGTGCACCGTCAGGCGCGCGACGTCCAGCTCGCGCGATGCGCGCGCGGGTCTGGCGTGAGCGGCGCAGACGCTGTTCTTTCTTGTTCAACATCGTCGCTCGCTCCTTACTTCTTCTTCGTCTCTTTCAGCGACCACCTTCTCGTCGGCATAGCGGACGCCCTTGCCCTTGTAGGGCTCGGGCGGGCGGAAGGCGCGCACTTCGGCAGCGACCTGGCCGACCTTCTGGCGGTCGACACCCTTGATCACGATCTCGGTCTGCGTCGGGCGTCTCGACCTTGACGCCTGCCGGCATTCCTTGCACCACCGGGTGCGAGAAGCCGAGCGACAGGTTCAGCTTGTGCGCCCTGCGCCTGGGCACGGAAGCCCACGCCGACCAGGGTCAGCTTCTTCTCGAAGCCCTTGGTCACGCCGTTGACCATGTTGGTGACCAGCGCGCGCATCGTGCCGCGACATCGCGTTCGGCTTCGCGCGACTCGTTGGCCGGCGCGAAGGTCAGCGTGCCGTTGTCGTTCTTGCACCTTGACCAGCGCGTTCAGCGGCGCGGCGTCAGCGTGCCCAGCGGGCCCTTGACGGTGATCTGGTCGGCCGTGATCGCCACGTCCACGCCCTGCGGCACGGCGATCGGCATTTTTCCTACGCGGGACATTGCTTGCATCTCCTTCGCGTCAAGCCACGTAGCAAAGCACTTCGCCGCCGACGCCGGTCTGCGCGCGCCTTGCGGTCGGTCATCACGCCCTTCGGGGTCGTCACGATCGCCACGCCGAGGCCGTTCATGACCTGCGGGATCTCGTCGCGGCCCTTGTAGATGCGCAGGCCGGGACGGCTCACGCGCTCGATGCGCTCGATGACCGGACGGCCGGCGTAGTACTTCAGCCGATCTCCAGTTCCGGCTTGCCGGCTTCGGCCTTGACGGCGAAATCGTCGATGTAGCCCTCGTCCTTCAGGACCTGGGCGATCGCGACCTTGAGCTTCGACGACGGCATCGACACGACTGGCCTTCTCGACGCTCTGCGCGTTGCGGATGCGGGTCAGCATGTCGGCGATAGGATCACTCATGCTCATGGTGTTCTCTCCTGTGCTTCGCGCCGATTACCAGCTGGCCTTGATCACACCGGGGATGTCGCCCTTGAAGGCGAGTTCACGGATCTTGTTGCGGCCCAGACCGAACTTGCGGAAGGTGCCGCGCGGACGGCCGGTCAGCGCGCAGCGGTTGCGCTGGCGGGTCGGGTTCGCGTTGCGCGGCAGCTTCTGCAGCTCCAGGCGCGCGTCATAGCGCTCTTCGTCGGACTTCGCTTGGCTCGTCGATGATCGCCTTCAGCTCGGCGCGCTTCTTGGCGAACTTGGCGACCAGCTCTGCGCGCTTCTGCTTCACGCTGAATCAGTGGAAGTTTTGGCCATGGGTCACCTCAGTTCTTGAACGGGAACTTGAATGCGGCGAGCAGCGCCTTGCACTCGTCGTCGGTCTTCGCGGTCGTGGTGATGCTGATGTTCATGCCACGCAGCGCGTCGATCTTGTCGTACTCGATCTCCGGGAAGATGATCTGCTCCTTGACGCCGATGTTGTAGTTGCCGCGACCGTCGAACGCACGGCCGGAGACGCCGCGGAAGTCGCGCACGCGCGGCAGCGCGACCGTGACGAAGCGATCCAGGAATTCGTACATGCGCACGCCGCGCAGCGTGACCATGCAGCCGATCGGGTACGCCGTCGCGGATCTTGAAGCCGGCGATCGCCTTGCGCGACTTGGTGACGACCGGCTTCTGGCCGGCGATCTTGGTCAGGTCGCCGACGGCGTGGTCCATGACCTTCTTGTCGGCACCGCCTCGCTCACGCCCATGTTCAGCGTGATCTTGGTCAGGCGCGGCACCTCCATCACGACTTGTAGCCGAACTTCTCGATCAGGTCGGGCACGACCTTTTCGCGGTAGAACTGCTGGTGCGGAGACGGCGCCATGATCTGCTGTTTAGCCATTCTTACCTCCTCAAGCCTTGATCTCTTCGCCGCTGGACTTGAAGACGCGAACCTTCTTGCCGTCCGCCTGCAGCTTGATGCCCACGCGATCGGCCTTGCCGGTCGCCGCGTTGAAGATGCGCCACGTTGGACTGGTGAATCGGCATCGTCTTGTCGACGATGCCGCCGGTCGTGCCCTTCATCGGGTTCGGCTTGACGTGCTTCTTGACGACGTTGACGCCCTCGACGACCACGTGGTCGGCGTCGACGCGCGCGGCACCGTGCCGCGCTTGCCCTTGTCGCGGCCGGTCAGCACGATGACCTCGTCGCCCTTGCGAATCTTGTTCATTGCGTTACCTCGCGGCTGCGCTCAGAGCACTTCCGGCGCGAGCGACACGATCTTCATGAAGCGCTCGGTGCGCAGCTCGCGCGTCACCGGGCCGAAGATGCGGGTGCCGATCGGCTCGAGCTTGGCGTTCAGCAGCACGGCGGCGTTGCCGTCGAACTTGACCAGCGAACCGTCCTGGCGGCGCACGCCCTTGGCGGTGCGCACGACCACGGCGTTGTAGATCTCGCCCTTCTTGACGCGGCCACGCGGCGCGGCTTCCTTGATGGTGACCTTGATGACGTCGCCAATGCCGGCGTAGCGACGCTTGGAGCCGCCCAGCACCTTGATGCACATGACGGACTTCGCGCCCGTGTTGTCGGCGACGTCGAGCCGCGATTGCATTTGAATCATGTGTCTGTCCCCAACTTGTCCCGCGCAGCCGCCACGTGGCGGCCATGCGGTCAGTCTTGGGCCCGTCATCCGGCGCCTCGGCTTGCTCCGAGGCGCCGTCTGGTGGGCGATGGTGTCGGATCCGATCCGTCTCCGCGCGAGCTTTCGGTGAAGCGAACCACCACCGAGCCGAATCCGGCGAAGCTCGTGAGTATCTTCCAAACTGGCCCGGCCGTCAAGCCGGGCCGCTCAAGGGCGGGACCGTCGAGCGGCGGCTCAGTCCCTGCGCGCGCCGCGTTCAGCTCGCGTCGCGCCTGCTCGAGCAGCGTCTCGGCGTCGCTGACCTCGAACTTGCCCGGCGCCTCGACGTTGAGCGTCTTGCACCACGCCGTCGCTCGACCAGCATCGAGTAGCGCTGCGAGCGCAGGCCCATGCCGCGCGCCGTCAGGTCCAGCGTCAGGCCCGTCGCCTTGCGCGAAGTCGGCGCTGCCGTCGGCCATCATGCGCACCTTGCCGCCGGCCTTGCTGCTCGCGGCCCCAGGCGCCCATGACGAAGGCGTCGTTGACCGAGACGCACCAGATCTCGTCGACGCCGGCGGCCTTGAGCTCGTCGGCCATGCTCCACGATAGCCCGGCACGTGCTTGGCCGAGCAGGTCGGCGTGAACGCGCCCGGCAGCGCCGAAGATGCGCGATCGTCTTGCCGGCCGTCTCCTTCGGCGATGTCGAACGCGTTGGGGCCGAGCGAGCAGCCGTTGCCTTCGACCTCGATGAATTCGTGCAGCGTGCCCGCAGGGCAGCTTGTCGCCAACCTTCAGCATGTCGCTTTCTCCCGTCGGAGCGACCAAAGACAAACGGCCGGGACGCCAGTATGCCAGCGCTCCGGCCGTCGTGCAGCGCCGGGCAAGCCCTGCGGCGCCCGGCATGGCAACCGCCTCAGACCATGCGCGCCTTCTCGACCAGGCGGGTCACGACCCAGGCCTTGGTCTTCGAGATCGGACGACCTTCGGCGATCTCGACCATGTCGCCCATCTTGTACTCGCCCTTCTCGTCGTGCGCGTGGTACTTGCTCGAGCGCGCGACGATCTTGCCGTACAGCTCGTGCTTGACGCGGCGCTCGACCAGCACGGTGACGGTCTTGGCGCGCTTGTCGCTGACCACGTGGCCGACCAGCGTGCGCGTGTTCTTCGCCGGCGTGGTCGTTGCGCTGATCGCTCATTTCGCGGCTCCCTTCTTCTTCTCGGCCAGGATGGTCTTGACGCGCGCGATGTCGCGGCGGGTCTTCTTCAGCTGCGCGTTGTTGCGTCAGCTGCTGCGTGCCCTTCTGCATGCGCAGGCCGAAGTGCGCCTTCAGCAGGTCGGTGACTTCCTTCTCGAGCGCCGGCGACGTCCTTGCCGCGCAGTTCAGATGCTTTCATGTCGATTCCTCCGTGTGCTCAGGCGCCGACCTGGCGGGCGACGAAGGTGCAGCGCAGCGGCAGCTTGGCCGCAGCCAGCGGAACGCCTCGCGCGCCAGTTCCTCGGGCACACCGTTGATCTCGTACAGCACCTTGCCCGGCTGGATCTCAGCGACGTAGTACTCCGGATTGCCCTTGCCGTTACCCATACGGACTTCGGCCGGCTTCTGCGAAATCGGCTTGTCCGGGAAGATGCGGATCCAGATGCGGCCGCCGCGCTTGATGTGACGCGAGATGGCACGACGAGCCGCTTCGATCTGGCGAGCGGTGATGCGGCCACGCTCGGTGGCCTTCAGGCCGAATTCGCCGAACGACACGGTGGCGCCGCGCGTGGCGACGCCGGTGTTGCGGCCCTTCTGCTCCTTGCGGAACTTGCGGCGTGCTGGTTGCAGCATGTCTTATTCTCCTTTGCGTCTCGCCGCCGGCGAGCCGGCGCGGCGGCCTTGCGCACGCGCTTGACGGCGGCGTCTTCGGCGGCGTCGGCGCCGGCCTCGGCCGGCTTGTCGGCGGCCGGCCGCCGGACGCGTCGGTCGCGGCACGGCGCCGGCACGCGGCCACCGGCGCGGCCCGGCACGGCGGTCGCCGCCCGGACGGTCGCCGCGCGGGCCGCGGCGGCTGCGACGGTCGTCCTCGCGCTCGTCGGTCTTGGCCACGCGGCGCTTCGCCGTTGGCCAGCGGTCGCCCCTGTAGACCCAGCACCTTGACGCCGATGACGCCGTAGGTGGTCTTGGCTTCCGAGAAGCCGTAGTCGATGTCGGCGCGCAGCGTGTGCAGCGGCACGCGACCTTCGCGGTACCACTCGGTACGAGCGATCTCGATGCCGTTCAGGCGGCCCGACGACATGATCTTGATGCCCTGGGCGCCCAGGCGCATCGCGTTCTGCATCGCGCGCTTCATGGCGCGGCGGAACATGATGCGCTTCTCGAGCTGCTGGGTGATCGAGTCGGCGATCAGCTGCGCATCGATTTCGGGCTTGCGCATTTCCTCGATGTTGACGTGCACCGGCACGCCCAGGCGGCGCGTCAGTTCGGCCTTCAGGTTCTCGATGTCCTCGCCCTTCTTGCCGATCACGACGCCCGGACGCGCCGAGTAGATCGTGATGCGCGCGTTCTTGGCCGGACGCTCGATCAGGATGCGCGACGACCGAGGCGTTCTTCAGCTTGCTTCTTCAGGTACTCGCGCACCTTGCAGGTCTTCGGTCAGCATCGTCGGCGAAGTTGCGGTTGCCGCGTACCAGCGCGACGCCCAGTTGCGGCGTGACGGGCAGGCGGAAGCCGGTCGGATGAATTTTCTGTCCCATCGTCTTCCTGCCCTTAGTTGCCGACAGTCACGTAGATGTGGCAGGTGTGCTTGCTGATGCGATTGCCGCGGCCCTTGGCGCGCGCGGTGAAGCGCTTCAGCGTCGCGCCTTGCTCGACGTAGATCGTCTTGACCTTCAGCTCGTCGATGTCGGCGCCGTCGTTGTGCTCGGCATTCGCGATCGCGGACTCGAGCGCCTTCTTGATGATGACGGCCGCCTTCTTCTGGCGTGAAGGTCAGGATGTTCAGCGCCTGGTCGACCTTCTTGCCGCGGATCAGGTCGGCCACCAGCCGGCCCTTGTCGGCCGACAGGCGCACGCCGCGAAGGATTGCTTTGGTTTCCATCGTCGGCTCCTTACTTCTTGGCCTTCTTGTCGGCCGGGTGACCCTTGAACGTGCGGGTCAGCGCGAATTCGCCGAGCTTGTGGCCGACCATCTTGTCGGACACATACACCGGCACGTGCTGCTTGCCGTTGTGCACGGCGATCGTCAGGCCGATGAAGTCGGGCAGGATCGTCGAACGGCGCGACCAGGTCTTGATCGGCTTCTTGTCCTTGGTCGCGGCGGCCTTCTCGACCTTGTCCAGCAGGTGGTGGTCGCACGAACGGACCCTTTTTCAGTGAACGTGTCATTGCGGCTACTCCTTACTTCTTGCGACGCGAGACGATCATCGTCTGCGTGCGCTTGTTGCTGCGCGTGCGGTAGCCCTTGGTCAGCGTGTTCCACGGCGACACCGGCACCTGGCCCTCGCCGGTGCGACCTTCACCACCACCGTGCGGGTGGTCGACCGGGTTCATGGCGACGCCGCGCACCGTCGGGCGGATACCGCGCCAGCGGATCGCACCGGCCTTGCCGATACTGGCGCAGGTTGTGCTCTTCGTTGCCGACTTCGCCGATCGTGGCGCGGCACTCGATGTGGATCGCGGCGCACTTCACCCGAGCGCAGGCGCACCTGAGCGTAGGTGCCTTCGCGCGCCATCAGCGTCACCGAGCGTGCCGGCCGAACGCGCGATCTGCGCGCCCTTGCCGGGCAGCATTTCGACGCAGTGAATCGTCGAGCCGACCGGGATGTTGCGGATCGGCAGCGTGTTGCCGGCCTTGATCGGCGCTTCCGGCGCCGCTCAGCACGGTGGCGCCGACTTCCAGGCCGCGCGGGGCGATGATGTAGCGGCGCTCGCCGTCGGCGTAGCACAGCAGCGCGATGTGCGCGGTGCGGTTCGGGTCGTACTCGATGCGCTCGACCTTCGCCGGAATGCCGTCCTTGTTGCGCACGGAAGTCGACGACGCGGTAGTGGTGCTTGTGACCACCACCCTTGTGACGGATCGTGATGTGGCCGTTGTTGTTGCGGCCGGCGTTCTGCATCTGCGGCTCGAGCAGCGACTGCGTCGGGCTGCCCTTGTACAGGTGCGTGTGCACCACCTTGACCATGGCGCGGCGGCCGGGCGAGGTCGGTTTGACTTTGACGACTGCCATTACGTGGCCTCCCCGGAGAAGTTGATCTCCTGGCCCGGCTTCAGGCACACATACGCCTTCTTGACGTGGTTGCGACGGCCGATGGAGCGGCCGAAGCGCTTGGCCTTGCCCTTCGTGGTTCACCACGTCTGCACCGACTCCACCTCGACCTTGAACAGCAGCTCGACGGCGGCCTTGATCTCGGGCTTGGTGGCGTCGCGCAGCACCTTGAACAGCACCTGGTTGTTCTTCTCGGCGACGCAGGTGGCCTTCTCGGAAATGATCGGCGCCAGCAGCACCTGCATCAGGCGGTCTTCGTCGAATTTGCTTGCGACGGTCGCTCATGCCAGCATCTCCTTGATCTGCTCGATCGCAGCCTTGGTCACCAGGACCTTCTTGTAGAAGCACCAGCGACAGCGGGTCGGCGTAACGCGGCTCGACCACCAGCACGTTGGCCAGGTTGCGCGAGGCCAGCAACAGGTTGTCGTCGACCTGTGTCGGTGATCACCAGCACCGAGTCCAGGCCCATGGCCTTGAACTTCTGCGGCCAGCAGCTTGGTCTTGGGCGCGTCGACCGTCAGCGAGTCGACCACCGCCAGACGGCCTTCGCGGGCCAGCTGCGAGAGGATCGGCAGCCATGCCGGCGCGATACATCTTCTTGTTGACCTTGTGCGATGAAGTTCTCGTCCGGCGAGTTCGGGAAGATGCGACCACCGCCGCGCCACAGCGGCGACGACGATCATACCGGCACGAGCGCGGCCGGTGCCCTTCTGGCGCCACGGCTTCTTGGTCGTGTGCTGGACTTCCTCGCGGTCCTTCTGCGCGCGGGTGCCCTGCGCGCGTTGGCCTGGTAGGCCACGACGACCTGGTGGATCAGCGCTTCGTTGTAGTCGCGACCGAACACGGTGTCCGGCGCGTCGACCTTCGACGTCGGCCTGGCCTTGGTCGTTCAGGAGCTTGAGTTCCATCACTTGGCTCCCTTTCTTGGCCTTGACCTTGACGGCAGGACGCACGACCACGTGGCCGTTCTTGGCGCCGGGCACGGCGCCGCGGACCAGCAGCAGCTGGCGGGCTTCGTCGATGCGGACGATGTCGAGGTTCTGGGTCGTGACGGTGTCGTCGCCCATGTGACCGGTCATCTTCTTGCCCGGGAACACGCGACCCGGATCCTGCGCCATAGAGATCGAACCCGGCACGTTGTGCGAACGGGTGTTGCCGTGCGACGCGCGCTGCGAGCGAAGTTGTGGCGCTTGATGGTGCCGGCGAAGCCCTTACCGATCGAGGTGCCCTGCACGTCGACTTTCTGGCCGACTGCGAACAGGTCGACGGGCACGGCGTCGCCCGGCTTGTAGCTCGGCGGCGACGTCGGCGTCGACACGGAATTCCTTGCAGGACGCTCACCGGCTTCGACACCGGCCTTGGCGAGGTGACCGGCTTCCGGCTTGGTCACGCGCGAAGCGCTTGCGCGTGCCGAACGCGACCTGGACGGCGGTGTAGCCGTCGGTCTCAGCGGTCTTGATCTGGGTCACGCGGTTGTTGGACACGTCCAGCACGGTCACGGGAATGGCATCGCCGTCGTCCGTGAAGATGCGCATCATGCCCACCTTGCGACCCAGCAATCCGAGACGATTGCTCAGACTCATGGTTTTTCTCCATGCCCGACTGCGATTGGCGGAGCCTGTGTTTCACATACCCGACATCGATTGGCCGGGCTGACTGAGAATGCACGCCGAGCCTTGAACCATGCGAGGCCTGCTCGCGGAAAAGCCTGCGATTGTAGCAGATGCGCGACTGCCGCGCACTGCCGCAGCGTCGACTGCGCTTACTGCAGCTTGATTTCGACGTCGACGCCGGCCGGCAGGTCGAGCTTCATCAGCGCGTCGACGGTCTTGTCGGTCGGATCGACGATGTCCATCAGGCGCTGGTGGGTGCGGATCTCGAACTGGTCGCGCGAGGTCTTGTTGACGTGCGGCGAACGCAGGATGTCGAAGCGCTGGATGCGGGTCGGCAGCGGCACCGGGCCCTTGACGATGGCGCCGGTGCGCTTGGCGGTGTCGACGATCTCGAGCGCCGACTGGTCGATCAGCTTGTAGTCGAATGCCTTCAGGCGGATGCGGATCTTCTGGTTTTGCATGATGATTCCTTAAAGAGCGATGCAGCGCGCGATGGCCGACGAGGCGAGTCGCTGACGAGCGCCGGCCCACGGCACGCGCGTCAGGCCACGTCACGCAAACTGCTTACTCGATGATCTTGGCGACGACGCCGGCGCCGACGGTACGGCCGCCTTCGCGGATGGCGAAGCGCAGGCCTTCTTCCATCGCGATCGGGGTGATCAGCTTGACCGTGATCGACACGTTGTCGCCCGGCATCACCATCTCCTTGTCCTTCGGGCAGCTCGATCGCGCCCGTCACGTCCGTCGTGCGGAAGTAGAACTGCGGACGGTAGTTGTTGAAGAACGGCGTGTGACGGCCGCCCTCTTCCTTGGTCAGCACGTAGATCTCGGCCGTGAAGTGCGTGTGCGGCTTGATCGAGCCCGGCTTGCACAGCACCTGGCCGCGCTCGACGTCTTCACGCTTGGTGCCGCGCAGCAGGATGCCGACGTTGTCGCCGGCCTGACCCTGGTCGAGCAGCTTGCGGAACATTTCCACGCCGGTGCAGGTCGTCTTCTGCGTCGCGCGGATGCCGACGATCTCGATTTCCTCGCCGACCTTGACGACGCCGCGCTCGACGCGACCGGTCACCACCGTGCCGCGGCCCGAGATCGAGAACACGTCTTCGACCGGCATCAGGAAGGCGCCGTCGATCGGCACGCTCCGGCGTCGGGATGTAGCGTGTCCAGCGCGTCGGCCAGCTTCATGATCGCCTGCTCGCCCAGCTCGCCCTTGTCGCCTTCCAGCGCCAGCTTGGCCGAACCCTTGATGATCGGGGTGTCGTCGCCCGGGAAGTCGTACTTGGA
Organism: uncultured Pseudomonadota bacterium; assembly: GCA_963707705.1. Classification (GTDB taxonomy): domain Bacteria; phylum Pseudomonadota; class Alphaproteobacteria; order Rhizobiales; family Xanthobacteraceae; genus Pseudorhodoplanes. Next base: position 640,795 of record CAVPRD010000008.1, on the reverse strand, counting down.
CAGCAGCTCGCGCACTTCCATCTCGACCAGCTCGAGCAGCTCGGCGTCGTCGACCATGTCGCACTTGTTCAGGAACACGATGATGTACGGCACGCCGACCTGGCGCGCCAGCAGGATGTGCTCGCGCGTCTGCGGCATCGGGCCGTCAGCGGCCGAGCACACCAGGATCGCGCCGTCCATCTGCGCCGCGCCGGTGATCATGTTCTTCACGTAGTCGGCGTGGCCCGGGCAGTCGACGTGCGCGTAGTGGCGGTTCGCCGTCTCGTACTCGACGTGCGCGGTGTTGATCGTGATGCCGCGCGCCTTTTCTTCCGGCGCCGCGTCGATCTGGTCGTACGCCTTGGCTTCGCCGCCGAACTTCTTCGACAGCACCGTCGTGATCGCCGCCGTCAGCGTCGTCTTGCCGTGGTCGACGTGACCGATCGTGCCCACGTTCACGTGCGGCTTGGTCCGCTCGAATTTACCTTTTGCCATTTCGATTCTCCGTTCGAAAGAACGATGCCAGTGATCGGTTTAAGGTCTCCGGCGGCGTTGCGCTGCCACTGGCAGCGCGCGCGATGCCGAAGACCGATGTGTCGTTACTTGCTCGCGCGCGGTGATGATCGCGTCGGCGACGTTCTTCGGCGCTTCGGAGTAGTGCTTGAATTCCATCGTGTACGTGGCACGGCCCTGCGTCATCGAACGCAGCGTGGTCGAGTAGCCGAACATTTCCGACAGCGGCACTTCGGCCTTGATGATCTTGCCGCCGCCGGGCATGTCGTCCATGCCCTGCACCATGCCGCGACGGGACGACAGGTCGCCCATCACGTTGCCGGCGTAGTCTTCCGGCGTTTCGACTTCGACGGCCATCATCGGCTCGAGGATCACCGGGCTGGCCTTGCGGCAGCCGTCCTTGAAGGCCATCGAAGCGGCCATCTTGAACGCGTTTTCGTTCGAGTCGACGTCGTGGTACGAACCGAAGGTCAGCGTGACCTTCACGTCGACCACCGGGTAGCCGGCCAGCACGCCGTTCGGCAGCGTTTCCTCGACACCCTTCTCGACCGCCGGGATGAACTCGCGCGGCACCACGCCGCCCTTGATCGCGTCGACGAACTCGAAGCCCTTGCCCGGCTCCTGCGGCTCGATCGTCAGCACGACGTGACCGTACTGGCCGCTGCCGCCCGACTGCTTGACGAACTTGCCTTCGACGTCGTCACCGGCTTGCGGATCGTCTCGCGATAGGCCACCTGCGGCTTGCCGACGTTGGCTTCGACGCCGAACTCGCGCTTCATGCGGTCGACGATGATCTCCAGGTGCAGCTCGCCCATGCCGGAGATGATGGTCTGGCCCGATTCTTCGTCGGTGCGCACGCGGAACGACGGATCTTCCTGCGCCAGGCGGCCCAGCGCGATGCCCATCTTTTCCTGGTCGGCCTTGGTCTTCGGCTCGACGGCCTGCGAGATCACCGGCTCCGGGAACACCATCTTCTCGAGCGTGATGATCGGGTCCGGATCGCACAGCGTCTCGCCGGTGGTCACGTCCTTCAGGCCGACGCAGGCGGCGATGTCGCCGGCGCGGACTTCCTTGATCTCTTCGCGCTGGTTGGCGTGCATCTGCAGAATACGGCCGATGCGCTCCTTCTTGCCGCGGATCGGGTTGTAGACCGTGTCGCCCGACTTCAGCACGCCCGAGTAGACGCGGACGAAGGTCAGCTGGCCGACGAACGGGTCGGTCATGAGCTTGAACGCCAGCGCGGAGAACTTCTCGTCGTCGTCGGCCTTGCGGACGACCTCCTTGTCGTCTTCGTCGGTGCCCGGCACCGGCGGAATGTCGACCGGCGACGGCAGGAAGTCGATCACGCGCGTCGAGCATGCGCTGCACGCCCTTGTTCTTGAACGCGGTGCCGCACAGCATCGGCTGGATCTCGCTGGCGATCGTGCGCGTGCGCAGGCCGCCTTGATCTCGGCCTCGGTCAGTTCGCCCGACTCGAGGTACTTGTTCATCAGCTCTTCGCTCGCCTCGGCGGCGGCCTCGACCATCTTCTCGCGCCACTTCTTGGCCTCGGTCGACCAGCTCGGCCGGGATGTCGCGGTAGTCGAACTTCATGCCCTGCGAGGCCTCGTCCCAGATGATCGCCTTCATCTTGATGAGGTCGACCACGCCCGTGAAGTTCTCTTCGGCGCCGATCGGCACGCACGACGGGCATCGGGTTCGCCTTCAGGCGCAGCCTTCATCTGGTCGTAGACCTTGAAGAAGTTCGCGCCGGTGCGGTCCATCTTGTTGACGAACGCGAGACGCGGCACCTTGTACTTGTTGGCCTGGCGCCAGACGGTTTCGGACTGCGGCTGCACGCCGCCCACGGCGCAGTACACCATGCACGCGCCGTCGAGCACGCGCATCGAGCGCTCGACTTCGATCGTGAAGTCGACGTGGCCCGGGGTGTCGATGATGTTGATGCGGTGCTCGGGGAAGCGACAGGTCCATGCCCTTCCAGAAGCAGGTCGTCGCGGCCGACGTGATCGTGATGCCGCGCTCCTGCTCCTGCTCCATCCAGTCCATGGTGGCTGCGCCGTCGTGCACCTCACCGATCTTGTGGTTCACGCCGGTGTAGAACAGGATGCGCTCGGTCGTCGTGGTCTTGCCGGCGTCGATGTGCGCGGAGATACCGATGTTGCGGTAGCGCTCGATGGGGGTCTTGCGGGCCATGATGTCACTCCAAATGACAGGAGCCGCCCGCGGGTTCAGTGATAAACCCGAAGAGCGGCCGAGACGGTAACGTGCGACGGGTCGCGATGCTTAGAAGCGGAAGTGCGAGAACGCCTTGTTGGCTTCGGCCATGCGGTGCACTTCGTCGCGCTTCTTCATCGCGCCGCCACGGCCTTCGGCCGCTTCCAGCAGCTCGTTCGCCAGACGCTGCGGCCATCGACTTCTCGCTGCGCTTGCGCGGCCGATTCCCTCAGCCAGCGCATCGCCAGCGCCATGCGGCGGACCGGACGCACTTCGACCGGCACCTGGTAGTTCGCACCGCCGACGCGGCGGGACTTCACCTCGACCATCGGCTTGCACGTTGTTCAGCGCGACCGATGAACACTTCCAGCGGATCCTTGCCGGCCTTGCTTCTCGATCTGTTCGAACGCGCCGTAGATGATGCGCTCGGCGACCGACTTCTTGCCGGACTCCATCAGGACGTTCATGAACTTGCGACAGATCGACGTTGCCGAACTTCGGATCCGGCAGGATTTCGCGCTTGGGGACTTCGCGACGACGTGGCATTTCATCTTCCTTTCGTGCTTCAGTTGGCGCCGAGGCTTTCGCCCGCGCCGCGGACAGCCACCGCATCCGGGGCCATCCACTTACTCGGCACGCCATGCGGCGTGCCGACTACGCAGCCGCCTGCACGCCTTGCGGCGGACCACGATGCGACTGCAGGCTGCTTAGGCCTTCTTCGGACGCTTCGCGCCGTACTTCGAACGCGCCTGCTTGCGATCCTTGACGCCCTGCAGGTCCAGCGAGCCGCGCACGATGTGGTAACGCACACCCGGCAAGTCCTTCACACGGCCGCCGCGCACCAGCACGACGCTGTGTTCCTGCAGGTTGTGGCCTTCACCGCCGATGTACGAAATGACTTCGAAACCGTTGGTCAGGCGCACCTTGGCGACCTTACGCAGCGCCGAGTTCGGCTTCTTCGGCGTCGTGGTGTAGACGCGGGTGCAGACGCCGCGGCGCTGCGGGCTAGTCCTGCAGCGCCGGCGACTTGGACTTCGTGACCTCGGTCTCGCGGCCGTGGCGCACGAGTTGGTTGATGGTTGGCATTGGTAACTTGTTCCCGTTTGAAGTCGCACGGTCTTTCGGCAGAACGCCATGGCCCGCTCGGGACGCGAGCCGCTCCGGCGACGCCTGGCCCGGTCGCGGACGCGCGAGGCGCACGGATGGCGTCGCGCGCACCAATGAGCGCAGCAGAATCTGCCGAAAAGCCTTCGATTATATTCGGCGACGCCGCTTCACCCGGCAAGCTAGGCTGCGCGATGCCATGCCCGACGGACGACGCCACCGCCGAGCGTCGTGCTCGACACCAACGTCGGTGCTCGACTGGCTGGTGTTCCGACGATCCCGGCTGCGTCGCGCTGGTCGCCGGCGCATCGAAGGCGGCCGCTGCGCTGGCTCGCGCACGCCGGCGCATGCGCGACGAGTTCGCGCACGTGCTGCCGCGGCCGCGTCGTGCGCGCGCTGGCGACCCGACATCGGCCGGCGTGCTGGCACAGCTTTGCGGACCGCCACGCCGCCGGCTGGCGACGCCGAGTCGGCCGTGCGGCGCTGCGTCTGCACCGACCCCGACGACCAGATGTTCATCGACCTCGCGCTGCGCGACGGCGCCCGCTGGCTGGTCACCCGCGACCGCGCGCTGCTCGACTGGCCCGGCGCGCGCGCCGCGTCGGCGTGGATCCGACGCCCGGCGTGGCGCCGTCGACCGCGACCGGAAGCCTGCGGCCTCAGAGACGAAAAAGGGCGGCCGAAGCCGCCCTGCGTGCAGCGAGCCGAACTGGGCCGCGCGAAGTCAGCCTTCCGCATTCGCCGGCGCGCCTGCACGCGGCCGCCGTCGGTGGCCGCGTCGACGTTGGCCATCTGCGCCGCGGCCAGTTCCTCGGCTTCCTGCAGCGCGATCGCGCGGCGCTCGGTCTCGTCCATCTCTTCCTTGGCCTTGCGGGCCTGGTGGAAGGCCAGGCCGGTACCGGCCGGGATCAGGCGGCCGACGATGACGTTTTCCTTCAGGCCGCGCAGCTCGTCGCGCTTGCCCATGATCGCCGCTTCGGTCAGCACGCGGGTCGTTTCCTGGAACGACGCCGCCGAGATGAACGAGTCGGTCGACAGCGAGGCCTTGGTGATACCCAGCAGCACGTTGTCGTAGGTCGCCGGCAGCTTGCCTTCGGCGCGCAGCGGTCGTTCGTGTCCAGCAGCTCCGAACGCTCGACCTGCTCGCCGGCGATGTAGGCGCTGTCGCCCGGGTTGACGATCTGCACGCGACGCAGCATCTGGCGAACGATCACCTCGATGTGCTTGTCGTTGATCTTCACGCCCTGCAGACGGTACACGTCCTGCACTTCGTCGACGATGTAGCGCGCCAGCGCCTCGATGCCCAGCAGGCGCAGGATGTCCTGCGGATCGGCCGGGCCGTCGACGATCATCTCGCCCTTGTTCACCACCTGGCCTTCGTGCACCAGGATGTTCTTCTCCTTGGGCATCAGCTCCTCGTAGACCTTGCCGTCCAGGTCGGTGATCTGCAGGCGCTGCTTGCCCTTGGTCTCCTTGCCGAACGACACCGTGCCGGTGACTCTCGGCCAGCATGCCGTCGTCCTTCGGCGAAGCGCGCCTCGAACAGCTCGGCCACCCGCGGCAGACCGCCGGTGATGTCGCGCGTCTTCTGGCCTTCGACCGGGATACGTGCCAGCACTTCGCCCGGGCGCGAGATCCTGGCCGTCGCGGATCTGGATCAGCGAGCCGACCTGGAAGCCGATCGTCACCGAGTGGTCGGTGCCGGGGATCTTCACCTCGTTGCCCGACGCGTCGAGCAGCTTGACCTGCGGACGCACGACCTTGGCCGCGCCGCGGCGCTTCGGGTCGATGACCACCAGGGTCGACAGGCCGGTCACCTCGTCGACCTGCTTGGCGACCGTCACGCCTTCCTCGACGTTCTCGAACTTCGCCGTGCCGGCGAACTCGGTGATGATCGGGCGGGTCAGCGGATCCCAGTTCGCCAGCGCGGTGCCGGCCTTGATCGGCTGGTCGGCCTTGACGATCAGCGTCGCGCCGTACGGCACCTTGTGACGCTCGCGCTCGCGGCCGTGGGCGTCGGCGATGATGATTTCGCCGGAACGCGAAATGACGATCTGCTCGCCCTTGCCGTTGGTGACGTAGCGCATCGTCGGCGTTGAAGCCGACGGTGCCGTTGGACTTCGCTTCGACGCTCGACGCCACCGCCGCACGCGACGCCGCACCACCGATGTGGAAGGTACGCATCGTCAGCTGCGTGCCCGGCTCGCCGATCGACTGCGCGGCGATCACGCCGACCGCTTCGCCGGCGTTGACCAGCCCGCCGCGGCCGAGGTCGCGGCCGTAGCACTTGGCGCACAGGCCGTAGCGCGTGTCGCAGGTCAGCGGCGTGCGCACCTTGACTTCGTCGATGCCGGCCGCTTCGATCTCGTCGACCATGTCTTCGTCGAGCATCTTGCCGGCCGCGCAGCAGCGTCTGCCTGCGTCTCCGGATTCAGCACGTCGATCGCGGTGACGCGGCCGAGGATGCGGTCGCGCAGCGCTTCGATGACTTCACCGCCTTCGACCAGCGCCTGCATCGCGATGCCGTTGTGCGGTGCCGCAATCGTCCTCGATCACGACCAGATCCTGCGTCACGTCGACCAGACGACGCGTCAGGTAACCCGAGTTCGCGGTCTTCAGCGCCGTGTCCGCCAGACCCTTACGGGCGCCGTGGGTCGAGATGAAGTACTGCAGCACGTTCAGGCCTTCGCGGAAGTTCGCGGTAATCGGCGTCTCGATGATCGAGCCGTCCGGCTTGGCCATCAGGCCGCGCATACCGGCCAGCTGGCGGATCTGCGCCGCGGAACCGCGCGCGCCCGAGTCGGCCATCATGTAGATCGAGTTGAACGACTCCTGGTCGACTTCCTTGCCGTCGCGGTCGAGCGACCTTCTCCTTGGCCAGCTGGCTCATCATGACCTTGCCGACTTCGTCGCCGGTCTTGCCCCAGATGTCGACCACCTTGTTGTAGCGCTCGCCGGCGGTCACCAGACCCGAGACGTACTGCTGCTCGATCTCCTTGACTTCCTTCTCGGCGCGCTCGATCAGGCCGTGCTTCTCCGGCGGCACCAGCATGTCGTCGATCGCAGATCGAGATGCCGGCGCGCGTCGCCAGGCGGAAGCCGGTCTGCATCAGCTTGTCGGCGAACACCACGGTCTCCTTCAGGCCGCACTTGCGGAACGACGTGTTGATCAGGCGCGAGATTTCCTTCTTCTTCAGCGCCTTGTTCAGGTCGGAGAACGGCAGGCCCTTGGGCAGGATCTCGCGACAGGAGCGCACGGCCGACGGTGGTCTCGACCAGCTTGGTCTCCGGCACGAACTCGCCGGTCGCCTTGTCCTTCGGCGTACTCGGTCAGGCGCACGGTGATGCGCGCGGTGATCTCGACTTCCTTGTTGTCGAGCGCGCGCTGCACTTCGGCCACGTCCGGGAACATCATGCCTTCGCCCTTGCCGTTGATGCGCTCGCGGGTCGCGTAGTACAGGCCCAGCACGACGTCCTGCGACGGCACGATCGACGGCTCGCCGTTGGCCGGGAACAGCACGTTGTTGGACGCCAGCATCAGCGTGCGGGCTTCCATCTGCGCCTCGATCGACAGCGGCACGTGGACGGCCATCTGGTCGCCGTCGAAGTCGGCGTTGAACGCCGCGCAGACCAGCGGATGCAGCTGGATCGCCTTGCCTTCGATCAGCACCGGCTCGAACGCCTGGATGCCCAGGCGGTGCAGCGTCGGCGCGCGGTTCAGCATGACCGGGTGCTCCCTGATGACCTCTTCGAGGATGTCCCACACCACCGGCGTGCCGGATTCGACCTCCTTCTTCGCCGCCTTGATGGTGGTGGCGATGCCCATCGCCTCCAGGCGTGTTGAAGATGAAGGGCTTGAACAGCTCGAGCGCCATCAGCTTCGGCAGGCCGCACTGGTGCAGCTTGAGCGTCGGGCCGACCACGATGACCGAACGGCCCGAGTAGTCGACGCGCTTGCCGAGCAGGTTCTGGCGGAAGCGGCCGCTCTTGCCCTTGATCATGTCGGCCAGCGACTTCAGCGCACGCTTGTTGGCGCCGGTCATCGCCTTGCCGCGACGGCCGTTGTCGAGCAGCGAGTCGACCGCCTCCTGCAGCATGCGCTTTTCGTTGCGCACGATGATCTCGGGCGCCTTCAGCTCCAGCAGCCGCGTCAGGCGGTTGTTGCGGTTGATGACGCGGCGATACAGGTCGTTCAGGTCGGAGGTCGCGAAGCGGCCGCCGTCCAGCGGCACCAGCGGACGCAGGTCCGGCGGCAGCACCGGCAGCACTTCCATCATCATCCAGTCCGGCTTGATGCCCGACTTCTGGAAGGCCTCGAGCACCTTCAGGCGCTTGGAGTTCTTCTTGATCTTGAGCTCCGAGCCGGTCATGTCGTTGCGCAGCTTGTCGATCTCGACGTCGAGGTCGATCTCGCTCAGCAGCTTCTGGATGCCTTCGGCGCCCATCAGCGCGATGAACTCGTCGCCGTACTCGTCGCGCTTGGCGTCGTAGTCGTCCTCGGTCATGATCGGGAACTTCTTCAGCGGCGTCATGCCGGGGTCGACGACGACGTAGGCTTCGAAGTACAGCACGCGCTCGATGTCGCGCAGCGTCATGTCGAGCACCAGGCCCAGACGCGACGGCAGCGACTTCAGGAACCAGATGTGCGCGCAGGGCGCGGCCAGGTCGATGTGGCCCATGCGCTCACGGCGCACCTTGGTCTGCGTCACCTCGACGCCGCACTTCTCGCAGATCACGCCGCGGTGCTTCAGGCGCTTGTACTTGCCGCACAGGCACTCGTAGTCCTTGATCGGGCCGAAGATCTTGGCGCAGAACAGGCCGTCGCGCTCCGGCTTGAAGGTGCGGTAGTTGATGGTCTCGGGCTTCTTCACCTCGCCGAACGACCACGAACGGATCTTCTCCGGCGAGGCGAGGCCGATCTTGATCGCGTCGAAGTGCTCGTCCGGGGTGAATTGCTTGAAAAGGTCGAGTAGTCCTTTCATGCATCTTCTCCTTTAGTTGCGCTCGAGCTCGATGTCGATGCCGAGCGAACGGATTTCCTTGACCAGCACGTTGAACGACTCCGGCATGCCGGCGTCGATCGCGTGCTCGCCCTTGACGATGTTCTCGTACACCTTGGTGCGGCCGTTCACGTCGTCGGACTTCACGGTCAGCATTTCCTGCAGCACGTAGCGACGCGCCGTAGGCTTCGAGCGCCCAGACTTCCATCTCGCCGAAGCGCTGGCCGCCGAACTGCGCCTTGCCGCCCAGCGGCTGCTGGGTGACGAGCGAGTACGGGCCGGTCGAGCGGGCGTGCATCTTGTCGTCGACCAGGTGGTGCAGCTTCAGCACGTGCATGTAGCCGACGGTCACCGGGCGCTCGAACGCATCGCCGGTGCGGCCGTCGTGCAGCGTGACCTGGGTGCGCGTGGCGGTCAGGCCCTTGAGCTGCGGCGATCTCGTCCGGGTAGGCCAGGTCCAGCATGCCGCGGATCTCGCTCTTCGGCCGCGCCGTCGAACACCGGCGTCGCGAACGGCACGCCCTGCGCCAGGTTGCCGGCCATCTCGAGCACCTCGTCGTCGCTCAGCTCGTCGAGGTCTCGGTCTTGCCGCCCGACTTGTTGTAGAGCTGCGTCGAGGAACTGGCGCAGCTCGGCCGCCTTGGCCTCGCTGCTGCAGCATGTCGCCGATGCGCTGGCCGATGCCCTTGGCCGGCCCAGCCCAGGTGGACTTCGAGCACCTGGCCGACGTTCATCCGCGACGGCACGCCCAGCGGGTTCAGCACGATGTCGCACGGCGTGCCGTCGGCCATGTAGGGCATGTCCTCGACCGGAACGATCTTCGACACCACGCCCTTGTTGCCGTGGCGGCCGGCCATCTTGTCGCCGGGCTGCAGGCGGCGCTTGACGGCCAGGTAGACCTTGACCATCTTCAGCACGCCCGCCGGCAGCTCGTCGCCCTGCGTCAGCTTCTTGCGCTTCTCCTCGAAGGCGAGGTCGAAGCTGTGGCGCGTCTGCTCGAGCGAGTTCTTGATCGCTCTCGAGCTGGTTGGCCGACGTCGTCGTCGGCCGGACGGATGTCGAACCAGTGGTACTTCTCGACGCTGGCCAGGTAGGCCTTGTCGATCGTCGTGCCCTTGGCCAGCTTCTTCGGGCCGCCGTTGGCGACCTTGCCGACCAGCAGCTTCTCGATACGGTCGAAGGCGTCGGCCTCGACGATGCGCAGCTGGTCGTTCAGGTCGAGGCGGAAGCGCTTCAGCTCGTCGTCGATGATCTGCTGGGCGCGCTTGTCGCGCTGGATGCCTTCGCGGGTGAACACCTGCACGTCGATCACGGTGCCGCTGATGCCCTGGTCGACGCGCAGCGAGGTGTCCTTCACGTCGGACGCCTTCTCGCCGAAGATCGCGCGCAGCAGCTTCTCTTCCGGCGTCAGCGTGGTCTCGCCCTTCGGCGTGACCTTGCCGACCAGCACGTCGCCCGGGTTCACTTCGGCGCCGATGTAGACGATGCCCGACTCGTCGAGGCGCGCCGAGCTGCTGCTCGCGACAGGTTCGAGATGTCGCGCGTGATTTCCTCGGAGCCCAGCTTGGTGTCGCGCGCCATCACCACCAGTTCCTCGATGTGGATCGAGGTGTAGCGGTCGTCGGCGACCACGCGCTCCGAGATCAGGATCGAGTCCTCGAAGTTGTAGCCGTTCCAGGGCATGAACGCGACCAGCATGTTCTGGCCGAGCGCGAGCTCGCCCAGGTCGGTCGAGGCGCCGTCGGCGATCACGTCGCCGGCGGCCACCTGGTCGCCGCGCTTGACGATCGGGCGCTGGTGGATGTTGGTGTTCTGGTTGCGAACGCTGGTACTTGATCAGGTTGTAGATGTCGACGCCGACTTCGCCGGCCACCGTCTCCGTCGTCGTTGACGCGGATCACGATGCGGTTGGTGTCGACGTAGTCGACCACGCCGCCGCGGCGTGCCGTGACCACGGTGCCCGAGTCGACCGCGGCGACGCGCTCGACGCCGGTGCCGACGAAGGCCTTCTCGGGGCGCAGCACCGGCACCGCCTGGCGCTGCATGTTGGCGCCCATCAGCGCGCGGTTCGCGTCGTCGTGCTCGAGGAACGGCATCAGCGAGGCCGCCACCGACACGATCTGCGTCGGCGCCACGTCCATGTACTGGATGCGCTCCGGCGAGGTCAGCACCGATTCGCCGTTCTCGCGCGCCGACACCAGTTCGTCGATCAGCTTGCCGTCGTCGTCGAGCGTCGCGTTCGCCTGCGCGATGACGTACTTGCCTTCCTCGATGGCCGACAGGTAGTCGATCTGGTCGGTCACCTTGCCGTCGACCACGCGGCGGTACGGCGTCTCGAGGAAGCCGTACTCGTTCAGCTGGGCGTACAGCGCCAGCGAGTTGATCAGGCCGATGTTCGGGCCTTCCGGCGTCTCGATCGGGCAGACGCGGCCGTAGTGGGTCGGGTGCACGTCGCGCACCTCGAAGCCGGCGCGCTCGCGCGTCAGGCCGCCCGGGCCCAGGGCCGAGACGCGCCGCTTGTGCGTGATCTCGCGACAGCGGGTTGGTCTGGTCCATGAACTGCGACAGCTGCGACGCGCCGAAGAACTCCTTGAGCGCCGCGGAGATCGGCTTGGAGTTGATCAGGTCGTGCGGCATCAGCGCTTCGGTCTCGGCCTGGCCGAGACGTTCCTTCACGGCCTTCTCGATGCGCGCCAGGCCCGAGCGGTACTGGTTCTCGGCCAGTTCGCCGACGCAGCGCACGCGCCGGTTGCCGAGGTGGTCGATGTCGTCGACCTCGCCGCGGCCGTTGCGCAGCTCGACGAGGATCTTGACCACGTCGAGGATGTCCTCGTTGGACAGCGTCATCGCGCCGTCCGGCGCGTCGCGGCCGACGCGGGCGTTGAACTTCATGCGGCCGACGCGCGACAGGTCGTAGGTGTCCGGCGTTGTAGAACAGGCGGTTGAACAGCGCCTCGACCGCGTCTTCGGTCGGCGGCTCGCCGGGGCGCATCATGCGGTAGATGGCCACGCGCGCGGCCAGCTGGTCGGCGGTCTCGTCGGACGCCAGCGTCTGCGAGATGTAGGCGCCCTGGTCCAGCTCGTTGGTGTACAGCGCCTGGATGTCCTTGATGCCGGCGTCGCGCAGCTTCTTCAGCAGCGTCTCGGTCAGCTCGTCGTTGGCCTTGGCGATGATCTCGCCGGTGTCGGGGTCGACCATGTTCGTGGCCAGCACGCGGCCGACGAGGAAGTCCTCCGGCACCGAGATGAACGTGCGTGCCCGACTGCTCCAGCTGGCGCGATGTGGCGCGCGGTGATGCGCTTGTCCTTCTCGACGATGACGTTGCCGCGACTTGTCGGTGATGTCGAAGCGCGCGACCTCGCCGCGCAGGCGGTCGGCGACGAACTCCATCTGCGCGCCCGAGTCCATCAGGCGGAAGTTGTCGAAGACGAAGAAGTGCGCCAGGATCTGCTCGGGGTTCAGGCCGATGGCCTTCAGCAGGATCGTCACCGGCATCTTGCGGCGGCGGTCGACGCGGAAGTACAGGATGTCCTTCGGGTCGAACTCGAAGTCCAGCCAGGAGCCGCGGTAGGGGATGATGCGCGCGCGAGAACAGCAGCTTGCCCGAGCTGTGCGTCTTGCCCTTGTCGTGCTCGAAGAACACGCCCGGCGAGCGGTGCAGCTGGGAGACGATGACGCGCTCGGTGCCGTTGACGATGAAGGAGCCGTAGTCGGTCATGAGCGGCACTTCGCCCATGTAGACCTCCTGCTCCTTGATCTCCTTGACCGTCTTCGGCTGCGGGCGATCTCGCGGTCGTAGATGATCATCTGCAGCTTCGCGCGCACGGCGGCGGCGTAGGTCAGGCCGCGCTGCTGGCACTCCCGCATGTCGAACGTGCGGCTTGGCCATGTTGAATTCGATGAACTTCATCTCCACGAACCCGTTGTGCGAGACGATCGGGAACGCGGAGAGGAAGGCGGCCTGCAGCCCTTCGGGCTTGCGCTTGGCGGGCGGGACGTCCTTCTGCAGGAAGGCGACGTAGGACTCCTGCTGCATCGTCAGCAGATAGGGAACGTTGAGAACGCTCTCGCGCTTGCCGAAGCTCTTGCGGATGCGCTTGCGCTCGGTGTAGCTGTAGGGGGTTGCTTGCGCCATTGATCACTCCGTGTCGAATGAGGCGCGCCGGGCCGAGGCGGCATCTCGTCGGCGACTGGCGACGCGGGCCTTGCGCCCGCATGCTTGGTGGCTGGCCACTACCAGCCGCTGGCGGACAACCGCGGCGTTGCACCGGAGCCCGACCAAACCGGTCCTCTGCAGTCGGATCAGAGAACACTTGGAAGCCCCCGAGACCGGGGCTTGCAAGTGGTCACCGTCGGAGAACCCCCGATTGTCGGATCGAGTCTCCGCTGCTTCAAGGGCCATTCCGAACCGGACGCCACCGGAAGCGCGAAAGGCTGGGAGCCGCTGCCGGCGCCCAGCCCCTGCCGTCGAGCCGCTTACTTCAGCTCGGCCTTGGCGCCGGCGTCTTCCAGCTTCTTCTTGGCGGCTTCGGCGTCGGCCTTGGCGATGCCTTCCTTGACGGGCTTCGGTGCGCCGTCGACCAGGTCCTTGGCTTCCTTCAGGCCCAGGCCGGTGAGTTCGCGCACCGCCTTGATGACCGACACCTTGTTGGCGCCGGCTTCGAGCAGCATGCACGTTGAACTCGGTCTTCTCCTCGGCGGCCGGCGGCGGCGGCGCCGCCGCCGCCGGCGGCCGGGGCCGCCATCGCCGCGGCGGACACGCCGAACTTCTCTTCGATCGCCTTGACCAGGTCGTTCAGCTCCATCACCGACATGCTGTCGAGCGCGGTCAGGAAAGCGTCTTTGTCGAATGCCATTTGGGTTACCTCGAATATCGGTGAATGGATTGCGGAATTGCGATCGCTCAGGCGGCAGCCGCTTCGGCCGCCGGCGCCTCGGCGCCGCCGCCGCTTCTGCTCGGCCACGGCCGCCAGCACGCGCGCGAAGCGCGAGACCGGCGACTGCATCAGGCCCAGCAGCTGGGACAGCAGCACTTCCTTGCTCGGGATCGGCCGCCAGCGCCTTCACGCCGTCGGCGTCGAGCGCCTTGCCGGCGTAGGCGCCGGCCTTGACGACCAGCTTGTCGTTGCCCTTGGCGAAGTCGGCGATGACCTTCGCCGCCGCCACGGCGTCTTCGGAGAAGCCGTAGATCAGCGGGCCGACCATGCTCTCGGCGGCCACCTCGAACGGCGTGCCGGCGACGGCGCGACGCGCGAGCGTGTTCTTCAGCACGTGAAGATACACGCCCTGGTCGCGCGCGGTCCGCGCGCAGCGCGTTGAGGTGTTCCACCGTGAGGCCACGGTACTCGGCCAGCGCCAGCGTCTGTGCCTTGGCGACCTGGGCCGACACTTCCGCCACGACGGCTTCTTTCTCGTTGCGATTGAGACTCAAGGTCTACTCCTTTGCAAACGTGCCGGCCGGTCCGGCGCGGGCGAACTGCCCGCCCGATCCGATCGGCACACCTTCTCAGCGACCTTCTGTCCGGGTCGCCCGACCGAGCCTCGCGGCACGGCCGATCACCCTTCCAGCGGGACCGCCATCTGCGTTGGCTTCGCCGCCGCCTCCGGCGAGGCGGCGCCTGGCTTAGGCGGCTCGCGCCGCGCCAACGGTCTTTGATGGCCTGCGCCGGCGCGCCCCGAAGGGCGTACCGCCGCGACCCACCAATTCACTGCCCGGCCGCGCGCCAGACTCGCGCGCGACCGCCTGCAGTTCTAGATCAGGCGGTCGGCTGGGCGTTGATCGACGCCACGTCGACCCGCACGCCGACGCCCATGGTCGACGACACCGCCACCTTGCGCAGGTACACGCCCTTGCTCGACGCCGGCTTGGCCTTGTTCAGCGCGTCGATCAGCGCCTGCAGGTTGCCCTTGCAGCTTGTCGGCCTCGAACGAGCGGCGGCCGATGCGTGCCGTGCACGATGCCGGCCTTGTCGACGCGGAACTGCACCTGGCCGGCCTTGGCGTTCTTCACCGCGGTGGCGACGTCGGGCGTCACGGTGCCGACCTTCGGGTTCGGCATCAGGCCGCGCGGGCCGAGGATCTGGCCCAGCGTGCCGACCACGCGCATCGTGTCCGGCGAGGCGATCACGACGTCGAAGTTCAGGTTGCCGGCCTTGACCTGCTCGGCCAGGTCTTCCATGCCGACGATGTCGGCGCCGGCGGCCCGGGCCTCCTCGGCCTTGGCGCCCTGGGCGAACACGGCGACGCGCTTGGTCTTGCCGGTGCCGTTGGGCAGCACGACGGCGCCGCGGACGACCTGGTCCGACTTCTTGGCGTCGATGCCGAGCTGCACGGCGACGTCGATCGACTCGTCGAACTTGGCGGTGGCGCACTCCTTGACGATCTCGAGCGCGTCGTCGATCGGGTACAGCTTGGTGCTGCTCGACCTTGCCCTGCAGGGCCTTGCTGGCGTTTCGTCAGCTTGGCCATGTCAGACGTCCCTCCACCGTGATGCCCATCGAGCGGGCGGAGCCGGCGATGGTGCGGACCGCGGCGTCCAGGTCGGCGGCGGTCAGGTCCTTCAGCTTGGTCTTGGCGATCTCCTCGACCTGCTCGCGGGTGATCTTGCCGACCTTGTCGGTGTGCGGCTTGGCCGAGCCCTTCTCGAGCTTGGCCGCCTTCTTGATGCAGCACGGTCGCCGGCGGCGTCTTCAGCACGAAGGTGAAGCTCTTGTCCGCGAAGGCGGTGATCACCACCGGCAGGACGAGGCCCGGCTCCATGCCCTGGGTCTGCGCGTTGAACGCCTTGCAGAACTCCATGATGTTCAGGCCGCGCTGGCCGAGCGCCGGGCCGATCGGCGGCGAGGGGTTCGCCTTGCCGGCCGGGATCTGCAGCTTGATGAAGCCGACGATCTTCTTTGCCATGTGTTTCTCCTAGAACCCGCGCCGCGGCCTGCGGTGCGGGTCGAGTGCCAACGCCCGGGACTGGCTACCCGGGCTCCTCGATGCCGGTGTCACGTCACCGGCAGCAACGTCCGGCGGTGCGGGCGCCTCGCGGCACCCCGGCCCGCCAGCGGACCGTGATCAGATCTTCTCGACCTGGCGCGAAGTCGAGTTCGACCGGGGTGGCGCGGCCGAAGATGGTGACCGACACGCGCACCTTGGACTTCTCGTAGTTGACGTCCTCGATCGCGCCGTTGAAGTCGGTGAACGGGCCTTCCTTGACGCGCACCACCTCGCCGACCTCCCACTCGACCTTGGGGCGCGGCTTCTCGACGCCCTCCTGCATCTGGTTGACGATCTTCATGACCTCCGCCTCCGAGATCGGGGCCGGGCGGTTCTTGCGCGCCGCCGACGAAGCCGGTGACCTTGCTGGTGTGCTTGACCAGGTGCCAGGTACTCGTCGTCCATCTGCATCTCGACCAGCACGTAGCCGGGGAAGAAGCGGCGCTCGGTGACGGCCTTCTTGCCGTTCTTCATCTCGACCACTTCCTCGGTCGGGCACGAGGATGCGGCCGAACTTGTCCTGCATGCCGGCGCGGTCGATGCGCTCGCGCAGGTTGCGCTCCACCGCCTTCTCCATGCCGGAGTAGGCGTGCACGACGTACCAGCGCAGCGCGCTGGCCGGCGCGCCTTCGGCGGGGACGGTGCTCTCGGTTTGGACTTCGCTCATGGATCTATCTCTGTGCGGCGCGGCGTCAGCGCTTCCAGCCCAGGATCAGGTCGTACAGCGCCCACTCGAGCGTCTTGTCGGTGAGCCACAGGAACAGCGCCATCACGAACACGAAGGCGAACACGTAGC
Source organism: uncultured Pseudomonadota bacterium (assembly GCA_963707705.1). Taxonomy (GTDB): domain Bacteria; phylum Pseudomonadota; class Alphaproteobacteria; order Rhizobiales; family Xanthobacteraceae; genus Pseudorhodoplanes. Next base: position 624,204 of record CAVPRD010000008.1, on the reverse strand, counting down.
CGGTCATCTGCATCGCCTCCTTGCGGGTCGGCCAGACGACCTTCTTCGACTTCCTTGACCGAGTCGCGGCCGAAGGCGATCAGCTGCCTTGCCGGGTTCGGAGGTGAAGAACACCGCCACCGCGGCCGCCAGCAGCGCCAGCAGCGCGACCACGCGCAGCCACAGATCCTGCTTGCCGAGCAGGTAGAACGCGGCGACGCGAGCCCACCAGCAGCAGCACGGCCGCGGCGAGCTTGGCCTTGTCAGCGCCGGTGGAGACGGTTTCGACGGTCGGGTTGTTCATCGTGTCGGGTGGATTCGGCAGTCGCGGCGACGGTTCCCGGAGCTGAACGACGGCCGCTCCTTTCAGCAGCAAGGCCCGCGAGGCCTTTCGAGGCGCTGCGGGCCGCTGCGGCGGACATCCGGAATCGGGCTGGGTCCTGGTTCAATGCTCCAGCGTGTCTTGCGTGGCAGGGGCAGAGGGAATCGAACCCCCAACCTTCGGTTTTGGAGACCGACGCTCTGCCAATTGAGCTATACCCCTCCGCAGACTCGCTCTTACTCGATGATCTTCGCCACGACGCCGGCGCCGACGGTGCGGCCGCCCTCGCGGATGGCGAAGCGCAGGCCCTCTTCCATGGCGATCGGGGCGATCAGCTTGACCGTGATGCTCACGTTGTCGCCCGGCATCACCATCTCCTTGTCCTTCGGCAGCTCCACCGCGCCCGTCACGTCCGTCGTGCGGAAGTAGAACTGCGGGCGGTAGTTGTTGAAGAACGGCGTGTGACGCCCGCCCTCTTCCTTGCTCAGCACGTACACCTCGGCCGTGAAGTGCGTGTGCGGCTTGATCGCAGCCCGGCTTGCACAGCACCTGGCCGCGCTCCACGTCCTCGCGCTTCGTGCCGCGCAGCAGGATGCCCACGTTGTCGCCCGCCTGCCCCTGGTCCAGCAGCTTGCGGAACATCTCCACGCCCGTGCACGTCGTCTTCTGCGTCGCGCGGATGCCCACGATCTCGATTTCCTCGCCCACCTTGACCACGCCGCGCTCCACGCGCCCCGTGACCACCGTGCCGCGACCCGAGATCGAGAACACGTCTTCCACCGGCATCAGGAACGTGCCGTCGATCGCCCGCTCCGGCGTCGGGATGTAGCTGTCCAGCGCATCCGCCAGCTTCATGATCGCCTGCTCGCCCAGCTCGCCCTTGTCGCCTTCCATCGCCAGCTTCGCCGATGCCCTTGATGATCGGCGTGTCGTCGCCCGGGAAGTCGTACTTGCTCAGCAGCTCGCGAACCTCCATCTCGACGAGCTCCAGCAGCTCGGCGTCGTCGACCATGTCGCACTTGTTCAGGAACACGATGATGTACGGCACGCCCACCTGGCGCGCCAGCAGGATGTGCTCGCGCGTCTGCGGCATCGGGCCGTCCGCGGCCGAGCACCACCAGGATCGCGCCGTCCATCTGCGCCGCGCCCGTGATCATGTTCTTCACGTAGTCCGCGTGCCCCGGGCAGTCCACGTGCGCGTAGTGACGGTTCGCCGTCTCGTACTCCACGTGCGCCGTGTTGATCGTGATCCCGCGCGCCTTCTCCTCCGGCGCCGCGTCGATCTGGTCGTACGCCTTCGCCTCGCCGCCGAACTTCGTCGACAGCACCGTCGTGATCGCCGCCGTCAGCGTCGTCTTGCCATGGTCCACGTGACCGATCGTGCCCACGTTCACGTGCGGCTTGGTGCGTTCGAACTTGCCTTTTGCCATCTCGTTCTCCTGGATGCTCGCGAGGGGCCTGAGAGTGCCTGCTGCGGGACTGACAACCGGTGGTGCCCATGGCGCGGATCGAACGCGCGACCTCTCCCTTACCAAGGGAGTGCTCTACCACTGAGCCACATGGGCATCGACACTGGTCTGGGCGCGGTGCAGGGCCTCGGCGCGCACAACACTAGCGACGTGTCGGAAACTGGAGCGGGAGACGGGAATCGAACCCGCGTCATTAGCTTGGAAGGCTAGGGTTCTACCATTGAACTACTCCCGCCCGGGAGCTGCCGCGACACGGCGCGCGGCCTTCTTGAAGGACCTTTCGACTCCGGTAACGCGACTTCGATGACGGGTCGCCTGGTGGAGGAGGCTGGATTCGAACCAGCGTAGGCGTAAGCCAACAGATTTACAGTCTGCCCCCTTTAGCCACTCGGGCACCCCTCCAGGACGAGCCCGCGACTATATCTCATTTCGGGGCGAACCCAAGCGATCCCCCGCACCGACTCCGGGAGTCGCCAGCGACCAGTCGATCGGACGTCCGTGCGCGGCCAGGAAGTCGGCTGCGGCGCCGAAGTGGCCGCAGCCGACGAAGGGCGCGGGCGGGCGGTTCGCCGACAGCGGCGAAGGATGGTTCGCCTGCCAGAGACCGTGGCACGCCATCGTGCCGGACGCGCTCCGCCTTCTGCTGCGCGTGCGCGCCCCAGAGCAGGAAGGCGGTCGGCAGCGGTCGTTCGACGACCGCGTCGATCAGCATGTCAGTGAGCGCTTCCCATCCGCGCTTGGCGTGACTGCCGGGCCGGTCCTGCTCGACCGTGAGCACGGTGTTGAGCAGCAGCACGCCGCGCCGTGCCCAGCGCGGCGAGGCTGCCGGAGGCCGGAGGCGGCAGGCCCAGGTCGCGCTGCAGCTCCTTGAACAGGTTGCGCAGGCTGGGCGGCGGGCGCACGCCGGGCGGCACCGAGAACGCCAGACCCTCGGCCTGGCCCGGCCCGTGGTAGGGGTCCTGGCCGAGGATCACCGCGCGGACCTCCTCGAGCGGCGTCAGCGCCAGCGCGCGCAGCGGCTCGGGCGGATACACCACGGCGCCGGCCGCGACGCGCGCCGTCGACGAAGTCGATCAGCGCCCGGCCGGCCGGGCTGCGGCGGAACGCCTCGGTGACCGGGCGCCAGCCGCCGGCGACGGTGTCGAAGGCCGCGTCGAGCGGCCGCTGCAGCCGCGGCTCGGAGAACACCGCCTCAGCGGAACAGCGCGGCCAGCGCGGCGCCGGGATCCGGCGCGCGCATGAAGGCCTCGCCGACCAGGAACGCCTGGACGTCGGCCGCGCGCATGCGCGCGACGTCGGCCGGCGCCAGGATGCCCGCTCTCGGTGACGAGCAGCCGGTCGGCGCGGCACGCGCGGCACCAGCGCCGAGCGTGGTGTCGAGCGTGACCTCGAAGCTGCGCAGGTTGCGGTTGTTGATGCCGACCAGCGGCGTGCGCAGCCGCAGCGCGCGGTCGAGCTCGGCGCCGTCGTGCACCTCGACCAGCACCGCCAGGCCGAGCGCCATGGCGACCGCCTCCAGGTCGGCCAGCCGGGCGTCGTCGAGGCAGGCGACGATCAGCAGGATGCAGTCGGCGCCCATCGCGCGCGCCTCGAACACCTGGTAGTCGTCGACCATGAAGTCCTTGCGCAGCACCGGCAGCGCGCACGCCGCGCGCGCCTCGCGCAGGTAGGCGGCCGAGCCCTGGAAGAAGCGCTCGTCGGTCAGCACGCTGAGCGCGGCGGCGCCGTGCCGCTCGTAGCTCGCCGCGATCTCGGCCGGCACGAAGTGCTCGCGCAGCACGCCCTTGCTGGGGCTCGCCTTCTTCACCTCGGCGATCACCGCCGGGCGGTCGCCCTCGACCCGTGCGCGCAGCGCGCCGGCGAAGTCGCGCAGGTCGGCGCGCCGCTCGGCCGACTCCGCCTCCTCGCGCAGCGACGCGAGCGAGCGCCGCGCCCGCGCCGCCGCGATCTCCTCGCGCTTGACGGCGACGATGCGCTCCAGGATGTCGCTCATCGCCGGCCTCCGGAGGTCACCGCGCGGCGCGCGGGCGCCGGGGCGCCCTGCGCCCGCGTCTGCAACCCGCCTCATGCGCCCGCCAGGCGCCGCGTCACCGCGACGAACTGCTCCAGCTTGGCCGCCGCGCGTGCCGCTCCGCACCGCCTCGCGGGCGCGCCGCACGCCCTCGGCGATCGAGGTCGCCGCGTCGGCGGCGTACAGCGCCGCGCCGGCATTGAGCAGCACGATGTCGCGCACCGGCCCGTCCTCGTTGGCGAGCGCGCTGCGCACGCGCGCGATCGACTCCTCCCGGTTCGCGACCTTCATCGTGCGCGTGTCGTAGACCGGCAGCCCGAAGTCGCTCGGGTGCACGACGTACTCGCGCACCTCGCCGTCCTTCAGCTCGCCGACCATGGTCTCGCCCGACGAGCGAGATCTCGTCCATGCCGTTCATGCCGTAGACCACCAGCACGTGGCGCGAGCCCAGGCGCTGCAGCACGCGCACCTGGATGCCGACCAGGTCGGGGTGGAACACGCCCATCAGCTGGTTCGGCGCGTCGGCCGGATTGGTGAGCGGGCCCGAGGATGTTGAAGATCGTGCGCACGCCGAGCTCCTTGCGCACCGGCGCGGCGTGCTTCATCGCCGGGTGGTGGTTGGGCGCGAACATGAAGCCGATGCCGGTCTCGGCCAGGCACTCGGCGACCTGCGCCGGCGTCGAGGTCGATGCGCGCGCCGAGCGCCTCCAGCACGTCGGCGCTGCCGCGAGGTCGAGGACACGCTGCGCCCGCCGTGCTTGGCCACGCGCGCGCCGGCCGCCGCGGCGACGAACATCGCCGCGGTCGAGATGTTGAAGGTGTGGGCGCGCGTCGCCGCCGGTGCCGCACGAGGTCGACCAGGTGCGGTCGTGTCGGCCACGTCGACGTGCGTCGCGAACTCGCGCATCACCTGCGCGGCCGCGGCGATCTCGCCGATGGTCTCCTTCTTGACGCGCAGGCCGATCGCGCAGCGCGGCGATCATCACCGGCGACATCTCGCCGCTCATGATGCGGCGCATCAGCGTGCAGCATCTCGTCGTGGAAGATCTCGCGGTGCTCGATCGTGCGCTGCAGCGCGGCGGTGTCGCTGATGGTCATGGCCGGCTCCTCCGGGCGTCCCTGTGTCGGTCGGTCAGTGCGTGTGGTCGAGGAAGTTCTTCAGCATCGCGTGGCCGTGCTCCGTGAGGATCGACTCCGGATGGAACTGCACGCCCTCGATCGGCAGGCTGCGGTGGCGCACGCCCATGATCTCGCCGTCCTCGGAGGTCGACGTGATCTCCAGCTCGGCCGGCAGCGTCTCGCGCTCGATGGCCAGCGAGTGGTAGCGGATCACGGTGAACTCGCGCGGCAGGCCGGTGTAGACGCCCTGCTGGTCGGTGCTGATGACGCTGGTCTTGCCGTGCATCTGCACCTGCGGCGCGCACGATGTCGCCGCCGAGCGCCGCGCCGATGCTCTGGTGGCCCAGGCACACGCCGAGGATCGGCAGCTTGCCGGCGAAGTGCGCGGATCGCCGGCACGCAGATGCCGGCCTCGTTGGGCGAGCAGGGGCCGGGCGAAAGCACCAGCCGCTCGGGACGCAGCGCCTCGATCTGCTCGAGCGTCGAGCTCGTCGTTGCGCACGACCTTCACCTCCTGGCCCAGCTCGCCGAAGTACTGCACCAGGTTGTAGGTGAAGCTGTCGTAGTTGTCGATCATGAGCAGCATCTCAGAAGCCCTCCTCGACCAGCTCGGCGGCGCGGAACAGCGCGCGCGCCTTCGCCTCGGTTTCCTTCCATTCCAGCTCCGGCACCGAGTCGGCCACGACGCCGGCGGCGGCCTGCACGTAGAGCGTGCTGGTCCTTGACGATGCCGGTGCGGATCGCGATGGCGACGTCCATGTCGCCGGCGAAGCTGAGGTAGCCGCAGGCGCCGCCGTAGATGCCGCGCTTGCACCGGCTCGAGCTCGTCGATGATCTCCATCGCGCGGATCTTCGGCGCGCCGGTCAGCGTGCCGGCCGGGAAGGTGGCGCGCAGCACGTCGAGGTTGGACATGCCGTCCTTCAGCAGGCCCTCGACGTTGCTGACGATGTGCATCACGTGCGAGTAGCGCTCGACCGCGAAGGCCTCGGTCACCTTGACGCGGCCGGTCCGCGCGATGCGGCCGATGTCGTTGCGCGCCAGGTCGATCAGCATCAGGTGCTCGGCGCGCTCCTTCGGGTCGGCCAGCAGCTCGGCCTCGACGCGCTTGTCGTCCTCCGGCGTCGCGCCGCGCGGCCGCGTGCCGGCGAGCGGGCGGATCGTGACCTTCTCGCCCTCCGGCACGTGCTCGTGGCGCACCAGGATCTCCGGCGAGGCGCCGACGATCTGGAACTCGCCCATGTCGTAGAAGTACATGTACGGCGACGGGTTCAGCGAGCGCAGCGCGCGGTACAGCGCGAGCGGGCTCTCGGTGTAGCGCTTGCGCAGCCGCTGGCCGAGCACGCACCTGCATGCAGTCGCCGGCCGCGATGTACTCCTTGCAGCGCAGCACGGCGCGTTCGAAGTCGGCCTTGGCGAACTCGCGCTCGACGGCGTGCGACGGTGCCGCGCTTCACGGCCGGCGCCGAGACGCTGTAGCGCAGCTTGTCGCTCAGCTCGCCGAGCCGGCGCTTGGCCTTGAAGTAGGCCTCGGGCTGCGACGGGTCGGCGTAGACGATCAGGTACAGCCGCCCCGACAGGTTGTCGATGACCGCCAGCTCCTCGGTCTGCAGCAGCAGGATGTCGGGCGTGTCGATGCCGCCCTCGCGCTTCACGCCTGCGCCAGCTTGCGGCTCGATGTAGCGCACCGCGTCGTAGCCGAAGTAGCCGGCCAGGCCGCCGCAGAAGCGCGGCAGGCCGGGCCGCAGCGCCACCTTGAAGCGGCGCTGGTAGTCGGCGATGAAGTCGAGCGGATTGCCCTCGTGGGTCTCGACCACGTGGCCGTCGGTCACGACCTCGGTGCGGCCGTCGGTGGCGCGCAGCAGCGTGCGCGCCGGCAGGCCGATGAAGGAGTAGCGCCCGAAGCGCTCGCCGCCGACCACCGACTCCAGCAGGAAGCTGTAGCGGCCGGCCGCCGGCCAGCTTGAGGTAGAGCGACAGCGGGGTCTCGAGGTCGGCGAAGGCCTCGCCGATCAGCGGGATGCGGTTGTGGCCCTGGGCGGCCAGGCTCTTGAATTCGAGTTCGGTGATCACGTCGGGGCCCTCCGTCGGCCCGCGACCGCGCGGAGGGGCCGCGACGGCGCAAACAAGGTCTGAATCGGCGCCCGGCCGGCCGGAGGCGGGACGGCGCCGCGAGATTCAGTCGGCCCGGCGACGCCAGGGCCAGGCTCCCCGGTCGTGGGACCCCTTGTTGTGCTTGCGCGCGATGAACATGGGGGCAAGTCTAGCAGGGGCTGTCCGGACGGCCGCACGGGCGCGGCCTCGCCCCTCCGGGGGCCGCAGCGGGCAAAGGCGGCGCGGGCAGGCCGCAACGCTTCAACGCGGCGGTGGCCCGTCGCGCCACCCGCTCCGGGCCTCGCGGCGTCGACCGCCCCAGCCTGGGCATGCGCCCGAAGCCGCCTGCCGCGACGCGGCCAGGACGGGAGCCGTCAGGCGGCGAGCTTCTCGCGCATCGCGTCGATCACGGCCTTGTAGTCCGGCTGGCCGAAGATCGCGCTGCCGGCCACGAAGGTGTCGGCACCGGCGTCGGCGGCGATGCGGATGTTCTCGGTCTTGATGCCGCCATCCACCTCGAGACGGATGTCGCGGCCGCTGGCGTCGATCATCTTGCGCGCGCGTTCCAGCTTGCGCAGCGTCGCCGGAATGAAGCTCTGGCCGCCGAAGCCGGGGTTCACGCTCATCAGCAGGATCAGGTCGACCTTGTCGATCACCCACTCCAGCACGTCCAGCGGCGTGGCCGGGTTGAACACCAGGCCCGCCTTGCAGCCCTCGGCCCGGATCAGCTGCAGCGTGCGGTCCACGTGCGTGCTGGCGTCGGGGTGGAAGCTGATCAGGTCGGCCCCCGCCCTGGCGAAGGCCTGCGCCAGCGCGTCGACCGGCTGCACCATCAGGTGCACGTCGATCGGCACCGCGCTGCCGTCGGCGGCCACCGCGTGCTTGCGCAGCGCCTCGCAGACCATCGGCCCGAAGGTGAGGTTGGGCACGTAATGGTTGTCCATCACGTCGAAGTGGATCCAGTCGGCGCCGGCGGCGATCACGTCCTTGACCTCCTCGCCGAGCCGCGCGAAGTCGGCCGACAGCAGGCTCGGGGCGATGAGAGGACGGGGGCTGGTCATGGCGGCTCGCTCGTGTGGGGCGGGGAACCCGGAATTCTAGGCAGCGTCCCTAGAATCGCCCGATGGCCCGGCCCGAGTTCACCGTCACCGTCGTCGCCCGCTACCTGCCCGAACAGTCGTCCCCCGACCAGCAGGCCTACGCCTTCGCCTACAGCGTCACCATCGTCAACACCGGCGACGTCGCCGCGCAGCTGGTGGCCCGCCGCTGGCTGATCAGCGACGCGAGCGGCGCGACGCAGGAGGTGCGCGGCCTGGGCGTGATCGGCCAGCAGCCGCTGCTGAAGCCGGGCGAGCAGTTCGAGTACCAGAGCTGGGCGCGCATCGCCGCGCCGCGCGGCCGCATGCAGGGCAGCTACTACTGCATGACCGAGGACGCCGAGCCCTTCGAGGCCGAGATCCCGGCGTTCGAGCTGTCGCAGCAGTCGGCGCTGCACTAGGCGGTGGCCGGCAGCGCCCGCGGCCCCGGGCGAGCGGGCCGCCTCGGCGTCGGGACGGCGGCGGCCGGGTCGCCGACACTCGCGCCCGCGCGAACCGGGCCACGCGATCAGCGCTCCTGCGGCGGCTCCTCGCGCGCCGGCGGCTCGGGGCGCTGCTCCCCGCGCTCCCCGCCGCGGCGGCCGGAGAACATCGTCCACCACACGATGAACACCAGGCAGGCGAGCGCGGCCAGGGCCTCCAGCAGAATCAAACCCATGTCGACACGGAACGGCAGTCAGGATGGAGGAAACGGTGCGGGCCGGCGGCTCGCGCTGGCGATGTTAGGCGCGCTGGCGGCCTGCGCCGGGCCGTCGCCGGAAGGCCCGGCATCCGAGGGGCGCGCCCGCCGGTGGAGGACATCGCCCGGCGGCCGGCGCCGACGACGTCGCCTGCCGCCGCCGTGGCAGCCGCCCGCACCCATCGCGCGCGAGAACGCGCTGTGGCAGCCGGCCGCCTGGGCTGACCTGCCGGGCTGGGCGAGCGACAGCGCGCTGCGCGCCTGGCCCGCCCTGCTCGCCAGCTGCTCGACGCCGGCCCCCGGATGGGGCGCCGCCTGCGCCAGCGCCCGGACGCTGGCCGCGCCCGACGAGGCCCGGGTGCGCGCCTGGCTGGAGTCGACGCTGCAGCCCTACCGCGTCGGCGGCCTCGACGGCCGCACCGAGGGCCTGGCGACCGGCTACTTCGAGCCCTTGGTGCCGGCCACGCGGACCCGCACGTCGCCGCGCGCGGTGGCACTGCATGCGCCGCCGGCCGACCTGGCGAGCCGCAAGCCCTGGTACACCCGGGCCGAGATCGAATCCCTGCCGGCCGCCCGCCTGGCCTTGGCCGGGCGCGAGATCGCGTGGGTGGCGGACCCGCTCGACGCGCTGCTGCTGCAGGTGCAGGGCTCGGGACGCTTGGCGCTCACCGACACCTCCGGCCCGGACGGCCGCCCGCAACTGGTGCGACTGGCGTATGCCGGCCACAACGACCGGCCCTACCAGTCGGTCGCCCGATGGCTGGTCGAGCGCGGCGCCTTCACGCTGGAGCAGGCCTCCTGGCCGGCGATCCGCGCCTGGGCGCGCGCCAACCCGTCGCGCGTGCAGGAGATGCTCAACGCCAACCCGCGCTACGTGTTCTTTCGCGAAGAGCCGCTGCCCGACCCCACGCTCGGTCCGCGCGGCGCCCAGGGCGTGCCGCTCACACCGGGGCGATCGATCGCGGTCGACCCGCGCGCGGTGCCCTACGGCACGCCGGTCTGGCTCGACACCACCGAGCCCGCCCCCTGGGTGGCCGGCCTCGGCGCGGCGGGCAACGCCGCCTCGGCGCGCCCGCTGCAGCGGCTCGTGGTGGCGCAGGACACGGGCAGCGCGATCACCGGTGCCGTGCGTGCCGACTACTTCTGGGGCTGGGGCGACGGCGCCGACGAGGCGGCCGGCCGCATGAAGCAGCCGCTTCGCATGTGGGTGCTGTGGCCGAAGGGAGCGGCCGGCGCGACGCCCTGAGCGTCCGCATCCCACGGTTTACGCCTCGGGTCACGGGTCACGGGTCACGGGTCACAGATCACAGATCACAGATGTCGGTGGCGGGGGCGCGATGAAATTTCCTCCGAGGTGTCCCGGTCCTCCGGGTCATTCCCGCGGGCGCGCTGCCGGAGCCCGCGACCTCCGGAAAGCCGCGCGTCGCGGCGCCCGACGACCGACCCGGACCCCACACCCGCCCATCGGATGGCCGGCGAACGGCAATTCCGCTTTCGGCGTGAAGATGCGCAGCATCGCACGACTGCCGGGATTGGCCGGCTGCATCATAAAGACGGTCTCGGCCAGGTTGAACTCGCGCGCAATGGTCTGCATCGCGTCCTTTTCCAGGCCGTCGGATTCCAGCACCACCGCCAGCGGATTGCCGGCAAAGCGCGTTTGCGTGAAGACATCGAGGGTAACGAAACGGCGGCGCATGTGGCAACTCCTGCGAGCGCTTTCCTAGCTCAGCCGCTCCGGGTCGAAAACCCGGCTCGGTTTCACCAACTCCTCCTGCGCTTCGACCAGCAAAATCTCGCGCGCGCCACGTTCGGCGGTAAGCTTCAGCACACCGAACAGCGACGAGCCGGATTTCGACAATGCCTCGGCAGCCGAGCCGCCGCGCAGGAGATGGGCGAAGAACAGCGCGGCGATGGCATCGCCTGCGCCATTGATCGACAGCGGCAGCAACGGCGTGCGCAGCCGGAAGCGCCCGGCCGCCCCGGACGCAATCATGTCGATGACATTGTCAGGGGTCTCGTCGGTCTGTACCGAAGTAACAAGCAGAGTGGAAACTCCAAGCGCATGCAGCCAGTCGATGGCCGCGTGCATGCCCTCCATTACGCCGGTATCGAGACCGGAGAGGACGCCGAGTTCGAACTGGTTGGGAGTTGCGACATCGGCGGCCGCGAGCGCACGCGCGCGCATGAATTCCGGGATGCCGTCGCGCACATAGATGCCGGTGTCGAAATCGCCGATCACCGGATCGCAGCAATAGCGCGCCTTGGGATTGGCGCGCTTCACGCGCGCGACCGCGTCGAGAACCGCCTCGCCGATTTCCGCCGAACCCATATAGCCGGAGAGCACGCCGTCACATTCGCCGAACACGCCGCGCGCCTCGATGCCCTGCACCACATCGCGGACATGCTGCGCGCCGAACACTTCGCCGGTCCAGGCGCCGTAGCCGGTATGGTTGGAGAATTGCACGGTGTCGACCGGCCAGACCTCGACTCCGATCCGCTGCAGCGGAAACACCGCGGCCGAATTGCCGACATGGCCGTAAGCGACATGCGACTGGATGGAGAGGACGTTCATGCGCGCGACATTAAGCGCGCATGATATCCGCCTGCAAACTCAATTCGTCTTCGCCGCGGCCTCGACGAACTTGTTGGTGAAGGTCTTGGACAGATCGACATTTGCCTTCGCCACATCGGGCGAGGATTGTGAGAACACGTCGAGCACGGCCTTGGCGCCCTTCGGGTCCATGCGGCCGGTCAGCGAATACATCGGGATCGTGTTCTTCAAAGCCTCGAGATAAAGTGCCTTGTCAGGGCCGACCAGCTCGGGCGGCATTTTCGCCATGATCTCTTCCGGCGTATGGCTGTGAATCCATTTCAGGGTATTGACGATCGCCGTGGTCAGCGCCTGCGTCGCTTTCGGGTTCTTCTCGATCCAGTCGGCGCGGGTGTAGAGCGCGCCACCCGGATATTCGCCGCCGAACACCTCGAGCGTGTCCTTCTGGGTGCGGGTATCGACCAGGATTTTCAGCTCCTTGTTGCGGCCCTGCAATTGTGTGATCGCCGGATCCAGCATGATGGCGGCTTCGACCGAGCCCTGCTCCATCGCCGCGACCGCGGTTGCGGCAAGGCCAATGCCGACCACGCCGACGGAATTCGGATCGACACCGTTCTTCTTCAGAATGAATTTAAGAAAGAAATCGGTGGAGGAGCCCGGCGCGCTGACGCCTACCTTCAGGTTCGCTAGGTCCTTCACCGATTTCACCTTGTCGGCGTATTTCGGCGAGACCACGAGCGCAAAGCCGGGATAGCGGTCATAGACTACGAAGGACTGCATATGCTGGTTCTTGGCGGCAAGATTGACGCAATGGTCGAAATAGCCGGACACCACGTCCGCCGACCCGCCGAGCACGGCCGTCAACGACTGCGAGCCGCCCTTGAAATCGACCAGTTCGACATTGACGCCGGCCCGCTCATATTCGCCAAGCTGCTGCGCCAGCACGGTCGGCAGGTAGCACAGACAGCCGGCGCCGCCGACGGCGACGGTGATCTTGGTCTGTGCCGCGGCCGCGCCCGCCATCAACGTCAGCGCCGTGACCGCCGAAAATAGCAGCCGGATAACCCTTGCCGTCATGAAATGTCCTCCCGCTCTGGCATTGCGCCCTCGACGGGGCTGCATTGAGGAACGACGTTAAAACACCGTGCCCGGCCTGCAAAGCCCGAACGCCGGAGGATGATCACGAAAAGTGGCAATCGGTTTCAGGAAACATCGAACGTCACCAAGCCGGCGCCGGTCACGTTCGCGTATCGGCTGCGACCGGGCGCCACACCAATAGCCGCTTTTCGACCATGGTAACCAAAGCGTCGATCACGATCACAAAGGCGGCGAGCACGAACATGCCCGCGAACACGCCGGCAATGTCGAAGGTCCCCTCCGCCTGCAGGATCAAATAGCCGAGGCCGGCGGCGGAACCGAGATATTCCCCGACCACCGCGCCCACCACCGCAAAGCCGACCGAGGTATGCAGCGAGGAGAACATCCAGGACAGGGCGGACGGCCAGTAGACGTGCCGCATCAATTGCCGCTCATTCATGCCGAGCATGCGGGCATTGGCGAGGATGGTCGGGCTCACCTCTCGCACACCCTGATAGACGTTGAAGAAGACGATGAAGAACACGAGTGTCACGCCCAGCGCCACCTTCGACCAGATGCCGAGCCCGAACCACAGCGTGAAGATCGGCGCCAGCACGATGCGCGGCAGCGCATTGGTCATCTTCACATAGGGATCGAAAATCGCGGCGATGATCGGCTGGCGCGCGAACCAAAATCCGACCAGCACGCCGCCGACCGAGCCGATCACGAAGGCGAGCGCGGCTTCGCTCAGCGTGATCCACAGATGCCGCCAGATCGTGCCCTCGTAGAACCACTTCACGATCCGCCAAAACACGTCACCCGGCGTCGAGAAGAAGAACGGCGGCACCAAAGGCTTGCCGTCGTCCATTGGAATGGTGGTGAGGAAATGCCACGCCGAGATCGCGATCACAGCGACCGCAAGCTGCAGGCCGATGAGGAGGAAGCGGTTCATCTCACCCGCCCCCCGACTGGGCGTAGCCCTTCAGCACTTCTTCCTTCAGCACGCTCCAGATTTCGCGATGCAGATCGTGGAAGCCGCGCTCCAGCGTGACCTCGGAAGTATCGCGCGGCCGGGACAGCGGCACCCGCCACTCGCCGATGATACGTGCCGCAGGTCCCGCCGACATGATCACCACGCGGTCGGACAAGGCGATCGCCTCTTCGAGATCGTGCGTGACGAACAGCACCGCCTTGCGATCCGCGTTCCACAATTCGAGCAGCAGATTGCCCATGATCTGACGCGTCTGCGCGTCGAGCGGACCGAACGGCTCGTCCATCAGAAGAATTTTCGGATCGCGGATCAAGACTTGCGCAAGTCCGAACTCGCTTGCGCTGGCCGCCAGAGAGCGTGTGCGGATAGCGATCGGCGAAGCCGGCAAGACCGACGCGCTTCAGCCAATCGAGTGCCCGCGCGCGCGCCTCCGCCGACGGAATGCCGACGACCTCGAGACCGATCGCAACATTCTGGATCGCTGTCTTCCACGGAAACAGGGAGTCGGCCTGAAATAAGTAACCCGCCTGCCGGTTCAGATCGGTGAGTTTGCTGCCGAAAATCTCTGCCGTTCCGGTCGACGGCGAAATCAGTCCGGCGGCGACATTGAGCAGCGTCGACTTGCCGCAGCCGGTCGGGCCCACGATGGCGACGAACTCGCCGTCGGCAACCGAGAGCGAGGCTTTTTCGACCGCGGTATAGGTAACGCCTCCCCCCATCCGGAACGCGATGGTGACGTCGGCAAGCCCGATCGCGGGGGCTGGCGGCTTTGCGTCCGAACGCACCGCCTCAGCGACCGAATCCTGCATCCGAAGGCGCCCCCTTTTCCGGCGACCTTATCGGCTGACGGCGCGCGCGCAAGAGCCCATCATGTGCCCATCAAGAGCCTATCGGTCGAGTTCGCCATCCGGCTGCATGACGAAGATCAGGACCGCGAGCATGGTCATGTAGAAGCGGAAAGCGGCCTCCTGCCCGTTCCAGGTTTTGGACTGCCACATCGCGAAATACTCGCCGCCCACCACCATGAAGCCAAAAAACCAGACCAGGAATCCCAAGGTCACGCCCGTCACCACCCAGACCTTGGTGCGCTGGAATCCCGTGGCCGGCGCCTGCATCGCAAGAAACATCGAGATCGCTCCGATGCCGAGCAGAAGGAATGTCAGCCCCTCGCCCGCAATGATGCCGGCATAGCCGACGGTCCAAAGCGCCGGAGAGGCGATGGCGCGGCCCATCAGCTTGTTGCCCGGAAATGTGGTATCCATGCTGAGCACGTGTTTGACGAACTCGTAATTCGATCCGTAATCGATGAGGTTGTCGTAGGTGACGATGAACGCGAAAGCCGCAAGCGCCGCCGTCATTACGATCTTCGAAAGCCGAACAATCAGCATGAGCCCCCTCCGCAATTCCCCCGCCTCGAATCTTATGCGCCGCGCGCAAACGGACCTCAATGCCTGACCGCCGCTTCTTCATAAGAATTGAGTTGACGGCAACCGCCAAGGCGCACGCCGATCAGGCCGGAATCGACGTCAACAGCGCGACCCAGGCGCTCGATGCCAATACACTGGTCGGCGACCGCATTTCCTTCGGCGGCGCCGCGGCCGACGATTTTGTGGTCATTCGCCGCCGCCACCTGATCGGCACCGGCCCTGCCATCCTCCTGCTGGTGCTCGATCACCCGGCGCGCAATTGAGGGCGCCGTGAAGAGCGCGCCCGCGGCCATCGCCTTCGAGAACGTCTCCAAGCATTACGGCGAGAGCACGAAAGCCGCTCTTGATCATGTCTCGCTGTCGATCGCGACAGGCGAGTTCGTCGCACTGGTCGGCCAGTCCGGTTCCGGAAAATCGACGCTGCTCTCGATGATCAATCGGCTGATCGATCCGAGTGAAGGCGTTGTCAGCTTTGACGGCGAGGATGTACGCAGGCTCGATCCAATCGCGCTGCGCCGTCGCATCGGCTACGTGTTCCAGGATATCGGCCTGTTTCCGCACATGACGCTTGCGGAGAATATCGCGATCACGCCGCGGCTGCTCGGCTGGGACCGTGAGAGGCAGGCCGCACGCGCCGACGAATTGCTTGATCTCGTGCAATTGCCGCCGGAGCAATATCGCGACCGGTTGCCGCGCGAATTGTCCGGCGGCCAGCGCCAGCGCATCGGCGTTGCGCGCGCGATCGCAGCCGAGCCCCGTGTCGTTTTGATGGACGAGCCGTTCGGCGCGCTCGACCTTCGCACCCGCGACGCGCTCACGCGCGATTACCGGAAACTGCACGACCAGTTGAAACTCACAACCGTCATGATCACCCATGACGTGATCGAGGCGGTGCTGCTCGCGGACCGCATCGCGGTGATGCAGGACGGCCGCCTGCTCGGCCTTGGCACGCCGAAGGCGCTGATGAGCGATCCGCAGAACGCAGAAGTGCGCGCGCTGATGGACATGCCGCGGCGGCAGGCCGAGCGGCTGACCGCGCTGATGCAGGGCGGCGGCGCATGACGCTCGATCCCGCCATCGCCGATGCGTGGGCGCGGCTGCCGGATTATCTCGGCCAGCATGTGCTGGTAAGCCTGACGGCGCTTGCGATCGGACTTGCGATCTCGCTGCCGCTCGCCTTGTTCGCGATCCGGCGGCCGCGCCTGCGCGCGCTTCTGCTGGCGGTCGCGAGCATCGTGCAAACCGTGCCGGGGCTCGCGCTGCTCGCTTTGTTCTACCCGCTATTGCTCGGCACGGCTTCGCTGACTGCAAGATATCTGGGTTTTGACTTTTCCGCGCTTGGCTTTCTGCCGTCGGTGCTGGCGCTCGCGCTGTATTCGATGCTGCCAGTGATCCGCAACACCATCGCGGGGGTCGAGGGAGTCGATCCCTCGCTTCGGCGCGCCGCGCAGGGCGTCGGAATGACCGAGCGGCAATCGCTGTTCATGGTGGAATTGCCGCTGGCACTGCCGGTGATGATGGCCGGCATTCGCACGGCCGCGGTTTGGGTGATCGGCACTGCCACACTCGCGACGCCGATCGGGCAGACCAGCCTCGGCAATTATATCTTCAGCGGGTTGCAGACGCAGAACTGGGTTTCGGTGCTGTTCGGCTGCGCCGCAGCCGCTCTGCTGGCGCTCGCGGTCGATCAATTGCTGGCGCTGGTGGAGCGCGGCGCAGGAAGCCGAAGCCGTGCGCCGGTGATTGCAGGGCTTGCGGGCCTCGTGCTGGTGGTGGCACTGGCGCTTGTGCCGGGCCTTGGCCGCGCCAAGCCAAATTACGTGGTCGGCGCCAAGACCTTTTCGGAGCAATATATCCTCGCGGCTCTGATCGCGCAGAAGCTGGAAGCGAATGGCCTTTCGTCACGAAAGCGCGAAGGGCTCGGCTCCTCGATCATCTTCGACGCGCTGGCTGCGGACGACATCGACACTTACGTCGAATATACCGGCACCATCTGGGCGAACCTGATGAAGCGTACCGACATCAAGCCGCGTCAGGAGACGCTTGCGGAAGTGTCGGAATGGCTGAAGCGGGAACGAGGCGTCACGCTCGTTGCTCCGCTCGGCTTCGAGAATGCCTATGCACTCGCAATGAAGAAGAGCGAGGCCGAACGGCTCGGCATCCGCTCGATCGAAGATCTCGCGCGCCATTCGCAGACCATGACGATTGCCGGCGATTACGAATTTCTCAGCCGGCCGGAATGGGCGGCGATCCGCAAAGCCTACGGCCTGAAATTCAAGGCCGAGCGCGTGATGCAGCCCGAATTCATGTATCCGGCCGCCGGTCACGAAGTGGATGTGATCTCGGCCTATACCAGCGACGGCCGCATCGCGCAGTACGATCTCGTGGTGCTCGCCGATCCGAAGGGCGCGGTGCCGCCTTATGACGCGGTGCTGCTGTTCTCGCCCAAGCGCGCGGACGATGCGGCATTGCTGAACGCGCTCAAACCGCTTTCGAATTCGGTCAGCGTCACGCTGATGCGCGAGGCCAATCTCCGCGCCAACAAGGGCGAGTCACCGGACGTGGTGGCAAATTGGATGGCGGAGCGGTTGGGAAAATGAGTCAACTCCGCGCCATCAGCCGGTCCGCAATCGCAGTGTCGAAAAATTGCGTATAGGACGCCACTTTCCCGTCGCGGAATTCGACCAGATCGACCAACTCGGTAACCGCGACATTGCCTGTCTGCCGCGACCGCACGGTAAAGCGGATGCGGATCGACGCTTTTGAACCCTCCACCACAGCATCGACGATATCGCAGGTCTGAAATTCAAATGCGCCGACAAGCTCGGTCAGAGCGTTGCGCATGCCGCTGACGCCCGCCGTGGCATGCGCCACAATCTGCTGCGCAGGCGCTGCATTCAGCTTGAACTTCGCATCCTGGGTAAAGATGGTGAGGATGCCATCAACATCGCCGCGCACTCGCGCCGCATAACCTTGACGCATTACATTAAGCATCTGCTCGCGATCCATGACCCAGTCTCCGCTGAGAAACGGGCCATCGTCGCGCGAAATTTTCGTGTTGTCTATCCGCGCGCAAGCGGATGCGGCGAACGTTCAGTTCCTCAGTTCCGGCATCTTGGCGACCAGATCTCCAATGACCCTCGAAACCTGTTCCATGCTCGTTTCGAAGCCTGGTCCATCGAGGTAGCGAATCGTCTGTCCGGATTTCGTCATAGTCTCGCCGAAGCCTGCCGAATTCACCGTCTCCATACAGGCCTTGCGCAAACGCAACAGAACTTCAGGCTGAAGGCCCTTGGGTGCGAACACTCCGAATGGGGTTGGGAAGCCAGCTCCGAAGCCAAGTTCCTCTGTCGTCGGCACATCCGGCAGGCTCGATATGCGCTCGCCGGAGACAATGGCGATCGCGCGAAAGCTGGCAATGGAGCCCGAATCGCCCGACATGATCAGGTCGATATGCTTTCCCATCAGGGCGTTGCGCGCGGGAGCTTCACCGCGGAATGGTACCGAAGTGAGCGAGACGCCCGCGCGCGACGACAGGCCAAGCATTTGCAGATGCGGAATGCTGCCGGGACCCGGATGACCGTAGGTCAACTTGTCGGGCGCACGGCGCGCCTGCTCGAATAAATCATGCAGTGAACGATAGGGACTGTCACCAGGCACCAAAATGGCGGTGACGATGGTCGTCACCTGGCAGACATAGTCGAACGAGGCAACGTTGTAACTCAGGTCCCTGCGCAGGTGAGGCTGTCCGCTGATGGAGCCCATCGCAGTGAAGCCCAGCGTGTAGCCGTCGCGCGCAGCCGCCGCCACCACGGCCGCACCGATAGTGCCAGCTGCACCATCCTTGTTGATCACGATGACGTTCTGGCCCAGCGCCTTCGAAAGGCCCTCCGCCAAGGCTCGTCCGGTCAAATCTGTGACGCCACCCGCCGGAAAAGGCACCACGAGTTCGATGCTGCGGGAAGGGAAACCTTGCGCAACCGCCGCCGCCGGGGAAATCGCAGCAAGAATGAATGCGACGACGTGACGAGACAAATCACTATTCATGCGCAGGACCCCGCAGCTAGAGCGAAAAGTCCACTGAATCGTTCGCCCAAAAGCAAGCGAATTATCGGCTTGCCGAGCCGCTACAACGCAAAGGGCCCGCCAAAGCGCGCGCCCTTTATTATTCCAAAAATACACAAATGCGGACGGTTCAGTTTCTTGCCTTGTCGACCAGCGCCCGCTGCTTGATCCACGGCATCATTTCGCGAAGGCGCTCACCAACCTTTTCAATATCGTGCTGGGCAAGCTTGGCGCGCGTCGCCTTGAACGAAGTCTGATTGACCTTGTTCTCCAGCATCCAGTCGCGCGTGAACTTGCCGGACTGGATGTCCTCCAGCACGCGCTTCATCTCGGCCTTGGTCTCCGGAGTGATGATGCGCGGACCGGTAACATATTCGCCGTATTCGGCGGTGTTGGAGATCGAATAATTCATGTTGGCGATGCCACCCTCGTAGATCAGGTCCACGATCAGCTTCACCTCGTGCAGGCATTCGAAATATGCCATCTCCGGCGCATAGCCCGCTTCGACCAGCGTCTCATAGCCGGCCTTGATCAATTCCACGAGGCCGCCGCAAAGCACGGTCTGTTCGCCGAACAGGTCGGTCTCGCATTCTTCCTTGAATGTGGTCTCGATGATGCCGGCGCGGCCGCCGCCGATCGCCGAGGCGTAGGACAGGCCGAGATCATGCGCATTGCCGGACGCGTCCTTGTGGATCGCGATCAGGCAGGGCACGCCGGCGCCACGCTGATATTCCGAGCGCACGGTATGGCCGGGCCCTTTCGGCGCCACCATCAGCACATCGAGATCAGGGCGCGGCTCGATCAGGTTGAAATGCACATTCAGGCCATGCGCGAACAGCAGCGCCGCGCCTTCCTTCATGTTGCCGACCAGGCTGTCGCGATAGATGTCGGACTGCAATTCGTCCGGCGTCAGCATCATCATGACGTCGGCCCATTTGGCAGCGTCGGCTACTTCCATGACCTTCAGCTTCTCGCCCTCGGCCTTCTTCACGCCAGCCGAGGATTTGCGCAGCGCAACCGCAACGTCTTTCACGCCGGAATCCCGGAGATTGAGGGCATGGGCATGGCCCTGGCTGCCATAGCCGATGACGGCGACCTTCTTGCCCTTGATCAGGTTCAGGTCGGCATCCCGGTCGTAATAAACGCGCATTATCAACCCCTTTGGCGGCTCCCGGCCGCATCGCTGGCTGGCCGCCGGTGGGTTCCGGCGCCGTTCGGCGGCTTTCTAGGGGTACAGGACGGTGGGGACAAGCCCTGACAGGCCTCAGAGCTGCTCATCCCGCGACGCGCCTGAAATGCGCGGACGCGAAATCCAATCACATTCGCTGAGCTTGCCGCTGGATTTGGGGTTCGCGGGCCCGCGCCCGCGCCCCGAAATGACCATTAGAGCCTACCGCGCATCCGCGAAAATCCGGTAGCGCTGCGGTTTCAGGCCGATCGTGTCACCGACCGAAAGCACCTGATTGCGCGGGGTGTCGATCTCGACCAGAGCCTCGGGCGCCGAAAGCTGCACCTCCACCCGCCGCGCGGCGCCCAGGCCATGCACGCGCTTGATTATGCCGCTCAGCGCGGCATTGGCGGCCGGCACCACGTCGATCTCGTAGGGGCGCACAAACAGCCGCGCCGTACCGTTGGCGGCGCCTTGCGCGTCGAGTTCAATCGCCCGGCCCTGCACCTTCACCTTGCGGTCCTCGACCGTCACCGGCACCACCACAGACTCGCCGATGAATTCATGCACGAAGGCGCTGGCGGGGCGGTCATGCACATCGGCCGGCGCGCCGACCTGCTCAATCCGGCCGCGATCCATCACCACTACCCGATCGGCAACTTCGAGGGCTTCTTCCTGGTCATGCGTCACGAATACCGACGTGACGTGAATGTCCTCGTGCAGAGTGCGTAGCCAGCGGCGCAACTCCTTGCGCACCTTGGCATCGAGCGCCCCGAACGGCTCGTCGAGCAGCAGCACGCGCGGCTCGATCGCCAGCGCGCGCGCCAGCGCGATGCGCTGGCGCTGTCCGCCCGACAATTGCGATGGATAGCGACCGGCGAGCCATTTGAGCTGCACGAGGTCGAGCAATTCATGCACCTTCTCGCGGATCTTCTCCTCGCTCATGCGGGCGGGGCGGGGCCGCACACGCAGGCCGAAGGCGATATTCTCGAATACGCTCATGTGCCGGAACAGCGCATAATGCTGGAATACGAATCCGACATGGCGCTCGCGCACGCTGCGCGACAGCGCATCCGAGCCGTCGAACATCACCTGCCCGTCGTCCGGCCATTCGAGTCCTGCGATGATGCGAAGGAGCGTGGTCTTGCCCGACCCTGAAGGGCCAAGCAGGGCGACCAGCTCGCCCGATTTCACGTCGAGATTGACGCGCTCAAGAGCCGTGAAATCGCCGAAGCGCTTGGTGACATCGCGAATTTCGATCTTCATCTCATCGCTCCGATACGACAAAGCGTTCCAGTATGGCCTTGGCGGTCAGGGTCACGAGCGCGAGCAGCGCCAGGAGAGAGGCCACCGCGAACGAAGCCATGAACTGGTATTCGTTATAGAGAATTTCGATATGTAGCGGCATGGTGTTGGTCTCGCCACGGATATGGCCGGACACCACCGCGACCGCGCCGAATTCGCCCATCGCGCGCGCGTTGCAAAGCAGCACGCCGTAGAGCAGAGCCCATTTCACATTCGGCAGCGTGACGCGGAAGAAGGTCTGCAAACCGGAGGCGCCGAGCGAGATCGCAGCCTCCTCCTCCTGTGTACCCTGCTCCTGCATTAGCGGGATCAGTTCGCGCGCGACGAAGGGAAAGGTCACCAGCAAGGTCGCGAGCACGATGCCAGGCAGCGCGAAAATGATCTGGACATCGTGCGCCTGCAGCCACGCGCCGAAAAAGCCCTGCAGACCGAACAACAATACGAACACAAGACCGGAGATCACCGGCGAGATCGAAAATGGCAAATCGATCAGGGTGATCAGCAAGCTCTTTCCCGCGAATTCGAATTTCGCGATCGCCCAGGCCGCCACCAGCCCGAACACCAGATTGAGCGCGACCGAGATCGCCGCTACCAGCAACGTCAGCTTGATGGCGGCGACCGCATCGGGATCCGTCAGCGCATTGAAATAGGGCACGATCCCGCGCGAAAACGCCTGCACGAACACCGTGACCAGCGGCAGCACGAGGAAGATGCCCAAAAACGCAAGCGAGACGCCGATCACGATCCAGCGCACGAAACGAGGCTCGGTGCGGCTGGGGCGCAGCCGTGCCTGGCCTGCCTGCGCGCGCCCATTCAAAGTTGTTGCTGCGCCCGCCATGCCGCCTCACGCGTGACCGGTTCGAACTCGCGGACCAACGCTGCAGGCGATTGATCGCGAACAAAATGACGAAAGCGGCGAGCAGCATCACCACCGCAATCGCGGTGGCGTCGGCATATTTGAATTCTTCGAGCCGAATCACGATCAGCAGCGGCGCGATCTCCGAAATATTCGGCAGATTGCCAGCGATGAAGATGACCGAACCATATTCACCGACCGCGCGCGCGAAGGCGAGCGCAAAGCCGGTGAGCAGGCTCGGCACCACAATCGGAGCGATGACTTTCGTAATGGTCTGCCAGCGGCTCGCGCCAAGCGTTGCCGCCGCCTCCTCGATCTCGGAATCGAGGTCTTCCAGGACCGGCTGAAGCGTGCGCACCACGAACGGCAGCCCGATGAAAGTCAGCGCGATCAGAATGCCCAGAGGCGTGAAAGCGACCTTGATGCCAAGCGGCGCCAGCAGGCCGCCGAGCCAGCCATTTTCCGCAAACAGCGTGGTCAGCGCGATGCCGGCAACCGCGGTCGGCAGCGCGAATGGTATGTCGATGATGGCATCGAAAATCCGCCGCCCGGGAAATTCATAGCGCACCAGCGCCCAGGCAACGAGCGCGCCAAAAAAAAGATTCACGATTGCGGCGACCAGCGACAATCCGAAGCTGATCTTCAGCGCATTCAGCGCGCGCATGCCGGTCACGATCGACCAGAATTGCTGCGGGCTCAGCTCGGCGGTCTTGAGAAAAAGACCGCCAAGCGGAATCAGCACGATGAGGGCAAGCCAAGTCAGCGTCAGCCCGAGCGTGATGCCAAAACCGGGTATCACGCTCCGGCGGCGCCGGATGCGACGGCGATCCAAGGATGTCGTCCCGCGACTGTCCAGATGATCGCCGATTGTATGAGCCGCAAGGCTCATTGGCTATAGATTTCGTCGAAAGTGCCCTTGTCCGCAAAGTGCTTCTTTGCCGCGGCAGCCCATCCGCCGAACACCTCATCGATCGTGAACAGGTTCACTTTCGGAAAGACATTCTCGTGCTTTTTCGCAACTTCCGGATCGCGCGGACGGTAGAAATTGCGGGCCGCAATCTCCTGGCCGTCCTTGCTGTAGAGGTATTTGAGATACGCCTCCGCCGCCGCCCGCGTGCCTTTCTTGTCGACCACGCTGTCCACGACAGCCACCGACGGTTCGGCAAGGATCGAGAGCGACGGAATGACAATGTCAAACTTGCCCTTGCCAAGTTCGTTGATCGCGAGGAAGGCCTCGTTTTCCCATGACAGAAACACGTCGCCGACGCCGCGTTCAACGAACGTGATGGTCGAGCCGCGCGCACCGGTATCGAGAACGGGCACGTTCTTGTAGACCGCTCTGACGAATTCCTTCGCCTTCGCGTCGTCGCCGCCGCTCCGCTTCAGCTCATAAGCCCAGGCTGCGAGATAATTCCATTGCGCGCCGCCGGAGGTCTTCGGATTTGGCGTGATCACCTTGACATCGGCCCGGACAAGATCATTCCAGTCCTTGACGTTCTTCGGGTTGCCCGCGCGCACCAGAAACACGATGGTCGAGGTATACGGCGCCGAATTCTGCGGTAGACGCGTCTGCCAATCTTTCGCGATCAGGCCACGCGCAGCAATCGCGTCGACGTCGTTTGCGAGCGCCAGTGTCACCACATCGGCGCCGAGCCCGTCGATCACCGAGCGTGCCTGCCGGCCGGAACCGCCGTGTGATTGCTTGATGCCGACGGTCTTGCCGGTATCGGCTTTGTATTTCGCAGCGAAAGCCTTGTTGAAATCCGCGTAAAGTTCGCGCGTCGGATCGTAGGAAACATTGAGCAGCGAAATATCCTGCGCGGTCGCGAACACGGTGAGCGCAGCGAGCGCAAGAGCGGAAACGAGGAGTCGCATCAGGGAACCTCCGTCGGCCCAGCATAACGTCCGGGCCCGGTGATGGGTTTCGGCGGCGAGCGTCGCGGCTCGCTACCATTCGACCTCCCAGTCGATTTCGGCGATGCACCCGGAAAACACAGCAAAACGCTCGCAGACGCATACCGCCAGCGGGGTTTGACCGTTTTCAGACACAGGATCGTCGGGTATTGCCCCCCTCCAAATCCGAAGCGATCGGACCAGATAAATCTGACTAAAGCAATCAGAATAGTATTATTTATCCAGAGGCATTGGGAGGAGATTTTTCTGCAGCCGCCTGCGCGAGCGTTGTTTTTTCAAGGATTTTTGCGGTCGCATCGCGCGCTGCAATCAGCGCCGGCCGCAGGCGACAAATTCGCACATCCACGCAATCCGGACATTGGCGGAACGCCGTTTGGCTCGCGCAGGGGGCGAGCGCGAGCGGCCCGTCTATATGGCGGATGATCTCGGCAAGGTTGATCTCCTTCGGCGCGCGGCTGAGCAGAAAGCCGCCCTGATTGCCGCGCGTTGAAACCAAAAGATTGCCGCGCTTCAGCTCGGAAAATATCTGCTCGAGGAAAGGCCGCGGAATTTTCAGATCCTGCGCAATGTCGCGCACCGATACCGGCGCCGCGCCTCTGTGGCCGGCGAGATAGATCATCGCCCGAAGAGCGTATTTGGCGCGGCGGGAAAGCATGGCTGTCTGGATTTACGCCGTTCCCGCGCGCCGGCCAAGCGGTTCAGATCACCATCGGCACGATGCTCGCCACCAGCAGCAGCGCCATCGCGATATTGAAGATGCGGGCGTGCTTCGGATCGGTCAGCACTCGGCGCAAGGCCACCCCGAAGCCGGTCCAGGCCGCGACCGCGAGGATCGTTGCGATCGCGAATACGGCCAGCAGCAGACCGAAATCCGACACCCAATGCGCCGGCCGCACATAGATCGTGATCGCGCTCAGGGCGATCACCACTGCCTTCGGATTGACCCACTGGAACAGAGCCGCCTGCAAGAACGTAATTGGTCGGCCGACCCGCTCGTCATCGTCTGCGGCCGGTTTCGCGGTTGCGATCTTCCAAGCGAGCCACAGCAGATAGATCGCGCCTGCGGCTTTGAGGACGATCTGCAGCGGCGGATAGGCCGTGAAGATCGCGCCCAGACCGGCCGCACAGCCCACAAGCAGCACTACGAATCCGAAGGTAATGCCGAGGATATGCGGCAGCGTGCGTCGGAATCCGAAATTCACCCCCGACGCCGTCACCATGACGTTGTTCGGGCCGGGCGTGAACGCCATCGCCGATGCGAAGATGACCAGCGCGGTGAACATCTCGATCGGCATTCCGGGACTGCTACATCGCCTCCGGGCCGCGGCTGATGGCGACCACGCCGGTGCGCGACACCTCGACCAGACCGAGCGGCAGCATCAGCTCCACGAACTGGTCGATCTTTTCGCTCTTGCCGGTGATCTCAAACACGAAGCTTTCGGTGGTGGCGTCGATCACACGCGCCCGGAAGGCATCAGCGAGGCGCAAGGCTTCGACCCGGGCCTCGCCCTTGCCGCGCACCTTCACCATCGCAAGCTCGCGCTCGATCGAGGGACCGGCGACGGTGAGATCGATCACGCGATGGATCGGCACCAGCCGTTCGAGCTGATGCTTAATCTGCTCGATCACCATCGGCGTGCCGAACGTCACCACGGTGATGCGAGAAATATGCTTCTCGTGCTCGGTCTCGGAGACCGTGAGCGAGTCGATATTGTAGCCACGACCGGAAAACAGCCCGATCACGCGCGCAAGAACGCCGGGCTCGTTGTCGACCAGGATCGACAGCGTGTGCGACTCAGGGATTTGCGCAGTAGGCGCTGCGGGGTAATGCGAAGTCGATGGCACATTTGCGTTCACGATAGTCAATCCTTGCTCGGTCGTTACCCTCTCACACGAGTCGAGAGGGAGAGATCACACCAGCATCTTGCCTTCTTCGGTGATGGCCTCATCCAGACTTTCCGCCGCATCACCGAGGATCATCTCGTTATGCGCGCGTCCGGACGGGATCATTGGGAAACAGTTTTCCTTCTGATCCACCATGCAGTCGAAAATCACCGGCTTGTCGATGGCGATCATTTCCTTGATCGCTTCGTCGAGATCGCCGGGCTTTTGGCACCGAATGCCATGCGCGTGCATCGCCTCGGCGAGCTTCACGAAGTCCGGCAGCGCTTCCGAATAGCTTTCCGAATAACGATTGCCGTGCAGCAATTCCTGCCACTGGCGCACCATCCCCATATATTGATTGTTGAGGATGAAGACCTTGATCGGCAGCCGATACTGCACCGCCGTCGAAATCTCCTGCATCGTCATCTGCACCGAAGCCTCGCCCGCGATGTCGATCACCAGCGACTTCGGATGCGCCATCTGCACGCCGACCGCAGCCGGCAGGCCATAACCCATCGTCCCCAGGCCGCCGGAAGTCATCCAGCGGTTCGGCTCCTGGAATTGATAGAACTGCGCGGCCCACATCTGGTGTTGACCTACCTCGGTCGTGATGTAGGTGTCCTTGTCCTTGGTCAGCTCAAACAGCCGCTGGATCGCGTATTGCGGCTTGATGATATCCTTGGACTGTCGATAGCTCAGCGACTTGCGGGCGCGCCACTTGTCGATCAGCTTCCACCAGTCGGCCATCGCCTTTTTGTCGGGCTGCAGCGACGCCGCGCGCCACATCCGCGTCATGTCTTCCAGCACATGCGCGCAGTCGCCCACGATCGGCACATCGACCTTGACGTTCTTGTTGATCGAGGACGGATCGATATCGATGTGGATCTTCTTCGAGAACGGCGCAAACGCGTCGAGCCGGCCAGTGATGCGGTCGTCGAAGCGCGCGCCGATGCAGATCATCAGATCGCAATCGTGCATCGCCATATTGGCTTCGTAGGTGCCGTGCATGCCGAGCATGCCAAGCCATTGTGGACCGGCGGCCGGGAAGGCGCCGAGCCCCATCAGCGTCGAGGTGATCGGGAAGCCGGTCAGCTTGACCAGTTCGCGCAACAGGTGGCTTGCTTCCTTTCCGGAATTCACCACGCCGCCGCCGGTATAGAATAGCGGCCGCTGCGCTTTCCCCATCAGGTCGACCGCCTGCTTGATCTTGTCGAGGTCGCCCTTCACCTTCGGCGTGTAGGTCTTGTGCTTGATGTTCTGCGGGCCCGAGTAGATGCCCTTGGCGAACTGGATGTCCTTCGGGATGTCGATCACGACCGGGCCGGGCCGGCCGGCCGCCGCGACATAGAACGCCTCATGCAGAACGCGCGGCAGATCCTCGATCCGCTTCACGAGATAATTGTGCTTGGTGCAGGGGCGCGTGATGCCGACCGTATCGCATTCCTGGAACGCATCGTTGCCGATCAGGTGCGTGGGAACCTGCCCGGTGATGCACACGATCGGAACCGAATCCATCAGCGCGTCGGTCAGGCCGGTCACCGCATTGGTCGCGCCGGGACCCGACGTCACCAGCACGCAGCCGACCTTGCCGGTCGAGCGCGCATAGCCTTCGGCCATGTGAACTGCGCCCTGCTCGTGGCGGACCAGAACGTGCTGGACACGATCCTGCTGGAAGATGGCGTCATAGATCGGCAGGACCGCGCCACCCGGATAGCCGAAGATGTGCTTGACCCCCTGATCGGCGAGCGCCTCGATCACCATTTCGGCGCCGGTCATTTCCTTGCTCATGGTCTTCGCTCCAGTTCTGTAGGCTCGGGGCATTTACGAATGAAAAAAGGGCCGCAAGGCCCTTCTGGATAAGCGCATCGTCCGGCAAAGGTGGTTCTACCCACCCCCGGCGATGCGCCTTCGTACGAGAATCAATGCCCACGAAAGAAAATTGCGCGACATGGCCCTACTCATTCCAAACATTGCGCGACGGTATAAGAGCTAACGCCCTGCCGGTCAAGCACCTGTCGGCATCCGGCTTCACACTGCCGGCGCCGATGCGATTTATGATAAGCGCATGTTTAGCGTGGGAGGCGTGAATGGTGAAATCAACAATTCTGGCGGTTGTTATATCTGGCGTGTTGGCAGCGGGCGCACAGGCGCAGACGCCGCCGGCTCAGGCACCGGCCGCCGCCCCGCCCGTCAAACAGATTGTGACCAAGCCGGCCAAGGAAGGCTTCGCCACCTGGACCTGGAACAAGGTCTCCGGCAACTGGAAGCGCATGCGAGGCGCCATCAAGGAACAATGGGGCAAGCTCACCCATAACGAGATCCGCGCGGCTCAGGGCCGCCGCGAGGTGCTCAATGGCTACATCCAGACCCGTTACGGCATCGACCGCGAAGCCGCCGACAAGCAGATCGACGAGTGGCTGAAGACACTCAAATAACCGCTCCCGCCGCGACCCAGGTTCGCAATGTCACAGCCGCGCCTGCCGGCAGGACACGGCTGACCGCACACGCCCTCGTGCTTGGCGAGCGCATCGACACGCTCGGACTTGAGCGCAGCGACCTGATCAACACTGTGCCGCTCGCCTTCCGTATCGGTGAGGGCTACGCGGTGCTGTTCCGCTATGGCGTCGCGGTGCTGATGGGTTTGTCGCCGGTGGAAGAGGACGAGACCCTGCGCGGCCTGCGTCCGCGCATCATCGGTCCGCTCGACCGGCTGGAAGACGAATCCGCCACCATCGAAATCGTGCCCGACCAGGACGACCAGATCGAACCCGGCGGCCATATCAAGGTAAAGGACCTTTCGCCCGCGCGGCTCGTGGTGATCGCCGACGCACTTGCGAAGAACGTTGCGCTTGCGCATGACGAACGCGAGGTCAGCCGCGTGTTCGACGTGATCGATCCGCTCGCCGCCACCCTGGCCCAGCAGGGCCGCACTCCCGGCAAGCGTCGCGACATGCTGAAGCTGATCGGCCAGGCGCTCTTGGTGCGTCACCGCATGAGCGGACGCGTCGAGGTCGAGGAGAAGCCGGACGTGCTCTGGGACCGCTGGGACCTCGAGCGGCTGCATGCGCGCCTCGCCGACGAATACGAGCTGAAGGAGCGTGCCGGTGTGCTCGCCCGCAAGATCGAGGTCGTTGGCGAAACTGCCCGTGCGCTCACCGACCTGCTCGATGTTGCACGCTCGCTGCGGCTCGAAGTGATGATCGTGGTGCTGATCGTATTCGAAGTGCTGATCACGCTCTATGAACTGCTCATCAGGCCGTTGAAGCCTTTCGGCTGAACCCCGCGGCTGAACAATCCTGCCGCGCTCAGCGTGTCACGAAAACGATGTCCTTTGACAGCGAGCTCATTTCCCACGGGGTCTGCTTCGCCTGGGTCGACGCAATGACGTTGACGCGCACCCGCTTGAACACCTGCTCGAGCGACAGACCGGGGGTCGCGATGTGCTTCAGGAGCGCGGTGGCATAGGGGCTGTTGCGTCCCTTGCCGTCGAACGGCTCGGTGCCCGGCGCGGTCGAGAAAGCGATCATGCCATTCGTCGGGGCGTCGACGCGGCCGGTGCTCTGCGACCCGCGGAACGGGTTGGTGCGACCGGCATCGAACAACATCACCGAGGCACCCTTAATGCGGCCCATCTTTTCCCAGATGCGCTGCAGGTCGAGCTTCTCGGCCATGACATCTTCCAGCGACGTCAGCTTGCCGTCGGTCGGGATCAGCCAGTAATTGGAGCCCTCGGCAATGCCGTGGCCGGCATAGAAAAACAGGGCGACGTCGGCGCGCTTGGCAGCCACTGTGAAATCATCGATCGCGCGGCGCATCTCGGCGCCATTGGCGTTGGTCACCCGTGTGACCGAAAAGCCGAATTTGTTGAGCGCCGCGGAAAGGTCGCCGGCGTCATTGACCGGGGTCGCCAGCGACGCGGTGTTCTTGTAGGCGCCATTCCCGATGATCAGCGCCACCCGCTTTTCCTGCGCGGTGGCCGGCGAAAGGATTGCGAGGATCAAGGCGAAGGCGGCGAAAAACCTGAGCATGGGGTCCCCAACTCGTGGTTGGCTGCGTTCCGATTGCTCTTTGGTATGTCCCCGCTGTCTGCCGGTTCATTTTCCTAGGGAAGCATGGATTACCGCCTCGCCCTCCTCCGGCCTGGCCCAGATCCAGCCCGGCATCTGATTCCGGAACCAGGTGACCTGCCGCTTGGCATAGCGGCGAGTGTCCATGACCGCCCCCTCGGCCGCCTGTTCCAGCGATATTTGGCCCTGCAAATGCTGCCTGAGCCAGGGAACGCCGTGCGCCTTCATGGCGGGCAGGGTCTCCGGCAGGCGGCGGGCGTCCAGCACCCGTACCTCCTCGATCGCGCCCTCGCCCAGCATTCCCGTGAACCGGCCCTCGATCCGCCGCTTCAATTCGCCGCGGTCGGGGTGGAGGAAAATCCTGAAGGCCCGGCCCGGGTCCACCACGGGCGGCAGTCCTTCGCGGTGCCATTCCGAGATCGGCCGGCCCGTAGCCTGCAGCACCTCGAGCGCCCGCAAAATTCGCGATCGGTCGCGCGGCATGATCCGGCCGGCGGCTACCGGATCGCCGGCGCCAAGTTCTGCGTAGAGGGCCTCCACGCCTTCGGTCTCAAGCCGTGTCCGCAAGCTTGCACGTATCGCGGGGTCGACCGGCGGGATCGCGGCAAGCCCGCTCATCAGCGCCTTGAAATAAAGCCCGGTGCCACCAGCAAAGATTACGGCCGCATCCGGTGGCAGCTCGCGCAGCACACCCGCGACGTCGGAAACGTATCGGCCGGCCGAATAATTCTCGGCCGCATCGACGTGCCCGAACAGCAGATGGGGCACCAGCTGCTCTTCGTCCGGCGTCGGCCGCGCCGTGATGACGCGCAGATCGCGATAAACCTGCATCGAATCCGCATTGATGACGACGCCGCCAAGCCGATCGGCAATCGCAATCGCAAGCGCGGACTTGCCGCTCGCGGTCGGCCCGGCGATCAGGATGGTCTTTCGCACAGGCCTGGAGGTCGCTTTAGTCATGCGGTCGCGTCACTACAGCGCGCTGCCGTTTCAGGCAATCACAGCCTCCATCGGCTGGCGCGCCGGGCGCCGGTTCGAAGGTCAAAACTTGCGCGGCAAGGCGCGTGCTGCAATAAGCGGCGCTCTTTTCGACCGGTTCCGCTCGCATGACACACGTCGCGACCTTCATTGCCGACCCGAAGTCTGCGGGTCTTTCCGGCGAACAGCTGGCGCGCGCGGGCAAACTCCTCCCGGACGCCGAAGCACCGGAATGGCTCGACCGGGATTTCGCGGCCGACATCCCATTCGCAGCCGCAGTCGGTACCGACCCGCGCAGGCTGGCCGATCAGCTGCGCGACGCATTGCACGGCGAATGCGATGTCGCGGTGCAGCCTGTGGCGCATCGGCGCAAGATGCTGCTGGTCGCCGACATGGATTCCACCATGATCGGTCAGGAATGCATCGACGAGCTTGCGGATATACTTGGCCTCAAGGCGCATGTCTCCGCCATTACCGAACGCGCGATGCGCGGCGAGATCGCG
The DNA here is from genome assembly GCA_963707705.1 of uncultured Pseudomonadota bacterium. Taxonomy (GTDB): domain Bacteria; phylum Pseudomonadota; class Alphaproteobacteria; order Rhizobiales; family Xanthobacteraceae; genus Pseudorhodoplanes. The sequence goes on along the minus strand of CAVPRD010000008.1, from coordinate 592,650 downwards.
TTCGAGCCGGCACTTCGCGAACGCGTGGCTTTGCTGAAGGGCCTTTCCGTCACGGTGATCGATGAGGTGATCGCAAGCCGTATCGTGCTGACGCCCGGCGCGCGATTTCTGGTCAACACCATGCGCAGGCACGGCGCGTTTACTTGCCTCGTATCCGGCGGCTTCTCGCTGTTCACGCAGATCATCGGCGAAATGATCGGCTTCGACGAGACCCACGCCAACATGCTGCTGGTCGAAGGCGGCAAGCTCACCGGATTTGTGGAAGAGCCGATCCTCGGGCGCGAGGCGAAGCTCGATACGCTTCTCGAATTGTCGCGCCATCTGAACCTGCCGCTCGAAAAGACGCTGGCGATCGGCGACGGCGCCAACGATCTTGCAATGATCGAGCGCGCCGGTCTTGGCGTCGCCTATCACGCCAAGCCTGCCGTCGCCGCCGCCGCGCATGCCCGCATCGACCGCGGCGATCTGACAGCGCTGCTTTATCTGCAGGGTTATCGGCGGGAGGAGTTCAGCGAGGACAGCCCTTGAACGACGTCGTCAGTTGAAAATTCCAGTGATGTCATAGAGCACGCCCCACTGCCCGCGCTGGGTGTGGCGCAGTGAAATCTTCCAATCCTTGAAATCGAGGCGCAGATAGAAATCTCGCGACTGATCGAACAATATCAGTTCGTTCGCATTTTCCGACAGCGTCCGGAAATGAAACTCGCCCGCGCCGATCCCGCTGTTGTTCTCGATCCATTTGCCGGAAGCATCGCCGGAGAAAATGCCGACGACGCCACGGCCGGAAAACGCAATGCGGCGCGTGACCCGCATGTCCGGGTTGAACAGGCCGGCAATTTGGTAAAGCTGTGTCCATTGACCGTTGGCGCCGACACGCAACTGAAGCTGCCGGTCATCGAAATTGAGACGCAGATAAAAGTCCCGCGAGGCATCGTGCAGGATAAGCTCAGGCCCCCTTTCGGAGAAGGTCCGGAAAAAGAATTTGCGCTGCCCGATGCCGCTGTTGCTTTCGATCCATTCCGCGCCGGATGGATTGGTCAGAACTCCGAGCACGCTGCCGCCACGGAAGGCGACAGTGCGGCCGGGCGGCTTCGCAGCCGCCGGCGGCAGTGAAGCCGGGCGGACCGCATCCTGCGGCGGCGGAGGAAGCGGTTTCGGATCTGCGGGACGCGCGACCGGCACGGAAGCGAGATAAATGTCGCCCAGAAGCGAAGAATTGTCCCACGGGATTTGCCGGCCTCCGGTCGCATCCGATACGTCCTTGCGCACCCGCGTCAGCAATTGCCGGACCTCGAGCCCGGGTGCCTTCAGATGCTTCACAAGCCCTTCCGTGAACGGGCTGTTGCTTCGATCGCCGTCGAGCGCAACCTTGCCCGGCGCTGTCGCGAACGCGATCAGGGTGCCGGTGCCCGGATTGGCGTAAGCCGCAAGTCCCGCGCCGACCGAAGCTGAGCGCGCCGCACCCAGCTTGCTCGCAAAGCTGCGCGACAGCGGATTGTCGCGGCAGGCGTCGAGCATTACGATGGTCGCGCGGTTCGGATCGCTCAGGCTGTCGAGCAGGCGATCAAGCTCAATGGTTTCGAAATTCAGATCGCTCGCGGTCTCGAGCTTCGCATCCACCGGCACGAGATAGTTCCGGCCGTCGATCTGCATGCCGTGACCCGCATAGAACAACAGCGCGATCTTGGCCTTCGAAACCTTGCGCAGGAAATCGCGGATCAGGCGTTCCATGCCGCCACGATCGAGGTCGGTGCCTTGCATGACCTCGAAGCCGAGTTCGCGTAGCGCTGTGCCAACCGCGCGTGCGTCATTAGCAGGATTGGGGAGCGCGCCGGCATGGACATATTTGCCGTTGCCGATGACAAGCGCGACCCGCTCCTGAGCCGACAACGACGACGTGGCGCCGACCAGGATCAGGAAAGCTGCAATCGCAAGACGGAGATTCATCGCGGCAATCGCTGTGGATCGGGCGATCTTACTGCCGGAATTCCAAATGAAAAGGGGCGGCCAGAGCCGCCCCTTCACTACCTGCACAATGTTGCGCGGTTATTGCAGATTCAGCGTCACGAAGCGCAATTCGCCTTCGGGATTTGCCACCAGCAAGAGCGCGAGCTTGCGGCCATCCTTCTTCAGCCTGTCGACGCGCTTCTGGAAGTCGTCGGTGTTGGCGATCGCTTCCTGCGCCACTTCGACAATCACGTCGCCTGCGTTCAACCGCTTGTCGGCAGCGGCCGAATTCTGGTCTATGGCGGTAATCACCACGCCGTTGACGCTGTCCTTGATCTTGTAGCGCTTGCGCAGGTCCGCCGAAATATTGGCGAGATCGAGCCCGAGCGCTTTTTTCACCACCGACTTTTCTTCAGGCTTCACATCGCTCTGGATCGACGCCGGCTTCGCTTTTTCGGCATCTTCCAGGCGGCCGAGCTTCACGGTCTTCTTCTCTTCCTTGCCCTTGCGGATGATGATGACCTCGACATCCTTGCCGACAGGAGTGTCGGCAACGATCCGCGGCAGGTCGCGCATTTCCTTGATATCGCGGCCATCGAACTTCACCACGATATCGCCGGCCTCGATGCCGGCGGGTTTGGCGGGCCCCTTGTCATCGACACCCGCGATGAGGGCTCCCCGCGCCTGTTTCAGGCCAAGACTTTCGGCGATGTCGTCGGTGACCTGCTGGATACGCACGCCGAGCCAGCCGCGCCGCACTTCCTTGAACTCGCGCAGTTGGTCAATGACGCTGGTCACCACCTTCGACGGCACCGCAAAGCCGATGCCGATCGATCCGCCAGACGGCGAAATGATCGCGGTATTCACCCCGATCACCTCACCCTCGAGATTGAACAAGGGCCCACCGGAATTGCCGCGATTGATGGCGGCGTCGGTCTGGATGTAGTTGTCGTAAGGCCCCGACTGAATGTCGCGATTGCGGGCGGAAACGATGCCCGCGCTCACTGAGCCGCCAAGGCTGAACGGATTGCCGATCGCAATCACCCATTCGCCCAGCCGCAGCTTGTCGGAATCTCCGAATTTCACGAAAGTGAGCGGCTTGTCCGGCTTGATCTGCAAGAGCGCGATGTCGGTCTTGGTGTCGCGTCCGATCAACTCGGCCTTCAGGCGCGCGCCATCATTGAACACGACGGTGATTTCCTCGGCTTCGTTGATGACGTGGTTGTTCGTCACCACCAGCCCGGATGCGTCGATCACAAAGCCGGAGCCGAGCGAGGAAGCGCGGCGCTGCGGCGCGCGTTCGCGGTTTTCACCTTGCCCGCCCTGACCGCCGCGGCGGTTCTCGAAAAACTCCTTGAAAAAATCCTCGAACGGCGAGCCCGGCGGCAATTGAGGTCCGGCACCCGGACCCTGGCCGGGACCTTGGCCCGGTCCCTGTCCCGGTCCCTGCCCTGGCGCCTGTTCGGAGCGCGGATTGGCGCGGGCTTCGACCCGTTGCGAGGTCGAGATATTCACCACCGCATCGATCACACGCTCGGCGACATCCGCGATATTTTCGGGGCCGCGCGCAAATGCGGAACCGGAAAGTGCGGGGGCCATCACCACCGCGGCAGCGATGGCGAATGCCGGCGCGCGACAGAGGCGCCTGATCGATACGAAAGAAGCCATCATGGCCGCGAAATCTCCATTAAGCTTGCTGTGACACTGCCCCTCTCCGGGTCTTGAAGCAAGAGCGATGCCTGACTGCAAACACAGTCGTGATTTGGGGCGAAATGGCGGCCCAAAAACATCCGGTTCCGTTCAAGCGCGACTTTGGCTCAGCCGCGCACGAACCATATCAGGAGTATGCCGATCACCGCGCAGGCAATGCCGATTCCGCGCAAAATCGAATCCGGTGTCTCCAGCACATTCGCCATCGCCTGCTTGGCGGCGCCGGGGAACGCGGCGAACAGCAATCCTTCCAGCGCCAGCACGAGGCCTACGGCGACCACGAAGTCCCACATGCCCCGCGCCCCGGCTCGTTCGAGTGCTAACGCACCACCGATGACGGCCCGGCCTGTTGTGCAGGCTGCTGCGGCGGCGAACCCGCCGACTTTCCGCTCGGATCGACAAAGTAGCGGAAGAATTCCGAATCCGGCTTCAGTACCATCCGCGTATCGCCGTGACCGAGGCCCGTCTCGTAAGCCTGCATCGAGCGATAGAACGCGAAGAAGTCCGGATCCTTGCTGAAGGCTTCCGCGAAGATGCGGTTACGGTTGGCGTCGCCCTCACCGCGGATTTGTTCGGATTTGGATTGCGCTTCCGCCAGCAGCACGGTCACGTCGCGATCGGAGCGCGAGCGGATTTCCTGCGCGCGCTGCGAACCCTGGGCGCGGAATTCAGCGGCCTCGCGTTGCCGCTCGGTCTGCATGCGCTGATACACCGCCTGGCTGTTCTGATCGGGCAGATCGGCGCGGCGGATGCGGACATCGACGACGTTGATGCCGTAACGTTCGGCTTCGCGGTTGAGTTGCAGCTGGATGCGGCCCATCAATACCGCGCGCTCGTCGCGCACCACATCCTGGAACGAGGCCTCGCCCAGCACGCGCCGCAATGCCGAATTCAAAAGTGTCGACAATTGCTGGTTGGCGCGAGTGATCGAACCGCCCTGCGTCGCCTGGTAGAAGCGCAGCGGATCGACGATGCGATAGCGCGCGAAGGCATCGACCACCAGACGCTTCTGGTCGGAAGCAATGATTTCCTTCTCCTGCTGCGGATTCTCCAGATCGAGGATTCGCTTGTCTACGTAGATGACGGTGTCGATGAACGGGGCTTTGAAATGCAGCCCCGGATTGTTGACCACCCGGATCGGGTCGCCGAGCCGCACCACCAGCGCCTGACGCCCTTCATAGACCGTGAAAATCGCGCTGTAGCCGATGATGGCTGCAACCACCGCGACGACGATAATCAAACCGCCCGCTATTCCAAGACGCATGACGATCTCTCCTAGCGGCGCGGCTGTTGCTGAAGCTGCGGCTGTTGTTGCTGCTGCTGCGGCGCGGATTGCGATTGCGATTGCGATTGCTGCTGCCCGCGCGGCCTGGCCAATTCGCTGAGCGGAAGATAGGGCACGACTCCGCCCGCTCCAGCACCGGAATCCAGAATGATCTTGTCGGTGCCACCGAGCAGACGCTCCATGGTTTCGAGATACATGCGCTGGCGCGTTACCTGCGGAGCCTTGGCATATTCATCGTAAACCTTCAGGAAGCGCGAGGTCTGACCGGTGGCTTCGGCCACGGTCTGCTCACGATAGGCTTCCGCATTCTGCTGGATCTGCGCGGCGCGGCCGCGCGCTTCCGGCACCACGCGATTGGCATAGGTCTGCGCCTCGTTCTGCGCGCGTTCGAGGTCGGCGCGCGCCGCCTGTACGTCGCGGAAGGCGTCGACCACCTGCGCCGGCGGATCGACCTTCTGCATGCGTACCTCGGTGATCTGCACGCCCGACTGATATTGGTCGAGCGTCTTCTGCATCAGTTCCTGCACCGCGGTTTCGATGTTGAGACGCGCGCCGGTCAGGATCGGCTGGATGTTGTTGCGGCCGATGACTTCGCGCATGGCGCTTTCGGCCACCGCCTTCACCGTGCCTTCGGGATACTGGATATTGAACAGAAACTTGCCGGCTTCGCCCGGCTTGATCTTCCAGAGCACGACGAAATCGACATCGACGATATTTTCGTCGCCGGTCAGCATCAGGCTCTCTTCCGGCACGTCGCGCGTCACCGAGCCGCGGCGCGAGTCTTCGATCTGACGCATGCCGACATCGATCTGGTTGATGCGCTCGATATTGGCCTTGGTCACGCTCTCGATCGGATAGGGCCAGTGATAGCCCCAGCCGGCCGGAACGTCGCGGACATACTTACCGAATTGTTGCACGACGCCGAGTTCGCCCGGCTGCACCACGAAGAATCCGGAAATGCCCCACAGCACGAGCGCGAGCACGACCGCCAGCAACGCGCCACGGCCGCCGAGATTGCCTCCCGGCAGAACGGTCTTGAGCTTATCCTGGCTACGGCGCAGCAGATCTTCGAGATCGGGCGGCGTCGATCCACCCGTGGGTTGCGGTCCCGAGCCCCACGGCCCCTTTGGACCCGAACCCCAAGGGCCACCGCCCTGATTACTCCACGGCATTTGTCTCTCCCTGGGCGCAGGCGCCCGTTGTTCCGGCGGGTTATAGGGGACGGCCCTGCCGCTTACAACGCGCGTTCATGACGCGCCGACGCGCTCATATTGGACGAAAGTAAAGCCATAATCGTCGTCCGGCCCCCGCTCATGGGGGACCCGTACGGTCTCGCGCCAGACACTTAAGTCGATCGTAGGCATATAAGTGTCGCCTTGCGGATTGGCATGGACTCGCGTCAACACGATCCGGTCGGCCAGCGGCATCGTCTGCGCAAAAATTTCGGTGCCCCCGATCACGGCAATTTCGCCGGCGCCGCGCCGCAATGCATCGCCGCGTGCGGCCGACAATGCCTGTTCAATGCCCGGAGCGACCAGGATACCGGGCGCGGCGAATTCTGAATTTCTCGTAACCACGATATTGGTTCGTCCAGGCAGCGGCTTGCCGATCGAGGCATAGGTCTTTCGTCCCATGATCACCGGCTTGTTGATGGTGACGCTACGGAAATATTTCAAGTCGGACTTGATGCGCCACGGCAGCGCATTGTTGCGTCCGATAACGCCGTTCTCGGCGGCGGCGACGACTAGAACGACGCCGACAGGTTTGATATCGGCAGGCCTGGAGGCGGAAACGGCGACCGTGCTCAAACCGCGACCTCAGCCTTGATATGCGGGTGTGGCTCGTAGCCGGACAGCGCGAAATGTTCGTAGCGGAATCCGAACAGGTCCTTCACCGACGGATCGATGGTCATCGACGGAAGGGCGCGGGGGCTTCGCAACAATTGCAGATGCGCCTGCTCGACATGATTGAGATAGAGGTGCGCGTCGCCGAAGGTATGGATGAACTCGCCCGCCTTCAGGCCCGCGACCTGCGCGATCATCATGGTCAGGAGCGCATAGGAAGCGATGTTGAACGGCACGCCGAGAAAGATGTCGGCCGAGCGCTGATAGAGCTGGCAGGACAGCCTTCCCTCCGCCACGTAAAACTGAAACAGGCAATGACAGGGCGGCAGCGCCATGCGCTCTATGTCGGCCGGATTCCAGGCGGTGACGATCAGGCGGCGCGAATCCAGATTGCGATCGAGGTCGCGCAGCAGAACCTTGATCTGATCGATCGATCCGCCATCTCTTGACGGCCAGGAGCGCCATTGTCGGCCATAGACCGGGCCGAGATCGCCGTTCTCGTCCGCCCATTCATTCCAGATTCTGACGCCGTGGTCGTTGAGATATTTGACGTTGGTATCGCCCGCCAGGAACCACAGCAATTCATGCACGATCGATTTCACATGCAGCTTCTTGGTGGTGACGAGCGGAAATCCCTCGCGCAGGTCGAAGCGCATCTGATGGCCGAATACAGACAGCGTGCCGGTACCCGTGCGATCGCGCTTCTCCACGCCGTCGCGAAGCACGTGTTCCATCAGAGCGAGATATTGCCGCATTACTTCATCCGAATTGCAGGATGGACCCTATCAAATCATCCGAACCGTCACCTTCAAGGTAACTGATTCCCCACATGAAAAAGGGGCGGCCGATGCCGCCCCTTGATCCAAAAAAATTTGTGGAACCGGTTACTGCGTAATGCCGGAGGCCTGGATCACTGGCGTCCAGCGGTTGATTTCGCTCTCGACCAATGTGTTGAGTGCCGCCTGACCGCGGCGATCCGGCCCCGGAATGTCGCTGCCAAGGTCGAGCAGGCGCTTGCGCACGCCCTCGTCGTCGAGAGCCTTGGAGAGCGCGTCCGACAGCTTGTCGAGGACCTCCTTCGGCGTGCCCTTGGGCGCAAACAATGCGTTCCAGGCCGAGACATCGAATTGCGGCAAGCCGGCTTCCTTGGTGGTCGGCACGTCCGGCAATGACGGGTTGCGCGCCGGCGTCCCGATCCCGTAGGCCTTGACGTTACCGCTCTGGATCTGCGGCACAAGATTCACGATCTGATCGCACATGTAATCGACCTGCCCGCCGAGGAGCGCATTCAGCGCCGGCCCCGTGCCCTGGAACGGAATCGCGGTTGGCTTGACGCCGAGCAGCGAATTCAGGAGCAGGCAGCTGGTGAACGATACCGAGCCGATGCCTGCATGCGCCGCATTCATCTTGTCGGGATTCGCCTTCACATAGGCCACGAATTCCTTGAGATCCTTGGCCGGGAAATCCTTCCTCGCCACGATCAGCACCGGCGTGCCGGCGGCAAGGCCGATCGGCTCGAAATTCTTGAGCGGGTGATAGGCGAGCTTCGGATAGAGCGCGACCGAAGCCGCGTGCGTGCCCATATGACCCATTTCGATGGTGTAGCCGTCGGGGGCTGCGCGCATCGCGCGCGTTGAACCGGTGGTGCCTCCCGCTCCGACGACGTTCTCGATCACGAGCTGCTGGCCGAGGGTCTTCGACATATGGTCCGCAACAATGCGCGCGATGATGTCAGTCGGCCCCCCGGCCGCGAACGGCACGATCAGGGTGATGGGACGGGACGGATAATTTTGCGCCTGCGAAGGAGCGGCGAGCGCTCCAACGGTGAGGAGCACGGTCAAGGCGCCGGCAAGACGCGCGATCATTCGCATTCTGGAACCTCCAATTCGCAGCGTTTCCTATAGTTTCTGACTTAAGTTTCGGGCCTTTTGGCCTCGATCAAGCAGGGTACCATAGTGTTCGGGCGGCGTTTCAACGAAAACGCCGCCCGAATCAAGTGCGCAAATGGTCCTACGGAACTAACCTTACTCGACGAAAACCTCGTCGCGGCGCTTGCGGATCATCGGCAGCACCGCGATCACGAGCAGAATCGTCGACAGCGCGATCAGGGCGCCCGAGATCGGCCGGGTCAGGAACACGGTCCAGTCGCCGCGCGCGATCAGCATGGCGCGGCGCAGATTCTCTTCCATCAACGGCCCCAGCACGAAACCGAGCAGCATCGGAGCCGGCTCGAAATCGTGTTTCACCAGCCAGTATCCGACCAGCGCGAATGCCGCTGTCATGTAGACGTCGGCCGGCGCGTTGTTGATCGAGTAAACGCCGATACAGCAGAAAATCAGGATCATCGGATAGAGCATCCGATACGGCACGCGAAGGAGCCTTACCCAGAGCCCGACCAGCGGCAGGTTGATGACGAGCAGCATCAGGTTGCCGAACCACATCGAGGCGATCATGCCCCAGAACAATTCGGGCTGTTTGGTCATCACCTGCGGGCCAGGCACGATGCCGTGGATGGTCATCGCGCCGACCATCAGCGCCATCACCGCATTGGGCGGAATGCCGAGCGTGAGCAACGGAATGAAGGAGGTCTGCGAGGCCGCGTTGTTTGCAGTTTCCGGCCCGGCCACGCCTTCAATGGCGCCGCGACCGAAACGCTGCGGATATTTCGATATCTTCTTTTCGAGCGTGTAGGCGGCGAAGGCAGCGATCACCGAACCACCGCCGGGCAGAATACCGAGAATCGAACCGAGGATCGTACCGCGACCGACGGCGGGTGCCGCTGCCTCAAGGTCCGCGCGCGTCGGCATCAGGCCGGTGATCTTCTCCTGCACGATGCTGCGGTTATGCTCGACTTCGAGATTGCGCAGCACCTCGGCAAAACCGAACACGCCCATCGCAATCACGACGAAACCGATGCCGTCAGCCAGTTCTGGAATATTGAAGTTCATGCGGCCGGCGCCGGTTTCGAGATCAGAGCCGACCATCGACAGCACGAGACCGAACAAAATCATACAGATGGCTTTCAGCACCGATCCCTTCGCAAGCACCACCGCGAAAATCAGGCCCAACACCATCAGCGAGAAATATTCCGCCGGTCCGAACAACAGCGCGATACTGGTCAAAGGCGCCGCCGCCGCCGCTATGATCACGGTAGCGACGCAGCCGGCGAAGAACGAGCCGATGGCCGCAATTGCGAGCGCAGGCCCCGCTCTGCCCTGCAACGCCATCTGGAATCCATCGAGCGTTGTCACCACGGACGCAGACTCTCCTGGTATGTTCACCAAGATCGCTGTGGTCGAGCCTCCATACATTGCGCCGTAATAGATGCCGGCGAGCATGATCAGCGCGCCGACCGGTGGCAGGCCGTACGTAATCGGAAGCAGCATCGCGATGGTCGCGACCGGCCCGATGCCTGGCAACACGCCGATCAGGGTTCCGACCAGCGCACCGACGAGACACAGGAGGAGATTCTGCGGCGTTGCAGCAACGCTGATGCCGAACCACAGATTGTTCAGAAGTTCCATCATGGCAGGGTCACCGCGGCCAGAGCTGAAGCGGAAGGTTGAGCCCGTATACAAAAAGGCCCACGCAGAAGGCGGTGAGTGCCGCCGACCAGATCGCGGCCTCGATCCAGCGCACTTCGCGCGTCGCAGTGGAGGCTATCATCAACGTAAAAAAGGCGGAGATGATGAGACCGAGCGGCCGCACCGTCGCGCCGAAAAACACCACCGACGCGATGAAGAGAACCGGTGCGCGGATGCCCCATTTCTCGAGCGGCGGGCCGGCGACGATCAGGCCGTTGATCGCGACCGCAGCTCCGGTCGCGACCAGAAGCCAACTGAACAGCCGCGGTGCGGTGCCCGGCCCGAAAGCGAACCCGCGCATGCCCGGCAGATCGCCCGACGCCCATAGCGTGAAAACGGCGAAGGCGACGAGCGCCACACCACCCCAAAAATCCTGCGGGTTGCGAATGAACCCTGTTGGCTGCGATTTCTTGTCCGCTGGCTGACCTGCGCCTTCGGCCATAGCCCCTCCCGACACCCGTACAACTACGATCCCCCTTGGGTCTTCGCCCAAGCTTGCCGTCTTGTCTAGCAAATCGCTGGCGGTAACCGGAAGAAACAATTGTGGGCGATCAGACGAGACCCGCAGCGCCCAGGAGTGCGGCCGCTGCGAACAACCAGAGCGGGTTTATTCTCGTAAAATAGCCGATGATCGCCGTCGACGCGGTGATCGCCACTGCCACCCAGCTTGTATCAACGGTCCTTATCAGCACCCAGGCGCTGGCCGCGAGCAGGCCGACCGAAACGGGAACAAGCCCCGCCTGGATCGCGACCCGCAATGGTGCATCGCGAAATCGGTCCCAGATCCTGGTGATGAAGAAGGTGGCAAGGCAGGTTGGCCCTACCATCGCGGCAGTCGTGACCATGGCGCCGGCAAAACCCGCAACCTGATAGCCGATCAGGGTGGTGATGATGACATTCGGACCTGGCGTCACTTGCGCGATGGCAAACAGGTCGGAGAATTGCTGGTCGGTCATCCAATGCTGGACCTCGACCACCAGCCTGTGCATTTCCGGGATCGCGGCATTGGCTCCGCCGATCGCAAACAACGACAGCATTGCGAAATTCGCCGCCAGCGTGAGAAGCGGATCGCTGCCTTTCATTGTCGCTGCCAGCAATAGGCGAGCGCGACCGAGATCGGCGCCAAAACCAGCAGACAGGGGACCAGAGGCAGCCGCAGCACCCCGATGGCGATGAAGGTCGCCGTCATGATGAGCGGCGCCGGCGCGATCAGCTTCGACAGAACCGGCTGCGCCATCTTCGCAATGGTCGCGCTCATCAGCCCGATTGCAGCTGCGGCGATGCCGGCGAGAATGCCGCGCAGGATCGTGGCGTCACCGAACTGCGAATAGAGAAAGGACAGGAAAGCCGCGATCAGCGCTGGGGGCCCGAGCAATCCGCCGAGCGCCGCGATCGCGCCCAGGCCGCCGCCAATGCGCGAGCCGAACACGACCGACAGATTGACCACGTTCGGGCCAGGCAGGAACTGCGCGAGCGAATAGGTCTCGTTGAATTCCTCCGCCGTCATCCATTGCTTTTCGTCGACAATCATCCGCCGCGCCCAGGGCAGGATCATCCCGAAGCCGGTAACGGAGATTTTGGCGAAGCCGAGAAACAGTTCGGCAGGCGAAATAGCGGGAAGCGGCGCGGGCGCGGAATCGGTCGGCGTGTCAGACATGCGAGGCTGATTATAGCAAAAACCTCCGGCCTTCCCTCTGCCTGCTTGGCCCCTTATATTCATTGGTGCCGGCGCAAGCCGGATATGGCGATAAACGGGCTTCGCAATAAACCTTTCGGACCCGGGGGCAGTGCCCGGCGCCTCCACCAAAGCCCACCCGCGATTGCGGGCTTTGGCGGGGGCGAAACAGGATCGACGAGGGCGTAAAGGTTGTTCTTTCGCTCGGCATGGTTCCGCCGTTATCGGGCCAAACGTATAGTTGCCAACGACAACTATGCTCCGGTTGCTCAGGCCGCGTAAGCGGTTTGAAAAACCAAGCCTAAAGCCCTGACGGGTTAAGCTCCGTCAGGCGGGGTTCGGAGGCACCTGGCAACAGAAGCCTCCACTTTCCTCAGGTTTCCGGTAATTGTCCCCCGCTTCCTGTGGCCTTGGATGGGACATGGGCTGACGCGAATCCAAAAGCCGGGCTAGCATCCGGAAACGAATCTGCGTCTGATCAAAAAGATGGCAACCGACCATATCCGCTACGACCTCCTCGCCCAGGACGCCCTGCGCGGCCTTGTGCGCAAGGTGCTGACGGACACCGCCAAGAGCGGTTTGCCGGGCGAGCATCATTTTTCGATCTCGTTTCGCACGGATGCCGAGGGCGTCAAGTTGTCCCCGCGCCTGCGCGAGCAATTCCCGCAGGAGATGACCGTCATCCTGCAATATCAGTTCTGGGACCTGAAGGTGACCGACCAGGCCTTCGAGGTCGGGCTGTCGTTCGGTGGCGTGCCGGAAAAGCTCTCGGTGCCGTTTGCCGCAATCAAGAGCTTCTTCGATCCCGCGGTGCAATTCGGGTTGCAATTCGAGACCCTCGAGGCGGAGCCGGAGGCTGCCGAAACGGCGCCTGCAGCAAGCGCCGCCGCCGACCTCAAGGTCGCGACACCGGAAGCCCCTGCCGAGGAAGCAACGCCGCAGGCCGCGACCGCCTCGGACCGGCCTTCGGGCGAAGTGGTGCGGCTCGACCGCTTCCGGAAGAAATAACTCTTCGATCTATTCCAACCGCTTCGGGCTTTTCGGGGCTTTGGCGGGTGCACGCCACCGCCTACATTGCGGCCATGACAAAAACCCGTACCGAGACTGACAGCTTCGGCCCGATCCAGGTCCAGGCTGACCGCTATTGGGGCGCTCAGACACAGCGCTCGCTGGAGAATTTCCGCATCGGCGGCGACCGCATGCCGGATGCGCTTATTCGCGCTTTCGCGGTGGTCAAACGCGCCGCGGCCGAAACCAACATGCAGCTCGCTTCGCTCGATCGCAAACGCGGCAACGCCATCGTCGCGGCCTCGCAGGAGGTGATGGATGGAAAGCTCGACAGCCATTTCCCGCTGGTAGTGTGGCAGACCGGATCGGGCACCCAGACCAACATGAATCTGAACGAGGTCATCGGCAATCGCGCGAACGAAATGCTGGGCGCTCCGCTCGGCTCCAAAACGCCGGTACATCCGAACGACCACGTCAATTTAAGCCAGTCATCGAATGACAGCTTCCCGACCGCGATGCATATCGCGGCCGCCCTGGAGATCACGAACGTCCTGATCCCGGCGCTCGAACACATGCACGCGGCGCTTCGCGTGAAGGAAAAAGCGTTCGCCAAGATCGTCAAGATTGGCCGCACCCATACGCAGGACGCGACCCCGTTGACACTCGGCCAGGAATTTTCAGGCTATGCCGCGCAGGTGAAATCCGGCATCGCGCGGGTGAAGATGGCCTTGAAGGAACTCTATCCGCTGGCACAGGGCGGCACCGCCGTCGGCACCGGGCTCAATGCCAAGCCGGAATTTGCACAAGCCTTCGCAAAGCGTGCGGCAAGGATCACTGGCCTGCCCTTCGTGAGCGCGCAAAACAAGTTCGAGGCGCTGGCTGCGCATGACGCCTATGTATTCGTGCATGGCGCTCTGGATTCGGTAGCCACCGGCCTGTTCAAGATCGCAAACGATATCCGACTGCTCGGCTCGGGCCCGCGCTCGGGCCTGGGCGAACTGATCCTGCCGGAGAACGAGCCGGGCTCCTCCATCATGCCGGGCAAGGTCAATCCGACCCAGGCCGAGGCGCTGACCATGGTGTGCTGCCAGGTGTTCGGCAATCACACGACGATCACGGTCGCGGCGAGCCAAGGCCATTTCGAACTGAATGTTTTCAAGCCGGTGATCGCATTCGCGATGTTGCAATCGATTCGTTTGCTGGCCGATGCGGCGCGGTCGTTCACGGACAACTGCGTCGTCGGGCTGCGTGCCAACGAGCCTCGCATTCGCGAGTTGACCGAGCGCTCGCTGATGCTGGTGACGGCGCTCGCACCTTCCATCGGCTATGACAACGCGGCGCAGATCGCCAAGCGCGCGCATCATAATGGCACGACCTTGCGGGAGGAGGCCGTCAAGGGCGGCTTCGTGAGCGGGGATCAGTTCGACAAACTTGTGCGGCCCGAGAAGATGACGCGGCCGCATTGACCGCGCGAAGTGTCTGAAAATAAGCGTAAAAATATACGCAATTGGCACATGCGGGTTTAAGTGGATGAGAATTGCATTTTGTTTGGAAGAATAATTCCGCCTTGCGCCCGCCACGCTAATGGCACAATCAACAGTCGGTATGTGGCATTAGATATCGAGCCCAAGGGGGGATTGATATCAACCGGTTTACCGCCGGGTATCTTGATGGGCGACGTCTTTAATCTTCGGCTGGCGAGAAAGAAACGCGCAAGGCAGCTCGACGCGGAAAGCGCTGCTGCACGGCGTTTGCTTCATGGTCGATCGAAGGCGGAGCGCAAACTGGAAGGGGCGCAACGTGACCAGTCTTCAAACAATCTCGACGGCCACTGGCTTGGAAGCGGAGAGGCCGATGAAGTCGCCGGTCGTGAAACGATCGATCGTAATAGCGGGGCACAAGACGAGCGTAAGTCTTGAGGATGCGTTCTGGAAGGGACTGAAGGAAATCGCCGACCAGCGCAACGTGACCCTCTCTGACCTCGTCGCGAATATCGATTCCCAACGCCGGCACGGCAATCTGTCGTCAGCCATTCGGCTGTTCGTGCTCGATTTTTATCGATCGGCATCTTTGGCGGACAAGGGGATTCCGCATCACGGCCTGCGCGGCGCGACATAGAGCACGTTGGCCGAAATTGCGAAGCGGATTTCGGCCAAACATCTGTTCTGAGCCGTCGCAGAAGCGATCACGAAATGATTTTGGATCCGCGCGATCCAAAATCGTCGTGACGAGGTGCTGGCGCAAAATCCGACGTTCTTTCTGTTCTAGAAAATCGGAGTGATCCGTGACCCCGGCGGCGTCTGGGGCGGAGGCGGCCCGATCGGCTTCGGGAATGGGTTTGCCTGGGTCTCGGCGGGCCGCTGCGGCACGCCTTCGACCCGTTGCGGCACGCGCGGAGGCTCAGGCCTCGGCTGTACTTGCGGCGGCTGTGGCGCCGGACGCTTGCGGGGCCCGACCGGCGCGACTTCCGGCGATGACGGTTCGGCCTCGGCCGGTGATGTCTGCAGCGCGGCGTCCGCCGGGCGACCCTGTTCGATCGCCTCGATGCGCCGTGTCTGCTGATCGACTGAACGCAGCGCGAGCCAGCCGGTCAGCGCCGAAACATCGACACTGCGTTGTGGTGTCAGCGCTGGCCCGCGCAGCAGGATCGCGAGTTCGGGACGCTGGGCCGCGCCGGTGGTCACGGGACCGCGCAGGGCGACGCGGGCATCCAGACCCGAATCGGCAAGGTTATAGGAGCCGGTCGCGGCCAGCTCTGCCGCATCGCTGCGCGCCGTAAACGAATTGATCCGCACCACACCGGCTGCCACGGAAAGCGCGGCTTCCGCGCTATGGACGACAAGCGGCCCCGCTTCCAAGGCACGCATCACGACATCGCGGATGCGCGAGGCATCGAGCGGCAAGCCCTGATCGACACTGCGGATCGCCGCCGCAAAGGCCTTCGGATCGAGCGCGGCGAAGCGGCCCTTCTCCAGAGTGACCTTGCCGCTGCCGTTAAGCGAGCCGACGACGGCACGCGGCGTCAGCCCCGAGCCGTCCAGCTGAAGCTGAATTCCAGCGCGGCCGGTGACGGCGGAGGAATTCTCGGCGCTCAATAGTTGCGCCGCGTCTGCGTCGCGCAACACGACCTTGCCGGAAAGGCCAATGCCATCGGCGCCGCGCCGCATCGTCACCTCTCCCGACAGTCGGCCGCCAAAAATATCGGCTTCGATCGCATCCGCAGCCACGTCGTTTCCTGTGAAGCGAAGTCCGAGGCGCAGATTGGCGGCGCGTATTGCAGGGAACATCGTCGCGCGCGCGGCGCTGACGGTTAGCGCGCCGATCATGGAGGGCCAGGCCGAGGTCGAAAACGGCGTCTCGCTCCAGTTTCCTTTTTCGTTGGGCACACCAAGGCCGGTCACCGCCGCGAGCAGAACCGGAAGGTCGACTGAACTCGGCCTTCACGTCGCCGTCGATAACAGTGGGCTTTCCAAAGCCGATGCCCATACGGCCGGTCACGTTGTTGCCGCCGATACTCGCCTGCATGTTGTCGAAGCGCAGCCCCGCCGGATCGAATTTTAGTACGCTCTTCAGCGCGACGGCGACGCCGCCGGCAGGCGCGCCCGGCCAGACGAGATGCGGTTGCGTCGCAAGCGAAGGACCTACGACAACATCCAACGTTCCGCTGCGCTCGTCGGTCGCGAGCGAACGGACGATACCGGCTGCGCGCAGATCGATATTCGCGGATGCGAGACGGGTCTCGATCTTCATCTCGCCTTCGGGCTTGCCGTTGAGCGAGAGTGTGTAGCGTCCGGATTGACGGGCAATGGGAGCGATGCGGCCTGCCGGAATCAGACCGATCAGCGAATTCACGTCCGCTGTGTCGAGGCTTGCCTGCAGTGACAGGTCTGCGGCGCGTGCGGTGTTCCAGGTCCCTGTGAGCGAGGCGTTCAGATCGAGCTTGCTTGCGCCGAGCGGACCAGTGGCCGTGAATACGTAGCGGCTCTTCCCGCCAGCCGCCGGCTCGATATCGAGCTTGCCTTGAAGCTTTGCAGGAATTGACGCCACCGCAGTGCGTTCCAGTGCGTCCGACCATGCCGGTGCGAAGCGCTCGGCAAGCGAGCGCAAAGCCGCGGCATCTTTGAGGGAAAGATCGAAGCTTAGGCCGCCGCGCGGTTCGTTCCTAAGATCGATCCGTCCCCTGGCGTCGAGCGCGGCACCACCGACATCGCCGATCGAAAAACGATCGATCGCCAATGCTCCAGAATTGAGTGTGAGCGCGATGTCGGCCTTGTTGGCCTCGAGACCCGCAAAGCGCATGCGACCGAGCGTAAGCGCGAGCGAAACATCCTCCGTCCGCATGAGGTCTGACGGCGAGGCACCGAACAGCGACAGCCATGCATCGAGGTCGAGATCGTCGGCGCGCAGCTTGGCGTCAAACCGGGGGCGGCCATTTGCTTCGCCCGCATCGTAGGAAAGGCTGCCATCGAAAGCGTTGCGGTCGAATTCCGCGTTCATGCGCTCGATCGCGAACCGGCCCGGGCCCAGCGTCAGTTCGCCGCGCACACGCAGCGGCTTGGCCGGAAGCTTTGCCGCGCCGGCTTTGCCGTCGAGCCATTCGGCGAAGGCTCGCGGATCGACCGAATTCAGATCCACGGGACCGGTGAAGCTCGCGCTGTCGTCTGTGAAGTCGATGCGCCCTCCGGCCTGTACGCGGGTGAATCCCGGCGCACGGAACTCGAAGCCGGTAAGAGTCGCGCCGCCTTGGCCGATTTCAAGGTCACCGCGCAGATCTTGCAGGACGGCACCGCCCAGTGTCAGCGCGTCGATTCCGAAGCCGAGTTGGGTCGGGATCGGCGGCCGCATGGCATCGGATGCGGTCGAGAGCAGCGCGGTTATTGCGGCACGCGGCGTGAGTTTCTGGCCGTCAACATTTGCCAGCATCTTGTCGGCGTCGAGCTGGCGCGCCGTCAGAACGGCATCGAGCCTGGGACGAGCGCCGAATTTCGCCTCGGCCGTACCGGCGAGCTTCAGCGCACGCTCGTCCGGGCCGTATTGGTATTCGACCTGTTCGAACAGAGCAGCCGCGGCATTCGCCTTCACGCGCGCTGTGAGCCGCCAAGGCTCGCTCGGAGCAGCTTTGTTGCCTTTCACCGCGGGCTGACGGCGCGCGAGGGTCGCATTGCCTTCGAAACGCGGCGCCCCGCGCTCGGCAGTGAGAAGCCCCTCGACCTCCGCATAGACCGGACGGTCAGCCGGATCGAGACTGAGCTTGATGCGCGAGCCCGCACCGTCCGGGCGCGCCGAGGAGATGCGGTAGCCATAGAGCCCGCCATCCATCACGAAGGCGCCCTCGCCTCGAAACGGACCCGGCAGCGCGCGCACATCGCCCTTGAACCAAAGCTTGCCAAGCACGAGCCGCGCATCGCTCGCAGCATCTGACATTTCGATACGCGCGTCCTCGACCATGAGCTTGTCGATCGACAGCGCCTCGGTATTCATGCCGGCCAGAGCCGGCGGCAGCATCACGCGCCCGTCATGATCGAGCGACAGCCGAAGCTCGGGGGCGATCAGGCGAAGCTCGACCGCGCGCAGCTTGCCGCTCAGAAGCGAGGGCAGCGCGAATTCGATACCGAGCGCCTTGGCGCGCAAAGCCTGCGCATCGCCGGGCTTGCCGACCTCGATATTGGAGAGGACGAGGCTCGGCGACGGCAGCAGCCGCACGTCCATAGGACCCGCGACCCGCACCGGCAGCCCGATCAGCGCGCTCGCCTGCTGCTCGAAATTGCCGCGCTGCGCGTTCCAATCGACGAAATGGGGCCCAAACAGCGCCGCCAGCAGCGCCAGGATCACCGCAATCGCCAATGTTAGAAGGGTTGTTTGCACCGTGCGAAATTACCGCCTTTTGACGGCGAATGTATGATGTTGCCTACGGGACGATTTCGGACAAGGCAACGCATGCAAACCGGCTCTCCGTCCCCTGAGGTGCCACCGCCGGGTCGCGCCTCAGTGACCGATTAAGTTAGGCCCTTAATCCGCCGGCAGCATCTTTCCCGGGTTCATGATGTTGTCCGGATCGAGCGCCTTCTTGATGGCTCGCATCGCGGCCATCGCCGGCGCGCCATGCTCGGCCAAGAGATATTTCATCTTGCCCTGACCGACCCCGTGCTCACCAGTGCAGGTTCCGCCCATCTCGATCGCGCGCTCGGTCAGCTTTTCCATGAAGGCCTTGACCTGCTTCATCTCATTTGCGTCTTCGATGTCAACCATCAGCGCCACGTGGAAATTGCCGTCGCCGACGTGACCGACGATCGGGGCGACCAGCTTTCGCTCGGCGACTTCTCGCTGGGTCTCGGTCACGCATTCGGCCAGCCTCGAAATCGGCACGCAGACGTCGGTCGCAAGCGAGCGCGCACCGGGCCGCAGCGCACAGGCCGCGTAATAGCCGTCGTGCCGCGCCTGCCAGAGCCGGGTGCGTTCCTCCGCCTTGGTGGTCCATTCGAATGGCCCGCCGCCGAGATCGGCGGCAATTTCGCCAAAGCGCTGCGATTGCTCGGCGACGCCGGCATCAGTGCCGTGGAATTCCAGCAGCAGCAGCGGCTTTTCCGGCAGCGTGAGCTTGGAATAGGCGTTACAGGCCTTCACCTGCAATTCGTCGAGCAATTCGATGCGCGCGACCGGAATGCCGGACTGGATCGTCAAAATCGTGGCGTTGCAGGCCGCCTCAACCGACGGGAACGGGCAGATCGCAGCACCGACCGCCTCCGGGATGCCGTGCAGCTTCAGCGTGAGTTCAGTGATGACGCCGAGCGTACCCTCGGAACCGACCATCAGCCGCGTCAGGTCATAGCCGGAGGAGGATTTGCGCGCGCGGCTGGCGGTGGTCATGATCTCGCCGTTGGCGAGCACCACCTTCAGCGACATTACGTTGTCGCGCATGGTGCCGTAGCGCACCGCATTGGTGCCCGAGGCGCGCGTCGCCGCCATGCCGCCGAGCGAGGCGTCGGCGCCCGGATCGATCGGGAAGAACAGGCCCTGGTCGCGCAACGTTTCGTTCAGGAGCTTGCGGGTGACGCCCGGCTCGATCACGCAATCGAGGTCCTCCGCATGCACCTCGATCACCCGGTTCATGTCGCGGAAATCGATCGAGACCCCGCCCAGCGGCGCGTTGATGTGGCCTTCGAGCGAGGTACCGGCGCCGAACGGAATCACCGGCACCCGATGCTTTGCGCAGATGCGTACCGCCGCCTGCACATCGGCGGTGTCCTGCGGGAACACCACCGCATCCGGTGGCTGGTTCTCGATCCAGGTCATGGTGTTGCCGTGCTGCTCGCACACCGCGCGCGAGGTCACGAGCCGGTTGCCGAAATGGGCGGCGAGTTCGGCCACGACCGCCTTCACCGCGCGCGGGTCGCGCGGCCGATCCTCCGAAGTTGCAAATTGCGCTGCGACCGCCATGGGTACTGGACCTTTTTTCAGAAAATCTTCACGACCGAACAGAGAAGCTAGCAGGATTTACACAGATTTTCGATTTACAGGCAGGAAGCGTGCAGCCACAATAAGTTATGCTGGATCGCATCGATTTCGAGCCTGTATTCTTTGCGCCGTTCGTGTCCTCGGTCCTGAAGGTGGAACCGGCTTGGATCGATCAGAATGGCCATCTCAACATGGCCTATTATCACGTGCTGTTCGACCGCGGGTTGGACGAGGCTTTTAGCCTCGCGGGTCTCGGCTGGGACTACCTGAAGGAGCGCGGAAACTCCTCTTTCACCGTCGAAGCCCATGTCCGCTACCTGCGCGAGCTGCATGAGGGCGACCCGGTGCGGGTGACGTGCCAGCTGCTCGATTTCGACAACAAGCGGTTGCATTTCTTCCAGCAGCTGTTTCACGCGACCGAAGGCTGGGTGTCCGCCACTTGCGAGAACATGTCGCTGCATATCGACATGGCGGCGAAAAAGGTCTCGCCCTTCCCGCCTGACGTGGTGAAGCGGCTCACCGAATTGAAGAAATCGCATAGCCGGCTGCCGCGCCCAGAAGCCGCCGGCAAGCGCATCGCGATGCCGGCAAAGGCGTAAAGCGCCTCAGCGCTGCGGCAGCCTGGCGAGCAGACTTTCCAATTTCGGATTCTCGGGCGGACGGCCGCCATCCAATCCGGCGCCGGCTTCGGAGCGCGCCAGATAGCCTTCCCGCACCGGCATCTCGTGCTGGCCGCCGCAATGCGGACAGCGAACGCGAAGCTGCGCCTTTCGAAGGCCGAAAAAAGTCGACCAGTTGGTCTCAATCCCGGTGTCCACGGATCGGTTGGTCACCGGACAGAAGATGCTGATCGGATTCATGGCGGCCCTCCAAGCCTCCCCGCAAACGGTTTGGCGCCGTTATGGTTAACGGGCCCTTAATTTCACCCATCGCCGATGCGACGCGACACGCTTGACGCTCGCGCAGTTGCGCCTATACCCTTGAAATATCGATACAAAATGTATCGCATCACGATACAGACGGGAGCATGAATGGCGGCGTCCGTTTCACCGGCTACAATCGCGCGCGCCCCCGGCAGCGAGAAGCCGCCGCTCCTTCGCGAGCACAAAATCCCCTCGCCCAGGTCCGAGCCTTACATCTGCATGGAAGGCCCGGATCGCGCTCTCTGGTTCTGCGAAAGCGGCGCCTCGACGATCGGGCGTTTCGATCCGGCCGATTCCTCGTTTCGGGAATTTCCGCTTCCGGTGCCAAACGCGATGCCGATCGGGATCACGAATGGCGCCGACGGCAATATGTGGTTCTGCTGCAAGAAGGCGAACAAGGTCGGCCGCATCACCATGAAGGGCGTCATCACTTTGTTCGATCTGCCGACACCGAATGCAAGCCCTGACGGAACGCTGGTCGGCCCCGACGGTAATGTCTGGTTCTCGGAGACCGAGATCAGCCGGATCGGCCGCATCACGCCGGATGGCAAGGTGACGGAATTCTCGCAAGGCATTTCGCCGGGCGCGCGCCCGCTGTCGATCGCGGAGCGCGACGGTGCGATGTGGTTTTCGGAAGCCGCCGGCAATCGCGTCGGCCGCATCACGATGGACGGGGTGGTGTCCGAATTTCCGATCCCGAGCCATGACAGCCAGCCGCGTGCGATGACCACCCACCCCGACGGCTCGATCTGGTTCGTACAGACCTCGACCAATTCGCTAGGCCGCATCGATCGCGAAGGCCGCATCGCAGAACATAAAGTGACCACGCCCGACTCATCGCTGCGCGGGGTCTGTGTCGGCCCCGAGGGCGATCTGTGGTTTACCGCCAATGCCGCCAACAAGATCGGGCGCATGCGGCCCGACGGCAATATGGTCGGCGAATATCCGATCGCGACACCGGGCGCGGGCGCGCGCTGCATCGGTCTGCACTCGAACGGGCGAATGTATGTCACATTGTTCGATGCCGGGATGATCGGGGAAGTGATCCCGCAATAGCTTTTTTGTTCGGGCATGATCTTATCCGAAACCGGTTCCCACTTTTCGGGTTCATGCCCCCAATAATCTGGAGGAAACCGTGGCAACAGAGACGATCAAATATCAGGCCGGCGATGTCACCGGGCACGGGGTGCTGGTGTGGAACGACAAGGTCAGCGGCAAGCGGCCGCTGCTGCTGGTGATGCCGAACTGGCTCGGACCGAACGACACCATCGTCAAGCGCGCGGCCAAGATGGCGGGCGACAAATATGTCGCCTTCGTCGCCTGCATGTATGGCGACGGCAAGACCAGCGAAGGGCCGCCGCATTCGCAGGAACTGATGATGTCGGTGCGCAAGGACCGCGTCGAGGGACGCAAGCGCGTCAATGCCGCGCTGAAAACAATGGTCGCGGAAGCCGAGAAGCGCGGCATCGGCGATTCATCGAAGAAGGCGGCGGTCGGATTCTGCTTCGGCGGTGGCAATGTGCTGGAGCTTGCGCGCAGCGGCGCCGATCTCGATGCGGTGGTGTGCCTGCACGGCGATCTCGCGACCACCATGCCGGCCAAGAACGGCGACATCAAAGCAGCGGTGTTCGTCATTCACGGCTCGAAGGACCCGGTGTCCGGCAAGGCGGACCGCTCCGCGCTTGAAGACGAACTCGATGGAGCGGGCGCCAATTGGCAGATGCTCGATTTCGGCGGACGGCTGCATTCCTTCGCGGAGGAAGAGACTGACATGCCGGGCGTAGCCAAATACGACGCCGGCGCCGCGCACCAAACCTATCGCATGCTGGACGATTTCATCCAGGACGCTTTCGCGAAGCGGCTGTAAAGTTCTGTCGTCCGGGACGCGCCGAAAATGCGAGCCCGGAATTCAGGGCCACGTGATATCGTGACAGCCGGGCTTGTCCCGGCCATCCACGACTTGAGGTCCATTGTTTCGGCTTCGGCTCAAAGTGGCCGCACCGAAGCTCGACCTCGACATTTGCGGTGGCCTGTCGGCTCGCGGGAGGGACGAATGTTCGACGTTCCGAGGCGGGTCTTCGCCGTTTGGCTTTGCGAGTAAACACGCTAAATTCGGCCTGCCGCGAATGCACCAAATCTCGACGGCGGTAATGGTTTTGGCCCATGAGAACATCTTCTAAGATTGCCGCTGTCGTTTGCGCTCTCGTCGCAATGTCGTCATCACTGTTGGCGCAAACGCCTCCGCCGCCGATCGTGAAGGTTGATGGGCTTCGTCAGATTTCAGATCGCGTCTACGTCATTCCCGACAACAATGTCCCTATAGTTCCGAATGTCGGCTTTATCGTCGGAGATCGAGCGGTACTCGTGATCGACACCGGGCTGGGTCCGCCTAACGGCGCCGCGGTGTACGCGGTAGCCAAGAAGCTGGCCGGCGAGAAGGCACTTTATCTTGTCACCACGCACGTCCATCCGGAACATGATCTCGGCGCTCAGGCCTTTCCGGACACGACCACACTGATCCGGTCCACCGATCAGGTGAAAGATATCGCCGAATCCGGTTTGCAGCTGGCCAACGTGTTTGCGGGCCGCTCCGCGATCAATGCCGAACTTCTCAAAGGTGCGGATTTTCGCAAAGCAGACATAACATTCGAACGCGAATACGATCTCGACCTCGGCGGAGTGCGTGCAAAATTGCTGGCTATGGGACCCAACCATACGTTTGGCGATACCGCCATTTGGTTTGAACCTGGACGCGTTCTGTTTTCCGGCGATGTCGCCATGCGTCCGCAGCCGGTATTCGCAAGCCCGCATTCGAACTATCGACAATGGCTGTCGAGCCTCGATCGGTTGGAATTGCTGAAGCCCGCGATTGTCGTGCCAAGTCATGGCCCGATCGGCGACGGCACTCTCTTCGTTACGAGCTATCGTGCTTATCTGACCGAAATTCGCGATCGCACCGCTGCGGAAAAGAAGGCCGGCCACAGCATCGATCAGGCGGTGGAGGCGGTTACTTCCGCCTTCGGCGATCGCGCCCCGGACAAGGGGCGCCTGGCCGGAGCAATTAGAGCGGCTTACGCCGAGGCACCTTGATCTTGTATTGAGGTCATGAGCGCCGCCGCTGAAGCTCGCCGATATTGCAAAAATCGAATTCAGGCGGCGTGACCCGCGTGTCAGCAACGCGGCCGGCGGAATCACGACGTGTGGTTATTGAACCGTGACGCTCACTTGAACGGCAGACGAGCCGGCGCCGCCCGGTCCGCTACCGGAAATCGTGAACGTGAAACTGTCCTGCCCTGTGAATCCGGGTTGCGATTGATAGGTCACGACATCGCCGGCATTCACAGAAGCTGAGCCGTTGCCCGGCGCTGCACTTATCGTGACCGATGTGATGATGTTGGTGCCGCCGACGCTGGGATAGACTTGGCAAGGTTGTCCGCTGCCGACGGCCATGGTCGTACTGGTATTCGACCCGTAATAGGGGACGGACCACGGTTGCACCGCGCATTGCGCCTGTGCTGCACCGCCGCTGCACGCCAACAGAATCGATAAAACTCCGAGTGTCCTCAACATCGCCCTCTCCAACATCGCCTGTCTTTGACGCAACCGGGATCGCATGGTTTTCCGATAGCCGCATGACAGATAGCAGTTTCGGGAGATTGCGACATTGCCAATAAGGGCAGGCCGGGTCAGGACATCCGCAGGACTGGTTTGATCACCGTCCCGTTGTTGGAATCCTCCGCCGCGCGATTGATGTCGGCGAGCGGATAGAAGGTGATCATCCGGTCCACCGGCAACTTTCCGTCCATCAAAAAATCGACCAGCTTCGGGATGAATTCGAACGGGCGGCTTTCGCCCTGCATCACGCCATGCACGGCGCGCCCATTCTGCAGGAACGGCATATCGAGCGAAACCTCGCTGCCGGGCGGTGCGCTGCCAAGCAGCACGCAGGTTCCTGCCGGCATCAGCGCCTCCACCGCCTCGCGCAAGACTACGGGATGCGCCGAGGTCTCGATCGAATAGCGCACGCCGCTTCCGGTAATCTTGCGGATTTCCTCCACCACATCTTTGCGGCCCCTGTGGTTGATGACGTGGGTGGCGCCGAGTTCGCGCGCGAGCGCCAGGCGCTGGTCGTGGATGTCGACGGCGATGATCGGATCGCAGCCGACGATCTTCGCCGCCATCAGGCTCGACAACCCGACCGCGCCGACACCGAACACCGCGATTGAATTGCCGGCAACCGGACGCAACGAATTCAGCACGGCTCCGGCGCCAGTCTGACCGCTGCAGGCGAGCGGGCCTACCAGATCGAGCGGCGCGTCGCTGCGTATCTTCACCGCATATCGTTCATTCGCAATGGCATGTGTCGCAAAGGACGATTGCTGGAAGAAGGCACTGTAGACCGGCTTGCCGCGAAGGCTCATCAGCGTCGAGCCGTCGGCGCGGGTCCCGTTCATCTTGAGATCGAAGCTCTTCTGGCAATGAGCTTCCATCTCGCGGCGGCAATTCGGGCAGACGCCGCACCAGGGAAACGACATCACTACATGGTCGCCGGGGGAAAAGCGCGTGACGCCCTTCCCGACCGCCGCCACCACGCCCGCACCTTCATGCCCGAATACCGCCGGCAACGGCGTGTTGTAATAGCCGTCGCGCCCATGCTGATCGGTCTGGCACATGCCGCTGGCGACGACCTTCACCAGCAATTCGTCGGCGCGAGGCTCGGTCAACTCCACCTGCTCGATCGAGAACGCACCTTGCCTCTCGCGCGCGACGGCAGCCGTGATCAACATGGAATGACCTTCCTGATTATATACTGGCGACAGACACCGGATTCTCCCGTCATCCTGAGGCGGCCGCGAAGCGGCCCTCGAAGGATGACAGCCGGGCCGTCGCCCTTCGAGGCTCGCTTCACTCGCTCCTCAGGGTGACGGTATCGAACGCGAGTGTGTTTGCCCTATTTCGCAAAGGGCTGCTCGACCTCGCCGTCCTTGTATTCGGGCGGATAGACGATGACCTGCTTGCCGCCGGTCATGTATTGTTCGAGCCCGGTGCCCTGAATGTTTTGAAACTGCACCACGATCGGACGCGCCTGCGCCCATTCGCCGAGATCGTTGAACTTCACGTCACCTACGATGGTCTTGAACGTGTTGGCGTGGATATATTTGGCGAGCGCATCGTCGTTGAGACCGCCGGTCGCCTTGATCGCCTGTTCCAGGATCTGCATCGCGGCATAGGCGAAGGGCGGCTGATAGAAGCCGAGCGGATCGACACCGGCATCCTTGGCCTGCGACTGATAGGTCTTCAGGAAGTCCTCGATGCCGGGGAAGTTCATCTTCGCACTCGGCACGAAGAAATGGTAGTTGACGACCCGGTTGAGCTTCTCAGAAAGCTGGGTGATCAGCGACGCATATTGCATTCCGACCATCGCGCCGCCGAACAGCTGCGCCTTCAGTCCGATTTCGGTGGCGGCCCGCACCATGCCGACCGAGTCCGGCGGATAGGAAGCAAGCAGAACGAGATCGGGATTGGTTGCTTGGATTGCCCGCACGATCGGGGTGAAATCGACGGTCGAGGGCGGATAGGTCTTGTCGTAAACGATCTGGAAGCCGAATTTCTTGGCGTTCTCGCGCGCACCGGTCAACACGTTGTTGGCGAATTCGGCGTCAGCTCCAACCAGTGCCACGGTCTTGGGCGTTGGCTTGAGGGTCTTTGCGACTTCAAAAAATGCCTCCGAGAGCACGCCCTTGGGATCCGGGCCAAACGGTGCGCTTTGGAAATAGCGCGGATATTTGAACTCGGCATTGGAGCCGAGCGCGAGCAGCACCATGATCATCTTGTTGCGCTGCATGACTTGCGGCATCGCGGCGCCGATGAGATTGGTGGCAGAGCCCATCAGGAGATCCACCTTGTCGATATCCATCAGCTTGGCATAGATGCCGGGAACGGTCGAAGCCGTGGTCTGATCATCGTAATAGACGAGCTTGACCGGACGTCCGAGCAGCCCGCCCTTGGCGTTGATTTCCTTTTCCCAAATCTGCTTGGACAACAGATGCGCCTTGCCCGAAGAGGCAAGACCGCCGGTGAGCGACACGCTGAACCCGATCTTGATCGGCTCCTGTGCGCCTGCGGGTGACAAAAACACGAGGGCCGCCGCAGCGGCAATCGTGATTGCGCACGCCCAGCGAGGGCGCGCGCACGCAGACATGATCCATGCGAAGATCGTTCGAAGCGTCATTATTTGTCCTCCCCGGACAATGGATTTTTTTGCAGATTTTTATCTGCGGTACCAAGTTTGCCGGTTTGCCCAGCTTGAAGCTGAAGGAAGGATAGAGCATTTTTTTGAATGCGGAAGGCCCAACACGAAGAACAAATCCGAGGTAGAAATAAAAATAACGCCCGCGCCGCATACCGATCTTATCGGTTGCGCGCGATAGATGTCAGTTCAGGGCGTCAAAGCCGTAGGCATTCATACGCCCAAATGCCTTGAGGTTTGGATGCGGGATGAATTGCGTATGGCAATCGATCACTGAAGGCAGACCGGATTTCAGCGCGCGCGCCAGGACAGCGGCAAAATCATCCGCCTGCCTGACGGTTTCGCCGAAGCATCCAAAGCCACGGGCAATCGCCGCATAGTCGGTCCCATCCAGACTGGTACCGAGTTCGAAATCGAGCTGTGAGCGCTGTCCGGCGCGGATGATGCCCCAGGCAGCATTGTTGTGAACGATCGTAACAACGGGAAGCCGGTTGCGCCGCGCGGTGTCGAGTTCCTGGATGGTGAAGCCGAACGAGCCGTCTCCGGTGATGTTGACCACCAGCCGATCCGGATATTCGAGCTGGAGCGCGAGCGCATAGGGCAGCCCGAAGCCAAGCTGGCACATACCGGGATCGTGGAAGCGGGTTCGGGTATCATAAGCCGGCAAAATATCGTTGCTCCAGAAGCTCGTATGGCCACCGTCGAAGACCGCGAGTGCGCCCGTTGGCAGAGCCTGTGCGATCGCTCTGCTCAGTACTGCTGGATGCATGGCGTCGCCGCCGTTTTGCATGGACCGGAGCGAGTGTTCATAGGCGACGCGCATTTCGCGCAACCGTGAGAGCCAGCGCTCGTCGACCGCAAAGCCATCGTCCTCGGCCAGCACGTCGAGGACGTCGGCGAGAGCGAGACCTGCATCGGCTTGAATCGCAATCTCGTGCAACGCCGGCGCACCAAGCGCCGACGGATCGATATTGACATTGATGAGCTTGTGCCGGCGTCCCGCCAAAACACCTCGCTCGTCCCACATCCAGGATGAGAAGCGGCAGCCAACTGAAAGAATTACGTCAGCTTCTGCAAAGCTTGCGAGAAGCGCATCACCGCCGATGATGCCTCCGTGGCCGATAAAATGTGGACTGTCGGTCGAGACCACACCCAATGCCATTTGGGTCGCGACCACGGGCGCTCGCAATATTTGTGCAAGCTCGCGAATGCGCGCCTCAGCCCCGCTGACGACGACGCCACCGCCGGCGACAATCAACGGCCGTCGAGCCCCTCGCAAGAGATTTGCCGCAGCAACGACCAATTGCGATGCCGGACGGGGACCCGCAATCGGTCGATAGCGGGCCGGCTTCAGGTCGATCAGTTCCTCGGAGAACTCGCACGACGACGAGAGCACATCTTGAGGAAAATCGAGATGGACCGGCCCCGGCCTCCCGCTCAGCATCTCGCGGAAAGCGCGGTGGACGAGATCGGGGATTCGTCGCACATCATGCACCACCGCATTCCATTTGGTCAGTGGTTTGAAAACATTCTCGGTATCCAGATCCATAAACATCCCGGCATGCGGATAGGCCGCTGCGCGATGCTGGTTCGTGGTCACCAACAGGACGGCGAGATTGTTGTTGAAGGCAACTCCGGCGCCAGCGGCGAGATTGAGGCTGCCCGGCCCCATCTCGCCAAGTGCAAGCGCCACGCGCCCTGTTCCGGCATAAGCCGCTGCCGCCATCATCGCGCCGGCGGCTTCATGCCGGGTGCCAACAAAGCGGATACGTTGGGAGCGATGGATTGCGTGTAGCAGTGCCGCAAGTTTGCCGCCGACGACACCATAAGCGGTCGTAACGCCTTCGTTTGCGAGCAACCGTTCGAGAACTTCCGCGCCGGTGAGCTTCATCATCAGTCCGTGGCGGCGAAGCCAGTGGCTTTCACGATGGGAGCCCAGCGATCCAGGTCCTGCTTGAGCTGCGTTGCAAAGGCCTCGGATGTCATGTGTCTGGGCTGCAACGCGCTTTTGGATAAACTCTCGACCAGATCCGGCGCCTGCAAGCCTTCACGGAGCAAATCGTTAAGCGATTGCACGACAGCCGCGGGCGCCTTGGCAGGCAGAAACCAACCCAGCCACTCCTGGAAAGCGATGTCGGGATAGCCCTGCTCCACCAGCGTCGGAATCTCGGGCACGAAGGCGCTTCGCTGCGCGCTGCAAATGCCGAGCGAGCGTAACTTTCCGCTCTGAATATGGGGCAGGACTTCGCCGAGCACGTTGAAGCTGACGGGAATGACTCCGGCCAGCATGTCGGCCAGAAGTGGCGCCCCTCCGCGATAAGGCACAGCGGCAAACTCGAAATCAGCAGCGCGCTGCAGCAACATGCCGGCAAAATGCAGCGACGATCCTGCGGCTGGAATTCCATAGGACGAACGCTTCGGATTGGCGCGAGCCCACGAGATGAAATCGGCGACGTTGCGGATCTCTGATGGAAGCGCGGCGCTCGCGGTGAAGGAATAGATATAAGTGCAGGTTGTCGAGACAGGAGTGAAATCAGTCAGTGGATTGTAATTGAGATTGCGGTAGATGTGCGGATAGAGCGTCATGATCGAGGCGGGGATTTGCAGGATGGTGAGCCCGTCCGGATTCGCGCGCTTGACGAATTCCACGGCGAGACGTCCGCCAGCGCCGACCTTGCTGTCGACCAGGACGTTCGTCGCGTATCGCCCGCGCATCTTGTCCGCCATCGGACGCGCAATCAGATCGCCAATGCCGCCCGGCGGAAATCCGGAAACCACAAAGGCATTGCCTGCGATCTGCGCGTTGACGCTGCTGGCGGGAACAAGTGCAGCGGCAGCGGACGCGGAACTGATCGTAATGAACCGTCGGCGATCGATCATGTGTCCCTCCCTTGAAGCATTTTTTTGGCAGCTTCTTAAAGAGCTTCGACGCCGGAACGTATCATGCGGCAGACGAATTCTATTCGCAAATTCCGATTGCCTGTACCGCATGCCGGTTCGGGCGACTTGAATCGTTGTCCCACTTCACGCTACTTTTTCAGATAGCCTTCAACAAAGAAACGAAGTCTCCGGGAGGACCAAAATGAAACGGCTCTTGTACGCCCTCGCCTGTGCCGTGTTCATTGCATCGCCCTCATTCGCACACGCGCAAACCTGGCCCGACAAGCCGATCCGCGTGATCGTGTCGATCGCTGCAGGCAGTGTGACCGATGTCATCATCCGCGCGGCGGCGAAGGACCTGGAGGCGAAGTTCGGCCAACCGCTGGTGATCGAGAACCGCGGTGGCGCCGCCGGCATTCTCGGCGGACAGGCTTGCGCGCAATCCGCGCCGGACGGCTACACGCTCTGCGTCATCTATCATTCGACCATGTCGTATAACCCAGTGCAGTTCGACAAGCTGCCGTACAATGCCGATACCGATTTCGTGCCGATCACGCGCCTGTTCTTTCTCACCGAAGGGCTGTTCGTGAATGCCGACCTGCCGGCGAAGACGGTGGCGGAACTGAAGGCGCTGTCGCAGAGCAAGCCCGACGCGATGAATTTCGCAACGCTCGGCGACGCCTCGTTCCCGGATCTGTTCCGCGTGTGGCTGAACAATCAATGGGGCACCAAGATCGTAGGTGTGCCCTACAAAGGCGGTGGCCCGGCGGCGCAGGCGCTGGCCGCGGGCGAAGTGCAGATGACGCGTTTCGGCGTCGGCAATTTCCGCGGCGCGATGGATGCGGGTAAGGTGCGGGCGCTCGCGATTTCGTCGGACGCGCGATCGAAGCTGATGCCGGACGTTCCGACTTTCCGCGAAGCAGGGCTCGATTATCCGGGTCAGGGCTGGTGGGGGCTCGCGGCGCCGAAGGGCATTCCGCAGCCGATTGTGGACAAGGTCCATGCCGCGTTCGCTGCGGTATTCAACGACCCTAAATTCGTCGCATATCTGGAGCAGCAATCAGTGGTGTCGGCGATCACGAGCCCGGCGGAATTCGCCGAGTTCCTGAAGAGCGACCGCAGAGCGGCGGAGGCGCTGGTGAAAGTCGCCAATACGCCGAAGACCGAATACAAGCCGCAATAAATCGCCGACCGGAGCAGCGCTGAAGATTGCGTTCGCTAGGCGACAAAGGCCTGAGCAAATCGCCCCAACATTGCCGACAAAACGGGACAGACCCTGTCTTTTGCCCCTCCCGTTTTGGCTTCGGCGATGCCATGTTGGGGCTTAGATTCGCATGGCAGAACACGCAAAAATCGGGGGTATTGCAGCACGCGCGCTTTCCAGCGTGCGGGGCGGAAATGGCGCGTCCTATCTCGATGCGCTGAACCCCGAACAACGGCTCGCGGTCGAAACCCTGGACGGCCCGGTGCTGGTATTGGCGGGCGCTGGAACCGGCAAAACCCGTGTGTTAACAACGCGGATCGCGCATATCCTGAACCTCGGGAAAGCGCATCCCTCGCAGATTCTCGCGGTCACCTTCACCAACAAGGCGGCGCGCGAGATGAAGCACCGCATCGGCGACATGGTGGGGCAAGTCGTCGAGGGCATGCCCTGGCTCGGCACTTTCCATGCGATCGGCGTCAAGATTTTGCGAAGGCATGCGGAGCTGGTCGGGCTCAAGAGCAATTTCTCGATTCTCGATGTCGATGACCAGATCAGACTGATCAAACAGCTCCTAGAAGCCGCGAACATCGATGAAAAAAGATGGCCTGCGCGCGTGTTCGCGGGGATCCTCGACGGCTGGAAGAACCGGGGACTGACGCCAGATCAGGTGCCGGCCGGAGAGGCGATGTCGTTTGCCAACGGCAAGGGCAAGGAGCTGTACGCGGCCTTCCAGCAGCGATTGAAAATCCTGAACGCCTGCGACTTCGGCGATCTTCTGCTGGAGCAATTGCGCCTGTTCCGCGAACACCCCGACGTGCTCGGCGATTATCAGCGCCGCTTCCGCTATATTCTGGTCGACGAGTATCAGGACACGAACGTCGCGCAATATTTGTGGCTGCGACTGCTCGGCCAATCGACTTCGCCACCGCGCGCGCCCGCCGTCTCGGCGGCCGACACACATGGTGTCGCGCTGACCAAACCGCAACCCGAAAGGGTGACGCGCAACATCTGCTGCGTCGGCGATGACGACCAGTCGATCTATGGCTGGCGCGGAGCGGAGGTCGACAACATCCTGCGCTTCGAAAAGGATTTTCCGGGCGCGGTCGTGGTCCGCCTCGAACGAAACTATCGCAGCACCGGCCACATCCTCGCGGCGGCCTCGCACATCATCGCGCATAACGAAGGCCGGCTCGGAAAAACTTTGCGCACCGAGGACGTGCCGGGCGAGAAGGTGACCGTCACCGGCGCCTGGGATTTGGAAGAGGAAGCGCGCGGCATCGGCGAGGAGATCGAGCAGCTTCAGCGCAGGCAGCACAAGCTGAACGAAATCGCGATCCTGGTGCGCGCCTCGTTCCAGATGCGCGAATTCGAAGATCGTTTCGTCACGCTGGGCCTGCCCTATCGCGTCATCGGCGGCCCGCGCTTCTATGAGCGCGCGGAAATCCGCGATGCGCTCGCCTATCTTCGCGTCATCAACCAGCCGGCCGACGATCTCGCCTTCGAGCGCATCGTCAACGTGCCGCGCCGCGGACTTGGCGATGCCACCATCAAGCAGCTGCACGATCACGCGCGGGCGCGCCGCATCCCGCTCACCGAAGCCGCGCGCGCCATGGTCGAGACCGACGAGCTGAAACCGAAGCCGCGCGGTTCGCTGCGCGACCTGTTGGCAAGCTTCGAACGCTGGCGCGCGCAAAGCCAGGCGCTGCCGCATCCCGAGCTGGCCGAGATCGTGCTCGACGAGTTCGGCTATACCGAGATGTGGCAGAAGGACCGCTCGGCCGATGCCGCGGGCCGCCTTGAAAACCTGAAGGAGCTGGTTCGCTCCATGCAGGATTTCGAAAACCTCAACGGCTTCCTCGAACACATTTCGCTGGTGATGGATCGCGACCGCGAAGGCATCGACGATGCCGTCAACATCATGACGCTGCATTCCGCCAAGGGGCTGGAATTCGACACCGTGTTCCTGCCCGGCTGGGAGGAAGGCCTGTTTCCGCATCAGCGCTCGCTCGACGAAAGCGGGCGCGCGGGGCTGGAGGAAGAGCGGCGTCTCGCCCATGTCGGGCTCACACGCGCGCGCAAACGCGCCAAGCTTTATTTCGCCACCAACCGCCGCATGCACGGCCTTTGGAATTCGACCATCCCCTCGCGCTTCCTCGACGAATTGCCGGAAGCGCATGTGGAGGTGACGGAAGCCAAGGGCGGCTTCGGCAATTTCGGCGGCCCAGGCGGATACGGCGCCTCGCGCTTCGACAGCTTCAAGCCGGCGGGCTCGAGCTATGCCACTCCCGGCTGGCAGCGCGCGCAGAAGCGCAAGCGCGACGACGATGAGTTTGACGGCTTCGGCGACGAGGGCACCGAATTCGAAAGCGAAGGCCGCTTCGCGGATGACGAC
The DNA here is from genome assembly GCA_963707705.1 of uncultured Pseudomonadota bacterium. Lineage (GTDB taxonomy): Bacteria > Pseudomonadota > Alphaproteobacteria > Rhizobiales > Xanthobacteraceae > Pseudorhodoplanes. The sequence continues at coordinate 558,493 of CAVPRD010000008.1, read as the reverse complement.
GGCACCTCCCCGAATGCAGGTGCGTCCCCTCCCCCCTTGCGGGGGAGGGTTAGGGAGGGGGGTCGAAGCGAGGGGGGTACCTTCAAACAAGGCGCCCATTCCGCGCGCGGCACCGGCGCCGCAAAAGGCCGCTTCGCCGCGCGGCGCGAACCGCTCACCATCGAGGGCGAGCTGGTGGCGAAATCGACCGGCGTGTCATCGGCCTTCGCGGTCGGCGAGCGGGTGTTTCACATCAAGTTCGGCAACGGCAATGTCACGGCCGTGGACGGCAACAAGCTGACGATTGCGTTTGATAAGGCGGGTGAGAAGCGGGTGGTGGATAGTTTTGTGGAGAGGGTGTGAAACATTTAAATAGTGGCGCAACGCGTTACATTATCGAATACTTTCAGCGACCAAAGCATGTGTTGGGCTGTGTCCGGACCACGATTTACGAGCAGCGCTCCGCATATCTTTCTGAAAATACCGAGAGCCATAGAGAACCGCTGTCTGTAAGTATGTTGAACCCGATATCCCGTAATTGTCGAATAGCTCTTTCTGTCGGCTGAAGGTACCGTGTTTCGCAACCACCACCGCAGCAACGGCCCTCAGCGCCTCATGCATCCTGCCTTCCTTATAAAACTTGAGAGCTAACGATACGACATCTTCGTCCCTCTTTTCGGCCGTTAGCAACGCAGCAAGTATCCACATTCGCTGCCAGTCGTAGTGCAAATCTGCCGATGCCAATAGCGCCTTAAGGGATTTCAGAACATTCTTCTCTTGGAGAAACGGCGCCAGATACGAGCAATAAATTTGCGACATCGCGGGTCGACGAGTCGCTCTTATTTCGCGGTCTTCGTCGTTCCCACCGTCATCATCACTATCGTCATCGCCATTATTGTCGTTCCATTCGCTCTGAAATCCGTAATCGGAATCAATTTCGTCTTCGTCGTCAAAATCCTCGACCGCCTCCGCAAACAATTTTTCTAAATCAGGCTCCTCGATCACTAAAGACTTAGATTTAAGCAACTTCGATTTTGCTTCGTTTAAGCTCAAATCATAATCCCTGAGCTTGATTGTGAGCGCACGCACTATTTCTTCAGCGCCAACTAAAGAAGTCGCGAATATATAAAGATCGTCGACGTATCGAACGGAAGCGACGCCTAAGTCTTTGAAAAATTCATCTAGGGGGTTTAGGTAGAAATTTCCAAACAGATCCGAGGGAAACATTCCCTGCAAAAGTCCGCGGGAATTTCGATCTCCCGTATTTAGTACAAGCATTGCGTCTAAGGCATTCTTCAGAGCAGACGGGTATCCAATTGAGTCCAAATGATTGACCAGAGTGTGCTGATTGATGGACCCAAAGCAATTGGCGATGTCGGCTTTTATGACGTAGCCACTATTTTTGGCAGACAGCCTGTTAAGCGCCTTCTGCATTTGATTCCAACATGCGCGCGATGGACGAAACATATCCGCGTCATTGGGCGCAGAAAGAATGTGACTAAATGATCTAGTCCGATCCGTTTTCTTTTCGACCAATAATGCAGCTTGGTCCGCAAATATTTGATATAAGGCCCTATCGTAAGGAAGCAGGATACTTCCTTCGCGAGAATAGCTCGGACCGCGACTTCCCGGAGGCGAAACTTGCATTCTAGAGCTTTTTGGAACTTCGATCGTGATGGGCGACGCTGGAGCAAATCTCCCATTCCCCAGAAGAGTCCTCAGTTGATCGCAAAGAGAGCCTGCCGCGTGCCGAAAAACATTGGATACGTGCGGCGCATAGACAAAGTCCGATCGCACGTCGACGAGTATCCGTCTGATAGCTAGAGGCCAATCAATTTTTTTCAATGTTGCCGGATCAATTCCAAATTGATTGGCACTGCATTTTTGGATCAATGAGCTCTGTCCATTCGCGAAAAAGCGCCCTTGAATTATAAGCTAATTCAAACATCGATGATAGATTACTGCCTTCCCACATCCTCCGCGCCGTCCGGCCCCTCACCCGCTTCCGCTCCCCCCAATACCCCGCGGCGGCGTGTGCGCTCGCCGCTCACCCCTTCTCCTTCCACCCGCCCCACTTCTTCATCGACCAGCCCCAGCCGAGCGCGATCAGCGCGCCGACCATGAGCAGCACGGCGATGCGCACGGCGCCGTAATCGCCGTTCCACACCAGCATGAAGGCGGTCCAGAAAATCGCGAACACCGCCATCATCATCCATTGCCGCTGACTGAATTGCATCTGGCCCTCCCCGGTCGCTTCCAGCGTTAAGCCGCGAAGGTCTCACGGCTCCTTCGCGCTGTCCATCGCAGGCGCAATTTGTCTCACGGTGTTTCGGCGCGCGAGATTTCGCAAAGCATCGCCCGCTGATGTGCTAGCCTGCCTCATCATGATGAAGCGCGAGACCTTCGACATCGCCCAGATCTACGTGCCGGTGAAACGGCGCGCGAGCCTCGAGCCCGCGCGCGTTTCGGAACTGGCCGCGAGCATTCTCGCCAACGGATTGCTGACGCCGATCCTGGTGCGCCCGGACGGCGACCGCTATGTGCTGGTCGAAGGCTTGCACCGGCTCGAAGCCGCCAAGTCGCTCGGCGAAACCACCATCGCCGGCTATCGCGTGAGCTCGCGCAAGCATTAGAGCACGATGCCGAAAAGTGCGAAGCGGTTTTCGGACAACATCATGCTCCAGACTATTAAAATCGCGCGCAAGCAGCGCAAAGAAAAAGCCCCGGCTTTCGCCGGGGCCTCTCCCTTCGCTCCAGGTAAACTGGCGAGTTAACTAGCGGCGCTGCGGTGCCGGCTCACCGGCGGGCTCGGAGCCCAATTCCTGCGAACCCGGCTTCACGGTGGCATTGGTGCCGTCCCGATTGGCGGTGCCGTCCATGCGCGGCGCGGCGCCGGTGGTGCCGTTCATGGCGCCGCCGTTCATCGCGCCGCCATTCTGGCTGCGCGGCTGGTTCGGCGCCCCGGTCTGCTCGGCGCCCGACTTGGTCGAGCCCGGATTGACGCTGCCCGGAGGCGGGGTCTGCGCCGACGCAACGCTCGCTGCGAGAAGGCCAGCGGTGGCGAGAAGCGCGATCTTGCGGATCATAAAAACTCTCCTTGTTGTTCTTGAAGGCGTGCTTTTCCAATGCCGGGTCGCAGCCGACGTTCCGGTTTTTATTTCTTCGGTATCCGGGAACGACCTTGCGCGGCGTAGCAGGACGGATGCGTAAAATGACGCAGTTGTGAAACCCGACCAAAGCATGAGGCTTCACGAAATCGCTGCAAATGCAGCGATCCGCGCCATGACCGGTCAACCATGCTCCTTAAACACGTGCGCAATCCGCCATATTTGATGCGCTGAATCCTGTAGAATGCACCGGGTTGAAGAAAAAGGTCGAACCATGCGTATCCGCGTTCCCCACCTCGCCGCAGCGTTGACGATGCTCGCAACGCCCGCGCTCGCCGATATCCAGATCCATGTCGACAAGACCGCGCAGACGCTCACCGTGTCGCGCGACGGACAGGTGCTGCATACCTGGCCGGTCTCGACCGGGCGCACCGGGCGGTTCACGCCGGCGGGTAATTTCCGCGCCTTCCGCATGGAGAAGGATCACTATTCGAAGGAATTCGACGACGCGCCGATGCCGAATTCGATCTTCTTCACCGATCGCGGCCATGCGATCCACGGTTCGTACGACGTCAAGAAGCTCGGCCGGCCGGCTTCCGGCGGCTGCGTGCGGCTGGCGCCGGAAAACGCCGCGGTGCTGTTCGAAATGGTGAAGGCCGACGGCGTGCTGAAGACCAAGGTTTCGGTTTCGGGCGACGAGCGGGTCGCGATCGCGCGCGCCGCTCGCGAGCCGGTGCAGGCCAGCAGCCGGCAAGTCGAGCGTCAGGTCGAACGCAGCGCTGCGGTGCCGCCGCAATACGCTCCGGGCCAATACGCTCCGGGTGAAGATCCGCGCCTGCGCCAGCAATATGCCGCGCAGCCGCCGCAAGCTCCGCAGCAGCAGCAACAATATTATTACGACGGCTATCAGTGGCGCGCCTACGGCGGCTCGAATTATTACCGCTCCGCGCCGCAGCCCTATTACGCGCAGCGCCCGGCGCCGTATTACGAGCAGCGCGGTTATGCGCCGCAATATTACAATCAGCCGCGTTACGGCAACGGTTACGACTGACCTCCAGCCTTGATCGCGCATCCGGATTGCCACAGGCTGGCGGCGAGGCATTCACGCGTTTTCAGGAGGCAGTGACATGGGCGTGCTCGACATCCTTCTCGGTGGCGGCGGTCGCGGCGGGCAAAGCGCCGGCGGCGGCGGTTCGGCATCCAAGATCGGCATGGCGCTGATCGCGCTGATGCTGTGGCAATGGTACAAGAGCCGCAATGCCGGCGGCGGCGCCGAGGCGCCCGAACCCATCCCCTCCCCGCGCGGCCAGGCACGCATTCCCTCCGAGGCTCCCGCGCGCGTGCCGCAGTCTGCGCCGGCGCAGGTGCCGTCTCCCAGTTCCGGCGGCGACAGCGACAGCGATTTCGGCCCGCTCGCCAATCCGGGGAACATCCGGCTTCCGGGCGGTGGCGGCGGAGGCCGTGGCCGCGGGCGTCCGATGGATGACGAGGAAGAAGAGCAAGGCGGACCCGGCGGCGGTGGCGGCGGATCGATCGGCGACATCCTCAACGACATTCTGCGCGGCGGGCGCGGCGGCGGCATGCAGATGCCCGGCGACGATGAAGAGATGGACGATCCGCGCGGACGCCGCGGCGGCGGTCGCGGCATGCCGATGCCGCGCGGCGGCGGACGAGGTGACGGAGGTCTTGGCGATATCCTGGGTGACATCCTCGGCGGCGGACGCGGCATGCCGGGCCAGCGCATGACCGGTGGCGGGCAAAGCGATCCTTTGAGCGACCTGCTGCAGAGCGCGGGCATTGGCGGGCTCGGCGGCTTGCTCGCCGGCGGCAGCTCCGGCGGCGTGCTTGGCGGCCTGCTCAAGCAATTCGATCAGTCCGGTCAGGGCGACGCCGCGCGCTCCTGGGTGTCGAGCGGAGAGAATGTGCCGGTGACGCCGAAGCAAATCGAAAACACCTTCGGCTCCGACATTATCGACCAGATCGCGCAGCAATTCGGATTGGACAAGCACGAATTGCTGAAGGGCCTGAGCCAGGAATTGCCGAAAGTGGTGGATCAGCTCACTCCCGACGGACGGCTGCCGACCGAGCATGAACTCTCGCGCCGCGGCTAGTCACGAGCAAAAAGAAAAAGGCCCGGCTGGAACGGCCGGGCCAAGTTGCGCGAGCGAAACCAGGCACGCCCGTTAGTGCATGCCCTCCGCCACGGGAGGACCGCCACAGGGTTGGCGATCCGGATCGAAATCTAGGCAGCCAGGAATCTCGGAAATTGATCCGGATCAAATCCTGCCCCGGCCACGCGCCGGGCAGCCATGCGTGCCAAACCGGCCTTCAGTGACCGACACCAAGCGCCTGTTCGCCGCGATCGAGGATCAGCGGAACGATCAGGTCCTCCTCATCGTCGAGATGGCGCACCAGCCCGCGCAACAGCGTTGCGCCGGTCGCGGCATAATCGTCGGCCGCGCGCGCCAATTCATCGGGCGGGCCTTCGAGTGCGCGCAGGAATCGATTGGCGGCGGTGACCGACGCCTCGATACCGGCACCGAGCGTGTCGTGATCGCGATCGAGAATATCGAAGCCGCGAATGAGCCGCTCGTCGGCACGCCGGAAGATCGGGAAATAGTGATCGTCCTCGATGTGATGATGGGCGTGCAATTGCTGCAGGAAAAATTGCAGTCGCGGCGCAAAGAAGCCGGCGAATTCGCGCGCACCCAACTTGTCGTTTCGAAAATGCGCGTTGGCCTGGTCGAGTGTGGTGCCGAGTTCGCGGAACATGGCGTGGCGCGAGAGCCAGAACCTCGCCATGTCGCCAAGATTGTCGTGCGAGGTCCAGACGTCGCGGGGATAGCGCGCAATCAGGTGTTTCAGACCTTCCGGCAGTCCGATGCGGGAATCTAGCGCCAGATCGACAGGCGCAGCCGTTTCATCCATCGCGCTATTTCTTTTCCAGCAGCAGATTGCCGCGCGCGCGAATGGCCGCCTGCGCGACCTGCGCGAATTTCTGGAGCAGCCAAGGCAACGTCACTTCCAGCCGCACATAATCGTCGGCGACATCGACGGTACCGGCTGCCGCCTGTCCAAGCGCCCGCACCCGAAAGCTCAAGCGATCACCCGACCAGGTCTCCTCGTCCACTTTCAGCACCGGAAAGCTCTTGGCGGCACCGGTCAGGCCGGGTTTCAGGCGGCGCAAAGCCTCCTCTTTCCCGAGCGTATGGGGAATGGAAACAACGATCGGTTTCGACATGGCGCTGACTTTTCCAGCCTCCGGAGGGATGGATCGAAACGGCTCATGTAGGCGCTCAACGGGATTCAGCCAGTGCCGCAGACTGACCGCGTTCACGGCAGAGCTGTTGAGAAATACGGGGACGAAGCGGAGGAAATATGCGAGATCGGGCCGTTCCCGGTTGCACAGGTCCGTGCAGAAAACGCCCATTGCTGTTGGATAACCGGTGGATTGGCTGTGCGAATCTCGGTTCGCTTCTTTTGTGAGTTCCAGCCTGTGATCTTCGGGCAAAGCGGTAATTCAACGCAACATGACCAAACCTGACCCGCTGGCAAAAACGCTGGTCGCGCGCGTGGCGGCGGACCGGCCGACGGCTCAACGCATCGGTGACCTGCTGGCCGAGGAACTGGACCCGGAGCATTGCGCGGTTTCGATTTATGAACAGGGCGCTGGCTGGGTCGCGGAAGCCGTATTCACCCGCGCGCAAGACGGCGCACAGGTCGAAAGCCTGATCGGACAGATACTCGGAGCAGACGCTGCGCCCGCACTTTCGATCTCGAGCATTGCCGAGCGCGACTGGGTTGCGAGCAGCCTCGACGGACTCGCACCGGTTAGAGCGGGGCGCTTTGTCATCCACGGCGCCCATGATCGAGCCCGCATACGACCCAACGAGATCGGTATCGAAATCGAGGCCGCGCTCGCCTTCGGCACCGGCCATCACGGCACCACCCGCGGCTGCCTGTTGGCTTTCGAGGCATTGCGCAAGCGTGTGCACATCTCCCGCATGTGCCGCATCCTCGATATCGGCACCGGCACCGGACTACTCGGAATCGCAGCGGCGCGGGCGCTGCATGTGCCGGTCCTGGCAAGCGACATCGATCCGGTCGCGGTTGCGGTCGCCCGCGACAATGCACGGCTCAATCATGCCGGCGCACTATTCGAGTGCTTTACCGCGGCCGGTGCGGACGCACGACGATTTCGCACGCGCGGCCGCTACAATCTGATTTTCGCAAATATCCTGGAAGCGCCGCTGCGTCGGATGTCGAGGCCGCTATCCGGCCTGCTGGCGCCGCGCGGCCGCGTCATTCTTTCCGGCCTTCTGGCCGCGCATACGAAGGGCGTGATCTCGGCCTATCGCGCACAAGGGCTGGTGCTGGAAGCGCGACTCCCGCTCGACGGCTGGGTTACGCTGACGATGCGGAAATAGTGGCCGCATGAACGCAAAGCGCCCCGGCTTTGCCGGGGCGCTTTGAAGCGCATGTCGTTCAACCCCTAGCGAACAAAAGGCAGGCTGTCGTCGTGATGCGCCACGCGCGCGGCGGCGCTTTCGAACTGGGCCGGCAGCAGATGCCGGTGCAGCGGGATTTCGCGCTCGGCCTGTTGCATCCGGCTTTTCACAAAGGCGTTCCAGAGGCGCGCGAAGAAGCCCTTCTGGGCCTTGGCCGGCGCGGCTTGCAGGGTCCGGGTCGCGGTACCGACAGTGATTGCAGTCATGGTGTCTCTCCTTCTCTAAAGTCCAACGACACCCTTGGTAGTCCTCCAGACTTTCTGCACTGCAACATAATCAGAGTCGGGCATTTCGGAAGGGGAAAGTCTTCATGGCTTCCCTGCTAACTATGCATAATCGCTTCATATTTCGGTAACGAATGCGGATTTTCACGGCGATTGATGATGCGATTTGCAGCATTTTTTATTGCATTGCACAAAATTTCGCACCTGCGCCTCTTAACGACATGAAATGTCCCTGAAAGGGCAAATCCGGTCATTTCGGGACCGCGCGAGCAGCAAACCGGGAATCCAGATACAAACCACCCGGCACATTTCGCGCCGTTGTCGCATGCACCAGAAAAAGCCGATGTTCTCCGCAAAATTTCAGACCTTCGATGATGTTGCCGACCCCGCCGCCAGTTCCAGCCGATTGGCTGGCCTGCGCTTCAATTTGAAATGGGATGGCGTCGACGGCTTCATTTTGCCGCGCGCGGATCGGCATCAAAACGAATACGTGCCGCCGAGCGAGGAGCGCCTGGCGTGGCTGACGGGCTTCACCGGATCGGCCGGCTTTCTGATCGTATTGCCGGACCGGGCAATGCTGTTCACCGATGGCCGCTACACGCTGCAGGCGCGGGAACAGACCGATTCATCTCTGTTCACGATCGCCAACAGTGCCGAGACCACACCTGCAGACTGGATCGAACAGCAGACGGACCAACCCGGCACCCGCATCGGCTACGACCCCTGGCTGCATACCGCCGACGCGATCGAGCGCTTCGCCAAAGCCTGCGAGAAAGTGGGTTGGGAACTGGTTGCGCTGTCGCGTAACCCGGTGGACGAAATCTGGAAAGAGCGGCCGCAGCCTCCGCTCGGCGAAGTGACGCTGCATGACGTGCGCTTTGCGGGTCTCGACGCCGAGACCAAACTGAAGAATATCGCGGCCGAAATCGGAAAGGCTCGCGCCGACGCGCAGGTGGTGTCCGACCCGCACAACATCGCCTGGGCCTTCAACATCCGAGGCGCCGATGTCGCGCATACCCCGTTGCCGATCGCATTCGCGATCCTGCCGAAAGAGGGCCGTCCGCAGCTATTCATCGACGGGCGCAAGCTCTCCAATACTGTGCGTGACAGGTTGGGAGACCTCGCCGAGATCCTGCCCCCGGAACAGCTCTCCGACCAGGTGAAGAAGCTTGCCGAGGCAAAATCCGTCCTTCTGCTCGACAAGGCGACGGCGGCCGACGCGCTGGTGAAAATGATCGAGCAGGCGGGCGCCAAAGCGATACGCGCTGCCGACCCCATCACCGCGATGAAGGCGATCAAGAACGAGACCGAGATTGCCGGTGCGCGCGCAGCCCATGTGCGGGACGGCGCCGCGATGGCGCGTTTCCTCGCCTGGTTCGATCACGGAGCGCCGAATGGCCGGCTCACCGAGATTGCCGCGGTGGAGGCACTGGAGTCTTTCGCCGCGAGAGCGGGCTGCTCAAGGACGTATCTTTTCCGAGCATTTCCGGCGCCGGACCGAACGGCGCGATCGTGCATTATCGCGTGACCCAAAAGACCGACCGGCCGATCGGGAAGGGCGATTTGTTCCTGATCGATTCCGGCGGCCAGTACGAAGACGGCACGACCGACATCACCCGCACCATCGCGGTCGGAGATCCGACTGCCGAGATGCGCACGCGTTTCACGCAAGTGCTGAAGGGCCATATCGCGATCGCGCGCGCAGTGTTCCCCGACGGAACACTCGGCGTGCAACTCGACACGCTGGCGCGGCAATATCTCTGGCAGTCCGGCGTCGACTTCGAACACGGCACCGGTCACGGCGTCGGCAGCTATCTGTCGGTGCATGAAGGCCCGGCCGGAATTCGGCAAGCGCGGCAATGCGCCGCTCAAGCGCGGGATGATCCTCTCGAACGAGCCCGGCTATTACAAGGAAGGCGCCTTCGGCATCCGGATCGAGAATCTGGTGCTGGTGATCGAGGCGCCCGCCATTGAAGGCGCCGAGAAGCCGATGAACGCGTTCGAGACCATCACGCTCGTGCCGATCGACCGCCGGCTGATCGATGTCGGAATGATGACGGTGGACGAGATCGCCTGGCTCGATGGCTACCATGCGCAGGTTGCAGAGACGATCGGGCCGCTAGTTGATAAGGACACCGCATCCTGGCTGCGGGCTGCGACCCGCCCGCTTTCCTGACGATCCTTGAGTTCCCGTGGACGCACCGACACCCAAACCTCTAGACAAGACAGAGACCGAGCTTTCGCCCGACCGGCCGGCGCCGCTTCGCCTGATCGTGCTGCTGATGGCGATGGGCGCCATCGGGCCGGTGTCGCTCAATATCTTGGTTCCGGCCACGCCGGGTCTTGTGGTGCTTTTCAATACCAAGGTGGAGACGGTGCAGCTTACGCTGTCGCTCTATCTTGTCGGTCTTGCGGTATCGCAATTGCTGCTTGGTCCGCTGTCGGACCGGTTCGGACGAAAGCCGGTCCTGCTGACCGGCCTGCTGATCACCGCCGTTGCGAGCTTTGCGGCGATCTATTCCAGATCGATCGAGATGCTGATCGTGTTGCGCACCTTGCAGGCGCTCGGGGCGTCGTCGGGTCTTGTCATTGGCCGCGCGATCATCCGCGATCTCTATTCGCGCGACCGCGCCGCCTCCATGATCGGGCTCGTCACCACCGTGATGGTGCTTGCGCCGATGGCCGCGCCCTTGCTCGGCGGCATTCTCGATACCGCTGCGGGCTGGGAATACACCTTCATCCTGACCGCCGTGTTCGCCGGCGTGGTGCTGATCTGGGCCTATTTCGTGCTGCCGGAGACGCGCCCCGATCACATCACCGGCGGGGGCCTGCGCTTCATCGCCCGTGAGAGCCGCGAATTATTCTCCAACCGGATATTTCTCGGCTATGTGCTGGTCTGTGCGATCGGGACCGCGCCCTTCTTCGCCTTTCTCGGTGGTGGCTCGCATGTCGTGATCGGCATCATGGGGCGGACCTCAGCCGAGTTCGGATTGTGGTTCATCCTCGCATCCGGCGGCTTCATGTCCGGCAATTTCATCACCGCGCGGTTCTCGCAGCGTTATGGCATCGACGCGATGGTGCAATTCGGATTGATGGCGCTGGTCGCGGGCGCGATCCTGACTTTCGTCGTCTGCGTGGTGCTGCCGGATCACGGCCCCTGGACGATTTTTGTCCCTCAAATACTCATCTCGTTCGGCAACGGTGTTTTTCTCCCCAATTGCGTAGCTGGCGCGGTGAGCGTGCGCCCGCAGGCCGCAGGGACAGCCTCCGGCATTATCGGCTTCATGCAGATGTCGATGGGCGCTGCCGCGGCGCAGGCGACGAGCTACGCGGTCGCGAACGCGACCACGGCGATCCCGCTTGCGGTTGTGATGCTGGTACTGTCGGCTGTGGCCACGGTTGCGTTTTATGTCTTGTTGCGCAAGCGCTAAGCGTAGCGAAGTCTATAGCCCGGCCATCGCGAGCCACTCGTCTTCCGTCAGCACGGTCACGCCGAGGCTCTGCGCCTCGGTCAGCTTGGAGCCGGCGCCCGGCCCCGCAACGACATAGTCCGTTTTCTTCGACACCGAGCCCGCGACCTTGGCGCCAAGCCGCTCGGCCTGTGCCTTGGCCTCCGGGCGCGTCATCTTTTCAAGCGTGCCGGTAAACACCACGGTCTTGCCGGAAATGGCGCTGTCCGATTTCACCTTTTCCATCGGCTCGACCTCGATCTGTTTGAACAGACGGTCCAGCGCCTCGCGATTGTGCTTTTCCTTGAAGAACTCGACCAGCGCGTCGGCCACCACTTCGCCGATGCCGCCGATATTGTTGAGCTCCTGATAGGCCTCCGATTCCTGCCCCTTGCCGGCCGCCTTCATGCCATCGATGAAAGCGTCGATCGTGCCGTAGTGACGCGCCAGGAGCCGCGCATTGGTTTCGCCGATATGTCTTATGCCGAGTGCATAGATCAGCTTGTTGAGCGGAATCTTGCGCCGCTGCTCGATCGCGGCAAACAGATTGCGCACCGAAGTCTCGCCATAGCCTTCGCGATCCTCCAGCTTTTTGCTTGCGCGCTTGTTGCGCGCCTCCAGCGTGAAGATGTCGGCCGGCTCCATCACCAGCCCTTCTTCATAGAAAGCCTGCACCTGCTTCTCACCCAATCCCTCGATATCGAACGCATCGCGCGACACGAAATGGCGCAACCGCTCCACCTGCTGCGCCGGGCAAATGAGACCGCCGGTGCAGCGGCGCACCGCTTCACCCTCCTCGCGCACCGCATGGCTGCCGCAGACCGGGCATTTGTCAGGGAATTTGTAGGACTTTGCGCTCTTCGGGCGTTTCTCCAGCACGACGCCCAGCACCTGCGGAATCACGTCGCCGGCGCGCTGAATGATCACGGTGTCGCCGATCCTGATATCAACACCGCTGCGGATCGGATTGCCGTCGTTGCCGATGCCCTTGATGAAGTCCTCGTTGTGCAAGGTCGCATTCTGCACCACGACGCCGCCGACGGTGACCGGCTCGAGCTTTGCGACCGGCGTCAGTGCACCGGTGCGGCCGACCTGAATGTCGATGTCGTTGACGATTGTTGTCGCCTTTTCAGCGGGGAATTTGTGCGCGATCGCCCAGCGCGGCGAGCGCGACACGAAGCCGAGCCGGCTCTGCCAGTCCAGCCGATTGAGCTTGTAGACCACGCCGTCGATGTCATAGCCGAGCTTTGCGCGCTTCTCCTCGATCGCGCGATACATCTCGAGCATCGCCTCGACGGACTTGCAGAGCTTGAACATCGGATTGATGACAAAACCGCGCTCGCCAAGCCAATGCACCATGCCCGATTGGGTATCTTCCGGCATCGCACTCATCTCGCCCCAGGCATAGGCGAAGAATTTCAGATTGCGTGACGCGGTGATCGATGGATCTTTCTGACGCAACGAACCCGCGGCGGAATTGCGCGGATTGGCATAGACCGGTTCTTCCGCTTCGGCCTGCCGCTTGTTCAATGCGATGAAGTCCTCGTGCGTCATGTAGACTTCGCCACGCACTTCGACGATCGCCGGAATTCCGCGGCCTTTCAGCTTCTGCGGAATGTCATTCAGAGTCTTCACATTGGCGGTAACGTCCTCGCCCTCGGTGCCGTCACCGCGCGTCGCGCCCGTCACCAGCACTGCATCCTCATAGCGCAATGATAACGACAGCCCGTCGATCTTGGGCTCGGCGGTGAAGACCGGCGGCTCCTCAAGTTTCAGGAAGCGCACCACCCGGTCGACAAATTCGGTGACGTCCTGGTCGTTGAATGCGTTGTCGAGGGACAACATCGGCACCGCATGCCGCACCTTCTTGAACCTGCCGGTCGGGGCGACGCCGACCTTCTGCGACGGCGAATCCTTCCGGATCAATTCGGGAAAGCGTGCCTCGATCTCGTTGTTGCGCTGACGCAGCGCGTCGTATTCGGCGTCCGAAATTTTCGGCGCATCCTTCTGGTAGTAGAGCTTGTCATTGTCCGCGATCAGTTTGGCGAGCCGCGCGAGTTCGCCCGCGGCCTGTTCCTCGGTCAGCTTGTCGGTCGGTGTCAGAGGGGATGCACGTTTCGCCACGGAAGAAGTCCTACCCCGCCGCCTTGATCAGCCGTTCGGCCGCGGCGCGGGCCTCGTCGGTGATCTCGGCACCTGCCAGCATGCGGGCGATCTCCTCGCGGCGGCGGTCGGCGAGAACTTCGCTCACCCGCGTCGCCACCCGCTTGCCCTTGTCGAGCGCGTCCTTGGCGATGACGAAATGCCGGTCGGCGCGGGCCGCCACCTGCGGCGCATGAGTCACCGCGATGGCCTGCACCCGCGTCGCAAGCTTCGCAAGCCGAACTCCGATCGCGTCGGCGACCGCACCGCCGACGCCGGTATCGATCTCGTCGAACACAAGTGTTGGCGCGGAGCCCTTGTCCGCCAGCACCACCTTGAGCGCGAGCAGGAAGCGCGCCAATTCACCGCCGGAAGCCACCTTCATCAGCGGACCCGGCCGGGTGCCGGGATTGGTCTGCACCCAGAATTCCACCCGATCGAAGCCATACGGGCCGGGCGAATGCGGATCGCTCTCGATCGCAGTGGAGAATGTCGCGCGTTCGAGTTTGAGCGGCTTGATCTCGGCATTCACCGCCTTGTCGAGCGCGATGGCCGCCTTCTTGCGCGCGGCAGACAGCGAAGCCGCGACCTTCCTGAATTTGGTCTCGGCCTCGGCCGCAATCTTCTCCAGGGCCGCGAGCCTCTCGGCGCCGGCATCGATCAGTGCGAGGTCGGCTGAATATTTCTCCGCAACTTCAGCCAGGCGATCGACCGGGCAATTATATTTGCGGCCGGCGGCGCGCAGCGAAAACAGCCGTTCCTCGATCCGCTCGAGTTCGGCGGGATCGTAATTCGCCGCCTGCAAGGCGGCTTCGAGGTGGCTGCGCGCCTCCTCGATGGCATTGAGCGCCTGGTCGAGCGCCTTCACGGCGGGGTCGGTCAGACCCGGCGCCTGGGCGCTGCGCCGCTCGAGCCTTCGGATCGCTGCCGCAAAGGCAGGCGTCGGAGACGCGGTGCCCGCGACCGCGTCGTAGGCGTCGCGCAGATCGCCTGCGATCTTCTCGGCCTGCATCATCGAGGTGCGGCGATCGGCAAGCGCGGTTTCCTCGCCGGCTTCCGGTTTCAGCTTGCGCAATTCGTCAACCGAGTGCCGCAGATAATCCGCCTCGCGCTGGGCGCGCTCGACCTCGACCTTGTGGCTGTCGACGGCTTCCGCCGCGAGCCTGCGCGCAGTCCATAACCGCTCGACCTCGCCTGCGTCGTCCTCCAGTCCGGCATAGGCATCGAGCAAGGCCCGGTGGGTCGCCGCATCCACCAGTGCGCGATCGTCATGCTGACCGTGGATTTCGACGAGAGCGGTGCCGAGACTTTTCAGCGCTTGCACCGAAACCGGCTGGTCGTTGACGAAGGCGCGGGTCTTGCCGTCTGCCGTCTGCACGCGCCGGAGAATCAAATCCTCATCGGCGTCGATACCCTGCTCCTTCAGAAGCTTGCGCGCGGGATGGCGCGCCGGCAGGTCAAACACCGCCGTCACCTGTCCCTGCTCGGCCCCGGTCCGCACCAAAGTCGCGTCGCCGCGTGCGCCGAGCGCAAGCGCAAACGCGTCCAGCAGGATCGACTTGCCGGCACCGGTCTCGCCGGTGAGCACCGCGAGGCCCTTGGCGAAATCGAGATCGAGCTTGTCGATCAGCACGATGTCGCGAATGGATAGACGCACCAGCATGGAACTGCGCTCAGCCTCAAACGGCCTCGGTCTGACGAGGCGACGGCGGATCAGGCGATTCGCGAAGGATAAATCAGCCGGTGCGCTTCTGGAACAGCTTGCTGATCCAGGAATCCTTGTTCTCGGACGGCTTCAGCCCACCGCTCGAAACCATGGCATAGGCGTCCTTGTACCAGGGGCTGTCAGGGAAGTTATGCCCCAGCAC
The DNA here is from genome assembly GCA_963707705.1 of uncultured Pseudomonadota bacterium. GTDB lineage: Bacteria > Pseudomonadota > Alphaproteobacteria > Rhizobiales > Xanthobacteraceae > Pseudorhodoplanes. Next base: position 543,216 of record CAVPRD010000008.1, on the reverse strand, counting down.
GGCGGCGGCGGTCTGCGCCTCCTGCACGATACCGAGCGCGAGATAGGCCTCGGTCAGGCGCATCAGCGCTTCCTCGACATGGCGGGTGGTCTGATATTGCGTGACCACCAGCTTGAAGCGATTGATGGCGCCGACAAAATCCTTCTTGTTCAGATAGAAGCGGCCGATCATCACTTCCTTGCCGGCCAATTGGTCGCGCGCCACTTCCAGCTTCTTGCGGGCACTCGCGGCATATTCGGTGTTCGGATATTTTCGGATCACCTGCTCGAGTTCGCTCATCGCCTTTTCGGTGCGCTGCTGGTCGCGCGTCACATCGGGGATGACTTCGTAATAGGACGAGCCGATCAGGAATTGCGCATAAGCAGCGTCCGCACTGCCGGGATGCAGCGAGACATATCGCTTCGCCGCGGTTATCGAGTCGTCGTATTCCTTTGCCTCGTAATAGGCATAGGCCTGCATCAGCAGCGCCTTGCGCGCCCAGTCGGAATACGGGTGCTGGCGGTCGACTTCCTCGAATTTCTTGGCGGCTTCCTTGTAGTCGCTCTTCTGCTGAAGCAGATAGAGCCCCTCGTTATAGAGCTTGTCCGCCGGATCGTCGGGGATCGCGAGATCTTTGTCGGTCGAGCAGGCGGCAAGCGTTCCCGCGACCAGTGCGAAGGCCGCAACGCGCGCAAGGCCACGGGCCACAAACCCCGCCCTGTCACGCAATGCCGATGCGATGCCGAACCTTGCACTCATGCGCTACCGATTACCCCCAAAAAGGCACGCGCGAGGAGGCTCCGTTTGCTTTTCCCCGCCGCACCTTCAAGCCTGCTTTCTGTACCGCAAAAAGCAAGGCATCCCCAAGCGCCAGCAGCGCGGCGCTAGCAGGTTTTTTGCTCTGATATTGGGCCCGGAATATGGCGAGGGCTTACGAGCAAAAGCCTGAACCCAAAGCAAAATTCCCGCTTACGCGGGAATTTGCCGTGATTAGGCTGCGGGATTCGACGATTCAGCTTCTAGGAAACATCCGGGCCGTAGGCCGCAGCCACCATACCGACATCGGCATGGCCGCGGATTCTGCGGGGCTCGCGTCCTTCGACCACTTCGAAGGCGGTCGGATCGGACATCAGCGCCACCAGTACGGCGTGGTTCAGGCGATGGCCGCCGCGAACCGAACGATAGGCACCGACGATCGGGGCACCGGCAAGAGCCAAGTCACCGACCGCGTCGAGCGCCTTGTGGCGCACGAATTCGTCCGGATAACGCAGGCCTTCGGCATTCAAAATGCGGTTGTCGCTCAGTACCAGCGTGTTCTCGAAGGAAGCCCCAAGCGCCTTGCCGGCGCTCCACAGGGCCGAGACGTCCTTCATGAAACCGAAAGTGCGAGCGCGCGACAGGTCGCGGCGGAAGCTGTCGGCGGTAAGATCGAGTGCGATCGACTGGCGGCCGATCAGCGCGGAGGGGAAATCGATCTCGATGTCGAGGCGGAACCCGCTTTCGTAGGGACGCAATTCGCCGAAAGACTTCACCCTTGGCGACGCGGACCGGCTTCAAAACCTTGATGTAACGGCGGGTTGCGTTCAGCGAGACGATGCCGGCCTGGTCAATGGCGGCGACGAAAGGTGCCGCGCTGCCGTCCATGATCGGTACTTCTGGGCCGTCGATCTCGACCAGGGCGTTATCGACCCCAAGGCCGCGAAGGGCTGCCAAAATATGTTCGGCGGTCGAGCAGAGAACGCCCGATTCATCGCCCAGGACCGTGGCCAGTTCGGTCGCAGTCACCGCCCGGAAATCGGCCCGGACTTCGCGTTCGCGGCCCTGCGCATCGATGCGGGAGAAGACAATGCCGGTATCGGCATCAGCCGGATTGAGAGTGAGGTTAACGGGTAGACCGGAATGAACCCCAATCCCGGAAACCGTAACCTGTTCACGCAGCGTGGTTTGCCTTGCGGCTTTCATACGCTCGTTCCGTCTATTTTTCGGCTGACGCAGCGCAAGGTCGGCGCGGCGTAATCCCCCGATGGCCCCAATTTGCTTTCGCCTTCTTTTTCCGAGCAGGTGGTACGTGACTTCCCCAAGTCCCTGCCGAGAATCAGAGGGCGAAAACCCCTTTGACCATTGAAGCTTAGACCTGCATCTGCTTCGTCCAAAGTCACGCTTTTTTACCGTTTGTTACCTTGATCCGGCCGCATTGGGGGCCGTCGTCTGCCTTAATTCGGTAAGGTTGGCCCGGATCGCCGCATTCCCTCCTCAGGCTTTGCGAAAGCGTTAACGGCCATCTGCCGCGACGCAGCATAAGAAATGATTTTTATTCAGAGGGTTAGAGGGTCATTTGGGGAAAAGAAAAAGGGCTCCGACTGACATGTCGGAGCCCTGTCGTGTCGCCTCGAGGTCTGTCAGTTCGCCTGGCGCCGAAGGAAAGCCGGAATCTCGAGTTGATCATCTTCCGTCGCGTTATTCACAGGTGCCTGCCTGCCATGCACATCAAGGCCGACCGGCGCTCCTTGCGGGGCGCGGCGAGCATATTCCGACACCGGATCGCGATTCTCGACCGGGCGTGACGGCGGACGCTGCGGCATACGGGGCATGGGCGGCACCGTTGCATGCGGGTCGTGCCGTACCGGTGCTTCCTCAGGCTCGGGCTTGCGGCCGAGGCCCGCAGTCGCCAGCCGCTTTAGAAGCGACATGCGCTGCTTTTCCGGATGCTGGTCCTGCGCCGGCAATTCGCCGCGATGCGCCATGATCTCGCGCTGGGCTTGCGGTGGTAATTCGTCGATCCGCGGCATGCGGGGACGCTGCGCGATTCGCTCCGCCTGCGGCGGAATGAACGGGGCGAAGCTTTCCTGGTGGTGTGTCGGCTGAGGCGCAGGTGCGCCTTGGTCCACGAACAGCGACGGCTTCGGCGGCTCCGGCCGGATCGTGACCTCATCGATGGCGAGCGGCTGATTGTAATCGTGGCCTATCGCGGCTGCGACCGCTGCATTCGCAGCGGCGTCGATCGCCGCATGCTGGGCGGTCGAAGGGTGGGCCGGCACCGGTGCTGCCATGGTCGCGGGCGCCACCCGCGGCATGGAAGCCATCGCCGGGCGCTTGGTCTCGGCCGGCTTTTGCACGGCCGCCACTTTGTCGATACCGGTCGCGACCACCGACACCCGGATGATGCCTTCCAGGCTCTCGTCGAAGGTGGCGCCGACGATGATGTTGGCGTCCTTGTCGACTTCCTCGCGAATCCGGGTCGCGGCCTCATCCACCTCGTACAAGGTCAGATCCTTGCCACCGGTGATGGAGATCAGGAGGCCCTTCGACCCCTTCATCGAATTGTCGTCGATCAGCGGATTGGAAATCGCGGCTTCCGCCGCGGTAATGGCCCGCTTCTCGCCGGAGGCTTCGCCGGTACCCATCATCGCCTTGCCCATTTCTCGCATCACCGCTCTCACGTCGGCGAAGTCGAGATTGATCAGGCCTTCCTTGACCATCAGGTCGGTAACGCAGGCGACGCCCGAATAGAGCACCTGGTCGGCCATCGCGAAGGCGTCGGCAAAGGTGGTCTTCTCGTTGGCAACCCGGAACAGATTCTGGTTCGGGATGACGAGCAGCGTGTCCACATGTTTCTGCAGTTCGACGATGCCGCCCTCGGCAAAGCGCATGCGGCGCTCGCCCTCGAACTGGAACGGCTTGGTCACGACGCCGACGGTGAGGATACCCATTTCGCGGGCGATCTTGGCAACGACCGGTGCGGCGCCGGTGCCGGTCCCGCCGCCCATTCCTGCGGTGACGAACACCATATGCGCGCCGTTCAGGTGGTCTCGGATCTCGTCGATCACCTCCTCGGCCGCGGCCCTGCCGACTTCCGGCTGCGAACCCGCGCCCAGCCCTTCGGTGACCTGCACGCCCATCTGGATCTTGCGCGGCGCCTTGGCCAGCGAAAGCGCCTGCGCGTCGGTATTGGCGACCACGAATTCGACGCCCTGCAATCCGGCGGCGATCATGTTGTTGACGGCATTGCCGCCGGCCCCGCCGACCCCGAAGACCGTGATTCGCGGCTTCAGCTCGCGAATGTCCGGAGCTGTAGAATTCATTGTCATGGCTGCCTCTTCCAAACGCGGGCGTTGATAACGTCCCCGCAACGACCGTTCCGCCGCCGGCCTTTACGGAGATCCTGCATTGAGGCCATCAGAAGCTTTCCTTCAGCCATCGTCCGACCCTTGCGATGTAACCGCCAGTTCCTGTCATTACTTGCCGCGTTCGCCGCGGTTCGAAGTGTTCGAGGTGCGCAGCCTGCGGATAGACCAGAAGCCCGGCGGCAACGGCAAAAGCCGGTCCGCGCGCTGCGTCCGGGAGACCCGAAATGCCTAGCGGCCTTCCAATACGCACTTTGCGACCCAGAATGCGCGCAGCGAGCTCCGGCAGGCCGGTGAGCTGGCTCGCTCCGCCCGTCAGCACGACCGCGCCCTGAGGCTCGGATGCGAAAGGCGAGGTCGCCAGCCGGTCGCGAATCATCTCGAGGATTTCCTCGATCCGCGGCCGGATGAACGGCACCAGAGCAGCACGCGAGACGACCTGCGGCGGCTCGCGCGAATCATCGCCCACCGTCGGCACCGGAATCATATCGCGCTCGTCGCTCATTCCGGCGGTTACAGTGCCATAGAACGTCTTGATTCGCTCGGCATCTGCGACCCTGGCGTTTAATCCGCGCGCCAGGTCCATGGTCACGTGATGACCCCCCACCGCGAAGCCGTCGCAATGCACGAACCGGCCGCCCGAAAACACCGCGATGGTGGTGGTCCCGGCCCCCATATCCACGACCGCTGAACCGAGATCCGCCTCGTCGTCGGCAAGCGCCGAAAGGCCCGCCATGTAGGGGCTTGCCACCATGGCCTCGACCGAAAGATGGCATCTTTCGATCGTCAGCATCAGGTTTCGAGGCGGTGCGATATCGGCAGTGACGACATGCATATCCAGACCGAAGCGCCGGGCCAGCATGCCCCGCGGATCGCGGATTCCATGGACGCCGTCGATGGCGTAGCCGAGCGGCAGCGAATGCAGGAGCACTCGGCCGTCGCGTCCGGAATAACGGCTGCCGGCGTCCAGCAGCCGTGCGATTGCGCTATCCCCGATCGAGGGTTCGGCCACATCGACGGAGGCCGTAAAGCGTTCGCTTGCCGGACGGCCGGCGGAGACTGCGACCGCAACCGATTCAAGATGCACGCCGGCGGATTTCTCGGCCAGTTCCACCGCTTGCCGAATGGTCCGGTCGGCGGCGTCAAGATCGGCGACGTTGCCGGCCTTCATGCCGAGCGCGCCGGTATGGCCAAAACCGATCACCTCGACCGAATGCGTCCGGCGCCGCAATACATCCTGGGTCGGGATCGGCTCGAGCCTTGCGATCACGCAAACGGTCTTGCTGGTGCCGACGTCGAGTGCTGCCACCAAAGCCGAGCGCTTTGGCGAGACCGGCTTCATCTTGGGGGCGACACCGCGCTGTAACGAGTTCATGCGTCGCCTCCCTTGCGCTTCTGGGTTTTTGCCTTGATCGCTTCGGCTCGCGCTGCCGCCGCGTCGTCCGAAAGCCGGACCGCGACGCGATCGGCATTGCGAAGGTCAATCGCCGTGATATCGCGCGACAGCAGCTTGCGGTCGCGGTCGAGCGCAATCACGGTATCGATCGCCTCAACGGGGTTTGTTTCCGGCAACCGGATGTCGATGCCGTTCTTGAGCCGCAAATTCCAGCGTCGCTCCGCGACCAGCACGTAGGCGTGGACCTGCTCCTGCAATTGCGGATAGCGATCCATCAGCGCCAGAAATTCGGCAGCCTTGACATTGGCGCCCTTGCCAACGACCAGGGGCAGATGCGCGACATGCGGGGCGACGAAAGGTTCGACCACGACACCGTCGCGCCCGACTACGCGCACCCGGCCTTCCTTCTGCCACAGCGCAAACGCCCGGCGTTCGGTAATTGCGATATGGAGCCGGTCGGGGAACAGCTTGAGCACCGTCGCATCCGCGATCCACGGATTGGCTTTGAGCCGCCTGCGCGCGTCGTCGGCATTGAGAAACAATAGCGACGACCGCCCGGTCACCCCGGCAACAGCGAGAATCTCCTCGCGCGTAAGCTGCATCTGGCCCGTAAGCGAGATGGAATCGATCCGGAAGCCGACGGAGTTCGCGACTGCGTCGCGCCCTTCCGCAAATTGCGTACCCAGCCAATCGGCATGGCCACCCTTTACGACTCCGTAGCCGGCGGTTGCGAGAAGCAGCGCGCAAGCGGCCATGACACCCGCGCCGCGCGGCAACCAGCTTTCGATGGCGGACGACAGGCGATGGATGACGCGCCCGGCGCGTCGCGGGTACTGCACCCGCGTTTGCGAGGAAGACAAACGTCCTCGATCATCCATCGAATGAACTCTTCAACCCTTCTGTCTGCGAGTCCGGTTGAGAGAGATGATCCGGCCGGGATGGTTGTGACCATCTGCAAGCCTGCATTTCCCCGTCCCCGAACGCCGCAGAGCACCCATCGGCATCCGCGAGCGCAGCACGCCCCGGCAGCCTAGGGCGTGATGCGCCAGCCATGTTCAGTCTTCGGGGGTCTTGGTAAAGTTTTAGTAAAGGTTTAGCCGGTGGGGGGCGAGATGACCGTGCGGAGGGATCGAAATACCATAACCGCCCACCCCGCTCGCAAGGTGGGATCAAGACGATCTCTCATCGATTGAGCGATGCGTCCTCGATCATCCAGCGCATCAATTCCTCGAATTTGATGCCGGCATAAGCCGCAAGCTCCGGCACCAGTGAGGTCTCGGTCATGCCCGGGATGGTATTGACCTCAAGGCAGGCGAGGCCCTCGGTTCCGCGCGCATCGTCAAAGCGAAAATCGGCGCGCGTCACCCCGCGGCAACCAAGCGCACGATGTGCCTGGACCGTCAGCTTCTGCACCGCTTGATAGACATCGGCGGGAATCTGCGCCGGCAGCACATGCTCGGAGCCGCCCGGAGCATATTTCGCTTCGTAATCGTAAAAGCGCACTTTCGGGACGATCTCGATCACGCCAGTCGGCCTGTCCTGCACCACCGCGCAGGTGAGTTCCTTGCCCGGAATGTAGCGCTCGCAAAGTACCATCTCCCCGAAGCTCCAGTCTTCGCGGAACAGCTCCTGCGGCGGATGCTCGTGCTTGTCGGTGACGATGAAGACGCCGACACTCGAACCTTCCGCGATCGGTTTGATCACATAGGGGCGCTCCAGCAGATGCGCCTTCGCAGCCTCCAGACGTGACACCACCATGCCCAGCGGCACCGGCACGCCGGCCGCCGCGAGCATGATCTTGGCAGCATCCTTTTTCATCGCGAGCGACGAGGACTGCACACCCGAATGCGAATAGGGAATGCCCAGAATTTCCAGAATGCCCTGGATGGTGCCGTCCTCACCCGGCCGGCCGTGCAGCAGATTGAGCGCTGCGTCGGGCCTGAGGCGATCGAGCACGGTCGCGATATCGCGGGCGACATCCACGCGCGTGACGCGGAAGCCTGCGCGCTCGGCGGCATCGGCGCAGGCATTGCCGGAACGCAGCGACACTTCGCGCTCGGACGACCAGCCCCCCATCAGTACCGCGACATGCTTGGTCATAGACATTTGTCTATCGTTATTTCAGTCACTATTTGCACCCAGCATCAAGACTCGAAGTGTCCAATTTCGATCCGCGACGTTAAGGTCTCCGCCGCGTGGCGTCCTTCCGGAAGCAATATCCGTCAGTTCGTCATCGGTCACGCTTCTCAACGAAGCCGAGCTCGGATCAATCGGATACATGCCCTCTTCCAAGAGGTTGCAGGAAGTAACACAAGTCACAGGATCACCGAGCAGAGTTTTCAGTGAGGCTTGATATTCTGAGATCGGACGCGGGTCGGGATACATACCCAGATTCGTTCCAAACCAGCGCGCTTCGATGCACTTCATTCCAGCAGCTGCGCGTATCGTTGGGACAATTGATGTTGCCCAAAATGCCCTCTGCTTGCAATTCACGCCTGCCGTCTGATGTTCGACATAGTACCATTCCCGATCCGAGCCCTCCGCAAGCGCTGCGGGAAATGCGTAATCCAGACATCTTGGGTTTGGGTAGAACGCCAATACAAGAACCGGAAGGCCAAGCTTGCCTTCTCTGATTGGTGCAAACCACTCTGGACGCTCGTCGGCATCTCTAATCAAAATTCTAAACCTTCCGCGACCCACCGACCGGCCTTCAGCCGGCCGCCCGCTTCAGCTTTGAGGTGCGGCCGCCGCCCGGCAATTCGATCCCGTCATAAATCCAGGACAGGCAGCGGAACACATCGTCTTCCGACATTTCGCGATAGGACTGCATCATGACTTCGCGCTCGACGCCGCCGCAATGATAGTCCCGCCAGACGCGGCGCGATTCGAGCTGTAGCCGGCCGGTCCGCAGATAGCGCGCGCGCGAAAATTGCTGCAATGCCGAAGGCATGTCTCCTGGCGATTGCGCGATGCATTCGGACAGGGTGACGCCATCTTCAATCGCCATGCAGGCGCCTTGCGCAAACGTTTGCAACGTCGGATGCGCGGCGTCGCCCAGAACCGCGACGCGCCCGCGGGCCCAGTGCCGTACCGGATCCCGGTCTGCGATGGTCCAGCGCCGTTCGAGATCGAGCAGCTTGAGCAGGCCCTTCATCGCCGGATGCGCATTGGCATAGGTGCGGTCGATCTCGGCCCGATAGGCGGCAAGATCGCCCTTCTGGTCATAAGTTGCAGTCTTGAACACGGCCACGATGTTGAACAGCGTGTGATCGCGCAGCGGGTAATGCACGATGTGGAAACCGGGCCCGGCCCACAGCACGACCACATTGGTCATCACGCCTGTCGGCAATTCCTGCATTGGAATGATGGTGCGGTGCGCGACATATCCGTTCGGCTTCGGCTCGCCGTCGGCGATTATTTTTGCACGTACCACCGAACGCAGGCCATCAGCGCCGATCAAGGCACTTCCTTCGAAGCTGCGTCCATCGGCCGTCTGCAAAGTGACGTCACCGCCGCGGTCCTCAAAACCGGTGACCTGCGCCTCCGCTACCAGATCGATCGCCGCCACCTTGCGACAGGCATCGAGCAATGCGTTGTGGAGATCGATGCGGTGAACCACTATGTAGGGATGCGTGAAGCGGGCACGAAGCGCGTGCTGCGTCGGCACGCGGGCAATCTCATCGCCGGTAAACGCATCGAGTTCGACACAGGCATCCGGCAAAATCGATTTTTTCAGGACCGCTTCGGTAATTCCGAGCCGCTCGAACATCGGAAATACGTTGGGCCCGAGCTGAATGCCGTAACCGATGGCACCGAATTCCGGCGCGCCCTCGATGACACGCACCGGAATGCCTTTCAGACCGAGGCCTAGCGCTGCGGACAAGCCTCCGATGCCGCCGCCGGCGATGAGAATGGGCTCGCTCATGCTTCAACTCCGATCCGCTTGATTTCCCATTCCAGTGTCACATCCGAATTTGCCTTCACGCGTGCCCTCACGGTCTCGCCGAGCGTTTCAATGTCCTTCGCCGTGGCCTGTCCGCGGTTGATCAGAAAGTTGCAATGCATCTCCGACACTTGCGCGTCGCCCACCACCAGCCCACGGCAGCCGGCAGCGTCGATTAATTGCCAGGCCTTGTGACCTTGCGGATTCTTGAAGGTCGATCCGCCGGTGCGGCTCTTGATCGGCTGCGTGGCTTCGCGCAATTCTGTGATCTTTTCCATCTCCGCTGCAATCGCCTCACGATCGCCTGTCCGCCCCTCGAACAGCGCTTGCGTGAAAATCACGTCTTCCGGCGCTCCGCAATGGCGATACGTGTAATGCAGATCGGCGTTGCCGTAGACACGGATGTTGCCGCCGCGGTCGACGCCGCGCGCCTCAATCAGCGCGTCCTTGGTTTCGCGGCCATAGGCCCCGCCATTCATCCGCAACGCGCCGCCGATGCCGCCCGGGATACCGCGCAAAAAAGCGAGGCCTGCGATGCCAGCTTCCTGCGCCGATCGCGCGACTTTTACGTCCGGCACCGCGCTACCGGCCCGAACACGAACACCGTCGACACTGACCTCATTGAAGCCGCGGCCGAGCCGGATGACCACGCCCGGAACGCCGCCATCGCGGACGATCAGGTTGGAGCCAAGCCCGATGACGATGACCGGAATTCCCGCAGCGAGATTTTGCAAGAAACACGCAAGATCGCTCTCGTCCTCCGGCATGAACAGGACCTGCGCCGGCCCGCCGACGCGAAACCAGGTGAGCTCCGCGAGCGGCTGATTAGCCAGCAACCGGCCGCGCAAATTCGGCATGCGCGATTTCAGATCGACGGTAATGTCGGGGAAGGTCATCCCAGCGCCTGCAACTCGCCCGGCAGCGCATAGGCCCATTGCGTGATCGAGCCGGCGCCAAGACAGATCACCATGTCGCCGGGCGCAGCGATGCCTCGGATCACCGAGGCAAGCTGTTCAGAACTTCCCAGCGCAGCTACATTGCGATGGCCGCGCGCGCGCAAGCCCTGCACCAGGTGATCGCGGTCGATATCCTTGATCGGCGCTTCACCGGCGGAATAGACATCGGCGATGATCACGGCATCGGCGTCGTTGAAGCAGGTGCAAAACTGCTCGAACAATTCCTTCAGCCGCGAATAGCGGTGCGGCTGCATCACCGCGATGACGCGCCCGTCGGAGGATTCGCGCGCCGCCCGCAGCACGGCCGCAATCTCGACCGGGTGGTGACCATAATCGTCGATGATGGCGACGCCGTTCCATTCGCCGGTGCGGGTGAAGCGCCGCTTCACACCGCCGAAGGACGCGAGCGCCTTGCGGATCGCTTCGTCCGGCACCAGCAGATTATGCGCGACCGCGATAGCCGCCGTTGCGTTGAGCGCATTATGCCGGCCCGGCATCGGCAAAGTGAGATCGGAAATCGTGTGCTCCGCCTGCGCCTCGCGGCCGCGGAACACCACCGAGAACCGTGACTTGCCGTGATGATGATCGAGATCGACAAGCCTCACGTCGGCCTGCGGATTCTCGCCATAGGTGATGATGCGGCGATCCTCGATGCGGCCGACCAGCGCCTGCACCTCGCGGTGATCGGTGCACATCACGGCAAAGCCGTAGAACGGCACATTCTCGACGAAGGCCTGAAACGAATCCTTCACGGCATCGAAAGTCTTGAAATGATCGAGATGCTCGGGATCGACATTGGTGACGATGGCGACATCGGCCGGCAACTTCAGGAAGGTGCCGTCCGAACTCGTCGGCTTCCACCACCATCCAGTCGCCGGCGCCGAGCCTGGCATTGGTGCCATAGGCATTGATGATGCCGCCATTGATGACGGTCGGATCGAGCCCTCCGGCATCGAGCAACGTCGCGACCAGCGACGTCGTTGTGGTCTTGCCGTGGGTGCCCGCAATGGCGACCGCCGATTTCAGCCGCATCAATTCGGCCAGCATCTCCGCGCGCCGGACCACCGGCAGCCGCTTGGTGCGCGCCGCCATCAATTCCGGATTGTCGCGCTTGATCGCGGACGACACCACGACCACACCGGCGCCCTCGACATTCTTTGAATCGTGGCCGATCGTGACCTTGATGTTCTTGTCGCGCAGCCGCTTCACGTTCGCGCTTTCCGAAACGTCGGAGCCGGTCACGGTGTAGTCGAGATTGGCGAGCACCTCGGCAATCCCGCTCATGCCGATCCCCCCGATCCCGACGAAATGGATCGAGCCAAGGTCGCGCGGCAATTTCATAGGCTGTTCCTCAAGACGGGACGCGGACGGTTTTGAGTACCAGATCGGCCAGCCGCTCGGCGGCGTCAAGCACGCCGATCGATTTGGCGCGTTCCGCCATCGCGGTCAGACGGACAGAATCGGCCGCCAGGGCGTCGATTTCCACGGCCAGCCGGTCCGGCGTGAAGTCCTTCTGCAGCAGGCGAATGGCGCCGCCGGCCTTTTCCAGCACCAGGGCATTGGCGGCCTGGTCCTGATCGAGCGCATTCGGCAGCGGCACCAGGATCGCCGGCCGTCCGATCGCGCTCAATTCGGCGACGGTTCCGGCGCCGGAGCGAGACACCACGAGATGGCTCAGCGCAATCCGCGCCGGCAGATCGTTGAAGAACGGCGCGATTTCGGCGGACACTTGCGCGCGCGCATAGATTTCTCGCACCCGCGGAATATCCTCCTCGCGGGTCTGCTGGGTGATCTTCAGCCGCATCTGCAAATGCGGCTCGAGCTTGGCGACAGCCGGTGGCACGATGTCGGCCATGATGCTCGCGCCCTGACTACCGCCGAATACGAGCAGCTTCAAAGGACCATTCGGATCGAGCGGCGGATAGGGAATCTTCGCAGCCTCGATCACCGCCGGCCGCAGCGGATTGCCGATGCAGGTGGTCTTGATCGCGAGCGCCTTGTCCTTGTCGGTCACGCCGGCAAAGCCGGTCGCGATTGTGGTAACGCGGCTGGCGAGGAAACGATTGGCGCGGCCCATCACCGCATTCTGCTCATGCAGCAGCGTCGGGATTCCTGAAAGCGATGCCGCCAGCACCGTCGGCACGGAAGGATAGCCGCCGAAGCCTACCACCGCCGACGGCTTGACGTTTCGCATCATCATCATCGCCTTGCCGAGTCCCATCGCGAGCGTGAAGCCCGTGCGCGCGATCGAGATCGGGTCGCGCCCGCGCCAGGTGGCGCTCGGCACCACATGCATGGAGGTGAAATAATCCGCGTATTTGGCGGCGCGGTTGTCGGTCGCGAGCGCGGTCGCAATGCCGCGCCTGGACAGGGCCGCGCTGAGCGCCTCGGCCGGAAACAGATGGCCGCCGGTACCGCCGGCGGCGACCATGATGAGGAGGGTGGAAGGCTGGACTTCGGTCATGGAGACAATCTAGCGCGGCGCATGCACAGTTGCGAAGCCGCTTGTCCCGATCCGGCAAATGGATCAGGCCGGCTGCGGTGCGATCCGGGCCATGTTGCCGCCGCGGCTGCCGAATTGCTCGGCGCGCGGCCGTTCGCGGGTGAGCGCGAGCACCATTCCCATCCCGTAGGCAAGCGAAATCAGCGAGGAGCCGCCATAGGAAATGAACGGCAGCGTCATGCCTTTGGCCGGAATCAGATGCAGATTGACCGACATATTGATTGCCGACTGCATCCCGAACAGCATGGCAAGACCGGACGCCGCATAGCGCACGAATGGATCGTCGGCGCGCAGCGCGCGCGTCAGCGCGCGAATGACGATGAAAGCGAACAGTGCAACCACCACAAGACACAACACGACGCCGAATTCCTCCGCCGCCACCGCGAAAATGAAATCGGCATGGCTGTCCGGAAGGATGCGCTTGACCGTGCCCTCGCCCGGTCCCTGCCCGAGCCAGCCGCCACGCACGAAGGATTCCACCGCATTGTCGATCTGGAAGGTATCGCCCGAAGACGGGTCCATGAAGCGCTTCATGCGCTTGGCGACGTGCGGCACGGTGTAATAGGCAGCGGCAAGACCTGCGAGCGCCGTACCCGCGAGGCCGGCGACCCAGATGACCCGCATCCCGGCCATGAAGAACAGCGCACACCACACCATCGCGATCAGCATGGTCTGGCCGAAATCGGGCTGCAGCATCAGCAATGCGACGACCGAGCCGAACAACCCGAGCGCAATCGTATTGGCCGGCATTTCCGGCTTTCGCGCGGACTCGCCGAACAGCCAGGCGATCAGGATCACGAAAGCGGGTTTGACGAATTCCGACGGCTGGATGTTGACGCCAAGCAATACGATCCAGCGCCGCGCGCCCTTGATCTCGGTGCCAAATACCAGCGTGCCCGCGAGAAGGATCATGCTGATTGCAAAAACCACCAGCGCCAGACGCCGAATCTGCCGGGGCGACAGGAGCGACGTGCCCAGCATGATCGCGAGCGCCGGCACCAGATAGAAAATCTGGCGGTTGACGAAATGAAATGGATCGAGCCCGAGCTTGGTGGCCACCGGCGTGCTAGCCGCAAGCAACAGAATGATGCCGGCCAGGATCAGCGCAAACAGCGCCGCCAGCATCAACCGGTCGATCGTCCACCACCATTCCGCGAATGGCGAGCGTTGCGTGCGCGAGGCCATGATCCCGTCCCGGCCGCTACCTCGCCCGATTGTGGTTTAGGTTTGATTAATGAGTGCGCCTCGACCCGCACTCGGGACTAATGTTGCGGCAGGCCCTGCACCAATTCCCGGAATCGCTGGCCCCGCACCTCGAAATTCGGGAACTGGTCGAACGAGGCGCAGGCCGGCGACAGCAGTACGACCGACGGCTTGCCGCTCGCCTGCGCATCGCGCGCGGCGTTCGCGACCGCCACGTCGAGCGTGCCAACGACTTCGTTCGGCACCCGGCCGGCAAGCGTATCTGCAAAACCCTGCGCTGCTTCGCCGATCAGATAGGCCTTGGCGATGCGCGGGAAAAATTCGGCAAGGCTCGTGATGCCGCCTTCCTTCGGTTTGCCGCCTGCGATCCAGTAGATGGTGTCGAACGATGCCAGCGCCTTCGCGGCCGAGTTGGCGTTGGTCGCCTTGGAATCGTTGATGAACAGAACCGCGCGCTGCCTGCCGATCTCTTCCATGCGATGCGCAAGTCCGGGAAAGCTGCGCAGGCCCTCCTGCAGCGTCTTGTCGTCGACGCCCAGCGCCGAACAGGCGGCGACGGCCGCGATCGCATTCTGCATGTTGTGACTGCCCCGCAGCGAGCCGATGCCGGTGAGGTCGGCGATATCCTCGGCCTCGCTCGCGCCGGTGCGATAGACATTCTTTTCGCCGCCGACATAGCCGTGCGGCACGATGCCTTTGATCGAGATCGGAATGATCGGGCGCTGCATGGCGGCAAGGCTCTTCGCCATGCCGCGCCCGTAATCGTCGTCGACCCCGATGATGCGGAATTTGGCGCGGCCGAGAATACGGCTCTTCACCGCGGCATAATGTTCGATGGTGCCGTGGCGGTCGATGTGGTCAGGCGTGACGTTGAGCATGATGCCGACCGTCGGATCGATCGAGGGCGCAAGATCGATCTGATACGACGAGCATTCGATCACGTAATGGCGTTCGGGCGCCGGCGGCTCAAGCTGGAGCACGGGCACGCCGATATTGCCGCCCATCTGCACGTCGCGTCCGGCTTGGCGAAGAAGATGCGCGATCAGCGCGGTGGTGGTCGATTTGCCGTTGGTGCCGGTAATGGCAACGAAAGGCGCGTCCGGTGCATCACGCCTGCGCTCCCGGCAGAACAATTCGATATCGCCGATCACCTCGACGCCCGCATCCTGCGCGAGCTTCGCCGACCAATGCGGCTCCGGATGGGTGAGTGGCACGCCCGGCGTAAGAATGAGGGCTGCGACTTTCGACCAGTCGATCTTGCGAAGATCCGCGGTTGCGACTTTCGCGTCGTTCGCCTGCGCTACCTTTTTCGCATCGTCGTCAAAGGCGATCACGTCGGCACCGCCCGCGATCAGCGCGTGGCAGGTGGAAAGCCCCGATCCGCCAAGACCGAAGACGGCAACGGTCTTTCCGGCAAAGGTGGTGACGGGGATCATCGCAGCTTGAGCGTGGACAGCCCAATCAGCGCCAGCACGATGGAGATGATCCAGAACCGGATCACGATCTGCGGCTCGGTCCAGCCCTTCTGTTCATAGTGATGATGGATCGGCGCCATGCGGAACACGCGCTTTCCGAAAAAGCGGAACGACAGCACCTGCACGATCACCGAGACCGCTTCCAGTACGAACAGGCCGCCAATGATGGCAAGCGCAATCTCGTGTTTGGTGGCGACCGCGATCGTGCCGATCAGGCCCCCGAGCGCAAGAGAGCCGGTATCGCCCATGAAGATCGAGGCCGGCGGCGCGTTGTACCAGAGAAAGCCCAGTCCCGCTCCGATCACCGCTCCGCACAATACCGCGAGCTCGCCGGTGCCGGCGACGTAGTGGATTTGAAGATAGTCGGCGAACAAGGCATTGCCGGCGAGATAGGCAATCAGTCCGAAGCTGAGCGCGGCGATGATGACCGGGACAATGGCGAGACCATCGAGACCGTCCGTCAGATTCACGGCATTGCCCGCGCCGACGATGATGAAGGCCGCGAACACGATGAAGAAAAAGCTCAGATCGACGATCAGGTCCTTGAAAAACGGAAAGGTCAGCGAGGTTGCGAAGTCCCGGCCGGCCAAGCTGCGAGATCGCAAGGCACGCGAGGATCGCAACGATGGTCTCGGCGGTGAGGCGCAGCTTCCCGGAGAAGCTCGTATAGGCCTGCTGCTTGGTCACCTTCAGATAGTCGTCGTAGAAACCGATCACCCCGAAAGCCAGCGTGACGCCGAGCACGATCCACACATAGGGATTGGCCGGGTTGGCCCACAGCACCGTCGAGGCCGTCACCGCAAAGATGATCATCAGGCCGCCCATGGTCGGCGTGCCGATCTTGCTCTTCAGATGCGATTGCGGGCCGTCGGTGCGGATCGGCTGGCCCTTGCCCTGCGCCGCGCGCAGCCAGTCGATGATCGGCGAGCCGGCGATGAACATGAACACCGCCGCCGTCATTAGCGCACCGCCGGTACGCCAGGTGATGTAGCGAAACAGATTGAAGAACTGGAGCTTGTCGGAATAATCGGAGAGCCAATAAAGCATCGTATCAACCTTGCACCGGGTCCCTCGCAGCGGCGGCCGTGAACTTGCGTTGCAGCGCCTTCACGATCGGAGCCATTTTCGAACCGAAGGACCCCTTGACCATCACCGCGTCCCCACTGGTCACTGCCTCCAGCACCCGCGGTTCGAGCGCGCCGGAGTCAGTGGCATAGCTTCCCCGGCGGTTGGAGGGAAGCGCATCCCAGAGATTTCGCATTTCCGGACCGGAG
Source organism: uncultured Pseudomonadota bacterium (assembly GCA_963707705.1). Lineage (GTDB taxonomy): Bacteria > Pseudomonadota > Alphaproteobacteria > Rhizobiales > Xanthobacteraceae > Pseudorhodoplanes. The sequence goes on along the minus strand of CAVPRD010000008.1, from coordinate 526,363 downwards.
CAGAACACCAGATCGACCGAGTTTTCCGTGACCGCCTGCGCCAGTTCGCGATGCAGGAGGGCGGATTGCGAGCCCAGTTCAAGCATGTCGCCGAGCACGGCAATCCGGCGCCCGCGCGGGCCGGGCTCGGCCTGCCCCAGAAGCGCGATGGCCGCGCGCATAGAGACCGGATTGGCATTGTAGCTCTCGTCGATCAGGAGCGCGCTGCCACCGGGTACCACAAGCGCGATACGCGTTCCGCGCCCCTGCGCCGGCTGAAGGGCTGCGAGCGCAAGCGCCGAGATCGCGAGATCGGCGCCGGCGAGTTTCGCCGCCGCAAGCACCGCAAGCGAATTCATCACGAGATGCCGGCCCGGCGCGCCGAGCTTGTAGGTCACCTCGTCGCCGAGGATGTTCGCCTGCACCGTCGAATATTCCGCGTGCAGCACGCAGCGAACCAGCCGCGCCTCGCTCGCTTCATTCTCGCCGAATGTCACGACGCGAGCGACACGCGCATCGCGCGCACGATCATTAAGCCGGTTGAACTGCGCATTGTCGCGGTTGAGGATCGCGATGCCGCCGGGCTGCAGGCCTTCGAAGATTTCCGCTTTCGCATCGGCGATCTCCTCAACCGATTTGAAATATTGCAGATGCACCGGCGCAACCGTGGTGATGATCGCGACGTCGGGACGCACCATGCGAGACAGCGGGCCGATTTCGCCGGTGTGATTCATGCCGAGTTCGAACACCGCAAAGCGCGCCTCTTGCGGACAGCGTGCGAGCGACAGCGGTACGCCCCAGTGGTTGTTGTAGGAAGCAGCCGAGGCGTGCGTGAGGCCGGCGCGCGACAAGACGAGCGAGAGTGCCTCCTTGGTAGAGGTCTTGCCAACCGAGCCGGTGACCGCGATCACCTTGCCTTTCAGTCGCTCGCGCGCGGCGCGCGCCAGATCGCGCAAGCCATCGAGCACGTCTTCCACCGTCAGCAGCCGAGCGTCGGCGGGAAATGCGGCGCGCTTCGATGCTGCGACCACCGCAAGTCCGGCGCCGTTCTTCAACGCCGCCTCCACGAAGTCGTGGCCGTCGCGGCTGTCGCCGGCGATCGCAAAGAACGCATCGCCCGGCTGCAGCGTGCGGCTGTCGATCGAAATGCCGTTCACGGATGCCGGCAGCGCACCCTGCGCGGCCGCACGCATCGCCGCGGTCATCGCCTCAACGCCCCATAGCGGCATCGCACTCATCGTGCCTTTTGCCCCAATACCTTGCCTCCCAACGCCGCCGCGACCGCTTCATGATCGCTGAATTCCAGCACCCGGTCGCCGACAATCTGGCCACTTTCGTGACCCTTGCCTGCGATTACCAGCACGTCGCCGGCTTCGAGGCTCGCGATCGAATTGCGGATGGCGGTGCCCCGGTCGGCGATCTCGATGGCGCCCGGCGCCGCGCGAAGGATCGCGGCTCGGATAGCGGCCGGGTCCTCGTTGCGCGGATTGTCGTCGGTGACAATCACCTTGTCCGCCTTCTCCACCGCGATCGCGCCCATCATGGGCCGCTTGCCGGGATCGCGATTGCCGCCGGCGCCGAACACCACGATCAGCCGCTTTTTCACATAAGGCCGCAACGCCTCGAGCGTTTTGGACAGCGCGTCGGGCTTGTGCGCGTAGTCGATGAAGACCGGTGCCTGCCCGCGGCGGCCGGCAAATTCGAGCCGGCCCTTGGCGCCTTCGAGGTCTTCCAGTGCCGCAAGCGCTTCGTCCGGCGGCGTCCCGGTCACGATCGCAAGACCCGCGGCGACCAGCGCATTCTCGATCTGGAACTCGCCGACCAGCGGAAGATGCAAGGCGTGGCGCTTACCTTCGAATTGCAGCGTCACGCTCTGCGCATAGCCGTCGATCTCGCTCTTGATGATGCGCAGATCGTCACCCTCGCGCCCCACCGTGAAGACGCGCAACCCGCGCGAAGCGGCAGATGCCTTCACGCGCTCAGCCATCTCGTGGTCGGCGGAAATCACCGCGGCACCGCCCGGCTGGATCAATTCCTCGAACAGCCGGAGCTTGGCGCGCAGATAGGATTCGAGATCGGGATGATAATCGAGATGGTCGCGGCTGAGATTGGTGAAGCCGCCAGCCGCAACTCGAACGCCGTCGAGCCGGTGCTGGTCGAGGCCGTGCGACGAGGCTTCCATTGCAAGATGGGTGACGCCCTCGCCCGCAAGCTTGTCGAGCATCCGATGCAGGTCGACCGGGTCCGGCGTCGTAAGCGAGCCGTAGGTTTCACCTTTCGGCGAGACGACGCCGATGGTGCCGATACTGGCCGCTGGATACCCGGCAGTTTCCCAGATTTGCCGCGTGAAAGCGGCGACCGAGGTCTTGCCGCTGGTGCCGGTGATCGCGGCAATGGTGCCGGGCTGGCGCGGATACAGCTTCGCTGCGGCCAGCGAAAGCGTGCGCCGCGCGTTGGTCACATGAATATAGGGCACGCCGGCGCCGCCCTGCCCGGCCTGTTCGGAGACGATCGCGACCGCGCCCGCCTTCACCGCATCCGCCGCAAAGCGCATGCCGTCGGTTTTGTTGCCGGAAATGGCAACAAACAGGTCGCCCGGTTTCGCCGCGCGGCTGTCAGCGGTCACGCCGCCAATTTCTATAGCAGCGCCCGCGCCAGGCTCGGCGACACCCGCCAGAATCTCGGAAAGCTTCATCGTGGCGATGTTTCATGCCGCGCCACGCCCGGCAAGGGGTTCCGAATAAGAAAAAATCAGCGTGTCGAGGCGGTCGCGGCCAGGATCTGCTTGTCCGCGGTCGGCAGGTCGAATCGCGGTTCAATCCCGAGCAGCGGCGCCACCCGCCCTATCACGAGGCCCGCGACCGGCGCCGCATTCCAACCCGAGGTGGCATAGCCCTTGGTTTCCGGCAGGGGTTGCGGTTCGTCCAGCATGATCAGGATCAGAAAGCGCGGCTTGTCGGCCGGTAGCACGGCGGTGAAGCTGTTCAGAAGCTTGGTCTTGGAATAACGGCCGTTGACGACCTTCTCGGAGGTCCCGGTCTTGCCGCCGACATAATAGCCCGCGACGTCGGCGCGGGTGGCGGAACCTTTCTCAGCGTTGAGCCGCATCAGGTAGCGCATGCGGTCGGAAGTTTCGGGCTTGACCACCTGTTTGGCGAGCGCATTGGCTTGCTCTTCCGTGCGCTTCAGGAAGGTGGGCGGAATGAGCTTGCCGCCATTCATCAATGCGGAAATTCCCATCACCGCCTGAAGCGGCGCGACGGAAAGTCCGTGTCCGAATGCGATCGTGACGGTATTCAATTCACCCCAGCGCTTCGGAACGAGCGGCTCGGCGCTTTCGGGGATCTCGGTGCGCAGGCGATCGAGCTGTCCCATTTTTCTCAGGAACGCCCGGTGATGCTCGACACCCATCGCCAGCGCCATGCGCGCGGTGCCGATATTGGATGAATATGTGAAGATTTCCGGCACCGTGAGGATGCGGCGCTGGGCGTGGAAATCGTTGATCTGGAATTTGCCATAGCGCAGCGCGTTGCGCGCATCGAAGGACGAGCCGAGCGTCACCTTTCCGGAATCGAGTGCCATCGCAATGGTCAGCGCCTTGAAGGTCGAGCCCATTTCGTACACGCCGGTCGTCAGGCGATTGATGCGCTCCTTGTCGAGCGCCTCTTTGGGATCGTTCGGATCGTAGTCGGGCACCGACACCATCGAGATAATCTCGCCGGTGCGCACATCGGTAATCAGTCCGGCCGCGGCTTTGGCCTTGTATTTTTGCCGCGCCGCGAGGAGCTCGGATCGCATCGCATGCTGAACCCGCAGATCGACCGAGAGCTGCACCGGCTGCTGCTGACGGTCGGTAGCGAAGCCGAGCGAATGCAGATCGGCGAGCCCGTTTTTGTCGAGCCATTTCTCGATGCCGGCAATGCCCTGGTTGTCGATATTCACATGCCCAATCACATGCGACACCGCGCTGGTATTCGGATAGACGCGCTTGTTCTCGGCGAGGAAGCCGATGCCGGGAAGGCCGAGCCTATGAATCTGCTGCTGCTGATCCTTGGTGATTTCGCGCTTTAGCCAGACAAAGCCCTTTTTCGAGGACAACCGTTCGCGCGTTTCGTTGGCATTGAGGTCCGGCAAGGTGGCGGTCAGCAATTCCACCGCTTCGTCGACATCGATCAGACGGCGCGGCTCGCCGAACAGCGCGGGCATGCGCACGTCGGTCGCGAGCACTTCGCCGTTGCGGTCGAGAATGTCCGGGCGCGCTGTCGCCACGATGTCGCCGCCGGACTTGCGGGCACCCTGACTGTCCGCGGTCGAGGCGAGATGGATAAGCCGTCCGGCAATCACCGCGTAGATGCACGCGAAAGCAACGATCGCAAGACCGAGTCGCGCGCGGCCCTTGGCCTCGCGGTCGACATCGCGGCCATAGAGCAGCCGGTCGATCAGGCTCATCTTCGCGCCCGCGAGGCGGGATCCAAGCGTGGCGGTCATGGCGCGGTCTTCCGTCCGGCCGAGCCGGTCAGCGCCTCGCTGTCATCCGGCAACGTAATCAGCGCGCCGATCGGATCGCTCTCGTCGGCGAGAAGTGGCGGCTTTGGCCGTTCCGGCAGATTGGCGAGATTGTCGATCTGCCGCGCGTCGAGTGTTTTCAACTGCAAGTGCCTCTGCGCCAGCGACTGAACGCGCGCCGGCGAATCAAGCTTCGACCATTCCGCGCGCAAGGCTGCGACCGCATCGCGTTCGCGCCGGATCTCGCTGCGCAGCTTCGCTACCCGCTCGACCTGCAACGTGGATTCAAACTTGATGTCATAGACATAGGCCGCCGCAAGAACTAGCCCGACGATCACGAACAGATGCAGGATGCGAACGGTCACCGGCCCCTCATCGTGTCGTCGAGGTCGGGAATTCGCGGCAGCAGCTCGGCAGGATCGGAGTCGCGGGCCGGTGTATCGGTGCGTTCGGCGGCGCGGAGTTTTGCCGACCGCGCGCGCGGATTGCCGGCGATCTCGGCCTCGTCGGCGGTGACCGGCTTTTTGGTCAGCGCGGTGAAGGTCGGCTGCGGCCCACGCGTTTCCGGTGCATGACGGGAGCCCGCGACGATGCGGCTGCGTTCGGCGATGAAGGTCTTGACGATGCGGTCTTCCAGCGAATGGAACGACACCACGACCAGCCGCCCGCCCGGCTTCAGAACGCGCTCGGCCGCGGCAAGCGCAGCGGCGAGTTCGGACAGTTCTTCATTGATGAAGATGCGCAGCGCCTGGAACGTGCGTGTCGCGGGATGGATCGCGCCGGGCCGTGCCCGCACCACGCGCTCGATGATCGCCACCAATTGTTTGGTGGTCGTGATCGGCTGTTCGCCCCGCGCCCGCACGATCGCACGCGCGATTGCGCGTGCAAAACGCTCCTCTCCGAGAACGGAGATAATCGCGGCGAGATCGCGGCCGTCAGCGGCAGCGACGAGATCGGCGGCGCTTGGCCCGCTCTTGCCCATGCGCATGTCGAGCGGCGCGTCGTAGCGGAAGGAGAAGCCCCGCTCGGCCTCGTCCAGTTGCATCGACGACACCCCGATATCGAGCACGACACCGTCGACGGCCTCAAAGCCTGCGCCGCGCGCCACCATGTCCAGACTGGAGAAACGGTCTTCCACCAGCGTCAGCCGGCCTTTCGCCTGCTCCACCAGATCGAAACCGCGCGCAATCGCGCTTTGGTCGCGATCGATGCCGATCACGCTGCAATCGGCGGCAGCGAGAATCGCGCGCGTATATCCGCCGGCGCCGAAGGTACCGTCGATATAGACGCCGCCTTCGCGCGGCGCGAGATAATGCAGAGCCTGTTGTGCGAGCACGGGAATGTGCCGGGCCAGTCCGCCATCGACAGCGTTTCCGCCGTCGCGGCCCGTCATCATTCCCGTGCCCCTTGCGGGATTACCGCCGCACGCTCGGCGCCGAGCCGCTTCTTCAGGGAACGCATCTTTCCGGTGGCCTCGGAAAGGCGTGCACTGAAGCGGTCCGGCGCCCAGATCTGAAATTTGTGGCCGAGCCCGACGAACGCGACTGCGTCCATGATGCCGGCATGATCCTTGAGCGGATCGCTCAAGGTAACTCGCCCCTCGCCGTCGATCTTCAGGGTCTCGCTGGTCCCGTAAAGCGCGGTTGCAAATTGCTCGCGTTCCTCCGAAAACGGCGGGAAGCGGCCTATCACTTCCTCGATCTCGTGCATCAGCGCCGCGCCGCCCGCTTCCACTGCCGGCCGGTCCGGAGCCGGATAGCAGAACAGGCTTTCGCCGCCTTCGCGCGTCAGCACCGCCCGGAATGGGGCCGGCACCGAGACCCGCCCCTTGGCGTCGAGCTTGAGAATGAAATGGGAGAAGAACCGGTCCACCCGGGCCCCCGCGCCTGTATGGGATCATATGGGCTAACATGGGAGCAAATGGGCGTCAATGGAACCGGGTCGCCGCCGCGGCGGCCTGTGTTGCGCGCATTGAGCCCCGTTAAGCTTAAGGAAGGTTAAAGGCCGCCTCGACTTTGGCCTCCAGGGAACCCGGCAGAATTCAAATCAATCCGGAACGTCGGCTCTTTCCATTCGTTGCCTCAACAGCATCCGCACGCAGCGTTCCTAGCGCGCGCGGTTCCCTCAGCAACCGATTTCGTTTGAAGCCAAGGAGGCAAGATATGCTGAAGAAACTCATGATTACCACGGCGCTCACCGGCGCAATGCTGGGTGCTGCCGCAGCGCAGTCGAATATGGACACCCCGGCGGGCTCCGCGCCGAGAGCGAACGCGCCCATCGCGCATTCGGGCGACGCGAAGTTTATCAACGCGCAGAGCGGCGATCAGTGGTTGTCGTCGAATTTCATCGGCGTCGACGTGATTGGCGCCGACAATGAAAAAATCGGCGATGTGTCCGACATCCTGTTCGACAAAAATGGCAACGTGGCCGCTTATGTGGTCGGCGTCGGCGGTTTCCTCGGCATTGGCGCGAAGAACGTCGCACTTGCCCCGACTTCATTCCAGGTTATGCCGGCCTATGCTGATCGCGGCACGACAGGCTCTGCCTCGTCGACCGCTCCAGAAGACGTCAAGCTGAAGCTGAACATGACGAAGGATCAGCTCAAGCAGGCAGCGGCGTTCGAGTCCAAGCGCGATCAGGATGCCCGAGCACGCGCTGCCGCGCAGCCGGCCCCGGGCACCGGCACGAATTGTCCGGCTACGCGCTAACGCATCGTAAGTGCTACGGACGCGGCCGGTCGATTTTTCGACCGGCCGCTTTCGCGCGTTGAAAACGCAGTGATTGCAAAAATCGCATGGCATCGCGACATTGCGGCAGACCTCGCGGTCGCCCGATCTGTTACAGTTTCGCCGAAATGATCCTGCAAGTTCTCCCTTAAATGTCGTTCCCAGCAGATACGGTGCTCGTCTCGGAGGTCGCGGCCTCGCCCAACTTTGGCGAGCGCGCCGATGGGCGCCTCCCGGATATGGTGGTCCTTCACTATACGGGCATGCCGACTGCGCAGGCTGCGCTCGACCGGCTGCTATCCCCGCTGCACGAGGTATCCTGCCACTATTTCGTCGCTGAAGACGGCCGCATCATCCAGATGGTGCCGGAACGGCTACGCGCCTGGCACGCCGGGGAAGGCAACTGGAACGGTGAGGACGACGTCAATTCAAATTCAATCGGCATCGAGATCGTCAATCCGGGTCATGACAACGGCTATCCGGAATTCCCCAAACGTCAGATCGCCGCGGTGGCGACCTTGTGCCGAAGCATCCTGCGGCGGCGCGAAATCCGCACGGATCGCATTCTTGCGCATTCGGACGTGGCGCCTTCGCGCAAGCGCGATCCGGGCGAGAAATTTCCGTGGGATGTTCTGCATCGCTCCGGTGTCGGGCATTGGGTGGAGCCGGAATCGATCGTGTCCGGCCCCGAGTTCGATCTCGGCGACAGCGGCAACGCGATCCAAAGCTTTCAGATGGCGTTCCGGGACTATGGTTATGGAATTCCGACCGACGGCGTCTTCGACCAATTCACCTATGACGTGGTGCTTGCGTTCCAGCGCCATTTCCGTCCCGCCCGTTGCGATGGAAAGCTTGATACCTCGACGTTGATAACGCTGCAGCGACTGCTTGAAACGCGCAACGGCCGCCGCCCGCAAGCGGCCGCTTAACCTCACCCAGACTAGTGCCCAAGCAGTGCCCTTGACGAACGGCACCATCCGTCCCATCCCTTGAATGTCAGTTGGCTGGACGGCCGCTCCGCCGATATCCCGAAAGGGCGGCGGGGAGGAAAGTCCGGGCTCCACGGACGAACGGTGCCGGATAACGTCCGGCGAGGGTCAAACCTCAGGGAAAGTGCCACAGAGAAGCAAACCGCCTCTCTTCCGCAAGGAAGGGCGGCAAGGGTGAAACGGTGCGGCAAGAGCGCACCGCGTTTCCGGCAACGGAAACGGCACGGCAAACCCCACCGGGAGCAAGACCGAATAGGAGCGGTGCGGAGCCAAGGGAAACCTTCGTGTTCCAGGTCCGTCCGGACCAGCCGCTCGGGTAGGTTGCTTGAGGCGCCGGGCAACCGGCGTCCCAGACGAATGGCCGTCACGTTCGCCGTTTGCGCGGCGGGCCATACAGAACCCGGCTTACAGGCTGGCTGACAATGTTGAAGAGGGCCCGGTGCGCAAAACGCTCCGGGCCCTCACCAATTTCACGGTATGATCGCGCTTCCGCCGGAGGCGCCCGATGTTCTCTCGTCGCTTGCCGTTATTGCCGCCGCGCGAATTGCCCTGGCCGCTGAAGCCGCTTTCGAGTGCGCAGGTCCAGCTCCGCTATGACGAGTTCGGCCGCATGGTGATGCATATCCGCCATGACCTGCTGAAAGGCATCACGCCGAAAATGGTGGCGTGGTGGTTTGGCCATATCGGCGGCGACATGGACATCGACGGCGTGCGCTTCAACCGATATCTGGTCTGGCATCCGCTCGATCACATCCGTTGGGAACTGGTGCGGCCGGGAGCGGACGGAGGCGCAAGCCGGGGCGCGCAATTCCGCATTGTCGAGGCGTTCGGCAGAAATCCGGATTTCTATATCGACGTGATCGACACCGTGACGAAGCTCGACGTCAGCGGCATCACGCTGGCCAGCTATAAGTTCGGCTTACCACTGACTTGCCTGAACCACGACTTCATCGCCGCCGGCAGCGACACACAATATGTTTCGACGCTCACCATCGGAACCGATCTGCCGGTACTGCGGAATTTTCTCAATCCGCTCGTTCACAAATTCATTTTCCCGGAGGCGATGGGAAATGCTTGGCTGAAGCACAATATTGAGGAAGTAGGCCTGCTCGAACACCTGCTCCCCCGCCTCTACCGGGCCCGAAATGTAGCCGCCATGGATCAAACCTCCGAACCGCGCCCACAACTGCACGGAAAATCGACACGGAATCTGCTCGGCCCGGGCCTCGTCACCGGTGCCGCCGATGACGATCCTTCTGGGATAGCGACCTATTCGCAGGCCGGCGCGCAATTCGGCTACGGCCTGCTCTGGACCGTATTCCTGACCACGCCGTTCATGATCGCGATCCAGTTGGTCTCGGCCTATATCGGCCGCGCTACCGGCAAGGGCATCGCCGCCAACGCCAAGTCACTCTATGGCGGCAGGGCTTTGCATGGCCTGATCGCGCTGCTGGTTATCGCGAATGTCATCAACATCGCGGCCGACATCGCGGCGATGAGCGAAGCGCTTTATCTCGTCGTCGGCGGGCTGCGCCACGAACACGCGTTGATATTTGCCGCAGCCTCGGTGCTGTTGCAGGTGTTCGTGCCCTATCGCCGCTATGCGCCGATCCTCAAATGGCTGACGCTGGTTCTGTTTCTCTATGTCGGCGTGGTGTTCACCGTCGACATCCCGTGGCGCGAGGTCGCGCTCGGCACGCTCCTGCCCAAGGTGCAGTTCACCTCCGATTATCTGATGCTGCTGGTCGCGGTGCTCGGCACCACCATAAGTCCCTATCTGTTTTTCTGGCAGGCGTCGCAGGAAGTCGAGGAAATGCGGCGCATGCGCGAACGGCGGCGCCCGCTCAACACATTGACGCGCGGCGGGGCCGGCGAAATGCGCCGCATCGTCACCGACACCAGCGTCGGCATGATCTTCTCGAACGCTATCGCCTTTTTCATCATGCTCACGACCGCAGCAACCCTGCATGCGCATGGCGTGACGCAGATCGAGACCGCGGCCGATGCCGCCAATGCGCTGCGGCCGATCGCGGGCGAACTTGCCTTCCTGATGTTTGCGATGGGCATCATCGGCACAGGGCTGCTCGCCATTCCGGTGCTGGCGGGTTCGGCGGCCTATGCCGTCGCCGACTATTACGACTGGCCGTCATCGCTGGAGGCCAGGTTTTCCCGCGCGGCGGGCTTCTACACGATCATCGCGGCGGCGACCGCGATCGGCTTCGGCCTGACCTTCACCTCGTTCGATCCCATCCGCATGTTGATCTGGAGCGCGGTCATCAACGGCGTGGTCGCGGTCCCGATCATGGCGATGATGATGCTGATCGTCTCGCACAAGAACATAATGGGCCGCTTCCGGGCGACGCCGCGTCTCGCAATCGCCGGCTGGGGCGCAACTGCGCTCATGGGTGGAACGGTGATCGCCATGATCGTCTCGATGCTAGCCTGAATAGCGCCGCGCGCTGCGGGTGCGCCGTGAGACCTATTCGGCGGCCTGCCGCGCCTGCATTTCCTCGTCATGCAGCCGCGAAAGAATGCGGCGGGCCTGGATGCCGCCGGCATCGGCATGGATGTCGACCTGCGACTCGCTTGCGTCGTGATCGATCACCCGCTGCTGCGCCTCGAACACTTCCTTGTCTTCGAGGAAGGCGGTCTTCACCTGCTCGAAAATCATGTCGGTGAGTTTTTCGTTCTTCACGTCGAAATCGTGCGCCTGCGCCCAGAAATAATGCGAGGTGTTTTCTGTCTCCGGTGTAATCGCATTGAGGTTACGCATGTTGATGCCGCCTTCGAATTTGCCTTCCGGCGCACCGGTGCCGGTCGGCGTCGCGCCGACGGAAAGACGAAGGTAAGCCGGCGGCAGAAAATCGATGAACTGCCAGCGATCGACATTGGTGGTGAAATTGCCGGCCTTGACGTAGGTCGGCGGCGCCGGCTTGTCGATCATCCAGCGCGTGACAAGCACGCCGCCTGGCGTGCGCTTCACCCGCACTTCGGCATTCTCGGCGACCGCGGCATTGCCGATGGTCGATTCATGCACGAAGGCGAGATGGGTGAGATCGAGCAGGTTGTCGACGATAAGCTGCCAGTTCGCCTTGACGTGGATGTAGGTGCCCTTGGCGCCCCAGTCCGGGCTGTCGAGATAATGATAGTCGGGGATGGTCGCGGGATCGGCTTGCACCGGATCACCCATCCAGATCCAGACCCAATGGTAGCGCTCGACCACCGGATAGGTTTTCACCTTCGCGGTTTCCGGGATTGATTCCTGACCCGGCACGCGCACGCAGGTTCCGGTCCGGTCGAAGCGCAGCCCATGATAATGGCATTGCAGCAGATCGCCCTCGACCACCTTGCCCATCGACAAAGGCACCCGGCGATGCGGGCACTTGTCTTCCATCGCGATCAACTGGCCAGCTTTGTCACGGAACATCACCACCGGCTCATTCAGGAAAGTGCGGCCAATCGGCTTGTCCGCGATTTCGCGGTCCCATGCGGCGACGTACCAGGAATTTTTCAGAAACATGGGCGGTCTCCTCTTAATTCTTTCGCCTTCTTGGACGCGTCTGCGCGCGCTTTACAACATTTCCTTGATCGCCTTGATCAGCCTTCGGTCCACGCTGATCAGGTCGGCGCCGGGCGGAAGCTTGAAATGATCGCGCTCATCCGACGACACCGACCTGCCCTGCAGGATAACACGTCCGTCCGAGGTCAGGTAAATCGACGGCACGTCATCCTGCGCCTCGTCCTGCCAGACCAATTCTACGCGAAAATGCATCTTTCCTCCGTCATCCTGAGGAGGCCGCGAAGCGGCCCTCGAAGGATGAACGGCCCGGACCGCCGCCCTCCGAGGCTCTCCCGGCTTTCGCCGGGTTCGCACCTCAGGGTGACGGTCCTGGCCCGCTAACGTTGCACTACATCTTCCGATAGCTTGAGATCACCGCTTCGCCATCGGCGCCGGCCTTCTTGGTCCAGTCGATGGTGAGCTGATCGCCGATCTTGAGCAGACCGCTCTTCAATTCTTCAGACGGCGGCAGCACTTTCATCTTGTTGGCCTTGAGCTGTTCGAGATACCAGCCGGCCTTTTCTTCCGCGAGCTTCCAGCCGCGCGGCTCGGCCGCTGCCGCCGCTTTCAGGATCGCGGCCTGCGTTTCCGCGTCGAGCGCGTCGAACGCCGCCTTGTTGACGAAAGTCAGGTTCTTCGGAATCCACGCCTGCGTGTCGTAGAAATGCGACATCGTCTCCCAGGCCTTGCTGTCATAACCGGTCGAGCCCGACGTCATGAAAGCATTGACCACACCGGTTGCGAGCGCCTGCGGCAGTTCGGCGGCCTGGATGGTCACCGGCTGCGCGCCTACCAGATCGGCGATGCGCGCGGTGCCGACATTATACGCGCGCCATTTCAGGCCCTTCATGTCCTCGACGCTGTTGAGGTCCTTCTTGGCGTAAACTCCCTGTGGTCCCCACGGCACCGCGAACAGCAGCATCAGCCCCTGCGCGGCGAGCTTCTTTTCGATCGCAGGCTTCGACGCCTGCCACAATTTGTACGAAGACGGGTAGCTGGTCGCGAGGAACGGAATTACGTCGATGCCGAATAACGGGTCCTCGTTCTCGTGGACCGAAATCAGCACCTCACCCATCTGCGCCTGCCCGGTCATCACCGCACGCTTGATCTCGGGCGCCTTGAACAGCGAGGCGCCGGCATGCACCGTGATCTGCAGCTTGCCGCCAGTGAAATCGTTCACGTCCTTGGCGAACGCCAGCAGATTGACGGTATGCGGATTGTCGGTCGGATAGGCGGCGGGCAGGTTCCATTTGGTCTGCGCCGCGGCCGGAAGCGCGAATGCAGACAACAGCGCCACCATACCCGTGATCGATGCAAGTCTCTTCGACAACATGGAACAACCTCTCTGGGCTAACCGGGAAACGCCATCTGCGGCACGATCATCACAATACTAGGAAACACGGTGATCAGCGCAACCGCAACCACCAGCAGGAAGAAGAACGGCAGCGAAGCCAGCGCGACGAAGTTCGAATCCTTGCCGCTCATGGTCTGCAACACGAACAGATTGAAGCCGACCGGCGGCGAAACTTCCGCCATCTCCACCACCAATACAAGAAATATGCCGAACCAGACGGGATCGAGGCCGGCGGTCTTGATCATCGGGATCACGATCGCGGTGGTGAGCACGATCATGGATATGCCGTCGAGCGCGGTTCCGAGCAGAATATACATGACGGTAAGGGCCGCAATCAGCGCATAGGGGCTGAGATGCAGTGAATCGACCCAGGCCGCGAGCGCCTGCGGAATGCCGGTATAGGCCATCGAGGTACCCATGTAGGAGGCACCGGCCAATATCAGCAGGATCATGCAATTCACGCGGGTTGCGCCCATCACGCTCGCCCAGAATGATTCCCAGGTCAGCGATCCCTGCCACCACGCGATCGCAAGAGAGCCGAGCACGCCCCACGCCGCACATTCGGTCGCGGTCGCCCATCCCATCAGGAGCGAGACGAAAACGAACACGATCAGCAGCATCACCGGAATGAGATTGAGCGACTCGTGCAGCTTCTGGCGAAACGGCATCGGCGGATCGGCCGGCGGTGTGCGATCCGGATGCAGCAGCGACCACACAACGATGTAACCGGAGTAAAGCACCATCACGAGCAGGCCCGGCAGGAACCCCGCGAGAAAGACCTGGATGATCGAAACATTGGCCTGCACCGCATAGACCACCATGGTGATCGACGGCGGAATCAGAATGCCGAGCGTGCCGGCACCGGCCAGCGAGCCGAGCGCCACCGTCTCGTCGTAGCCACGCTTCTTCAATTCAGGCAGCGCGATCTTGGCGACAGTGGCGCAGGTCGCAGCCGACGAACCGGAGACCGAGCCGAACACCCCGCAGGCGAGCACGTTCACATGCATCAGCCGCCCCGGCAGCCAGTTCAGCCAGGGCGAGAAGCCGCGAAACATCTCTTCCGACAACTTGGTGCGGAACAGGATCTCTCCCATCCAGATGAACAGCGGCAATGCCGCGAGCGACCACGATGCGCTCGAACCCCAGACCGTGGTCGCGAGCACGGAGCCCGCCGGAATCGCGGAGCCTGCGAATTGCATCCCGGCCCAGCCGGTCGCGAGCAGCGCGATTGCAATCCACACGCCGCCCGCGAGCAGAACGATCAGAAAGCCGAACAGAATTGCCGCGGCGGTGAGCAGCTCCAAGCTACACCCCGCTCTGGATCGCGCGCTCGACCACTTCTTCGGCGGTCTGCGCCTTCGGCAATTCGTAGCGCGGCGGATAGCCACGCGACACGTGGATCAGTTCGTCGACGAAGGCGATGAACAGAATGACCAGGCCCCCGCTATAGCCGAGTTGCGGAATCCAGAGCGGCACCGCAATCACGCCCTGCGACATGTCGTGGAACTGCAACGACTGCCAGGTCATCACCGAGGCATGCCAGGCGAAGAAGCCGGTGAAGCCTGCGCCGATAATCACTGCGATAATTTCAGCAACCTGCTTGGTCCGCCCCTCCAGCCGGTCGATCAGGAGTCCGACCCGGATCATCTCGCCGTGCCGGAAGGTATGCGCCAGACCGAGAAACGCGGTCGCCGCCATACACCAGGCCACGAAATCGTCGCCGGCCGGGATGTTGACGCCGAGTGGCCGCCCGGCCGACAGCACCATCATCAGGACAAAGATCGCGATGAGGAAAAGTCCGGCGAGATAGCCGGAAAAAAGATAAAGACGATCGAGGACAACACGGATCATAATATCTGCCCCTTCCGTCCTCCGGGCACCTGCACAGCTAGCGACCCCGGAACGGCGTCAATTCATCATTGCCCGATCCGGGACCAATGCAAGAGTCATGACAAAACAAGCCTTGGGCAAAGAGAGCTGGGACTTCTGGATCGACCGCGGCGGCACTTTCACGGACATCGTCGGACGGCGCCCGGACGGCACCCTGGTCGCGCACAAGCTGCTGTCCGAGAATCCGGAGGCCTATCGCGACGCCGCTGTTCACGGCATCCGTGACCTCCTGAAGCTGGCTCCGGGCGACGCAATCCCGCCCGGACGCATCGGTGCGGTGAAAATGGGCACCACGGTCGCAACCAATGCCCTGCTCGAACGCAAGGGAGAGCGCACGCTCCTGATCACGACCAAAGGTTTCCGCGACGCGCTCCGCATCGGCTATCAGGCGCGGCCGAAAATCTTCGCGAAGGAAATCATCAAACCCGACATGCTGTTCGAGCGCGTGATCGAGGTCGACGAGCGGGTGCGCGCCGACGGCATCGTCGAGAATGCGCCCGATCTTGCCGCCATCGAACCAGAGCTGCGACGTGCATATGCCGACGGAATCCATGCGGTCGCGATCGTGTTCATGCATGCCTACCGCTTTCCCGAACATGAAAAGCAGGTCGCGGCGCTGGCGCGCGAAATCTTCCCGCAGGTTTCAGTGAGCCACGAGGTCTCGCCGCTGATCAAGCTGGTCGGCCGCGGCGACACGACCGTTGTTGATGCGTATCTGTCGCCGATCCTGCGCAGATATGTCGGGCAGGTTGCGGAAGATCTTGACGCTCGCCACTCGCAGGCGCGCCTCATGTTCATGATGTCCTCGGGCGGGCTCACTGCCGCCGATCTGTTCCAGGGCAAGGACGCTATCCTTTCCGGCCCCGCCGGCGGCGTGGTGTCCATGGCGGAAACCGCGCGCGAAGCAGGCTTTGCGCGCGTAATCGGCTTCGACATGGGTGGCACCTCGACCGACGTGTCGCATTTCGACGGCGAATACGAGCGCGCGTTCGAGACCGAGGTTGCGGGCGTGCGCATGCGCGCGCCGATGATGCGCATTCACACCGTCGCTGCCGGCGGCGGTTCGATCCTGCATTTCGACGGCGCACGCTTTCGTGTCGGCCCGGACTCGGCCGGCGCCAATCCGGGACCGACATGCTATCGCCGCGGCGGACCGCTCGCCGTCACCGATGCGAATGTGATGGCGGGGAAACTCATCCCGGAATTCTTTCCGAACATTTTCGGTCCCGCTCAGGACCAGCCGCTCGACGACGAAGCCGTCCGCGCAGGCTTCACGGTGCTTGCGAAGGAAGTCGGCAGCGACCGAAAACCCGAGGAGGTTGCCGACGGCTTCATCAAGATCGCGGTCGAGAACATGGCGAACGCGATCAAAAAGATTTCGGTGCAGCGCGGCTATGACGTGACGCGCTACGCGCTCAATTGCTTCGGCGGCGCCGGCGGCCAACATGCCTGTCTCGTCGCCGATGCGCTCGGCATGACGAAGGTGCTCATCCACCCGTTCTCGTCGCTGCTCTCGGCCTACGGCATGGGACTCGCCGATATACGTGCAACAAGGCAGCAGGCGATCGAGGAGCCGCTCGCAGGCAAGGCGCTCGCCGCACTGAAGCGGATCGGCAAGGCGCTCGGCAAGAACGTGAAAGACGAGGTCGCAGGCCAGGGTGTGCCGGCGAAATCCGTCAAAGTGATCGTGCGCGCGCATATCCGCTACGCCGGCACCGACACCGCGCTGGTCGTGACGGCCGGGGCCATCGCCGCGATGACACGCGCTTTCGAAAAAGCGCACAAGGCGCAATTCGGCTTCATCGATCGAAACAAGCAGCTTGTTCTCGAAGCCGTCTCGGTCGAGGCCATCGGCGGCGGCGCGAAGTTCCGCGAAAGGAAACTCAAGACTACGCGCGGCAAACTCCCCTCGCCCACGCGCCGCACCCGCTTCTTCTCAAACGGAACGTGGCACCAGGCCCAGGTCTTCACGCGCGATCAGCTCAAGCCCGGCAATGTCGTCAAGGGTCCGGCGATTGTGATCGAGCCGCACCAGACCATCGTGGTCGAACCGGGCTGGCAGGCGGCACTCACTGCCAAGAACCATCTCGTGCTGACACGATTCAAGAAACTGAAACGACAGAGCGCGGTCGGCACCCGGGCCGACCCAGTGATGCTTGAGGTGTTCAACAATCTCTTCATGTCGATCGCCGAACAGATGGGAGTTTCGCTGCAGAACACCGCCTATTCCGTGAACATCAAGGAGCGGCTCGACTTTTCCTGCGCGGTGTTTTCCGGTGACGGCGCGCTCGTCGCCAATGCACCGCATATGCCGGTGCATCTCGGCTCGATGGACCGCGCGGTCGAGACCATCATCCGCGAGAACAAGGGTCGCATCAAACCGGGCGACGTCTACGCTATCAACGCGCCCTATAACGGCGGCACGCATTTGCCGGACATCACGGTATGCACGCCGGTGTTCGACGGGGCAAAACGCAATATTCTATTTTGGGTCGCTTCGCGCGGACACCACGCCGATATCGGCGGTATTTCTCCGGGATCGATGTCGCCGAACGCAACCAATATCGAGCAGGAAGGCGTCTATCTCGACAATTTCAAACTGGTGGATCGCGGCCGCTTTCGCGAGAGGGAGATTTTGGCCGCACTGACCGGCGCGAAATATCCCGCGCGCAATCCGACTCAAAACATCAACGACCTGAAAGCGCAGATCGCGGCCAACGAAAAGGGCGTTCAGGAATTGCACAAGATGGTCGCGCATTTCACGCTGCCGGTCGTGCAGGCCTATATGAAGCATGTGCAGGACAACGCCGCCGAAAGTGTTCGGCGCGTGATTGATCGCTTGCACGACAGCGAATTTTCCTACGAGATGGACCAGGGCACCGTGATCAAGGTCAAGATCACGGTCGACAAGAAGAAGCGCGAGGCGACCGTCGATTTCACCGGCACCTCGCCGCAACAGCCGACCAACTTCAACGCGCCCGAACCGGTGACGCGCGCCGCCGTGCTCTATGTGTTCCGCGTCATGGTCGACGACGACATCCCGATGAATGCCGGGTGTCTGCGACCGATCAATATCGTGATCCCGAAAGGCACGATGCTGACGCCGGAATATCCTGCCGCCGTCGTGGCAGGTAATGTGGAAACGTCGCAAGCCGTGACCAATTGCCTGTTCGGCGCGCTCGGCGCGCTTAGCGCCGCACAGGGCACGATGAACAATCTGAATTTCGGCAACGACCGCTATCAATATTACGAGACGATCTGTTCCGGCTCCCCCGCCGGGCCCGGCTTCAACGGCACCGATGCCGTACATACCCACATGACCAACACCCGGCTGACCGATCCGGAAATTCTGGAATTCCGCTACCCTGTGCTGCTGGAGGATTTCCTCATCCGCAAAGCCTCGGGCGGAAAGGGCCGATGGCACGCGGGCGACGGCATCCGCCGCACCATCCGATTTCTCGAAAAGATGGAATGCACGATCTTGTCCGGGCACCGCCGCGTGCGGCCGTTCGGTTTGGCGGGCGGCGAAGCCGGTCAGGTCGGAGAGAACAGCGTGCGGCGGCGAGACGGCCACATCGAGAAACTGCGGGGCTGCGATGCCACCGAGATCGGCTCCGGCGAGGCCATCATCATCCAGTCGCCGACGGCGGGCGGTTACGGCGCGCCGTGATCGTCATGAAGCGCTCCGCTGCGGAAAATGCCTCAGCGGAACGCGTTCATGAATCAGAAGCCGCGATAGGGTTTGCAGACGCCGTCCTGCACGGTGTAGCGCGGCGGGCAGGAACCACGCGGACCCGGAAAATATGTCGGCTGTCCCCAGCGGTCGGGACCGGCCGGAGCCCAAGCGCGCGGCGGCGGTGGGCGAAATCCCGGCGGGGGCGCTGCGCGCATTGGCACACAACGAACACCATTGAAAAAGAATCCTCCGCCGCAGCCGTCGCGGGCTTCCGCGGCGCTTGCCAGCGCCATCAGCGCAGCGAAGCCGATCAACACTAGACGCATTCCATTTACTCCGAGTATCCGACGACCCCGCGCATAGCCCTAATTCGACCAACATGAATGCAAACCCAACGGCCACTAGCCTTGATGTCGCGGCTTGGCTTCGGTCTCGATCTGCAACGTCGGATGATCGATGCCGAAGCGCTCGTGCAGGTCGTGTTCGGCCGTCTTGAAGAACCCATCACCGGGATGCCCGCCGGGCATGACGAGGTGAGCGGTAAGCGCGACCTCGTTCGTGCTCATCGCCCAGACATGCACATGATGGGCGCGCGTCACGCCGGGCAGATTTTCGAGACAGGCTTTCACCTCTGAAAGCTGGATATGCGGCGGCACCGCATCCAGTGCGAGCGTAATCGAGTCGCGAAGAAGCCCCCACGTCGACCACAGGATCACCGCGACGATGACAAGGCTGACCAGCGGATCGAGCCACAGCCAGCCGGTGAGCAGGATCGCGATACCCGCGATAACGACACCGAACGAAACGCCGGCATCGGCGACCATGTGCAAATAGGCGCCGCGGATGTTCAGATCGCTCTTGCGTCCGGCCACAAACAGCCATGCGGTGAAGCCGTTGACCAGAATTCCGATCGCCGCAACCACGATCACCGTCATGCCTTCGACCGGCTTCGGATGCGCGAAGCGTCCAACCGCCTCCCAGGCGATGCCGCCGCAGGCCAGCATGAGCAAAAGCGAATTGCCGAGCGCGGCGAGAATCGAGGTGCCGCGCAAGCCATAGGTGAAGCGCTCGCTCGCCGGCCGCTTCGCCAGCACTGCAGCGCCCCAGGCGATCAGGAGCCCGATCACGTCGCTTAGATTGTGACCGGCATCGGCAAGCAGGGCAGTGGAATTGGCGATGACGCCAAAGAACGCCTCAACTGCCACGAAGCCGAGATTGAGCGCCGTGCCGAGCGCGAACGCGAAGCCGAAATCTTTTGGCGCATGTGCGTGCGAATGCGCACCGTGAGAATGATCGTGCATGTCGATGATTGTACTCTCGCTTGCTAATCCGAGGGCCTGGGGCCGTCGTCCTCGATCCAGTCGTCATCATCGTCGGAAAGAATATTCCGCACCTTCGATTTCGGCTTCGCTTTCACGGACCTTCCATTCAGCGAAGCGGTGCGCGCTCTGCCGGTATCCCTGCCGAGCGCGCCGGTAACGCCCGGCTCGGAACGCAAGGCATAGCCACGATCCTTGGCGGCACGCGCAGCCACCACATCACCCGGAATCTGATCGGGGTTGCAGATTTTGTGACCGCTGCCGCGGCGCATCAGATCGACATGGATATGGTCGTAGTGGAAACGGTTGGAGCCTGGCGCCAGCACGGTGTTGAACTGGTCGCAGGCCGCGCCCTGCACATCGCGCAGGAACCCCTGCTCTTCCGGCGAGCCGCGCCAGCCATCCTTCACGGTGACCCTGCGCCCATCCGCGAGCGTGAAAGAAGCGATATCGAGCGCATTGCCGAAGGCATGTTCGGAGATACGCGCGCCGGTTTGACCGTTCATGCCGCGACAGGAATAGGCCGAGATTTGCTTGATCTCGGTCACCGGTTGACGAAACCAGCGCTGCGCCGAAGGCTGCACAGATTCCGTGATCCAGCGGTCGAGCGCCGACACGATCGGACAGGCCAGCGTTGCCGGGGGCTTGATCTCAACCGGTCCCACCGCTGCGATGGCATTGCGCCCGAGCGGTACCGATACCGGTGCACGCGATGGCGCCGATCGCCAAGGTTGCGGCTCGGATTGCACGCGCTGTCGCAAGTGCGTCGGGAAAGCGCGCCCTGCGCCAGACGACGCCTCGTCATCCTCGTCGTCGGATGGAGGAGCTGACGGCGCGCCGTAGACCGATGGCCTTCGCGGCGCGGCCGCGCCTGCGCGCATGTAATCGCTCTGCGGCTCGCCCGCAGCCGCGCGTCCGTAATTGCCGCTGCCGGGCGGCGGAACCATCGGCATCGGCGCGGCACCGTCACGCACACCACCGGCCGAAGACGGAACAATGGCCTGGCGCCGCACGGGCGCATCGGGCTTTGAATTTTGCCGCATCGGGTTTGAATATTGCGGCTCGTTCTGGATCGTTTGCCGTTTCGGCGGCGGCGCGTAGACCGTATCGTCACGCGGCGGAGGTGGCGCGGGCACGAAGCCGGAATCGTTGGGCACCGGCCAGCGCTGAATCGGCGCATTCGGAACGCTTCCCGGCGGCCGCAGATCGCCCGAATAGCCGAGCATCGCGCTGTCGCCCAAGGCCGCGACCTTGAGCGGGAAATCCGCACCGCACATGCCCGGTCCGTTGATCGGCTCGATCCGAACGATGGTGCCGGTCTCTCTCACCGCACCCGATTTCATGCAGGCGATCTCGGCGTCCTTCCGCCACGGATCGCGCTGCACCAGGAAATGCCCCGCGCAGCCGGCGAGCACCACCAGCAGCGCAAGTACAGCGCCCGCACGCCATCGATTACGCAATACCCGCAGCATGAAGCAGACAATGCGAAGACGACCGTTAAGGGGTTATCAACCGGTGTCGAACGGTATTTGTTATCGTTACCAAATCATGACCCGGAACTCTTGATCGACGCGTCCGACTGCTGTCACATCGCGCGCTTTAACGGGAGGGGCATGATGGACTGGCGTGTGCGGGCGCTGACGGCAGCATTGATGACAATCGTGATGGTCGCGCTGGTGACGTTGATCGCGACCTGGCTTGCGGTCGGCTTGGATCCGCATTTCCTGCGCCAATGGGCCAAGGCTTTTGCGATCGCCTGGCCGGTCGCTGCGATCACGGCCTTTCTGGTGATGCCGACGGCGCGGGCATTGGCCGAGCGCATCGTCTCCGGAGCAAGATAATCGGGATGCGCTCGCGAATTTCCGAGGCTTTGCAACCTTTCCGCGAGTTGGGTTGCATTGCCACATGATGAAAAATCAAGGGCTTAGGAGGCGCAATCTCTTCTGTGCAAAAAAATATTATTTCGAAATATCAGATACTTGGTTCGGATTTGGCGACACTTTCACAGGGATTTACCGGCACCTTTCACGAGTTCGCGAGTTAGGCCTTCGAGCTACATTGGCCATCTGTTAACGTTGGAACATGACAGCAAAGGGAGGCCTTATGGACCTTGCCTTGAAACTCAACGTACTCGCTGTCCTCGCCGTGTTTGGGTTTGTCGGCGCGGTTCTGCTGGGAGCGTTCTGAGTTCCAGGAGTGAAGCTATAAGACCAAGAATTGCCGCTTTGCGTATCGGGGGCGGCCAGAGTTCATACAGGACACCGGAGCGGGATGACCCTCCGGTGTCTTTTTTTGTTTTGTTGCCGTCATGCGGAATTCGCGCTTCGCGCTTCGCGCGCCTCAGGCTCGCGAGGTTAAGCTGCCTTCGCCTTCGCTTTCGCCGCCGGATCGTAGTTGAGGATCGGCGCCAGCCAGCGTTCGCATTCGGCGACGCTCCAGCCTTTCCGGCGCGCATAATCCTCGACCTGGTCGCGCTCAATCTTGCCGACGCCAAAATAATGGCTCTGCGGATGGCTGAAATAGAGTCCGCAGACGGAGGCGCCAGGCCACATTGCAAAGCTCTCGGTCAGATTCACGCCGATGCGCTCACCCTGGATCAGCTTGAACAGGGTATCCTTCTCCGTGTGGTCGGGCTGCGCCGGATAGCCTGGCGCCGGCCGGATGCCCTGATAGCTTTCCGCAATCAGGTCGGCCGGAGTGAATTTCTCCTCAGGCGCAAAACCCCAGAACTCTTTCCGCACGCGCTCATGCAGATGCTCGGCGAAAGCTTCCGCCAGGCGATCCGCCAGTGCCTTGACCATGATCGCCGAGTAATCGTCATTGGCGTGCTTGAAGCGGTCGGCGACGGCGTCCTCGCCGATGCCTGCCGTCACCGCAAAGGCGCCGACATGATCGGTGGGCGCGCCCTGCCCCGGCAGGATGAAGTCGGCGATCGAGACATTGGGGCGGCCATCCCTGCGCGCGATCTGCTGGCGCAAGCCGTGCAGCGTTGCGATCTGCGCGCCGCCTGCCTGGTCAAACACGCGGATATCGTCGCCGTCGCGCGATGCCGGCCAGAAGCCGATCACCGCCGAGGCCTGCACCCATTTCCCGTCCACGATTTGCTTCAGCATGTTCTGCGCATCTTCGAACAGGCTGCGCGCCGCGGCGCCGTATTTCTCGTCATGCAGGATCGCCGGATAGCGGCCGGTCAATTCCCAGGTCGAAAAGAACGGCGTCCAGTCGATGTAAGGCACGAGTTTTTCGAGCGGATAATTCTCCAACACCTTGGTGCCGAGAAATTGCGGGCGCGGCGCCGGCATCTGCGCCGGATCGAGTTTAAACCCGTTAGCCCGCGCTTCGGCAAGCGATAGCCGCTTCTTGTCGTCCTGACCGCGCGCATGCGCAGCCGCGATCTGCCGGTAATCCTCCCGCACGCCTTCGACATACCGTCCGCGCGCTTCCTTCGACATCAGCGATTGCGCAACGCCGACGGCGCGGCTCGCATCGGTGACATAGACCGCCTGGCCTTTCCGATAATTCGGATGGATTTTCACCGCGGTATGCACGCGGCTGGTGGTGGCGCCGCCGATCAATAGCGGCAGCTCGAAATTCTGCCGCTCCATCTCGGCAGCGACATGGCACATCTCGTCAAGCGACGGCGTGATCAGCCCGGAAAGCCCGATAATGTCGACCTGAAGCTCGCGTGCGGTATCGAGAATCTTGGCCGCAGGCACCATCACGCCGAGATCGATGACTTCGTAATTGTTGCACTGGAGCACGACGCCGACGATGTTCTTGCCGATGTCATGCACGTCGCCCTTCACCGTCGCCATTAGGATCTTGCCGTTGGAGTTGCTCTGGCCCTTGTCGTTTCCGGCTTTGTCGGCCTCCATGAACGGCATCAGGTAGGCCACCGCCTGCTTCATCACGCGCGCGGATTTCACCACCTGCGGCAGGAACATCTTGCCGGAACCGAACAGGTCGCCGACCACGTTCATACCGTCCATCAGCGGGCCTTCGATCACGTCGAGCGGGCGCTTGGCGCCCTGCCGCGCTTCTTCGGTGTCCTCGGTGATGAAATCGGTGATGCCATGCACCAGCGCATGCGACAGCCGCTTGCCCACCGGCCATCCGCGCCAGGCGAGATCGGCCTCGGCCTTTTCGCGGGTTTGCCCGAAGAACCGCTTGGCGATATCGAGCAGCCGCTCGGCTGCATCTGCACGGCGGTTGAGCACAACGTCCTCGCACGCCGCGCGCAATTCCGGATCGAGATCGTCATAGACCGCCATCTGCCCGGCATTGACGATGCCCATATCCATGCCGGCTTTGATGGCGTGATACAGGAACACCGAATGCATTGCCTCGCGCACCGGCTCGTTGCCGCGGAACGAGAAGGAAAGGTTCGATACCCCGCCCGACACATGGGCATGCTGCAGATTTTCGCGGATGTAGCGTCCGGCCTCGATGAAGGCGACGCCGTAATCATTGTGCTCCTCGATGCCGGTCGCGATCGCGAAGATATTCGGGTCGATGATGACGTCTTCCGGCGGAAAGCCGACTTTATCGACCAGGATGTCATAGGCGCGCTTGCTGATATCGACTTTGCGCGCGAGCGTGTCGGCCTGGCCCTTCTCGTCGAAGGCCATCACGACGACCGCGGCGCCATAGCGTCGCACGATCTTCGCATGATGAATGAAAGCTTCCTCGCCCTCCTTCATCGAGATCGAGTTGACGACGCATTTGCCTTGCACGCATTTCAAGCCGGCCTCAATGACCGAGAATTTCGAGGAATCGATCATGATCGGCACGCGCGCGATGTCGGGCTCGGCTGCGATCAGATGCAGGAAGGTCACCATCGCCTTCTCGGAATCGAGCAGGCCCTCGTCCATGTTGACGTCGATGATCTGCGCGCCGTTCTCGACCTGGTCGCGTGCGATGGCGAGGCCGGCGGTGTAATCGCCGGCGGTGATCAGCTTGCGGAATTTCGCCGAGCCGGTGACGTTGGTTCGCTCGCCGACATTCACGAACGGGATTTCCGGCGTCAGCGTGAACGGCTCGAGGCCGGAGAGACGCAGCCGCCGTTCGATCACAGGAACCTGTCGCGGCTTCTTGTCGGCCACAGCCTGCGCGAGCGCACGCATGTGTTCGGGCGTCGTGCCGCAGCAGCCGCCGACGATATTGACGAGACCGGAGGCCGCAAATTCCGACAGCAGTCCCGCCATGTGTTCGGGGCTTTCGTCATAGAGACCGAATTCGTTCGGCAGGCCGGCATTCGGATAGGCGCAGGTCAGCGTGTCGGCGATGCGGCCGATCTCCGCCATATGTGCGCGCATTTCCTTGGCGCCGAGCGCGCAGTTCAAACCGACCGACAAGGGCGACGCGTGACGGATCGAATTCCAGAATGCCTCCGGTGTCTGGCCCGCCAGCATACGTCCCGACAGATCGGTGATCGTGCCGGACACCATGACCGGAATTTTCTCGCCGCGCGCATCCTCCAGCTCGGCGATGGCGTAGAGCGCTGCCTTGGCGTTCAACGTATCGAAAATGGTTTCGACCAGCAGGATGTCGACGCCGCCTTCGAGCAGGGCCGCCGCCTGCTCTGCATAAGCTGCCTTCAGGTCGTCGAAGCTGACCGCGCGAAAGCCCGGATTGTTGACGTCGGGCGACAGCGATGCGGTGCGGTTGGTCGGTCCGATCGCGCCGGCAACAAAGCGCGGGCGGCCGTCGCGCTTTTGCGCCTTTTCCGCCGCGTCGCGCACGAGTTGCGCGGAGACGCGATTGAGTTCCGGGACGAGGCTTTCCATGCCGTAATCGGCCTGCGCGATCACGGTCGATGAGAAGGTGTTGGTCGAAACGATATCGGCGCCGGCCTGAAAATAGGCGAGATGGATTTCGCGCACGGCGTCCGGCTGCGTAAGCGTGAGCAGGTCGTTGTTGCCGCGCACGTCGCGCTGCCAGTCCCTGAAGCGGGTATTGCGGAAGGCGGCTTCGTCGAACCGGCGCTGCTGCAGCATGGTGCCCATGCCGCCGTCGAGCAGCAAAATGCGCTCGGCAGCGAGAGAGCGCAGCGTCGTTTCGGTCGTGGACAAATTGATACTCACGCCGCCTCCTTTTCCGCCGGACGCAGGCCGAGCAGATGGCAAATTGCATAGACGAGATCGGCGCGGTTCATGGTGTAGAAATGGAAATCGGTGACGCCACGGTCGACCAGGTCGAGCACCTGTTCGGCGGCGACAGCCGCGGCGACGAGCTTTCGCGTCGCCACATCGTCATCGAGGCCATCGAAGCGCTCGGCCAGCCAGTTCGGAATGTAGGTACCGCAACGCTCGGCGAAATTCTTCACCTGCCTGAAATTCTGAACCGGCACGATGCCCGGCACGATCGGGATATCGATGCCGCGCGAGCGCACACGGTCGAGATAGCGGAAATAAAGATCGTTCTCGAAGAAGAACTGGGTGATCGCGCGAGTCGCCCCGGCATCGACCTTGGCCTGCAGCATGTCGAGGTCGACATTGGCGTGGCGTGAATCCGGATGCTTCTCGGGGTATGCCGAGACCGAGACCTCGAAATCGCCGATCCGCCTGATGCCGGCAACGAGGTCGGCGGCATTCTCGTATCCACCCGGATGCGGAATGTAGGGCGCGCCGACGCCGCCCGACGGATCGCCGCGCAAGGCCACGATGTGACGCACGCCAATGTCGCGATAATTGCGCACCACGGCATCGACATCCGCACGCGTGGCGTCGACGCAAGTGAGATGCGCCGCCGGCACAAGAGCGGTTTCGGTCAGCATGCGCTTGACGGTCGCGTGCGTGCGCTCGCGCGTGGAGCCTCCGGCGCCGTAGGTAACCGACACGAAATGCGGCGACAATGGCGAAAGCCGCTCGATTGCGTCCCAAAGCGAACGCTCCATCTCTTCGGTCTTCGGCGGAAAGAACTCGAACGAGACGCGCAGGCGTTTGCCGCGCCCGTTCACCAGCCTGCTGGTGCGTGGCGATAGAATGTCCATCATGCAACCTCCTGACGACCGGCGATCCGGATACGCTTGTCCTGTGCGAGCCAGAGCGAAACGGCGACCTTGCCTTCCGATCCCTTCTCCGGCGCGATGCTCTTGTGCATGGTGACATCGAGGCCCGCAGCGGCGAGCCATTGCGACACCATTTCGGGTGCAAAGCCGAGACGCCGATGCGCGTGCTCCTCGCGCAAGAATTCGAGATCGTGCGGGGCGAAATCAATCACCAGCAGCCGGCCGGAAGGCGCCACCACGCGCGCGGCTTCCTTGATCGCGCGCGCGCCATCGTCGAGATAATGCAGCACCTGATGGATGATGATGACATCGAACGAGTCGCGCGCGACCGACAGGTCGTATATGTCGCCCTGCCGCACGCTGCAATGTTTGAGGCCCGCGCGTTCGAGCCGCGCCCGCGCCAGCAGCAGCATATCGAGCGACAGATCGATGCCGAGCCCGCGTTCGATGGCAGGCCCGAACAATTCCAGCATTCGTCCGGTGCCGGTGCCGAGATCGAGCAGGGAATGGAACGGCTTGCCGGCGAGAGCCGCGACAATCGCTTTCTCCACCGCGTCGTCGGCGGCGTGCAGCTTGCGAAGACGATCCCATTCCGCCGCATGGGCACGGAAATAATTCTGCGCGGTCTCGGCGCGCGCTTCGCGCACAGCGGCCAGTCGTTCGCGGTCCCGGCTCACTACCGGATCGGCGGGATCGAGCCGCTCCACCAGAAGCCGCGCGATGCCCGCGCTGTCGCCGCTGTCGGACATCCGAAAGAAGGCCCAGGCGCCTTCGCGATGACGTTCGATAAGGCCGGCTTCCGACAGCAGCTTGAGATGGCGTGAGATACGCGGCTGTGACTGGCGCAGAATTTCGGTGAGATCGGAGACGGTCAGCTCGGTCTCTGCCAGCAGCGCGAGGATACGAAGGCGCGTGCCCTCCGCCACGGCGCGGAGCGCGTCGTGCATAGCCTCAAACGCCAATGTTTCGGCTTCTTTGGGTCCGCGCATCACTGTAGCCTCTGGGCTCCCGCCCTAGATATAAGGATATCTTTATACGGTAATTCGATGGGCGCAAGCCCACAAATTGGGCCGAATGGGGGTTTTGCGCAGCTTGGCGGACGGATGGTTTCCATAGTGGAAATGCAAGCCGCAGGGCCGTGGCGGCCTCGCGCCATTTGCCCTAAACCATTCCGATGGAAACGAAATCCGCCAAATCCGTCGACTGGTTCGACATTCGTCCGGGCGAGGTCGCAACCGAACTACCCCCCGCCTTCGATGCCGGGCTCTATTACATCGGCCGCATTCGCACACCCTGGGCCCGCCGCGAGGACTGCCCGAAGAACGCCGCCGAATCCGACACGGTCTGCACGGTCGAACTCGACCCGCGCTACGCCAGAGCGCTCGACAAGGTTGAGACCTGCAGCCACCTGATCCTGCTTTACTGGATGGACCAGGCGCGGCGCGACCTTCTGATCCAGATGCCGCGTCACTACAGCGAGGGCCGCGGCACGTTTGCCTTGCGGTCGCCGGTGCGGCCGAATCCGATCGCACTCAGCGTGGTGACGCTGGTGAAGGTCGAAGACACGATTCTCCAGATCAAGAATATCGACTGCCTCGACAATACGCCGCTGCTCGACATCAAGCCCTATTTCGCTTCCGTCGATTCAAAACCGGATGCAAATGTCGGCTGGCATCGCGACCATCATCGCTAGGGAGAAACCTGGAATGCGTCTGCGTTCGTCCATCACGCGCGACGGCCTCGACCGGACCCCGCATCGCGCCTTCATGCGCGCCATGGGTCTTGACGACGCGGCAATCCACAAGCCGATGATCGGCGTCGTGTCGATGAAGGGCGAAACCACACCTTGCAACATGACGCATGGTCCGCAGGCGCAGGCTGCCAAGGAAGGCATCGATGCGGCCGGCGGTACGCCGCGCGAATTCACCACCATCTCGGTGTCGGACGGCATCGGCATGAATCACGAGGGCATGAAATTCTCTCTCGTCAGCCGCGAAGTAATCGCCGATTCCATCGAGGCCGTGGTGCAGGGGCATGCCTATGACGGCCTGGTCGCCTTTGGCGGCTGCGACAAGACTCTGCCAGGCGCGATGATGGGCATGGTCCGCTGCAACGTGCCTTCGGTCTTTGTCTATGGCGGCGCGGCGTTGCCCGGCCGTTTCCAGGGCCGCGAGGTCACGGTGCTCGATTCCTATGAAGGTGTCGGCGCAGTGCAGACCGGGCAGATGAAGGAAGAGGATTTGAAAGTCCTCGAACGGGTTGCGATCCCGGCGGTAGGCGCCTGTGCCGGACAATTCACCGCCAACACCATGGCGATGGTGTCGGAGGCGCTGGGCCTCACGGTGCCCAATTCGGCGATGGTGCCGGGCGTCTATGCGGAGCGCTCCGCAATCGCCCACCGCGCCGGCGAGATGGTGATGGAGATTGTGAAACGCGGCGGCCCGCTGCCGCGCGAAATCGTCACGCGCAAGTCGATCGAGAATGGCTGCGCCATCGTTGCCGCCACCGGCGGTTCGACCAATTGCGCGCTGCATCTTCCCGCCATCGCCAACGAGGCCGGAATCAAATTCGAGCTCGACGACGTGGCTGAAGTGTTCGCGCGCACGCCGCTGATCGGAGACCTCCGGCCAGGCGGGCGATTCCTTGCCAAAGACGTGCACGATATCGGCGGCGTCTCCATCATCATCCGCGAGTTGATCCGCTCCGGCCACATGCACGGCGATTGCATCACCGTCACCGGCCGCACGCTCGCAGAAGAGCACGTCGCAGCGCCTGACCCGGATGGCCAGATCGTGCGGCGGTCCGAGAACGCCATCCGCCCGGACGGCGGGCTCGCGGTGCTGAAAGGCAATCTCGCGCCCGATGGCGCGCTTTTGAAGGTCGCGGGGCTGAAGTCGCTGGTGTTCGAAGGCGTAGCGCGCGTGTTCGACGGCGAGGATGCCTGTACCGCGGCGGTGAAGAAGCGCGATTACAAGGCCGGCGAGGTTCTGATCATCCGCTACGAAGGCCCAAAGGGCGGGCCCGGCATGCGGGAGATGCTCGGCACCACCGCCATCATCTATGGCCAGCAGATGGGCGAGAAGGTCGCGCTACTGACCGACGGCCGTTTCTCCGGCGCGACGCGCGGCATGTGCATCGGACATATTGCTCCCGAGGCCGCTATCGGCGGACCGCTGGCGCTGGTGCAGAACGGCGACCGCGTCCGCATCGATGGTCAGGCGCGCACCATCGAACTGCTGATCGATGACGCCGAAATGCAGCGTCGCAAGGCCGCCTGGCGCGCACCTGCGCCGCGTCACGCCGCGGGACTGCTTGCGAAATATGCGGCTCTCGTCGGTCAGGCCGACAAGGGCGCGGTTACGCATGCCGGAAATGCGGAGTGGCCGGACGAACGATAAAGCTCGAATCAGAAGTTTCTAGGAATAAATACTTGATTTCGTTCCGTCCTCGTAATAGGATATAGTTCCTATAACGAGTAGATTTTTGATATGGCGACATTTTTCCGGGAATTTGGGCATTCGCCGCGGCAAAAGTGGTTACTCGCGGCGGCTCGTTTTGAACAAGCCCTCATGCGGCACTATGAGGCGCTCAAGTTTGACCAAAACCAACCGCGAGTCCCGGCAGGCCAATCTGGCGGTGGTCAATGGACAAGCGGCGAGGCGTCGGCCGCCAAGCGATCATCCGGATTAGCTACAGAGTGTTGGTCCCAATATCGACGGGATATTTTTCAATGCAAAATGGTAGGCCTCCCATCTTGCTACGCGCAAGCGATGGTTCGGCTCGCTGCGTGCGAACAAGGCGGCCCCATTCCTCCGCTCAGCTATTGAAAGCACCTGACATGATCGTTGCTACACGAGACCTTATTCTTCGGCAGGGCGGAAAGCAGTTAATCGTCCCGGTTAGGATTCATGCACCAACACCCGACGGCGAAGCATGGACATGCAGCTTCGAAATCGTTTGGCCCGACGAAACATGGGGCCAGCAAGTTGCCGGTGCGGATGCCGTCCAATCGCTTCGATTGGCCATGGAAGCCATTGGCGTCGAACTCTATTTCAGCCGCCATCACAAATCGGGAAATCTGAGTTGGAAAAGTGCTTCCGGCGGCTATGGCTTTCCCGTGCCGCATAATGCACGTCATCTCCTGGTCGGTGACGACGCAATCTTTGATAGGTAAGGCGCCGCGACAACTGACAGCTTGGCGACGCAGACCGGAAAGGTCGAATGGCTGAGAGAGTTGATGCTATCGCCACGAACTAAGTTCGCTCCCTCTCCCTTTGGGAGAGGGTTGGGTGAGGGGTTACGTTTTCACCATAACCCCTCAACCGATTTGCTTCGCTATCGCTCGCAAATCGACCTCTCCCTAAAGGAGAGGTGAAGCGCGTCGCGAAGCTTGCGCCGCCTCATTCCATCGGCGCTACGATTTTCGGATTCTTCAGCGTCGATGCATCGAGCTTCTTCGAGATCATCTTGTTGTCGGTATAGATGTCGAACATCGCCTGGATGCCGGCGAAATTCGGCGCGGCACCGGGCTCGCGTGCGAAATCGTTCGGCTTCAGGAGATAGGTGTCGAGCACCGGGATCGGCGCCTTCATCACCTCCGAGACCACCTTCATGGTCTCGTCGCGATCGGCGACCGCCATCTTCATGCCGCGGGTGATATCCTTCACATAATTCGAGACCAGCTCCGGATTCTTGTCGACGAAATCCTTCCGGCAGGCTTCGAGGATGTGCACGATGTTCGGCACCGCTTCCGACAGCGAGAACAATTTGCGGGTGCCGCCCTTGGCTTCCGCACGCGCAGCAAATGGCTGGTTCATGTTGACCGCATCGACGCGGCCGGAGCGAAGCGCGTCTTCCGACAGCGAGAACGGCACTTCGACGAGCTTGAGGTCCTTGTCGGGATCGAGGCCGGCCTTGCGCAGCATCAGGTTGAATGGGCCGTGCGTGCCGCCGCCGATCACGCTGATGCCGACGGTCTTTCCCTTGAGGTCGGCAACCGTCTTGATCGGGCTATCGTCCTTTACCGCCCAATAGACCGAGAAACTGCCGGGACGCTCGCCGACATGCTGCGCGATCACATACATGTCGAGGCTGCCGGCCGCCATGCTCTGCGCGATCGGCAGCACGCCTTGCGTCGCACAATCCAGCGCGCCGGCCTGCATCGCCGCCGTCATCGGCGAGGTGCCGTTAAACTGCGACCATTCGATATTGTAGGTCTTGCCCAGATTCGGGAATCTGTCCGGGCGCTTCATCATCCAGTATTTGGCTTCCTCGGCAGGAATGGTCCAGCCGACCCGGATGGTAGGGATCGACTGGGCAAAGGCGCTCGTGGAAACAGCCACGGCAGCCAGTGCCAGACCGAATATTGCAGCACGGCGAAGCATATCGTTTGTCCTTCTCATACAAGCGCGAACGGGCGCGGAACGTAACGCGCCGCGAAACCGTCGACCCGGGCA
The DNA here is from genome assembly GCA_963707705.1 of uncultured Pseudomonadota bacterium. Classification (GTDB taxonomy): domain Bacteria; phylum Pseudomonadota; class Alphaproteobacteria; order Rhizobiales; family Xanthobacteraceae; genus Pseudorhodoplanes. Next base: position 493,900 of record CAVPRD010000008.1, on the reverse strand, counting down.
TCATGGAACGATGTAAGCGACCGCCCCGCAAGCTCAGATCTGCGCCTGTCTCAGTATAAAGCTTGGGCGCCGTCCCGTCATGGCGGCCGTCTCTGCCGCGGCGTCGCAGAGGCAAAATGCCGAAATCCGCCCGACCGTCGCAATTTTACCGATCGGTCTAAGCCGACCGAAACGCCTCCGTTCTAAAGGTGTTCTGCGCGCGGCCGAAATTTAGTTTGGGAACCGATTTCAGGTCTTGCGCATTATGAGCCTGTCCAAGGCAATCCAAATCTTTGAATGACCTGCGCACTCGGGGGAATGCGAAGGCCAACCAGAAGGCCTGTGCCATGACCAAGTCTGCGTTGTTTGCCTGCGCCATTTCAGCCGCTCTACTCGCCGCCCCGGCCGCCGCATTCGCCCAGAGCTCCGCCTTTGCCGACCCCTCCCCGCGCTATCCGGGCTCGATCTTCCCGTCTCAGGCCGCACCGTCGGATGATGCTACCGACAGCATTGACCTTTCGCCAAAGCTTCGCCGCCAGATCGTCTCCTATTCGACCCGCGAAGCACCCGGCACCATCGTTATCGATACGCCGAACACCTATCTTTATTACGTGCTCGGAAACGGCCAAGCCGTCCGCTACGGCATCGGCGTCGGCCGCGACGGCTTCCGCTGGTCCGGCGTGCAGCACATTGCTCGCAAGGCAGAATGGCCGGACTGGCATCCGCCGGCAGAGATGGTCGCTCGCCAGCCCTATCTGCCGCGCTTCATGGCAGGCGGTCCGTCTAACCCGCTTGGCGCCCGCGCGCTCTATCTCGGCAATTCGGTCTATCGCATCCACGGAACCAATGCGCCCTCGACCATCGGTGGCCGCGTCTCGTCAGGCTGCATCCGCATGTTGAACGAGGACGTGACCGATCTGTATGGGCGCGTGAATGTCGGCACCAAGGTGGTCGTTCTGCCGGATTCTGGACGCTCGCGCGAGATTGCGACCCGGCCCAATCCGCCGAAGGCGCAAGCGGTCAGCCTCTATGAGCAGGAGCCGCGACGCTCTTCGGTTTACTGATTTTAGTCGGACCGATGGTCTGGCAATAGCTCTGCGACGTCCGGTTTCTGCCGGACGGCGCTCTTTTAGTTAGCGTAAAGCTTGCTTATTTGCGGCGTCGGGATCGAATTTCGATGAAGCCGCCGGCGACCTGAAGCTCGAATCGCGACAGAAAACTCATCCCGAGTAAACCATCGACTCCGCCACCAAAATTCTTCTGGTCGGATTTCTGCACGACCACCGGAACATTTTGCGCTTCAAGCTTGCCCAGCCGGACCTTGTCCGCGCGCGTGAGCGATCCCTTGGTCGATCCATTAGCCGTCAGCAGCGTTATATCGCTCGCCTCCGATTGCGGAATTTTAGCGCGCTCGGCGAATGCGGATTTCACCGACACGTAGCTCGCTCCGGTATCGATGATGAAGGTGCCACGTACTCCGTTGATTTCCGCGGTGACGGTTACGACATGCTGCTGCCCCCGCAAGGCGTATTTCTCGCTTTGCACGGTTTTGCCGACGGCGCAATTTCCCTCGTTCTCGTAATCGGCGATGATTTTCTGGGTACGGCTGATATCCCGCGCGACAGGATCGATAGCGATCCAGTTCAGCACCGGGGTGGTGGCCTCGCAGAATTGTCCGAGCTTCGCATAGGCATTGGCCATGCGCAGGAATACGCTGCTGCCGATCTTGCGCTTGTCCGTGTTGAACAGCTCAATCGCATTCGCGTAATCGATCAAGGCCCGGCGATAGTCTCCAACGCCCTCCAGCGCAACGCCGCGAAGATAATGCGCGTCGTGATTGGTCGGAGCGCGCCGCACAAACTCATCCGCAACTTCGACCGCCTTCACATGGTCGGACAGCTTGAGCAAGATATTGATCGACCGGTGCAACGCGATGACCGGAGCGCCACAGGCGCGCACGAAGTTGAACTGGCTTTCGGCGGCCTCGCGCCGGTAACCGAGCTTCTCCAGAAGCGTGGCCAGATCGCCGATGCTTTTTTGATCGCAAGCCTCGCGTTTCAATTCGTCCAGGGTCGTCCAGACCTGCGGATCGCGCGCGATTTTCACCGGCAACGCGATGCCAAGCCGCTCGTACACGGTCGCGAAAACGTCATCGGGATTGAGATCGAGATAGGACGGAGAGCGCTCCTGCGCCGCTGCGGCAAACGGCAGGCACAGGCAGAAAAGAACTGCGAGACGACCGGCCATGTTCGGCTTCCGCGGAAGAACGGCAACAAGCTAGCAGTCCGGAGCGCGAAGGTGTAGAGCCCCCGCACCTCGCGCAGGGGTAGTCTTTTTTCGCTCCGCTGACTGGACTTCAACGGCCAAATCTGAATGATCCGCCCGGTCTTAACCGGGCGGATTTTTTATGCGGATTGCGGCAATGGCGGCGGGCGCGGTCGGCGGATATTTCGGCGCGCGAATGGCGGCTGCGGGCCATGATGTGACCTTCATTGCGCGCGGAGCCCATCGTGACGCCATCCGCGCGGATGGGCTGATCGTCGAAAGCACACTCGGCAATCTGCATCTCAAGGATGCGAAGGTTACCGACGATCCGGGCGAGGTCGGGCCGGTCGACATCGTCTTGTTTGCGGTCAAGCTTTGGGACACGGAGAAAGCGGCGGCACAAGCGCGTCCATTGATTGGACCCAACACCCGTCTCATCACGTTCCAGAACGGCGTCGACAGCGTCGAACGGATTGCGCCGATCCTGGGTGCCGACCACATTGCTGGCGGCAGCGCCTATATCGCGACCGTTATCGGGCGTCCCGGGGTGATCGCCCACACAAGCCCGTTCGCGAAACTGCGCTGCGGTCGCATTGACGGCCGTCAGGACAGCGCGCTCGAAACATTCTCCAACGCCGCCACAAAGGCCGGCATCGATATCGAGACCTCGAAAGAGATGAACCGCGTTCGCTGGGAGAAATTCACGTTTCTTGTGGCCATGTCCGGCATCACCGCCTCGACGCGCGAGGGAATGGGGGTTGCGATGTCCGACCCGGATATCAAGGCGATGTTCCGCGCGATGATGGCGGAGGTGGTCGCAGTCGCACGAGCGAGCGGCGTCAATCTTACCGATGCATTTCTCGAAGAGCAGTTCAAGTTCGCCGAGGGCGTCCCGCCCGGCATGAAGGCCTCAATGGCGCACGATCTCGAACGCGGCAACCGGCTGGAATTGGACTGGCTGTCCGGCAAGGTGGTCGAATTGGGCCGCAAATTTGCGGTGCCCGTGCCCGCCAACGAGGCGGTCTATGCGATCCTGAAACCACACCGCTTCGGGCGGACGCATTAATGTTTCGCCGCCGCACTTTAGCCCGCTTGTCCGGGCTGGTCTTGCGCCGCGGCCAAGCCTAAAATCCAACGGCTTAGGCCGCATTTCACAGACGGTCCGCCGGTGGCCAATAGAAGATCCATGAAGTTCGTCGGCGGCGGCATTGCGATCGCGGCTGTATTCTTTTTTGTGACGTTGGGTGCACTCGAACTGTTCGGGTCGCGCGGCGAGCCGCGAAAGCCGGTGCTTGCAGATAAGCTGCCGTTGCTGGCGGCTACCCGCCAATCGATTGTTGTAGCGCCCGTCGCCATCCCGATCCCCGCCATCCGTCAGGCGATGGAACAGGCCGTCCCGCAAAATCTCGCGGGCAAACCGGAAAATCAGCTCAACAAATTGCTGGCGAAAGCCGAGGTCGTATATGCGCTCGAACGCTCGCCGCTGACCCTGATCGGCCGTGCCGACGGCCTCAACATCACCACCAAACTGAACGGCTCGTTTCGCGCGACAGGCCAGCTTGCCTCCCAGATCAACAATGTCGGCAACGCCGTTGCCGGCCTCCTGAGCGAGCGGGACAAGGAAAAGATCACCGGCGCACTCTCCGGCCTTCTGAAAGAAAAGGACAAGGACAAGGACAAGGTCGTCAATCTCGGCAAGGACACGAGTGCGCGCGGGCTCGACCAGCGCGCCGACATCAGGGGAGGTGTCAATCTCGTCGCGCGCCCGACCATCTCCACCGGCTGGCGGCTTGAACCCAATCTCACGGCGCAGATAACGATTGCCGAGGCCAATATCCAGATCGCAGGCGTCAAGCTGAACGGAGCGAACGAGCTCAAACCGCTGGTCGACAAGGAGATCAAGGAGCAGACGCAAGCCCTGCAGGCAAAGCTTCGCAACGATCCGTTTATCGAAAATGCCGCCAGGCGCGAATGGGCGAAAATGTGCCGTTCGATCGCGCTCGGCGCCGCAAGCCCAGACCTTCCCGAACTTTGGCTGGAATTGCGGCCGACGCGGGCTTTTGCCGCTCAGCCTCGCGTCGATGCCTACAACGTGACGCTGACGCTCGGCATCCAGGCCGATACCCGTATCGTCCCGCAGGAAACCAAGCCGGATTGCCCGTTCCCGGCCAAGCTTGACCTGGTGCCGCCGCTCGATCAGGGCAAGGTCACGATCGGTCTGCCGATTGACGTGCCCTTCATCGAGATCAGCAAGCTTCTGGACTCGCAGCTCAAGGGCAAATCCTTCCCGGACGACAGGAATTCACCCGCCGAGTTGATCGTGCAAGCCGCGTCGGTCGCCGCCGCGGGCGACCGGCTGCTGATCTCGCTTCTGGTCACCGCACGCGAACGCAAGAGTTGGTTCCGCCTTGGCACCGACGCCACCATCTACATTTCCGGCAAACCCGTGCTCGATCAGGGGCAACAGATCGTGCGGCTGGAAAACACCGCGTTGGCCGTCGAGTCGGATACCCTGTTCGGACTGGTCGGAACCGCCGCCAACGCTGCCATTCCCTTTCTGCAAACGGCGTTGGAAAAAAATGCAGTGATCGATCTCAAGCCCGCGCTTGCGAATGCGCGCCGCTCGATCGACAAGGCGCTGACGGATTTCCGTATGCAGAACGACGACATCAAGGTCGACGCCACCATGACCGGCTTGCGCCTTGTCGGCATCGAGTTTGATTCGAAAATCGTGCGTATCACCGCCGAAGCCGACGGCATCGCGCGCGTAGCGCTTAGCAAGCTGCCGGTGAAATAAGGACGGTTTTGCCCGCGCTTGTCGCGGGAACCAAGACGCGGAAGCGGTCGGCCCGTCCCTGACGAGAGCGCGGGCGCGTTGACACTTTGCGCGATCGGCATACATTAGCTGCGTTCCGAGGGGAGTCCCGAAGGGGGCTGAGATTCCGCGTATCGCGGTAACCCTTTGAACCTGATCCGGGTCATGCCGGCGAAGGGACAGGACACCATGCAGACCTCGCTTTTTCTTGCCAGACTCATTGGGCCGACGCTGCTGATCATCGGCATCAGCATCCTGCTCAACCGCGAGGCTTTTCGCACCATGGCCGGCGAGTTCATCGGCAGCCGCGCGCTGATCTATGTCGCGGGGGTGCTCGCCTTCATGCCCGCGCTGGCGCTGGTGCTCGCCCACAATATCTGGGTCGCCGACTGGCGCGTACTGATCACGCTGATCGGCTGGTTCGCACTCATCACCGGCGGGTTCCGCCTCCTGTTTCCGCAGGAGGTCATGCGGCTCGGCCGCCGCGCCGTCGCCAACCCCAACACCTTTCTGATCGCGAGCATCGTGATGCTGATCCTCGGCGCGATCCTCTCCTTCTACGGCTATGCACGCTAGAGCATGATGCCGAAAAGCGCGAAGCGGTTTTCGGACAACACCACGCTCCAACTATTGGTATCGAACGGGAAACGACAACAATGAACATTCACAATCCGAACATCGAAACCCCGAAGGTCACAACCGGCGCGCTGCCGGCCTCGCGCAAGGTTCATGTCGCGCCCGACGCCGCTCCCGAGCTGCGGGTGCCTCTGCGCGAGATCGTGCTGTCGGAAGGCTCGGGAGAGCCGCCACTGCCGGTCTACGATACATCCGGCCCATACACCGACGAGGCCGTGACAATCGACGTGGAAAAGGGACTTTCACGCGCGCGCATACAGTGGGTCAAGGAGCGCGGCGGCGTGGAGGAATATGCAGGCCGCCCGATGAAGCCGGTCGATAACGGCAACGCCACCGGCAAATATCTGGCGCGCGCCTTCGCGAATACGCCAAGGCCGCTCCGCGGTATCGGCAACGCGCCGGTTACGCAATACGAGTTCGCGCGCGCGGGCATCGTTACCAAAGAGATGATCTATGTCGCGGCACGCGAGAATTGCGGCCGCAAGGTCATGCTGGAGCGCGCGGAAGCGGCACTTGCCGACGGCGAAAGTTTCGGCGCGTCGGTGCCGCCGTTCATCACGCCGGAATTCGTGCGCGACGAGATCGCGCGCGGCCGCGCCATCATCCCCTGCAACATCAATCACGGCGAACTCGAGCCGATGATCATCGGCCGCAACTTCCTGGTGAAGATCAACGCCAATATCGGCAACTCCGCCGTCACCTCGTCGGTCGAGGAAGAGATCGAAAAGATGGTGTGGGCGATCCGCTGGGGCGCCGACACGGTGATGGACCTTTCCACCGGCCGCAACATTCACAACACGCGCGAATGGATTTTGCGCAATTCGCCGGTGCCGATCGGGACTGTGCCGATCTACCAGGCGCTGGAAAAGGTCGATGGCGATCCGGTCAAGCTCGACTGGGAAGTCTACAAGGACACGCTGATCGAGCAATGCGAACAGGGCGTGGATTATTTCACCATCCATGCCGGCGTGCGGCTCGCCTATGTGCCGCTGACCGCCAACCGCGTCACCGGCATCGTTTCGCGCGGTGGCTCCATCATGGCGAAGTGGTGCCTGTCGCGGCACAAGGAATCGTTCCTGTACGAACGCTTCGACGAGATCTGCGACATCATGCGCAGATACGACGTGTCGTTCTCATTGGGCGACGGCCTGCGTCCCGGCTCGATCGCCGACGCCAACGACCGCGCGCAGTTTGCCGAGTTGGAAACTCTTGGCGAACTCACGCAAGTCGCGTGGAAGAAGGGCTGCCAGGTCATGATCGAAGGGCCGGGACACGTCCCGATTCACAAGATCAAGATCAACATGGACAAGCAGCTGAAGGAATGCGGCGAGGCGCCGTTCTACACGCTCGGACCACTCACCACCGACATCGCGCCGGGCTATGACCACATCACGAGCGGCATCGGCGCTGCCATGATCGGCTGGTTCGGCTGCGCCATGCTTTGCTATGTCACGCCGAAGGAGCATCTCGGCCTTCCCAACCGCGACGACGTCAAGGTTGGCGTGATCACCTACAAGATTGCGGCGCACGCCGCCGATCTCGCCAAGGGCCACCCGGCCGCGCAACTCAGAGACGACGCGCTGTCGCGTGCCCGCTTCGATTTCCGCTGGGAGGACCAGTTCAATCTGGGCCTCGATCCGGACACCGCGCGCGCCTATCACGACGAGACGCTGCCGAAGGAGGCGCACAAGGTCGCGCATTTCTGCTCGATGTGCGGGCCGAAATTCTGCTCGATGAAGATCACCCAGGACGTGCGGGATTATGCGGCGACGCTGAATGATCCGAACGGCATTGGCGTTTCGCAGAAAGGTGTCATCGAAGACGGCATGGCGCAGATGAGCGAGAAGTTCAACGCTCTGGGCGGGCAGGTCTATGTCGATGCGGAGAAAGTGAAGGAAAGCAACAAGGCCCTTTGAAAAAACGACAGCGGGTCGGAATTCATGCGGGGCGAATCGGGTGAAGAAGCACCGAATCTATACAACGAGCTTCGCAAGCGTTTATCCGTATTATGTTGCCAAGGCGGAGAAAAAGGGACGCGCGAAAAAGGAAGTCGATGAAATCCTTCGTTGGCTGACAGGATACAGTCAGAAAGACCTGGAAGCCCAGATGAAGAAGCAGAAGGACTTCGAGACTTTCTTCGCGGAAGCTCCTCAAATGAATTCGTCGCGGGCCTTGATCAAGGGCGTGGTTTGCGGTGTCCGGGTGGAAGACATCAAAGAACCCGTCATGCAGGAAATTCGCTACCTGGATAAGTTGATCGACGAACTGGCTAAGGGAAAAACCATGGAGAAAATCCTGCGAAAGTAACTGCCGTCGGATTTGCAGGATGGTCGGACCGAAGCGAAAATATACCGAGGCAGACCGAGGACCCGGGGGGAGAATGTCGTGACCGCCTTCAACACAGTGCGCTTCAAGGTGAAGCCCGGACGCGATCAGGAATTTCTGGACGCGCACAAGAATGTGCACGACGAGTGGCCTGGATTGCGCCATATCAACATGATCAAGACAGGCGAGCGCAGTTACTGCCTCATTGCCGAATGGGACGATATGGATTCGATCGCCAATGCGCGGCCGAACATGATCAAGACTTCTCAATTCGTTTCGCGACACCCTGGAGGACCTCGGCGGCGGGCTCGGCGTCACCGATCCGGTAGGCGGGCCAGTAGTTCTGGCATTGAAATAGCGGGCCAGCAAGCGTAGCCCGGATGGAGCGCAAGCGAAATCCGGGGCTGCCCCCGCAATGCTCCCGGATGTAGCTGCGCTCCATCTGGGCTACGGTTTCTACGAGCCCGTCAACTTATCGGAATGCAGGCGGGACTTCGTCCTCTTGCGAATGGTGCATTGGCGCGCAAACCTGAATCCGCTCGCGCGCCATAACCATCATGCAATGCCCTCAAAATCAGATCCGCCAGCGCATTGAAGTCCGGCTTTTCGCCGAGTTCACGCTCGAGCCGGAAATTGCCTTGCGAGCCGTCGGTTGAAAAGCCAAGCCGCCCGAGTGCTGAAATGGCGTCGGGCTGCAAATGGAAAGTGCGCGGAGCGTCGTGCGGAGCAAGAAAAAAGCCGGACGACGCTTCGCATAGCAGGCGGCGGCGGTTTTCAAAGAACATGCATTGCACATAGCCGTGCGGATGGCCGGGATGGGTGATCGCCAGAAATCGATCCGCGTGGGAAGACGGGTCTCCATGCGAATAAATGCGCTCAAGTCGATCCACCACTGGACAGCGATATTCCGACAGCAGGGAGCGCAACGTCGGCTCCATCTGCGCCATCGCCGAACCCGACCACGCCAGACAGGCAAGAAAAATGACACAGGATCGAGTTCGCTCTTTGACCTCGGGTCATGACGGTCGTTGCACTTTGAATCCCCGCTCTACAATTCTATAACAGAATAGCGGATCGCGCTGCACCGACCCGCTCCATGGATGCCGGATAGCGACATGACCCAATCCCCCGAATTTCACCGATGGGACACCCGTTTCTCCAAACCCGAATACGAATTCGGCAAGGCGCCGAACGCGTTCCTCGCGCGATGCAAACCGCTGTTGCCGAAATCCGGCAAGGCGCTCGCGGTCGCCGACGGCGAAGGCCGCAACGGCGTTTGGCTCGCCGAACAGGGCCTTGATGTGGTGTCGACCGACTTCTCGCCCGCCGCCCAGAAAAAGGCGCGTGCGCTGGCGGCCGAACGCGGCGTCACCGCGACCTTCATCGAAGCGGACATGCACACATGGCCGTATCCCGACGCAGCCTTCGATGTCGTGGCCGAAATCTTCACCCAGGTCTCGATGCCTGGCGAGCGCCCGCTGAAATGGACCGGCATGCGGCGCGCACTGAAGCCGGGCGGATTGCTGATCCTCGAGGGCTACACGCCGAAGCAGCTGCACTACGGCACCGGCGGCCCGAAGAATGTCGAACAGCTTTACACCCGCGCGATGCTCGAACAGGCATTCGGTGATTTCAAAGACCTCACCATCGTCGAGGAAGAACGCGAGATGAACGAGGGTGCCGGGCATGCCGGCATGTCGGCAGTGATCAACCTGACCGGACGAAAGCCTTAGCGGTGGTCAGGCGATTTGCGCCGGCAGCCTTCGGTTCTTCGCTTTATGTTCTGCTTTGTTCTCAAGGAACGAATTGCTTCCGCGAATCGGCGCCCATGTCCAATCTAAAAAGAGTGTTACCGGTCACCTCGGAAGCGCAGTCCAGATGCTGACGCTTTATTCCTATCCGACGTTGTTCGGCTTAGCCGACAACAACGCCTATGGCCTCAAGGTGTTTGCTTTCCTGAAGCTCGCCGATGTGCCGTTTCGGCATGAGCATATCTTCGACGCGTCCGCAGCGCCGCGCGGCCAGCTTCCTTACATCGAGGACGACGGCGAGAAGATCGGCGACAGCGAAACGATCATCGCCCATGTCACGCGCAAATACGGCCTCACGATCGACGCCGCATTGACGACCGCCGAGCGCGACACCGATCTGTTGATCACGCGTATGCTCGACGATCTCTATTGGGTCATGTCCTATTCACGCTGGAAGGACGAACGTCACTGGCCGGCCTTTCGCGATGCGCTGATGCGCGAGCACCCGCACCTGACGCATGAGGACTTGTTGAAGGCGAAGGAATTCAACGCCAAGCGCTACCATTTCCAGGGCATCGGCCGCTACGAGCCGGATATGGCGATGGCACGCGGGCTCGCCGATCTCCGCGTGCTCGCGCACCTGATCCCGGAACGGGGCTACCTGCATGGCGACAGGCCGACCGGCATCGATGCCAGCATCTACGGCTTCATCGCCAACATCTATTTCTACGATATCGACACGCCGCTGAAGAAATTCGTGGTCGCGCATGAAAATATCGCGCGGCATTGCCGCGCGATTCACGAAGCGGTTGGCGGGAACGTCACCGGCTGAAGATCGAGCTCAAACCTTCTCGCTGCGCTCCGCGCCGCCACAATCGCTGCAGACCGGCTTGTCCGCCGACTTGATCGAAGTCTGGACCGTGCAGAGGTTAAAGCCGTCCTTCTCGAGAACGCTTCGAACGCCTTCCCAGCCGGAAGCATCGATAAAGCCGCCCCGCACCGGGACCGTCTGGCGGGCCTCAAAGTGGCGGGACTGTACCGGCCCAAGCAGACTGATCAGAGCCGCGGCGCCGGTGAAAAGCAGGGTGAAAATCATGAACATGGCAGTTTCCTTGGTGCGATCGCCCGGGGCGACCGTTGGGTATCGAGGCAATCGTTATCTCGACAACTGATTTAGGGCTGGAGAATTGGTTTTCAAGCTATTATTTGTTGCGATAAGTATTTCGTGAAGCACACTGTTCGCGAAGGAAAAAGGCCATGGGCAACAATAGCTTAGTGCCGCTGGACAGCCAGCTTTGCTTCTCGCTTTACGGCGCATCGATCGCGATAAACCGCGCCTATAAGCCGCTTCTGGATCGTCTCGGAGTGACCTACCCGCAATATCTGGTGATTGTCGTGCTGGCGGAGCAGGACCATCAGACCATCGGCGAAATTGCGGACCGGCTCGGGCTCGAACCCAGCACCATCACCCCCCTCGTGAAGCGGATGGAACAGGCCGGCCTGCTCGTGCGGCGGCGCAATCCGGATGACGAGCGCGAGGTGAAAGTCACGCTATCGAAAGTCGGCTGGGGTCTGCACGGCAAAACCGACTGTCTCACCCAAGAACTGTTGAAGCGTTCGGGCATGACGGTGGACGAGATGATTGCGTTCAATCGGCAGGTACAGAAACTCCGCGACTCGGTTGCGAGCGTATCTGGCGCGACGAATTGACCGCTTCGCCCAGTGGTTGCCTGTCAGCAGCGGTGCTGCGATGCTTCGTTATGTCCCGCAACTGAATTCGATGAGGTCCGCCATGTCCCACGTCACCTATCGCCTGGTCCAGCACGACGGCGGCTGGGCCTACAAGGTCGGCGACGTTTTCTCCGAAAGCTTTCCCACCCATGCGACTGCGCTTGCGGCCGCGAAGGCTGCCGCGCGCGAGCAGCGCGTGCCCGGCCGCACCGAAGCGATCGAGTGGGAAGACGAGAACGGCAAATGGCACACAGAAACGGCCTCAGGCAGCGATCGGCCGGAGACCGACGTGCAGGATAGCTAGTGCCCCTTTGCTTCCGAAGTTCGTGTAACAGTGGGCTGCCACGTATGACGAACTTCGAAAGCGGGGCACTAGGACTGACTGCCGATCCCGTCAGAAACAGAGATGGGTCAGGACAGCGCCGCGCTTGTCCCTCAGCACGTAGGGGCATTGCAGGCGCTTGAGCGCCACTTTCGCTTCCTCGCTGCCGAGCCCGGCCGCCTTTTCGTAATAGGCCTTGGCGGCATCCTTGTCTTGCGGGCCGCCGAGTCCTTTTTCGGTGAAATTTCCCATCCGTTCGAGAGCGCCGGCGTGGTTTTGCGCCGCCGCCCGCTCGAACAACGCGCGCGCGGCAGCCTCGTCCTTCGCGCCGCCGACGCCGTCCGCATTCATGATGCCGAGCTGATATTGCGCCTCGGCAGAATTGCGCTCCGCCGACGATTGCAGGAGCGCCCGAGCCTTCACCGGATCGGCCGGGCCGCCGCTGCCCTTGGTCAGCGCCATCAGATTGGCGACACCGCGCGCATCGCCCGCCTGGGCGGCGCGTTCGAGCAGCTTGCGCGCCTGCGCTTCGTCCTTTGGCACGCCGGCGCCGGTCGCATACATCACGCCGAGTTCCACCATCGCGGCGGTCGAGCCCTTGTCGGCAGCGCGGCGAAAGGCGCCGATCGCTTCCTGCGTCTGACCGCCCGCCGCGAGGGCACGGCCAAGCGCATACATCGCGCGCCGCGACGAGGCGGAAGCGTTCTTGCAGAACTTGATCGCGGTAGCGATGTCGGACGAGGCGATCTCGGTCACGCCGTTCACGTCGCGCGGCTTGTCCGGATCGGCGGGATCGGCCGCGACCCGGTCGCAAAGCACGAGATCGGCGGATTGCGAATGAGCGGAATTCGGCCCAACAAGGAACGCGCTGAAGCCAATTACCGCCACAAATGCCGAGGTTCGGAACGAGGATCGGGACATAGCGTCATTCTTGCAAATTTCAGGCAAGGTCCGAAAGTGTTTCTTCCCGGGGCTGACCTCCTTCGCTCGAAAACGATGTGACGCTACATCACCAGACGCATCGGGTGATATCTCCTGAGCGCCATCCAGCCGAGCAGCACAAACACGATCAGCGTTGTGACCTGCGCTATGAGGAATGGCGGCTCGCTGCCGGTGGGCGCATAGGCTTGCAGGAAAGTGACCTTCTGGAAGCTCTGCGCGATCAGCACGAACACGTTGAGATAAAGCCCGATCAATGCGGTGACCACATAGATCGTGCGCCACGAGCCGGTCAGCTTCTGCGCGTAGAGCGCGATCAGTGCGACCACGAGCAACAGCGTCGACAATGTGCCGACGGCAAGCGCTGGCGTGAAGCCACCGATCGGAAACAGGAAGCCGGTCACGTTGGTCAGGATCGTCATGAACAGGAAAAATGCCGTCCAGCCGGCGAGGCCGGTATTGGAGAACATGCCTCCCACCACGATGAAGCCTGCAAAAATAGCGATCATGCTGATGGCGACATGCAGCACGGTGAAATTGGCAACCGACATTCCGAAGAATCATGAGCGCCCCTTTCCAGCCATCAGATGTGGCACCGCGATCCTTCCGCGCGCGCGAGGGCGCGTCAATGGCGCAAGCCGTGTGCGATTGTCGCTGCCGGGATGCGTTGCAGACATGCAAACCTCCCTCGGCTCGCAATTCCATGCGAACGACATTCGGCCTCAGCACCCCGGGACCTCGTCATCCCGGCGGTATTTCACTCCATCAATGCGCGCGCGCGTGCTTCGGAAACGAAGCCTGTGCCGAACGCATGGGCACGAAGATGCAGCGCGTGTTGGCGCCCTGATGCTTCACCCAGTGCTTGTCGACGTTGTCGTAATCGCAGGCGCAGCGATAGAATTTGCCGTCGGGCGAAAAGGCCGTGCGCTTGCGCACTTGGCCGGTCGAGCGGACTTCCCACTCGTCATCCGGCAACGCGCGCAGTTCACGTTCCGAGACTTCCCAGCAGCAATCGTTGGTTACGCAGCAGGTCGCCGGGATCCATGACAACAGCCACGGATTGGAGTGATACTGATAGTCAGCGGCGAATGCGACGCCCGCAACGGCGAGCGCCGTAACGGCCGCCAGCGCAATCGCATAAGTGGCGCGCGGGCGGCCCCTGGCCTTCAAAAACGCCCCGAATTTCCGGGACAACGACACCAGAAGCGAAATTTTCGGTGACTCGTTACAGTTGGTCAGCGGATGTGACATGGCTTTTTTTCTTTCAGCAGTGATTGACACTGAACTGACAAGCAAAGCTCGCGCCACTAACCGGTTCGCCCCTCCAAGATCTTCGGTCGCTATGGCCGAATCGGCACAGTGACGGTGAAAGCTTACCGGACTTTTCAAAGTTCGGCCTGGCAATTTCCGGACTTTTTATGCCTCGGCGCCAGCCGCGGGCATGCCATCGCCGGCGCGGCCCGAGCCAGCTCCCCCGCAACCGTTGCCTCTCGTAATCGACCTGTGCAGACTGGAGGTATCTTGGGGGGTCTGCTGGTGCGTTCTGTCGCTGCGATGATTTTTGCCTGTGCGCTCGGCGCCTGCGCCGGCGGCAATCTCGGCACTCCGCTTGCCGGCGAATGGAAAGTCGAGCAGCGCGCGGATCGCGTCGCAGACAAGCCTGTGCAAAGCGCGGTGCTGATGACGCGCAGCCGTAACGCCAATGTGAGCAAGCAGTCTCCGACCGCTCAGCAGATGGCATCGTTGCAATTGCTGTGCTTCGACGGCGATCCGGTGGTGCGGCTCCACTTCTCGAGCGACGTCGGTTCCGATCGGAATTCGCGAGTGACCTACAAGGCCGACAACAATCCCGCGCGCAGACCCAATGCCCGTATCCTGCAGGACTTCCAGACCGTCATGATCGAGGACAAGAAAGATGTTGCGCAGTTGGCGACCGATCTGCGCGGCGCCAAGCGTCTCGATGTGACGGTGACGGCGCTGATCAACGGCATGACGACGGCCGAATTCAATGTCGACGGCGCACCGGCGGCAATCGACGCGGCGTTTGCATCCTGCCCGCTGCCCACGCAGCCGGCCCCGCGAGTAAGTGGCCCGGCTTCGAGAGTCGCGCGCGACGCGGGCGCGCGCTGACGAATCGCCGATAGCTTTCCGTCTTCCATTTTGTCCCAGAGCGGAACAAGGTTCACGTCTGTTCCGTTAGAACGAATCGCGTCCGCGATTCGGCGCGGCGGCAAAGTCTTAAAGGTGTGTTGTGATCCGGATTCTTTCGAATGCGCAAAAGCAAATTCGCACGCGATCGCTCGCCGAACTTGCGCCATTCGCGATCCTCGCACTGATCGCGGCCTTGGTTCTTGGCTTTGCCAAGATCGCGAGCGTGATCTCGAGCGGCAGCACGTATTCTTTCGATGAGAAGCTGCTTCGCGCCTTGCGCAATCCGGCAGACCTGGCGGACCCGATCGGTCCCGCCTGGCTGGAAAACGTCATGCGCGACGTTACGAGCCTCGGGAGCTTCACGTTCGTCGCCATTACAACGCTTGTGGTGATCGGCTATCTCGTCATGGACGGCAAGCGCGCGGCCGCCCTGTTCGTGCTGGTTGCCACCGCGGGCGGCATCGCATTGAGCGAGATTCTCAAGGTATTATTCGCACGGCCACGGCCGGAGCTTGTCGCGCATCTGGTCGACGTGCAGTCGATGAGTTTTCCGAGCGGACACGCCATGCAGTCAGCGGTGACGTTTCTCACGCTGGGCGCCCTGCTCGCGCGCGAGCAAAGCCGAACGCGCCTGAAAGTCTATCTGATCTCGATCGCTATCCTGCTGACGCTCGCGGTCGGCGCAAGCCGGATCTATCTCGGCGTACATTGGCCGACCGACGTGCTGGCCGGATGGTGCGCCGGCGCAAGCTGGGCGATGGGCTGCTGGCTCGTGGCCCGCTGGCTTCAGGATCGCGGCCGGATCGAGAGCCCGAAAGGCACCGCCGGTTAACAATTTGTCAAACCGGCACTCCTACCATCGCCACGGAATTCCACGTCTTGCTTGCGCTTCTTGCCTGCGCGTTTTGCCTGCGTGCGCGTTGATGGGAGTTTCGTATGTCGCGTTCGGACCCGAAAGTAGCGCCCGGTCACGATTGTGGCCGCGAATGTATCGGTTGCGGTACCGCGATTCCAAGCAACGAACCGATCCTGGTCAAATTCCATCGCTGCTATTATTGCGGTCGGCACCGTCCGTTCGGCAGCGAATGGCGGACCCGCACGGCGCCGGTCGTCATTGCCGCAACAATCGGTCTGATCGCCGTGTTGTGGTCGCGGCTCTGGTCCTGACGATTTTCACATCGTGAGACGATTCCGCACTGCGTCCCCTCGCCAGGGGATGTGGTTTCCATGCTAGCTTCCTGAAAAACCATCAGGGAAGCGAAACGCACATGAAACGCATTCTGCTCGCGCTGCTCGCAGCGTTGTCGCTGTCGCACGCACAGGCGCAGGAATATCCGTCGCGTCCGATCACGATGGTCGTGCCGCTCGGTGTCGGCGGATCGACCGACGTGATCGCCCGTATCATGGCGGAAGCGATGCGACCGCATTTGGGCGGCGTGCCGATCGTGGTGGAGAATACCACCGGCGCCGGCGGCAGCATCGGCGTCGGCCGTGTCGCACGCTCCGCACCGGACGGCTACACCATCGGCATCGGGCAATGGGGCACCAATGTCGCAAGCGGTGCGATCTATCCGCTGAACTTTGATCTCGTGAACGACTTCGAGCCGGTCGGGCTGATCTCTACCCAGCCGTTCCTGATCGTGGCCCGCAAGACCATGCCTGCGGAAAACCTGAAAGATCTGGTGGGCTGGCTGAAGGACAACCAGAACAAGGCCTCGCAGGGCAATTCCGGTATCGGGACTCCAAGCCATGTCGGCGGCCTGCTGTTCCAGAAGGCGATCGGCGCAAACTACACCATGGTGCCCTATCGCGGCGCCGGACAATCGATGCAGGACCTGGTCGCAGGCCAGCTTGACGTGATGCTGGACACGCCGGCGGTATCGATGCCTCAGGTGCGTGGCGGCAACATCAAGGCGTATGCGGTTACGGCCAAGTCGCGCATTGCCGTCGCGCCGGAAATTCCGACGACCGACGAAGCCGGCTTGCCCGGCTTCTATTTCTCGTTCTGGCATGCGTTCTGGGTGCCGAAGGGCACTCCCCAGGAGATCGTGACCAAACTCAATCAGGCTCTGGTCAAGGCCTTGGCCGATCCCGACACCCGCGAGAAGCTGACCAAGATCGCGCAGGATATATTCCCGTCAGATCAGCTGACTCCGCAGGCACTCGGCGCTTATCACAAAGCCGAAATTGACAAATGGTGGCCGATCATCAAGGAAGCCGGAATCAAGCCGCAATGACCGCGTAGCGGTTCGGTTTGCGGAATTTGGTTCAGGGCGGGCGATGGTTCGGAAATTGGTGAGCGTGGCGGCCGTTGTCATGGCTGTCTTTTCGGTAGCGGGCTGCGTATCCCAGCAGGGCGGCTCTGCCTTTGGCAGCCGCGACCTTGAGCCGGATGAAAAGAAGGTCATCACGGATGCGGTCGGGCGCGTCATCAAGGACCCGCGCGCGGCCAAGTTCCATTGGGCAAAATTTCCCGGCAGCGCCGGCACGGGCGACGTAAATTACTGCGCGACGGTCGATGCCAAGAGCACCCTTCCTGGCCAGAGCGGCAACCAGCTCTACATCGCAGTGGTCGGGACCGAAGGCGGCAAGGTGAAGTCAGCCGTGGTCGGCGCCATCCACGGCGGC
This sequence comes from uncultured Pseudomonadota bacterium, assembly GCA_963707705.1. GTDB lineage: Bacteria > Pseudomonadota > Alphaproteobacteria > Rhizobiales > Xanthobacteraceae > Pseudorhodoplanes. The sequence goes on along the minus strand of CAVPRD010000008.1, from coordinate 476,358 downwards.
AGCGATGCGCATGTGGTGCGCTCGCTCTGCAAGCGCTTTGGGCTCAATCCCGACGACGCGGCGTAAGCGCACAACCCGAGTATAAGTTCGCTCCGGGCCTCTTTGATCGCATCCGATTCAGTTATGATGTCGCGTCGCCGTCAAGATTCGGCGTCACGATATGTCATGAAAAAGAAGAAGAAGAAGAAAAACGCAGCAGCTCACAGCCCGATACTTGCCGCAGGCGGGATCGTCACCCGCGGGCGGGCACAGCCGGTTTTTGCCGTCGTCCGGCTGCGCCGCCAGAAAAGCTGGGTGCTGCCGAAGGGCAAGCTCAACCGCAACGAGACTCCGCTCGCCGCCGCCAAACGCGAAGCGATCGAGGAAACCGGTCACGACATGAAGGTGCGCGAGTTTCTCGGCTCGCTCGCCTATACGACCTCGGGCCGGCCGAAGACCGTCCGCTTCTGGCGCATGGAGGCAAGCCGCGAGCCCGTGGCTAAATTGATGAAGGACGTGAGCGCGGTTCGCTGGCTGCCGCTTGCGCGCGCCATCAGCAAGTTGACCCATGAGCGCGAGAAGGATTTCCTTGCCAGGGTCGGCCCGCAAGCGCTTTCGCATTTGCGGCGCAAACACGCCCCAGCCCGCCCCATCGCACGCACTGACAAGACACGCGGCAACGGCAAGTCGTCTTCTGTAGAGCGTCCGGCACCGCGTGTGCATGTCGCAAAGCCCGTGCGCGCCAACCGGCCAATACGGAGCCCGGCGCATTCGGTGCGCGCCAAGCTGGGCACCGCCTGTGCGGCGCCCCGGCAAATCGTGCAGGCGCTATGGCGGTGGCTTGGGCGTTAGGGCAATCTGCGGCATTCAGCGCAGGTTCACGGGGCGGCGACATAAGGTCGTCGGTCCAGATTGGAAGGAGTTCAGAATGAAAAGGCCTGTCCTGGCGGCGACTGCCGCGGCCTTGCTCGTCGCCGCCACCCTCGGCGCGCCGCAGACCGCAGAGGCGCGGCGAGGATATGTCGCCGCCGGCATCATCGGCGGGCTCGCCGCCGGCGCCATCATCGGCGGGGCCTATCCATATTATCCGGGCTATGTGGGTTATCCGGCGCCGGTCTATTACCCCGGTCCCGGCTATTACCCTGCTCCGACTTATCCACCGCCCGGTTGCGTTATCCGCCAGCGTCCGGTCACGAACGGTTATGGCTGGTCGATGCGCAAGATCCGGGTCTGCTACTGAGTTTTAACCGAAATGCGCTATGCCCGGCGCCGGTCTGGTGCCGAGCTGCCATCCAACAGTGATCCGGTTCCAACAATCGCGCGACGCATCGCGACGCGTGATCAAAATTGGAACAAAATGGCGTGGGACGCTGTTTGGGCTTGGTCGTTTTGCCGCTAGTTTTGCAGCATGGGTCGCGAATCTGCGCCGGTGATTCCGGCAGCGGCCCCCGAAGGAGAACTTCATGAGAAAAATGTTCATTGCGCTCGTCGCCGCTCTGACGATCGCAGGTGCAGTGGTCACCAATCCCGGCGCGGCCGACGCCCGGGACGGCGCCTGGGTCGCCGCCGGAGTTCTGGGCGGATTGGCGGCTGGCGCAATTGTCGCTGGCGCCGCTGCTCCGTACTACTATGCCCCGCCGCCGCCCCCGCCGTATTACGCTCCGGCACCGGCCTATTACGCTCCGCAATGCGGCTGGGTGAAGCAGCGCTACTGGGATGGCTATTACTGGCGTGTGCGCCGGGTTCCGGCCTGCTGATCAAGCCCTGATGAGTTCAAAAACCCGGCCGGCGAAAGCCCGCCGGGTTTTTTTATTGGCATTCAAACGCCACTTATTGCGACTGCGTCTGCTCGACCAGCGCGCGCGAAGGCCAGCAATCGAGCGTCACGCCTTTTGCTTTCTGCCAGGCGCCGAGCGCGGCGCGGGTCTTCATCCCGGCCTTGCCATCGATCTTGTCGCTGTAGAATCCTGTCTTGGTCAGGTTGCGCTGGATCTGCTCGATGTCGGAGGCCCGTGCCTGCACGATCTTGCCCCAGGGATTTGCGAAATTCTTCCCGCCCGCGATCCGGTCCGAAAGATTGCCGACGAACAGCGCATACAGATCGGCGAAGTTATAGGCCTTGAACACGTAGAAATTTTTCAGCGTCAGGAAGGCAGGTCCGTTCAAACCCGCCGGCAGGAATAGCGAAGCTTCCTCAGCCAATTCCTCTCGTGAGGGCTTGTAGGTCAGCGGCGCGTAACCGCGCTTGATCCATTCGGCGACCGGCATCCTGGTATCGGGCTCGGCGATCGAGCAATCGACATTGCCGGGCAGTTTCACCTCGAAGCCCCAGCGCTTGCCCTTGTCCCAGCCCTTCGCAAGCAACTGGCTTGCAGCCGAACCAAGCGCATCGGGGATGGAATTCCAGATGTCGCGATGACCATCGCCGTCCATGTCGACGCCATACTTGAAAAAGTCGGTCGGCAGGAACTGGGTGTGACCCATGGCGCCGGCCCAGGACGCTTTCATCGCCGCATAGGAAACGTGCTGCTCCTGCAGGATTTTCAGCGCCAGCAGGAATTCCTGCCGGAACATGTCCTTGCGGCGCCCGAGATAGGCCTGCGTCGCCAGCACCTCGATGGCGTTGTGCGGCAGCTTGAAATTTCCGAAATTGGTCTCGCGTCCCCAGATCGCGATCAGCACGGAGGGCGGCACGCCGAAGCGCTGCTCGATCGCGGCAAGCGTCGCGGCGTGTTCGGCGGCGAGCTTGCGGCCCTGCTCGCTCAGCCGCGCAAGCTGTGTCTCGGACAGATATTCGGACGGCGTGCGCTCGAACTCCGCCTGGCCCTTCGGCTGTTCCTTCGGTTTGCCCGGGATGATCAGGTCCGGCAGCGCAAGATTGGGTTTCAAGCCACGCGTCGCATCGTCGAAGGTTTTGCGCGTGATGCCTTGCGCCTGAGCCTCCGGCCACAGCGATTGCAGCCATTGCTGGAACGGCACTTCGCCCTGCGCGCGCGCGGGTCCCGCAACAAGCATGGCGATGGCGAAACATGCGAAGGCGGCAGCCCGAATCATCGGAAAAGCTACTCGTTTGAGCATCAGGTCAGGCAGACTGCCACAAGGTTTGCGGCGAGACCTTGACCGTGACGATTTCGCCCGCCCGGATGGTCCCGGCCCGCTCGACCGAGGCGACCACACCGCGCAAACCCTTCGCCATTTTCGGAAAGGTCAGATCGAGCCCGCCCGGCGGAGCGTCCGGCGTCAGGTGCTGTGCGATTGCCTTGCCGGCGATACGGCAGGGTGCGTTCTGGGCCTCGACCACCAGCGTCGCCTCCGCAAACACGACCCGCGTGCCGGATGGCAGGATCGACAGGTTGGCGATCCCCGACGTCACCACATTGGCGCCGATCCATTCGGGCGCGAGCGCATCGATCTGCATCGCCGCCGCGATCGCGGCGATCTCCTCGCACGACACGATGGTGATCTGCCGCCCCGAGCGCATCTCCATGCCGCGCCGATACCAGGGCTCGCGCGGACCGGCCTTGCGCGTGAAACCGTAATGCCGCGTGCCCGGAATGCCTTGCAGATCGAGAACCAATTCCTCGACCTGCCTGGTTTCCGGATAAGGCTCGGTCTCCACGTACAATGCTTCGCAGCGGCCCTTGACCTCACGCCCCGGCAAGGATGCAAGTCCGGACAACGTGGGCGTGACGGCGGTCATGGGTGGCCTATCGGCACGCGACGATGAACAGGCGGGGGAAGCGCAACAACACCTTGCCGTCGCATTGCGCCGGATAGGCCGCGGCGATCCGCGCGGTATAGGCGCGCAAAAAACTCTCGCGATGCTCGGGCGGCAGCGGATCGATGAAGGGACGCAGGCCCGTTCCCTTCACCCATTCGACGATCGCCTCCGGGCCGTCGAGCGCATGCTGATAGAAGGTGTGCCAGATTTCGAGCTGCGAGCAATGCGGCTTGAGCGCGTTGTAGTATTCCTGGACCGAGGGCAGCACGGCGCGGTCGCGCGGATTTTTCGGCAGCAGTTTCGACCACGGCTCCTCGTGCGCGAGTTCGCGCATCCACACATGCGAGGGCTCGTCGAGATTGTCCGGCATCTGCACGGCAAGCACACCGCCCGGCTTCAGACTTTCGAGCAACCGAAGCATGACCGCGAGATGGTCCGGCACCCATTGGAAGGTGGCGTTGGAATAGAGCAATTCGGCATCGGCCGGTGCCGACCATGCGGTCAAATCCGCCTGCACGAATTCGCAAGCCGGCAGGCGTTCCCGTGCCTGCCGCAGCATGTCGGGCGAGGAATCGAGCCCGATCACGTCCGCATCCGGAAAACGCTCCGTCAGCAATTGCGTCGAATTACCGGGACCGCAGCCAAGGTCGAAAACCTTGCGCGCGGAGGCGAGCGGGACCTGCGCTGCCAGATCGCGCGCCGGTCGCGTGCGCTGATCCTCGAATTTCAGATATTGCTTGGCGCTCCAATCGGCCATCAACGCGTTTCCCGTGATTGGTTGACGTGCTCTTACCGCATGAATTGGCGTGGATATAGGCGATTTTTGCCTTGCACCACGGTCGACCGACAACAAGTTCTGTTAAATCCTGACGACAATTCATTGCGACTCTGCTTTACTGCCCCGATCCGCATCGGGGGGTGCACATGAAGAAAATCGTAATCGCTACAGTCGTAATTGCCGGACTGGCGTTTTCCGCAAAACCCGCTTCCGCTCAGGCCTGCATGGCCGGCATCATCTTTGCTGCGTTCTACGCGAACGCGACGGAGAACCGCGAACTCAGCGCGACGGAAGCGTCAACCTGCGGGCTTTTTTTTGGTGCCGATCGTGACAAGGCCGTGAGAAACGGCAAGCCGATCGGCGCCCAGCCTGTCAGCGCCAAGCCGGTCGCCGCCAAAGCGCCGAAGCCGGCCAAAACCGCCGCTCGCGCCAAGCCGCAATAGCGGCGACCCGCACAGCCAGGCGTTACCGGCGAAAGGCGCACGCGCCTTACGCCGCTTCGCTTGTTATCGCGTGAACTTCTTGTATTTGAGCCGGTGCGGGATGATGCTGTCCTGCCCCAGACGCCGCATCTTGTCCTTCTCGTAATCCTGGAAATTGCCCTCGAACCACTCGACATGCGAGTCGCCTTCAAAGGCTAGCATGTGGGTCGCGATGCGGTCGAGGAACCAGCGATCGTGGCTGATGATGACGGCGCAGCCGGCGAAATCCTCCAGCGCCTCTTCAAGCGCCCGCAGCGTATCGACGTCGAGATCGTTGGTCGGTTCGTCGAGCAGCAACAGGTTGGCGCCGGATTTCAGCATCTTGGCGAGATGTACGCGGTTGCGCTCGCCGCCGGAAAGCTGACCGACCTTCTTCTGCTGGTCGGCGCCCTTGAAGTTGAACGAGGAGCAATAGGCGCGCGAATTCACCTCTTTCCTGCCGAGCATGATCTGGTCGACACCGCCGGAGATTTCTTCCCAGACCGACTTGGAACCGTCGAGCGCATCGCGCGACTGGTCGACATAGCCAAGCTGCACGGATTCGCCGATCTTGATGGAGCCGGCGTCCGGTTTGTCCTGACCGGTGATCATGCGGAACAGCGTGGTCTTGCCGGCGCCATTGGGCCCGATCACACCGACAATACCGCCGGGCGGCAGCTTGAAGGTGAGGTCGTCGATCAAAAGATTGTCGCCGAAGCCTTTGTTCAGGCCTTCGAAATCGACCACATTCTGGCCAAGCCGCTCCGCGACCGGGATGACGATCTGCGCCGTTGTCGTCTGCTTGTCGCCAGCCTTCTTGAGCAGGTCCTCATAGCGCTGATAGCGCGCTTTCGACTTCGCCTGCCGCGCCTTGGGAGATGCTGAAATCCATTCCTGCTCGGCGGCAAGGGTGCGCTGGCGCAATTCTTCCTCGCGGCCCTCCTGCTGCAGCCGCTTCTGCTTCTGGCCGAGCCAGGACGTGTAATTGCCCTCGTAGGGAATTCCCTTGCCGCGATCGAGCTCCAGAATCCAGCTCGTGACGTTGTCGAGGAAGTAGCGGTCGTGGGTGACGATCAGGATCGCGCCCGGATAATTGCGAAGGTGGCCCTCGAGCCAGGCCACGCTCTCGGCATCGAGATGGTTGGTCGGCTCGTCGAGCAGCAGCAATTCCGGCGCGTTGAGCAGCAGCTTGCACAGCGCAACGCGGCGGCGTTCGCCGCCGGACAGCGACGATACGTCGGCTTCGTCGGGCGGGCAGCGCAAGGCTTCCATCGCCTGGTCGACCTTGGAATCGAGATCCCACAGGCCCTGTGCCTCGATCTCGTCCTGCAGCTTGGTCATCTCATCAGCGGTCTCGTCGGAATAATTCATCGCGAGTTCGTTGTAGCGGTCGAGGACCGCCTTCTGCTTGGCGACGCCTTCCATGACGTTCTCGCGAACGCTTTTGTCCGGATCGAGTTCGGGCTCCTGCGGCAGATAGCCGACGCGCGCGCCCTGCGCGACCCAGGCCTCACCGGTATATTCGTTGTCGATGCCGGCCATGATGCGCAGCAACGTCGACTTGCCCGATCCGTTGACGCCCAGCACGCCGATCTTGGCGTCCGGGTAGAATTGCAGGTGGATGTTTTCCAGCACCTTGCGGTTGCCGGGATAGGCCTTGGTGAGACCCTTCATGAAATAGACGAATTGGCGGCCGTTCATTCGCTTTTCGAACCCTTTGGGCAAACCCGGATGAACCGCGCGGATTGCGTCGGAACGGGCGATCTGTGCCTGGAAATGCGGGCTGTAAGTAGCGGCGCGGCGCTCAAAGGGCAAGGCGGGGCGAGGCGGGCGAGCTTGCCCTCGCCTGCCATTTGGATTCTCCCGAATTCGCTGGAAAGCCGGTGCCTACGGACAGAAAATCCGGGGAGTGCCGCGATCGGGCGTGCTTTCGCAGCACATACGGCCGCCCTGCGGGAACGGCGACGTGCCGGCCGGGCACGACGCGCGCGCCGGCCGCGACGCACCTCAGAAGCTGAGGCCGATGCCACCGAAACCGATCAGTCCGCGCCGAGCGAATGGCGATCAGGGCGACTTCCTGAAGCTTCTTGCCGTATCACCGGCTGAGGTCGCGCCGGCGCTTCGCGTACGACTCTCCGCTCAGGCGTCGCTGTCCGAGCACGGTCTCGCGCGCGCGCCCGCGGAGCCGGTTCCGGCTCGCGCACAGCTTGCTTCTTGGGTTGAATTTTCGGCGGCGCCGGAATCGCGACACATTGCTCGCCATCGGCTCGCTGTCCGCGGCCACAGACCAGCGGACAAATGCGGCCGCGCTGACCCTTCACCGCATCAAGCGCATCGAGCGAAGCGGTCTTGACCTCCAGCTTGGTGCCGGCGCGCTGATTGAAATCGCTCATCGCCTCTTGCCATCTCGGAGACCAATTGCCGTCGACACGGCCGGCATCGCAGCCGATGCGGCGTAGTTCGGTCTGCAGGTTGCGAGTAACCTCGGCGAGGTCGGGCTTCGCTTCCGGTTCCGGCTCCGGCGTCCTCGCAGCACCGGGCGGCGGCAGCACTGAGATATTCGCAGGCTTCCTCGCTGCAGGTGCAACCGGCGCGGCGGGAGCGCCGCGCACCGCAAGCTTGTCGCGCTGCGCGCGCGCCAGATCCGCGTAGAAGCCCGACGAATGAACGGACAGGAACGAATCCCATGCTTCGCGGGTGCCGACGCGCTCGGCAAATTCGTAATCGCGCAGCGGATCGGCCGCGCCCGGCGGCGGGACGGCCGAAGGCTAAATCACGATCTCGCGCTTGGGTTCGGCCTGTTTCTTCTCGGACACAAGCGTGACCGTTGCGCCGCCGAGAGAACCGGAGACAAACGGCTCCTGCCGCCCGTTGGTGGATTTCAGCACCTCATCGCGCGTGAAGCCAAGCGCGATACGCACATCGCGTCCCGGCACCGTCAGGTGCTTGAGCAGAGCCGCCGTGAACGGACTGTTCGCGGCGCCACCGTCATCGGCGGTGAAACCGGGCTTGGTCGCAAAGGCGATCAGGGTGTCGCTGGTCGCGGGTTCGACCTTGGCGAGGCCGTTTACGACCGCACGGGTAGCGACGGTGCGCTGCATGTTGCGCGTGAACGGATTATCGCGGCACGCGTCGAGAATGATCAGACGCAGGCGCTTGGCCGGTTCCAGCGCGCGCATCAGCCGATCGAGCGAAAGCAATTCATCTTCCACGTCGAAATCGGTCGCGAGCTTGGCATCGACCGGAATCAGGTAGTTGGTGCCATTCACCTCGATGCCGTGTCCGGCAAAGAACAGCACAGCAATCTCGAAGTCGCGGGCGATTGCGGTGAATTCGCGCACGACGCGCTTGAATTCCAGATTGCCAAGATCGGTTTTGGCTTCGACCACTTCGAACCCGGCATCTCGAAACATTGCCGCGATGGCGGCGGCGTCGTTCGGCGGATTGGTCAGCTTCGAGGCATTCTGATAGCCGCCATTGCCGATGACCAGCGCCACGCGCTTTTCGGCGCGCGCCTCGCTCAAGAACAGCGCAAAAGCGGCCATCAGGCCGCACAGCATCGTCGCCAGGCGCTTCATGCCGCAAGCCTCCGCCATTTCCTTGGCTTTGAATACCTTATTCTGCCAGCGCCAGCGGGCGGATAAAAGATAGGTGATACCGGCGCGCAAAAAGGTTCAACCGGTGCCGCGCAAGGGCGGATCGGGTTGCGCGCCTGCCACAGATCGGTATTGCTGTGCCGGCTCAACGCTCCGACAAGAAGGTTCCCCATGCGCTATCGCTGCGCCGTGCTCGACGACTACCAGAATGTCGCACTTCAGATGGCCGACTGGTCCGGCGTGGCAAAGGACATCGACGTCACTGTCTTCAATAAAGGCCTTGGCGGCCCGGATGAGGTCGCACACGCTTTGCAAGGTTACGGCATCGTCTGCCTGATGCGCGAACGCACGCCGTTTCCTCGCGCGGTGATCGAAAAGCTGCCCGACCTGAAACTGCTGGTCACGAGCGGGATGCGCAATGCGGCGATCGACGTGGCGGCGGCAAAGGAGCGCAGGGTCATCGTCTGCGGCACCGAAGGAGCCAAGCATCCGACCGCGGAACTGGCGATCGGGCTGATGCTCGACCTGGCGCGCAACATCAGCGTCGAGAATGCCCGCATGAAGGCGGGCGAACCCTGGCAGGCGACCGTCGGCGCCGACCTGTTCCAGCACACGCTCGGCATTATCGGGCTCGGCAATCTTGGCGCACGCGTCGCCAAGGTGGCGCAGGCCTTCGGCATGAAGGTCGTTGCGTGGAGTCAGAACCTGAAGCCGGAAAAATGCGCCGAACTCGGTGTCGAATACGCTACCAAGGCCGACCTGTTTCAGAAATCCGACTTCATCACCATTCATACGCAGCTATCCGACCGCACCCGCGGTCTGGTCAGCGCGACCGACCTCGCGATGATGAAAAAGACGGCCTACATCATCAACACCTCGCGCGGACCGATCATCGACGAGGCGGCTTTGATCGCGGCGCTGCAGAAAGGCGCGATCGCGGGCGCGGGCCTCGACGTGTTCGATGTCGAGCCGCTGCCGGTGAACCACCCCTATCGCAAGCTGCCGAATGTGATCCTCACCCCGCATCTCGGTTACGTCACGCAGGACGGCTACAAGCTGTTCTATGGCGGCATGGTGGAGGCGATCCGTGCGTGGCTGGACGGCAAACCGATAAGGGTGATTTCCTGACTTGGTCATGGCCGGGCAAAGCCGTCGAAGACGGTGTCGTTGACGCCTTATGACCCGGCCATGACGAACCGGTTCACCCAATCCCGTATCGCCCCGGCGCGATCACATTTTCCGGGTCGAGCGCATTCTTGATGCCATTGCAGGCGTTGCGGTAAGCCGGCATCGCCTGTTGCATGTGGAAGTCGTGGTAATCCACCGGCGCACGGCCGACGAACACGCCGCGCTTGCCGACCGCTTCCGACATTTTCCGGTAACAGGCGTCAGCACGCGCCCGCTCGTCGGCATCCTCGCGATTGAAGGTCATCACGTGCAGGCCGCGCGCAAAGCGCGGCCCGCACACATTCATCACCATGTAATCCATGCCGTGGTCTTCGTAGATGCCGCGGCAGATGGTCTGGAATTCGTTGGCGACCTTGCCGTCCATCGGCGTCCCCGGCAGGAACCACAGATTGCCGCCGCCTGGCCGCCATTTCAGAAGGCCCAATTCGCCGAGGCTCGGAATACCTGAAAAGGCGTTGATCGCGACCTGCAAAGGCGGAATTTTCCCCGCCTCCTCATGCGGAATATAGGTCGCCTTCTTGCTCTGGCCGAAATGATCGACCACGCGCTGGATCATCGGATCGAGCGCCGCCATGCTGGGTCCGTAGAAAGCGCCCGACACGTTCCAGGCGCCGAGCCCGTGCTTCTTCTGCAACGCTTTGCGGCCCTCATCGCTGATCGATTTCTTGCCCTTGGACGCCGCATATTCGACGCTCTCGCCTTCCGAGCCGCAGAGATAAAGATCGTTCGAGACCCGAAACAGCGTCGGCACGAAATTCGACAGCTTCATTGGCCGGCATAGTTCGACGATCTGTTCGAGATCGGCGTCGTCGGGGAATGCGAAGTGGAAGGAACGCACCACCGGCGGCTTCGGCAACAGCCAGACGCCCATGCGCGTGACGATGCCGTAATTCGACTGCGCGAAAATGCCGTCGAGGATCGGGCCGAAAGAATATTTCGAAGTGTGCCAGTTGGCGAGCGTCTCCGAATCCAGCGCACCGTCGCCGGTGCGAAGCAGGTCACCGTTTCCGAGCACGATTTCGAGGCCGCAGGAAAATCCGAAATGATCGAAATAGGGCGTGTAGCCCGCGCCCTTGTCGAGCGCGTTGCCGATCATGCCGCCCTGCGGCGGGCCAGAGGTCACATCGAGCATCAGCTTATTGCCGCGGCGAACCAGCTCGTCATAAAGATTCTGGTAAGAAACACCCGGCTCGACCACCGCGAAGGCGAGCTTCTCGTCGATCTCCAAAATCCTGTTCATCTTGAAGCCGAGATCGACCACCACCTGCCCTTCGCGCGGCGCCGAGCGCGAGCCGAGCCCGATATTTTGGCCGGTCGAAACCGGATAGAGCGGCGTCTTGTATTGGTTCGCAAGACGAACCACCGCCTGAACCTGCGCCGTCGATGACGGATAGACCACGCCCGCCGGCCGCTTGTCGCCGCCCGCCATCGTGTTCTCGCCGTAGCGGCGAATGGTCTCTTCGGAGCGGTTGACGCTGCCTGACCCGAGCGCCTTCTCGGTCGCGGCGAAGAACGTATCCATCGTGCTCATCTCATCGTCCTCATCATTACCAGAAACCTGAATCGCCCGAAGGCGCTGTTGCGCCCGCTGTCACTTCAACCGCTTTCGGTTTGGGCTGCGGCTCCCGCAGGTTCACGCCGCGCAGGGCGGCCGGCAGCGGCCCGCCGGTTGCCCAGTCGATCAGCGAGACGGTGTGCAGCACCGGCAATTTCGTGTAGCGCCCGATCTGCACCATGCAGCCGAGATTGCCGGCGGCGATAAAATCCGGATCGAGACTTTCCGCATGCGATGCCTTGCGCTGGCCGAGCGTCTCCGCGATCTGCGGCTGCAATAAATTGTACGTCCCGGCCGAGCCACAGCAGAAATGCCTTTCCGGCAGATCGACGACCTCGAACCCGGCCTTGGTCAACAGGTCGCGCGGCGGCGCCATCACGCGCTGGCCATGCTGCAGCGAGCAGGCATCGTGATAGGCGACGCGATAGTATTTGTCGTTCTTCACCTGCAGATCGAGGAACTCGAGAATTTCGGTAACGTCGCGCGTCATCGCACCGATACGTTTGCCGTCCTCGGTTTCGAGCAGATGGCCATAATCCTTCACCGTCGTGCCGCAGCCCGACGCATTCACAACCATCGCATCGACATCCTGCACGCGCGCCCATGAAGCGACATTCTTTCGCGCCAGCGCCCTGCCTTCTTCCTCACGGCCCATATGCAATGGCAGCGCGCCGCAGCAGCCCGCACCCTCCGCGATCACGACCTCGCAGCCATGCCGTGTCAGCACCCGAATGGTGGCAGCATTAATCTCGCCATCGAGCGCCTGCTGCGCGCAACCCGCCAACAGAAGTACACGCAGTCGCCGCGCGCCCGCTGCCGGAAAGACTCGCGGCGACACGAATTCCGTCCGGGCCTCGCGTTGCGCGAGCTGCACCAGATTGGCAAGCCGCTTCGGCAACAAGCTTTCAAAAGGCCGCACGAGCTTCGCAAATCTCATCGCCGCTGCAAAGCGCCGCGGATAGGGCAAGGTCTTTGCCAGCATCAGCCGCAGCATCCGTTCGCCGAGCGGCCGCTGATAGTGCTTTTCGATATAGGTGCGCGCAATGTCGATCAGGTGCGTGTAATCTACCTTGACCGCGCAGGTGGTGACGCAGGACAGACACGACAGGCAGCGGTCGAGGTGATGTACCGTCTTTCGTTCGGGCGCCCCGCCCTTTTCCAGCATGGCGCGGATAAGGTCGATCCGCCCGCGCGGAGAATCGTTCTCGTCGCGGAACAGCACATAGGTCGGGCACGTCGCCGTGCAGAAGCCGTAATGCACGCAGGTGCGCAGGATGCCGTCGGCCTGCCTGATCTCCGGGCGCGCCAGTTGCTGCTCTGTGAATGAGGTTTGCAACGCCTCGCGGCTCCCGTATGGACTGGACCCAGTAGACTGGACTTGGCAATCGCAGCATATTCAGCCCCGGAAATCTTGGTTTTCCGCGCAAAGCCCCTTGGACGACAGCGCAAGCTTCGGAGCCGCAAGGAAAAAGGCGTTATGACGAACAGACACTGGTCCACCCAGGACGTCCCGGCCCGCCACCAATTCGCCTATTGGCGCGAGGCGGTATGCGAGGCGGTAATGAATGTCGCGACCGAAGACCCCGCCGACGACGACTTTTCCGGCAATATCGCCTGCGCCGGCTATGGCGAACTTCGCTTCGCCACCTTCACTTCCTCCGCGCACCGGATCGTGCGGCGGCCCGCCCATATCGGACGTTCCAGCCACGCCCATTATCTCGTCAGCCTGCAGCGCAGCGGCACCGGCCGTATGGAGCAGAATGGCGCTTCCTGCGAATTGCAGGCCGGCGATATCGGAATCGTGGATGGCGCGCGGCCGTTCAGCGTCGCGTTTCCGAATGCAGTCGATCGCGCCATCGCCGTGATCCCGTCGGCGCTGCTGCACAGCCGCGCACCCTGGTTGCGCGATCGCCCGATCGGCGTGATGGCACGCGATCCCGCGCTGCATCCAATGCTGCGCGCAACCATCGAGCGTCTGGCAGGGCCGGATTGCGGCTCGGTTTCGGAAGCGGAATTGCTGGCCGACAATCTGTGCAATCTAGTCGCGCTGCTGACCGCGTGCGCCGATGCCGAGCACAAGGCGGCACAGGCGCGGCTCTCCGATCTCGACCGCATGCTTGCTTTCGTGCGCCGCCATCTCGGCGATCCGGAGCTTTCGCCGCAGACACTCGCCGAACACATGCAGGTGTCGGTGCGCACGATCCACAAGCGCTTCGAGGCCGCCGAAATGTCATTCGGCCGTGCCCTGCTCGACCTTCGGCTGGATGCCAGCCGGCGCGCGCTCGCCGATCCGCGCTGCAGCGGCCTGACGGTGACGCAGATTGCGTATGGCGCAGGCTTCAACGATCTGTCGCATTTCACCAACACGTTCCGTGCGCGGTTTGGTATGCCGCCGGGTGTTTTTCGCCGAAACGCCTCGCTTAGCGCTTAAGCCGGATGCCTCACCCCGTCCTACGCGGGCTTGTCCCGCGTATCCCGCTTAGCTAGGTACCGCGTCAGCCCAAGCGGGATGGCCGGGTCACAGGCGAGCAGCGCGACGCGGTTCTTCGAACGACTATGCCCGGCCATGACCAAATCAAAAATGGGAGAACCACCATGCAGCCGCGCGACCGCATCGCGTTTTCGCCGATCGAGGGACGGCCGCCACTGAAATTCCCGGACGGCGTGCGCATGGTGATCTGGCCGGTGCTGGCGCTGGAGGATTGGGATATCTCGCGCGCGATGGCGCGCATGGTGATCGTGCCGCCGCAATTGCAGCCGCTGTTGCCCGACCATCCGAACTGGAGCTGGCACGAATACGGCATGCGGGTCGGCTTCTGGCGGATGCGCGACATGCTGGAGCGCGTCGGTGCTACCCCGACCGTGACGCTGAACGCCAAAGTCTGCGAAAGCTATCCGCAGGTCGTGCGCGCCTGCATGGAATCGGGATGGGAATTGAACGCGCATGGCTATGAGCAAATTCCGATGCACAAGCTGGAGGACCAGCGTGCCGCGATCCACCAGGCGATGGACGTGATCGAAAAATTCTCCGGCAAGCGCCCGCGCGGCTGGTTCGGGCCCGGACTGACGCAGACTTTCGACACGCTCGATTATCTGAGCGAGGCCGGCATCGAATATATCGGCGACTGGGTGCTGGACGACGAACCGGTGACGCTGAAGACTACGCACAAGCCGGTGGTGGCATTGCCTTATAACTTCGAGGTGCATGATATCGTGATGTTCACCTCGCAATATCATCCCTCGACGCACTTCTATGAGCGCGCGATGGATCAGTTCGACTGGCTGTACCAGGAATCCGCCGAGCGTCCCAAGATCATGGCGATCGCCTGTCACCCCTATCTGTCCGGTGTGCCGCACCGGATCGGACATGTGCAGCGCGCGTTCAAAGAGATTTTGGAGAAGCCCGGCGTCGTGTCCTGGACCGGCGAGAAGATTCTCGACTGGTATCTCGGCCAGCAGAAGGCGGCGTGATGGTGACGCGCATCCGCACAGCTTTCGTCCCGCACGACCTGAAGGCACCGCTCAAGGGTGCAGCAACCGGTCCGCTCGCAGGGCTGACGGTTGCGATCAAGGACATGTACGATATCGCAGGCGAGCGTACCGGCGGTGGCAATCCGGACTGGCTCGCGGCGCAGCAACCCGCGGCGAAAAATGCCGCCGTGGTGCAGAAGCTGCTCGATGCCGGCGCCACCATCATCGGCAAGACCATATGCGACGAATTCTTCTACAGCGTCGCCGGCGTCAACGCGCATTACGGTACGCCGGTCAACCCGCGCGCACCGGATCGCCTGCCCGGCGGGTCTTCGAGCGGATCGGCCTCGGCTGCCGCATCCGACGCCTGCGACTTTGCGATCGGCAGTGACACCGGCGGTTCGATCCGGGTGCCGTCGTCTTTCTGCGGGCTCTATGGCATCCGCACCACCCACGGCCGCGTGAATCTCGCAGGCGCGATGCACATGGCGGATTCTTTCGATGTCGCAGGCTGGCTGGCGAATGGACCCGGCGTATTCCGGCGCGTTGGGCCTGTGCTGCTCCGGGGCGACTCGACCGCGGCGGAAATTTTGAAGCTTATTGTGCTCGACGATGCGTTTGCGCAAGCCGATCCCGAGGTCACAACGCTGCTGAACGAAGCGCTCGCGGCCATGAGCGCCGAATTGCCCAAGCCGTCGCATCAGCGCATCGCGCCCGACAATCTCGATGTATGGCGCGAGGCATTCCGAATCATCCAGGCGCGAGAAATCTGGAGCATCTACGGCGACTTCGTCACCAATTCGGACCCGGCGTCTCCGACCGTTTCGCCTTCGCCGCGACCGTCACCGCTGATGCGGCGGCGCAGGCGCGCGTGATCCAGGAGCGGGCCCGCGACCGTATCCGCTCGATTGCGCAACCGGGCACCTTGCTGGTGCTGCCGACCTGTCCGTCAATCGCGCCGCTTGTCGATGCGCCGAACGAGGTGCATGAATCGTTGCGCACCCGGGTCATGCGCATGACCTGCATCGCGGGGCTGTCGGGATTGCCGCAGATTTCGCTGCCCATCGGAACGATCGGCGGATGCCCGATCGGGCTTTCCTTCATCGGCTGGGCGGGTGGTGACGAAGCTTTGCTCGATCTGGCGGTGAAACTGTCACGCTATTGCGGAATTGAAAGCTAATCGAAAGCTAGCAGCGAAGCCGGCGGGAAAATTCCCGCCGGCTTTTGCCACCGCGAAATCAGTTACCGCAAGTCCGGGTCGATCAGCGGTTCGTCGTTGTGATGCTGCACATGCGGCCGCACATTCGTACCGCGTGATCGCGCGAAGGCCCCACGCGCATCCTGCGGGACCGCGGCGTATGGCGCACCATTGTACGTCCGGACCGAAGGCGTGTTGCCGTGATAGCCGGAAAGCAGGTCTTCGTTGCCCGCCGCATTGGCGGCAGCGGCAACGGCGACAAACGACGCGGCGATCAGAGCGGTTTTGATGGTCTTCATTTCTTAGTCTCCTAGTTCTCCAGAAGCGGACCTCAACGTGAGCATCCGTTCACCTGGTCGCCGACAACTAAGGGTGCAATGCGGTATCGCCAATCAAGCGGCCGTGATGACGATTTGGTCGCGCATGACATGCGCGTGACTCACGATTGCGCGTCACACGGAAGCCATCGAATGTTTCTGCGACGAAAGTTTGCGCGAACAGATTGTGGCGAGCTGGCGTGGGAAATTTCTTAACGCGCGCGAGTAGTTCCTTCGCGCAAACTGTGCGCACGGAGTCAATTGTCCCTGCAAAACGCCGGTCAAATGGATCGAAGAATGCGCGTCGCGCCTCTTCTAGAATTGTTCCGAATGTGTCGCAGCGCGTGCGAGCGCCCTCTCCGCGAGAACCTGGGCACATCCATGATACCGGCCGACATCACGCTACAGCGCCAGCGGCATCACATGGCAGACGAGACATGATGCTGATGCATATCGGATTCCTTAGGCGAGCCATCAAAGGTCGCATCGATCAACGCCACAATGTCTGCACGACGGCGCGGCCATTGCTCAAGCGGCACGCAGGCTGCGACATAGCGGTCCGGGCGCAGCACGAACACATGCCCTGCCGGAATAGCTGACCAATCCTGCGCCTCGCTTTCGTGCAAAAGCGTGACGCCTTCGGGCACAGACGATGAATCGTCCCGTGGCGCGACGATGACTGCCTTCGGGCGGATATTGCCGAAGTCGATCTCGGAAAGGCCGAGTATCTCGGCGTCATCCGGCACGCCCCGCATCAGGATTGAAAAGCTCTGCCCCAGCGCGTCGTCGAGTGCGATGATCGTGCCATCCTCGAGCAACACATTCGGCTGGGGGAACAGCCGCCCGACCAGGGTTCGTCGCGCGCTACCGCCGTCCGGCAGCAGAAAGCCGTTGGCGAAGCGCGGCGAAGGCTTGAACTTCATCTGCGCGAAATAGTCGCGCGCCGGCGGATAAAGCCCAAGCAGCCGAAATCCGTTCTGCACCACGAGGGCCTCGGCCTGGCTGCGCGGCGCCATAATTCGGCCAAGCCGCAACGCCATCTCGATCATCGAGCCGACATGATCGCGCCGCTCTACTTCGTAACTATCGAGAAGGCGCGGTCCAAGCTCGCCGCGCACGACCGCGGCAAGCTTCCAGGCGAGGTTGTTGGCGTCGCGCAGCCCGCTATTCATGCCCTGCCCGGCGAAAGGCGGCGTCAGGTGAGCGGCATCGCCTGCCAGGAACACACGGCGATTGGACCAGCTTTCGGCGATGCGCGCATGAAAGGTGTAGATCACCTGCCGCACCACGCGGCTGCCGGGCGCGGCGTCATGCGTCGCCATCAGATGCTGCACGGTGTCGGATTTCAGGAAATCCTCGTCGCGCTCATGCGGGTGCAGATAGAATTCGTAGCGGCGGGTCTGGTCCGGACCCGGCAGCGCGATACAGGGCCGCGCCACATTGCAGAACACGACGGTGTGGCGCGAACTCGTCGGTGAATTGGCAAGGTCGACGATCAGCCAGCGCTCCGCAAAAGTCGAACCGCCGAGTGCGATGCCAAGCGCCTTGCGCACTCCGCTCGAAGCGCCGTCACAGCCGATCAGATAATCGCATGTGATGCATGCCTCGCCATCATCCGGTTGCCGGACCTGGAGCGCGATGCCGTCGTCATATTGCGTGAAGGACAGCAATTCATGCTCGAAGGCAGCCGTGACATAGGAAAATCGCGAGAGCGCCTCGCGCAATTGCCGCTCCAGAATGGGCTGGCGGAAGGCATTGCGGCGTGGAAAGCCATAGGGCTGGCCGGTCGGCTCAACCTTGGCGAAGCAAATGCCGTCGGCCGTGAAATAATGCGAACCATAGCCTGCGACGGTCTGCGCAAACACTTCGTCGGCAATGCCGGCGGCCTGCATGGTGCGAAGCGACTCGTCATCGATCGAGACCGCGCGCGGCTCCTGAACGGTCGAGGCGTGCCGCTCGATCAAAAGGCAGTCGATGCCGTACATGCCGAGCAGGTTTGCGAGCGTGAGTCCGGTCGGCCCGCCGCCTGCGATCACCACCGGATAATGACTGCGCAGATCCACGCCTGCGCTCACGACTTGATTCTTCGGCGCGCACCGGATTTCGGCAGTGCGCTTCCGTCGCGCATGCGTTCGATCTCTCGCGCGGCATTGACCAAGGCTGCCTTCAGCCGGCTCATGACGACCTCGCTCGCACGCGGCGTTTGCAGCACAATGGAGACGGAGCCCGCGATGCGGCCGTGGCTGTCGAACAAGGGGGCCGCAATCCCGATGCGGCCGGGATCGACCTCGCCGAAGCCCGTTGCGATTCCGGTCTTGCGAAGCGCCAGCATCGACGCCTTGAATTGCTCGAAGCTTTCACCGAGGCCGGCCGTGGCGATATCGCGCCGGTGATCGTGCCAGATATCGGCAAGGGCGCGCGGCGGCAGATGGGCGAGGATCACCTTCGATGTCGCGCCGCGAATCAGCGGGCGGCGCGCGCCGCGCTCATACGAAGAGACGGCGTGGTCGGCCTGATTGGTCTCCTCGTGGATACACATGACCTGCTGGCGGAAATAGCGGCAGAGCAGCACCGTCGCCGGCTGCCGCACGCGCTTGAGTAGGCGCACCATGACCGGGCGCGCAATCTTCAAAACCGGATCGGCGGAACGGATCTGCCGGTCCAACTCAACGATCGCCGGGCCGAGCACATAGCGGTTGCGCTGCAGCCGCTCCAGCATGCCGGAGGCGACAAGGGCATTGAAATAGCGATAGCCGGTCGCCAGCGACACGTTGAGCTTGCGGGCGGCGCGCTCGGGCGACCATACCGGTTGGCCGGGGGTATAGAGCGAGAGCACGCTTAGGACTTTTCCGGCGCTTTTCATCACGGACTCGAACGACGCGCCGTGAATGTACGCCATCTTTCATGTCTTCACCTCCCCTGAAAAAGGGAGGTCGGCTGCCGAAGCGAAGCTGAGGCAGTCGGGTGGAGGTCAATCCGTTCTTGCTAAAGGACCCCCTCCCCGTTTCAGGGGGGCGGGAATGAGAGGCCGGTGCCTACACCCTCACCACATTGCGAATGCGCATGATGCCGATGGATTCGATATCAATCTGCTCGCGCACGCTGGCGTCTGCGCGATCCCGCGCCTGGTCGCGTTCATCGAGCAGTTCGACTTTCTTCAATTCCTCGAACGCCTCCGCCAGCGCCGCCTTCGCATCGTCAAGCTGCAGCCGCAGATCCTCGACCGAGTGCTTCAGGTTCTCGCGCCGCTGATTGGCGGCCTTGGCATAGGTCGGATAGGCGAAATGCCCGGGATCCTGGATACCGGCACGGTCCTGCTCGGCCTTGACCTCGCGATCGAGTTCGACGGTCATCCGATCGAACTCGGCAATCATGGTTTCAATCTGCACGGTCCGGCGGCGCTTCTCGTCCACCTGGAATTTCCGCAAGCGGATCAGCGTCTCACGCGACTTCATCGACACATACTCCCCGAAGCCCCAACGGGTAACAGCGCTGCACGACAAACGTGCAGCCACCCCACATATCCGGGGGATTGTGAAGACCTATCGTTATTTTTGTGTTTCCAAACCGCGGAGAATTGCCGCAAGCCGCTGATATGGCTCAGCCAACATGGTTGCTTGCCTGTGCGATGGCCGGGCGAGTCCGCCTCTGGCTGACAGGCGGCTCGCCTCGCGAGCTAACCGTTGGCCGCGAGTAGTTCTCCGGCCGACAACCCTCGCCTCACTTCAGGCTGCGGCAAAAAGAGTCGTAGGATCTGTCAGCGTAAAAAAATCGCGGCCCGTGTCGCGAAAACATCCCGCAGCTGCGAAGGGCGGACAGGCCGTCTCGACCCATCCAACGCCTCCGAATTCTCGAACCCCCGGCTTCGGCGAGCGGAGGTCCGGCAGAATTGGACAATCTGCTTATTCAATGCCTTCACGAAATCCTATCTCGCGGCCACGACTTTAACGGTGTGTTTACCCGGGTCGTTAATCATTGCGACACCGTTCTTGCGACGGTACGGGCGGTTCACCTTCGGTCGTTTTCGAAGGCGGATCGCCGGAGTCGCTTAAAACCGACTCTTGAAGCGGAACATGAACCTGCGTCTGGGGGCAAAAGCTGTAACCCGGTAATAATTTAGGCCGATTCACCTGAACCAGCCTAGAGAACACTTGCGAACCGGAATCAGCATTTGTTAACCATAGCGGGGGTAACGTTCCCGAATCGTATTGTTGCAAGGCGTTTGAAGGGCCGCCGCTCCGGCGTGCCGTCTTTGGCCCCGCAGCGGCGAAAGAGGGGACTGGCATGCGCGTTTTGCTGATTGAGGACGATAGCGCCACAGCGCAGTCGATCGAGCTGATGCTCAAGTCCGAGAGCTTCAACGTCTACACCACCGATCTCGGTGAGGAAGGCGTCGACCTCGGGAAGCTTTATGATTACGACATCATCCTTCTCGACCTGAACCTGCCCGATATGTCGGGCTTTGAAGTTCTGCGCTCGCTCCGGGTCGCGAAGGTAAAGACCCCGATCCTCATCCTGTCCGGCCTGGCCGGCATCGAGGACAAGGTCAGAGGCCTCGGCTTCGGCGCCGACGACTATATGACCAAGCCCTTCCACAAGGACGAATTGGTGGCGCGCATCCACGCGATCGTGCGGCGTTCCAAGGGCCACGCCCAGTCCGTCATCAATACCGGCGATCTGGTCGTCAACCTGGACCAGAAGACGGTCGAGGTTCACGGCTCGCGCGTGCACCTGACCGGCAAAGAATACCAGATGCTCGAGCTGCTCTCGCTGCGCAAGGGCACGACGCTGACCAAGGAGATGTTCCTCAATCATCTCTACGGCGGCATGGACGAGCCCGAACTCAAGATCATCGACGTTTTCATCTGCAAGCTGCGAAAGAAGCTTGCCAATGCCTCGAGCGGCAAAAATTACATCGAGACGGTATGGGGCCGCGGCTATGTGCTGCGCGAACCGCTCGAGGAAGAGGTCCGAATTCCTGCCTGATTTTCGTCCCTTATTACGTCCCTGGGGTTAGTAGACGACGCGTTGAACCTCCCTCTGCTTGAACGACTTGAAAACCCCGCCCGAAACGGCGGGGTTTTTTTGTACCTCGCGGCCTAACGGGGTAGTCCCTGCCCGCATTTTGCCTGAAGTGGCCATGATTTGGCCAAGCGCCGTCCCTTCTCGTGCCCCATCCGCGGGGTCTACCGGCAGGGTGATTGCCGGGGGGATCCGGCGTTGCCTTTGGGGGTTCAGGTTTGCCGGTAAGCGCGCGCGCTATATCCGCTTCGGTGTTTTATCCGCTGCATGTCCACGCTCCGGCGGAGCGGTCCGTGACCCGCAGGCTGGTTGCCCGATTGACCCTCGGCAGCGCGCTATTCGCCTTCGCTGTGGTAGCGATCACCTTCGCCATCGGCATCACGGGCGCCCGGCTTTCGGCCTCGCATGCGGCACGATCGGATATTCCGCTTGGCGTCGAATTCGGCGTCGGACGGCGTCCGCTACCGGCTGCTGGGATCGGTGGTGGCGAATCAGCAGGCGCTCACCAACGACCTGCCGGCCGAAATCGAAGCCACGCACGACGACGAGGACCAGCCCTCGATCCTGTCGCTAGCCCCCTTCAGCGCCGGCGCCTTCGAGTCGGAGCAGCGCTCCTTCGCCGATCCGGACACGGTGCTGCCGCCGGCACTTTTTGACTTCCCCGCCCCCGATTACTCACGCATCAGCCGCTTCGAGCCGGACCATTTCCAGCAGGCCGTGGCGCTTGCCGATCAGACCCCGCTGCCGCGCAGGCGTCCGAAGCTCGCGGCGCTGACGCCGTTCGACGGTCTTGGTGTCGAGCCGGAAGAAAATTTCGCCAAGACCGCGATCTACGACATCACCGCGCAGGTCGTGTACATGCCGAATGGCGACCGGCTGGAAGCGCATTCCGGGCTCGGTCCCAAGATGGACGACCCGAAACACGTCCATATCCGCATGCATGGCGCGACCCCGCCCAACACCTACAAGCTGACCTTGCGCGAAAAGCTGTTTCACGGCGTGCAGGCGATCCGCCTGAACCCGATCGGCGAGGGCAACATGTTCGGCCGCGCCGGCATCCTCGCCCATACCTATATGCTTGGGCCGAACGGCCAGTCGAACGGCTGCGTCTCGTTCAAGGATTACGCGAAATTCCTTGCCGCCTTCCAGCGCGGCGAGGTCGAGCGCATGGTGGTGGTGTCGCGGCTGGCCAAGCCGCCGGCCTATGCGAAGGCGAAGGACCCGGAGAACAAGTTCGCAAGCCTGATGCGATTGTTCGGGGTCGAATAGCCGCCCGCTGCGGCGAAAGCAGCATTCGCCAGGCGCGGAATAGTCTTTCATCGGCGCCAAAAATCGCATAAGTCGGCCGCTTCTTTCATAGCGTTTTCAAGCGAAGTGGGTACCGGTTCGCGTCAAGAAAACGCGTCAGCCGATAACTAGCGCCCGCCCATGATCCGTCTCGACAATATTTCCAAGCAAAACGGCCACCAGATCCTGTTCATCGAGGCTTCGGCGGCGTTGCAGCGGGGCGAAAAGATCGGCCTCGTCGGACCGAACGGCTCCGGCAAGACCACGCTTTTTCGCATGATCAAGGGCGAAGAGGCCCCCGACGAGGGCCAGGTGGCGACCGATCGCGGCATCACGATCGGCTATTTCAGCCAGGATGTCGGCGAAATGTCCGGCCACAGCGCCGTGACCGAGGTGATGGATGGCGCGGGACCGGTGAGCGAAGTGGCGGCCGAGCTGAAAGAGCTCGAAGCCGCGATGACCGACCCGGATCCTGCCGACGAGATGGAGCAGATTCTCGAACGTTACGGCGAGGTGCAGGGGCGCTTTGAGGAACTGGATGGCTATGCGCTCGATGCCCGCGCGCGCGAAGTGCTGTCGGGGCTAGGCTTCAGCCAGGAAATGATGGACGGCGATGTCGGCGCGCTTTCGGGCGGCTGGAAGATGCGGGTTGCGCTCGCCCGCATCCTGCTGATGCGCCCCGATGCCATGCTGCTCGACGAACCGTCGAACCATCTCGATCTCGAAAGCCTGATCTGGCTGGAGAACTTCCTGAAAGGCTATGAAGGCGCGCTGCTCATGACCTCGCATGATCGCGAATTCATGAACCGCATCGTCAACAAGGTGGTGGAGATCGACGGCGGCACGCTCACCACCTATTCCGGCAATTACGAATTCTACGAAGCGCAGCGCGCGCAGAACGAGAAGCAGCAGCAGGCGCAGTTCGAGCGCCAGCAGGCGATGCTGGCGAAGGAAATCAAGTTCATCGAGCGCTTCAAGGCGCGGGCGTCTCATGCGGCCCAGGTGCAGAGCCGGGTGAAGAAGCTGGAAAAGATCGAGCGCGTCGAGCCACCGAAGCGCCGCGAGGCGATCGCCTTCGACTTCCCGCAGGCGCCGCGCTCGGGCGAGGACGTGGTCTCACTGAAGAACGTGCACAAGGGCTATGGCAGCCGCGCGATCTATGAGGGCCTGGACTTCTCCGTGCGCCGCAAGGAGCGCTGGTGCATCATGGGCGTCAACGGCGCCGGCAAGTCGACATTACTCAAGCTGATCGCGGGCTCCACCGACCCCGACGACGGCAGTGTCACCATCGGCGGCAGCGTGAAGATGGGCTATTTCGCCCAGCACGCGATGGACCTGCTCGACGGCGAGAACACCGTGTTCGAAGAGCTGGAAGACACGTTCCCGCAGGCCGGGCAGGGATCGCTGCGCACACTCGCGGGCTGTTTCGGCTTTTCCGGCGACGATGTGGAGAAGAGATGCCGGGTGCTGTCGGGCGGCGAGAAGGCCCGCCTCGTGATGGCGAAGATGCTCTACGATCCGCCGAATTTCCTGGTGCTGGACGAGCCCACCAACCATCTCGACATGGCGACCAAGGAAATGCTGATCGGTGCGCTCTCTCAATATGAGGGCACCATGCTGTTCGTCTCGCATGACCGGCATTTCCTGGCCGCGCTCTCCAACCGCGTGCTGGAGCTGACGCCGGACGGCATCCAAAAATACGGCGGCGGCTATACCGAATATGTCGCACGCACCGGGCAGGAAGCGCCGGGATTGCGGAGCTGAAACGGGCTTAGGCGTGCGGCTGGCCGCTAATTCGCCTTTTAGTTCGGCTTGGCGGTGCAGGTCCGGATGAATTCGATCTGCGGCTGGCCGGTCAGTTTGTTTTTCTTCGCTTCGTCGAAACATTGCGCGCGCTTCTTGCGGATCACCACACGTTCGGCCTTTTTGGCGGCGCGCAACTGCTTTCGCGCTTCGCGTTTCTCCGCCGCACTCGATGGCGCCGGCGCCGTGACCGCCTTCTGGTTCGGTGCAGGCGGCGGCGAAGATTGAGCGTTGGCGCTTGCCATCAACGACATGCCGACCACAGCGGCCGCGAGCAGCGAAATCCATTTCGACATTTGCGTCTCTCCCGGAAAGGACGCAACGCTACCACGCCCGCAATGGCATCGCCACGGGAAGCCCGCCGGATCACTGCCGCGCGGCGCGCAGGCACTTTGCGATATCGAGCGCCAAAAATGCCGACAGAACAATGTGCAAGATGACGGCGGGCCACAGCATCCGGCCAGCCGTTCCGGCAAGTCCCAGATAGGCGAGATACGCCATTACGCCGGTGCTGTAGACGAACATGCCGAGCGGCGCGGGGCCGGGCCAGCAAGCGATCCCCAATCCGACAAGCGCAACGCCGGTCACGCGCCCGACGATGATGGCAAGGGCGGTCGGATTCTCGCCCAGCAATTGCTGCGCGAAGAGCGCCGGTACAAACAGCAGCGCCAGGCCGGTCGCGATCTCCACCACAGCGGCGATCTTCAGGATCGGGCTTGTTGCGCCGTTCACTGAAGCGGCTCCAGCTTGATAGTCACCTTGTTGAGCTTGCCCGTGAACTTGAACGGCGGATCGTAGCGATATTCAATCATCGCCACGCCGGTGCGGGTGTCCTGGCCGATATCAAAGCTTTCATCCTCCGGGAACGTGATGGGTGTCGTGTGCTCCATCGAATTTCGGGCCACTTCCTTGCCATCCACGGTACAGCACGCCCGTGCCGCCCTTGCCCAAGCCCGGAGCGTCGGCCTTGAAGTCGAAGACGATGGTGTGCTTTACCGGGCTTTAATTCGGGGCCCGCCCATGTCGTGCGCTTGAGATCGAGAAGATTGTAGATGAACACCGGCTTGCTCTCGACGAATGCCCGCCACACCCTTGCTCAGGAAGAGTGCATAGCCGCCGAAGCGGCCGCCATCGGTGACGATCATGCCTTCCGCGCCGCCGTGCGGGAATCGTCGACCTCCGCCGTGATGGTGTACGACTTGTTCAGGATGCTCGGAGCGCCGCTGTTGGGAACGCCGGTGAGTCCTCCCGTATAGGTGAAGACTGTTCGTCCCGCCGTCAGGCTCGGGCGCGGCGTCGTAAAGCGCGCGAGCGTCGAGTTGTCGAGCGGCAGCACGTCGTACTTCTTCGCCTCGGAATAGAAGAGATCCTGCATCTGCTTGAGCTTCTCCGGCATCGCGGCGGCCAGGTCGTTGGACTGGGTGGGATCTGCCTGGACGTTATAGAGTTCCCACTTGTATCCGGTGATCACGTCCGGCGGCGTGGCCGTGCTCGGCGCCCATGGAAGATTCGCAGGCGTCGTGGCCGCGACCCAGCCTTCGTTGTAGATGGCGCGATTGCCGAGCATCTCGAAGTATTGCGTGGTGCGCCGACTGGGTGCGTTGGCGTTCGCCTTGTCCCAGGTGTACATCATGCTCACGCCGTCCATCGGGCGCTGCTTGATGCCGTTGATCGTTTCGGGCGCCGACATGCCGGTCACTTCGAGAATGGTCGGCACGATGTCGATCACATGATGGAACTGGCGGCGGATGCCGCCCACGTCGTTGATGTGGCCGGGCCAGGACATCGCCATGCCCTGCGCGGTGCCGCCGAAAGTGCGACGCCACCTGCTTCACCCATTTGAACGGCGTGCTCATCGCCCAGGCCCAGCCGGCGGCGAAGTGCGGGAACGTCCGATCCGATCCCCAGAACGGATACCAGAGGAACTGGTCCTTGACCGGCACCTGAACGCCATTGAAGAAGGTGAATTCGTTCGGCGTGCCGTTGAGCATGCCTTCCGCGCTCGCGCCGTTGTCGCCGCTGATGTAGATGATCAGGGTGTTGTCGAGCTCGCCCAGATCCTCGACGGCCTGGATGACGCGGCCGATCTCATTGTCGGTGTAGGCGAGATAGGCTCCATAGACGTCCATCTGTCTGGTGAAGAGTTTTTTCTCTTCGAACCCAAGCGAATCCCACTCCGGCAATTCCTTCGGCCACGGTGTCAGCTTGGCATCGGCCGGCATGATGCCCAGCCGCTTCTGGTTGGCGAAGATGGTCTCGCGCAGCTTGTTCCAGCCGCCGTCGAACAGATGCATGTCGCCGATCTTCTTGATCCACTCCGGCGTCGGATGATGCGGCGCGTGGGTGCCGCCCGGCACGTAATAGACGAAGAACGGCTTGTCCGGCGCGACGGCCTTGAGTTCCTTCATGTGCTGGATGGCCTCGTCGGCCATCGCCGTGGTCAGGTTCCAGCCCGGCTTGCCCTCGAACGGGTAGATCGCCGTCGTGTTGCGATACAGGTTCGGCTGCCACTGGCTCGCGTCGCCGCCGACGAAGCCGTAGAAATATTCAAAGCCCATGCCGTTCGGCCATTGATCGAACGGTCCGGCCTGGGTCGCCTGATAGAACGGCGTGTTGTGGTTCTTGCCGAACCACGAGGTCGCGTAGCCGTTGCTCGCTTAGAATCGCGCCGATGGTGCCGTTCTCCTTGCGGATGACCGAGTCGTAACCCGGAAAGCCGGTCGCGGCTTCGCCGACGACACCGAAGCCGGCGACGTGATGATTGCGGCCCGTGATCAATCGCCGCGCGCGTCGGCGAGCAGAGCGAGGTGGAATGGAAATTCGTGTAGCGCAGACCGCTATTCGCGATGCGATCGAGAGCCGGCGTCGGGATGACGCCGCCGAACGTGCCCGGCGCGCCGAAGCCGACATCGTCCGTCATGATCAGCAATACGTTGGGCGCACCTTTCGGCGGCACGACGCGCGGCGCCCACCACGGCTTTGAGTCGGAAGCCTTCTGGTTGATCACCCCGCCGAAATTCGGATCAGGCGGCGGAAGCTGCTTTCCGTCGATCGTGGTGGTGGCGCCGGGCGCACCGGGCACCCCGGTCGTTCCCTGGGCGAGAGCCGACAGCGTCGTCCATACGATGAGGCTGGAAGCTGTAGCGAGCGCCGGAAACGGATTCATGGCAATGCCTCCCAGGCGGAAACGCTGTGCGAGCAATTTCGATCGCGGCCAATGCTAGTTCGATGTTTTCGGTCGGGCCATTGTCCCGAAGGGTAGTCCGACCATGCTGACAGAGAATCGCGCGCATCGCAACTCAATAGCGTAGCGGCAACAATAGCTCCGTTGGATCGGTGCTGATCCGATGACGCCCGAAGCGATGACAGGTGCCACCGCTTATTCTCACGCCGCCATAGGCTTGATGACCTTGCGTGCGCAGTCGATAAAAAGTTGCGCTACCGGGCTGAGCGTTCGATCTTTCAGCGTGACGATGCTGTGGGACGATACCGGGATCGGCAGTTCCGCCAGAACTTTCAAGCGGACGCTGGGCGGGTTGAAGCGCAGAAACATGCTGCCCAGCACCCCGAGAAACTGGCATTGGGCAACCAGATTGCTGGTGCATTGCGCCGACGCCACCGTCACGCTTCGTGCTGGAGGCTCAAGACCGCTCTTGCGAAAGGCGTCCGTTACCAGCGACCCGACAGGGTGATCCGGTGGCGGCAGGCACCAGCGTTCATCGGCAAGATCGCGCAACGTGATCTTGGAAATCTTGCGACGACGCACCAAGGGATGCTCCACCCCCGCCACCACCCATAGGCGGTCCTGAAACAGAATTTTTGTTTCAAATTCTTCGCCGACCTCGGGCGTGGTGGTCCGCATAATCGCCACTTCGACGTTGCGTCCGCGCAGATCGCGCTCCCGCAGCGTCTTGGGATCCGAAATCGCAATATCGAACAGGATGCCTGGATACTGGCCAGCCACGCGCTCGATGAGGGCCGGCAACAATCCCGTCGATAGAATTCTCTTCGCATCCGATCCGCAATTCGCCACTGGTCGGGTCGGAAAGGAATTCCAACTCGCCTACGCTTGTCTTCAGATCGTCGAAAATCGCAGCGCTGCGCTTCAACAGTGCCCGGCCATGGAGCGTTGGCTCGATTCCGTAGCGACCGCGATCCAGTAGTCGCACGCCGACGACGCCTTCCAGTTCCGCGATTGCCTTGGAAACTACCGGCTGCGAGATCGAAAGATGCTCGGCTGCCTTCGCCATGCTGCCGCATTTGGCCACGGCAAGGAGCACGTTGAGGTGTCGCAGCTTCAGCCGGCGGCTGACCTGTTCGGCGCGCTCCATGTCACTTTCCAAAAAGCTATAAGAATAGAGGAAAATAGAACTTATCGGCTATACCAAAAGGGAGCAAGCTTCTGACGCCATCCCGGCAAGCCACTTGAGGAGGACGTCCATGTCTTGGCCCCGCGGCATCATCTTTGGCGTGTCAGCGTTAGCTCTCTCGGCGGGCTCCGACAGCTGCGCAGCGCAGCAGACTTTCCCCTCGGGCATCATCCGCATCGTCGTGCCGACGGGTGCGGGCACGCCGCCCGACATCATCAGCCGGGTCCTGGCAGCCCAGCTTTCGGAAGCCGAAGGCTGGCGCATGGTGGTTGAGAACAGGCCGGGCGCCCTGCAGACGATCGGGATGACCGATGTCCTGAATCAGCCGGCGGACGGGCACACAATTTACCCCATGAGTGTGCCAACGATGGCCGTGCCGGCTCTCATGCCGAAAATGAAGCTCAAGCCCGATTCCGATTTCGCGCCGGTACTCAAGGTTTCAGTCTCGTACAATGTGCTGGTCGTGAACCCTTCCTTTCCTGCGAAGTCGTTGAGCGAACTCATTGCGACGCTCAAGGCGCAGCCGGGAAAGTTCAACTTCTCTTCTGCTGGCTTTGGCACACCGGCGCACCTGATCGGCGAAATGTTCAAGCTCCAAAGCGACGTGCAGGTGACACACGTTCCCTATCAGCAGGCCCAGCAGCGCGTTAGCGATCTCCTCAACGGGACCAACCAGTTCGATTTTCTGGCCTCTGTGACGGCTGCCAATTTCGTCGATTTCGGGAAAACTGCGCGCCGTTGCGGTGACGGCTCCGAAACGGGTTGCGAGCCTGAAAGATGTGCCGACGGTCGTCGAACAGGGCCATCCCGATCTCGTGGTCGAGGACTATGTGGGCTTTGCGGTGAAGAGCGGCACGCCGAAGGAAATCATCGCGCGCCTGAACGAAGCGATGAACAAGGCGCTTCAAAAGCCCAAGGTGCGCGAGGCACTTGCCAATCTCGGCGCAGAACCCGCGGGCGGAACGTCAGCAGAGTTTGGCGCACTCATCAGCAGCCAGATCGCGCGTTGGGGCAAGGTCGTGAAGGATTCCGGGATCAAAATGCCGGAGTGAGCGTGTGAAGCTGAAGCCGGACGGCGTTCACGCCGATGGCGGCGCCTATCCGGAAAGGTCGCGCATACAGTTGGCCGTCAACAACGGATGGCGCCCTGTTAGGGCCAAACTGAGGGCCTGCGCCCAATCAAAGTGGTCTGAGGCCCAACACCCGGACCACTATTTCCTTTTCTTTGCGTAGATCGCGTTCCAGTTATCCTTGTAAGCTTTCGAGACCGGCTTTTGGCCCTCACCCCGGCTATAACCCGAGGGGGCGTCAGAGTGTTTTTCACTATCCTCACTCTTGGATTGGTCCGAAATGATCTTGTCTTCCGATTGAATTTTTTCGACTTTCTTTGTACTCGCCTCTTTGTTTGCCGAGTTCTTACTTTTGAGCGCAGCGCCCGTATCAGTTTTCTTATCGTTGCTTGCCATCCACTTTTCCTAACGTGATTTGTCGAAACGGATCGATCGGGCGTGGTTTTTATCTATCGGAGATTAGAACAGCTCGATTAAAGTTCAACATGCGTCGCGGACTCGCAGTCCGGGTGCGGACTTCAGTAACGCATACGCGAAATGTCCAAGGCGGATAAAACGCGGCTTTAGTTGTGGCAAGACCCCCACACAAGAAAAAGGCCCGGGTGGATTCCCGGGCCTTCGCTATCTGGTTGAAAGTGGGTCTAATAGTCCATACCGCCCATGCCACCCATCCCACCGGCGGGCATGCCAGGCGTGCCGTTGTCCTTCTTGGGCCTTTCGGCGACCATCGCTTCCGTGGTGATCAAAAGCCCGGCGATCGACGCTGCGTTCTGCAGGGCAGCCCGAACGACCTTGGTTGGATCAATGATACCCTTGGTCACAAGGTTCCCGTATTCGCCCTTTTGGGCATCGAAGCCGTACGCGTATTGATCCTTTTCCAGGATCTTACCGACGATCACTGAGCCGTCCTCGCCCGCGTTGATCGCGATTTGGCGAGCAGGCCAGGAGAGAGCCTTGCGCACGATATCAACGCCAGTCCTCTGATCGTCGTTTTGCGTGCGCACCTTTTTAAGCACTTCACCCGCGCGCAACAGCGCAACGCCACCGCCTGGCAGGATGCCTTCTTCGACAGCAGCACGGGTCGCGTGCATCGCATCATCAACGCGATCCTTGCGCTCCTTCACCTCGATCTCGGTCGCACCACCGACGCGGATCACAGCAACACCGCCTGCAAGTTTTGCAAGGCGCTCCTGCAGTTTTTCCTTGTCGTAATCCGAGGTGGTCTCCTCGATCTGTGCCTTGATTTGAGCAATCCGGGCTTCGATGTCTGACTTTTTGCCGGCACCATTGACGATCGTGGTATTCTCCTTCTCGATCATCACCTTCTTGGCGCGCCCCAGCATGTTCACAGTAACCTTGTCGAGTTTTATGCCAAGGTCATCGCTAATCGCTTGAGCGCCAGTGAGGATCGCGATGTCCTCGAGCATCGCCTTGCGGCGATCGCCGAAGCCCGGAGCCTTCACTGCCGCAACCTTGAGGCCGCCGCGCAGCTTGTTCACGACGAGCGTAGCAAGCGCCTCGCCTTCAACGTCCTCGGCCACGATCACGAGAGGCTTCGAGGTCTGCACTACGGCTTCCAGCAGCGGAAGCAACTCCTGCAGGCCGGAAAGCTTCTTCTCGTAGATCAGGATATAGGCGTCATCCATCTCCACGCGCATCTTGTCGGCGTTAGTCACGAAGTAGGGAGAGATGTAACCACGATCGAACTGCATGCCTTCGACCACTTCGAGTTCGGTCTCCAAGGACTTTGCCTCTTCGACCGTAATCACGCCCTCATTGCCAACCTTCTTCATGGCATCTGCGAGGAACTTGCCGATCTCGACATCGCCATTGGCGGAAATCGTGCCAACCTGAGCAACTTCCTCATTGGAGGTGACTTTTTTCGAGTTTTTCTTCAGATCCTCGACCACGGCTTCCACCGCAAGGTCAATGCCGCGCTTTAGATCCATCGGGTTCATACCCGCGGCTACGGCCTTCGAACCTTCCTTCACGATCGCCTGCGCCAGCACCGTTGCAGTCGTGGTACCGTCGCCGGCGAAGTCGGATGACTTCGAAGCAACTTCGCGCACCATCTGCGCGCCCATATTCTCGAACTTGTCTTCGAGCTCGATCTCTTTAGCGACGGTAACGCCGTCCTTGGTGATGCGCGGCGCCCCGTATGACTTGTCCAGCACGACATTGCGTCCCTTGGGGCCCAGCGTGACGCGAACCGCATTGGCGAGTATGTCAACACCGCGCAGCATCTTGTCGCGCGCATCAACACCGAATTTCACGTCTTTAGCAGCCATTCTTGTTCTCCGTTATTTTTGGTGCGACAGCCGTTAGGCAGCTTTTTTATTGCGGGACAGGGCCTGTTCGATCACGCCCATGATGTCGCTCTCTTTCATGATCAGATATTCAACGCCCTCAATTTTCACTTCCGTGCCCGACCATTTGCCGAACAGCACGCGGTCGCCAACCACGAGATCGATTGGGATTATTTTTCCGGCCTCATCGCGGCCTCCTGGCCCGACGGAGACCACTTCGCCCTGAGAAGGTTTCTCTTTGGCGGTGTCTGGAATGATGATTCCACCTGCAGTCTTGTCGTCAGCGTCAATTCGCGTAACCACGACGCGATCGTGAAGCGGCCGAAACCTCATACGAATCTCCTAAGTGATTGTGTGTGGAGCGATTTATAAAATGGATGGGGCCAAGTATTGCGGGCGGATAGCCCCACACGTAGGTGGGGTGTGTTTGGCACTCTTCAATAGAGACTGCCAACTTGGCGGATAAATTAGCTGCGCTCAGGGCGTCGAGTTCTGCTTTCCGCTCGATCATCGCAGGGAAGCACCGAGTCGCCCCTCAAAAACTGCGGCCGACACGTCTGAAATCGCAAACGGGGTCACTCGACGTTGGACCATCCAGCGGCCCCTGACTTTCACAACCAAGCGTCAGACACGAAGGCTAGTGACACAATACTCCATCAATCTACCACCCATTGATAATTCGAACAGCAGTGTTGATCGCGCCGCCGGACGACTGACTTTGTTGTGTGATTAGCGGATACCCTCGTCACCAGTGTCACGACAATCGTCACGAGGCGCGCCTATCGGCCGCTATTGTCTGGCTAGCTTTCTCGTGACGAAGCCGCGAGCCGATCCAGGTCCCTTATCACCGCGGCTATAAGCGTTTGTCTTCTCGTATCTTGTGCATCAACCAGGGCCGCAAAAAGAATTAGAAGATAGCGCGCTTTGTCGCCAGCTTCGATCCAACTCGTTGCAGGTGCCGCCATGAGCTGCGCCTCCAACTCATCTTGGCGAACTCGCAAGTCCTTTTGGTTGGCTTCCACCTCTGAGACGAGTTTGCGGATGTTGGTGGCCTTCTGCGCGGCCATCCCACGATGCTGATCCAAGTCAACGGTCTCGTCTGTCATGATTGCTTGCCCCTATCGGGTCGCAGCGCCAATCTCGGAACCGCCGTCGTATGGCGGTGTCTCGATTGATCTTACCGCTTTCTCTCGAAAAAGGTCGATCTAACCGCCGGTAGAGCGCTTAAACCGAAAGAAATCCTGTTGCGACCCAACCGACGAGCGCCTCGCCGGTAACGGCAAGGCTCGCCAGCTTGCGAATTATCGAGACTCGAAGGAGACGCTCTATATAGTGAGGCTAATCCCAAAAGGAGCATTGTTATGTCGCTGCAGCGAGGCGAGGTTCAAGGCTATGACTTCGACAGGATGATTGTTCAGTTCACGATGTTAAATCACGGCAGGGTAATTTCTTGCGCGATCAGTACCGCCGCCATGGACAGCCTTGAGGGGCGGCACGACTTGAAGCCGGATCATCGCGTTGACCAGTTCATGCGGCTTCGAGATGCGATCGAAGAGCGGGCTTCAAATAAGCTGTCTGAGCAAAATCACTCTGATGGACCCATTATTTTGCGATCCAACGATTTCGTCAAATGAGCGCGATCGTAGCTTCGAAATCAGTCTGAAATTGTCTTCATTTTCCGCGGGCCCAAGCATATCGGCTTCGTCTGCGCCGCTTTAGCTCGCTCCCGCATATTCGTCTGCTTTGAAACGATATCGTTGTGGTGTGAACACTGACGATTGGCTTCCGCGAACTCGCGGCAAAAGCGCTCCTGCTGACACGATTGATCGTCGTATAAGGGTACAATTTGGACCAAATGGTGGGAATAATCATTTGGCGAACGACGCCACCCCTGTGAGATCCCGTATTCATAGCCATATAAGTGCAGGTTTGAGTGATACTCATTCCGACGATATTTCAGTGATATTTGGAGGCGTTTCTTATGAATGTTATGAATACGAAGGCTGCCTCGTCAAACGTGCCGCGTTTCAGCGAGTCCAAAACACTCATCCTGAATGATATCCGCGCAAAGTGGGGCAAGTTCTCAGAGGACGAGCTTGGCGCGCTCGAGAGCAATGACCACCTCGCAACCCAGATTGTCGCTAAGTACAGCCTGGACAAGGCGCAAGCGGTGCGCGACGTCGAAGCCGTCTTGATGGGTCGCCAGATCTGATTTGAACGCGAAGGCTCGAGGCTAGCTTGCAGGTTCATCGCTTGCCGCGAGTGCCGAGTTTGAACCGGCTCAACCACAGCCGTTAATGTTCCGGTGTGCCGTCGGCACCCCGAAGTTTGCCGGCGTTCGGTGCTTCAGTCCGCATTGATACGGTCAAGAAGCGGCTCGCCAGCGGGCACTCAATGTTGCTCAACATGCGCGATTGCGAAAGCTAGGATCGGCAGGCCGCGACCTAGCTGTTGTGCAGAGAATCAGAGCGACGAGGTTCCGACCGCGACAATGAAGCAGGGCTATGACGATTGAACACGCGAGTGCGCACTTATTATCAAAGCCTTGGGGTGTTGTGGATACACGCCCTTGGACGAGTACAGGCGACGCGGGCAGCGATATTATCGGTGAAGTCTGGTACGAGCGGTCCGATTATGCGGGTGCCAATCCTTCACTGCTGCTGAAGCTGCTGTTTACGAATCAACCGCTTTCCATACAAGTCCATCCAGACGACGCGTACGCTCAGTCAAACGGATTGCTGAACGGCAAGACCGAAGCCTGGTACGTATTGAGCGCCGCGCCCGGGGCGAAGGTCGCGCTCGGCCTGAAATACCGCGTGACTGCAGAGCAATTGCGTCACGCCGTGCACGATGGTTCAATTTCGGACCTTGTCGCATGGCAGGAAGTTCATTCAGGAGACACAATTTCCGTCTCGGCTGGAACGATTCATGCAATCGGTGCGGGACTTGTGATTGCGGAAATCCAGCAACGCAGTGACACTACATTTCGACTTTTCGACCATGGCCGCGGCCGGGAACTTCACGTCGAGAATGCAGTTGCGGTTGCGGATGCCGGCCCTGCGGAAGCCAGTGCCGCGTCGAAGCGACTTTCCGAGACGCGAACGCTTCTGTCATCCAACCCGCACTTCATTTTCGAACGGATTGAACTGGCGCCAAACTCCAATTGGTGCCTGGAAGCGAGCCAGGAGACCTGGCTTCTGGTGGTCCGCGGCAGCGCAAGCGCTGGGCCGTTCGACTTAACGACCGGCGATGGTGTTTTTGCGCAGGCGGATCGCGTCCACCTTAGCGCCGGCAGAACCGGCGTGGCGGCTCTCGTAGCGTATACGGGCGGCTTAGTTCCCGATCTGCTTATGCGCGCACACATGGAAACAACCTTATGAGTTTGCTCCAGCGTATCGCCTTCATCGGAAATCATCTGCCACGTCGCTGCGGAATTGCAACCTTCACCCACGATCTTCATCAAGCGGTATCGCTCGATCGAGAGGACATGGAAACCGGCGTCATCACCATGACGGACGCTGGTCAGGTGTATGATTATCCGCCAGCGGTGCGCCTGCAGGTTCACGATCAGGCGGTCGGAGAGTACATCAAAGCGGCTGAGTTCCTGAACAAGGAACGCTTTGACGTCGTCTCCCTTCAACACGAATATGGAATCTTCGGTGGAGAAGCCGGCAGCAATATCATCGAGCTCTTGTCGCGACTTGAAATGCCGGTGGTCACGACGCTTCACACGGTCCTCGCCAATCCGACAACGGCGCAACACGATGTCATGCACCGAATTATCGACGCTTCCGCGAAGATGGTTGTCATGGCGAACAAGGGCTACCAATTGCTTCGCTCGGTGCATGATGTGCCGGC
The DNA here is from genome assembly GCA_963707705.1 of uncultured Pseudomonadota bacterium. Lineage (GTDB taxonomy): Bacteria > Pseudomonadota > Alphaproteobacteria > Rhizobiales > Xanthobacteraceae > Pseudorhodoplanes. The sequence continues at coordinate 440,378 of CAVPRD010000008.1, read as the reverse complement.
TCACAAGATTGAAATCATACCGCACGGAATACCCGAATTCCCGTTTATCGAAACGCACCCCGCGAAGGCGAAGTTAAACTTTGCCGGAAAGAAGATTATTCTGACGTTCGGCTTACTATCGCCGAGCAAAAGTATTGAGACTGTCATCGACGCCATGCCGGAAATCGTCAAAGTTTGCCCTAACGCCGTCTATGTGGTCCTTGGAGCGACTTATCCAAATCTCTTGAGGGATCAGGGCGAGGCTTATCGCGAAAGCTTGATGGCCCGCGTGCAGGCGCTTGAGGTCGAAGACCATGTCGTCTTTTGCAATCAGTTCGCCGATCAAGCGGTGCTGCTGGACTTTCTCTCAATGTGCGATGTCTATGTTACGCCATATCTCAATGAAGCGCAGATGACGTCCGGGACGCTCGCCTATAGTTTCGGTCTCGGAAAAGCTGTCGTATCCACACCTTATTGGCACGCCAAGGAATTGCTGGCTGACGGACAGGGAATTCTTGTCCCATTTGGCGATGCGCAAGCGATCGGTCGCGAGATTTCAAGTCTGCTGACAGACGACGTCCGCCGGGATGCCATGCGCAAACGTGCATATGCATCAAGCAGGTCGATGACGTGGGCACAAACGGCAAAGCGATATATCGCAGTGTTTGAGCAGGCGTGTGAGCTTATCCCGCCTGAACTGGCACCTCCGCTGAGTGCTGTTGACGTTTCGTCGGACCCAGCCGCTACTCTCGAGGTGAAGATCGACCATTTTCTGTCGCTCTGCGATAGCACCGGGATCCTCCAGCATTCGGTCTATGCGGTGGCGGACCGAGCGCACGGTTATTGTGTCGATGACAATGCACGCGCTTTGCTGCTCTCGTGCGCACTTGCGTATTTCAGCGAAGGGCGCTTGCTGCCGAAAAGTAATTCGGCAAGCTATGCAGCATTCATCCAGCACGCTTGGAATGCGGATACCCGTCGCTTCCGAAATTTTATGAGCTATGACCGACGATGGCTGGAGCCGGTGGGTTCCGAAGACAGTCACGGCAGGACGCTTTGGGCTTTGGGTGAATGTGCACTTACGGATACCGATCCATCTCGCCGTGCATGGGCTTTATCGCTTTTCAAAACAGCGCTTCCGGCTGTCCTGGCGTTCACATCTCCGCGCGCCTGGGCGTTCGCACTTCTGGGTTTAAATGCGTATTGCGCAGTTGAGGTCACAGATGTTTTCGCAGCCCGCGCGCGCAGGCAGCTGGCCGACAGGTTGATGAATTCATTTTGGGCGAGCCAAAGCGCGGATTGGCTGTGGTTCGAAGACGTCCTCGCCTACGACAACGCTCGACTTTCACAAGCCTTGATTGAGACAGGCATGGCGACCCATACGCCATCATACGTTGACGTCGGCCTGCGGTCGCTCCGTTGGCTCATTTCGCGCCAGACCGCTCCCTCCGGGTGCTTTAGACCGATCGGCTCCAACAGCTTTGGTACAATTCGTAGTGTACCAGACGCGTTCGATCAGCAGCCGATCGAGGCTTCAGCGACGATTTCCGCGTGCCTTGCAGCCCGGCGCGTCAATAGAAGCGACGCGTGGGTTCTGGAAGCAAGGCGCGCGTTCGACTGGTTTTTCGGCAAGAACGATCTGCAGGCGGCCCTGGTTGACGTAGAAACGGGAAGTTGTCTGGACGGGCTGCATCCGGACCGACCTAATCAGAACAAGGGTGCGGAATTGGTGCTATCGTATCTTCTTGGACTTGTGGCGATGCGGCAATTGCTGCTCGCGGACGCCGTGGGCCCAAGCAAACCTGAGTCACGAATGTCGAACGGCAATGGCTATGTTTCTCGATTGCCCCTAGGGAGCCCCTTTGTCCCCATCCAAGTTTTTGAACCGGCAGAGCCTGTACCTGCGCCCCGATCCGGCACGGGTCGTCGTCAGGCCCTTCAAGCCCGCGACTGAGCCACGAGACCTCAATCCAACCGACAAGGTTCGCGCCAACCACATCGTTGAACGGGTTCTTGGGCTCGACGTTGAGGCGTCCGATCAACAATTGAAAGAGGTGCTCGAGAATTTCGATGGCCGCCACCGTAACCTGCTCGATATCTTCGAGGCGCGCGCCGCCGAGATGGAGGACGCGCTCGAACCCCATGCGCAATTGAACAAGACGCAGCGCTGCCTAATCGGTGCGTATTTTCTCAACGAGTATTCGTTCGAAGCTTCAGCTCTCTTCAATCCAAGCATCGTCCGGCATCCAGATCAAACCGGCGCGCCTGCAGATGGTTGCCGGTTTATTCTCAGTCTTCGCGCAGTTGGCGAGGGGCATATCTCATCGCTCACATTTCGGTCCGGCAGTATCAGTGCCGACGGCAGCGTATCCGTAGATCCGACCGCTCGACTTGCGGCGGTTCCAAATGTCCGAAGTCGTGCCTCTGTGCCCAACGGCGACGACATTGAGGTGAGTTTTAAGCCGCATGAAGAACTGAGCGAGCGAGTCATCTTTCCGATTACCGATGCCCAATCAAACGGGATTGAAGACGCGCGCTTTGTTGAGTTTAACGACAATGGTCAGAAAACATATTACGCCACCTACACCGCTTACAGCGGCAGGACGATTCGCTCCGAATTGCTTACTACTCAGGATTTTCAATCGTTTAGAATGAGACCCCTCAATGGATCGGCGGCGCGCAACAAGGGCATGGCCCTGTTTCCGCGAAAGATTGATGGCCGCTACGCAATGGTGGCTCGACAGGACAACGAGAATCTTTACCTGATTTACTCCGACGACCTTCATTCGTGGGAAGGCGGTCGACTCCTTCTTAAGCCAGAATATCCTTGGGAATTTGTTCAGATCGGCAATTGTGGCTCGCCCATCGAGTTGGACAATTGTTGGTTGTTGCTGATCCACGGTGTTGGACCCGTCAGGAAGTATTCAATCGGCGCCGTTCTCCTGGACAAGAACGATCCGTCCAAGGTTCTCGCGCGTTCACGCGAGCCGCTGGTTCGTCCCGAACCCACGGAGCGCGAAGGTTACGTGCCGAACGTCGTTTATACATGCGGGGCGATGCGGCATCGCGATCAGATCATCTTGCCTTATGCGGTTTCCGATACGTTCTCTAATTTTGCGACGATATCGATAGCTGCCTTGATGGAGACGGTCGAAGGCTAGCGGACGGCGCTTCTAGCTCGACCATTCGGGAAGAGCTCAATTGTCTTTGGCAGCTCTCGCAATTTCTCTACCAATTCGCGCCTGAACTTCCTGATCAAAAAATGGGTCGTCCAGATCGCGGGGACCTTGCGACGCTGGATCGTGAAGAATAACGTCTGACGTTGACTTGTACGCAGTTTTTCCAACAACAGAGCTCCAAAGATTTCTGATCCAATTGGCCACATTTCACCTATCCGCGTGTGATTGCGAAGTTCACGCTGTTGACGGTTGGAATTATACGGCTGCTGTTTCAACCCGAATGTAGATCGAGTAATAGAAAAGGAACGATGCCGTCCCGATCGAAGTCAGCGCCATTTGCGCATGATAGAGGCACCTTCGTTGTCGCGATCAGACAGACTTCTTCATTCTGCTCACATTTATTCTTGGTTTCAATACGCAAGCCCTGTGGGCCGGGTATTTCGTCCCCATATCAGATAGGGCTTGGATTGCACTCGGCACCTGGCTCTTTAAGGAACTCTTCCATGCGAAATTGGTTCGTGCCGCCTGTAGTCGTGCCGCTTGGGCTCGTCGCTCTTGTAATATTGGTAGCAATTGCCAGGCATTCGTTCGGGCTCTAGCGGTTGGTCAAACCGCGCCGTCTTCGGATTCTCCGCGCACTAAAGGGCATCTGCTCAGGGACGCGACAATAGACGCGAACGTGGATCTCCGCTGTGTCCGATATCTGGTCGCGAGTGCTCATCATCTCCAGTTTTATCCCTGTAGCCGAGTTGGCCGGACCTCCGAGCATAACCGGTTAGGAATCCTGGTCATTTCGTGCAACATCGGCGACGCTATAGTGCGCTGGCGGCTTGCAGGGCCCCGCCGCAAACGGAGAGCGATCAATGTCCAGTGCTGAATATCATCGAAAAGCGGCCGCTGAATATAGACGACTGGCCGACAGCGCGACAACGGAGCAAGACCGATGCAATTATCTGCGCCTTGAGCAGGAACAATTGCTTCTGGCGAACTCGGAACCGCTAGCTTGGCAGGTCTAGATTTAGCATGACCTCCGAGCAATCAAAAAATCTCAAGATCGGAGACCGCATCTATTGGCGGGGCGACCCCAAGGACGGTGGCAGAATTACCGATAAAAGTTGGGACGCAGTCGCCATCGCTTGGGACAATGGACAGACAGCAAGAATGCATTTTAATGACATGAGCGAAGTACAGTTGGAGCCGAACAAACATACGACCCGTGACGAACGTAAGGACTGAAGAGATGCAGGCACAAGACAAATGGGCATTTGCTTTGTGGAGGGGTCGTCCGGCGATATGGTCGGAAGTCGCCGCATATTCATTTGAGAACGGTGCATGGTTGCCGGCCGGTTCCGCTGAAGTAGGAACAGACGGTCTAACTCGTACGAAAGCGTTGCTTGAGGCTGAATTTGGAAATCTCCCAGACATTCCACCGTTTCCGTTCGAGGACGTGGACGCGGCATTTCGGCTAGAGCAAAAGCGGTTGCGGCGCATGTGAATGCACATGCCTGCCAGTGCGCGCGAAATTGTTTACATTGAAGCTGTTGTGATGGTCGTTTACATTTTCGCATATGCGCTCCCGCATGCAATTGCCCTCTCTGTATGAAAACTGCTGAAACGGATATGCAGGCTCTCTTCATCGGACACACCTATATCGATGTCACGTTTCTGTCGGACCTGATGCCGACGGGTGACGAAAAGCTTGTCGCTTCCGCGTATGCGGTCTCGTTTGGCGGGAACGCGGTCACCGCTGCCTTCTGCTGCGCCAAGCTTGGAATAGCGCCAGATTTACTTACGACCCTCGCCGACGATTGGCTCGGCCGCATGTTTCTGGACATGGCTTCCAAGTATGGGATTTCGATCCATGGAAGGAAGGTCAAGACATCATCGTTGTCGTTCGTCATGCCCAAAAATGGGAAGCGGGCGATCGTTCGTGGTCGTGACGACGATTATCTCCACCCGTTTCCGGCACTTCATCTTTCGGGTTGTCGCGCACTCCACATAGACGGGCATCAGCCGGATGCTGCACTTCACTACGCAAAGCTATGCCGTAAGGCGGGAATTCTGACGTCTCTAGACGGTGGCGGATTGCGATCGAATACACATGAACTCCTGGGCTTTATCGATGTCGCGATCGTCGCCGAGCGACTATGCGAACAGATGGGCCTCGAACCGACAGCGATGCTCGATTATCTGAAGAGCCGGGGCTGTCGGATTGGGGGAGTCACCCTCGGAGAACGAGGTTTGATTTGGTATGACGAGGTGGGCGCAATTCGGGCCCTGCCGGCTCTTGCGCTACCTTCAAATCGAGTGGTCGATACCAGCGGGGCGGGAGATGTCTTCCACGGCGCCTACGTCTACTCATACCTAGCTAACCCGGCAATGAGTTGGGAGACTCATTTTCAATTCGCGCGGGCCGCCGCCGCTCACAAGATCCAACATCTTGGTAACGAAGCGGGGCTGCCGACACTCGGACAAATCGCAATAGCTGAACGCGAATTCGAAGCGGCCTCGTGATGCTGCGCTAGTTGACCTCTCGCAGTGCGGAGGAGGTTATTGGGGCGTGGACTCATTCACACGCAGCCATAGCGTGATAGACGCGCGCTGGAGGAAGGCGAGGTAATTCGCCGCGAGCCTGTCATCGCGCGTTGCGGCGCGCCGACACGGCTTGATCATGTTGAAGAACCGCTCGACCAAGTTGCGGGCGCGATAGAGGTGGGAACTGAAGCAGATCGACTCAGTCCGGCTCCGTCTCGTCAGGAGCTGGCTGACACGCGGCTACGTTGAACGCAGACGCGGCGCAAAGTGCGGACCCGGGTGCGGGAATGAGCGGAGTTGAGGACGCGCTTCAATTTGACCGGATCGGACTTCTAATTGTGATCCGCATCCCGGCAGACCGAGGCCATCACGACAAAGAAGGCGTTGATCTCGAGAAATTCATACGGGTCCGCCACTCCCTTCTCGCGCAGCCATTTGATCTGCAAATCGTAAGCGAGCTTTTCGCGCTCGGCGCCGCAGCCATATTGCAGCTTGTGAATGTTCTGGAAATGATGAACCAGTTCGTGCAGCAATTCGCTTTGGTCGCGCAAATTCGAGGCGTCCCAGTTTTTTCGGAGATACACCGTGTTTGCCGGCTGGCTGTAGAGCGCCCGCAGCAGCGGGCTCGCCGCAATCCCCGGCCCGAAAGCGCGCTCGCTCATCGTGTTCGGTGTGACCAATTCGATCTGCGGAGGCTCGGCCGTGGAAAGCCCGGTCTGCAGTGCAATCCAACCGGTCAAAACCGCTACCAGCAATTCCATCGCTACACGTCCTCTGTTGGCGCGAGCCCCATGCTGCGCGACATCCGGATCGATTTGAGCGAGTTCGAAACGACTGTATGTGAGCTTGCTCACGTTCGCATGACATGGCGACACATGGAGGCAAGACGGTTGACTTGTGTCGCTGAAAGATCAGACAACACGCGCCCAAGTCTTCGACGGCATGCCGACCTTTTGTGCAACTTCAGGATGATTCAAATTGAAATGGATCCGCTCGTCCCCGCACCCGGGTCCGCGCTTCGCATAGCCCGAGTACAGGCTCCAGCGGGAACTCAGAAAAGTAAGAAGGACTGGATTCCCGCTTGCGCGGGAATGAGCGGAGCCGGAATCGATGCGTGAGGATATTTCGCCGCGCGCCGCGACCGCGGCGGGTTTCGGCGCAGTTCTGCTCTGGGGCACGCTCGCTTCCCTCACCGCGCTGAAAGGCACAGCGATCGCGCCGTTTCAAACCACGGCCATTGCCTTTGCCGTCGGCGGCACGACTATCGCGCTGATCGCGCTCGTCACCGGCCGCGCGCACGCGATGATGCCGACGCCGGCCTCGTTCGCGCTCGGGCTTTACGGGCTGTTCGGATTTCACGTTCTCTATTTCGCAGCGCTTCGGCTTGCGCCCACGGCCGAGGCCGGATTGATCGCCTCGCTCTGGGCGCTGCTCACCGTTTTGTTCGCAGGCCTCCTGCCCGGCCACCGCCTGCATCTGCGTCACATCGCGGGCGCGCTGCTCGGCCTGTGCGCGGCCACCATCCTGGTCTGGAACAAGATCGGCGGCGCTGACGATTTTCCGCACAGCTCCTTGGGCTTCGCGCTCGCCTTTGGCAGCGCGCTCGTCTGGGCGAGCTATTCGGTCGGGTCGCGGCTCGTAGCCGCGGTGCCGAGCGAGAGCCTCGCGCTGCCGTGCTTCGGGACGTCGCTGCTCGCGCTCGTCTGCAGTCTTGCGTTCGAGAACTGGAAGATGCCGGACGGCGCGCAGCAATGGGGCGCGCTGATCGGGCTTGGCCTCGGTCCCGTCGGCGCGGCGTTTCTGCTCTGGGATATCGGCATGAAGCGCGGCAACGTCGCCTATCTCGGCGTGCTCGGCTATGCTGCAACCGTGATCTCGACCGGGCTGCTGATTCTGCTCGGGCTCGCTGCGCCCACGCTCGCGCTTGGGCTCGCCTGCGCGCTGATCGTGATCGCAGCTTTCATTGCCGCGCCGGCGAAGGAGTCAGAGGGGCCGCGCGAATGACGCGCCCGCGACCGAAAGCCTGGTCGCAACGCGGTCGGCGGTACTGGTCGAAGGATCGACCGGAGCATAGAGCCCGCGCCGCTCGGCGATTGCCTTGAAGGCGCGGCTCAACCCGATGGTGGTTTCGGCGGCGCCGAGGATCAGGTGGCCGTCCGGCGCCGTGACGCGCGCAAGCCGGTCGATCACGTCGCTCTTGGTCTCCTGATCGAAATAGATCAGCACGTTGCGGCACACCACGAGATCGAAAATGCCGTTCTTCGAAAAATCACAAAGCAGGTTGAGCGGGCGAAACTGCACCATGGCGCGGATGTCGGGCGAGAGCTGCCACAGTTCGCCGCATTTGGTGAAATACTTGATCAGCAGCTGGATCGGCAATCCGCGCTGCACCTCGAACTGGCTGTAGATGCCGGATCTGGCCTTTTCCAGGACTTCGAGAGAGATGTCGGTCGCCACGATCTCGATGCGAAAATCCTCGATCTGGCGGCCCATCTCCTTCAGCGCGATCGCAAAGGAATACGGCTCCTGCCCGGTGGAGGCGGCGGCGCACCAGATGCGGATGCGCTTGTGGCGCGCGCGCGTGGCCAGCAGCGAAGGCATGATGAAGGTCTTGAAATGCTCGAACGGAATTTTGTCGCGGAAGAAAAAGGTCTCGTTGGTGGTCATGGCTTCGACCACGTCGGTGATGGTGGCTTCGTCACCCAATCGCAGTTTGCGCGTCAGCGCTCCGAGATCGGCAAAGCCCGCGCGGCGCGCCAGCGGCGTCAGACGGCTCTTGACCAGATATTGCTTCTCCGCGGACAGCGACAGTCCGGAGCGCTGTTTCAGCAACTTGCGGATGAAATCGAAATCGTGAGGATTCACGGCCGATGTCCCGTGAAGAGCCGCGACAGAGTTGGTGCGATTTCGGTGATCGGCAATACCTTCGAACACAATCCGGCTTCGGCGACGGAACCCGGCATGCCCCATACCACGCTCGTGGCCTCGTCCTGCGCGAAGATCGCGCCACCGGAATTGACGATATCGGCAGCGCCGTTCAGGCCGTCCGATCCCATGCCGGTCAGGACCACGCCCAGCACCCAGCCGCCCCAAACCTCGGCGGCCGAGGAGAACATGACGTCGACAGCGGGTTTGCAGAAATTCACCGGCGACGAATCGTCAAGGATCGCGACCGGCTCGCCATTGGCGCGCGCGATGCGCAGATGCCGGTTGCCGGGTGCGACGTAGATGTGGCCGGCACGGATCGGCTCGCCGTCGATGGCCTCGCGCGCCGGCCGGCCGGTCGCACGCGCCAGATGCTCCGCGAGAATGGTGGTGAAGGTCGGCGGCATGTGCTGCGTCACCAGCACCGGAGCGGAATCGATCACGGAGCCGAGCCTTCCGCACAATTCGGTCAGCGCCTGCGGGCCGCCGGTGGAGGCACCGATCACCAGCACGCGCGGCACGGTGATCGGCATCGGCCGAAGCGAAATCGCGGGCGGCTGAGTGTTGGCGGATCCCACCGGATTGAAACGACGGCGCAGGAGCGGCGGCGCCCGCAGGCGGTCCGGGGTCCGGACGCGCTGGCGCGTACGCTTGCCGAGTTCGCGAATCCTTGAGATCAGGCAATGCCGGTAGGCGTCGTTCGACATCGCGCCCTGCGCATCCGGCTTCTGCACGCAATCAAGCGCACCGAGCGACAAAGCCTTCAGCGTCACCTCGGCATTGCGGCGCGTCAGGGTCGAGGCGATGATCACGGCAAGCCCGGGCTTCTTCGCGAGCAGATGAGGCAACGCGGTGATGCCGTCCATGTCCGGCATCGCGATATCCAACACCACGACATCGGGATCGGCGCGCTCGAAATGATCGATCGCCTCCCGCCCGGTGCGAAGCGCGGCTACGATCTCGATGCCCGGCTCGGCTTCGATCCAGCGGCGCAGAAAGCCGCGGGCGACCGCCGAATCGTCAACCACCATGACTCGGACCGCCGATGAGGTCTGGCCCGGCAGCCTGGCGTTCCTGAATTCGACAACGCTCACGATACGATCACCCGAAATACGACGGACAAGGCCAAGTGGGTCTAAATCAAGCCGACTTCCTGGAACTTCGCTTCCACGATGTCGCGATCGAACGGCTTCATGATGTATTCGTTCGCACCGGCATGCAGCGCGCGCGCGATATGCGCCACGTCATTCTCCGTAGTGCAGAACACAACCTTGGGCCGGTCGCCCCCCGGCATCCGCCGAAGCGCTTTCAAGAAGTCGTAGCCGTCCATCTTCGGCATGTTCCAATCGAGCAGGATCGCGTCGGGCAGCGTGCGCTGGCAGGCTTCGAGCGCCTGCTGGCCATCTTCGGCTTCCAGGATCTGAAACTCCATGCCTTCCAGAATCCGCTTCGCGACTTTGCGGATCACGCTGGAATCGTCGACGACCAGACAAGTCTTCATGATGTCCCTCACACTTCCATTGGCGGATTGGCCCGCATTTCTTGCCGCCTCATGCGGCCAATTCCAAAGGTTTAAAATCGAGCAGCCGGTCGACATCGAGAATCACGAGCAATTCGTTCTCGAGCCGGTGGATGCCGGATGCGACACGTTTCAGCCGGTCATCGAGATTAACCGGCACGGGCTCGGCGGTGTCAGCGCCGAGCTTCAAGACTTCACCTGCGCTGTCGATGATGAGCCCGTAGGATTCGCCTTCGGAATCGATGCCGACGGCCATCGGCGCAGCCTGCTCGCGCTTGCCGAGGCCAAGCCGAGGGCGCATGTCGATCGCTGTGACGATACGGCCGCGCAGATTGATGATCCCGGCGATGTCGTCGGGGGCGAGCGGCACGTGCGTCATCTGAGTGAGTACGAAGACATCCTGCACGCGTGCGATCGGCAGACCGAACATCTGGCCGCCTACCGTGACGGTGACATATTCCGACTTGATGTGAGAGAGCTCGGTCTCGGTCATCGGGTCACGCGGCCCGTGTGGCTTCGACATCGGTCTCTTCCTTGATCGCGGCGATCAGGCCTGGACGGTCGAATTTGGCGACGAAGTCCTGAAACCCGGCGCGGCGCACACGCTCGATGGTTTCGGCCGTGGTCATCGAGGACAATGCGATCATTGGGATACCGGCCGTGGTCGGCTCGACGCGCACGGCGCGCGCCAGCGCAAACCCATCCATGCCGGGCATCTGCAGGTCGGTGACAATGAGATCGAACTTGCGCCCGCTGCGAATTTGGAAGAGCGCCTCCTGTCCCTCGCTCGCGGCGGTCACGTCGTAGCCTGCGGCACGCAGCACCGGGATCAGCATGTTGCGGAAGAAGGCGGAATCGTCGACCAGCAGCACGTGCGGCTTTGCACGTTCAGCGGTGTCACTGCGCGGGTGAAACCAGTCGGCAAAGGCGAGCGGCAGATAATGCGCAACGTCCACGATGTCGGTCGCCTCGCCCTTGACGATCGCCGAACCCAGAATACCCGGCCGATCGTCGGCGGCATCGATGTCCAACTCCTCCTCGACGATGTCGACGATCTGATCGACGACCAAAGCCATTGATCGCGTGCCGTCGGAGAACACCAGAAGCGGCTGCGAGCCGGTATCCCTGATGCGTACGCAATCGCCGGGACGGATGAGCGGCATCAGACGGCCGCGATATTGCGTGAGATGGCGGTCGCCTACGATCTCGATGCTCCTGACATCGATCTCTTCGAGCCGCGTCACCAGCGAAAGCGGCACCGCGCGTGGCGACGATGAGCCGGCGCGGAAAATGAGCAGCGCGGTCTTGTCACGGCCGCGGACGGGCTTGTCGGAATCGGCTGTGCTCTCAATACCGAGACCGGCTGCACGCACCGAGCCGAACGAAGCCGCGATCCCGTTCGGATCGAGAATCATGATGACAGCGCCGTCGCCGAGTATCGTATTGCCGGAGAAGGCGTGGATGTGACGAAGCCGCGTCGCCATCGGCTTGACCACGATTTCCTCGGTGTGGAACACCCGATCCACCACGATGCCGAAGGATTCGTGGCCAATCTGCGTGACCACCACGAAGCCGCTCTCCGTTTCCTGCTCGGCAGTGTCGCCAAGCTTCAACAGCTTGCGCAGATAAACCAGAGGCAACAGCTTGTTGCGCAACCGCAAGACAGGCGTGTCCTTGATCCGCTCGATGCGGTGTCCCTGACGCGGCTCGTTTCCGCCGCGCACGCGCACGAGTTCCATCACCGCGGCCTGCGGTATCGCGAAGCGTTCGCCGGCGCTTTCCACGATCAGCGCCGAGACGATTGCCAGCGTTAGCGGAATCTTGATCGTGAACATGGTGCCATGACCAGGCACGGATTTCACATCTATGGTGCCGCCAATCTGGTCCAGGTTGCTCTGCACGACATCCATACCGACGCCGCGACCGGAAATTTTGGTCAGCCTCTCCGCGGTCGACATTCCGGCGGCGAAGACGAAGCGCTGGATCTGCGTCTCGGACATTTTGTTGAGCTCTGTCTCGGTCGCGAGACCACAAGCGAGAACCTTGTCGCGGATTTTTCCCGTATTCAGCCCGCGCCCGTCATCGGCGATATCGACGATGATATGGCCGCCTTCGTGCCGCGCAGTGAGCCGGATGGTGGCGCGTTCCGGCTTCCCCAGAGCGCGCCGCTCGGCCGGCAACTCGATGCCGTGATCGGCGGAGTTGCGCACCATATGGGTGAGCGGATCCTTGATGACATCGAGTACCTGGCGGTCGAGTTCGGTTTCGGCGCCGTGCATCTCGAGTTCGATCTGCTTGCCAAGGTCGGAAGCGAGATCGCGAACCAGCCGCGGCAGCTTCTGCCAGGCATTGCCGATCGGCTGCATGCGCGTCTTCATGACGCCTTCCTGCAATTCGGCGGTCACATGCGACAACCGCTGCAGCGGCACCGTGAACTCGGTATCGGTCCGGCGCCGAGCCATGTCCATGAGCTGGTTTCGGGTCAGCACGAGCTCGGACACCATCGTCATCAGGCGCTCGAGCGTCTCGACATTCACGCGGATTGACTGACTTGCGATTTTGATTTCCGGCGCGGCCGTGGACGCCGCGCTATCGGGTTTCGAACGTTCGGTTTCCTTCGCGCCTTGCCTCGCCGACTGAGGTCCCGGCGTCTCGCGGAAGGCTCGCTCCAGTTCGTCGAGCGTGGCTTCCCCGGACCTCCCGGGGCGATCATGCAATTGATCGGCTAGAGCGCCTTGCGCATTGGGAGGTTGCAAGGTGGCCCACGCCTGCGCCGAGATCGCATCGAGGCGGCCGATCAGGTCTGAATCCGCGCCCTCGGGTTCGCATTGCTGCTGTTCGAGCGCGTCGAGGATTTCCTTGATGCGGTCGAGCGTGGAGAGGATCAGCGTCACCGCGTCCTGCGTCACCGGCAGGCCATCGCGGAATTTTCCCATCAGGAATTCGGCGGCATGAGCGAGCGCGGCAAGCCTTGGCAATCCGAGAAAGCCGCAGGTGCCTTTGATGGTGTGAACAAGGCGAAAAATATTGGCGAGAATTTCGGCGTTGTTCGGCTCCTGCTCGAACCGCACGAGTTCAACGTCGACCGTATCGAGACTCTCGTGAGTCTCGGTCAGGAAGTCGCGCAGCAACTCGTCCATTGCCAAAGGCCCTTCGCGCCAGGGCAGCCCCAGCGTTGCACCGATCGACAATGGTAGTGTGTTGCTAAGCGTTTAATTTTGCGTAAGGAATTGGGCAACGATGCGCGAGTTAATCGCTCGTTAACCCACCCACACCGTTCAGCGCGCGGCGACCACGATGGCGTCGCCTTCGCTCGCAGCCCCTACGGTCAATCCGCAATCCCGCGCGAGCAGACCGGTGTAATACGGCTGCACAGCATGCGCATCGACGGACCCGTCATGCGAGCCGCCCGCGAGCAATTCCGGCACCGCCTGCGGGACCTTCGCATAGCCGCCGGTCGCCGAAATCCGAAAGCCCATGGCGTCACCCTCGCCAACCGGATCGACCACGAGCTTGCCGCCGCGCGGGATCGATTGTCCGGCGATCAGCAGCATATTGAGCAGCAGCTTGACCCTGTTCTTCGCCATATAAAGACGTGGCAAGTTCCACGCGATGCTGGTTTTGTCATCTTCGAGAAATCCGCGCGCCACCTTTTCGGCGTCGCCGAGATCAATCTGCGCACCTGCCGAACCTGCTGCACCGAACGCGAGCCGGCAGAATTGCAGTTTGGCCGAAGCCTGTTTCACGCTCTTTTTGATCAGGTCCATGGCGAAGGCCTTGGTCTCCTGATCGTTGTCGTCTTCCATCACCTCCAGACCATTGACAATGGCGCCGACCGGGCTGATGAGGTCGTGGCACACGCGCGAGCAGAGAAGCGCTGCGAGATCCAGTGACTCGACTTTGGCGATGGCAGTGGCGGACATAGGTACGGCTCCGTGAGGGCGGCGCAGCGCGAATCACGCAATCCCGAATCACTTGATGTTATGACAAGAAGCCGCTTGATACACCGCACTTGCCACAGCGCCAAGATGCGCTTCACGGCACGCATAAAGGCGATCCGCCAAGGCCTTTGGATCAGAAACCTTTAGAATCCAGGGCCCTTGGAAGCGATGGACAATTTTTCAGCGCCTGCAGACCTCACCCGCGTCACCCTGCTCGACGATCTGGGCGCGTTAGCCTCGCAGGCAGCGGTTGCGATCATGCGGGTACGCATGGGCGGAGCCTCGGTTCGCAGCAAGGCCGATGCAAGCCCGGTTACCGAAGCCGATGAGGCGGCGGAGGCGATTATTCTTGAAGGCCTCGCACGCATATTGCCGGGAATAGCGGTGGTGTCGGAGGAAGCGGCCTCCCTGACACAGACGACACATGTTCCGGATACCTTCATCCTGGTCGATCCGCTCGACGGCACACGCGAATTCATTGCCGGCCGTGACGAATTCACCGTCAATATTGCCATCATCCATGACGGCCGCCCGGTTTCGGGCATCGTCGGCACGCCTGCGCTCGACACGATCTGGCGCGGTGCCCTGAATTCAGGCGCGGACCGGCTGCAGCTTGCCTGCGGCGCCCATCCCAGGGACGCCAAAAGCCGCACGCAGCTTCGTACATCTCCGCATAAAGGAGAGACATGGCGGGCCATGGTCAGCCGTTCGCATGCCGACCCGGCAACCGAACAATGGCTGAAGCGATTTCCTGCAATCGAATGCATGGATTGCGGGTCGTCGGTGAAGTTCTGCCGGATCGCGGAAGGCCGTGCCGATGTCTATCCGCGGCTCGGACAGACTTCCGAATGGGACATCGCCGCGGGCGATGCCGTGCTCAGCGCCGCAGGCGGGATCGTGCTGACGCCGGACGGCGAAAAGCTTCGCTACGGACAGGTCGCGCGCAATCTGAAAGTGCCGGCTTTCGTTGCCTGGTGTGACGCCACCGACGCGCAGAAATTTTCCGCTTGATGACTTAGGGCGCGATCGTATCGCGTACATACGGCCAGGTGGTTTCCGCCATCATGGTCATGGTGCCCGGATCAAGCTCGAAATCCCGCTTGGTCTCTTCCGATTGGAACAGAAACAGTTTCTTGTCGCGGACCGCCCAGAAATCCGGGTCGCCGGGACGGGCGGTACCCTGACCGACCGCAACCGGATCATGGCCGCCATATCGCGGCATGTAGAGATCGGGATCTTTGGCGAAAGCGGCGCGATTGGCTTCGCTGTGGAAGCGCCAGGTGGCGCCGTCATGGCGAAATTCATGCTCTTGGAGGCCAGCCAGCGGCTCTCCTTCGTTGAAATAGGAGACCGGATCGAAGCCCTGGATCGCAATCCCGGGATTGCGTGCGACCCGCACCTGTTCGGTGGTCTCTGCACGCACGGCACCCGCCTGCCAAAACCCAGCGGTCAAAGCCGCAAGCAGGATCGCGCACCATGCCTTGCCGCATCCAGGCAGGCGTTGACGGCGCAGTCTCGTCATGATTCGGTCCAATAAGTGTTCCGATTCGGATGCTCTAGCTGACAGCATTCGCATGAGTAACCGGTTAAGCCCTTCGACCGATCTCATACAAAGATGGAGCACCCGATGCGTTCGCTGATCCGGATTCTGGCACTTGCGGCTTGCCTGGCCTTTGGCCTTGGGCAGCCGGCCGCGGCCCAGAACCAGTATTCGTCGAACGAAATCCTCGATTCCGGCCATAAATTTTTCGGCACGGTTTCGCGCGGGCTGGCCCAAGTCGTCGAAAAAGCCTTCAGCCAGTTCGGCCAGCCGAACGGCTACATCCTGGGCGAGGAGGCCGGCGGCGCCTTCGTGGCCGGGCTGCGCTACGGCGAGGGTGTCCTCTACACCAAGAATGCCGGTGATCTGCGGGTATTCTGGCAAGGTCCTTCGATCGGTCTCGATGCCGGCGGCGAAGGCGCACGCACCATGATGCTGGTCTACAGCCTGCCGGCCACGGAAGCGATCTATAACCGCTTTGCCGGCATCGACGGCTCGGCCTATTTCATCGGCGGCTTCGGCATGACGGCGCTTACCGCAAATAATGTGGTTCTGGTGCCGATCCGCTCCGGCGTTGGCCTGCGGCTTGGCGCCAATCTCGGCTATTTGAAATTCACGCCGAAGGCGACCTGGAACCCCTTCTAAACTTTTTTGCGGTAACTAAATTCTCTTTCCCGGCAGGTACGCTCCGGTTTAGGTTAATCGGGGGAGACGATGGCCAACGGCGCCGCCGCCGTGTCATTGTTCCAGGATACCTTTCCCGTGTCTTATCTGTTGGGGTTGGAGTAGCGGTCATGATCGAGCCGGCCATGTATCTGGGCATCGGCTTTCTGGTTGCGAGCCTTCTTGGGCTCATCTTCATCCCCTTGGTGCATGCGCGCGCCGTGCGCCTGACCATGCGCCGGGTCGAAGCGGCAACTCCGCTGTCGATGGCGGAAATCCAGGCCGACAAGGATCAGCTTCGCGCCGAATTTGCGATGTCGACGCGCCGGCTCGAAATGAATGTCGAGCAGCTCAAATCCAAAACCACGAGCCAGCTTGCCGAGATCGGCAAGAAGACCGACGCCATCAATCGCCTGAAGGCCGAACTCGGTGAAAAGTCCGCGACCATCTTTGCCCTGGAAGCGCGCGAGAAGGCGCTGAAGGACCAGATGAAGGCGACAGAAGACGAACTGTCCATCAAAACGCTTGGTCTGCACGAAGCAGAACGCAATCTTTCCGACAAGCAATCGGCTATGGCACGCCTGTCATCCGATCTCGGTGACCGCACCGCAATGAGCGAAAGCCAGCGCGTCGAACTGATCGCGTTCAGGACCCAGATCGACGCCCTGAAGATGCGCATCGGCGATTACGAACAGGATATCAAAAAGGTCGAGGGCCGGCTCGAAAAGGAACGTGCGGAGTCCACGCAGGCTACGCAAGATCTCGGCGACGAGCGCGGCAAAGTGGAAAATCTCGGCAAGCGCGTCGGCCAGCTCGAACAGCAATTGGTTGCGCAATCGACCGAAGCCGAATTTCTCGGCAAGCGCGCTGCAGAGCTCGATTCTCGCGTCGCCGACCAGGGCCGGGTGCTGGTAGAGCGCGAGTATGAATGCGATCGCCTGAAATCCGAGCTTGAAATCACGCGCCAGACTATCGGCGATCTGCGTCAAGAGATCGGCGACACCGGCGGCCGGCACCGCGAGACGATTATGAGCTTCACATCGGAAAAGGAGCTCATGCAGAAGGAGATCGATCTCGCCATTGCGGAGCGCACGAAGCTGCAAGGCGAAGTCGCCGCCATGAAGCGCGAGGCCGAGGCAAGCTGGGCCGCCGAACGGGTCGAGAATGCGCTCCTGCGCGAGCGTATCAACGACGTTGCCGCCGAAGTCGCAAAACTCGCGGTCACGCTGGAGGGCCCGAATTCGCCGATCGAGGCGATCCTTGCATCCGAATCGTCGATGGCGCCGCTGCGAATGGCGATCAATGGGGGCGCGGGTCGCGCAACGCCGCTCGATGCCGAGAACGACGCCAAGGGCGGACTCGCCGATCGGATGCGTGCGCTGCAAAGCCGCGCGTCGCGCCTTTCGACGTCGTCCTGAAGCGCACAGCCTCCAAACCAACAGGTTCACGATGGCGGGGCGCCTACGCTTTTTTTCAGCACTTCTTGTGCTCGCAGCCGCGCTGCTGCATCTCACCGCCCTGCCCGTTATCGGCGGCAAGGAAGATCCGGAAATCACCAAGCGGCGTCTTGCCGAGCGCAAGACCTTCACGGACGAAGAGATCATCGACGGCTTCTTCCGGGTCGTGTTCGGCGCCGAATTCCATGTCGCCGGCGGCGTCGACCGCATCCGCAAATACGAGAAGCCGATCCGCGTCTATGCCGACAATCGCGCCAAGCCGGATCGCCGCGCACAACTCGCCGAAGTGATCGTTGATATCCGCTCCAAGGTTCAGCATCTCGACATCGCGATGGTCGACCGGCGCAAGGATGCCAACGTGGTGGTGACGCTGGTACGGGACCGCGACATCGAAAAGACCATCAAGCAATTTTACGGACGAGAACAGGGCGAGAAAATCGTCAAATCGCTCGAGCCGCAATGTCTGTCCGGCTTCAAGAAGGACGAATTGTTCCGCATCCAGCATTCCGACATCATCCTCGCGGTCGATGCCGGAGATTTCGTGTTTTACGACTGTGTATATGAAGAAGTCCTGCAGTCGATCGGGCCGATCAACGACGACGACAATCTGCCCTGGACCATGTTCAACGACGAAGTGCAGATGGGCTTCTTCGACATTTACGACCAGTACATTTTGAACTTGCTTTATGATCCGCGCATCCGTGCCGGCATGTCGAAAGATCAGGTCAAGGAATTGCTGCCGAAGATCCTGCCTGATGTTCGGGCGTGGATCACCAAGGTGAACGGGCTGAAGGAATAGCCCTTCGTAGCTTTGTAGCCCGATGATGCAGTCTTCTTCCCGGATTTTCGCTGCGCTCAATCCGGGCTGCGCCTTCCGGACAGATCACAGCCCGCTCAGCCACTCGATGATCGTGCCGCGCGACTGGAACGGTGTCGAGAGGTGCATGCTGGCGGTTACTAGGTATTTGCTTTTGGGATGTTTGGCCGCCGGCGAGAACACGTAATCCTTGCCGTGAAAGACGATCGGATCGGCGATACCGGCAATCCAGAGAAACGGCACCGGCCCCATCGCCGCCGCGTTCTTCGGCATCACCGCCGGCCCCTCCGGATCGAACATGGAAAGATAGACGATGGGTGTCGCGTGGATCTGGTAGGGAATTCCCTGCGCGAGATCGGGAAACGACGTGCGCACATCTCCTTTGCCAGCAGCGATCATTTGCTTCGCCGTCGCAATCGCCCCTTTGGTGCGCAATCGCAAAGCCCAGGCTTCCGGCAGATGGCCGGGCGCAAGCGCTACCACGGCAGCGAGGCCCGGCCTGCGCGCGGCGTAACCGATGGCGGCATTGGCGCCGAGGCTGTGGCCGATTACCGCGATCTTCTTCGCGCCGGCCTTTTTCAGTTTTTCGACCGACGCATCGATCTCGTTCATCGCCTGATCGTAGGTTGCGTCGTAAATGCGGCGGGCGGACCACGGCAATTCCGGTGCTTCGACCAGCGCGCCGTGCTTCTTGAGCGATTCGTTCAGGCCCTCGATCATGGTGGTCGGCGTGCCGCCCTTGCCATGCAGCACAACAATTCCGTAGCCCGCAAGCGAACCCGATTGCGCAAGCGCCACCGGCGCCGTTGCGAACACAGCCACGGCGAGCGAAACCATATATCGAACGATACTCATTGCGCGCATGGATCGTTCCGAATCACGTCCCGATCATAAGCAGCAAGCGAGACTAGCGCGACCGGCGCTGCTGGCCCTCTTCGGCCTAATTTTTCCCGAAAACCTGTATCCACTCCGGATCGAGTCCGGGACGGGCATTTTCGGAGATCATGCCGCCGATACATTACCTATTCGGCAACACCGATCAGCTTGGTCAGACGTTCCGGATCGTCGCGGAGCGCCTTGGAGGATCCATCATACACCACCCGCCCCCGATCCATGACCACCGTCCGCGGCGAAAACGCGAGCGCCACACGACTATTTTGCTCCACTAAAACGATGGTCAACGCGCCTTCGTCACGAAGCTTTCCCAGCACGTCGGCAAGCGTCTCGACCAGCACGGGCGCGAGCCCTTCGGTCGGCTCGTCCATCAGCAAAACTTGCGGATTGGTCATCAGCGCGCGCGCGATCGAGAGCATCTGTTGCTCACCGCCGGACAACTGGTTGCCCATATTGCCAAGACGTTCACGCAGTCTCGGAAACAGCGAAAAAATACGATCCGAGGTCCAGTAGCCGCCGCGCGCGGCAATTTCGAGATTTTCCCGCACCGACAGCGAGGGAAAGATTTCACGCTCCTGTGGCACGAAACCGAGGCCCTTCAACGCGCGCTGATAGATCGGGAGCGTTGCGATGTTCTCGCTATCGAGCAGCACTTCGCCGGCGCGGAGCGTGGTCTGGCCCATCGCAGTCGCGAGCAGCGTCGTCTTGCCGACGCCGTTGCGGCCGATGATGCTGAGCGCCTCGCCCGCCTTCAGCGACAGGTCGATATTCTCCAGCACTACGGTGTCGCCGTAGCCTGCAGACAAATTTTTCCAGGCAAGCGCGCTAGCCATGAGAAGCCGCCTGTCCGAGATAGACCGCACGCACGTCCGGGTTGGTGCCAATTTCCTTTGGCGTGCCTTCGGCGAAAATCCGCCCTCCGACCAGCACGGTGATCCGCTCTGCAAAACGGAACACCAGATCCATGTCGTGCTCGATGATGAGCACGGCAATGTCCTTCGGCAGCCGCGCGATGGCATCCAGGATAATATGGGTCTCCGCGCTCGGCACGCCGGCCGCGGGCTCGTCGAGCAGCAGCACCTTGGGTGCAAGTCCGAGCGCAATCGCGATCTCGACCAGCCGCTGGCGGCCATAGGGCAATTCGGAAATCTTGTTACCGGCCACGTCCTGCAGTTTCAGCATTTCCAGCAGATTCATCGCAGCGTCGATTACATCCTTGCGCAAGCCCGCCGGTCGAAACATGCGAGGCGCCGCGCCAAGCTGCTCGGAGACCGGAATATAGACATTTTCCAGCACCGACAATCCGCGAAACAGACGATTGATCTGGAAGGTTCGCGCGATGCCTCGCTTGACGCGCAGCGATTGCGCCATTCCGGTAATGTCGTCGCCGTTGAGCAGCACCTTGCCTTCGGTCGGTGCCAGCACGCCGGTAAGCAGATTGATGAAGGTGGTCTTGCCGGCACCGTTCGGTCCGATCAGCGCCTGGCGCGCTCCGGTATCGAGCCGGAAATTGATGTCGCTTGCGGCCGCCAGCGCGCCGAAGCGCTTGCCGATGCCGCGCGCCTCCAGCAGCGCCTGCTGACCCTGTACGCTCATGACGAAACCGGCTTGCGCCGGAATTTCGCGGCGATGGTTTCGGCAACGCCCAGAATGCCGTTTCGTGCGCCGAGCGCGATGATCACCAGCATCAGGCCCAAGCCCAGCTGCCACGCGGTCGGATAGATTTTGGCGAGATAATGCGACAGCACCATATAGGCGACGGCGCCGATGAAGGCGCCGTAGAGCCGGCCATAGCCGCCGAGCACGAGCAGGATGAGCACGGTCGACGCGCGGTCGAGCGAAAGCGTAGACATGTTCACATAGGCGTTGGATTGCGCCCAGATCGCACCCGCGACGCCGGCAATCGCCGCTGAAATCCCATAGCAGACGACCAGACGCTGACGTACCGGCGCGCCGACCGCATGCATGCGCAAGGTGTTCTCGCGAATTCCGGTCAGGCTCTCGCCGAACGGCGAATAGACGATAGTGCGAACGATCAGGAAGCCGACAAAGAGGACGCACAGAATGTAGATATATTGAACCGAAGGGATCAGCGGATTGAATTCAAAGCGGCCGAAAATCGCATCGATCGGGACGGTATCGAGACCGTCATATCCGCCGGTCCATTTCTGCGCCAGATTGGCGGCCTCCTCGAGCAGCAGCATGAAGCAGAGCGTGAGCATCAAGAGCGTGAGGCCGGTCGTTCGCAGCAAAACGAGTCCCGATACCAGGCCGAAAACGGCCGCGACGACAGCCGCGATCAGCAGGCCGCTGATCGGCTCCGTCCAGACGCCGTGATGAGCAAGCATGCCGACCGTGTAGGCGCCGACCCCGAAAAAGGCCGCATGCCCGAGCGTGACGATGCCGGCATAGCCCAGCACCAGATCGAGCGACAGGGCGAACAGCACCATCACCAGCATTTCGTTGCCAAAGCCAAGATGACGCGGAAACAGATAGAAGAAGCCGATCGCAAGAATCCACGGGATCGGCTCCCACCAGCGCAGGCGATGGCGATGGATAAAGGTCTGCGCGGCCGCGGAGGCGTTGAGGTCGGGAGCGTTCATCAATTGCTCCGCCCGAACAGACCCTGCGGCCGCACCAGCAAGATCGCGATGGTCAACGCGTAGATGAAGATCGTGCCGCCCTGCGGGACATATTTCTTCAGCACGAAGTCAAAAACGCCGATCAGAATCGCGGCATAAAACACGCCGGTGATGCGGCCCATGCCGCCGACGGCGACCACGATCAGGAAGAACACGAGATATTTGAGAGCATATTGCGGATCGAGCCCGAGAAACTCCGCCCCCAATCCACCGCCGATTGCGGCCATGCCGCTGCCGAACGCGAAGGTGAAGGTGAACAGCCGGTCGATGTTGATGCCGAGCGATTCCACCATCTTGCGATTGTCGACCGCGGCGCGGATCTGCGCGCCGATCCGCGTTCGCTCGAAGCCCAGCCAGAGGCCGAACGCGACCACGCTGCCGAGCACGATCAGGAAAATGCTGTAGGTGCGGTACGTGGTGAAACCCAGATCGATCTGACCCCGCAGCCACGATGGCAGGATCAGAGGTTGCGTCTCCGGCCCAATCACGATGATCACCGTCGCGATCATGATGAAGGCGAGCCCGATCGAGAACAGCACCTGATCGAGTTCCGGCGCGCGATAAAGTTTGGAATAAAACAGCCGTTCCAGCACCACGCTCAGCGCGGCCGTCAGCACGAATCCGAGAATGAGCGCCGGGATGAAGGGCACGCCGAGCCGGTTCATCGACAGCACGATCACATAGCCGCCGATCATGGCGAAGCCGCCATGCGCGAGATTGACGAAGCCCATCAGGCCCATCGTCACCGACAGCCCGACCGACACGATGAACAGCACCATGCCGGCGGCCAGACCGCCGAGCACAATGCCTGCCACGTCTTCTCCGAAAATCACGCGATCGCCCGCTGCCTTAAGCAAAACCGCCGTCCGGTTGGCCGGACGGCGGCTCCCTCAGCCGATTATCGGCATGCTGTTACTTGGCGCAAGGACCGACTTTGTTCTCCTTGCAGGCATCCTTCACGGCTTCGATCTTGCCGATATTCTTCTGCACCACGCGCCCGTTCTGGAACGAAGCCTGCGACAGATATTCGTTCATGATGATGTCGCGGGTGGCCGGATCGATCGAGATCGGCCCGCGCGGACTGGCATATTTCCAGCCCTTCAACGCCTCAACCGCCTTGTCGCCATCGAGCTTGCCGCCGGTCGCCTTGATCGCGGCCACGATCGCGGCCATGCCGTCATAGCCGGCAACGGCCATGAAATCCGGCGTCGAATTCGGGCCGTATTCCTTCTTCCAGGCCTCGACGAATTTCTTGTTCTCGGGATTGTCGAGGTCGGCATTGTAATGATGCATCGTGATGAGGCCGTCGGCGCTCTGGCCCATCGGCTGCAGCTTGGTGTCCTGGGTGATGTCGCCAGGGCCGATCAGCTTGATGCCTGCTTCCTTCATGCCGAGCGCATTATAGGTGCGCACCACCGCAGTCGAATGATCGCCGCCAGGAACGAAGACCATGAACACGTCAGGCTTCTTGTCCTTGGCGCGCTGGAAGAACGGCGTGAAATCCGGCACGGCATTCGCGCCGCCCATCGGAATCTCGTCGATCACTTTGCCGCCGGCCCCTTCGAACGCCATCTTGAACGCGGCCAGCGTGTCCTTGCCGGGAGGGAAGTCGGTGTAACCGACAACCGCGGTCTTGGCGCCGAGCTGCTTCGCAGCCGCCTCGCCGAGCGCATGGCCTGCATGCCACATGCTGAACGACGTGCGCACGTAATAGGGCGACATGTTGGTGATATGCGCGGTGCCGGCGTTCATCAGCACAGCGAGCTTCTTGCCGGCCGTGACGATCGGCGCGGTGGCGATTGCGTTCGGGGAATAGACCCAGCCGGCGATCACATCGACGTTGTCCTGGGTCAGAAGCTCCTGCACGACGATCTTGGCAGTCGCGCCGCTCGCATCCTTGTAGTCGCGTTTGATCAGATTGATCTTGTAGGGCTTGATCTCGTCCGCATGCGTCTTGAGATAAAGTTCTACGCCGCGGTCGATCGGCTGGGCCAGTTCAGCGCCGACGCCGGTATAGGGCAGCACGAGCCCCACTTTGATTTCCTGGGCCTGCGCGACGCTGGCAACGAAGGCCAGCGAAAGCCCGGCCAATAGGGCACGTTTCATCATAATCATCCTCCCGAAGACGGTTGTTTGAGGCTTTTTGGTTGGCCGGGATACTAGTGGGCAGGCACCTGCCTCCGCAAGGTGCGTGGGCGACGCAAATTGAAGCACGCACCCACAATGCGGTGCAGCAGATGCACTATTCTAGCCCGAAATCGGGTACCCCTTGGACATTACGAAAATTACATCTCCACCCAGCCCTCCGGCGGGGTCTTGCCGGGATGGACCGTTCCGCAATTCTTGCAGGTGCGCGCCTTCTCGTCCGAGTAGAACGCTTCAAACAGCGGCGGCAGGTCCTTCACGATATCCTTCACCTGCACTTCAACGCGGTGCACCTTCTCGCCGCACTTGAAGCAGAACCATTCGAAACCGTCGCGCATCGTTTCGTTGCGGGTGCCTTCGACCACGAGCCCGACCGAGCCTGCGACCGGCCGCTGCGGCGAGTGGCGCACATGCGGCGGCAGCATGAAGACATCGCCCTCCTTGATCTTCACGTCATAGATTTTCCCGCCCTCGGCAATCTTGACCAGCATGTCGCCCTTGAGCTGATAGAAAAATTCCTCGACCGGATCGTCGTGGAAATCGACGCGCTTGTTCGGACCGCCGACAATCATCACGACCATGCCGGTCTTCTCGTCGAACAATTGCTTGTTCGACACCGGCGGCTTCAGGTTGCCCTTGTTGCGCTCGATCCAGTCCTGGAAATTGAAGGGCGCAAAGCGCGGATGCGCGGTCATGCAGTTCTCCTGTTGTTCATCGATGGGTGGCGCCGCCGTCGACTGTCAGGCATTGCCCGGTCAGGAAGGCGGAAGAATCGGATGCGAGAAACAAGGCGGTGCCGACCAGATCGTCCGGCGTCTCGGCACGCGGGATACATTGCTGCGCAACGATGCGGACTTTCTGCTCAGGCGACACCGTCTTGCGTTCGATCTCGGTGAAGGTCGCACCCGGCAGGATGGCGTTCACGGTGATGCCGTCGGCACCGAGTTCGCGCGCCATCGAGCCGGTCATGCCGGCGAGCGCGCCCTTGGAGGCGATGTAATGCAGGTAGTTCGGCCGCCCCATCGTCACCGCGCCGGATGCCATGTTGATGATGCGGCCCCACTTGGCGCGCCGCATCGAAGGCAGCACCGCCCGTGAACACAGAAATGGCCCGGTCACGTTGACGCGCAAAACCCGCTCCCATTCTTCCACCGGAATCTGGTCGAAGGGACGCATTTCGAGCGTCGAGAAAATCCCGGCATTGTTGATCAGGACATCGATACGGCCGAAGCGACTTTCGACCGCCTCGATCACCGCGGCGATCGAATCCTCGCGCGACACGTCGGTCGTCACCGCAAGCACCCTGCCGCCGGAAGCCTCGATCTCCTTCGCCACAGCCTCGCCAGTCGTCGCATTGCGCTCCGCAATCACCGGAATCGCGCCGCATTGCGCGAATGCCTTTGCAAAGACCTTGCCGATGCCCTGCCCGGCGCCGGTGATGATGACCACGCGGTCTTTCAGCGAGGCGAAGTCGGTCTGCTTTGTGACGGCCTGCGAGTGAATATTCATGCCTCGTCCTTACGCTGCCTGCGATGAAGCGAGCGCCTCGAGCGCCGCACGCGCATCCCACGGCGTCCACCACGGCTTCAGCCCGAGATCGCGGGCGATGATGCCGGCCGTGATATAGCTCGGTCCGCCGGAAATCGCGCCGCCCGGATGAGCGCCGGAGCCGGCATAATAGAGATTGGGAACCGGCGTGCGATAGCCGAAGTGATTGTACATCACTTGTTCCGCATTGAAGGCGCCCATGAAAATGTCGCCGCCGCGCATATTCGGCATTTCCAGGATGTATTCGCGCGCAGTGTAGGCATAGCGGCCGATGATATTGTCCTTGGTCATGTTCGGACAATAGCGCGCATAGACCTCCTCGATCTTGTCGGAGAATTCCTCTTTGAAGTTCTCGTAGTCGCGCTCGCTCATCTCGTCGAGCAGCGGCATCACATGCCAGGCATAGGTCGTGTGCTTTCCGGGCGGCGCCTGGGTCGGATCGAGCAGGCTCAATGGCCCGGACCCGAACTGCACGAGTTTCGGGATTCTACCGGCGGCGACGTCCTGATGCGCGGAGAACAGATCCTGCATGGTCTCGGCGCCGAGGCTCCATTTCATCGCGCGATCGACATTGGGATCGAACGAAGCGGCCGCAAAGCTTGGGCTTTCGTGCAGGGCGTGATGCAGCCCGAACAGGGTCCAGGCGGTGTATTTGAAATCCTCGAGTTTCTTGCGGAAGACTTCCGGCAATTGCTCGCGGCCGAGCATGTCCTCCAGCGTCGTGTGCACGTCGACGGTGGAAGCCACAAATTGCGAGGCCCGCACCGTGCGGCCGTCGGCAAGCGAGATCCCGGTGGCACGGCCGCCTTCGACCACGATCCTGTCGATCGACACCTGGGGCTGGAAGGTGCCGCCGGCGGCGATGAAGGTCTCCATCAGCCCCCGCGCCAGATTGAACGAGCCGCCCTGGCAGAGCTGGTAGCCGGTCTGCAGATCGAAGGCGCGGATCACCGAGCCCGTGGGGCTCATCTTCGACATCGTGTCGGTTAGCCAGGTGCCAAACAGAGAGACCTTGAACAGGAACAGCAGTTTCACATGCTCGTTCTCGAACAGCTCCTCGACCACATCGAGCGGCTGGCGTTGTGTCATTTCCAGAAAGTCGCGCCCGATCGGTGTGCGCGACAACAGCGCATTACGTTCCTTCTCCGAAAGCGGCTCCGCATAGCGTTCGGGGATCAGGATTTTGGCCGTAATCTCTTCGGCCCGATGGTTCCAGTCGCGGAAGGTCTGTGCGTCCTTCTTCGAGAAGCGCGCGATATTCGCAACGGTTTCGTCGAGGTCGCGCCCAAGCACAAGCGCGGTGCCGTCGAGATGGGCCTGCCCGAATTCATAGCGCGGCGTGATGTAGGTGACCTTGTCGGCGAGATTCAGGTCGGCGAACCAGGGCGCGTCGCTGATGCTGAAATGATTGATCGAATGCAGGTTGTGATAGAAGCCGGGCTTGGTGACTTCGCGCGTGCACAGGCCGCCCCCGTAATCGAGCCGCCGGTCGACCAGAAGTATCTTCAGCCCGGCCTTCGCAAGATACGAGCCGAGCACCAGCCCGTGCTGCCCCGCGCCGATGATGATGCCGTCATAGGTCCGATCGAGTGCCTTCACCCCTGTCCTCCAGGCTCATTCTCTTCTCCCTCTGTCACGGGGAGATCACACATCATACACGGCGCAGAGCACGCCGGAATGCCGGAGCGGTGCACCATGCGGAATGGCCGACCTGCATGCGCGGGATGGTGCCTTTGCGCAAGATCAACGCCGCCGCAGCATATGCGCGCAACGCAGTGTCAGGATCGTCTCGTTATTCTGGTTCCAGCACGGATGATCCATGATGACCACGCCGCGATCCGGCTTCGAGGCCGATGCCTTGACCTCGACCACTTCGGCGGCTGCCGAAATCGTATCGCCCGGCCGCATCGGCTTCAGCCATTTGACCTGATCCATGCCGGGCGAGGCGATTACCGCTTCCGGCCACAGATTGAGATCGAAGAACAGCCGAAATGACAGGCTGAGCGTATGAAAGCCCGACGCAATCAGCCCGCCAAATGCCGACTTCTTCGCGGCCTCCGGGTCGATATGATAATATTGTGGATCGAATTGCCTGGCGAAGGCGATGATTTCGGCCTCGCTTACGGTCACGCTGCCGGTCGCAAAGCGCTGCCCGGCTTTCAGATCGTCGAGATAAAGTCCCATTCCGCTCCCCTTCTCCCCTGTTTCCTAACGCCAAGCCGCTTGCGAGTCTCTCGGATTTTTTTCGAATTCGGATTTGATTTTTTCTGAGACCCTGCTAGCCTCGACTTAACGGGAGAACGTCCATGAAGAATTTGCCGAGAGCCGATCATGTCGGCAGCCTGCTGCGCCCGCAGGCTCTGCGCCGTGCCCATCAGGCGCATGCAGCCAAGGAGATCGACGATGCGGCACTCGAAAAGGTAGTCGAAAGCTGCGTAGCCGACGCGGTTCGGCATCAGGAGGAAGCCGGCCTGCAGGTCGTCACCGACGGCGAATTTCGTCGCGGCTCATGGTTTCTCGGCTTTGTCCAGTCGCTTGGCGGCATCGAACTGAAAAAGGTGGAGCTGCAATTCACCGTCGGCGGCGAGCATACCGCGAGCTGGTTCGGCCCGATCGTTACCGGCAAACTCTCGCGCAAGCGTCCGATCGTGGTGGAAGACTATGTGGCGCTCGCGCCGCTCACCTCGCGCCGCGCCAAGGTCACGCTGCCGACGCCGAGCATTCTGCATTTCTTCGGCGGCAAGGACGGCGTGTCAAAATCCGCCTATCCGGATATCGAGAAATTCGCGGCGGATCTTTCGGGCATTTACCGCAGCGAATTTGCGGAACTCTATAAAGCCGGCTGCCGCTTTGTTCAGATCGACGAGGTCGCGCTTGCGCTGCTCTGCGATGAAACAATTCGCAGTTCGCTGGTCTCAGGCGGCGAGGACCCGGACCGTCTGACCGACCTTTATTTCCGAATGATCGAGGCCTCGCTTGCCGACAAGCCCGACGATCTCATCGTGTCGATGCATCTGTGCCGCGGCAATTACAAGGGCCGCTGGATGGGATCGGGCGGGTATGACCGGATCGCCGAACGGCTGTTCAACGCGCTCGATGTCGATGCCTATCTGCTCGAATATGACAGCGAACGCGCCGGATCCTTCGCGCCGCTGAAATACCTGCCAGCCGGCAAGCGCGCCTATCTCGGCGTCGTGTCGAGCAAGTCGGGCGACCTCGAGAGCATCGATCTGCTGCGCCGTCGTCTCGACGAAGCGGAAAAATATGCCCCTGCGGATCGTCTTGGCGTCTCTCCGCAATGCGGTTTTGCTTCCAGCGCCGGCGGCAATCCGCTGTCGGAAGCCGAGCAATGGGCGAAGCTTGCGCGCGTGGCTGAATTGGCGCGCGCGCAATGGGGCACGGCTTGATCGCAAGACCTGACCGGACGGCCGCGCGCAAGCGTAGCGAGAAGTTGGCGCTGCGCGAACCCTCCGCGCATGTGCGGCAGAAGCAGGACCGCCGCCGAAGCGACATCCTCGATGCTGCCGCCGCCGTGTTCGCCGAGCGCGGATATTTCAATACTTCGATGAAGGATATCGCCGATCGGCTCGGGATGCAGCCCGGCAGCCTCTATCATTATTATCCGTCGAAGGAAGCGGCGCTCGAGGAAATGTGCCGGCTGAGCGCGATCGAGTTTTGCGAAGGCCTGCGCGCGATCCATGCCAAGGGCGGAACGGCGTCGGCGATGGTACGCGAAGGCATGCTGGCGCATCTGACCAGCAAGCGGCGCGCCTATGTGGAAATATTCGCGTTTTCGCGGCGCAATCTTCCGCCCGGCATTGTTGACGACCTGAATAATCTCGCACGTGCCTATCGTCAGATCTGGCGCAAGATTTTTCTGCACGGTGCCGAAAGCGGGGAATGGCGCGAAGGTCTCGATCCCGATATCGCGGCCGATGCCGTGCTCGCGCTTTGCAACAGCGCCGCCGCAACCCTGTCGCGGAGAAAATCGGCCGATCCGCGCAAGGCGGCGACCATGTGGGTCGATATCTTCCTTGACGGTACGCGAAGGCCGATAGACTAACGCGCCGCGCAATCGGTCGGCGGCGGCAAGCCGGCAAAGCGATCCGCCATCCATTGCACCGCGGCCGGGGCGGTGTCGCGCGCGATCGGGTTGTGCCCTATTCCGGGCATCTGAATGAAACGCACCGGCCCCCACTGAGTGGTCCGTTTGGGATGTTAGTTTAGAGCGGGCATTTGCGCCACTGGCTTCAGTGCTGGCCAGACGATCGCCTCCGGCGCTGGAGGCCGATAGCCTAGTGACGAGTGAGGACGCACCTTGTTGTAATGCTGCCGCCAGCCTTCGATCACGATCTTTGCCTCCTTTAATGTGTAGAAGATTTCTCCGTTGAGCAGTTCGTCGCGCAGCTTGCCGTTGAAGCTTTCGCAATATCCGTTTTCCCATGGGCTGCCAGGTTCAATGTAAGCGGTCCTGGCTCCGACGGCCGCGATCCAATGTCGAAGGCAACAGCCACGAACTCGGGCCCGTTGTCTGAGCGGATGCTGCGCTGGAATGCCCCGCGTGCACGAAGATCGCAGAGCGCCTCGATGACATCGGATGGCTTTGAGCTTGCGTGCGACACGGATCGCCAGGCTCTCGCGGGTGAACTCGTCGATGATGCACAACATCCGGTACGCCCTTCCATCGTGAGTTCGATCGGCGACGAAGTCATAGGACCAAACATCGTTAGGGCTCTGCGGGCGTAGACGCACGCACCAACCGTCATTGAGCCAGAGACGGCTCCGTTTAGGCTGTTTGGCTGGCACTTTCAGCCCCTCACACCTCCAGATCCGCTCGACCCGTTTCTTGTTCACCGTCCAGCCGCCTGTGCGAAGCAACGCCGTGATCCGGCGATACCCGTAGCGGCCGTATTGCCGGGCAAGTTCAATGATATCGGCCGTCAGAGCAGCTTCATCGGGCGTCCTGGGGATCTTCCGCTGCGTCGATCGATGCTGACCCAATGCCCGGCAAGCTCGTCTCTCGGAGATGCCAAGCTCGGTTGTCACATGACCTACGCACGCGCGGCGGCGCGAAGGGCTTAGAAGTTTCCCTTTGCGGCCTCTGTCAGGATCAGCTTGTCTAGCGTCAGGTCCGACACCGCACGTCGAAGGCGGGAGTTCTCGATCTCCAGTTCCTTGAGCCGCTTCACCTGATCGCCCTTCAGGCCGCCATACTCATTCCGCCACCGATAATACGTCACTTCCGTCACGCCTATCGACCGGACCGCGTCTGCAACTGGCCGACCCTGTGCCATTAGCACATCAACCTGCCGAAGCTTCGCGACAATCTCTTCAATATGCCTCTTCGCCATCGAATAGTCCCCCCACAAAATCATACTTCAAGGAGGACCACTTCAAAGGGGGCAGCTCAGACATAGATGAGCGGAGCCACTGTCCGAGCGAATTCAGAACCGGAAAGCAAACGTCGAAACTCTTGTAACGAACCGACAAGCTGGTGGTTTACGACGGAAAAATGCAAAAGCGGATTTTGATTCTGGAATTCAGTCCGTAACCAGCTTCGCCCCTTTTCCTATTAGCCGGATAACTTACTTCTAACCACCCATGCGACAATGCGATGCTTGGCCTATTCAAAAAGACATCTTCTAAGACCAACATCTTTCTGTCTGCCCAAGCAGCATGCTCAGCCGACAAATCAATTTCTCGATTACTCGCAAACAAAATCTTAATGTATTTGAGACGCGTTCCGGTTACTCGCTTTAGAGACGTCGAATCGTGAGCTTGGTCGATTGCTCTTCGGGCCTCCGCGGCTCCGAGCGATTCCCGTCTTTCTTGAGCGCCGACATTCGAACTGGCAACGCAAGCAATCAATGAAAACAGGACCAACACATACGTTTGGGCATCGAACGAAACATGCTTAAACATGGTTGTGCCATAAAAAGCTAAATTATCAATTCAATCCCTGATTGTACCTCCTATTTGCAGGTTGTCTAGTTGGAAGAAATAGGATCAAAACCCCTCCATCGCCATTTCCATCACACTCCCCGACCCCGCCTCGATCCGCTTCAGTTGCACGGCGGTTTCCGGCAGCATCCGCTCCACGAAAAACTTGCCGACGATCAGCTTGTTCTTCAGCGCCTGCGCATCGAGTCCGCCATTGACGCCACTGCCAGCCGCAAGCTTCTCGTTTGAGGCCTTCACGATCCGCCCCCACATCAGCCCGAGCGCGACCAGCCCGAGCAGGTGCATGTAATCGGTGGAGCCGGCGCCGGCATTATCGGGGTTCTTCAGCGCGTTGTTCATGAACCACATGGTCGCCTGCTGCAGATGGCCGAGCGAGACGCCGAGCGGCTCGACATAGGGCTTCATCGCCGGATCGCCCTTGTGCTCGTTCACGAAGGCCTGCACCTCGCCGAAAAAGGCCATCACAGCGCGTCCGCCGTCGCGCGGCAGCTTGCGCCCGACAAGGTCGAGCGCCTGCACGCCGTTCGCGCCCTCATAGATCATCGGGATGCGCGCATCGCGCACGAACTGCTCCATGCCCCATTCGCTGATATAGCCGTGCCCGCCATAGCATCTGCTGCGCGTTCACCGCATTATTGAAGCCGTAATCGGTGAGCACGCCTTTCACCACCGGCGTCAAGAGGCCCATCATGTCGTCGGCATGCTGCTTCTCCTTCGCATCCTGCGATCGATGCGAAATGTCGCCGAAGAGCGAGACCCAGATCGCAAGCGCGCGCCCCGCCTCGTTGATGGCGCGGATCGTCAGCAGCGTGCGCCGCACGTCCGGATGCACGATGATCGGATCGGCCGGCTTGTTTGGGAATTTCGGACCGGTCAGCGCGCGGCCCTGAAGTCGCTCCTTCGAATAGGTGGCGGCGTTCTGGTAGGACGACCTCGGACATCGCCAGCCCCTGCACGCCGACGCCGAGCCGCGCCTCGTTCATCATCACGAACATCGCATTCAGGCCGCGATTTTCCTGGCCGACCAGATAGCCGGTCGCGTTGTCGTAATTCATCACGCAGGTGGACGAGCCCTTGATGCCCATCTTGTGCTCGATCGAGCCGCAGGTGACGCCGTTCGTCTGCGCCTAGCGTGCCGTCGTCGTTGACCATGATCTTCGGCACGATGAACAGCGAGATGCCCTTGGTGCCTTCGGGCGCGCCTTCGATGCGCGCGATCACCAGATGAATGATGTTCTCGGTCAGATCCTGCTCGCCGCCGGAAATGAAAATCTTGGTGCCGGAAATCTTGTAGCTGCCGTCCGGCTGTTTCACTGCCTTGGTGCGCAGCAGGCCCAAGTCCGTGCCGCAATGCGGCTCGGTGAGATTCATGGTGCCGGCCCAAACGCCTTCGACCATCTTCGGCAGGAATTTCTTTTTCTGCTCCGCCGAGCCGTGCGTCAGGATCGCTGCGACCGCGCCCTGCACCAGCGCCGAGTACATCGAGAATGCGAGATTGGAAGAGGACGAGGAATTCGTTGATGACCACCGTAAGAGTCGAGGGCAGCCCCTGCCCGCCATATTCGGCCGGCGACGACAGCCCGACCCAGCCGCCGGCGACCAGCTGGTCATAGGCCGCCTTGAAACCGTCCGGCGTGGTGACCCGGCCGTCGGGATGGCGCGTACATCCCTGGATATCGCCCTGACGATTGAGCGGGGTGAGCACCTCGGAGCAGAACTTGCCGGCTTCTACAGGATGGCCTCGACCACGTCGGGAGACGCGTCGGCAAAGCCCGGAAGGTTGTTGTGACGCTCGATATGGAAGACGTCATTCAAGAGAAACAGCACGTCTTCGACGGGTGCGGTGTAAGTCGGCATGGCTTTCCCCGGTTCTCGCTCTGTCAGGCGATTCGCAGTGAGCAGAAGCTAGGCCGTTTATTGGCGGCTTGCGACTGCCTCTAAGCTTAAGAAATCACTGACATTAACCTCGTGTTTACCCTGACAGGAAAAAGTCGGTTCCGGGGACGGGACCGCTATCCGCATACCCCCATGTCTTAAGGATCGCGGTTTCGCAAGGCGCTGAAGCCTAATCAGGCGACGTAGGTCACGGTAATGAACGAGCGCGCGAGGTTTAACGAAAACGGCACTCCGCCGGACCAGCGGATGCCGGCGCAGAACTCATATTATTTCCCGCCCGCGAGCTACCCCCGCGGGGCCCAGACCCCGCCCCAGAGCCATCCCCAGCCGCAGACATTTCCTCAAGGATATCAGGAGCCTGCATATCAGCAGGGCGGATATCAGCAGCCGGGCTATCGCCAGCCTGGCTATCAGCAGCCGGTGCCGCCGCAGCCGTATTATCCGCAGCCGCAATATCCGCAACCGGAGCCCGCAGCCTTCGCCACCATCGACGATGCGGTAGCCCAGATTTCCGCCCGCCAGCGCGCCCTCGACGGCGACTCTCGGCCCGCGATGCCACCGCAGCCACCGCTGCCGCAGGCGAATCACGGCTACGGGCCGGAGAGTTATGCGCCGCCGCAATACCGTGCCCCGGCCTGTGCGGCGCCGCTTTCGCCCTATGCCGCCCCAGCCTATCCGGAAACCCCGCGCTACGTTTGGACACCTCCGGCGCCCGCCCCGGATCTGTCGGGCCTCGAGGCCCATCTGCGCAATATCACCGCCCAGATCGAGACGCTGCGCCAGCCAGCACCGGATTTCTCCGGGGCGCTGACCGAGTTGCGTCGCGATCTCGCCGAGATCGGCGCGCGCCTGACCGAAGCCATGCCGCGCCGCGCGGTTGAAGCACTCGAGGCCGAAGTCCACCGCCTCGCCGAGCGGATCGATATCAGCCGTGCCGCTGGCGTCGATGCCGACGCCGTCGCGGGTATGGAGCGCTCGCTCAATGAATTGCGGGACGCCATCCGCAGCCTGAAGCCGGCCGAAAGCCTGGCGGGCTTCGAGCAGGCCATCCGCAACCTGTCCGACCGCATCGATCATGCCGGCAGCGCCTATCAGGACCCGGCCTCGCTGCAGCAGCTTGAAAGCTCGATCACTGCATTGCGCGGCATAGTCGCCAACGTTGCCTCGAACGAAACGCTTGCAGGTCTCGCCGAAGAGGTGCGCGGGCTTTCCGCAAAGGTTGAGCGCGTCGCGTCGACTTCCAAAGGCATCGATCCCGAGATGCTGCATTCGATCGAGCAACGGATCGCAAATCTCCCGATACTGGGCGCGATCGAGCGCGGCTTCGCCGATCTGCAGGCGCGGCTCGATTCGCTCCAGCTGCCAGCGCCGCTACCGATCATGGAATCGGCGCCGGCGCCGGCGGTCGATTATCTCAAGCGCGACCTCGGACGCACACAGGATTCGCTGGAGGCCGTGCATTCCACGCTCGGACATCTGGTCGACCGCCTCGCCATGATCGAAGGCGGCATCCGCGAGGCGCGGATCGCATCCGAGACGCCGGCACCGCAAAGCCGGCCCTCGCCTAATGCCGATCTGTCGCAATTCATGCAGGCGGCGAGCAACGCCATGCGCCCTGCGTCGCCGGCTCCGATGCATGCATCGGCGTCTGAAACCGTCACCATGACCTATGCGGCTCGATCGAATTCCTCGCTCGCCGACAGCCGCCCAGCCGCATTTGACCCAGCTTCCGCTCCGGCAGCGCGGGTCGAGCCTGCATCGCAGTCGGCCAGCCCGAAAGCTGTGCCCCCGCCGATGCGCGAGCGTCAGCCGATCGATCCGAAGCTGCCGCACGATTTCCCGCTTGAGCCCGGCTCCGGTACGCCGCGTGCGCGCCCGATCGCTTCGGCCGCCGAACGGATCGCAGCATCCGAAGCAGCCCTCGGCACCGTAAAGCCGGGCAGCGCCAATCATCCCGGACAAAGTGATTTCATCGCCGCCGCCCGCCGTGCGGCGCAGGCGGCCGCGGCGGCAGCGCCGGAAGCACCGAGGGCTGCGAAGCCGCTGGCGGGTCCGGCGGGGTTGACGCTCGCGTCAGCGGAGGCGGAGGAAAAGCCCGCCAGATCGCTCAGTCAGCGCATGCGCTTGCTGCTCGCAGGCGCCAGCGCCGTAATCCTGGTATTGGCCGGCGGCAAGCTGGTGCTCGACATGTTCGATATCGGCGGTCACTCCACCGCCAACATCGCAGCGCCAATCTTCACGGACGTGGTCGAGGAGCCCGAAGCGCCGAAACCGCAAGTCTCCGAGAAGCCCGTGAGCGCACCCCGGGCGGCTCCACAAGGTGCGCCCGCGCTTCCGCAGGCGCCAAACGGGTTCAATGCCGCGCCTCCGTCCGGCGTCATCGTCCCCGAGCGCCCGAAGGCGCAAGCGCCGGCTTCCGGTCCGCAGACCGACCTGGCTTCCACCGGGTTAATTAGCAAGGGCAACACGGCGCCGGCTGAAGCTGCGGCACAGCCCGCGCGCGATATTGTGCCAAACCTGTCCGACAAGCTTCCGGCGGCGCTCCGTACCGCTGCCGTCAAGGGGCAACCGGCCGCCGAATATGAGATCGGCACACGATACATCGATGGCAAATCGGTTCCCCAGAACACTGAAGAAGGTGTGCGCTGGCTCGAGCGCGCCGCGAAGTCCGGGGTCGTACCAGCCAATTTCCGCCTCGGCGGGATTTACGAGAAGGGCCTGGGCGTCAAGAAGAACCTCAACCTCGCGCGGCGCTATTACATCGCCGCCGCCGAAAGAGGCCACGCCAAGTCGATGCACAATCTTGCGGTCCTGCATGCCGAAGGCATCGACGGCAAGCCGGACTACAAGACCGCGGCGGAATGGTTCCGCAGAGCGGCCGAATTCGGCATCGCCGACAGCCAGTATAATCTCGGTATCCTGCTCGCCCGCGGCATCGGCATGGAGCAGAACCTGCCGGAATCCTACAAATGGTTCGCACTCGCCGCCATTCAGGGCGACCAGGACGCCGCCAAGAAGCGCGACGATGTCGGCGCGAAGCTGGACACCGCCTCGCTCGCCTCGGCCCGCGCCGCGGTCCAGAGTTTCACGGCGCAGCCTCAGCCGGAGGATGCGATTTCGGTGCAGACCCCGCCCGGCGGCTGGGACAAGCCCGCGGCCGAAAACACGCCAGTCAAGAAGCCGCGGACCGGCAGTGTCGCACGCCTCAGCGCTTCTTAACGCTGATCTGCGAAGAGCAGTTTCCGCTACATTTTATTCGACCTGATCCGTGCAAGTCTGTACGGATGGCACAAACGCGGCGTCATTCGGCGGCCGCGCGCCGAATTATTGCCGCTTCAATTCAAACGGGGCTCTGACGACCCCTAGTTACGGCGGCGTGCGTGCAGATCTACCTTCCGATCGCCGATATCCCGGTCAACATATTTCTGCTGCTCGCCATGGGGCTTGCGGTCGGATTCATCTCGGGCATGTTCGGGATTGGCGGCGGCTTCCTGATGACGCCGCTTCTGATCTTCATCGGTATCCTGCCATCGGTCTCGGTCGCGACGGTATCGAGCCATATCGCGGCGTCTTCCACCTCCAGCGCCATCAGCTATTGGCGTCGCAAGGCGATGGATATTCCGCTCGCCTTGATGCTGCTGGCTGGCGGCATTGTCGGCACCGCAGGCGGTGTCTGGGTTTTCCAGATACTTCGTTCCGCCGACCTGCTCGATCTGGTCATCGCCCTGTCTTACGTCATTCTGCTCGGAGCCGTTGGCGGCCTGATGGTGGCCGAGGCGGTGCGCGCAATCGTGCGAAGCTATCAGGGTTATCCGGTCGTGCTGCGGCGGCCTGGCAGCCACACCTGGCTGCATGGCCTGCCGTTCAAGGTCCGCTTCAAGCGGTCGAAGATTTACGTCTCCGCGATCCCGGTGCTCGGCATCGGCTTCCTCATCGGCTTTCTCGGTTCGCTGATGGGCATCGGCGGCGGCTTCCTGCTGGTGCCGATGCTGATCTATTTCCTGCGGGTGCCGACGGCGACCGTGATCGGCACCTCCACCGTGCTGACTCTGGTGACGATGGCGTCGGCCACGGTGATGCATGCGGCGACCAACCATCTGGTCGATGCGTTGCTCGCGTTGATCCTGATGGTCGGTGGCGTGATCGGCGCGCAATTCGGGGCGCGCGCTGGCCAGCGCATGAAGGCGGAGCGGCTGCGGTTGCTGCTCGGATTGCTGGTGCTCGGCGTCGGCGTGCGCTTCGCGCTGGAACTCTTGGTGCAACCGAACGAGTTGTTCTCCATCCGGTTCGCGGGAGCCGGCGGATGAAAATGCGCCTTCTCGCCTTGCCGGTTTTTGCAATCGCGCTCCTTGTCAGGGCGCCCGCCTCTGCGGAACGGCTGATCACCTCGCTGTCCAGCCATCAGGTGCTGGTGTCGTCGAGCTTTACCGGCATCGAACTCGTCCTGTTCGGCTCGATCGAGCCTGACAAGCAGCCGGTGCAACGCAAGGGCGGCTACAACATCATTGTAACCGTCGCAGGGCCGCGCGAGATGATGGTGGTGCGCCGCAAGGATCGCGTTGCCGGCATCTGGACCAACGCGGAATCACAAAGCTTCCTGCGCGCGCCGGCCTATGTCGCGGTCTTAAGCAACAAGCCACTCGACGAGATCGCACCCGCAGAAATGCTGCGGCGGATGGAGGTCGGCTTGAACGTGGTGCCGCGCCCCTACGTCGCCGCCGGCATCCAGTCGGGTGAAGAGACCTTCCGCGACGCACTGATCAGACTGCGCAAGGATCGCCGGCTCTTTGTCGAAGATGGAAGCGCGGTTACCTTCATCACCCCAAACCTGTTCCGCGCCACCATCAAGCTGCCGGCGGAAGCGCCAGTCGGCACCTATGACGTGGACGTGCGGCTGTTTGCCGACAATGTCGCGCTGGCCCGCGCAACGTCGGCGCTGGAGGTGGTCAAGGTCGGCATCGAGCAATTCATCGCCTCGGCGGCGCAGAACCACGGCGTCCTGTACGGGCTGTTTACGACGCTGATGGCACTCGCGACCGGATGGTTCGCCTCGATCGTGTTCAGGCGGGACTAATCCGGCAGACACCGCACGGCATCGACGGCATAAAGCCGGGTCGCACCCAACATATGCGCGCGGAAGGTCAGCGCACCGAAAACATTCATGAACGCAACACTGCGGATATTGAGCCCGCCGGTGAACGCGCCGAAAGCCGGCAGCACCATGCGTTCGCCGTCGGCGGCAAAGCATTTGCGGCTGACCGAGCGTCCGCGCGCCGAGATGCGCGCCATCGGATGCAGATGTCCGGCGATCTCGCCCTTCTTGCCCTGCGGCTCATGCCGGAACGTCAGAGGCCCGATCGCGACCGCCGGCGAGAACACGCCGCCGATGCCGGTCGCGGGGTCCGGATCGTGGTTGCCGGCGATCCA
This sequence comes from uncultured Pseudomonadota bacterium, assembly GCA_963707705.1. Lineage (GTDB taxonomy): Bacteria > Pseudomonadota > Alphaproteobacteria > Rhizobiales > Xanthobacteraceae > Pseudorhodoplanes. Next base: position 401,310 of record CAVPRD010000008.1, on the reverse strand, counting down.
GATCCAGTCACGGCCCTGCTGCAGCGCGCCGATCGCCTCGCGATCCTGCGGGCCCAGCCGTTGCGGGCCGTCGCCATCGTGGAAGCTGTCGCCCAGCGCAAATATCGCGCGCGGCCGGTAGCGCATGATCGCCTCGCAAAGCCGCGCCAAGGTCGCGACCGTGTCATAGGGCGGCAGCAGCGCGCCATAGCGCGCGAAACTCGAGGCCTTTTCGAAATGAAGATCGGCGACCGCGAGCAGCCGCTCGGCCGGCCAATAAAGGACGCCCGCCGGATCGACCACCAGCGCGGCACCTGCAAGTTCCGTTTCATCGGTGCGGTAATCCGGACCGCTAATAGCCGACATTGCCACCTGAATTCCCCCTCAAGACATGTCCGTCAAGACATGGCTTCCTTGACCAGTTCGTCCGCGGTTTCCGCAAGCAGCGCGTCCGAGGCTTCGCCGTAAACCGTCTCGCGGCCGATCTCAAGCATCACCGGCACCGCCAGCGGTGACACATGCTCCAGCCGTTTATGGATGATTCGACCCCTGATCCGGGAGAGCATTTCGCCGAGCCGTTTGATATCGAGCAGACCTGTTGCAGCATCGGCACGCGCCGCGCGCAGCAACAGATGGTCTGGCTGATGTTTACGCAATACATCATAGATGAGATCGGTCGAGATCGTGACCTGGCGGCGGGTCTTCTCCGCGCCGGTGCTGCGGCGCGCGATCAGGCCCGCGATGATCGCATTGTTGCGGAAGGTGCGCTTCATCAGCGCAGATTCCGCAAGCCACGCCTCCAGGTCGTCGCCCAGCATGTCCTCGTCGAAAAGTTCCGCAAGCGACAGCTTGCCCCGCTCGATGCTTTGCCCCACATCGCCCAGGCTCCAGACTGCGAGCGCATATTCGTTGGCGACAAAACCCAGAGGCCGCAGCCGAGCGCGCTCGAGCCTTCGCGTCAACAACATGCCCAGCGTCTGATGCGCGAGCCGTCCCTCGAACGGATAGCAGACGAGATAATGCTTATCTCCGCGCGGGAAGGTCTCGACCAGAAGCTCGCGCGGGCCGGGCAACAGCGAGCGCCATTTTTGGATCTCCAGCCATTCGCGCACCGGTTGCGGCAACGCCTGCCATTGCGCGGGATCGGCGAGAATATTGCGCACTCGTGCCGCGAGATAGGTTGAGAGCGGAAACTTGCCGCCGGCATAAGCCGGGATTTTCGGATCGTCGGATTGCGCGCGCGAGACGTAGATTTGGTCCTCCGCCATCGCCTCGTAGCGCAGCACCTCGCCGGCAAACAGGAAAGTGTCGCCAACGCTCAGCATCTCGGCGAAATATTCCTCGACTTCGCCGAGCATGCGTCCGCCGCGCCCGATCGGTCCGGTGCGACCTTGCCCTTGATGGCGCGAACGCACCAACCGGACCTTCAGCATCGAGGCTTCGACGATGGTGCCGACATTCATGCGATAGGCCTGCGCGAAACGCGGATGGGTGACCCGCCATCGGCCGTCCCTGTCCTGCCGGATCTTGGCGAAGCGCTCATAGGCCTTCAGCGCATAGCCGCCGGTGGCAACGAAATCGATCACGTCGTCGAAATCGGCACGCGTCAGATCGTGATAGGGCGCGGCAGAGCGGACTTCGTCATACAAGGTATCGGCGTCGAAAGGCTCGCCGCACGCCGTGCCGAGCACATGCTGCGCCAGCACATCCAGCGCTCCGGTGCGAAGCGGCGGCGTATCCTGCGCCAGTTCGGCAACCGCATCGATCGCAGCGCGACATTCCAGCACCTCGAAACGATTGGCCGGCACCAGAACACCGCGCGACGGTTCGTCGAGCCGATGGTTGGCGCGGCCAATGCGCTGCAGAAGGCGTGAAGACCCCTTCGGCGCGCCGACATTGATGACGAGGTCGATATCGCCCCAGTCGATCCCGAGATCGAGCGACGAGGTGCACACCACCGCGCGCAGTTTCGAACGCGTCATCGCGTCCTCGACCTTGCGTCTCTGCGCGACATCGAGCGAGCCGTGGTGCAGGGCGATGGCGAGATTGAGCTCGTTGATCCGCCACAGCTCCTGGAAGATCAGCTCGGCCTGGCTGCGGGTATTGACGAAAACCAGCGTGGTCTTGTGGCGCGAGATCAGGTCGTAGATTTGCGGAAGCGCATGACGCGCGGAATGCCCGGCCCAGGGAATGTAATGATCGGGATCGCGCGCATCGGGTTCCAGCATGGTGACATGCGGCGCGGCACCGCCCTTCGCCACCACCAGATCGGCAACGCGTTCCTCGCCTGCCAGTTGTGGCACCAGATAGCGGCGCAGATCGTCCGGATCGGCGACGGTAGCGGAAAGGCCAATAGTCTGCAGACCCGGTGCGAGCCGAAACAGCCGCGCCAGACCGAGCGACAACAGGTCGCCGCGCTTGGAGGTCACCAGCGCGTGCAATTCGTCGAGCACGACGCGCTTCAGTGTGCCGAACAGATAAGGCGCGTCGGCGGAGGCCAGCAGCAATGCAAGTTGTTCGGGCGTGGTGAGCAGGATATCGGGCGGATCGCGCCGCTGGCGCGTGCGTTTCGACAACGGCGTGTCGCCGGTGCGAGTCTCGATCCGGATCGGCAGAGCCATTTCCGCAACCGGGGCTTCGAGGTTGCGCGCGATGTCGACGGCGAGCGCCTTCAGCGGCGAAATGTAAAGCGTGTGCAGGCCCTGCGAGCGGCGAAGGTCGCGGCCGATCGAGACCAGCTTGCGAGACTTCGCGCTGCGTTCGCTCAATTCAACAAGCGTCGGCAGGAATCCGGCCAACGTCTTGCCGCCTCCGGTCGGCGCGATCAGCAACGCCGAATGTCCGTCGCGCGCATGTTTCAGCAGATCGAGCTGATGCGCGCGCGGCATCCAGCCGCGCGAGGCAAACCAGCGCGCAAACACCTCCGGCAGCAGGGCGGGAGGCTCGATGGGCTTGAGCAGCGACACGGCGGATACTAGCCTGCCGACAATGGCGAAGGCAGGGCTTTGCGCTCCGCCACCACCAGCAGTCCCGGCACCGGTTCGTCTGCCTCCATACGCGTGGATACCGGCACAAGACGCAGAATGGTCAGACCGGCAGCTTCAAGCGTGTCACGGACATGCCGCTCGCCGTGCGCGTATCGCAATTTGGGGCCAAGGATGACACCCCCGCCGTCATGGGTCTCGACGGTAAAGGCAAACAGACCTTTCGGTGCGAGCAGGTCTGCGACCAGGGCAGCGATCAGCGTAAGGTCCGCGCAATAGACAAAGACATCCGCGGCGAGGATCAGGTTGAAGCGGGCATCGGCGCGCAGATGAGCGTCGAGACTTTCGGTCAGGTCGCGAGCATCGAGCCGATCATAGATGTTCTTGCGACGCGCCTGCTCGATCATGCCGAGCGACAGGTCGACACCTTCCATCCAGTCGGCGAATGGCCGGAAGGCCTCCCCGGAAAGCCCGGTGCCGCAGCCGAGATCGAGCATGGTGCCGAACTGCGCCGGACGTTGCCGTGCGCCACAAACGTCCTGCACGGCTTCCAACAGCATCTGCGGCGCCGAATAAGACAAAGCCGCCAGCGCGTCGTCGAATTTAGACGCATATTGGTCGAACACCGAGCGGACATAGTCGGCGGACATGGCGTGGCCACCGATATTGAGCAGCTTCAGCCGAAGTCCGGCGCCCTGCCGGTCGGATGGATCGGCTTCGAGCGCCTTCTGGAAAGCCTCGATAGCTCCTTCGCGCTCGCCCGCTTGCTCCCTTGCATCACCGAGATCGAACCAGCCCGCCGCGAAGCCGGGCGCGAGTTCCAGCGCCTGCCGTAGCAGGTCAATCGCAGCCAGAACGTCGCCCTCGGCACGATAGGCGCGCGCCATCTCGTAGCGGCGATCGGCCAATACGTCGCCTGAGGAACGAAAATCCGGCTGTCCTTCAATGCCTGCGTCATCGTACTTATCTGGGCCCAATGCGTCCCGAAGACCTGCTCCTGCCGACACCGTCCGGCGTCTGCTGCAAGCCCGGTGGTTTCTACATCGACCCGACCCGGCCGGTCGACAAGGCTCTGATCACGCATGGCCATTCCGACCATGCGCGGGCCGGCCACGGCACGGTGCTGGCGACGCAGGAAACCCTCGACATCATGCGCCTGCGTTACGGCGAAAACTTCGCCGGTTCCGTGCAGGCGATCCGCTACGGGGAGACCGTCACGCTGAACGGCGTCTCCGCCACCTTTTATCCGGCCGGGCACGTACTCGGTTCCGCTCAGATCGCGGTCGAGCGCAAGGGCTGCCGGATCGTGGCCTCGGGCGACTACAAGAACGTGCCTGACCCGACCTGCGCGCCATTCGAGCTTGTGCCGTGCGACGTGTTCATCACCGAAGCCACCTTCGGCCTGCCGGTGTTTCGCCATCCCGATCCGGATGCGGAGATCGGCAAGCTGCTGCATTCGGTCTCGCTGTTTCCGGATCGTGCCCATCTGATCGGCGCCTATGCGCTCGGCAAGGCGCAGCGCGTGATCGCGCTCATTCGCAAGGCCGGCTATCGCGAGCCGATCTATCTGCATGGTGCGATGGAGAAACTGTCGCGCTATTACATCGAGCGCGGCATCGATCTCGGTGAGCTTCTGCCGATGCGCGAGAAGAAGAAGGCCGAACTTGCCGGCACCATCACATTGTGTCCGCCGTCGGCGCTGAAGGAGGCATGGTCGCGCCGCTTTCCCGATCCGGTCACCTGCTATGCCTCCGGATGGATGCGGGTGCGTGCCCGCGCGCGCCAAAGCCTCGTGCAATTGCCACTGGTGATTTCCGATCACGCCGACTGGGACGGCCTGCGCTCGACCATCAAGGCCACCGGTGCCGGCGAAATTTGGGTCACGCACGGGCAGGAAGACGCGCTGGTGCATTGGTGCGGCTTGCAGGGGCTGAAAGCGCGGCCGCTCGACATCGTCGGCTATGGCGACGAAGACGAGACGGACGGCGTCGCCAATGCAGACGAAGCAGGCAAGCTGCAAGGCGATTTGCCGTCATGAACCGCTTCGCCGAATTGCTCGACCGGCTCGCCTACGAGCCCGGTCGCAACAACAAGCTGCGGCTCATGACGGATTATTTCCGGCACACGCCCGATCCGGAGCGTGGCTACGCGCTCGCGGCGCTGACCGGCTAATCTCGTGTTCCAGCATGCCAAGCCCGGCATGATTCGCGCCTTGATCAGCGAGCGTACCGATCCCTTGCTGTTCGGCTTATCGCGAGATTTCGTCGGCGACACCTCCGAGACCATCGCGCTGATGTGGCCTGCGCCGGACACAAAGCCCAATTTCATTCCCGCCATCACCGATGTCGTCACCACGCTCAACACCCTCGGCAAATCCGCAGCTGCCGGCACAGATTGCACGCTGGCTCGATGCGCTCGACGAGACCGGGCGCTGGGCGTTGCTCAAGCTCGTGATGGGGGCACTTCGCGTTGGTGTTTCCGCGCGTCTGGCGAAAACCGCGGCCGCCGCACTCGGCGACAAGGACGTGACCGAGATCGAATTGATGTGGTCGGGTCTCGAACCGCCTTACACGGAACTGTTCGCCTGGCTCGAAGACCGCGGCGACAAGCCTTCCACGCAAGATCCCGCACCCTTTCGCCCGGCGATGCTGGCACACGCGATCGAGGACAGCGATTTCGAGAAGCTCGATCCGGCGGAATTTCTCGCCGAATGGAAATGGGACGGCATCCGCGTGCAGGCTGCAGCGGGCGTCAACGAACACGGCGAGCGCATCGTGCGAATGTATTCGCGCACCGGCGAGGACATTTCGAAGAGCTTTCCCGATCTACTGGAATCGCTAAACTTCAACGGCTCGCTCGACGGCGAATTGCTAATCCTTCGCGAGCACCGCGTGCAGAGCTTCAACGTGCTGCAGCAACGGCTGAACCGCAAAGCCGTCACGCCGAAACTGGTCGCGGAATTTCCAGCGCATTTGCGCGCCTATGACCTTTTGGTCGACGGCCACGAGGACTTGCGCGACCTGCCGATCGAGGAGCGAAGGAAGCGTCTGCAGGCCTTCATCGTCCGCCACAAGCACCCGCAACTTGATCTCTCACCGCTGGTCCCGTTCAAGACCTGGCCCGAGCTTGCGGCCGCACGCGCCGATCCTGCATCCGCAGGAGCGGGCGATGACGCCGATGCGGTCGAAGGCATCATGATCAAGCGGCGCGATGCGCCTTACGTGCCCGGCCGGCCGAAAGGGTTGTGGTGGAAATGGAAGCGCGATCCGTTCACGGTCGACGCGGTGCTGATGTATGCGCAGCGCGGCAGCGGCAAGCGCTCGTCCTATTATTCGGATTACACCTTCGGCGTCTGGACGAAGATTGACGGCGCCGAAAATCTGGTACCGGTCGGCAAGGCCTATTTCGGCTTTACCAACGAGGAATTGCTGAAAATCGACCGCTATGTCCGCAACAATACCGTCGAGCAATTCGGTCCGGTGCGGGCGGTGAAATACGGGCCGGACGAGGGCCTGGTGCTGGAAGTCGCCTTTGAGGGGCTGCAACGCTCCACCCGCCACAAATCCGGCCTCGCAATGCGTTTTCCGCGGATTTCGCGGTTACGCTGGGACAAGCCGCCGCGTGAGGCCGACCGCCTCGAAACGCTCGAAAAGATGCTACAAGAGAGCGGAAGGCTTCGCGCCGGCTTGCAGCCGGCCGCACCGTAACTAAATGCTGGCGCACGTCCGCAGCGCATACCCCTGCGGGACGGAGGAAAAGATGTCGAACCCGGAAAAGATCACCGACCAGCGGACGTCGACAAGCGATACGCTGTCGCGCTTTCTCGGCGGCTCGCCATTGGCCGTTCTCGGCAAGCTGATCCTGCTGTCGGTCCTGATCGGCTTCGTGCTGCATGCGTTCGGGCTCAACCCGTTCAACATCATCGAGAGCATCCAGCATCTGATCCGTTCGATCTGGAATCTCGGCTTCGATGCCATTCGCTGGCTGTGGCGCTATTTCCTGCTCGGCGCGGTGATCGTGATTCCGATCTGGTTCATCATGCGGCTCGTCAACGCTCCCAAGGGGCGTTGAGCTGGCGGAACCCAACACGCTACCACCGTCACCCTGAGGTGCCGTCGCTTCGCGACGGCCTCGAAGGGCGACGGCCCGGCCGTTCATCCTTCGAGGCTCGCAAGCTTTGCTTGCTCACGCCTCAGGATGTCGGATTGGGATCGCATGCCGATTTCACACCGGCCATTGCTGCGCGGTGATGTCGGCGGCATCGACGCCGACCAGGTCTGAAAGCCGGTCGTGGCCCCCCTTCTCGAGCGCCAAGAGAAAGCTGCGCTTGATATCGGAGAGCAGAGCAAGGCCGTGAAAAACCAGCCCGCTATAGAGTTGCACCAGCGTCGCGCCGGCACGGACCTTGGCGACAGCCGCTTCACCGGAATCGATGCCGCCAGCGCCGATGACCGGCATCGCGTTTTCCAGCCGCACATAGGTCTCCGCCAGCATCCGTGTCGATAGCGGGAATAGCGGCTTGCCCGACAAACCGCCCTGCTCTATCGACTTTTCTCGCTCGAGCAGCGACGGCGGCCGGCTGAGGGTGGTGTTGCCGACGATCATGCCGTCGACGCGGCGATCGCGCGCGACGCCGACCAGATCGTCGAGATCGGCCAGCGTAAGATCGGGCGCAATCTTCAGAAGAAGCGGCGTGGGCCCGGCATGCGCGCGCACCCGGTCGCGCACCTCGATCACGCGCGCGAGCAGATCGTCGAGGCTTTTTGCCTCCTGCAGGTTGCGCAGGCCCGGCGTGTTCGGCGACGAAACATTGACGGTGATGTAGGACACCACCGGCGCGAAGGCCTCGACCAGCCTCACATAATCGGCGGCGCGGTCCGGGCTGTCGCGGTTGGCACCGATATTGATGCCGATGATGCCGCCTTCCGCAACCCGGCCGGCAAGCCGCTTCAGCACGACCGCGGCGCCCTCGTTGTTGAAGCCGAGCCGGTTGATCACGGCGCCGTCGGCGTCGAGGCGGAAGATACGCGGGCGCGGATTGCCTCCTTGCGGCCGCGGGGTGACGCTGCCGGTTTCCACAAAGCCAAAACCCAGCCGCAACAGCGCGTCCGGCACCTCACCATTCTTGTCGAAGCCCGCCGCCACCCCGATCGGGTTGCCGAAATTCAGTCCAAACGCGCGTACATTCAGCCGCGGATCATCCTTGGCCGCCGCCGGCGAAGGCAGCCATCTGGAGGCCCATTGCAGCGAGCGCAAAGCCATCCCGTGGGCATCCTCGGGATCGAGACGATGCAGAAGCGGGCGCGCCAGGCGCTCAAACAGGCCGATCAAGGCTGGAAAACTCCGGAGCGGGCCGGGAGAGGCGCCCGAGATCACATGATCTTGGATCGAATCGAGCCAAAATCATAAACGTGATCAATTCTAATAGTTTAGAGCATGATGTCGTCCGAAAATCACTCCGCATCCCAGATCGGGTCTAGGGCCGGCTTTTTCGGCATTCTGCTCTGACGGTGAACTTCCAGAGATGATACCCGCGCTCAAGACTGGACAGACTCAGCAAAAGGCACTAATTCCTAGCTGGCTGTAGGACAATAATCTCAAAATGCCGCATGTCGCGGCGTTTGGCGGTGCATGGGTGAACGCCATGCTGACACATGCCCAGATCTGGACCGCGATCGACCGGCTGGCCGCGCGCGCCGGAATGTCGGCCTCCGGTCTTGCCAAGAAGGCAGGCCTCGATCCGACCACTTTCAACAAGTCGAAGCGCATCACGCCGGACGGCCGCGCCCGCTGGCCTTCGACCGAATCGGTCGCGAAGTCACTGTCTGCGACCGACACCTCGATCGAAACCTTCATTGCGCTGATTTCGGAAACGGCGCGCCCGATCACCCAAGCGGTGCCGCTGATCGGTTTCGCGGAAGCCGGCGCACGCGGCTTTTTCGACGACGGCGGGTTCCCGGTCGGCAAGGGCTGGGACGAGATCGCTTTTCCCTCGGTCAATGACGAGCACGCCTATGCGCTCGAGATATCCGGCAACTCGATGGAGCCGGCCTATCGCAAGGGCGATGTGATCGTGGTGTCGCCGGCGGCTCCCACCCGGCGCGGCGACCGCGTGGTGGTCAAGACCAAGGAAGGCGAGGTGATGGTGAAGCAGCTCGCACGCAAGACCGCAAAGACCATTGAGCTTCATTCGCTCAATCCGGACCATCCAGCGCGCAATCTGCCGATGTCGGACGTGCTGTGGGTCGCGCGGATTGTCTGGGCGAGTCAGTAGCTCTTTCCTCGCTTAGTCCGTCCTCATCGTAAGGCCAATTTGATCGGCCTGCGCGGCGTTACGCCGAGCGCGCCAGCGCGCCGTCGATCATGTCGACCGTATTCTGCAATCCATAGGCCGCGACGAACGAGCCGAAGCGCGGGCCTTTCTCCTGGCCGAGGAGGACCTGATAGAGCATGTTGAACCAGTCGAGCGACACGCCGGGCTTGCCGTCCTTCGCCGCCTTCTTGTGATCGAGGAATGGCTCGCGCCGTCCAATCTCGTAGACGACATCCTGGATCGCCTCCGGCGTCGAACCCGCAGCCAGATTCGAGAGTGCATCCCGCAGATCGGTAAGCGCCTTGCGTTCGACCGCGTTCGGTTCGCGAAACTTCTTCGTCGGCGCGACGAAGTCGCGATAATAGTTGATCGCATATCCGACCATCGCATCGAGCTTCGGATGCGTCCTCGGCGTGACGCCCGGCCGGTAACGGCCGATGAAGCCCCACAGCGTCTCGGCGTTTTCCGCATTCGACGACGACACCAGCGTCAGCAAGAGCTGGAAATTGATTGGCATGTCAGGCTTCGGCGGATTGCCGGAATGGATATGCCAGACCGGATTGCCGAGCCGCTGCTTGCCGTCCTGCTTCTGATAGCCATCGAGAAACTGTGCATACTCGTCGACATTGCGCGGGATCACGTCGAAATACAGCCGCTTCGCCGCCTTCGGCTCGCGATACATGAACAGCGACAGCGATTCCGGCGACGCATAGCGCAGCCATTCTTCGATGGTCAGCCCGTTGCCCTTCGACTTGGAAATTTTCTGGCCCTTGTCGTCGAGGAACAATTCGTAATTGAAGCCTTCCGGCGGCCGCCCGCCGATGGCGCGATTGATCTCGCCCGACAGCTTCACCGAATCGATCAGGTCCTTGCCCGCCATCTCGTAATCGACACCGAGCGCGAGCCAGCGCATCGCCCAGTCCGGCTTCCATTGCAGCTTGCAGCGGCCGCCGGTGACAGGAGTGGTAATGCTTTCTTTGGTGTCCGGGTCTTCGTAGGTGATGGTGCCGGTCTTGGCGTCGTGCTCCAGGACCGGTACCTGCAAGACGATGCCGGTGGTTTGCGAAATCGGCAGGAACGGCGAATAGGTCTGCGCGCGCTCCTCGCGGAGCGACGGCAGCATGATCGCCATCACCTTGTCGAAGTTCGAAAGTACTTGCAGCAGCGCCTTGTCGAAGCGGCCCGACGTATAGCAATCTGTCGACGACAGGAATTCGTATTCGAAACCGAAGGTGTCGAGAAAGGCGCGCAGCCGCGCGTTGTTGTGCTCGCCGAAACTTGGATGCGTCCCGAACGGATCGGGCACCTTCGTCAGCGGCTGGCCGAGATGCCGCGACAGCAATTCCTTGTTGGGCACATTGTCCGGCACCTTGCGCAGTCCGTCCATGTCGTCGGAGAACGCGATCAGACGGGTCTTGATCTTGTCGTCGGTGAGTACCCGAAACGCGTGCCGCACCATGGTGGTGCGCGCTACTTCGCCGAAGGTGCCGATATGCGGCAAGCCGGAAGGACCATAGCCGGTGGAGAAGATCACCTCATCCTTCGGCGCCTTCTTCAATCGTGCGACGATCTTGCGGGCTTCTTCAAATGGCCAGGCGCCGGATTGCTCGGCGAGCGTACGCAGACTTGCAACATCAACGTCAGACATCACTTCAATGCTCAGAACGGATTGACCGGGAAATAGCGCAGCCAGAGATCGGCGAAGCGCCCCTTCTCCCACAGCCGGTATAGCGCATAGTTCAGCGCGAGGCGCACGGTATCGTTGCCCTTGCGGACGGCGATGCCGACACCTTCGCCGAAGAATTTGCTCTCGAAGAACGGCCCACCGGCAAACGCGCAGCAATTTCCCGAATCCGTGCCGTTGATCCAGAACGACAGCGCGATGCCGTCGCCGAACACATAATCCACGTCACCGCGCCGCAGCGCATCGCGCGTCGCATCGGCGGTGAGATAGGAGACCGGTTGGGCCTCGGTGAACAGCGTCCGCAAATAGGCCTCATGCGCGCTGCCGCCGACCACCGCGACCTTCTTGCCCTCGAGCTGTTCCGGCTTGAGATTGGGGGTGGCGATCTTGCGCTGGGCGGCGAAGCGCGCCGGCGCGCGGTAATAGGGATCGGTGAAATCCATCGCCTTGCGCGTATCCGCTGTCACCGCGATCGAGGCGATCACGGCCTCCCCGCGATTTTCGTTCAGCGCCGGCACGAGCGTATCGAATCTGCGCATCTGCACGGTGCAGGTGATTTTCAGCTCCTCGCAGATCATCCGCGCCAGATCGACATTGAAGCCGATCGGATGGCCGTCCGGCCCAGCATAATTGAACGGTGGATAATCGGTTTCGGTCATGAAGCGGATCTGCGCGAGACGCGACAGATCGGGCCTCTCCGGCCGGCGGCGAGGGTCCCAGAATCCCGGGAACGGGGACGGCGCGGGCGCGATCTCTTTCGGCGGCTGAACATGCGGCTGCGCCAGGGCGCATTCCGGCAGCGCCCAGCTCGCAAGCAGAAGACAAAACGCCGCCAGGACCGTGCCGCAAATTTTTCTGTGGTACCCGCTTAGGGAAATAGGCAATACTCGCATATGTTGTTCAGCCGCTTGGTCTCGCCTTTTCGTATGGAGACCGTGGCACCGTAGCATTTTGTTTCGGGCTTTGTTTTGGACTTTCGGGTCGTGGGGGCGGCCGTGTTTCGGGTTAAAGTTGCGTCGAGGGCCGGGCTCGCCGAGAGCGACCGGAACGAGATTTGGCGGGTCGTGAGGCCCGAACCGGCACGGATTCGCGGCCGCATCGCCCCCTGCCCGGAAATCGACTGCCTCCGCCACATGATGCCGCCTGCGGTGCTCGCCGCTGCCGAATTGCGGGCCGCGGAAACCGGCACCGGCGCCGACCGGGTGCTGGTCACCGAGGGCGCGTTGACCGATGCCGATTATATCTGTGCCTTTGCCTTCCATCATGGCATCGAAATCGAGAACTTCGCGCGCGTGTCGCGTGCCGCCTGCCCTCTCGGCGACGACGAGCTTTTGTCCGGCCTCGCGAGTGGAATGATTCCGCTCCGGCTCGGCGGCGGTCTTATCTGGGTGGTGGCGCCGTGGCAATTGTCTGCGCGCTTTCTGGTCGACCGTCTGCGCCGCTGTCCGAACATGCGCGCGCGCATTCGGATCGCGACGATGCAATCCCTGCGCGAATTCATTCACCGCGAAGCCGAGACCGCGGTGGCTCGCAAGGCAGCCTTCGAACTGCGCGCGACCAGGCCGGATCTGTCGGCCGGCACGTCGAGAAGCCGCACGCCACTTGCGTGGTTCGCCATCGGGATGAGCCTGGTGGCCGCATTGTCGGCGGTGCAATCGAATCTTACTCTCGCGGTCAACATCGTCTTCGCGCTGATCTTTCTCGGCTGGAGCGGGCTTCGCACCGCCGCCATCGTCGTATCGTCGGAGGAATTGCCGGTGCAGCCGCCGCGCGACGCCGACACGCTGCCGCTCTATTCGATCATCGTCGCGATCTACAACGAGTTGGAATCGGTGCCGGCTTTGGCCGAGGCGCTGATGCGGCTGGATTATCCGAAAGAGCGTCTCGACATCAAGATCGTCGTCGAACGCGAGGACATGCGGACCCGGCTCGCACTCGATCTGATGAACCTGGCCCCGCCATTTGAGGTAGTGATTGCGCCAGCCGCCGGCCCGCGCACCAAACCGAAGGCGCTGAATGCCGCACTTCCCTTCGTGCGCGGGCGCTATGTGGCAGTTTACGATGCCGAAGATCGCCCCGAACCGATGCAGCTTCGCATCGCGCTTTCGGCGTTCGAGCGGGGCGATCACAGGCTCGCCTGCGTGCAGGCGCGGCTCACCATCGACAACACCGCCGACAGCTGGCTGACCCGGCTGTTCACCGCCGAATATGCCGGCCTGTTCGATGTATTCCTGCCAGGGCTTGCGGCCTATCGCATGCCGCTGCCGCTCGGCGGCACTTCAAATCATTTTCACACCGCGACCTTGCGCTCGCTCGGCGGCTGGGACCCCTACAACGTCACGGAGGACGCCGATCTCGGCATCCGGCTTGCGCGTGCGGGCCTGCGCACCGCAATCGTTCAATCGACGACCTACGAGGAGGCGCCTGCGCATCTTGTCGCCTGGATCAAGCAGCGCACGCGATGGTTCAAGGGCTATCTGCAGACCTGGGCGGTGCATATGCGAAACCCGCAGAAGCTATGGTGCGACCTCGGGCCATGCGGATTTTTCGTTTTCCAGATGGTGGTCGGCGGCGCGGTGCTGGCAGCACTGGTGCACGGGGTCTTTTTCGGCGTGTTGGTACAACAACTTGTCTCGGGGCTGTTCTGGTCGGAAAAAGCCGGCGCCTTCGACGTGATGTTCGCCACTGTTTATTTCATCACACTGACGACCGGATACGCACTTTCCGCACTTCTCGGCTATATCGGCCTGTCGCGCCGGCGGCTTATCGGCAGCGCCTGGTATCTGGCATTTCTACCGCTCTACTGGCTCTTGCTGTCGGTCGCAGCCTGGCGCGCGGTGTTTCAACTCGTGCGTTCGCCCTATCGCTGGGAGAAGACGTCACACGGCCTTGCGCGCACCTCGCGCCGCGGCGCGCGGGTTCAGAAATAGCGCTTCAAGTCTGCCGCCGAGTCTTCCGGCTTGCGCTTGAGATTGAACGGCGCGACGAAACGGCCGTCCTTGTCCATCAGATATACCAGCGCGGTGTGGTCCATCGTATAGCCGCCGGCGTCGAGCGGCACTTTCTTGGAATAGACACGATAAGCCTTCTCGATCGCCGCCACCGCCTTTGGATCGCCGGTCAACCCGCGCAAACGCGGATCGAAGCTCGACAGATATTCCTTCAGGACGTCAGGTGTGTCGCGCTCGGGATCGACCGAAACGAAATACGCACCAACCTTGTCGCCATCGCGGCCCAGCGCCTTATAGACCTCGGACACATCAAACAGGGTGGTCGGACAAATATCCGGGCAATGCGTGAACCCGAAAAACACGATCGAAGGTTTGCCCTTCAGCGCATCCTCGGTCACCACGGCACCGTTCTGATCCACAAGCCGGAACGGCCCGCCAATTGCGGAAGGCGCTGTTATCGGCAATGGCCCGCGCCCGGCAATCAGGAAGATCGCAATCGAGAACGCGCCGAGCCCAGCGATGAAGGCCGCGATCACGGTCACGATGCGGGTGGTGGCGGGTGTCATTTAAGGTTTTCGCAGGCTTTCAGATCGTGGCTTCAAGTCAGAAACAGGCCGCGACGCCGGCGCGCACGATCTCGAAAAATACCGTCGTGCCATAATGGATCCAGAGCCCACCGGCGAGCGCCACCAGCGCACCGAAGATCGTGGCTGCGGCGATCAGCGGCCAGACCGGGCCGCGTCGTGCCGCAACGGCGGCAATTTCGGCGGCGTCCTGTGACAACCCATGAGACATGTCTTGTGACATCCCTTGCAGATAGGGCCGGAAGGCGTCCGGATCAACACAGATCGGCGTGATAGGGGCACCTGGGGAACCCGGTCAGCCCGACAAGGCGATGACGCAGGCCGCGCTTTCGCTTACATAGGCGAAGCCCTCCCGGCGAAGCCGTCCCGCAATTTTCATCCCGGAACCATGCAGAATCTCCTAGACTCTCGCCGCCGATCCCGCCGCCTGGGCCGCACTCCTCACCCTGATCGCGATGGAGATTGTGCTCGGGATCGACAACCTGATCTTCATCGCCATCCTGACCAACAAGCTGCCGCCGGAGCAGCAGCCTCGCGCCCGCATGATCGGCATCGGGCTGGCGCTGATCATGCGGCTCGCCTTGCTCGGCACGGTCGCGTGGATCGTGCAGCTAACCACGCCGATTTTCACCATGTTCGGTCACGGCTTCTCGTGGCGAGACCTGATCCTGATCGCCGGCGGCTTGTTCCTGGTGTGGAAGGCGACCAAGGAAATCCACCACAATGTCGATCACGATCCCGGCCCCGACATGTTCGACAGCAAAACCGTGCAGCTCGGCTTTGCGTCGGCGATCGGACAGATCATCCTGCTCGATATCGTGTTCTCGATCGACAGCATCATCACCGCGGTCGGTATGACCGACCATATCCCGATCATGGTGATCGCTGTGGTCGTCGCGGTGCTGGCGATGCTGCTTGCCGCCAATCCGCTTTCGAATTTCATCGGACGCAATCCGACCGTGGTGATGCTGGCGCTCGGCTTCCTGTTGATGATCGGAACCGCGCTCATCGCGGAAGGCTTCGGCGCCAAGGTGCCGAAAGGCTATATCTATGCCGCCATGGCGTTCTCGGCCTTCATCGAGTTGCTGAATATCCTGGCAAGGAGGGCGCGCAAGAAGACATGAAAGCGTTGCCACTCAATGCCGCCTCGGCTTCGCCTCGCTGCTTCCGGTCTCGGGATGCTCGGATTTCTCAAGCACCATGTGGCCGAGATTGGCGATGATATCGGCAAGCAGCGCAACACGGTCCTCCGGCGAAGCGATCAGCACCAGATCGGCGAGCACTTCCGTGACCTTCGCCGCGATCTGACCGAGATCGGCGCCCTCGCGCGCGAGTTCGGGCTCCAGCAGGTCGTGGATGTCGCAATGGATGCAGTCGGACATGCGAGCCTCGATTTTGATGGTTAGAGCAAATTGCCGAATACCGCTTTGCAACCCGGATCAGCCCCGAGGCAGGCATTTTCGACATCAGGCTCCAGTTCCGGGACCATAAGAGCAGCAGAACTGCAAACCTGCCACCCCCGTCCTCATTTACGGTAACCCGGCGCATTAACTTTCGGGACCCCTTCGTTCGCATCTTCCGGCAAGCTGGAAATGCGCCCGAAATGCAGGCTTCTAATCGCGTCTAAAACCACCTATCCTTCCAAAACTTATTGCTGCGAAGGAGGGTTGCGTGGCGAATGCGGCGGCGAATGCGATGATGTCGAAGGTGGCGGGTTTATTCGGGTTGATCGGGCATGCCGACGATCTGCTTGAAGGCAGCTGGCAGCAGCGCGACTGGCCGAGCTTCGTCCGCACCTGGCTGATCGCCTCGGTCGGTGTCGCCCTCGTGGCATTCCTGATGCCCTTCGTGATGTTCCTTTTGCCGGCGCTGATCTACGACGCGCTCGCACTAGTTATGAAAACACGGTCAATTCCCATTTCCTTCCGCGACAGCGTGCAATTCGGGCTGCGCTTTGCCGCAATGGTCGGAGGTTTCTTTCTGATCTCCACGATACCGGCAATGCTGTTCAAACAGATGTGCGGCGACTGGAAACATACGGATTAGCTGGAGCGGGCGAAGGGAATCGAACCCTCGTATGCAGCTTGGGAAGCTGCCGTTCTACCATTGAACTACGCCCGCATGCTCTGACCATAGCGAAGCTCGATGCCGCACTGCAAGCCTCCGGCTCGCATTGCGGCTGCTGGGTGATGATCACCGCAACGTCGGCACCAGCAGCACAAGACCCGAAAGCAGCAGCATCGCCAGAATCAAGCGCCGGAAGCCGGCTTCTTCGAGCCTGCCATACAGGTGCAGTCCGACCCATATTCCGCCCAGCACCGGGACCAAGCCCAGCAGAAACAGTTTCACAAGTTCTGCCGTGATCGCGCCGCCGACACCGAGCCCCACCGCGGTCATCGCGAACACTGCCAGAATGACCGGCTGGAAAATCGCACGCTGGACGGCCCAAGGCACGCCGGTGAGCTGACACCAGATCACGACAATCGGTCCGGCGAGTCCGGTGAGACCGCCGAGCAGGCCGTTGACAACTCCGATCGCCGCGTCGGCGGGAATGCTCACGCGCAACGGTGCCAGTTTTGGCCGCGCCATGCCGTAAAGGCTGTAAATCACCAGCAGCACTCCGACCGCAAATCGCACATAGGCCGGCTCGAGATACGCGAGCAGCGCGATGCCGAGCGGCACACCGATGGCGCCGCCCGCGACCAGCGGCGTGACCCTGCGATAGTCCACCGCGTGCCGCAGCTTCCACACGCCATGAGCCTGCACGAACAGGCCGTAACCGACGATCAGGCTTGCGGTCTGGACCGGCGTCAGCACATGCAGCCAGACGCCGGACACCACGAGGCCCATCGCGAAACCCGCAAGCCCTGTGGTGATGCCACCGAAAAATGCCGAGACCAGAAACAGCGCGAGTGCCGGTGCTTCCATCGGCGCAGCGCGTCAGCTTCGAAAATGCTTCGAAAGCTTCAGGCTCTGCGCCTGATAATTCGAGCCGATCCCCTGGCCGTAAAGTGTATCCGGCCGCGACATCATCGCCTCATAAACGAGGCGGCCGACGATCTGACCATGCTCGAGGATGAAAGGCACCTCGCGCGAGCGCACTTCCAGAACCGCGCGAGAACCGCGTCCGCCGGCGCCGGCATATCCGAAACCCGGATCGAAGAAGCCGGCATAATGCACGCGGAATTCCCCGACCAGCGGATCGAACGGCACCATCTCGGCGGCGTAGTCCGGCGGCACCTGCACCGCTTCCTTGGATGCAAGGATGTAGAATTCGTTCGGGTCCAGCACGAAACTCCTGTCGGCGCGCGCCTGCATCGGCTCCCAAAACTCGCCGACGTCGTAGCCGTCGCGGCGATCGACATCGATCAGTCCGGTATGACGCTTGGCGCGATAGCCGATGCGGTTGCCGGCAAACTCGCCGGACAGATCGACACCGACCGCGATGCCGTCGGTGAGATTGGCATCGTCGGCATCGACCAGCCGCTCGCGATTATGCAACGCACGCAAAGCGGTGGCGTCGAGCAGCGCGTCACCGCGACGAAAGCGGACCTGCGACAGCCGCGAGCCCTGCCGCACCAGCACCGGAAAAGTGCGCGGCGAGATTTCGGCATAGAGCGGGCCTTCGTAGCCCGCCGGGACCTGATCGAAGCCGTTCGAGCGATCGGCGATAACGCGGGTGAACACGTCGAGCCGGCCGGTCGAGCTTTTCGGATTGGCGGTGGCGGAAATATCGGCCGGCAGCGACAAGCTTTCCATCAACGGCACGATATGCACGCAGCCGGTTTCCAGCACAGCGCCCTCACGCAGATCGATCCGGTGCAATTCGAGATCTTTGATGCGCTGTGCGACCGTCGTCTGCGGACCGGGCAGGAAGCTCGCGCGCACGCGATAGGCGGTGGCGCCCAGGCGAAGATCGAGACTTGCGGGCTGCACCTGCCCGTCGGCAAACGGCGCTGCGATACGGATATGCCCGGCCGCCGCCAGTTCCGCGATCATGCGGTCCGGCAGAATGCCGCTGCCAGTGCCCGGAAGTGTTGGCGCCACGCCCGCTCCGCCTGCTTCTTCGTATGACCTTGACGCTTTAGAGGACCGGCGGCGCGCCGCAAAGGCACGATCCTTCGCTGTCGCTCAATTATCCCGGGAAATTATGCAGCGGCCTTCAGCGAACCGAAACGCCGGCCGTCAGCGTGGTGCGGGTCGCAGCCTCGGCGATTGCGCCGGCCAGGAGCTTGGCAACGCAGCCGTAGCTCCAGTCGTTCATGTGCAATTCGTCGGGCGAGATGAAGGTTTCGAACGGAATGCGCGCGACATTGCGCCAGTGGCGCATCACCGCGAACCGGCGGAACAGATCGACATTGTTCGCCTTGGCAGTGGTGGCGATCAGGTCCACCATCGTCTCGGCATCTTTCTTCGCCAGTACCTTGGGTGCGAATTGCGGATCGATCAGGATCACGTCGGCACCCGAGGCCTTCATGCGGCGCAGACCCTCGAGGATATCGGAGCGTACCGAAACAATCTCGGCATCGCGCAGCACCGCATTGGCGCCCACTTGCCAGAGGATCAGATCGGGCTTCTCTGAGAGCACGCCGTCGTCGAGGCGCTTCAGCATGTCGGCGGCTTCCTCGCCGTTGACGCCGCGATTGATCACGGTGACCTGCTGGCTCGAAAATCTTTCCTTCAGCTCGACCGAAAGCCGGCTCGGATAGGACTTGTCGGGCGAGGAAGCGCCCGCGCCTGCCGTCGAGGATGAACCGATGGCGACGATCTTCACGGCCTCGCCGCTGGCGATGCGCTTGCCGGTGCGCGCCAGCGGATTCATCAGCCGCGTCACGTCGTCCGGTGCGGAACAGGCAGGCGCGGCGGCCGCGAGCTGCGCGCTATCTTCGGCGCGCGAGAAAGTGGATGCAGCGGTCAGGCAGACCGCGGCGACAAGCAAAGCCTTGGCCGGAAAAGGGCGCTGGAAAACCATCACTGCGTCGGCCTCGGTTTCATGCCATTCAGATGTGCAGCATCGATCACGAGCGACGACAGCGCCTGGCCCAGACAGTCATGCACCTTGAAGGCGGTGGTGACATCCTTGGTCGCGAGATTGAGATCGAAATTCCCGCTGTCATTCCAATGCCGCATGATCTCGCGGCGGTCGAACAACGGCACGCCGCGGTCGCGCGCCACCACCCGCATGATGTCGGAGTAGTTCGAAAGCGAAATCATGGTCTCGGTGCGGGGGCTGTATTGCATGTTCATCAAGATGACATCCGCACCGCTCTCCAGGATCTGATCGACGCCCTCGTCGAGCGAAGTCCGGAAACTTTCCGGGTCAATGCCCCGCATGGCGTCTACAGTTCCGGTCTGCCATACCACCAAATCGGGCTTGCGGTCGAGCAGCACCTTTTCCAAACTTTCGTTCATGTCGGCTGCGGTTAACCGCGGCTTCGCAACCGCAGCAACCTTAATTTCGACCGCGGGAAAGCGCTTTTGCAGCAGTTGCTCGAGCCGGCCGGGATAGGACTTATTGGCGCCGTCCGTTCCCGGCAAGATCGAGGAGCCGGAGCCGAGCACCAAAATATTGAGTTTCTTGTGCTCATCGACCGCTTTTTTGACGTGGTCGAGCTTGGCTTCCCCAAAAAGGATGTAGGCCGGCACCTCGCATGGGTCGGCCTCCGGCGCGGGCGGCGCCGGAACAGGGTCGGTTTGCGCAGATACCGGGCTTGCGGCCAACAGCACGGCCAACAGCCCGAACATCGCTCGTTTCATTCCTCGCCTCCTGCGAGGGCGGTCGTTTGGTCCGCCGCTCGCTTCGCGGTGCGGCGCGCGGTGGCCTCCTTGTACCATGTCAGGAGCCATGCGACGCCAACCATTATCAAAATGCCGAAAACGCTGACCGCAATTTGCATTGGAATTCCGGGGGATATCTCGACTTTCACGAAATGGGCGGCAAATGCCAGGAACACCCCGAGACAGAAGATTTCGAGAGAATGCTGTCCGCACAGGATCGCCGGCTTGAACCAGGCGGATTTCAGCGGCGGCCAGTCCCGCGGCACGAAGTAGACAGTGATGGTCGCGAGCGCAAGAAAGTGCGCAAACCGCATCACGTCGAGATTGGTCTTGTCGATCGGATAGATATGGTCGGCAAGCTCCTTCGGCACCAGCGGTGCCAGCCGCGGGAAATACCAGGTCATTGTGATAAAGAAGGCGAAGACAAGATAGGCGATCGCAACGCCGAGCGTGACGCGGGAATGGATGAGTCCGTGGAGCTTTTCAGCGCCGCCGAGCGCGCACCACGCTCCGAACACGAACAGCAGCTGCCACGCGAACGGATTGAAAAACCAGGTGCCGCTAGGATAGGCCGGCAGGTTCCAGCCGAATTCCCAGGTCAGCGCATAGAGCGCGACCGACAGCGCGAGGGCAACCGTCGCGTTGCGCAGCAACAGCCAAAGCGCCGGCGGAAACAAGGCCATCAGCACGATGTAGAGCGGCAGCACGTCCATGTTGACGGGCTTGAACTTGAGCAGCAGCGCCTGCACCAGCGTGACGTCCGGTTGCTGCAGGAACTCCAGGATGTTCATCTCTTCGGCGTAGAGCGGATTCTGAAAGCCGCGCGCCACATAGGCGATCTGTCCCATATAGATGACGAACAGGAAGATATGCGCGACGTAGATCTGCCAGGCGCGCTTTTCGATGCGCGCGCTCGCCACGATAAATCCGTAATCGGTCATCGCGCGGCCATAGACGAAGGCGGCGGTGAAGCCGGAGATAAAGATGAAAATCTCGGTCGCGTCGCTGAAGCCGTAATTGCGGATCGTGATCCACGCGACGATGTTGGACGGAATATGATCGAGATAGATCAACCAGAGCGCAATCCCGCGAAACAGGTCGAGCCGCAAGTCGCGGTCGGTCGGGATCGCTGGGGCCATAGGTGACGAGTTCCGGGAGCCGCTCGTGTTGCGCCGACCTTCGCCGAGCGCGCGACCGGTTGCAAGGCGCGAATTGAAGCTGTTATTTGTGGCGAAATCGTCGCCGGAGACCTCGATGCCGGAAAGCTCGGAAATGTATCGCGCGGTTACACGCGACATCGAAGTGACGGTTTCGCCGCGCTTCCTGTCGGATCGTTCCGCGCCCGACAAGGGACAGTTTTTCTGGGCCTACACCATCGAGATTTCCAACAATGGCGGCGAGACCGTCCAGCTCAAGACCCGCTATTGGCATATCACCGACGCCATGGGACGCGTGCAGGAAGTGCGCGGCGCGGGCGTGGTCGGCGAGGAGCCGGTGATCCCCCCGGGCGAGAGCTTCGAATATACGAGCGGCGTGCCGCTGCAGACGCCGTCCGGTTTCATGGCCGGCAGCTACGGCATGGTGAGCAACAGCGGCGAGCATTTCGACATCGAAATCCCGGCCTTCTCGCTCGATTCCGCGCACGCCTCGCGCACGATCAATTGAACCCGTCACCAAGGAACCCGAACATGCGCGCTGCCTATTACGAAGCCATGGGGCCGGCCCGCGACGTGCTGCGCGTGGGCGAAGTCGAGACGCCGAAGCCTGGCGCTGGCGAAGTGCGGGTGCGCCTTTACACGTCGGGCGTCAATCCGTCCGACGTGAAAAGTCGCGGGCTTCGCAAGAGCGCCTTCGCGCGCGTGATCCCGCATAGCGATGGCGCCGGCGAGATCGAGGCGGTCGGCGACGGCGTTGCGACATCGCGCATCGGCGAGCGGGTCTGGATCTGGAACGGACAATGGCAGCGCCCGTTTGGCACTGCGGCGGAATACATCGTGGTGCCGGCCGCACTGGCCGTGCGTTTGCCGGACAAAGTGAGTTTCGAGGAAGGCGCCTGTTTCGGAATTCCAGCCTTGACCGCCTATCACGCGATCGAGCTTGCCGACGCAAACGAAACGACCACCCTGCTCGTTTCAGGTGGCGCCGGATCGGTCGCCCAATACGCCATCCAGTTCGCCAAGTCGCGCGGTGCAACCGTCATCGCCACGATCTCGTCGGAGGAGAAAGCCAAGGTTGCGCGCGAAGCCGGCGCCGATCATTGCATCGATTACAAGCGCGAGAATGTCGGCGCACGGGTCGCCGAGATCACCGGCAAGCGCGGCGTCGACGCCATCATCGAAATGGATCTCGCCGCCAACGCAAAACTGATCCCGGTGACGCTGCGGCCGAAGGGCAGCGTGATCATCTACGGCACGACGCCGGAGGCGACGATCCCGGCGATGTTCTGCCTGCAGAATTCGATCCGGCTGCAATTCTTTCTGGTCTATCAGCTCGATGCCAAAGAGCGCGAGCGCGCGGTGACCGGCATCACGCGTGCGCTCGAACAGGGCAAGCTGATCAATCGGGTCGGGCCGACCTTCTCATTGGCGGAGATTGCAGCTGCGCATGAAGCAGTCGAGCGCGGCACGATCGGCAACGTGATCGTGAAAATCCGCTAAAGCGTTTTCGAGCGAAGTGGATACCGGTTCGCGTAAAGAAACCGCGTCAAGGCAAAAACATGGAGCCTCGGTTCTGATTCAATCAGAACCGAAAAGGCTCTAGGCCTGCGGCGCCGATGGCAATCCCGGTCAGGCCGCCGCGCGCTCCAGAGTTTCGACGATCGAACGGTGCCGCTGGAACACCAACGGATCTTCCGCATCGCGCTGACGTGCCCGATCTACCTCGATCGTGGCTTCGATGCGCGCAGGCGTACCGGCCAGCACCACGATCCGATCCGCCAACAACGCGGCTTCCAAGGTATTGTGCGTCACCAGAAGGCCGCTCGGCTTGTGTTGCTGCCACAACCGCAAAAGCAGAATGCGCAGCTTGCGCGCGGTCAGTTCGTCGAGCGCGCTGAATGGCTCGTCCAGCAGCACGACATTGGGCTCGACGCCAAAGGCGCGCGCAAGCGCGACGCGCTGGCGCTGGCCGCCGGACAACGACGCGGGGTAGGCCGAGGCATAATCGTCAAGCCCGACCTCGGCGAGCAATTGCCGCCCGATGCGGGCATCGACGCCCGCCGCTTCCGACGCAATTTCGATATTGCGCGCGGCCGTCAGCCAGTCGAACAAGCGTGGTTGCTGGAACAACATGCCGATGCGCGGCGTCTTCGGTCCAAGCTCAACCCGTCCGCCATCGGCATGCTCGAGGCCTGCGGCCAAATGCAGCAGCGTTGTTTTGCCGATGCCAGAGGCGCCAACCAGCGCCACGAGTTCGCCCGGCGCGACATCCAGCGAGAAATTCTCGAGCACCGGTCGTGGCGCAGACTCCCCCGGCCGATGAAATCTCTTGGTAACGCGATGAAAGCGAATGTTGCCGCTCATACCTGAGCCTCCCGCTTCCAGCGACGCAGGCGCGTCTCAATCACCTGAAACAGACCAAATTCGATCACCGCGACCACCACAGCGAAAGCGACGGTCCAGGCCAGCACGGCTGCGACATTCTGCGAGATAAACGCCGAGTTGAGACGATAGCCGACGCCGGTGGAAAGGCCGAAGACCTCCACTAGCACGACGACCTTCCAGGCCAGCGAGAAAGCAAGCCGCGCTCCGCTGGTCAGGAACGGCAGAATTGCCGGCAGCCAGAGATAGCGCAGCCGCGTCCAAAGCGGGAGCCGGTAGACGTGAGCTGTCTCGATCAATTGCGGGTCGACGGCGCCAACACCATGCGCGATGCTGACCGCCAGCGCGGGCGCGATGCCGAGTGCAATCGCGACGACCGAGGTCTTGATACCGAGACCAAACCAGATCACGCACAACAGCGCCCAGACCAGCCCAGGCACCGTCAGGCCCAGCAGCAAGGCCGGCTCGAAGAAAAAGCGCGCAAAACGGTTGCGTGCCGATGCCAGCCCGACGACGAGGGCAATCGCGAAGGCAAGCGTAAAGCCAAGCACAATACGTCCTAGCGTCGTCCCGATATCCTTCAGCGCTTCGCCGCTAACGACGATCGATCTCAATTCCACCCAGATGTCGGCGAGGTCCGGAATGAGCGGGCTTTGCTGCAACCGCGCCATCAATTCCCAAGCGGCAGCAAGAAGAACGCAAAACAACAGGCCCGGAAAAATTCGGGCGGCAAGATGGACCGGAAGCAGCCGCCACCGTCCGGGTCGCCTGTCCTGCGCAACCCGCTCGGCCGGTACGTCGGTTGCCGTCATGCGATCACCCGCTCACGGGGTGACGGGGATCGTAAACCAGCTTGGCCGGCTTCTCAGCGAGGATGCCCGCCTTCAGCGCCGCGTCGATCTGACGGTCGATATTCGCGAAGACATCCTTGTTCCAATCGGTCGCGTAGATGTCGATCAAACGCTTCGGCAGTAATTCGATCGCCGCCTTT
Organism: uncultured Pseudomonadota bacterium; assembly: GCA_963707705.1. Classification (GTDB taxonomy): domain Bacteria; phylum Pseudomonadota; class Alphaproteobacteria; order Rhizobiales; family Xanthobacteraceae; genus Pseudorhodoplanes. The sequence continues at coordinate 376,507 of CAVPRD010000008.1, read as the reverse complement.
TCGTTCGCAGGAATGCCAAAATCCTGATGCAATTCCGAAAGCCGCTGGGGCCTTGCCTTCAGTTCGCGATGCAGATCGGCGAATATCTGCCGGACCGCGGATGTGACCTTCGCATTATTTTCCGCCCATTCGCGGTGCGCGGCAAACCCGTTCAGGAAAAGCGGCGACTTATCGCCGGTCGCCTCCCGCCACATATCGCCGACCCGAGCAATCTCGCGCGCGCCGCGAGCGACCAGCCGCGTCGCGGTCGGTTCGATCGTGATGACGGCGTCGACATCGCCGCGTTCGAACAGCGCGACATTGGCGGTCGGCGGCCCGTACACCACCTTGACGTCCTTTTTCAGATCGATGCCTTGCAGCAAGGCTGCCAGGCGCGCATGGCGAAAGGTATCGCTTCCCTCATGCTGGGTCGCGATGGTCTTGCCGATCAGATCGCGCGGCGATTGATAGGACGAGTTGTCGCGCACAATCCAGCGACCGTGATTGTTCAGTGCCGGCGCGAAAATCACGATGTCGCTGCCGCGCGGGGCGATCTCGGCAATACCGAGCGCACCGAACACTCCGACATTCGCGGCACCTGTTGCGAGCTGCAATTGTACCTGTCCGGGCGAGCCTTTCACCCAATCGAAGGCAAGGGCCTTGGACCGCCCGACGGTGCCGCCATCTATCAGCGGCCGCCAGATCGCTCCCGCCGTCCCCGGCCCTCCGTCGGTGAAGCGCACAGGTGTAATGTCTGCCGCGAAAGCGCTTCGGAAACTTGCGGGTGCGCCGGTGGCAACGCCCGCAAGCGCGAGCGCAGCCCGGCCAATGAAATCGCGCCGTGATTGCATGAAGGCCACCGAAGTCAGTTTGCGATCAGCGTGGCGTGCGTGTTCCGGCCTTGAGAGAACCCACGATCGATCATCCAGTTGTAAGCGCTGTCGAACTTGTCTTGAGCGTAGGTTTCGACATGCGTGTAGTGGACGAAATACTTGGCGAGTTCGCTCGGCTCAAGCCGGCCTTTGGTGATAGCCGTGATGTAATGAGCGTAGCGTCCGAAGTCCCCGTTGATCAGATCGACAGCCTCGTTGAGCGCCGCGAAATAGGCAGACCGCTGCTCGTCGCTGAAACGCGGGCTGATCACCTCGGCGCCGCGATAGAAAGTCAGCGCCACGATATGCGCGCCTTCCTTGAGAGCGAGCGAGATATAGGGCTCCATTAGCGTGGCAACGCGGATCTTTCCGCCTTTGAGCTGGTCATAGCGCGTACCGGGCTCGCCGATATGCACCGTCTTCACATGCTCGCGGCCGATCGCACCATCGAGCAATTGCAGCGTCGTGTAATGCGAACCGGTAAAATCATTGATTCCGATCGTCACACCGGCGAGATCGCGCGGCGTCTGCAACGCCGGATCGAATGTCAGGATCGCCTGCGCCGCGACCGCCGGGCGAAGCGCGGCGATTTTCGCGCGGCCGACTTCTCCGCGTTCGATGCGGTCGACGCCGCCCCATTCGCAGACGTTATACGCGTCCGCCTTGCCGGACTCGTAGAGCGATTCCTTCAGGCGCACCAGCGGCTGCGGATGATTCTGGCTTTCGATCTGCTCGCGGTCACTGTAATTCGCTGCATAGCTCAGATTGATGCCGTGCTTTTCGAACAATTTGAATTCGCGCGCCACCAACAGGGGCAGATCGAAAACCGGAGGGTTGGGAGAGATGCGAATATCAAACAGCGAGGCCTTGGACATATTCCACTCCGTTGATGACAAGCGCGATGCGCGTTGAAGATGATCAACGGTAAGCTCGCGGACTTGTCAGTCAATGAAATGGGATTTCTATTTTTGCTGAAGTCGAAGCCGATTGTTCGCTGCGAACTCGGCGGCGGGAAATCTCAATCTCTCAATTCTACGTGAGGGATTGTTCCCGCCTGTATTCGTCTCGAAATCGGCAGCGGCGGAGAACAAACAAATCGCGTCAATCCGCCTTGCCGGCATCATTCGCATCGACCTCGCCCGGCGCGAAATCGTAGACGCGATTGCAGAACTCGCAAGTCACCGCGATCTTGCCGTCTTCGACCATGTGGTCGCGGTCGTCCTGCGAGAAGCTCTTGAGCATGGCTTCGACATTCTCGCGCGAGCACGAGCATTGCGCCGCGATATTGATATTGTCGAATACCCGCACGCCGCGCTCATGAAATAGCCGGTAGACCAGTTGCTCGGTCGAGAGGTTCGGATCGATCAGTTCGATATCCTCGACCGTCTCCACCAGCGCACGGCCTTCCACCCATGCATCGTCTTCCGCGACCGCCTGGATCTGCGTGCCTTCCGGCGCATCGCCCGGATCGAGATCGGGCATGCGCATGCGCTCGGGAGATTTGGGCAGGAATTGCAGCATGATGCCGCCGGCGCGCCAGCGATATTTCGCGCCGCCATCGCCCGGGCGCAATTCCTCGGCGACCGCGAGCCGCACGCGCGTCGGAATCTGTTCCGAGCGCAGAAAATATTCATGTGCAGCCTCCTCAAGGCCGCCGCCATCGAGCGCGACCAGACCCTGATAACGGTTCATGTCACCGCCCTGATCGATGGTCATGGCGAGATGGCCGTGCCCGAGCAATTCGCCGCCGGAGGCCTGACCGGCCGCGATCGCTGCTTCGACGCGCTTCTTGTCGAAGCGCGCGCAGGCCCGCATCCGCCCGCCGGTCATGTAATCGACCACCAGCATGCGCACCGGCCCATCGCCCTGCGTCTGCAGGATGAAACGGCCGTCGAACTTCAGCGAGGAACCGAACAAGGCGGCGAGCGCGATGGCCTCGCCGAGCAGCTTCGATACCGGCGCCGGATAATCGTGGCGCCCGAGGATATCGTCGACCGCGGGCCCGAGGCGAACCACACGGCCGCGCAAATCCAGCCCCTCCACTTCGAAGGGCAGGATGGTGTCGTCGGCAGAATGGGCTGAAGGCGTGCGGGTCGGGATTTCGATCTTCATGGAATCACGATGATTGGGATCGAACCGATCCGAAATCACAAGCGGATCGATTCCAATGACTTAGCGCGTGGCGGCGTGCAGGCACCAAGTAAGGATGCCTTTCTGGGCATGCAAGCGGTTCTCGGCCTCGTCGAATACCACCGATTGCGGCCCGTCCATCACCTCGTCGGTGACTTCCTCGCCGCGATGCGCCGGGAGGCAATGCATGAAAATGGCCTTCGGCTTCGCCTTCGCCATCAGCCGGGAATTCACCTGATAGGGCTTCAGCAGGTTGTGCCGGTTGGCCTTGGCGGCCTCGTCGCCCATCGACACCCAGGTATCGGTGACGACGCAATCGGCGCCATTTACCGCTTCCTCCGGATCACTACCGACATGGATGGCGGCGCCGGAACCCGCGGCCCAGTCGAGCAGAGATCTCTTCGGCTTCAATTCGGGTGGCGTCGCGACATTGAGCCTGAAATCGAAACGCTGCGCCGCCTGCATCCAGGACGTCAGCACATTGTTGGCATCGCCCGTCCAGGCAACAGTCTTCTTCTTGATCGAACCAAGATGCTCCTCGAAGGTCATGACATCCGCCATCACCTGGCAGGGATGCGACTGCTTGGTCAGTCCGTTGATGACCGGAACGGTCGCGTATTGCGCCATCTCGGTCAGGAGATCATGGCTGAGCGTGCGGATCATCACGCAGTCAACGTAGCGCGACATCACCCGCGCGGTGTCGGCGATGGTCTCGCCGCGGCCAAGCTGCATCTCCTGTCCGGTGAGTGTCACCACATCGCCGCCGAGCTGCATCATCGCGACCTCGAACGAAATGCGCGTGCGGGTCGAGGGCTTGTCGAAAATCATCGCCAGCGTCCGGCCGGCCAGCGGCTTTTTCCCGCGCGATTTCGATTTCTTCATCGCACGAGCGGCCGCGATGATGGCCCGCAGGTCTGCGGATGGCACATCGATCAGGTCGATGAAATTGCGGATGCTGCGCTTGGCCATCAGGTTGCAACCTTGCCCGCAGCCCGCTGCACGACGGCGATGCGGTTGCAGGCGCGATCGATCATGCCAATGCCCTCGGCAATATCAGTCTCGCTCACGATTAACGGCGGCAACAGCCGCACCACGTTGTCGCCCGCAGCGACAGTCAGAAGCTTTTCGGCGCGCAACGCCGCCACCACGTCTCCATTCGGCACGTTGCAACGAAGCCCGATCAGAAGTCCTTCGCCGCGTACTTCGGTAATCACTTCCGGATAGAGGTCTTTCAATTCGGCGAGCCGCTGCTTCAGCAGCAGCGCCATCCTGCGGGTGCGGTCGAGGAACCCCGGCGCCAGCACCACATCGAGCACGGCATTGCCGACGCGGGTGGCGAGCGGGTTGCCACCGAAGGTCGAGCCGTGGGTACCGACGGTCATGCCTTTGCCGGCTTCAGCCGTTCCGAGAAACGCGCCGATCGGGAAGCCGCCGCCGAGCGCCTTGGCCAGCGCCATGATGTCGGGCGCAATGCCGGTACGCTGATAACCGAACAATTCGCCGGTGCGCCCGAGGCCGGTCTGCACCTCGTCGAACACCAGCATCAGTCCGTGCCGGTCGCAAAGTTCGCGCAAAGCATGCAAAAACTTCTGCGGCACAACGCGCACCCCGCCTTCGCCCTGGATCGGCTCGATCAGGATCGCGGCGGTTTCGGGTGTGATCGCGGCCTTGGTGGCGTCGAGATCGGCGAAGGCGACCTGGTCGAAGCCGCCGGCAACCGGACCAAAGCCCTCGAGATATTTCTGCTGGCCACCAGCCGCGAGCGTCGCAAGTGTGCGGCCGTGAAAGGCGCCTTCAAAGGTGATGATGCGAACCCGTTCCGGATGACCGCTGACGGCGTGATACTTGCGCGCCATCTTGATCGCGCCTTCCATCGCCTCCGCGCCGGAATTGCAGAAGAAGACGACGTCGGCAAAGCTCGCCGCGCACAGCCGCCGCGCCAGCGTCTCGGCTTCCGGGATCCGGTAGAGGTTCGAGACGTGCCAGAGCTTGTGAGCCTGGTCGGTCAGCGCCTCGACCAGCTTCGGATGCGCATGGCCGAGCACATTCACCGCAACGCCTGATGAAAAATCCAGATAGCGCTCGCCGGTCGTCGCCGTCAGCCACGCGCCCTCCCCTCGCTCAAAAGCGAGTTCGGCGCGCGCATAGGTCGGCAGAAGATTGGAGAGCACAGCTTGGTTTCCGGCGGAAGAAGGGGCGATCAAATGAAATGTGCCGCCCCTGAGGGCGGCACGTCGAGACATTTTAGGAAGCGACCTCGGCCTGTCAACCGAAGCGACCGGTAAATCGGTGCCGCAATTCCTGCGAATTAGGGGTGGATGAGAGGCGGAAATGAACATGTTTGTGGGGATGCACCTCTAGGGGACTCTTGCGGGCGAGTCCGTGCATCTTGTAGTGTCCTACCCGTCAGCCACGATATGTCGTGCAGCGGACGGGGATTTAGATACCAGCTTTGGTGTGGCGTCGGCGTCGGCAGCAAAACGGCTGCCCGGGCGGCAGGGGCGGATTCTGCGGGTTCAGGCCCGCGGCAAGAGGAGAACTCCATGACGTGGACGGACGAACGGGTCGAACAACTCAAGAAGCTCTGGTCCGACGGACTATCGGCCAGCCAGATCGCGGCTGAGTTGGGCGGCATCACCCGCAACGCCGTGATCGGCAAGGTGCATCGCCTGGGGCTTTCCGGCCGCACCAAGGCGCCGTCCTCGAGTGCGCCGCGGCCGAGGAAACCGCGATCGTCCCACATGCTTCGAGTATCAAGGCCTGCCATTCGCGGGAATACTGCCTTGGCTCAAGCTTTCTCTTATGACTATGAGGTCGATACGGCGCCCAGTCTGGTCGAGAACGTTATTCCGATCGGACAGCGCCGCACTTTGCTCGAACTCAACGAGCAGACCTGCCGCTGGCCGATCGGCGACCCCGCCACTCAGGAATTCTATTTCTGTGGAGGCAACGCGGTGACGACTCTTCCGTATTGCGCGTTTCATTCGCGCATCGCTTATCAGCCGCCAGCAGCGCGCCGCGACAAGAGGCCCGTGAGCCGTTAATCAGCTCGCTTTTCCGAAGCGGTCGTCGATGGAATAGCCGGAGCCGCGCACGGTGCGGATCGGATCTCCGTCGCGGCCGCGATTGAGCGCCTTGCGCAAACGCCCGACATGAACGTCGACAGTGCGTTCGTCGATATAGACTTCGTTGCCCCAGACGCCATCGAGCAATTGCTCGCGGGTGAATACCCGACCCGGACGCTCCATCAGGAATTCCAGAAGCCTGAATTCGGTCGGCCCGAGATCGACGTCGCGGCCGCCGCGCGACACCCGTTTCTTGACCCGATCGAGCTCGATCTCTCCCAGCGTAAGGACGTCGGCGAGCCGTTCCGGCCGCGCCCGGCGCAATAGCGCCCGGATGCGGGCGATCAGCTCGGGCACCGAGAACGGCTTCACGATGTAATCGTCGGCACCGGTCGCAAGTCCGCGCACCCGCTCGCTTTCCTCGCCGCGGGCGGTCAGCATGATGATCGGCAGCGACTTGGTTTCCGGCCGCGACCGCAGCCTACGGCACAGTTCGATCCCCGACAGCCCGGGGAGCATCCAGTCCAGCACCACAAGATCGGGCGTGCGCTCGCGCAAGCGCGTATCGGCGTCGTCGCCACGGCCGACGGTCTCGACCTCGTAGCCCTCCGAACTCGAGGTTGTAGCGAAGCAGCAGCGACAACGGCTCTTCGTCTTCGACAATCAGGATGCGCGAGTTCTGGGCGTTCATCGTGGTCTTCGGTTATCCCTGCATTGGGATGGGAGAGAAACTCGTCGTATCGGCCTTCGGGCGATCGAGCGCGAGCGGCACTCCCTTGATCATGTAATGCACGGTCTCGGCGATATTGGTGGCGTGGTCACCCATGCGTTCGATGTTCTTCGCCGAAAACAGCAGGTGAATGCAGAAGCTGATGCTGCGCGGATCTTCCATCATGTAGGTGAGCAATTCGCGGAACAGCGAAACGCACATCGCGTCGATTTCCTCGTCGCGCCGCCACACCTCCATCGCCTCTTCCACGTCGCGAGCCGCGTAGGCATCCAGCACCCGCTTGAGCTGGGTCAGGACCAGTGAGCCCATATGCTCGACACCGCGGATCAGCTTCAGCGATGGATACTCTCCATTCAGATCGAGCACGCGCTTGCCGATATTCTTTGCAAGGTCGCCGATCCGTTCGATTTCGTTGGAGACACGCAGCGCGCTGACCACTTCGCGCAGATCGACCGCCATCGGCTGACGGCGCGCGATGGTGAGGATGGCACGCTCCTCGATTTCGAGCTGAAGCGCATCCACCTGTGAATCGGTCGCGATCAATTTGCGTGCCAGCACAGTGTCGCGCCGGGTTAACGCCTGCACGCAATCGGCGATCTCTCGCTCCGCCAGGCCGCCCATCTCGGCAACCATGCGGTTCAAGTCCTGCAGATCGGTATCAAAGGCCTTGGCGATATGTTCTGACATTGTTGTTGTCCTTGCCTGTTACAGCGCCGCAGGCTTCAGCCGAATCGGCCGGTGATATAATCCTGCGTGCGCTTGTCACGCGGGGCGGTGAACATCTGGGTCGTGGTGTCGAACTCGACCAACTCGCCGAGATACATGAACGCGGTAAAGTCCGAAACGCGCGCCGCCTGTTGCATGTTATGCGTCACGATAACGATCGTATATTCGGATTTCAGCTCGTCGATCAATTCCTCGATCTTGGCGGTAGAGATCGGGTCGAGCGCCGAACAGGGCTCGTCGAACAATATCACCTCGGGACGCACCGAAACCGTGCGCGCGATACAGAGCCGCTGCTGCTGGCCGCCAGACAGGCTCAGGCCGTTGGCGTTCAGCTTGCCTTTCACTTCTTCCCACAAGGCAGCACGGCGCAGCGCGCTCTCGACGCGATCATCGAGTTCAGCCTTCGAAAGCTTCTCGTATAGTCGTATGCCGAAGGCCACGTTTTCGTAGATCGACATCGGAAACGGTGTCGGCTTTTGAAACACCATGCCGATGCGGGCACGCAGGAGATTGAGATCCTGCTTGGGCGAAAGAATATCTTTTCCATCCAGCGTGACATGACCGTCGGCGCGCTGATTGGGGTAAAGGTCGTACATCCGGTTCAGGATCCGCAGCAAGGTAGACTTTCCGCAGCCCGACGGCCCGATAAAGGCAGTGACCTTGTTCTTGTAGAGCGGGATTGAAATATCCTTCAGCGCCTTGTGGTCCCCGTAATAGAAATTCAGGTCCTTGATAGAAATGCGCTCATTCAATCCGCTGACATCGAGCGGCGGGCGAACGACCGTCGGAATTGCGGTACTCACAGAGGCGACGTTCATGACTGCTTCCTTGTGGACGATAGCGCGCGGGCGGACACGCTGAGCGCAAGCACGGCGAATGTGATGATCAAGGCTCCGGTCCAGGCCAGGGCCTGCCAGTCCTTGTAGGGACTGAGAGCGAACTGGAAGATCACGACCGGAAGACTAGCGACCGGAGCGTTCATATTGGTGCTCCAGAACTGGTTGTTCAGCGCGGTGAACAAAAGCGGCGCGGTCTCGCCGCTAATGCGCGCCACCGCAAGCAATATGCCGGTTACGATGCCGGCCTTGGCGGCTCGATAGGCGATCCGCGTGATCATCATCGAACGCGGCAGACCGATCGAGGCAGCGGCCTCACGCAGCGAATCCGGCACCAGCATCAGCATGTCTTCGGTGGTTCTGACCACAACCGGAATAACGATCACCGCGAGTGCGATGGCTCCGGCCCAGCCGGAAAAATGGCCCATCGGCCGCACCACAACTTCGTAAATGAACAGACCGATCACGATCGAGGGCGCACTCAGAAGAATATCGTTGATGAAGCGCACGACCGAGGTCAGCTTTTCGTGCCGGCCGTATTCGGCCATGTAAGTGCCAGCGAGCATTCCGATCGGGGTTCCAATGACGACGGCCAAAGCCGTTATCACCACGCTGCCGGCGATGGCATTGAGCAGGCCACCCGACGAGCCCGGCGGTGGCGTCATTTCGGTGAAAACGCGCAGCGACAAGCCGCTGAAGCCTTCCCAGAGCAGCACGCCGAGAATGAGGACAAGCCATCCGAGGCCCAGCAAGGTGGCGCAGAGCGACAACACCATGGTGATCACGTTACGGCGGCGACGGCGGGCATAGAGGCTGTTCATAACAGTGCTTTCCGCTGCCATGAGCTATCCGATCCGCCGGTTGAGTCGCATCAGCATGTAGCGCGCGATCGCGAGCACGATGAAGGTGATGACGAACAGAATGAGCCCGAGCGCAATGAGAGAGGCGGTATAGAGATCGCCGACCGCTTCGGTGAACTCGTTGGCGATGGTGGCCGAGATCGTCGTGCCGGGAGCGAGCAGCGACGCGGAAATCTTGTGCGCGTTGCCGATTACGAAAGTGACGGCCATGGTCTCGCCGAGAGCCCGTCCCAGTCCCAGCATCACGCCGCCGATCACGCCGACGCGCGTATAGGGCAGCACCACGTAACGCACGACTTCCCAGGTGGTGCAGCCCAAGCCGTAGGCCGCCTCCTTGAGAACCGGCGGCACCGCCTCGAACACGTCACGCGAGATCGACGTAATGAAAGGCAGCACCATGATCGCGAGGATCAGGCTCGCCGTCAGCATTCCGATGCCGTAAGGCGGGCCCGCGAACAGCGAGGACAGCACCGGTATATCGCCGAACACCGTGATCAGGAACGGCTGCAGCGTGTCCTGCAGGAATGGCGCGAAGACAAATAGGCCCCAGATTCCGTAAATGATGCTTGGAATACCGGCCAGAAGTTCGATCGCGATGCCGATCGGCCGGCGCAGCCATTGCGGGCAAAGCTCGGTAAGAAACATCGCGATGAACAGGCCGATCGGCACGGCGATCAGCATTGCGATGAGCGACGTGACGACGGTTCCGTAAATCGGAGCCAGTGCACCGAATTTCTCGGTAACCGGATTCCAGCTTTGCGAAGTCAGGAATCCCAGGCCGAATTCCTGCAATGCGGGCGCCGCGCCGATAATCAGGGATACTATAACGCCGCTCAGCAGAAGCAGAACAACCAGCGCGGCAGCACGTGTCAGATTGCGAAATATGCTGTCGTTCAATCTCAGACGGGCGAGAACTTTACTTCGCGAAACAGCCTCCGTGTCCCGCAATCCCTCGCCGTGCATTGTAATATCAACCACGTCGCGCCTCCCGGCGGGCTGCATTTCCGGCTCCCATCAATCGTCTGAGGGAGCAGTCAAGCCGCACTCGCACTGCCTCGCAAGCCATTTACTGATCTCAAGAGTGGACAGGGAAGGCGGCGCAGAAGCCGGCGCCTTCCCTGAATTGCCAAATAGATCAGAAGATCGGCTTTCCAGCCGGATCCTTGACTTCCTTCCATTTCGACTCGATCAGCGAAACCACGTTGTCCGGCATCGGGATATAGTCGAGTTCCTCAGCCATCTTGTCGCCGTTCTTGTAGGCCCAGGCGAAGAATTTCAGCGCCGCGGCGGCGGCCGCCGGATCCTTCGGCTCCTTCGGCAGAAGGATGAAGGTGGCACCCGCTATCGGCCAGGACTTGGCACCGGAGGAGTCGGTCAGGATCATGAAGAAGCCCGGCGCATTGGCCCAGTCGGCGGTGGCCGCAGAAGCCATGATGGTCTCCGAGGTCGGGGCAACCGCCTGGCCGTCCTTGTTGACCATCTTGGTGGTGGTCAGATTGTTCTGCTTGGCATAGGCGGTCTCGACATAACCGATCGAGCCCTTGGTGTTCATCACGTTGTTGGCCACACCTTCATTGCCCTTGGCGCCGATGCCGACAGGCCATTCGACCGCGGAGTTGTTGCCGACCTTGGCCTTCCAGTCTGCGCTCACTTTGGACAGGTAGTTGGTGAAGATGAAGGTGGTGCCGGAACCGTCCGAACGGCGGATCACAGCGATCGCCTGCTTCGGCAGCTTGACGTTCGGATTGAGCTTGGCGATCGCCGGATCGTCCCAGGTCTTTACCTCGCCCATGAAGATCCTGGCGAGCGTAGTACCGTCGAGCGTGACGTCGCCGCTCTTGATGCCTTCGAGGTTGATAACCGGGACGACGCCGCCGAGCACGGTCGGGAATTGAATGACGCCGATCTTGTCGAGTTCGGCCTGTTGCAGCGGCTGATCGGAGGCGCCGAAGGTCACGGTACGCGCAGTGACCTGCTTGATGCCGCCGCCGGAGCCGATCGACTGATAGTTCAGGTTGAGGCCCGAATCCTTCTTATAGGCATCCGCCCACTTGGCGTAGATCGGATACGGGAAAGTCGCGCCGGCGCCGGAGATGTCGAGGGCCATGGCCGGGAATGCGATGGCGGCAGCGACGATGCCCGCCGCTATGGATGTCGGTGAATGTTTCACTGTTCTCTCCTGTCCTACGGACCCAAATTCGCGGCCGCGCCGCGGATGCACTCCCCGAAGCGTTTTCCACCCAGCTTCCATAAAAAGCCGCGGAGGTTTTTTTGGCGCTTCGACGCCGTTACAGGGACGCTATGCCGGTCGCATGTAAGCGGTTTATGACGACTGGATGACGGGTTGATGACAGCGCAAGTCCCTGATCAGGCTTGCAAACATCGTCTTGCCCTGTGAATTTCCGGCCGCGGCCGTCATCTTTGCGGCAGCCCGGACTGAACGACCGGCATTGCGCCGCAATCCTTCAATGACAGGACGGCACTGATTATTGATCGCTTTTGCGCAGAGTCGCCGGATAATCGCGAATCGGAATCATTTCACGTGGAGCCCAGGACCATGCGTCTCGCACTTGCCTTTGTGTTGACGACGGCACTTGCCGCCTTCAGCCTTCAGCCCGCCGGTGCGCAGGCGCCCGCTCCGAAACCGAAATCGCCGGGTGAAATCGCGGCAGCGAGCCGTGTGCTTGCCGAAAAATCCGCAAAATGCCGAAGCGAGGCGAAGGCGAAAAAGCTGCACTTTGGCAAGCGGCGCGCATTCCTGCGCGAGTGCATGAAATAGAAGTTCGCCGACTTCGAAGATCAGGTTGTTTCCGGTGTCGCGGACGGCAACCGCATGGTGAAGGTCGCGCCTTCGCCGGGACGGCTTTCGATCGTGAGCCTGCCGCGATGCCGGTTCATGATATGCTTGACGAGCGCGAGTCCCAGCCCGGTGCCGCCCTGCTCCCGGCTTTCGGCCACATCCACCCGGTAGAAGCGTTCCGTAAGCCGCGGCAGGTGCTCGGCCGCAATGCCGGGACCAAAGTCGCGCACAGCGACCAGAGACTCCTCGCCGCCACCGACATGAAAAGCGCGCGAGAGCGTGATCTCTAAACGCTTGCCGGAGGCTCCGTATTTCAATGCATTCTCGATCAGATTCTCGAGTCCTCGTGTCAGTTCGTCGCGATCGCCGGAGACGATCAACGGCTGTTTCGGCGCATCGATGGTGACGGTGACGCCACGGTCGCGCGCCAGCATCTGCAGCGCATCAACCACCTGGCGCACAATCGGCACAAGTTCGACCGGCGTTTGCGGGCGAACATGAGCGGCAAGTTCGATCCGCGACAACGACAATAAATCGTCGATCAGTCGCGCCATGCGCTTGGCCTGCGCCTCCATGATGTCGAGAAAACGCTCGCGCGCGGCGGTGTCATTGCGTGCCGGTCCCTTCAGCGTCTCGATAAAACCGGACAAGGCCGCGAGCGGCGTGCGCAATTCGTGGCTCGCATTGGCAACGAAATCGACGCGCATTTCCTCGACCCGCCGGATTGGCGTGAGGTCACGGAACGTAAGCAGAAGCGAAGGTGTCATCCGTCCGCTGCGGCCCTCGCGCGCTGGCACCGGTGTCACGAAAACCTCGAACCAGCGCTCGGGCGGAACGCGCTCGGCGAATTCGGCGCGTTCCGGCTTGCGGCTCACCGCCGCACGACGCACCGCTTCCAGCACTTCTGGAATCCGCAATGCCAGGGTTGCCGGCTCACCCCGCTTCAGTGCCGGCGCGATAGAGACGGCCGCCGAATTGAGCGTCACGACACGTCCTTCGGCATCCAGCAGCATGGTCGGGTCCGGAAGTGAAGCCACGATATCGGCGATCGCGTGATCGTCCGGCCGATTGGCCGAAGGCGCAACTCGCGCCGAACCTTCGCGTCCAATTCCCGCGCGACGGCTCAGATACCAGGCCATGGCAAGTAGGATGACGATGACGCCAATCGCGAAGGAAAGTCCGAACCCGCCCTGAACGACGAGTATGATTCCAAGGCACGCAGCGAACGCGACCACCCACGCATCATAGCTGCCGGCCGGTTTGGCCGGCTCTATTTGCCGCTGGCCTTGATCACTGCTTGGGTCCATCGACGCCGGGCGGCATTGGGTTTGAACTGACGTTCCGGGCAGACGCTCGCTCGTCGTGCCCGACCAACGCGTCCCCGGTCATGGTGGGGAGCGAGGGCACCCTCGTCGTGAGCACGCCCTTCAAGACCTCGCGTCCGCCCAGGATCGCGACCGCGATTATGAACGGGATTATATAATAAAGCAGGCGGAACAGCAGCAGGCCGGCAAGCAGGTCCTCGCGATCGAATTGCCAGAGCGCGACCAGCATGGCGGCATCGAAAACGCCAAGGCCGCCCGGCGAATGGCTCGCAAATCCAAGCAGCGTCGCCGAAACGAAGATGACTGAAAGCGTAATGAAGCCGATATGCGGTTCGTCCGGCAGCAAAAGATACATTGCCGCCGCGCAGAACGCGAGATCGACGATTCCGATCGCGATCTGCAGCAATGTCAGCGGGCCGCCCGGTAGCGTCACCTGCCAGTTGTTGCGCCCTATCACGCGCGGACGACGCCACACCCAGATGACATAGCAGACCAGAACGAGGACCACGGCGGCGCCGAGCAGCCGATTGAACCAGGCCGGAAGCTGATCGATCGAGCTTGCCGCTTCCGGCGCGTAGAAAATTCCGAGGCCCAGCACGGTCGCGTTGCCGAGCCAGAAGGTAAGCCCGGCGACGAAGCAGATCTTGGCGACCTCGATCGCGCTGACGCCGTGCGTGGAATACACGCGATAGCGGACGGCGCCGCCGGTCACGGCGCTTGCACCGATATTGTGGCCGACCGAATAGCTGGTGAAGCCTGCGAGCGCGGCGGTCGCATAGGACACGTCGTCGCGACCGATCGTGCGCAGCGCGAACAGATCGTAAAATGTCAGCGTAAAATATCCGGCCGCGACGAAGAGACTTGCCAGGATGACGTCTCGAGCCTCGGTCGCCTTCAATGCCTGGATTAGTTCGTGGATCTCGATCGTCCGCAGCATGCGGAATAGAACGACGCCGGCCGTTACGATAATGACCAGGCTCAGCGCAAAACCGATCCGGTGCCAACCGATCCTTTCGCTGACAAAGCGCGCAGCCGCGCGCAGCATTTCAAGCATCCACTACCCCGCTGCAGCCCGGCAATTCTGCCCCTCGCACCGGGTTCGTGTGCGAGGTTCTAGCAGATGTCGCTCACCGCAAGCAAAAGCAGCATCCGAAAAAATTTTTCGGCCGTTCCGGGCCCAAAAATGCCGTCGATGCCTTAGCGTGGCGGAATCTGGATCAATTCGCCCAATTGATCCTTTGTCAACTCAGTGGCCGTGAATTTAAGCAGAACTGCGTCTTTCACGATCTCGTTAAGTCCGGTGATGCGATCGGGATCGACAGATTCCTTGGGGAAAAAGTCGTCACGCGTCCGCCGCGCCTTGGCTTCGGGGATATTGAGCCAGTCGGCATAAACCTTCAGGCCGGCGTCGGTGTACATGAAGTCCAAAGTCTCTCGGTAGGCTTTCATATAGCGATCGATGGCGTCTTTCTTAGCCTGCAGCACCGGCGCCGTGGTCATCAGCAGCCGCACGGTCTGTCCCCTGAACGCCGAAGCATCATTGCCGCTGGCCAGAACGCGGATCTGCTTCTGATCGAGCTGGTCGAGCCCGAAGGGCGGCGCCGCCCAGCCGACATCGATCTGGCCGGACATCACCTGCGTCAACGTGCCGGGAGGCCCGCCGGTCGCGGTCGGCTTCGCGCTCAGGCCATATTGCTTCATGAAAGCGGTGACGATGCCGTGGGTCGATGACCCATTCGTCGAATAGGCGAGCGTCTTGCCGTCGGTGTCCTTCAGCGACTTGATCGGCGAATCCGACTTCACATACCAATACAGATCGGCGGCACCGGTTGTCTCGGCACCAATCACACGCACCGGTGCGCCCTTCGAATAGGCGCCAAGCACGCCCATGATGCCGGCAGCAACGCCGATATCGACGCCGCCGGAAATCGCGGCCTGCTGGGTCTCGCCTGCACCCTGGGTATAGACGATCTCGAGTTCGAGGCCGTGCTTTTTGAAAATGCCGGCGAGCTGCCCGACTTCGGAGACTGAGGTGTCCCAGTTTCCGCGCTGCCCGACCGCAAGCTTCAGCTTGTCCTGCGAATAAGCCGGCTGCGCGGCGGCCAACATTCCGGCTGCCAAAAAACCGGCGGCCGCAAATCGTCCGAGCGCCGGACTGAATGTCCTTCGAAACATCAATTCCTCCCTGTTTTACGCCGTCTACTGGCGAGACGGTTGAAAAACGCCGAAACCTGCTCAGGCCACCTTTTCTTCGGCAGACTGGCTGCTGGCGACGGTAAACGTACGCCAATTGGTTGATTTCGGAACCACACCCTCCGAGGAGCGTATTGCCGCATGCGGGATATGCGGCGGATGTGCGTCCGATGGCGATGCCCTTCTCGCGCATCTCGCGCGCGGCATCGACCATCAATTTGCGGAACTCGACGACTGCAAGGTCGCTGGCGCCGAGCCGCTCCTTGGTGCGATCGGCGATCGGGCCCATCGTCTCCCACATCGCGATATCCTGGTTGGGAATGCCCTTGATGCCGGTGAAATCGCCGAGCTTCATCGCATTGCGATCCTGCCGGTAATCATTCGCGCGCGTGCGCAGGTTGTTGAAGCCTGCGTCGAGATCGATCCCGGGCTGCGCGACGTTGAACTTCCGCCAGGCCTCCTGACCGATGCCGCCGGTCTCGCTCCAGGCGATGAAATGGAACACCGTATTGTTGTCGTCGGTCAGGCTGCAGCAAGGTCGCGACATTATACTCGTTGTTCGGCGGTATCAGCGCGGTGAAAGGCGCGATATAGACCGTGACCCGCACGTAGTCGTTCAGTTGGCATTCGCGATCGGCCGGCGGATCGCGGCATAGTGGAAGCCGTAGCTCGTGCGCTCGACCTGCAGGCGCGGCGCCTTGTCGGTCGAGGGCCGCAGCCAATGGGTATCGACGGCTTTCGCCGCATCGACCTTGGCCGGCTTCATGTCGGAGGAATGCAGGCTCGAGGAATGCGCCGAATCGATCTGGCCTTCCAGGATTTGCGCCCAATTGCAGCCGACGTGAATCTTGACGATCGAGACCTTGCGCATTCTCGCGTCGGCGCGAAAGCCGGCGGCTCGAATTCCGGCTATCGTTTCCGCCGGTCCCATATAGGTCCAGACGAAGCCGCCCCATTCGCGCGCCGGATAGGCTTTGACCTTCACCTTTTCGGCGAAGCCGCTTTCCGGCGGCTCCGACGCCATCTCGACCACGTTGCCATCGCACGTCCATCTTCCAGCCGTGGTAGAGGCAGCGCAGACCGCATTCCTCGTTGCGGCCGTAAGCCAGCGACACGCGCCGATGCGGGCAATATTCGTCGAGCACGCCAAGCCGGCCGTCGCTGTCGCGGAACACCACAAGATCTTCGCCGAGCAGCCGAACCTTGAGCGGCGTGCCGTCGGGCTCGGCCACTTCCTCGATCAGGCAGGCGGGCATCCAGTGGCGGCGCATGATCTGCCCCATCGGCGCATCGCCCTCGACGCGGCACAGAAGATCGTTCTCTTCGGCGGTCATCATGTCATGCGTCCATCGCCGACGGACCTTTTCGGAGCCGTCACTAAATATATTAGCTCTCTAAGTATGTTAGAGTATAATGGTTCCAATGTGCTTGTCGAGACGATAAAAGCTACAGCGATTGTGCGCCGCATTGGAATTTGCGACCACGACCGCGACCGATAAAGCCAGCAGCCCGGCCATAAGCAGCGTCATGAGCAGCGATTCCGCAGACCGATATTCCCGTCAGCGTCACCCGCGCCGATAAGATCGCGCGACGGCATCCATCTGTTCGAGCTGAAGACGTCGCGATGGCGGCGAATTGCCGGCCTTCACCGCCGGTTCGCATATAAACCTGCGCGTGCCCAACGGCCTGATGCGCAAATATTCGCTGTGCAACGACCCGGCGCAGCGCGACAGCTACGCCGATCGCGATCAAGCGCGAAGACAATGGCCGTGGTGGCTCGATCTAGCCTGTCGACAACACCAAGGCCGGCGACGAATGGATCGATCTCGGCGCCCGACAACGCCTTCGCGCTGCCGCAGCGTGGCGATCATTTCCTCTTCATCGCCGGCGGCATCGGCATCACGCCCATTCATCGCGATGATCCATGCGCTGAAGCACGACCCGGCCAAGAAATACAAACTCTATTATTGCTCGCGCACGCCGGAGATGACCGCATTTCGTGAGGAATTGAGCGCGCCGGAATTCAAGGGCAAGGTCATCATCCATCATGACGACGGCGATCCCGCGAAGGCGCTCGACCTCTGGCCGATCGTCGAGGAGCGCAGGAACCGCGAACATCTCTATTGCTGCGGGCCGCGCGGCCTGATGCAGGCGGTGCGCGACATGACCGGCCACTGGTCTTCGGCCGCGATCCATTTCGAGGCTTTCAGCGATGCCGATGCGCGGCGGCCCGACGACACAGCCGTTCAACGTCAGGCTCGCCAACCGGCGAAGTCATCGAGGTGCCGGTCGGCACCACCATCCTCGAAGCGATGCGCGCGAAAGGTCATGACGTGCCAAGCTCCTGCGAAAGCGGCACCTGCGGCACCTGCCGCACCAAACTTCTCGCCGGCGAAGCCGATCATCGCGATCTGGTGCTGACCGAGAGCGAGCGCGGCAGCCAGATCATGATCTGCGTCTCGCGCGCGAAATCGCCGGAACTCGTCGATCGAACGGTGAGCGCAAATGGCTGACCGCAGCATCCGTTTGGGCGTCGCCGGTCTCGGCCGCGCCTTCACCTTGATGCTGCCGACCTTCGCCGCCGATCCGCGCATCGCACTTTGCGCCGCGACCGATCCTTCGGCCGGAAGGCGCGCGCGCAGTTCGAGACGGATTTCGACGCGCGCACCTACGATACGATCGAGGAATTATGCGCCGACCCGGGGATCGACGCGATCTATGTCGCAACGCCGCACCAGATACATGCCGGGCACGTCACCGTCGCGGCCGCCAACGGCAAGCATGTGCTGGTCGAAAAGCCGATCGCGATCACGCTCGACGAATGCCAGCGCGATGATCGACGGCGGTGCGCAAGCGCGGGCGTGCAGCTCGTCGTCGGTCACAGCCACAGCTTCGATGCGCCGATTCTGCGCACGCGCGAATTGATCGACAGCGGCGAATTCGGTGCGGTGCGCATGATCAATGCGCTGAATTACACCGACTACATGATACCGTCCGCGCCGCCCCGAGGAGCTCGACACCGCGCAAGGCGGCGGCGTCCTGTTCAGCCAGGCGGCGCATCAGATCGACATCGTGCGGCTTGCTGGGCGGCGGCAAGGTTCGCTCGGTGCGCGCGCAGTGACCGGCAATCTGGGACAGCACGCGCCCGACCGAAGGCGCCTATTCCGCGCTTGCTCACCTTCGACGACGGTGCCTTCGCGTCCTGCACCTATAGCGGCTACGCGCATTTCGATTCGGACGAATTACCAGGGCTGGATCGGCGAAATGGGATCGCCGAAGGACGGCACTCGCTACGGCGCCGGACGCAAGGCATTGCTGGGCGCTGCAAATGCCGAGGAGGAAGCCGCGCTGAAGGCTGCGCGCAATTATCGGCGGCAGCGAATTACACGCAACCTGCCGCTTTATCCGGACGCGGCATCACCAGCATTTCGGCACCTTTATCGTCTCCTGCGAGCGCGCCGACCTGCGCCCGGTAGCAGACGGCGTGATGATCTACGGCGATCACGACGGCACGGCTCGAGCCGGTGCCCGTGCCGAGCGTGCCGCGCGCGGAGGTAATCGACGAATTCTACAATGCGGTGGTGCGCGGCATTCCTCCTTTACATGACGGCGAATGGTCGCGCGCCACGCTCGAAGTGTGCCTGGCCATTCTCAATTCATCGCAGAACCAGGCCGAGATGATGCTGCGGCATCAGACGGGATCGCGAAAGTGAAAAGCCCGAAGGCCAATCGCGGCGATACCCTGGCGATCTTGAGCCATTGGCGCGAGGCGGTGCCGAACGATCGGCTTGCGCATCTGGTCAAGGACGCAACGCGCGCATTGTTGCGCGCGCTGCAGATGCGGCTGACGGCGCACGACGTATCGCTCGGTCACTGGACCTTTCTACGCATCCTTTGGGAGAAAGACGGAATTACGCAACGCGAATTGAGCGACGAGGCCGGAGTGATGGAACCGACCACCTTCTCCGCGATCAACGCGATGGAGAAGCTCGGCTATGTGGTGCGGCGGCAGGTGCCGGAAAACCGCAAGAAAATTTTCGTCCATCTCACGTCGAAAGGCCGGCTCCTGAAGGAAAGGCTTGTTCCGCTGGCGGAAGAGGTAAATCGCGTCGCGGTTGCGAGTGTGCCGCCCGAGCATATCGCCGCAACGCGCGACACGCTGCTCACCATCATTGAGAATCTCGCTCGCAACGAAGCGCAATCGCAGGATCCGGAACGCCGCATCCCTTCGACCCGAGAACTCGCCTCGCGTGTCGCGGGAAATCCTGCGAGCAAAAGCAGACGCAAGCGCGGCTAGGACTGATGCAAGCTGTATGAAGTTAAGGTAGTTGCCGGCAAGATTGACTTCCGCATTCGGGGCACAGCGGACAACACGGGACTTGCTGCGGGCCTCTTCGTTGCCGAGAATGCCCCATCTTGGGCATCGGGCAGCTCTTCATAGTGAGAAGCGAAGGTTTCTGCCCTGCCAAGAGTGCTTACTTCACTAAGACAGAAGCATATTCGGCGCCGTGATGGCTGCACAAAACGAAAAAAACGAAGATAGCCCGGTCGACGCGGACCAGGCGCTCGAACGTTTGATGGAGGGCAATGCACGATTTCTGCGAGGTGAGCCTCGCTTTGCGCGGGCTTCCAAGGAGGACCTCGCCGACCTCGTAAAAGGCCAGCACCCGTTTGCGACGATTCTCGGTTGCAGCGACTCTCGGGTACCGCCGGAACTGATTTTCGATGCAAAATTCGGTGACCTGTTCGTCATTCGTGTCGCGGGCAACGTTGTGTCGCCTGAGGTCTGGGCCAGCCTCCAATACGCGGGCACTCACCTCAACACGCAACTTTTCATGGTGCTCGGACACGAAGGCTGCGGTGCAGTGCAGGCGGCGCTCGCGGCGAAATTCCACGGCGTGCAGAAACGTTCGCGCATCCAGTTGCTGCTCCAGAGCATGCTTCCAGGCCTTGCAGAGGTCGACCCGCAGCTTCCACCAGAGCAGAGGCTTGAACGCGCCGTGGAGTCCAACGTGCGTTGGTCAATACGCCAGTTCCTCGACACCCCCGAAGGGCGCGCGCGAATGGCTGAGGGGCGGATAAGAGTTGTCGGAGCGGTGTACGAGATCGCAACCGGGCGAGTGCGACTGCTCGCATAGCACCGAATGCGCACCAGATTGCTGTTCATATTGATTGGAAATGGCTGCCGAAAATCACCGCGTCTCGGCAACCCGAGCAGCATCGGAAATAGCAGCACAATCGAGCGAATTGCGGGTCGGACGCCAAAGCTATTTGGCAATTCCGCGCAGGAAGACCTTGACCGAAATCCGCACCGTCTCGTCGATCTTGTCTTTGCGTGCGGCGCGCGGCATCGAGGTCAGCCAGCCGAGTTGATGCTCACCGATCAGCATATCCAGGAACAGAACCGCCAGGCGATACGGGTCTTCGCCGATCAGCCTGCCATCCTTCTGATGCCCCTCGATCCAGGAGGCGACAATGCGATAGGCATTGACCGGCCCGCCTTCGAAGAACTGACGGCCGGCCTCCGGAAAGGTGCGGCCGATCGACACCATCAGCCTATGAAATTCCAGGATCGGCGGCTTCAAAACGGTTTCGAGAAAAGAATGGCCGATCCGGGTCAGTTGCTCCTCGATCGTGCCGCGCGTATCGGTGTTAATCGACAGCGTCACGTCGTCGCATTTCTGTCGGACCACGGCTTCGAACAGCCCCTCCTTGCCGCCGAACCACGCATAGATCGTGGCCTTCGAACCGCCAACAACGCCAATGATCTCGTCGATGGAGACGTTGTCGTAACCCTTCTTGAGAAAAAGCGGCGCCGCCATGCGCGCGATGCGATCGCGGCGCGGATCGGTTGCTTTGGCGAATTGCGGCTTTGCAGCAACGGGCTTGGCCGCATCGGTCGCGGCAGCCCGAGCCTGCGGTTTGCGCCGCACCCTTTTGGCCTGAGACCTGGCTTCCTCAATCGACATAGAATTTACCATGACGTGTATTGTTGAGGTCTGGAGCCCCGGTTCTGATTTAATCAGAACCGGGGCTCCAAGTTTTTGTTTTGACGCGTTTTCTTTACGCCAAACGGTTATCCA
The DNA here is from genome assembly GCA_963707705.1 of uncultured Pseudomonadota bacterium. GTDB lineage: Bacteria > Pseudomonadota > Alphaproteobacteria > Rhizobiales > Xanthobacteraceae > Pseudorhodoplanes. The sequence goes on along the minus strand of CAVPRD010000008.1, from coordinate 354,908 downwards.
CTTCGCTCGAAAACGCTCCCGCCGCAAAATTTTTCGATTGCATCCGGCAATCAGTCTACTGTAACGTAACGTACAGTATCAACAAGAAAAGACAACGCGCTTTACGGGAGGTATCATGTCGGCCGGTTATCGGCTCGTCAGCTACGCTGGCACACAAGGTCTGCCACAGGCAGGGATTCTCGCAGCCGACCGCGTTATTGCGGCAGCCGACATCCTCGGCCCGAAATTCAACAGTGTCATGGATATCCTTCGCGCGTGGGATGAAACCCATCCGCGCATCGCGCGAGCCATCGAAGGCTCCGCCAATGCCGGTGTCGCGGCGTCGAGCGTGAAGTTGCTCGCACCCGTGCTCTATCCCGGTGCGTTCTTCTGTGCGGGCGCGAATTATTGGGACCATCTCAACGAGATGGCCGAGATCGCCAAGCGCACCACCGGCCGCGATGTGCACATCGCGAAGCCCCCGGAGCCTTGGTTCTTCCTGAAGACCGCGGCCGGCTCGATTGTCGGCGACGGCGCCAAGGTGCGGCTGCCGAGCTTCTCCAAACAGGTCGATTGGGAAGCCGAGATCGGCGCCGTGATCGGAAAGCCGACACGCAACATTTCCGAGAAGGATGCGCTGAGCGCGGTCGCCGGCTATCTCATCGTCAACGATCTCTCCGCGCGCGACCTGATGAAGCGCGAAGGCTCGATCTTCGTTTACGACTGGATCGGCCAGAAATGTTTCGAGGACGGCGCGCCGATGGGCCCGTGGCTGACGCCGGCGGCTTACGTGTCCGACCCCAACAATCTCAGTATCAAGCTCTGGGTTAACGGCGTCCTCAAGCAGGATTCCAACACCGGCAAGCATGGTCCACAACGTCGCCGAGCAGATCGCCTATCTCAGCCGCCATGTCACGCTGCAGCCGGGCGACCTTATCGCAACCGGCACACCGGCCGGCGTCGGAATGCCGCGTGGCGAATTTCTGAAGGTCGGCGACGAAGTGAAAATCGAAATCGACCAGCTCGGCACCCTGACCAACAGGATGGTCGCCGACGATAGTTGATGAAAGCTTTTGTGTAGGAGTGCGTGATGCCGTCTGCCACCGAATCGAAGATCGCAGAGCTGACCAAGGGGATGCTGCGGCTCAAGCTGTTCGTGATTTTTTCCCACGGCAAAGGCTTCGACTTGAAACCCTATCTCGCCGAACACCTGCAATTACATGATCGATCTTGAACGCCAGGGAAAGCTGTTCGCCTCCGGTCCGTTCGGCGATGGCACGCGTGGCGACGGCATGACCGTCGTGCGCGCGAAAGACAAGGACGAGGCGCGCGAAATCGCGTTGCGCGACCCGTTCGTCGTCAATGGCATTCGCACCTTTACCATAGAGCCCTGGATCGTGATGGAAGGCTCGCTGACCTTCACGGTGAATTTTTCCGACAGGTCTTCGAATATTTCGTAGTCGGCGCAGAACGACGCGACCCACAGGCAGGACGCATTCAAATGCAAAAGATCGGCTTCATCGGCATCGGCAAGATCGGCTTGCCGATCTGCGAGCACCTGATCAAGAAGGGCTATACGCGTGATCGGCTATCGCCGCGTCTTCGCTCGCCGATTTCGAGAAGCTCGGCGGCGTGCCGGCGCAGGTCTGCCGCCGATGTCGGTGCGCAGGCCGACATCGTCTTCACCTGCCTGCCGAACGACGCAGCGCTGGAAGAAGTCGTCAACGGAGCCGAAGGGCTTTTGCAATCCGCACGCACAGGCCAGATCATTGTCGAGTTCGGCTCGCATCCCATCCCGGTCAAGCAGCAATATGTGGCGCCGTTCGCGGCGAAGGGCGCGACCTTTCTCGACGGCGAGGTGAGCGGCACGCCCGGCATGGTGATTGCGCGCAAGGGCGTGATCTATCTCGGCGGTCCGGCCGAAGCCGTGAAAAAGGTCGAGCCGGTTGTCGCGGCCTTCGCCGATCTTTGCATGCATCTCGGCGATTTCGGCGCCGCGACCAAGGTCAAGCTGGTCAACAATTTCCTGGTCGCCCTGCAGATCGCCGGCACCGCGCAGGCGATGGCGATGGGTCTCAAGACCGGCGTCGACAAGGATCTGCTGATCAAGGCGGTCGCCACCGGCAGCGGCGGCTCAACCGCTTTCGCGATCCGTGCGCCATGGATGGCCGAGCGCAAGTTCATGCCGCAGCAAGGCTCGGCTGCCGGACTTGCGCATTATCTCGACACCGCCAAGGACATGGCAATCGAGCGCCGGCGTTGCACACCGACTGATCGACAGCCTGATCGAGCTCTATTCGCGCGCGGTACCCGGCATCGGCGATCGCGATGTCGCGGCCATGATCGAATATTTCGAAACCAATCGCAGAAACTGAAAAGGAGCGATCTCCATGATCGGAGTGAGAAAAGATCTCGCATGCGAGCTACGAAACCCCTGACCTCGAACGGCAGGTGGAATATTACACCGACATTCTCGGGCTATCGCTGATCGCTCGCGACAAGGAAGCGGCCTATCTCGCCAATACGGTCGAGCATCATTCGGTCATCCTGCGCCACGGCTCGCATCCGCGCTGCCTGCGCATCGGCTTCCAGCTCGGGCCGGACGACGACCTCGACGGCTTCGAGAAGCAGACCGCGGCGCACGGAATTCGCACCATGCGCAAGAAGGACCCCGAGCCGACCATCGATGACATGGTCTCGTTCGAAGATACCAAGGGCACCATCATGGAGGTGTTCAGGCAGCCGGAGCCGCAGCATCAGCCGTTCCGGCCGAATGGTGTCGTGCCGCACAAGCTCGGCCATGTCGCCTTCCACGTCACCGACGTGAAGCGGGCGACGCGCTTCTATTGCGACGTGCTCGGCTTCCGGTTTCGGACTGGATGGGAGACTATTTCTCGTTCCTGCGCTGCGGGCCCGACCATCACACCATCAACCTGGTCGAGACCGGCCAGAACAAGCATTTCCACACCGCATTCGAACTGCGCGACTGGGCGACACATGCAGACCGCCTGCGACTTCCTGAGCAAGAACGGCTATCGCATTCTCTGGGGTCCCGGCCGTCACGGCATCGGCCACAATCTCTTCACCTATCATCGCTCGCCGAACGGCCTGATCACCGAGCTGTTCGCCGAACTCGACCAGATGAAGGACGAGGCGCTCGGCTATTTCGAGCCGAAGCCCTGTCACCGCGACCATCCGCAGCGGCCCAAGACCTGGCCGAAGACGCCGGATGCCGCCAATCTCTGGGGCCCGATGCCGCCGGACGAGATGATGGAATAATGATAACTACTGATGCGATGAAACCGGACGCAGAAGTCGGAATTCACGCAGACACGATAAGACAGGGAGGTCACAATGTTCAGGAAGTTCATGTCGCTGATGCAGCTTTGTATAGCTGCTACGGCGCTGATGTTCACGGTTTCTACGAGCGTTAACGCACAGGCGCCGAGCGGCGATCCGATCAAGGTCGGCTTCAGCATGTCGCTCACCGGCGCCACGGCGCCGAACGGCCGCCAGCTTCTGGTGGCGCTTGAAATCTGGCGCGATGACGTGAATGCCGCCGGGGGATTGCTCGGCCGTCCGGTCGAGCTCGTCTATTACGACGACCAGAGTAACCCGGCGAACGTGCCCGCGCTCTACCAGAAACTGATGTCGGTCGACAAAGTCGACCTTCTACTCGGACCCTATTCCACCAACATGGCGGCGCCGGCGATGCCGGGGATCATGCAGGCCGGTAAGACGACGATCACTATGCTGGCGATCGGCGTGAACCGCCATTTCAATTACGACCGCTACTTCTCAATGGTGCCGGTCGGCACCGAGGGGTATTGCGTCCTTCTCGCGCGGATTCTTCGAGCTCGCCGCTCGCACAGAATCCGAAGCCTACGACAGTCGCGATGATAGCGGCCGACGCCGAATTCGCCCGCACCGCCGCGGACGGCGCGAAGGAGAACGCCCAGAACCTTGGCTTCAAGGTCATCTATGACCGGAGTTATCCGCCCGGCACGACCGACTTCGCACCAATCGTTCGTGCGGTGCAAGCTGCGAACGCCGATCTCGTTTTCGTCGCGTCCTATCCGCCGGACACGGTCGGCATCGTGCGCTCGGCAAACGAAGTGGGACTGACCGCAAAGATGTTCGGCGGGACGATGATCGGCCTGCTCGCAACGCCGCTGAAGGTGCAGCTTGGACCGCTTACCAACAAGCTCGTCATCATGGAAAGCTTCGTGATGGCACCGACTTTCAACTTCCCTGGCCTCGACGCTCTCCTCGCAAAATATCGCGAGAAGGCGAAAGGCCAGCAGGTCGATCCCTTCGGCTACGGTTTTGTGCCGTTCGGATATGCGGCGGGCCAGATCCTCGCCAAGGCGGTGACCGAGACCAAGGGGCTCGACCACGACAAGATCGCCAAATACATCCACGGCAACAAGTTCTCCACCGTCGCCGGAGAACTCGCCTTCGGCAAGGATGGCGAATGGGCCGAGCCACGCACCGTCTTCACGCAATTCCAGGACGTGCAGGCGAACGACGCCGCACAATTCAGCGACGGCAAGAAACAGCCGATCCTCTGGCCGGAGAAATACAAGACCGGCACAATGATCTATCCCTATTCGCAACCGAAGCCCTGAGTAAACAATACTCTGAACAGCGTTGAGAAAGGCGATGCGCGCAAGCGCGGCGCCTGTTTCTACGATCGCCGCAAGAGATCGCCATCGAGAAACAACTCAAAAGCCACGAAGCTTGGAGGAAGCGATGTCAATCCGGGGATTGATGTACATGACAGCGCCGAAGCTTTGTGCGTTCGCGCTGGCCGCCTTGTGCCTGCTCTTTTCAAAAGCCGAAATCAGTCTTGCAGCCGACTATCCCACACGGCCGATTCGCGTGATCGTCGCGGTCGCGCCGGGCGGAATTGCCGACATATTCATGCGTGCATTGAGCGAACGCCTGACCACAATTATGAAGCAGCCCTTCATCATCGAGAACAAGCCGGGCGGCACATTCAACATCGCAGCACGCAATTGTGCGGAAGCCACTCCCGATGGCTATACGATCTGCCTGATGCCCGGAGAGCCACTCACCTACAATCAGCATCTTTTCAAAAACCCCGGTTTCGACGCGACCGCGGACTTTGCGCCGATCACCAATCTGTTTTTCATCACGCAGGTTCTTGCAGTGAACACGTCGCTCGGCGTCAAGGACTTTGACTCACTCGCGGCACTGTCGAAACAGAAAGTCGGCACGCTAAGCTATACGTCACCCGCGCTCGCTCACACCATGTTCGTCGAGGAATTCAAGACACGGACCGGGGCGGACATCGTTTGGGTACCATTCAAGGGCGGCGGCGATGCGATGGCAAACTTCCTGTCGGGGAGCGTTCCGATCGTCTTCATCGGGCTCGGGAATGTCTTGCCCTATATCGAAGCTGGCAAAGCCACGCTACTTGTCAGTGACGGCAACACACGCTCGTCGATCGTACCCGACGTACCTACGGTCCGGGAGACAGGTTACACAGGCGTGGAATTGACGCGCGCCTATTTCGGTCTGGTGGCACCGGCAAAGACCCCGTCCGATGCCATTGCCACTCTCCACCGAGCGATTGGCGAAATCTACAAAGACAAGGACTTTGTCCAAAAGCAGTTGATCTCGCGAGCGCTCGACCCGGCATTCGGTTCGCCGACCGAATATGGGGACTTGCTCAAGCACGACAGGATCATTGCGGAAAAGATCGTCAAGGCTTCGGGCCGCGAGCCGCAGTGATCGCTGCAGGCGACACTGGGCGGGTACTGTTGTGAGTGATCTCATGGAAAACGTATTACCTGACTATATCGCCAGCATCGGCGCCAAGGACGGCGTCACGCTGGCCGCCGCAGTTTATCTGCCGAAAGGCAAGGGAAGATACCCAACACTATTTGCCGCCTCGCCCTATCGCTTCGATAACAATCTCGCGCCGGCCATGCCGATCTTCCTTTGGCGCGAGACCGGACCGATCGAGTATTATCTCAAACACGGCTATGCATTCGTGCATCTGGATGTACGCGGCACTGGACGTTCCGGCGGCGACTACCGCTACATGGATGAAGCGGAGCAGCGCGATCTCTACGACGTCATCGTCTGGATTGCCAAGCAGGATTGGTCGAACGGCAAGGTCGGCGGTATCGGCCAGTCCTATTATGCGCGCATGCAGTGGTTCATGGGCATCCAGAACCCACCCGGTCTCGCCTGCATCGCGCCCTATGACGGCAATGTCGATACTTATCGCTCCTCCGCCTACACCGGCGGCATCCCCGGCGCTTTTCCGTCAACCTGGTACAATTCCACGACACGCAGCATCAATCAGTATCCTGCGAGTGGCCCGTCCCGACTGCTGGAATGGGATTACGTCGGCGAAGTAAAGCGTCACGCGACCTATAACGAGTTCTGGAAGGCGCGTGCCGCGGCCGAAAACCTAGACAAGATCGAAGTGCCGGTATTTTCCATCGGGGTCTGGTCGAAGGTCGATCTGCATCTCAACGGCAATATCGTTGGATTTCAGCGCACCACGTCGCCTAAAAAGCTACTGGTGTTCGGCTCTTCGAGCGTGTTTGCAGCAGTCGCGGATTTTTCCAGTGAGATCTTTCACGAGACCTATCTGCGGCCATTTTACGATTGCTTTCTGAAAGGCGAAAAGACCGACTATCTGGATCAGCCGGACGTTCGCTATTTCGTTCCCGGAGCCGAGGAATTCAGATCGGCTGACGCCTGGCCACCGCGAGACATCGCCTATCAACCGCTCTATCTGCAAACCGGACCGACCGGCTCCGTATCGTCGTTAAACGATGGCGGGTTGAGCGCGAAGGCCGCCGGCACCGGAACGACAATATACGAATATCCCAATGACCAATGGCGGGCCGGCGTGGTCGGCTTCGACAAAGCCGGCCGGCCCGATCCGGTACGTCATATCCTGACTTTCACGACAGAGGCACTTGAGCAGGACCTGGAGATTGCAGGTCCCATTCAGCTCAATCTGTTTGCCTCATCGAGCAATGCCGACACCGACTTCATTGTGAAGATTTCGGAGCAGTTTCCGCGTGATGCCGCCGATCCAACAGCGCAGCCGCGACATCGGGTCGTCACCAAAGGCTGGTTGCGCGCGTCGCATCGCGCCATCGATGCGGAGAAGTCGCTACCTTACGCACCTTGGTACGCCCATATTCAACCGGAGCTGATCGAACCGGGCAAAATCTACAAATTCGAAATTGCCGTCATGCCAACGGCCTATCGGTTCAAAAAAGGCAGCCGCGTTCGCCTCGAGATTGCAAACGGCGACTCGCAACTGACAGAATTCGTTTTCCAGCACGAATACACGCCCAACAAGGTTGGACGCGACACCATTTATCACGACGCTAAATCTTCCTCGCACCTGATGTTGCCCGTCGTTCGACGTTGAATCTTGCAGCGCAGCGAAACGCGCGGAACGCACTCTGCAAGATATTTGCATTTGAAAATAAAATGCCTTACGACGCGTGAAAGTCAGGGCTCCGGACCTCAGAAACGGAAAGGGAGAACATCGTGAAGGGCAAGATTGCGCTCGAGGAACATTTCGCTATCCAGGACACATTGCAGGATTCCGCGGGCTTCCTCCCCGAAAGCGTGTGGAGCGAGTTGAGCCATCGGCTGCTCGACATTCAGGAGAAGCGGCTGCGGGAAATGGACAAAAACGGCGTCGAGATGATGCTGCTCTCGCTCAATGCGCCCGCGGTGCAGGCGATACCCGATCCGAAACAGGCCAATGAACTGGCAAAAAAAGCCAACGATTACCTGGCCGAACAGGTGGCGAAGCGGCCGAACCGCTTCCAGGCCCTGGCCGCGCTGCCGATGCAGGACCCGGACATGGCGATCCGAGAATTGCAGCGCTGTGTAAAGATGGGCTTCGTCGGATCGCTGGTGAACGGATTTTCGCAAATCGTCAATCCGAACAAGGCGGTCTATTACGACCTCAAGCAATATTGGCCGTTCTGGGCCGAGAACGAGAAGCTCGACGTGCCCTTCTACCTGCACCCGCGCAACCCGCTGCCTGCCGATGCAGTGATCTATGAGGGGCATCCCTGGCTTCTCGGCCCGACCTGGGCCTTCGGCCAGGAGACCGCGGTGCATTCGCTGCGGCTGATGTGCTCGGGTCTGTTCGACGCTTACCCCAATCTAAAGATCGTGCTTGGTCATATGGGCGAAGGCCTGCCCTATTCGATCTGGCGCTGCGACCATCGCAATGGCTGGACCGGCGTCCCGCCGCAATATCCGGCGAAGAAGAAATTGGCCGAGTATTTACAGGAAAATTTCTGGATCACCACGTCCGGCAATTTCCGCACCCAGACGTTGATCGACGCAATCCTCGAGATCGGCGCCGACCGCATCCTGTTCTCGACTGACTGGCCATTCGAGAACGTCGATCACGCCGCCAACTGGTTCGATGTCGCGACCATCAGCGAGGCTGATCGCCTGAAGATCGGCCGCACCAATACCGAGAAGCTGTTCAAGCTAAAGCTTTGACGCTCGCTTTGCCGGCCGCTTGCCCGTCTTCGCCTTGGCGCGCGGCCGCGTTTCGCTCGGTGCGGCCTCGTCCTCGGCGGCGTGCAGGTTGTCATAGACCGTTTTTAGAAGTTCTTTCAGCTTGAGGACGTCGCGCTCGCTCAGGCGGCGCATCGCGACATCCTCATAATGCAGCGCATGCGGCACGATCCGCTCGGTCAGTTCCATCCCGCGTGGGGTGAGCGTCAAACTGAGCGCACGACCGTCGAGGCCGGATCTGCGGCGTACGATCAGCCCGTTGCGCTGCATGGTGACGAGGAGTCGTGACAGCGTCGAAAGATCGATGCTGGTCTGCTCCGCCAATTCTCCGAGCCGATGATCGCCGTTATGCCAGAGCTCTACCAGTACACGCCACATCGGTAGCGTCACGTCGAATTCCTCGATGTCCCGCGAGAACATCAACCCGATACGAAGACCGGCTCAATTCAGGAGATAGGGCAGAAAGTCTTGCAGATTCAATTTGCGCGACATCGGATCGGCCCAAAACTCTTTCGTCCGCAATAGGACCGATCCCGAAAGCGCGCAAGCGATTTTGCATCGCACAAAATCCACCGCCGAAATTACTTGCAAATGCAAATTATTGCTTGTGCTCGATACCCACCTCAAATAGACTTTGAAAAAATCAGGGAGGTCGTCATGGCAGTTGCGGCCGCTATCCAGAATTCGCAAATTCCGAGCGTGCCCGAATTGCTGCGGCGCGCGGAGGAGATCGGCACCATCGCGCGCGAGCGCGCGGTCGAGCATGAGAGAGCCCGCCAGATTTCCGCAGACCTCGTCGACAAGATGCGCGCGGCCGAGCTGTTCCGCATCATGCAGCCGCGCCGCTATGGCGGTTTCGAATATGGCTACGACGTCTTCGTGGAAGCGGTGTCGGCGGTCGCAAGCGGCGACGGCTCGACCGGCTGGGTCTACAGCCTCGGCGCCGTGCATCCCTGGATGATCGCATGTTATCCGGAAGAGGCGCAAAATGATTTCTGGGAGAAGGAGGTCGACGCCCTCGCCGCCGTCTCCTATGCGCCGACCGGCAAAGCCACAAATGAAAAGGGCGGCTATCGCCTCTCTGGACGGTGGAGCTTCGCGAGCGGCTGCGACAACGCGCAATGGGGCATTTTGGGCGGCATCATTCCATTTGCGGATGGGCCGAAGCCCGGCTTCTTCCTGGTGCCGCGCTCCGATTTTACGATTTTCGACGACTGGAACCCGATGGGCCTCGCCGGCACCGGCAGCAAGACGCTGGTTATGTCGGACGCATTTGTGCCGGCCTATCGCGTCGTTAGCTTCGCCGACATGCTGACCGGCACCGGCCCCGGCACTGCCGTCAACAAGAACCCGATTTACAAGCAGCCGATGCTCGCGGTGGTGCCGCTCTGTTTGGTCTCGCCCGCGCTCGGCATGGCGCGCGGCGCGCTTAAGTCTTTTATCGATCAGGCCGGCACCCGCACTACGCGCGGCGCTGTCGCCGGCGGTAACAACAAGATGGCGGAATTCGCGACGGTGCAGATGCGGGTCGCCGAGGCCACCGCCTCGATCGACGCCGCCCAACTCATGATCCACCGTGACGTGCGCGAGACCAGCGAAATTGTGCATGACGGCAAGGCGGTCGATATCGACATCCGCATGCGAAACCGCCTGACGCACACCTTCGCGACCAAACTTCTGGTGCAGGCAGTGGACGCGGTGTTTCTCGCCATGGGTGGCAGCGCACTCGGAATGCAGCATCCGGTCCAGCGCTTCTGGCGCGATATCCACGCCGCAAGCTCTCATATCAGTTTGAATTGGGATTCGGTCGGCGCGATGTATGGCCAGCATGCCTTCGGACTCGAGCCGAAGGGGCAATATTGAACGCCAGCTTCGATTGAGCGACTTCAACCGGCACAAGAAACGCCCGTCACTTGAGACGCAAGAACAGGGAGCAAACATGACGATATTTCGGATATTGGCCGTCGTCGCGGTGGCATGGATGTCGATTTCCGCGGCCGCTGCGCAGACTTTCACACTGAAGATTTCGTCGCCGACGGTGAATGACCTGTCGCAGGAATGGGCGAAGACGTTCAAGGCGGGCGTCGAGGCGCGCTCCAACGGCCGCATCAAGGTCGAGTTCTACCCGGCCAACCAGCTCGGCCAGATTCCCGCGACGGTCGAGGGCACCGCGCTCGGCACGATCGAGGCGGTGGTTCCGGCCAGCGGCTTCTTCATCGGTCTCGAACCGCGCTTCCAGGTGTTCGACGCCCCCGGCCTCTTCAACGACTTGGCGCATGCCCAGCGTGTCTTTTCTGACCCGGACGTGCGCAAGCAGCTTGCGACGCTCGGCAATTCCAAGGGCATCGAGCCGCTGGCGATCCTGCCGCACGGTCCCCTGATGCTGCTGTCTCACAAGCCGATCCGTACCGTGGCCGATTTCAAAGGCCAGAAAATCCGTGTACCCGGCGCCGCTCCTTTGCAAATCGAGCCGTTCAAGAAACTCGGTGCAGCTCCGGTCTCGATGCCGCTCGGCGAAGTGCTCTCGGCCATGCAGAACCGCACCATCGACGGTCTGATTGCGAGCGCGACGGTTTTCACAGCGTTCAAATATTACGACCTCGCCAAGGGCCTGACCGCCCTGCCCGGCTCCTATCTGATCGCGGTGGTCATGGGGAACAGGAATTTCCTGAAGTCGCTTGGTCCGGAACTAGAGGCAATCGTGCGCGATGAGGCATTCAAGGCGCAGCAGAGTACGGCGAAATTCGCGATCGAGGATGTCGGCAGAACGCTGGAAGTCTGGAAGAAGAATGGCGGCGAGGTGATCGCGCTGCCGGAACCGGAGGCCAAGGCCTATTCCGAACAGGTCAAGTCCGTGCTGCCGGGGATTTTGAACGCCAACGCCGCGATCAAGGCCGACTTCGACGTGCTGTCGACGGCCGCGCAACGACTGAACTGACGATCCTGCCTCGTTCATGAAGGCGGTCGTAAAAGGTGTGGACGCGCTCGCGACCCTGATCGAGCGCGTCCTGGCGATTGCGCTTCTTTTCGCGATTTCGCTGAATTTCGTCAACGTGGTCGGGCGCTATGTATTCAGCTACGCGCTGAACGGTGCCGACGAGATCGAAATCTATATCCTGATCTGGATCGCGTTCCTGGGCGCGGCGACCGTGACCTGGCGCGGCCTGCATCTGCGCATGGACGTGCTGGTCAACGCCCTTCCGGCGCCGCTCCGCTTTGCGGTTTGGGTAGTCGAGAACTCTCGTATTTCTAACAGTTGCGGGCTTTGTCGCCTGGCAGTCCTTCAAGTATGTCGAGCGCATCTATGCGCTCGGCGCGGTCAGCGACATCGCACATGTCCCGACCTGGATTCCGCATAGCGCGGTCGCGGTCAGCTTCGGATTGATGGTCTTGGTGGTTCTTCTTCGCGCCACGCAGCGCCTGCTGTTGCCAGCCACGCCACAACAAAGCATGCCCGAAAGCGGACCGACACTATGAGTTTCGCGCTCGGTATCGTCCCGGTCGTATTGCTGCTGCTGGGCTTTCCGGTTTTCCTGGTGATGCTGACGGCGGTGACCGTAGCGCTCGTCTGGTTCATGAATGTTCCGCTGGCGGCCCTGCACCAGAACTTGTTCGGATCGGTCAACGCTTACGCATTGCTGGCAATCCCATATTTCATCTATGCCGGCGAATTGATGGGCCGCGGCAGCGTCGCGCAACGGCTTGTCGATTTCGTGCAGGGCGGTGTTGGTTTTGCGCGCGGCAGCCTCGGCGTGACTACAGTTGGGACCGCGACGATATTCGGCGCCATTTCGGGCGTGAGCGCGGCAGCGGTCGCAACCATCGGCAAGGTGATGTATCCGGCGATGGTCAAGGCCGGTTATCCCAAGCCATTCTCCGCAGGCCTTATCACGGCGGTCGGCGCCATCGACATCATCATTCCGCCGAGCATCCCGATGATCGTCTATGGCGCGGCGGCGCAGGAATCGGTGCCGCGACTGTATGCGGCCGGGATTTTGCCGGGTCTGCTGATCGCCGCGCTTATCGCGGGCTATGTGATCTGGCGCGCCTGGCACGGCAATTTCGGCGCCGGCGAACCCTTCAATTTCCAACGCTTCGGCCGCTCCACGGTGCGTGGAATATGGGCGCTCGGTGCACCCGTCATAATTCTTGGGGGTATCTATGGCGGCGTGTTCTCACCAACGGAAGCCGCCGCGGTCGCCTGCATCTACGCGGTATTCGTCACGCGCTTCGTCTTCCACGAGCTGACGATTAGCGAAATCGTCGACGCCGCCGCCGCCACCGTGCGGTTCACGGCGCAGATCCTCATCATCGTCGCCTGCGCCGGCGTATTCTCGTGGCTGTTAACGGTGAACCAAGTGCCGGCGACTCTCGTTGCCTGGATCCAGCATCTGAACGTCACCGCCTGGTCGTTCCTTCTGGTCGTGAATGTGCTGCTGCTGGTGGTCGGCTGTTTCCTCGATCCGCTTTCCGCGATCCTGCTGCTGACACCACTGTTGATCCCCGTCGTCAAGGCGCTGGGTATCGACACCGTTCATTTCGGCATCGTGGTGATGGTCAATCTCGCCATCGGGTTGTTTCATCCGCCGTTCGGGATAAATATTTTCGTTGCGCAGTCGGTGCTCGGCATTGATCTGAAGATACTCTATCGCGGGATCATCCCGTTCGTGTTCCTCTATCTGATTGCGCTCGCACTGATCACCTATGTCCCATGGATCTCGCTTGTTGGCGTCTGGGTGCTGCTGAACTGATTAGGTCCGCTCCTGCCCGTGATCTCCAACTTCGCGATCGGCCCCTTCGGTGCCACCGCTAAAGGTGGACCCAGCAAGCTATCCAGATGAATTACAGGATTCTTTTCCGCGTCAATTGCGCACGTGACAAACTGCGACCGCGCGGATTTAATTGCGCGTGCCATAACCGTTAGACAGGAGTTTCCGATGAGACAGGATCGCAACGTGTTCGGGGCGGTCGCCTCACCGGAAGGCCGCCTGACCCGGCGCACTGTATTGAATGGGCTGGGCGCGGTCGCCCTGGCGCCTCTTGCCACACCGGCCATCGCTCAAGCTCGCACCAAGGTGGGCGTATCGGAAGCAATCCACATCGCGCTCTACACTCCGGTCTATGCCGCCAGTCGCAAGGCGCTGTTCAACAAGCATGGACTCGATGTCGATGTCACGCCGGCGGGCGGCATCGCGCTGCCGGTCCCGATCATCCTTTCGAATCGTGCACAATTCGCGTGCACGGGAACAGGAATGTCGGTCAATGCGACGCTAGAGGGCGCCAAGATCAAGTGCATCGCGAAAATCGCCGGCGCCATTTCGCTGTTTGCAATCGCCAAGCCCGGCATGAAGATCAACTCGCTCGCCGACCTCAAAGGCAAAACGATCGCAACTCTTCGCTTTCCTTCGAACACGATCTCCACACCGACCTATATGATGCGCACGATTGGCGGCTTTGATCCGAAGGAAGCCGGCGTCAATTTCCTGGAACTCCCGCCGGGGGCACAGGCTGCGGCAGTAAAGGATGGGCGGGCCGACCTCGCGGTCGCTTTCGACTGGGATGCCTCGATCGGCGTCACTCAATTCGGACTGGAAACAGTGTTCTCCTTTGCTGACATTCTTGGGCCGATCGCGTTTTCGTCGATCTTCTGTACCGAGCAATACGTCAAGGAGAACGGCGAGACCGTGCAGAAATTCGTCAACGCGCTGGCGGATGCGATGAAGACGCTCCACACCGATCCGAATGCCTTCGCCGAGATCAGCGCGTCCGAGTTCCCGCAAGTTGCTCCAGATGCCATCAAGCTCGGTTCGAAAAATTTCATGCAGACCAAAGGTGTCGTCCCGCGAAATCCGATCATCACAAAACAGGATTGGGATGCAATCATGAAGCATGAGTCGGGCGCGGGCACCCTGAAGCAGACCCTGCCTTATGAGCAGATGGTGGACACCAGTTTCGCCGAGAAGGCCACCAAGGAATTCGGCTTGCCGTCGTGAAGGACTGGTCCACCACGAACATGTCCGCCGATCGCACCCTTCTGACCCGCGAAAAGCCACAGGAGCTGCCGCGGCACGCGGACGCCGTAACGTTGCCGGCGCGGCCGGAGGATTTTCCATTGTCCGCCGGTCAGACCGCACTCGTCGTGGTGGACATGCAAAATGCCTACGCGACGAAGGGCGGCTACCTCGACCTCGCCGGATTTGACATTTCAGGCGCGGCTGGAGTGATCGGCAAAATCGAACGCGTGATCGCCACGGCACGCAAGCTTGGCATGCCAGTTGTCTATTTTCAGAACGGTTGGGATAAGGCCAAGGCGGAAGCTGGCGGGCCGCAATCTCCAAATTGGTGGAAGTCGAATGCGCTCAAGCTAATGCGGGCGCATCGCGAGTATGATGGCAAGCTGATTACCAAAGGAACCTGGGACTACGATATCGTTGACGGGCTGAAGCCGCAGGCGGACGATCTCGTGATCCAGAAACCCCGTTATAGCGGCTTTACCGGAACGCAGTTGGACTCGATGTTGCGGGCGAGAGGCATCCGCAACATCGCTGTCGTCGGTGTCGCAACCAATGTTTGCGTCGAATCGACCATCCGCGACGCCTTCTTCCACGAATATTTTCCGATCCTGATCGAGGACGCCGCATGGCAGGCGGGACCGCGCGAAATGCATGGTGCGACGGTCTATAATGTCGAAACCTTCTTTGGTTGGGTCACGACCACCAGCGAGTTCTGCGCTCTATCCAATCGATAATTCAGGCTGACAATCCAAAAGAGGAATTCGATATGCCTCGTAAACCCGTTATTCCCGAGGGCTCCCCTCCTCCGCTTGCGCCCTATTCACCGGGAGTCGTTGCCGACAACATCCTGTACGTCTCCGGAATCCTCGCAATGGACACCGAAGGAAAAACGATCGGTGTCGGTGACGCCACCGCACAGACGCGCGCTGTTCTGGAAGCCATCAAGTCTATCGTGCAGGCAGCCGGCGGGACCATGGATGACGTCACATTCAACTCGATTTTTCTGAAGGATTTCGCGGACTACCAGAAAATGAATGCCGTCTACAAAGAATATTTTCCGAAAGACTTTCCGGCCCGCTATTGCATCCGCGCAGAACTCGTAAGGCCGGAATTCCTCGTCGAAATATCGTCGATCGCGCATCTGCCGAAGACCAAATGATCGCTTGAGGTGACCGCTCGAAGGATGAGGGCCGAGTAAATTGTCAGAAAGGGCTGTCTCGGGGGCTGCGGTTGCAAGGAAGCGCGAACAGCGAGGGTTCTTCAATTCGCCGTGGTTTGTGATCCTCGTCGGACAGGTTGCTCTCACCGTTGCCTTCTTCGGCATATGGGAAATCCTGGTACGCACCGGCGTTCTGCGCGTCTATTTGTACGGACTGCCCAGCGGCATCTGGACCCGATTCTGGGCGCTGCTGTGGGACGGCACGTTGCTAAGGGATACCGCGGTCACAGGCTTCGAATCGGTTGTAGGCTTTGCGATCGGCAGCTTCACCGGCAGTCTCATCGGTCTTGGTCTGTGGCTGACACCGACACTGGCCCTGGTTCTTCGGCCGTTCATTGTCGCGGTCAACGGCCTGCCGAAGATCGCACTCGCGCCACTGATCATCGTGTGGTTCGGCATCGACATGGAATCCAAGATCGCGATTGCCGCGATCATCACATTCATCGTATCGCTGATGACGGCCTATAGCGGCGCAATGGAAGTCGATCAGGACCTGGTCCGTCTGATGCGATCGCTCGGGGCTACGCCGCGGCAGACTTTCTTCAAGGTCGTGGTGCCGTCCACCATTCCCTGGATCGTATCCGGGCTCAGGCTAAATGTTGGCTTCGCGCTGATCGGAGCGGTGGTCGGCGAATATATCGCGGCCAAGGTAGGGCTCGGCTATCTGGTCTATTATTCCGGAACGCTCTACGACTTGAATGCCGTGTGGGTTGGCCTGTTCGCGTTGATGGCACTTGCGCTCGTGCTCGATTACGCGGTGACGCTGCTCGAACGCCGCTTCCGATGGAATTGAGACAGCAATGCCATTTGTCGATCTGAAGGACGGCGGCAAAATTCATTACACGATAACGGGCGAAGGACCGGTGGTCGTGTTGATCGCAGGCATGGGGGGCGCCGGAAGCTATTGGCAGCCCCAGATCGGCCCATTCTCCGCGAAGTATTCCGTCATCTTGTACGATCAGCGCGGAAGTGGCCAATCGAGCAAGGACGACATCGCCTACTCGGTCGCACAGATGGGCGAAGAACTGCTCGCCATTTTGGACGAAGCCGAGGTTGAAAAGGCGCATCTCGTCGGCCACGCGGCGGGCGCTGCCATCGGCCAGGAATTGGCGCTGAAAAACCCCGATCGTGTGGCAAGCCTTGTCCTGTTCGGTGGCTGGGCAGCGATCGATCCGTATTTCCGCAGAGCATTTGATATCAGAAAGGACCTGCTGCGGAATTCCGGCCGCCTTGCCTATGTCCGTTCCATGCCGATTTTTCTGAATACGCCTGCTTATGTCAGCCGCAACATCGCAAAGATCGAAGCGGCGGAGCCGGCTGCAGCCGAACATCTGTCGCCAACCAACATCTTACTGAGCCGGATCGACGCATTCTGTGCTTTTGAACCGAGGGAGGCACTGCGCCGTATCGCGTGCCCGACGCTGGTATGTGCCGCCAAGGACGATCACCTCGTTCCGTTGCACTGTGCGGAAGAGATGACCAAACTCATCCCGGGTGCAGTGTCGTATTATTTCGGGACCGGCGGTCACGCAGTGTCGCACGAGGACCCTGCCGCTTTCGACGCGGTTGTCCTCTCATTTCTGGATGCCGTCATTACCGGCAGCGACTGGACGGGGCCATCGCAGGGAGTTCATCCATGAGCGCTTCCGGCACGGCCGTGCAGGTATCCACGCAGCCTGTGATGGTCGCTCATTCCGTCGGCATGGCCTTCAACCAGGGCGAAGCGGACGAAGTGCGCACCCTGCGTGATATTACTTTCGAACTGCGGCCACGCGAGGTGCTGGCACTTGTCGGGCCATCGGGATGCGGCAAGACGACTTTGTTTAATATCATTGCCGGGCTGCTGGAACCGAGCGAAGGCGAGGTGCAGGTCAACGGAGTGCTTGTGCAGGGCGCCAAGGGCCATGTTGGTTACATGCTGCAGAAGGACATGTTGCTGCCCTGGCGCAGCGTGGTCGACAATGTCGTCCTCGGTCTCGAAGTGCGCGGACATGACGCCGCGAAATCGCGCGCGATCGCGTTGCAACTGATCGAGACCTACGGACTAAAGGGGTTCGAGAATGCGCGGCCGGCGACCTTGTCGGGCGGCATGCGCCAGCGCGTCGCCTTCATGCGAACGCTAGCATTCGACCCGGATGTCATCCTCCTAGACGAGCCATTCTCCGCGCTGGATTTCCAGACCCGACTGCTTCTTCAGGGCGAAGTACTGCGCATCATCCGTGAGCGCGCCAAGAGCGTGATCCTCGTCACCCACGATATCGGCGAGGCCATCACCATGGCGGACCGGATCATCGTCATGACCCACCGGCCCGCCAGCATCCGCGCCGAGCACATCATCGCCCTGAGCGATGCCGAGCGCGACCCGGTGAAAATTCGCACCAACCCGCTTTTCAACACCTATTTCGAGACGATCTGGTCGGAACTCGACATCAAGCGCGACTAGCCCGGAGCGGCCCCATGCCAACCGTCAGAATTGATGACGCCGACATTTACTACGAAACCCATGGTAACGGGCCGCCAGTCTTGCTCGTCGCCGGCCTTGGCGGGGCCGGCAGCTATTGGCAGCCGCAAATCGGCCCGCTGAGCAAGCATTTCACGGTAGTCATCCACGACCATCGTGGCACAGGTGCCAGCACGCACCAGAAGATGAAATACAGCGTCGAGCGCATGGCCGCTGATACGCTGGGAATCATGGATGCCCTCGGCATCGACAGCGCGCACCTCGTCGGCCATTCGACCGGCGGCGCGATTGGGCAGATCCTTGGCGTCGAGCATCCTCGAAGGCTGCGCTCGATCATCATGTATGCAAGCTGGACGAGGGCTGACGAGTATTTCCGTCGCGTGTTCGAGATCCGAAAGGCGATTGTGCTGGAGCAAGGCGCGCTGGCCTATATGCGCGCGACGCCGGTTTTTCTGCATCCGGATTGGTGGATCAATGCCAACAAAGCGGCCCTGGAAGCCGCCGAGCAGAAAGGCCTGGCCAGCTTCCCCCCGGCGGACATCGTCGCGAGCCGCATCGATGCA
Organism: uncultured Pseudomonadota bacterium; assembly: GCA_963707705.1. GTDB lineage: Bacteria > Pseudomonadota > Alphaproteobacteria > Rhizobiales > Xanthobacteraceae > Pseudorhodoplanes. Next base: position 336,128 of record CAVPRD010000008.1, on the reverse strand, counting down.
ATCGTCGATTTCGACCGCACCGGCGACCTTGAAAAAATCGCAACGCCAACGCTCGTCCTGTGCGCGCGTGACGACCGGCTGACGCCGGTCTATTTCTCGGAAGAGCTTGCCGCAAAGATTCCCGGCGCGTCGTTGGTAATCGCGGAGAAGGGTGGCCATGCTCATTCGCAAACCATGCCAGATGAGTTCAATCGGATTGTGATTGAGTATCTTCAGCAGCAGGAGAGCCAGTCGGCATAACAAGAAAAAAAGAACCCTCGCAAAACTAGGCGTCGGTTAAAACTGATCTGCTTTGCAAACCAGAAACGTAAGAGTCGACGCGGTCTCTATAGGTTTTCTTTCGATCTTCGCTGATCCAGGCGCCCGAAAACGCTTCCTTCGCATAGCCCGCGAGATCACTTTCGGTGAGCTGTCCTGTTTCGGCAACAGCGGCGAGCATATGGTTCATGTAACCGCTCGCAAAATAACCGGGGTCATCGCTGTTCATGGAAACCGACAGGCCAAGCCGGCGCATCTTCTCAATACGATCGACGCGGCGGGGCTTGGGATCGCCCTTTCGCCAGGTTGGGCAGGTCGTGAAATGGATGCCGCGCTGAATTGAATCGTCCATCAGCGCCTCGTCCTCCAGGACGTTGATGCCGTGATCGATACGCTCGACCTTTATCTCGTGGATGCATTGCCGGATGTGCTCGCGCGCGTTCAACATGTCGACATCGCAATGCGCCGTGAGCCTGTAACCCTGATCGCGGGCTGAATCGTATATTGTCTGAAATTTGATCGGCGGATGACCGTCTTCGACATTATCCAGTCCAAGGCCGGCAATCTTGTCGCGATGGGGCCGTGCCGACTTCAGCATTTCGACGGCGCTCTCAAGCGAAAGATCGCGATTGATGCACATGATGAGCTGGCTTTCGATACTCAGCGTATCAACAGCGGTCTTCTGCGCTGCGGTCAGACCGCTGATGACCGCCTCGAACGGAACCCCGCGATCCGAATGCGCCTGCGGATCGAACGATACTTCAGCGTAAACCACGTTGTTGTCTTTGCACTGCTGGAAATAGGCCAAAGCAAGATCGTAAAAATCCTGCTCCGTGTGCATGACCTTCAGCCCCTCGTAATACAATGCGAGAAACATCTTATATTGCTGAATGTCGAGCGATTGACCGCTGGAGCCTTCTGGCACGCTCAGCGGCGTAAAGCTGGCGTCTCCGAGCTTCAGGTCGTTGCGAGCGGCGAAACGCCGCTTCATCTCGACCGAAAGCGTGCCTTCGATGTGGAGATGCAATTCGGCCTTTGGCAGGCCTGCTATGAATTCAGCGTTCGCGACCATGTATCGGCTCCTCTTCGATCGGGATGTCGGCAGATCACCTTCAAACGACGTCGCCAATCCAGTCACAGAAATACATTTATGTGCTCGCTTGGCAAAGCGCCTATTGTGGCGTCTCAACCTGCGTAGATTTGCGTCAGCTTCCTGGCGGACCGCCGCGCCTCCAAGCTTTACAACATGCCAAAAAATGGCTAATTTTAGAAGCTAATTATCAGAGGTAAGCGCGGTTGTGAGATAGCGTGGACGCGAGCTTGAGAGCGGAATTGATCGACGTCGCGACCGGCCGGACGCCCGCCGACCTGTTGCTCGTCAATGGCCGCCTGCTCAATGTGCTGACTCGGGAAATTCAATCCGTCGACATTGCGATCAAGCGCGACCGCATTGCTGCGGTAACGCCCAGTTCCGACGAAAGCCGGAAGTCGGAGCGAGTCATCGATCTCGAAGGCCGCGATGTTACGCCAGGCTTCATGGACCCGCATGTCCATATCGAGGGATCGCTCGTTACTCCCGTCGAATTTTCGCGCGCGGTGATCGCCCGTGGAACGACGCTGGTTGCGCAGGACCCGCACGAAATCGCGAATGTAAGCGGCATCGCGGGAGTTGAGGCCATGCTGGCCGAGGCACGCACAGTGCCCCTTCGCATATTGTTGCGGGTACCGGGCCGGGTGCCCGGCTATCCACAAGATCTGGAATCCACTTCCGGCGAACTCAGTCTCGCCGAAACATTCGGGCTCCTCGACCTCCCTGAAACCGTCTGCCTTGCTGGCGATTACAACCCTCAATGGGTAATGCGAGGCGAACGCGACCTCCTAAAGAAGATCGAAAGGACCTCGGAGCTTCGAAAGACCGTCTCTGGCCAGCCCGCCGGCATTCAAGGCCGTGCGTTGAGCGGATTTGTCGCGGCGGGGCTGGAAGACAGCCATGTGGCATCTTCCGTCGAAGAGATTATCGAAAACTTGCGTCTCGGCCTGCGCACGACATTGGTCATGCGTCCGGGCAGACGGCTTGGCCGCAGCCATGTTTGTGAGTTGGCCGGTGTCATAGCGTCGCGCGGCCTGGAAACACGTTTCATTCAGCTTTCGACCGACGAAGTGAACCCGCACGATCTTCTTGCGGAAGGTCATTTGGATCAGCGCATCAGGCTATGCATTGAAGAAGGCATCGAGGTCGCCACCGCGTATCAGTGGGCGACGCTCAACGTTGCTGAAGGGCTGAAAATCGACCGCGACTACGGCAGTGTCAGTCCGGGAAAGATGGCGGACCTCGTGGTATTGGACGATCTGCAGTCCGTGAAGGTGCGCGCCACCATGATTGGCGGAGAATTCCTCTACGACGATGGTGGCTATCTCCGCCCACAACGCGCGGATCCGACCCGGTTCTCGAACGTGAGAGGGGTCGGCTTGCGACGTCCCCTCACGGAGCACGATTTCGAGCTTCAGGCAGGCAAACCCGAAGGCGCAATCAAGGTGCGGGCCATCATCACCGACACGCCGAAGCGGCAGGAGGAGATCGAGCTGCCGGTCCGTTCTGGAGTGGTTCAACCCAATGACAACTTTTCGATCCTCGCCATGGCGGAATGCCATGGAGGTTCCGGCGGCGTGGGACTTGCTTTCGTAGGCGGGCTGCACCTCGCGCGCGGCGCGATTGCCTCAACGGTGAGCCACGATGCCCACAATATGTTGATCGTCGGTCAAAGCCGGTCCGATATGGCGCTCGCTGCCAACCGAGTGGCCGAAATTGGCGGCGGCTTCATTGCCGTTCTTGACGGCCGGGTCTTGTGCGAGCTCGCGCTGCCGGTAGCCGGACTTATGTCGACGGAGCCCATCGAACTCGTCGCGGAAAAGCTGAGACAGTTCGAAGGCCTATTGCTGGGAGAGCTGGGTTGTCCTCCGGCCAGTCAAATTCTGATGCGGTTCAATCTGCTCAGCATGGCCAACGCTTCGAGCTGTGGCTTTTCGGACAAGGGGCTGATTGACTCCGCATCGATGGAAGCAATCAGTACAATCGTATGCTGAACGCCGTGCGAAAGGGGAATGTTATGAAACACCGAACCGGAATTGCCGTCCTTCGTTCCTGCGCCCGTCTTATCTTAGCTTTGGCCGCGATGGCGATCGTCACACAAGTCAGGCCCAGCCATGCGCAAGCGCCCGATAATGTAACCCTGCAATTGAGCTGGCTCGCTCAGGGACAGGCCTCCGCGCTTTTTTATGGAATTCAGCAGAAGTGTTTCAGCGAACGCAATATCAACCTCACCGTCCAGCGCGGCTATGGCGCGCTGGACACCGTCGGCAAGATCGCGACCGGCGCGGCACAATTCGGACAGGTCGATATCGGCGCGGTCATCACTTCCGTCTCCAAGAACAACGCGCCAATCAAGGCCGTGATGCCGTTGTTCTCCGATTCGCCGCTCACGATCGGCATTCTGGGCGGCAGCCCAATCAAGAATCTGAAGGATATGGAAGGGCGCGTGCTCGCAGCGGGTCCGGGTGAAGGTGGCGTGTTGCTGTTGCCGGCAGCCATGGAATTGGAAGGTGGCGACGCATCCAAGATCGTTCGCAAATCAATGGAGCCGGCCGCGCTGGCGGGCTCGCTGTTGCAGGGCCAGGTCGACGGAATAGTGACATACACAACGACAGCTGCGGGCATCAATGCGGTTGCGGCGAAGGCCGGCAAGTCCGTCACCAGCATCGATTTTGGCAAAGCACTGAAGATTTACGGGGACGTCTTCATTACGAGTAACGATATCGCCGAGAAGAATAGCGGCTTGGTGGACCGCTTCATGGAGGGAGTACGGTGCGCATACAAGGGCGCCTACGCCAATCAGGAAGCCGCAGTCAAAGCGATGGTCACCGCAGCACCAGAAATGGATTACGGCAGGGAGCTTATGCTTGCCAAGCTCGGATGGGCGCTTATTTTTGAAAGCGCGAGCCCTGCCCTTCAATGGGATGCCTCGCGGGTTGCCCGGTCACTTGAAGTGACCTCCCGCGCGCAGAACCTGACAAACGCGTCTCCCGCCACGACCTTCATCCGCAACTAAGCTTCAACGAATTCAGGTCGGTGAAGATGTCCGTTCCGGAGGGTGGGCCGTCAGAGGCAATCAAATTCGAGGACGTGACGGTCAGATACAAAACGAAGGCAGGTATCCATACGGTCTTGGAGCATTTCAATCTGGCGGTGCGCGACCAGGAATTTCTGTCCCTGGTCGGGCCCTCCGGATGCGGAAAGTCGACGGTTCTGAGACTTGCGGCCGGTCTGATACGGCCGGCGGCCGGAAGGGTGATCCTGCCGGAATTACGCAACCGCCATGGTTTCGAGAAGGTCGCGATCGTTTTCCAGCGACCAAACCTTCTGCCCTGGCTGAATGTGCTGTCAAACATCCTCTACCCGGTGCGGGTTCTGCGCCGGGTGCGGCCGGAAGACGCAGATCGCGCCATGTCGCTGCTTGAACTGGTCGGCATGGCCAAGTGGTTTCGAAGCGCTCCGGACGAGTTGTCCGGCGGCATGCAGCAGCGCGTTGCGATCTGCCGCGCACTCATTCTGGATCCGGCCATTCTGCTGATGGACGAGCCTTTCAGCGCACTTGATGCCTTGACCAGAGAAGAGATGCAATTCGAACTGCGCAAAATCCACCAATCGACCCGGAAAACGACCTTGTTCGTCACCCACTCGGTGAACGAAGCGGTTTTTCTTTCCGACCGGATCGCCGTTATGTCGACCGACCGGGGCCGGTTGCGAGACCTGTGCGATATCGCATTGAGTGATCGCAATGAGGAAGTGACGGCGCTCCCGGCCTTTCACTCTTATTCCAAACGTATTCGCGACGGCATCTACGGGCGCGATACACAAACAGGCATGGGACGCATTTCATCGGTGGAGGCGCGCCCATGAGAGCCGCCTCTCCCGTTCTTGCTTTCGTTGTACTTCTGACCGTCTGGGAATTGGCTGCGCGTCTTTTCAATATTCCAGTCTATATCTTGCCGGCGCCTTCGATCATTTTTCACGAATTCATGTCGTTCGGGTTTAATTTCGTCGGGCATGCGGGCGCGACGCTGAAAACGATTCTCCTTGGTTTCCTCGTTTCCGTGCTGATTGCGATACCTTTCGGAGCGGTGATTGCAAGCTGGCGCCCGTTTTCTGACGCCGTATTTCCGCTCATCGTCTTCGCGCACGCCATTCCCGTGATTGCGCTTGCGCCGATCATCGTCCTGTCGCTCGGACCCGGTATGGCCGCCCGGGTCGTCGTTGTGGTGCTGATATCCTTTTTTCCAATTCTGGTCTCGACGGTCACAGGCCTGCGAGCAACGCCGACGGAAATGCTCGAACTGGCAAAAGTTGCGGGATCATCGCGTTTGCAGAGCCTGCTGACCGTGGAGTTGCCCGGCGCGGTTCCCTATATCTTCAACGGCCTTCGAATTGGCATTTCGACCGCAGTCATCGGCGGCGTAGTCGGGGAATTCGTTTCGTCGGATAACGGCCTCGGCTATCTTGTGGTGCACTCAACGACCAACTTCGACGTCCCGCGTGCGATGGCCTCGGTCGCTATATTGGCTTTGATGAGTGTTATTCTTTATCAATCCGTCGAGTGGATTCAGAAGCTTCTGTTCCCCTGGTCGACAAATGGCGGGCGCTGATTTGCAATGAAAAATGCGGCGCGCATCGCGTTTGCCCATATCGGACGAGACGCTTTGTGCAATCAGCAATCGCCTCCATCACTCAGGCTGCCGACTTGAGGGCACTGCTCATCCACGTGCCGGATTCGATCGCTTGCGCTCCGTAGAACTGCTTCATGTAGGCCAGCGCGCGCGTATGCTCATCCTCGTCCGGACAGGAGCAGCAATCCTTGAGAATGACGACATCGTAGCCGCGGCAAAAAGCCCCCATCGCGGTGTGCTGCACGCAGGCATGCGTCCAGGTGCCTGTGACGATGCAGGTCTTGATGTCCAGTTCGCGAAGGATTGAATCGAGGCGCGTATTGTAGAAGCCGTCGTACAATTTTTTGCCTACGACAAAGTCCCGCGCCTCGTCATGCTCGAGCTCCCTGAGTATCTTTGCGCCTTCGGTCCCCTCGACGCAGTGAGGCGTTGAAAGCTTGAAGTGCCGATCGATCGGGACTTCCGTTTTCTGGAAGCTGTCATTGACGAAGATCAGCGGAATGTTGTTGGCGCGCGCAAACCGGCAAACTTGCTGGTTCTTTTCCACCAGCGACGAGATGTGCAGGGGCGCCGGAAGGTTGTCTTTGGCGACAAAAAAATCAACCAGCATATCGACTACGAGAACGGCGGTTCGATGCATGAGTGTCTCCGTCTTGTCGGCCGATGTTTCGGTTTGCGACATACGGCGATGCTAAAATGGCGGCACCATGTTGTCGCGAGCTGGCGACCGACCGCAGTTACCTTACAGACTGAAAATTTCGCCGATGATGAAGCGCGATCCGGCGCCAGGGCCGATGGCAGTAGACAGATATCAAATGCTGTTTGGTTATGAAGCCGGATGCGCGCGATGCACGACATTGGTGCGGCCGCCGCCACGCGAGCTGGCCGATTTGTCGCGGAGATCGCGACTATCTGGCAAGGGGAAGGATATTATGATACGGTTACTACCATAGCGGGATAAAGAAAGCTGCCCCGTGTCACGCGCATCCATGACACCGTCCGTTTTTGCTTGTTCGCTCGGTCGGGTCGCTCTGCTTGATCTGGGATGCTCCATCATCGAGCACGCTCACCCGCACGCGCAGATTCTGGTGAAAATTTCCGGCCCGGATCGCAGGATCCCGATCGCAGGCACCGTTCATGTCTTGAGCGACACGAACGCGATTTTCCTGGAGCCCTGGGCTCCTCACGCTGGCGTTCCGGATAACGGCGGCACGCCTACACGCATTCTCGCGTTTGACATCGACACCGCTCCTTCGAATGTCGCCACCCAGCGCACATTTCATCGGGATGGGATGCAAGGCAGACGTATTATCTTGCCTCGCGCATTGCGCGACGCAGTGATCGAATTTCACTTCAGGATGGAGGCCGGGCTCGCGACGCAAGAACAGGCGGATGCCCTTATCGATCTTTTGTCGGGGCTCTGCCGCATGAACGCGGTCGAACGCAGCCGTGCCGCTGCCTTGGATTACCGCATCCGCCGGGTGATCAATTCTGTTCAATCCAACCCGGCGCTGGGAAACAATTTGAGCGATTGCGCGCAGCTTGCGGGTCTATCCAGGCAACATTTTTTCTTCCTGTTCCGCAGCAGCACTGGAATGAGTCCGCGGTTGTTCTGCAACAGCGTCAGGCTCGAAACAGCGGTCAGGACTTTGCTCGATGAGACGACCCTAATCGGCTCGATCTCGTCGCGTTTGGGTTTCAGCGCACCGAGCCATTTTACCCGATTTTTCCTTCAGCATCTGGGCGCTACGCCGCGCAGATTTCGCGAGGGCGCACGCTTGCTAACGCAGCGATAGCGCTTGTTCACAGCGCTTCCTGAGATCGTAGTCGCCTCACAGCAGCCCGCCGAAGCACCGGCCGTGAATCCAGCAGTCAGCGGCTGGCAACCGACGGTCTGCTCGGTGAAGAGCTGAAACGACCAGGTTTCGAGAGTTCCGGCGCTGAAAAGCGGCCTCGGCGGGCTGCGCCTCAAAATCAGAAAAAACGGCGATTCCAAGGCACGAGAGTATTCCCCAACCGTTGTCGCGCGCAAACATGTTGAAGCCGGGCTGCGCTTCCACGATTGAGCACCGAAGCAGTATGCGAATCGCATACCCTCTCGAAGATCAGAATGCCCGACCGGAGAGAGGACGTCTGGAGTGTCGAGCGTAGCAGGTGCGCGTCAGTCAATGCGCTTCAAGGCCCGCTCATTTATGGCTTTTGCGCTGTCGCCTGATCGGCCAATGCACGATTGGCTGGCGGAACTCGATAATTGGATTCGAACGTCCGCTGGATTTTTTGTCGGTCGTCCTGTCGTTCTGGATTTGACCGCGTCTGCGCTTGATCGTGAGTTTATTGGGCAGCTGATAGGCGAACTTGGAGCGCGCGGCGTTCGCATCATGGGAATTGAAAACGCCGACGGAGGAGATCTCGGGCCCAAATTTCCGCCCGTCCTGAGGGGTGGTCGGCCCGCGGACGATAATGCGCTCGATCGAAGTGAATTCGGCAAAAGCTGCATCGTTCGCGTTGCTTCCGGATTCGGGCCCAACTTCACTCTTGATTGAGGAACCGGTCAGGTCAGGGCAATCAATCGTTTTCGGAAATGGCGACGTAACCGTGCTCGGCTCCATTGGCTCGGGCGCAGAGGTAATCGCCGGTGGCTCCATTCATGTTTATGGAACCCTTCGAGGCAGGGCCATGGCCGGATCGAACGGAAATCCGCGAGCCCGGATTTTTTGCAGCAAGGCCGAACCCGAATTGCTGGCTGTCGATGGCTATTACCTTACGGCAGAGCACCTGGATCCATCGATCCTCGGCCGCCCGATTCAAGCGCGACTGGAAGGCACCACAATACAGATCACGGCTCTCGCCTGAGCCTGTTGGGAGGACTTAAATATGGGTAAAGTACTGGTTGTTACCTCCGGCAAGGGCGGAGTGGGAAAAACAACGTCAACAGCCGCGATCGGCGCCGCTTTGGCGCAAACCGGGCAAAGCGTCGTTGTCGTGGATTTCGATGTCGGTTTGCGCAACCTCGACCTGATCATGGGCGCCGAGCGCCGTGTGGTCTATGACCTGATCACGGTAATTCAGGGGGTCGCCAAGCTTTCGCAGGCTCTAATCCGCGACAAACGCGTCGAAACGCTCTGGCTGCTTCCTGCCTCGCAAACCCGCGACAAGGATGCCTTGACCGAAGAGGGCGTTGAACTCGTCATTTCGCAACTGCGCGAGATGTTTGACTGGGTCATTTGTGACAGCCCGGCCGGCATCGAACGTGGCGCCATCCTTGCCATGCGTCATGCGGACGCCGCCATTATTGTGACAAACCCTGAAGTATCCTCGGTAAGAGATTCGGACCGAATCATCGGCATGCTTGATTCCAAGACCATCAGAGCGGAAAACGGCGAGCGCGTTGAAAAGGAAGTTCTGATTACTCGTTATGATCCGGCTCGCGCTGCCCGGGGGGACATGTTGAGCGCCGACGACATTCTCGAAATTCTATCCATTCCTCTCCTCGGGATTATCCCGGAGAGCGATCAGGTGTTGCGCGCATCAAATCTTGGCTCACCGGTTACCATTTCTGCCCCGTCCAGCGCTCCGGGCCGCGCGTATTGGGACGCCGCCAGGAGGTTGAATGGCGAGTCGATCGACATGAATATACCAAGCGAGAAGAGAAGTCTTTTTGACAAGCTCTTCGGAACGAGGGCGGCATGAGAAAGCTGTTCGACCTTTTCACGCAGCGCCGATCGGCGCCGATCGCGCGTGAGCGATTGCAAATATTATTGGAGTATGAGCGATCGCTCGTTGATCAAACGGATCTGATTGTGGTCTTGCGCGAGGAAATTCTACGGCTCGTGGCTCGGTACGTTAAAATTGATAGCGACACAGTCAATATTCGGGTGGATCGCGGAAATAATGCTTCGCTGCTTGCGGTTGGAATTCGAATTCGTAATGCCGGCTAGAATTGTGCGCTGAACCGCGGCAAATTGCGGTGTCTTTTGCTGACAGGCTGTAGTTCCCTTCCCTTCGATCACACGACGTAAGCGGTTCTGGCTCTGACGGCAGCAGTCCATTCTCGAAGGACGCTCGCCACGAACTCAAGTCACGCCAAAAATGAGAAGCGCCACGCGGCGGACCGCGCAGCGCTTCTCCCGTCATGACGGTCCGCTATCAGTAATAGCGATAATAACGGGGCGCGTAGTAACGCGGCGCATAATAGCGGGGCGCGTAATAACGCGGGGCGTAATACCGCGGCGCGTAATAGCCCCGGCGATACCCGTAATAGTAGACGGGCTGCGCCAATGAGCCTGTTTCTGCCGTAATTCCTGCACCGAAGCGCGCCTCAGCGCTGCTGGGCAAAGCGATTGCCGCAACAGCAAGACTTGCCGCGACCGCGCTGATCGCCACGATCTTTCGCATCAGATTCTCCTACCCTCGGGGAGCGTGTGGGGTCGATTGCTCCGTCGCGAATCTTATCAGCTTTTCACGGTTACGGAGCGAGCTTTTCTTCACGGTTTGATGAACTCTTCGAATATGAAAATGTTCCGCACTGCGTCAATCCTTCAATATCGGCCGTAGCGGCCGTTCGAAAGACCAGATCACCGCACCGGCAAAGGCGGCGATGGCCGCGATCAAGGTAAAAAACGTGCCCTTGTCCATGCTGCTCCAGAAGCTGCCGAGATACCCCGCAAGAAAATTTCCGACGAAACTCGTGCCGAGCCACAGCCCCATCAGCGTAGAGATGAGCCGGGCCGGTGCGATCTTGGTGACGAGCGATAGCCCGATCGGGGAAAGATAGAGTTCGCCCAGCGTAAGCACGACGAAAAAGGCGAGCAGCCAGAGCCAGCTTGCTTGGCCGGAACCGGCCTGCCAGGCGGCAGCGACCAGAATCAGATTGGCGAGCGCAACCCCGAAGCAGCCGAGCGCCATCTTGAAGACCGTCGAAGGCTCGCGTCCGCGCCGCGACTGCCACGCCCAAAGCGCGATAATGATCGGCGTGAAGGCGAAGATCATGAACGGATTGAAAGCCTGGAACCACGTGACCGGAATTTCGAAGCGCCAGAACAGAAGATGGATCGAGCGGTCGGTTTGCGCATCGGCCCATAGGGCGATCGTGTTGCCCTGCTGCTCGTAGGCAGCCCAAAACAAGGTCACAGGCAGGAACAGCACGCAAATTGCGAGGATCGCGCGCCATTCGTCACGATCGAGCGGCCGTTTCGGCTGCCCTGCATTCCGGATTCTTTCATCAGGAGGCAGCGTGCGTTGACCCGCAACATAGATCGCAAGTCCGATCAGCATGCCGACGCCGGCGGCGGTGAAGCCGTAATGCCAGCCCAGCGTTTCACCGAGCGTGCCACAGACCAGTGGTGAGAAGAACGCGCCAAGATTGATCCCGACATAGAAGATCGAAAAGGCGCGGTCGCGCCGCTTGTCCCCGGGCGCATAAAGGCCGCCGACCTGCGTCGAAATGTTCGGCTTGAAAGCACCATTGCCGAGGATGAGCGTGGCGAGCGCGAAGAAAAACAGCGACTCGAAGGCCATCATGAAATGGCCGATCGCCATCAGTGCCGCGCCGAGTATCACAGTCCGGCGTTGGCCAAGAAGTCGGTCGGCGAGCAGTCCGCCAAAGACCGGCGTAAGATACACGAAGGCGCTATAAAAGCCGTAGATATGCGACGAGAGCGGCTGCACGCCGAGCGGCCCGAACAGGAATTCGAGACTGCTCTTGAATGCCGTGTAGCCGATGACGGTTTCGGCGCGCGCCGGCTCCAGTAGATACTTGACCATGTAGAGCACGAGCAGCGAGCGCATGCCGTAATAGGAAAAGCGCTCCCACATCTCGGTCGCAAACAGGAAGGACAGTCCGCGCGGGTGACCAAGAATGTCGCCTCGTCCGTCCGCCGGGCGCGCCATCGCCATTACGGGAATGTCTCCACCAATTGCCGGTCCAAGTCCGGTGCCGGATTCAGGACCACCGTTCCGGTCGGCGCGACGCGCGCGACTTAAGCCGAAGTCACGATTTGCACCGAAGACGATGTCGCGCGAGTTGCACAATCACAAGCCAAAAACAGCATCGGTTTCGCGCGCTAAGGCTTGATTCCGCGCCAACCGTCGCCGCCTCCGATGTCTGTCGCTTGCGGGGTGTCGTGCGCGCGCGGCTTATCCCCCCGCCCCTGTCGCGCCGCCTCGCGCCCCGCATGCGCGCCGGAGCGGTTCATTCGCTTAGGGGCATTTTTCTGCGGTTTGCTCAGCAGCCGCTATTGAATTGTGTTTGAGTTTTATGCAACCTATGAGGGTATTCAGATCGGAGCACGGAACACCATGCCAAACGCTTTGTCGCTTCACATCGGCCTAAACGAAGTTGATCCGGCTCATTATGAGAACTGGAACGGCCCGCTCCTGGCTTGCGAATATGACGCCAACGACATGAAGCAACTCGCGAAATTGCAGGGCTTCACGCCGTCACAATTGCTCACCAAGGCAGCGACACGAAAGGCCGTCACCAACAAGATCCTCGATGCCGCGAAGACGCTGAAGTCCGGCGATATTTTCTTTCTCACTTATTCCGGTCACGGCGGACAGCTGCCGGACCAAAACTCAGACGAACCCGACGGCGTCGACGAGACCTGGTGCCTTTATGACGGCCAGCTCATCGACGACGAGCTTTTCTATGCCTTCGGCCGGTTCGCGGCCGGGGTTCGCATTCTGATCCTGTCCGACTCGTGCCACAGCGGAAGCGTCATCAAAGCCAACAATATGGCGAGGCGTACGTTCGACCCCGAGCGCCGGCCGCGCGTGATGCCGCTTGAGATCGTTCAGCGGACCTATCTTGCGCATCGGAAATTCTACGACGACCTCGCGTCCGACCCGAAGTTGAAGGACGCGGAGGACAAGGTGAACGCCACCGCCCTCCTCGTCTCAGGGTGTCAGGACAGTCAATATTCGATGGATGGCCCGTTCAACGGCGCCTTCACTGCCATGCTCAAGAACGTCTGGAATGGCGGGAAATTCAAGGGCGACTACCGCAAGTTTCACAAGGTGATCGTCTCAGGCATGCCGTCCGAACAGGTGCCGAATTACTACCTCATCGGCACCGCCAACAAGGCCTTCGAGAGCCAGAAGCCTTTCACAGTGTGATATTGCGGGGTTGGTCTGTCGGCACTTTGCGCCGGCGGACGCAATATTGTCACGTTGCCGAACGCTTCCGAGCGCGGTCGCGACAAAAAAACGCACCAAGACTAAAAAAAAATATTCAACAGCCTTAAGCCGCCGTGAGGCTACGTCGCTACCACGACAGCCATACGTCGCTACCACGCGTCGCTACGTCGCTACCTTGAACTTGCATATTCATCACATTCTCGTTGCAAACCGGCAACGAAAGCGACTCGCTCCCGTTCACGCGCCGATCACGCGAAATCACTTCTGCCTCATTCATGACACTAATCCACAGAAAGTTTTACCCTGTGGAATATCTGCATCAGCGATCGCGCTGAAGCGGGCGAATGAAATCGGCAACGAACATTCGAAACTAGAGGTCCGTCCGGGTCGCGCGCAGTGACGTCGATCCGGCGAGGTTGTGGGGGTCAGATGCGAGTTGTGTCGCAGGCGATGGCGACGAAAGGCTCCAGGCTACGCAGCGTTCAGGCGCATTGCGAAGCGATTCCGGGAATTTCGACCAAGCGGAAGGACATGGGCGCGGGCTTCGCGCGGCAACGGCCGCTTTTTCTTTCAACCATCCAGAGGTGATGTCTTTTGCGGCCCAGGCCGCTGTTCAGGGGGAGGTTTGTAATGCGTATCCCAACCGCGGCGGCAGCCGCATTCGTCATGACGGCGCTGGCACAGATCGCGGTACCACCCGCCATCGGCCAGACGATACCGGACTCGCTTAAGCAGTCCGGCAGCAACGAGACTGCGATCAAGGAGAAACGAAACGCATGGACCGTCGGCGTCGCCGGCGGCCTAATGTCCGGCAGCTATATGACCTTCGCCGACGAACTGGCAAAGGCGCTGGACGACGGCGACAATCTGCGCGTCCTGCCGATGGTCACTTACGGCGCCGCCTCCAATGTCGACGACCTGCTGTATCTGCGCGGCGTCGACGTCGCGGTGACGCAATCGGACGTGTTCGAGTATTTCAAGACCGAACGCAAAATCTGGAATCTGCAGAACCGCATCCACTACATCATCCGGCTTCCGGTCTCCGAGGTGCACATCCTCGCGCGGCGCGACATCCGCACCATTGAGGATCTGCGCGGCAAGAAGGTGAGCTTCGGCCCCGCGGGCGCCGGCTCGAGCCTCACCGGCACGCTGGTGTTTCAGCGGCTCGGCATCCAGGTCGAACAGGCCAATATCGACACAGCAAGCGGACTCGAAAAGCTGAGGTCCGGCGAGATCTCAGCGCTCGTTCGTCTGGTCGGCAAGCCGATCGACTTCTTTTCGAAAATCCCGGCCGATGCGGGATTTCATCTGTTGTCGATTCCGTTCTCCAAGAAATTTTCCGATTACTACACCGTCGGTGAATTCTCCCGCGAGCAATACCCGAACCTGATGCCCGAGGGACAGAACAAGGTCGAAACCATCGCGGTGCCGGCGGTGCTCGCCGCCTTCAATTGGCCGAAGGGCTCCGAGCGCCAGAAGCGCATCGAACGCATGGTCGAGCGTATGTTTGCGAACTGGAGCAAGTTCCAAAAGCCGCCGTTCCATCCGAAATGGCGCGACGTGAATCTGGCGGCCACCGTGCCGGGCTGGACCAGGCTCGATGTCGCCGAGCGCGAGTTGCAGAAGCTCGACACGCCCGCTCCCGCAGGCCAGTCGGCCGAACTCAACCGCGAATTCCAGAGCTATCTGGCACGCGCCGATTCCAAGCGCGACGTCCAGCGCACACCGCAAAGCCGCGATGCGATGTTCGCTGAATTCCTGCAATGGCGCGAGCAGCAGGAAGCCCGAGCCGCCAGAAACGAAAGCACCAAGGAAGTGGCACCCCAGCAACCCGTGCGCACCAAGCGCAAAAAGCAATAACGAGACGGCATAAAAGCCGCTGGGAAGTTGTGGCATCTGAAGGAGTAGCGTCATGAGTACCCCAAGTCCGCAGCCACTCGATTACGATCTGATTTCGCCCTACGCGCCCAAGCACGTACGCGAACAGCCCACCCCCGCGCTCGTCGCCGACAGCGAACCGGCCTCGCCGCAAAAGCCGAGGCCGGTCGCGATTGAAACCGATCACGACGCGCAGATCCTCGACGACATTGAGGACAGTCTGCGCGCGATGATCGCCGCCCACCACACGAATGAGGCACCCGAGTCGGAGGCGGCGGAAGAACAGACATCGGCGGATCACGCCGATCGCGAATCGTCGGCAGAAGCGGCACCGCGCCTTGCGACCGATGCGCCGCAAGGCGCAAAGGAAGAAGCGGAAAGGTCTTCCGCACGCGGCCTTCCACCCGCGCGGACCATCGATGCGCTGGAAACGCCGAGCGTGGCTCAGGAGCCCTACTCGCCCGAGCATCGCTTTTACGAGACGATGCGAGTGCAGGAGGTACTGAAGCAGGTTGCGCAGCAGGTAGCTCTGCATACGGCCCGCGAGGCGGCGCATGAACCGCCGCGTGTCGATCCCGAGCCGCCTCGAGCGGAACCCGAGCAGCGTATCGAAACCGAGCATCGTATCGAAGGCTATCGGGTGCCCCCGGCTTTCCTGGCGCCATCGATGGAACCGATCCAGTTCGACGAACCTTGGCCGAAGGCGCGGCCGCGCCGACGAAACGGCTCGGCCAGCCTGTTGCTGCGTTTCGGACTTGCAGCAAGCGGCGCAGCCGCTGTCGCCTTGTTCGCGCTGCCGGATATGCGTTCGCGGCTGTACAATGCGTTTAGCGGGCCGCTGGCCGGATTGTCGAGCAATGCCGTAGCCGTGTTCGGTGAGGGCAAGCCCGTCCTGGCACGCGACGAGCCGATGACGACAATCGCGGTTCGCACCGAGCCGATCGTTGTCGCTAAAGAGCAGAGCAGTCCCGGCGCACCGATGCAGAAACTCGCCGCGGCCAGCCCTGCGCTGCCACTGCCGGATCAACGCAGCACGGCAAGGAACGACAACAATCCGCCTCCGGCGCGGATACCGGAAGCACAGCTGCAACGAGAAACCGTGATGGCGCCGGTCGCGGTGATCGCGCCACCAGCGGTGGAGGCGCCGAACCGCTCCCAGCCGGTGATCTGGCAGGGGCCGCCTGCACGAGCGGCAGCGAATGAAAACTCGACCAGCGGCGTTGCCGCTCGTCCGATCGCGGCCGAAGAGTTGGAACTGTTGCGCAAACAGGGCAACGATTTCATCAACGCCGGCGATTTCGCGGGCGCGCGTGGCGTGCTCGAGCGCGCCGCCGATGCCGGCGATGCCGCATCGGCGCTCGCGCTGGCTGCGACCTACGATCCAGCGGTACTGGCGCGTTTCAAAGTCAGGGGTCTCATGCCGGATAACGCCAAGGCAGCCCATTGGTACGAGCGCGCACGCGACCTCGGATCGCAGGAGGCGCCGCTGCGCCTCAACGCACTCGCGCGCGGAAACTGACTATCGTCTCCCGTCAGCGGGAGACGAAAAACGACAATTGTCGATGCGTCGGAGGAACTCTTCCGGCGCCGTCACGCTGCTGCGGTATCTTGCTACGTCCGGTGTTTAGAACCTAGACTTTGAGCCTAAACTCGGCACCGGAATTAGCGAGGATCACGCTCCGTCATGGTTGTGCGTTCGGTCACGTTGCTCGCAGCTGCGATTGCGGCTTCAAGCGCGGTATTCGCGCAAGGCGACAACACCGTGCGCATCAACGGCGCGCTCGAAGGCGACAAACTCCCCTTCCTTTGCCGGGATCGCGCAAGCGTTGGCCTCATCGTGCCGATCGTGGCGCGAGCGCAGGAAGCGCGCATCGGCGGCGAAAGCGACAAGGCGCAACGTCTGATGGAAGTTGCCGCGCGGCTGCAGGGAGAAATTTGCCTGCGCCCGGCCGCCGACGATGTGGTGATCCTGCGCTGCAGGCTCGACCAGACCGATAGCCCGGCCGGATCGGTATCGACGGTGAAGGTCGGCGCGATCCTGCGATCCGACCCGAACAAGATCGAACAGCCTTTCTATGCCTGGACTAACGCCGTGGTCGACGAGGGCAGTGCAGGCGGTAGCACGTGCGCAGGCGAGACCGGCGAGAGCTTTCAGGCATCGCCGGATATTCTCTTGCGCGTGCAGCAGCGGCTATACGATTTCGGCCTCCGTTTGGCCGAGATGAATGGCAAGCTGACGGCGGAGACGACCAACGCGCTCGGTGAATTCCAGAAATGGGCGAAGCTGCCTCAGAGCGGAAACCTCGACAAGCCGACACTCGACAAACTCATCACGACTCCGGCGCCGTCCCCCTGGGTCACTTTTGTCTTCGACGGATACGGCAATTATGCCGCCGCCACCGGCGGGACGAGACGCAATGCCGAACTCGGCGCCATCGAGCAATTGCAGCGGCGTTCGCGCGCTGAATTCAAGGTGTCGTCGGTGGCTGCTCCAAATTGCCTCGGCTTTGTGGTGACACGCTACAGTGAGCGCTATCGCCGCTCGCGTACCAGCTTCACCCAGGCCTTTACCAGCGTCGGTGATACGGTCGACGCCGCGTCGAAGAACGCCTGGAATTATTGCGAGCGCGAAAAGGGCGGCGGCGAATGCGACATCAAATATGCGTTGTGCGCTACCGGCGAAGACCTTCGCGACAGCCAGCAAAGCCGCAACGACCCGGAGAGCCGGGAGGATCGCGGGCCATCGCGTGACGGCCGCGATGGCCGAAATCGCGACCGCAGGGAAGGCCGCGACGGAAGAGGACGACGAGACGGCGGTGATGGGCGCGACGGCCAGAAAGAGGGACGGTTCGATCCAAAGAACGTGCCCGTCAACTCGCCGCCACCGCGTTTCGCGCCGGGTGCTCCGCCGTTGAATAAACAGGGGCCGGTCGATCTGGCGCCTTCGGCGCGCTTCGATCGCGACGGTCCGCCGGTGAACTCGCAAGTGACGCCGGACAACAATCCCGGCGGCCCGATCCGGCGTTTCGACCCGAAGGATATTCCGGCCAATGCGCCGCCGCCGCGCTGAATTTATCTGACCGTCACCGTGGTGGTGGCGAATTCACCGGAATCGATTTCGGATCGAATCGCTTCGTGGGCACGTCACCGCCGGGCTTCGGCGCAAACGGCAATGCCTGCACCATGCGCACCGCACGCGCCACGTCGGGCCCGAAATTGCCGTCGGCCGGGCCGCTATAGGCGCCGGCGCGCTTCAACAGGCGCTGCAATTCCACGCGAAAATCGCGGGTCCAGCCTTTTGCCGAACCGCTCATCTGGTCGATCGAATATCCGTGCCCGAGCCGAAGCGCTGCATAGATCCAGTGCGCGGCTTGCGCCGGGTTGTGGGGCAAGCCCTCGCCGCCGTCGTAAGCCATGGCTGTGTTGTACATGCCGAAATTGTCGCCCTGCTGCGCGGCGAGCAGATAAAGCCGCACGGCCTCCTTCTTGTCCTTCGGAACGCCGTGGCCATTATTCAGCATCCAGCCGTAATTGGTAAGGGCGGCGAAATAGCCACGCTGAACAAGGCTCCGATAAAGCCGAGCTGCTTCATCGTATTGTTCGGCCTTGTGGAGGGAACGTGCGAGCTGGAATTCAAAGCGCGGCGTATCGGGATAAGTCGCAAGCGCCGTGCGGCAGGCCTCGATGCCCTCCCCGCCGTTCAGTTCGCCAAACGATTTGCCGTCGGTGACGCGCTCGGGATCGCTGGCACTGCCCGCGACGATGTCACAGGGTTGCGCCGGCGGCTTGCCGTTTCTAACGATGGCGGCAGATGATCCACCGTCCTTGCGATCACGCTGCGCATCAGGAGCCCCCGCGCCCGGCTTGAAGTAAAAATGGTCAACCAGCGAGAAATGCACCCAGGGCTCCTGCTCCTTGCTGGTAGCAGTCTGCACGTCCCTGCTCACCCGCCGAAACATCTCCAGGACTTCGACATTCTCGACCGGAATGTGCTTGATCAAGGCATCCGAATAGGGACTGTGGTCGCCGTCTCCATCGAGCGCCGTCGGGGAGGGGCTGGTCGAGAACGAAACTACCGTCGCATATCCCGGACTTACGGCGGCGAGCCCCGGTGCGACCGCCTTTGACCGTTCGCCAAGCTTTTTCGCGAGTTTATCGCCGAGCGGATTGTCACGGCAGGCATCGAGAATCACGATGTTGGTGATGCGGTGATGCGCAAGCCGTTGGAGGACGATATCCATCGCCACCAGTTCGAACGGCAAATCGGCCTCGTCGCTGATCCTGGCGTCGACCGGCACCATGTAATTGCGCCCATCGACCTGCATCCCATGACCGGCATAATAGAAGACCGCGGCGCTGGCACCGGGCAGCGAATTCGCGAAAGCGGAAATCTTCTGTTCAAAACTCGCCTTGTCGAGATCCGTGAGCAGCGTCACTTCGAAGCCCAGACCACGCAAGATCTGCGCGACGCTGGTCGCGTCATTGATCGGATTTTTCAGAGGATTGACGGACGTGTAGTTCGCATTCCCGATCGCAAGCGCGACTCTCCTTTCGGCCAGGGCCGGACCGGCCGGGAGAATTGCAAATGACATTGCCAGAATAAGACAGCGGATCGCGGACATAGCGCTCTCGGCCCTCGCTCGCACCCGCGTCATATTAGGACAAGGATGCGACCGGTACCAGCGACGCTATCATCCGACCGGAGCTGCGACCGATTTTTTCAGCCCGGCCGCCATCGCTTTCAGAGCGCCCTCTTCATTGGGCTCGTCACCGAGCGAACGGCGATGGACCTGATCGTGGATGAAGGACAGCTTCAGTATGATCGTGGGGCTGAGAACGAACGGATAAAGATCGCTCAATCCCATGCTGCGGTTGATCGAGTTGAAGGCGAAGGTCAGCGGTAGCCAGGATTCGATCAGCCGCTCGATGCTGACACGATACGGGTCGAAATCGACCGACGTCGCGAGTTCCGTTCCTGTCGATATACGCGGACGAATCCGCACGCCGAAAGCCGACGCGGTCTCCAGCGTGTCGACGATATGGAAATAATGCGCCCAGGTTTCCGCGAAATCCTCCCAAGGGTGTGAGCTCGCGTAGGACGTGACGAACTTCTGCGACCAGTCGGCCGGCGCGCCCTGGGCATAGTGCCGCTGCAGGGCTGCATTGTAATCCTCGCGCTCGTCGCCGAAAATGTTGCGGAAACGCTCGATGGCCATGTGGTCGCGCACGATCCGATCCCAGTAGTAATGGGCAATCTCATGCCGGAAATGGCCGAGCAGGGTTCGGTACGGCTCGCCCATCTCGCCGCGCTGCTTCTCGCGATGCGCGTCGTCGGCTTCGGTAATATTGATGGTGATGGTGCCATCAAGATGGCCTGTCATGACCGGCTGGTCTTCGGCAACGAGAAAATCGAAAGCCAGTCCGCTTGGATCCTTTGACTTCGTGACCAACGGCAACCGGAAGCGCAGCAGACTGTAGAACAGCCTGTGCTTCGCCAACTCGACTTTGCGCCAGAGCTGAAGATTGCGGACTTCGGAAAGATTCGGAATGGTGCGGTTATGGCGACAGGCGAGACAGAAATGCTCGTCGCTGTCGTCTGCAATCAGCCAGTTGCAACTTTCATGCGCGACATTTGCACAATGGCGATATTGCGCACCGCCATCTGCGAGAGCTCGCCATCTATCACCCTCGGGTTCAAGTGCAGACAGGGTTGCAAGGTTCGGCAAATAGCCGAGCTTTCGCCCGCAGCTCTCGCACAGCACATTTTCGAAATAAAGGGCCTGCCCGCATGCCTGACACTCAAAAAGCCGCATGAAAAGCTGCCCTAACTCAAGATCGCCAACGGATTAGAACGAACGAGCGGGTATCCAGTTCCCAGGCTTTCAGGCGGCCCGTTCGCGTGGCAGCGGGATCACATCAACCTCGACGTGCAATTCGTTGGCGCCGGACCCCACGAACACGCCATAGACCGGCGAGACATCCGAGAAATCGCGGCCGATGGCGAGTGCGATATGATCATTGCCGGTGTCGATCGCATTGGTCGGGTCGAAGCCGAGCCAACCGTCGTCGCCGCACCAGACGGAGACCCAGGCATGGGTCGCGTCGGCACCTTCCAGACGCTCCTTGCCAGGCGGCGGAACGGTTCTCAGATAACCGCTGACATAGGCCGCCGGCACCCCGAGCCCGCGAAGGCCTGCAATCATGATGTGAGCAAAATCCTGACAGACGCCCCGGCGAGCGGCGAAGGCCTGCGATAGCGGCGTCGATATTTCGGTCGATTCCGGCTCATAGGCGAACTCGCGCTTGATCCGCTTCATCAGATCGCGCGCCGCCTCGATGATGCCGCGGCCCGGCTTAAAGCTTTCGCGCGCATAGCGTGTCACGTCCGCCGACAATTGGATACGCGGGCTTGCGAACATGAAATGCGCGGGCGCCTGTGGCGACAGATCATGGCTGTTCAGGGCCGCATCCGCGACTTTTTGCCAGTCAGTCCCCGGCCCCGGAGGCGGTGGGGGATATGAGACCTCGACTTCGGCGGTGGCATTGATCGCAAGCTCGGTATGCGATTCCTCGATCGTTACCACGTTCACGGCGTTGCCATAGAAATCGCGTTCGAAAACCACCGATGCAGGCACCGGCGATACCTCGAGGTTATGCGCGATGGTCCGTTGCGCGGCGCTGTCGCGGGGTGTGACTCGCAAGGCAAGCGTCGCAGACGCAACGGGCGTATCGTAAGAATACGCGGTCAGATGCCGGATGCGATAGATCACGCAAGGCCGCTCACAGCGGGCGCCACCGTCATCTCAGGACGGCGAAGGAAATAGCGGCTTGCCACGGCCTGCCCGAAATTCGAGATTTTTTGCTCAAACGCGAGGATGATGGTGGCATCGAGATCGCGCGCCTCGGAGGTCGCGATTTCGGTCGCAAGCCGTTCGATCATCCGCTGCGGCTCGTCCGGAATACCGTCATTGCGCAGGCTCGGCAGCGTCGACAAATGCTGCTGAAGGGTCTGTACCTGGAAGCCGACCGAGCGCGGATTGTATGGATCGAGCAGTGCCATGTCGCGCACCGGCAACAGCGCCACGCCGGTGAGATATCGCGAGCGATAGGTGATCTGCGAATCGATCAGGTCGAGCATCACGTCGAGATCGTCGGCAGTCGCATCCTCGGGGGCGAAGGAGCGAGCGAGCCGGCAAGTATTGATGGCACGTTCGATGCGAAGGCCGGTATCTAGGAAACGCCAACCAGCACTGCGGTTCATGTTTTCCTGCTCGAGACCGGCAAGCGCCGAAAGCGTCTGCAAGGCACGATCCGCCGCCTCGTAGACATCAGCTACCGACATCAGGTTAGAGACATCGGAAAGCTGCAGGTCGAGCGCCCGCAAGAGCTTCGACGCATCGATCGAAATGCGCTCGCGGATCACCGAGGCGGCGTAACCCGCCATCCGCACACCCGACAGACCGGACCCGTAAGCGTCCTCGTCGCTCAGTGCCTGCCGCACGATGGTCAGCGTATCCGCATCGGCATTCTCCTTGTCGACCGCGCCCCACGCGACGAGCTGATGGCCGAGCTTGCTGATGGTGCGCGTGACATCGCCGGAAAGGTCCATTTCGAGGCTGCGCACGCACAGACACCGGATGACCCGGAGCGTGGCTTCGGCGCGTTCCAGGTAACGGCCATACCAGAACAAGTTATCGGCGGCTCGGCTCGGCAAATTGCCGAGGATACGGCGGATCGGCACATTATCGGTCGTGGGCAACAGCGTCTCGTGGCCAACCGGCTTCGACGACAGCACCCAGACATCGGCCGATTGCACGCCCTCGCCCATGGAGATGGCGCGCGCGTCGGGACGCGCCGAAATCCGGCAGAAGGCACCGGGCATGACATGCCAGCCTTCCGGCGTCGCCGCCGCAAATACTCGCAGCACAAACGGGCGTGGCACAATTGCGCCATCATGCCACACCGGCGTGGTCGACAATTGCACCACCTCCTGCCCGACATAGTCGAGACCACGCATCTCGACCGCCTCACGCAACCGCGCCTGATCCGCAGCCGACAGGCTCCCCGGCAATATCTGCTGGCTGGTGCCGAAACCGGGTACCGCCCCGCTGAAGGCACTCGAAATCGACATAGTGTCGAAATCCTCCAGCACCTCCGCCCGCGCCTCGCGATCGCCGCACCACCAGGTTGCGATATTCGGCATCTGCAGATCTTCGCCCAGAAGATATTCGGCGACACGCGGCATAAAGCTCATCAGCGCGCGCGACTCGACGAAGCCCGAGCCCGGCGCATTCGACACCACGGTGTGGCCGTGACGCATCGCCGAAATGATGCCCGGCACGCCGAGGCGGGATGCACCGTTCAGTTCGAGCGGATCGATGAAATCGGAATCGACGCGCCGCCAGATCACGTCAGCCCTCTTCAGGCCCGCGATGGTGCGGACATGGGCGAGATTGTTATGCACCACAAGATCGTCGCCCTCGACCAGAAGAAAGCCGAGATAACGCGCCAGATAGGCCTGCTCGAAATAGGTTTCGCTGTAAGGCCCGGGCGTCAGCAGACAGATGCGCGGCTGCGAGCGGTCGGCGGCGTCTGCCAGCGAGGAGCGTAGAGCACGGAAGAACGGCGCGACGCGCTCTACGTTCAGCCCGCGATAGGCATTCGGAAGAGCGCGCGCCATCACCAGGCGATTTTCCAGCGCATAGCCGGCGCCGGACGGCGCCTGCGTACGATCGCCGAGAATCCACCAGCGTCCGTCGGGCCCTCGTCCGATATCGGCGGCATAAAGATGCATCCAGCGGCCGCCCGGCGGATTCATGCCGACCAACGGGCGCAGATAGTCCTGACTTCCAGCCACAACCGCTGCCGGAATCACACCCTCGCCGACCAGCTTGTTCGGACCGTACACATCGGCAAGCAGGGATTCCATGAGGGCGGCGCGCTGCGTCACGCCCTTGACGATGGCCTGCCAATCGCTTTCCTCGACCAGCAGCGGGAGCCGGCTCATCGGCCATGGCCGTTCGCGCGCCTCGCCGTGCACGCGATAGGACACGCCGATATCGCGCATGTGACGTTCGGCGGCCGCCAGCGAGCGCTCGCTGTCGTCGGATTCGAGCAAGTCGAAGAATTGCCGCCAGGCTCTGCGCGCCTGACCGTCAGTGCCGACGAACTCGTCCGGCACGCCTGGAAGCGGCGCGTAATTCGCGTAAGAGGCACCAGCGAGTTTTGCAGCAACCTTTGGCGCGGTCATCTGCCCGGGCCCCTGCGCAAGTCCAGCGTCAATGGAAATTCACCAGCAGGCTCCTCCGGCGGCGGATCGACAATCCCCGCCGTATGACCGTGATCCTGGAAACGCGCGAGCCGCCGCGCTTCGGCCTCGTAGGAATTGACCGGAAATGTATCGTAGTTGCGCCCACCGGGATGCGCGACATGGTAGACGCAGCCGCCCAGCGAGCGGCGATTCCAGAGGTCGACCAGATCGAACGTCAGCGGTGCATGCACGGGTATGGTGGGATGCAGGCCCGACACGGGTTGCCATGCCTTGAAGCGGACACCGGCGACAGCTTGCCCCGATTCGCCGGTCGAGGTCATCGGCATCCGTCGTCCATTGCAGGTCACAATGTGGCGTCCAGGGACAAAGCCTTCGGCCATTACCTGCAACCGTTCGACCGACGAATCGACAAAGCGCACGGTACCACCGCCGGCGCTCTCCTCCGCCAGCACATGCCACGGCTCGAGCGCTTGCCGCAGCTCCAGCCGAACGCCGGAATATTCCACCGCGCCATAGAACGGGAATCGGAATTCCTTCTGTGCCACAAACCATTCCGGATCGAAGGCATAGCCCGCACGCTGCAGATCGGCGAGCACGCCCGTGAAGTCCTCCCATACATAATGCGGGAGCATGAAACGATCGTGCAGCGTGGTGCCCCAGCGGATGAGCTTGCCGTATTGCGGTTCGCGCCAGAACCACGAAATCAGCGCGCGGATCAGAAGCTGCTGCGCAAGCGACATGCGCGGATCGGGCGGCATTTCGAAGGAGCGAAATTCGATCAGGCCCAGGCGGCCGGTCGGCCCGTCCGGCGAATAGAGCTTGTCGATGCAGATTTCGGCGCGATGGGTGTTACCGGTGACGTCGGCCAGAATATTGCGGAACAGACGATCGACCAGCCATGGGCGAATATGCGCTTCACCTTCGGGCATGAGATCGAGCGCGATTTCGAGCTCGTAAAGGCCGTCGTGGCGCGCTTCGTCCATGCGCGGCGCCTGGCTGGTGGGGCCGACGAACAATCCGGAGAACAGGTACGACAACGAGGGATGGCGCTGCCAATAAAGCACGAGGCTCCGCAGCACGTCGGGCCGGCGCAGGAACGGTGAATCCTGCGGTATCGCGCCGCCGATCACGACGTGATTGCCGCCGCCGGTGCCGACATGACGGCCGTCGAGCATGAACTTGTCGGTGCCGAGCCGGGATTGTCGCGCCTCTTCATATAATGTGGTGGTGGTGTCCACCGCCTGCCGCCAATTCACGGCCGGATGAACATTCACCTCGATCACGCCGGGATCGGGCGTAACCTTGATGACATTCATGCGCGGATCGTTCGGCGGCGGATAGCCTTCGATATGAACCGGCGTGCCAGTCGCGCGGGCGGCCTGCTCGATGGCCGCGATCAGTTCGAGATAATCTTCGAGTTTCTCTACCGGCGGCATGAACACGCAGAGCACACCGTCGCGCGGCTCGATCGACATCGCTGTGCGCACGGCGCCTTCGACTGCGACCTGCTCGATGCGGGTCTGACGATCGGCGTTCGCCTCGGCCGAACCGCCGCCTTCGTTATAGATTTGCGCAAACTGATCATGCGTCGGCAATGCTGCGCGCGGCTCGGTCGGATCCTGCGGATGGATATAGGGATAATCGGATTTCGGCAGCCAGGGCAGCGCGCCCAGCGGCAGCCTAAATCCCAACGGTGAATCGCCCGGCACCAGGAACAGCTTGCCGCGCCGCAAATTCCATTTCTCGCTCTTCCAGCGGTGATCGCTGGCCTGCGCATTCCAGCGCTGAATCGGCAGCACGAAACCGGACGGGTTCGACAAGCCACGCTCAAAGGTACGCACCATGCGCGCGCGCGTTTCCGGATCGTCGATCTTGGGATCGGACGGGCCGACATTGGACGGAAGCTCGGCTTCCTTCAGCACCCAATGGGTGGTGTCTTCGAAAGCCGGCAGTGCGAAATCCTCGCCGAGCCCCAAGCGCGTCGTGAGATCGACTGTGAATCTCTCGGCCCGCTCAATGTTGGCCTCGCGCGGACCCGCTTCCTTCGCCACCAACGCGGGATCGCCCCAGATCGGCTCGCCGTCTTTCCGCCAATAGAGAGCGAAGGCCCAGCGCGGCAAACTTTCGCCGGGGTACCATTTGCCCTGACCGTAATGCAGGAACCCGTCAGGCGCGAAGCGTGTGCGCAGACGCCGTATCAGTTCATCGGCGAGAGCGCGCTTGGTTGGACCGACCGCCGCCGTATTCCATTCCGCGCCTTCCAAATCGTCGACAGATACGAAGGTCGGCTCGCCGCCCATGGTAAGCCGCACGTCGTTTGCAACCAGATCGCGATCTACCGCGTCACCCAGCGCATCGAGCTTCTCCCAGGCATCGTCCGAAAACGGCCGCGTGACACGCGGCGCTTCGTGGATGCGATCCACCTGCATGTGAAAGGCAAATTCGCAATTCGCCGGATCGACCGTGCCGGTGATCGGCGCGGCGGAGTGATAATGCGGTGTCGCCGAGAGCGGGATGTGACCTTCGCCGCAGAGCAGGCCCGAGGTAACATCGAGGCCGATCCAGCCGGCACCTGGAATATAGATTTCGGTCCAGGCATGCAGATCGCAGAAATCCTTGTCGGTGCCTTTCGGGCCTTCGAGCGGATCGACATCTGCTTTGAGCTGGATCAGGTAGCCCGACACGAAGCGCGCAGCGAGCCCGAGATTGCGCGCGACCTGCACCAGAAGCCACGCCGAGTCACGACAAGAGCCGGACGCGAGCGACAGCGTTTCTTCCGGCTCCTGCACGCCGGCTTCCATGCGGATGAGATAACGGACTTTATGTTGCAGGCGGGCGTTCAGATCGACCAGGAACGGTATGGTGCGCTGCTCGCCTTTCGGCAGCGAGGCGATGAAGTCCGCGACCAGCGGACCCGTTGGTTCGGGCGTAAGATAGGCCGCAAGATCCACCCGGAGGTCGTCCGAATAAGAAAACGGGAAGGTCTCGGCATAAGCTTCGACGAAGAAATCGAACGGATTGATCACCGACATCGCGGCGGTGAGATCGACCTCGACGCGGAATTCGGTGGTCGGCTCCGGAAATACGAACCGCGCCAGCCAGTTGCCGTGCGGGTCCTGCTGCCAATTGATGAAATGCTGCTCGGGACGAACCTTGAGCGAATAGCTCTTGATGGCGGTACGGCTATGCGGCGCCGGCCGCAGCCGGACCAGCTGCGGTCCAAGCGAGACCAGCCGATCGTACTTGTAGGCGGTGACGTGATGCAGCGCGACCAGGATCGACACGAACGCTATTCCCCCGCAGGCTTCAGACCGACCGGCGCCCGGTTTGCCATAGCCCGCCTAGTAATGCCGCACCCATTGCCCAAGAAACCGCCGTCATGATCCCGTGCCGCTCGGAACTGCATCATTTTGTCACGTAAATTCAACAAGATACATCCCCAATCCCGGCATTTTGACGCTGCGCCGCCGGTCCGGCAATATCGAAAGCGCCAGCCTGTTAGGTTCGTGTTTGCAAGGCCAAGGCCAGTCCGACGCCTGTTTCGGAATTCTCAATGTATGGCGCCACCCTTGGATCAACGCGGTATACCTTCGGCGATCTGAAGACGTTGATGGCGAAAGCGACGCCGTTGCGGAGCGGCGACCAACTCGCAGGCCTTGCCGCACACTCGGGCGAGGAGCGGGTCGCAGCCCAGTTCGCGCTCGCCGATCTGCCGCTGACGACATTCCTCAACGATGCGGTCGTACCTTACGAAAGCGACGAGGTCACGCGTCTGATCTTCGACCGGCATGATCGCGCGGCCTTCAAACCGATCGCGCATCTGACCGTCGGCGCTTTCCGGAATTTTCTGCTCTCGGACGAAGCGACGACGGAGCCGCTCGCAGCGCTTGCACCGGGCATTACGCCGGAGATGGCCGCCGCGGTCGCAAAGATAAGCCGCGCACAGGATCTGATCGTGATGGCGGCGAAATGCTCGGTAGTCACGCGATTTCGCAGCACCATCGGCCTGCCAGGCCGGCTTTCGGTACGGCTGCAGCCCAATCATCCGACTGACGATCCGCGTGGCATCGCGGCGTCGATCCTCGACGGATTGCTGCTTGGGTCTGGCGACGCCGTTTATCGGCATCAATCCTGCCACGGATAGCGTAGAACGAGCACACGCATTGCTCTCGATGCTGGATGACATTCGTATCAAGCTCGATATTCCGACGCAGAACTGCGTGCTCGCGCATGTTACGACCACACTCGCACTGATGCAGAAAGGCTCCCCGGTCGATCTCGTGTTCCAGTCGATCGCCGGAACCGAGGCCGCCAACAAAAGTTTCGGTATCGACCTTGCGCTGCTTGGCGAGGCGAGAGACGCCGCGCTGTCGCTTCGCCGCGGCCGCCTCGGCGACAATGTCATGTATTTCGAGACCGGACAGGGCAGCGCACTTTCCGCCAACGCCCATCACGGCGTCGACCAGCAGACGCTCGAAGCGCGCGCCTATGCCCTTGCCCGGCATTTCCAGCCGTTGCTGGTCAATACCGTGGTCGGCTTCATCGGCCCCGAATATCTGTTCGACGGCAAGCAGATTTCGCGCGCGGGGCTCGAGGATCATTTCTGCGGCAAGCTGCTTGGCGTGCCGATGGGCGTCGATGTCTGCTACACCAACCATGCCCAGGCCGATCAGGACGATGCCGACGCGCTGCTGGCACTTTTGGTTGCTGCCGGTGTGAATTTCGTCATGGGCGTTCCTGGCGCCGACGACGTCATGCTCGGCTATCAGAGCACGTCGTTCCACGATGCGCTGGCGATGCGCGATTTGTTCGGCCGCCGTCCGGCACCGGAATTCGAGGCCTGGCTGTCGCGGCACGGCCTGATGGATCACGCAGGCCGCATCCGGCCGCGCGAATTGCCGGGCAGCTTTCGCGCGCTGTTGCCGAAATGAACGACATCCGCAAAGACCTATGGACCGACCTGCGGCGTCTCACCGCCGCCCGCATTGGCCTGCAACGGAGCGGCGCTTCGCTTGCGACCGAACCACTGCTTGCTTTTCAGCTCGCGCACGCGCGCGCCCGCGACGCCGTATATCGGCGGCTCGACGTGAATCAATTGAAGAACGATCTCGCAGCGTTGGGCCTGCCGGTGCTCACGGTCGAGAGTGCCGCTGCCGACCGGCAGCTTTATCTGATGCGGCCCGATCTCGGGCGAAGACTGGCACCGCAAGCGGATGCAACATTGGCTCCACATGCCGGGCATTACGACTTGGCCTGCATTGTCTGTGATGGCCTCTCGGCACAAGCGGTGCAGCTTCACGCCGCTTCTGTGCTGACAAAGTTGCTACCGCTCCTGCGAGGCTTCCGCATCGCACCGCTGGTGATCGTTTGGCACGGACGGGTTGCGGCCGGCGACGCGGTCGCTGTGGCACTGAACGCCGACAGCGTCGTCACGCTGATCGGCGAGCGGCCGGGCCTCTCCTCGCCCGACAGCATGGGCGCCTACCTGACTTGGAAGCCAGGTCCCAACACCACCGATGCCGACCGCAATTGCATTTCAAACATTCGCTCGGGCGGGATTGGCTATGCCGACGCTGCCCTCAAGATCGCGCATCTGCTGCGGGCGATGCGAGCACGTGGAGTCTCCGGGGTGTTGCTGAAGGACGATTCGGACGCGCTCCTGCCCGGCGGCGCGCCGGAAAAATCGGATCGCTAACCGACCCGCCATTCTTCGGGATGCATGACGTTGTGCCGTGAGCCGATCGTAAAATTTTCGATCAAATCTTCAGAAATGGTTAACCAACCTGGAGCGTGTCAGCGGATCAGTCACCAAGCCGGTGACGAGTTCCGATTTAACCTTAATCGCGCGTTCCTCATGGTTTACTTTAAGAATTCGTTGACCATGACAGGCACGGACAGCAGAGTGGCCGCACATCAGAAATGCGGAGGCCACTGTGTTTCATACCAAGCCGTCGTCTGCGGACGCGGTCGCGCTCTCGTGCGCGCCCGCGCGCGCACTGGGGGACGACGTCAGTGCGACCGCAGTCGGTCAGCGCAACCTCAAAATCGTCGAACGCGTGCATCCCGCGCGAAGGCGCGCGACGGTCGATCGGTCGAGCGCAGAATTGCGCGAAGAACTGCTGGTCGAGAAAATCCTTCAGGCGTTCAACACCTGGTCGTTCAAACGGGAACAACCGGACAACCTCGCCTCGCTGCACCAAGTCATCGGCCACGCCGTGCGTCTGAAGGAGGCAGTTCCCTTCGTGCTCTATTGGGGCAAAGGACCGCGAAGGCACATCGGCAAACCCGAAATCACCAGCCTGAACTATCTTCGCGCATTCGCTGATCGCATTCGCAGGGTCTACGGCGCGGGCGCCGCAATCCGGCTGATCTGCACCGATACCCACGCCGATCTGAACGGACATTCGCCGCAGGCAATCAGCGACTATTTCGACTCGATCCGGACAGAGACGCATGCTCGCGGCTTCACCGATTGCCGGCTCACCGATCTCCTGCGCGCGGCAGAGAATACGGGAAATCCTGCGATCGACGGCGGCACGGAACCCGATCCGGCGACACTGCAACAACTCTCGGAGTGCGCAGCGAAATGGTATCGCGGTGAAGGCAGCGCAAGCGAAGGCGCGATCGAGTATTTCCGCTTGAACATGGTGGAGAAGCGCGCGGTCGAGCTCGCCTTCCCGCATTCGATCTTCGTTACTTTCAACGGTAGCGAATTCCGCAGCCTGTTCCCCGAGAACATGCCGATCTTCTTTATGTATTCGATCAAGCGCGGGGTCAGCGCGAAGCCGTGGTTTCTGCCCGACCAGGCCCTGTGAGGCCGATCAAGGGAGCCCGTCATGTCTGGCTACCGGCTGAAACCCGCAGGCGACACGACACTGATTGTTGAATTCGGTGATCGGATCGACCGCGGTATCAACGACGAGGTGCTGACGCTTGCGCGGGCTCTGACCGCGGCCAAAATCGACGGCGTGATCGAAATCGCGCCTACCTTTCGCTCGCTCGCAGTCCATTATGATCCGTTGCGCCGGTCGATCGGCGAGCTTTCGCTTGCGATCGAAACATTGCTGGCACGTCCGAAGGCGTGCGCGCCGGCCGGGCGGCTTTGGCGGCTGCCGGTCTGTTACGACGGGAGCCTGGCGCCCGACCTTGACGAGGTTGCGGCGCGCACCGGGCGTTCTGCCGAGCAGGTCATAGAGCAGCACAGCGCGCAGACCTATCACGTCTATATGCTCGGTTTTCTGCCGGGTCAGGCTTATCTCGGTGACCTGCCGGCCGAGTTGTCGCTACCGCGCCGGCCGACGCCGCGAGCGAAAGTCGCAGCAGGCTCTGTTGCCATCGCCATGACCATGACCTGCATTTTCCCATTGGAGACGCCATGCGGCTGGCATTTGATCGGCGCGTCTCCGGTGCCGCTTTGGCGCATCGGCAAGGATGCGCAGCCCTTGCTGCAACCCGGCGACAAGGTGCGGTTTGATTCAATTTCGCTGCCTGCCTATCGGCGCTGGCTTGAGATCGTGAACGACAGCCACTTCGAAATTCATCCCGTACACGAAATATGGGACGCGGCCGCATGACGCCCACGCTGCGCGTTGTCTCGCCAGGCCTGCTGACCACGATCCAGGATCGCGGTCGCATCGGCCATCAGCACCTCGGCGTGCCGGTCAGCGGCGCGCTCGATGTAGTGGCGCTTGCCGCCGCGAATGCGCTCGTAAACAACCGTGCGGATGAGGCAGCACTCGAGATTTTCTATCGCGGACCGGTGCTTGCGGTCGAAGCAGATTCGGTGCGCGTGGCGGTTACTGGCGGCGAAGCGCGGATCGAAAGGCTTTCAGACCCTGCCGCACGCAACGGACAACGCATCGATATGATGCGCAGCGTCACACTTCGGCGCGGCGAAGCCATCCGGATCGGCGCCATTTCGGGCGGTGCCTGCGCCTATCTCGCGATCGAGGGCGGACTTGCGCTCTCTCCCGTGCTCGGCAGCGTTTCGACCGATATTCGAAGCCGTATCGGTGGGATCGAAGGGCGAGCCCTGGCCGAAGGCGACCTGCTGCCTCTGCGCTGCGAGGATGCGAGCGCGGCACCGGAGCTGACCCTCGGCTCGCTCGCGCTCTCAACGCCGGCGCGTGTACGCATCGTACCGGGTCCGCAACGGGATTTTTTTTCGGATGCCGAGTTCAAGGCATTCGCGGAAAGCGCCTATGTCGTCGGCGCCAATTCCAACCGGATGGGATTGCGTCTTACTGGCCGGTCGGTCGTGCATAGCCGCGGCGCCAACATCGTCTCGGATTCAGTCGCTCCGGGATCGATCCAGATTCCCGGCGACGGACAGCCGATCGTGCTGCTGGCCGACCGCCAGACCACCGGAGGCTATCCGAAAATCGCAAACGTCATCTCCGCTGACATTCCCGCGCTCGGGCGGCTGAAAGCGGGTGCCTCGATCGGATTTGAGCCGGTGACGCTCGAACAGGCGGTCGAAGCGCGGCGGCAGATGCTGGCCGACATGGAGGCGCTCGCCGCCCGCGCAACTCCGCTGCCTACGACGTCTTCGGACCTGATGCCTCGTCTTTTCGAATGCAATCTCATCAGCGGCGTCTTCGACGCCGCCGCCTGACACACGGAACGTACATGGCCTTTGGCAAGCTCGCCCTTCATCGGCATTCCGTCCCCAGCGGAAATGCGGCGAAGACCAGCCTGCTTGCCGACCGGCCGGCCGGAAGCGCCCCCCGGCCGGCCGGGGCTTTCATCAAGCCCCTCGACAATGTCCCCGCCGGCATTCTCTACATGGTGCTCGCAACTTTCCTGTTCGCGGTCTCCAGTGCGATCGCAAAATGGCAGGTCGCGATCTATCCCGTCGGCGAGGTGATGTTCTTTCGTTCGGCCTCGTCGCTTCTGGTCTGCGCCGCCGTGGTGCTGCCCTTTACCGGACTTTCGGTATTCGCGACCTCGCGGCCGGGGGCACATATCGCGCGCGGACTGTCGCAGTCGATCTCGCAGACCTTCACTGTCATCGCCTTCAGTTTGATGCCGCTTGCCGGCGCGATTGCGATCAACTTCTCGGCGCCGCTATGGGCCGCTCTTCTTTCGGTCCTATGGCTGAAGGAGCGCGCATCGCCGATGCGCTGGGCCGTCTTGCTGACCGGCTTCAGCGGCGTGCTGATCGTGGCGAGCCCCGGCACCGACTCACTGCAAATCGGCGCGCTTTTCGCACTCGCCAACGCGATCATGTATGGCAGCGTCACGGTCGCCGTGCGCGGCATGACGGCAACCGAATCCGCACTCACGCTGCTGATGTGGCAAATGGTAGTGCTCGGCATCGTCCACACCTTCCTGCTCGCCTTCGGCTTCCGGATGCCCACGGCTGCGGACGCAGCGATGCTGGGTTTCAGTGGCGTTGCCAATGCAGCCGCACAATATGCCTGGACGCGGTCGCTGCTGCTTGCGCCGACCACGGCGGTGTCGCCGTTCTATTACCTGATGCTGGTCTGGGCGATCGGGATTGGCTATTTCGTATGGGGCGACGTGCCGACCTCAGGCCTGCTTATCGGCTCTGCGATCGTCGTCGGGTCCGGCCTGCTGCTGCTATGGCACGAGGCGAAGCAGAAGCGCCGCGGCTGAGCCAGAGCCTTTTCGGTTCTGATCAAATCAGAACCGAGGCTCCATTTTTTCTTGACGCGTTTTCTTTACGCGAACCGGCATCCAATTCGCTCGAAAACGCTTTAGGCCGCGATCGACTTTTTCGGCCCGAAGGCTTCAATCACACCCGGCACCTTGTCGGCCGGAACCGCTGCGCCGAACAGATAGCCTTGCGCCTGGTCGTAGCCGAGCGCGGCCAGCAATGCGCGCTGCTCCTCGGTTTCGACACCTTCGGCCGTGGTCGTCATTCCGAGAGCGCGTGCGATCGACACCACCGCCTGCACGATCACCGCATGGCTCGAGCCGGCATTCAGATCGGACACGAAAGATCGATCGATCTTGATCTTGTCGAAAGGGAAGCTGCGCAGATAGCTGAGCGAGGAGAAGCCGGTGCCGAAGTCGTCCAGCGCGATACGCACACCGAGCTTCTTGAGCTTGCCCAGCTTTTGGATGATCTCGGCACTGTTATCCAACAGGATACGCTCTGTGATTTCGAGAACGAGCCGCTGCGGCGCGAGCCCGACTTTCGACAGCGTCTGCCGGATCTTGCCCGGCAGATTTGGCGCCAGGAATTGCACGGGCGACAAATTCACCGAAACTTTCAAATGCTCCGGCCAGCTTGTCGCCTGACGGCACGCCTCGTTCAGCGCCCATTCCCCGATGGCGACGATCAGGCCGCTGTCCTCGGCTACCGGAATGAATACCGTCGGAGGAACGTTCCCCCGCTCCGGATGACGCCAGCGTGCCAATGCCTCGAACCCGGTCACTTGGTTGGTGCGCAGATCAATCAGCGGCTGATAATAAAGTTCTAGTTCGTTGCGTTCGATTGCGGCGCGCAAATCAAGTTCGAGCTGACGCCGGTCGTTCAGGTCGGCGTTCATCGACTTGTGGAAGAATTTGAAATTACCGCGGCCTTCCGCCTTCACTGCGTAAAGCGCGAGATCGGCGGCCACCAGCAGCTCGTCGGCCGAAGCACCGTCCTGCGGACCGATTGCGATGCCGATGCTAATCCCCGCCGACATCTGATAGCCGTCAATACTGAACGGCGCCGCCATCGCGGTGATCGCGCCTCTCGCGAGTGCTTCAACCGCCGCAAGCGATTCCACTTTTGGCACGATGACGGCAAATTCGTCACCGCCGAGCCGCGCCAGCATATGCTCCGGCGATACCCATTCGCGCAGCCGTTGGGCCACTGCCTGCAACAGCAGATCGCCGACGCGATGTCCGAGCGTGTCGTTGATCGTCTTGAAGCGGTCGAGGTCCATGAACAAGACCCCGACCTTCGCCAGCCGGCCGCGGTCGGCTTTGGCACAGATCGATTCCAGCGCGGACCGGAAGACGCGACGGTTGACGAGCCCTGTCAGCGGATCCTCCGAGGCGAGACGCGCCACATAGGCCTCGGCCTCGCGCCGCTTGGTGATGTCGGTAAAGGTCTGGATGAAGCTGCCGTCAGGCAGATGGCCGCTGCGCACCTCGATGATGCTGCCATTCGGCATCTGTCGCTCGGAGATCGTGAGCTTGCCGCCGCTGTCGCTGGTCTCATGGCGGCTGGCCGAAAGGTCAATCTTCGTATCCTCAAACCTTGTGTCGGAGCCTGCGCGCGCCTGATAGGCGACCAATTCGTCGAAGCGTGGCGGCGACTTGATGAACTCCTTGGGCAAGCCCAGAAGTTCGGCGCAGCGCGAGTTGATGATCGGGATTTCGAAATCCTTGGTCACCAGCATGATGCCCTGGCTCATATTCTCAAGTGTGAGATTGAGTTGGTCGGCCTTCTGGCGCGCCTTCGCTTCCGTCCGCAGGATCTGCTCGATCGCCGCGATCATGATCAGCGTCAGGAGCAGGCCCGCGAGAATATTGACCCGCAAGTCGTAATAGGAGCCCTGATAGATTTCCGACAACTTGTTGCTGACCGTCACCCACAACGGATAGCCGCGCACCTTGCGGAAATTCACAAGGCTCTCTTCGCCGGTGTTCGGGTCCGTGCGCACAAAACTCGAACTGGTGGAATCGGCCAGGTAGCGCATCGTTCCGGTGTTCTTCAAATCTTGGCCGAGCGCGAAACCTCCGTCGCCGCCTCCACTCGAACGCACGATGCCGTCCGCGCCGACCAGTGCAATCGAGGCCGAAGATCCGAAGTCGAGGTTGTTGTAAAAATTTGTGAAGTGTTCGGGGTTCAGGGAGGCGACGACGACACCTGCAAAATTCCTCTCGCTATCGAGAAAGCGCCGAGTGACCTGCACCGACCACTTTCGGCTGACGCGGCCTACCACCGGCCTCGAAATGAACAGATGGTCTTCCTTGCTGTTCAAATGGGCCTGGAAATGCTCACGACCGCTCAGGTCCATCGGCGGCGCCGGCTGCGGTCCCGCATTCGAGGCCCGCATGATGCCCTTGGCATCGATGATGGCGACCTGCACGATGATCTCGCTCAGCACGTCGGTGGTGCTGACGATGGTATGGAAATCGGATTTATCCAGTTGATTTTCGACCGTGCGGCGCATGTAGAGCAGCGCCTTGTCGATTTCGCCGAGCGAGCGAAGCACGTTCTCCTCGAACGCCATTGCGAAATTCTTGCCGGAGCGTTCCGCATCCCTCAGATCGCCGCGATAGTCTTCATAATACTTTAACGATATGCCGCACCAAAGCATTGCAATGATAGCGACGCCAAAGATCGCCGAAGAACGGCGCTCCTTAAGCAATCTTGGAAGCTGGGCGATGTGGAGCGGCATGCGTTCGACGGATTGTGGTCCAACGCAGTTAACGTAGCGAACCTACAATTAGGCTTAGCTAATACGGCCCCGAAACCCCGAAGGTTGCTTAAAGCACGGTAAATGCGAGCGGCAGGTTAGCCAGCGTGGGTCGGCCAGCCGACCGGATTGGCGCGCTGTACCAGTTTCGAAAGAGCAAGAATTTGCGGCTCGGAGAATCGCGGGCCGACGATTTGCAGTCCGACCGGCAGCTTCGCCTCGGTCAGTCCCGCCGGCACCGAGCCCGCCGGAAAGCCAACGAGAGTGACCAGAAATGCCGGCGCGATCCAGTCGATATAATTGTCGAGCTTGTGGCCGCCGACCTCGTCCGGATAGTTCTTCTCGATCGGATAAGGCGGTACCGGAGCTGCCGGGGTGATCAGGAAATCGTATTTCCCGAACAGATCGCAGAAGCGTTTCCAAACCTTTTCGCGCAGATTTTCGGCTGCCGCCGTGTCCCGAACCGTAAGCTTCAAACCGTCCCTTACATTGCCGGCGAGGTTCGGCCCGAATTTATCGAGCATCTCGATGCGCTGAAGCTGCTGGCCAACCATCCATTCGCCGCGCAGCACCTTGTAGGCATTGAAGCCGTCGGCAGCGCTGAAATCCACGATTTCCACGGATGCGCCATCGGCTTCGAGACGACGCACCGCCGCGCGGCAGATGTCGTCGATCTCCTTGTCCACGCCGAAACCGGCAATGTCAGGTGCATATGCGATCCGCAAGCCCTTCGCATTCTCCGTGCGCTGCACGATGTCGAGCGCGCTCTGCCAGGGCGGCGCCGCCGAGATCGGCCAGAGCGGATCAAGTCCCGTCATGCCATCAAGCATCAACGCCGCATCCTCGGCGCTGCGCGCGAGCGGCCCGTGCACCTGGCCACCATCCCAGGGCAGCCGCATGCCGCGATTGGGAATAAGTCCGCCGGTCGTACGCACGCCGACGATGCCGCAAAACGCAGCCGGAATTCGGATCGAGCAGCCGAAATCGGTGCCCTGCGCGAGCGGCACCATGCCACTTGCGACCGCGACCGCCGAACCCCCGGACGATCCGGCCGGGCTGAGCGCGGGATTCCACGGATTGAGGGTCGCGCCAAACAGCGCATTGACGGTGTTGGCGCCGGTCGCAAATTCCGGCGTATTGGTCTTGCCGAGGATGATCGCGCCGGCCTTGCGCAACCGCTCAACCGCGGCGGCGTCCTCGTCGGGTACAAAATCCTTGTAGAGCGGAGAACCGAAGGTGGTGCGGATGCCTTTGGTGAGGGTCACGTCCTTGATGACAACCGGCAGGCCATGCAGCGGAAGATTTGCTCCGTCGCTATCTGTGGCCTTCTTCGCCGCGGCGCGCGCCTGATCTTCGACCAAGGTCACGATCGCATTGAATTTCGGATTGAGGCGAGCGATCGCCGCGAGATGCGCGTCGAGAATCTCGACCGGCGAGACCTTGCGCGCACGAACGAGTTCGCGAAGCTCGACGGCGGAGCGCCGCGAGAGATCGGCCGATGAAGACATTATTTTCCGGACCAGTGGACGAAGCTCTTCTCGATCAAAAGGAAGAGCACATTGAGACCGTAGCCGAGCGCGCCGGCGGCGAAGATCGCCGCATACATGTCCGGCATGTCAAAGAGCTGCTGAGCCTCGAAGACGCGGAAGCCCAGACCGTCGACCGAGCCAATGAACATCTCGGCGACGACCACGATCACGAGCGCGAGCGAGACCCCGTTGCGCAAGCCGACGAAGGTCTGCGGCAGCGATTCCATCAGCACCACATCCTTCATCACCTGCCACCGCGACGCACCCATCACACGCGCGGCCAGGATGCGGGTCTTGCGCGCATTCATGACGCCATAGGCGACATTGAACAGGATCACCAAGGCCGCGCCGAACGACGCGACATAAATCTTGGTGGCGTTGCCGACACCGAAGATGACGAGGAACAGCGGAAACATCGCCGAAGCAGGCGTCGAGCGGAAGAAGTCGATGATGAATTCGACCGAGCGATACAGTCGTTCGCTGGAGCCGAGCACAACACCCAGCGGGATCGCGATCACGGCCGCCACCGCAATGGCAGTAAAGGTGCGGATCACCGTCTGCCAGAAATCGAACAGCAGCCGCCCGCCGGTCATGCCCTTCCACAACGCTTTTAAGGCTGCGTCCGGCGGCGGCAGCAGCACCGGATCGACGATGCGCGCCCAATAGCCGACATACCAGACGACGATCAGCCCGACGACGCCGATCAACGGGAGAAATCTGTCGAAGCGCGTGGTGGTCAACGGCGCACCTCGCGCTGAAAGATCTGTAGGCAATGGCCCTTCAGATCGACGAATTCCGATTGCGACAAGGTGAGGTCGTTGCGCGGCCTCGCCATCGGCACGCCTGGAAAATCGGCGATTCGTCCGGGGCGGCGGGAGAGCAACAACACATAATCTGCGAGATAGACCGCTTCTTCGAGGTCATGCGACACCAGAACCATGGTGGTGCCGGTCTCCTCAAAGATGCGCTGCAACTGATCGCGCATGAACAGGGTCATCTCGTAATCGAGCGCGGAAAAAGGCTCGTCCAAGAACAGCACTTCCGGCTCGACCACGAGGGCCCGCATGATCGAAACCAGCTGCTGCTGGCCGCCGGACATCTCGTAAGGATAGCGATTGAGGTCGATCTTCACGCCGAGCCGTGCCACCAGCTTGTTGACTCGATCCGTGGCTTCCGGCTCCCCGACCTTCCGCAATTGCAGCGCATAGCGGATGTTGTTGAAGGCCGTCATCCACGGAAACAGCGCCTCCCGATAGTTCTGGAACACATAGCCGATCCGGGTCTGCGCCAGCGTTTTTCCGCCAAACAGAATGGTGCCGCGATCCACCGGAATGAGCCCGGAAATCAGGTTGATCAGGGTGGATTTGCCACACCCATTCGGCCCGAAGATCGACGTGAAGCGTCCGCGCGGAATATCAAGATTGAAACTGTCGTAGATCACGTCGCCCTGGAACTGCTTCGACAACTCGCGCACGGTGATATGCGCGGGCGGTTCGCCATCCGGGCCGAAAGAGGTGCGATAGGGGCTTGAAGCCGAAGTCATGACATTCAT
Source organism: uncultured Pseudomonadota bacterium (assembly GCA_963707705.1). GTDB lineage: Bacteria > Pseudomonadota > Alphaproteobacteria > Rhizobiales > Xanthobacteraceae > Pseudorhodoplanes. The sequence goes on along the minus strand of CAVPRD010000008.1, from coordinate 296,402 downwards.
GCTATCAGCCCCGGGCCTGCGACCGCATCAGAATTTGACGAGAAATTTCGACACGTCGACTTTTTCAGGCAACGTTCCGGTCTTCACCGAAAAATCCATGAAGCGCTGGAAATCGGCGATGTCGCTCGGCTTCAAGTCACTCACCATTTCGAATTTGACGAGCGGCACGGTGGCGGCGATGTCGTCCGGGGTGAAAGTGTTCTTGATCAGGTACTTTCGGGCCTCGGCCGGATTGTCATTGATGAACTTTACCGCCTTGCCCCAGGCCGCGGTGAAGCGCTTGGCGACATCCGGCTTCGAGGTGATGAAATCGCTCGAGAGCGCACAGCCACCGACCCAGGCATTGGCATTTGGATCGCCCAGCACATATTTGGCGATGACACCAGCCTCGAAGGTGGTGGCGACGTCGTTCTTGCGCATGACGCTGGCATTTGGCTCGAGCGTGTAGCCGGCATCGAAGGTGCCGGCCGTCATTGCGTTGACATGCTGGCCCATGTCGAGCTGATCGAGCTGATAGTCGCCCTCTTTCAATCCGGCCGCCGCGAGCGCGGCGCGCGCCATCGTCACGTTGGCCGGTCCAGGCGCCGACATGATCTTCTTACCCTTCAGGTCGGCCAGCGACTTGATCTCAAGCCCCTTGCGGACGACGAATTGCTCCATCTGATATTTCGCGTTCTGACTATTGAGCGAAATATACATGGCGACGCCGGGTTTCTTCAGATTGGCGTTCATGCCCTCGATGGTGACGAGCACGGCTGAAGCGTCGATCTGGTTGCCGATCAGCGCCGCGACGTTCGGCGGTCCGCCGATCAGCCGCGTCATCTCGATCTCGATATTGTTCTCCTTGAAGAAGCCGCGCTCGATCGCAACGAACAGCGGCAGGGTCGACGAGACCGGGAACACGCCGACGCGGACCTTGTCCGGCGTTTGCGCCGGCGCCGCACCGACAGCGATGATCGACAACGCAAGCGCAATTGCCGAGCCTTTCAGGAAACGTGACAACATCAACATGATCCGAACTCCCATCGCTGCATTCACTCGCCGACGCTTACGTCCCTCGTGTCAGGCGTGGCTATTCCCCGACATCCACGATCGCGATGACCGGGCCACCGCCCTGCGGTCCTTGATGCATCGCATCGACCGATACGAATACCGCGGGGTCGCCGATCGCCGCCGCGGCAACGCCGCCAACCGCGCCCTTGGAATGTCGATGATGATGCACATCGGAATCGTCGAGCATGATCTGGCGGCGCCCGCGTAGCCGTCCGGTGCGGTCGGCTTCGCATTTCATGAAACAATTGACGACTTTGCCGTTCAGGTCGCTTGCGCGCGCCCGCTCCGGCAATTCGAGCCCGGCATCGCGGATCGCATCATAGATGCCGTCGATGTCGAGCGCGTCCTTCATGACGCTGTGGCCGATCCTGTAACGACCGCCGGCGCCTTCCTTGTTGCCAAGCAGCACAATCTGCGCCTGATCGAGTTCGACACCGGACGAACACGACGCGACCGAAGAATAAAGATCGAGGTTGTGGCAGATGTCCTCCGCCTTCGGCATCTTGATCTCGCCCAGCGCAACCGCGATGCCAAGACCGGTAGTGCCATTCGACACCCCCATCGAGTCATGCACTTCGCAGGCGACATCGCTGCCGCGCGAATGTGCGTCGTGGATCGACTCGATCGTGAGAAGCGGCGTCTTGGTCTGTACATAATGCACGTCGCGCGGATCGGTGATCCCGGCGTTCTTCATTGCAAGCCGCACGCCTTCGGCGACCTTCTCGACCATCGCCGGCCGGCCGATATCTTCCGGCAATATCTTCGGGCTCAATGCTGTACCCATGACGAGGCGCGGCTTGCCGCCCGGTCCGGCCTTGTTGTTGCGCGCAAACACCGTGGCATGCGGAGTGATCACACCGTCGCAGCCGCCGGACCACACCATCGGCACCTGCTTGATCTCGGCCTCGGAGCGCGTGCCGTGCTTCTTCAGCACCGCGCGGAAGGCCTGATCGGACAGAATGCGGGTGAAGTCGTTGACGCCGCCATTGCCTTCGGTCTTGCCGATAACCGCGATCACCTCGTCGGCCTTGATACGGCCGGATGCAATATGCTCCTCCAGCCCGGAAGCATCCATCACGCTCTTGATTTCAACCTTGACGACGTCGATTGCCATGATTTTAAGCCACTTCCTCACCTGCACCACGATCAATCATCGGCCGCTTGCTCGTCCGCGCCCCGCGGAGCTTTGCACGCGCATCGTCAGTTGCCTGCGTCTGCACAGCAACCTCCTGCGGCGCGCTCGCGATTACTACCCCATAATCATTCCGCGCCGCCTCGGGCGAAATCTTACCCTGCAACACGTCGAGAAGCACAAGCTCGGGCTCGCGATCGAGCGGATCGCCCCAGCCGCCGCCGCCGGTGGTTTCGACCCGCACTACTTCGCCTGCTTTGACGGGCTCGCCGTCGACCAGACCCCCGAGCCGTCTCTCGTTGGGACCGCCAGGATCTACCGTCACCAGAAATGGCTTGCCGGCATGGCCGCCATTGACACCGTAGCAGCCGAGCTTGACGCGATCGGCCGTGACGATGGTGTGACAATCGACCAGAGCGCAATAATGCTTGTCGTACCCAAGTCCGCCGCGCCGTTGTCCGGCGCCTCCTGAAGTCCGTGCGCAAGGCAAGCTTTTCGACGATGAAGGGAAACTTGGTCTCGGTGAACTCGGCCGGCTGGTTGCGCGAATCCGGCACGATATGGATCGCGTCATTGCCATCGGCGTAAGTGCGGCCGCCGGAACCGCCGCCGAGCACTTCGCGCGACAGGAACGGCTTGCCTTCGAGGTCGGTGCCGTAGAAGCCGGTATAGCGGATGGTTTCCTGATCGGCCGGCATGCGTCCGTCCACCGCCTGCGCCACCACGCCCGCGAGCAACGACAGGCACCGCAGCAGCACGAACGAGCGCGCATTGGTCGGCGCCGGCCAGATCGGCGTGATCAGCGTTCCCTTCGGCGGAAACACCACGTCGAAAATCTCGCATACGCCTTCGTTGACATTGATCTCGGCCGCGCGTTCCGGACTATCGGCGAGGTTGCGCAGGATCGGCGCAATCCATTTGACCAGGAACGCGCCGTCGGCGTAATCCGCCGGCCAGTTCAGCGGGCCGTCGCTTTGCGGATCGGTGCCGGTGAAATTGAGCACGATCTTGTCGCGCGATTTCGTCATCTTCAGCGCGATCTTGTGCAGCCTGACGCGGCCTTCGACCTCGCGCTCCACATAATCGTGCCAGACATAATCGCCATCGGCGATTTTCGGCATCAATTCGTCGCGGAAGATGTTGCGGCATTTCTCGATGATGGACTGGAAACAGGCTTCCACCGTCGCCGTGCCAAAGCGCTGGAACAATTCCTCCATGCGTCTGGCGCCCATGATGCAGGCCTGGATTTCGCTATCCAGATCGGCCGACAGAATCTCGGGCAGCCGCGTGTTGCGGCGGATGATCTTGAACGCTTCGTCGTTGCGCTTGCCTTCCGAATAGACCCGAATCGGCGGCACCGCGAGGCCTTCCTCGAACACCGAAGCTGCTGTCCCCGGCATCGAACCCGGCACCCGGCCGCCGATATCGTCGTGATGGCCAAAGGCCTGGATATAGGCGACCACGACGCCCTCATGAAACACCGGCACGGTCGAGCACAGATCGGGAAGATGTCCGATGCAGCCCTCGGTGAGATAAGTGTCGTTCATCAGGAACACGTCGCCGGGCTTCATCGTCTCCGGCGGATAGTCGCGGATCACCGCCTGCGGCATCGCGGAGTAAGACCGGCCGGTGAGCTTGCGCGAATATCGGTCGAACAGCCCGACGCGGTAATCATGCGCCTCGCGGATCATCGGGCTTCGCGCGGTGCGTTCGATCGCATATTCGATCTCCGCCTCGATCGAATTCAGCGTGCCTTCCACGATCTGCAGAATGATCGGATCGACATCGTTCGCACTGATTGGTGCAGGCGCGGTCGGCCAGGGATGAGCCTTCGATGCTGCGACGGGGCGAGACCGGATATTCATGGCTTCAATGTCCCTGCTCCTGCCGGATCACCATGATGCCGTGATCGTCGACATGCAGCGCCTGACCGGGAAACACCACGCTGGTCGAGCCGAATTCCTCGACGATAGCAGGACCTGCGATCTGCGTACCGGGCGGCAAAGTCGCACGATCGAAAACCTCGGTGTCGCGCATGCTGCGGTCGAAATAGACCGGCCGGCGGCCTTTCGGCTGCGCTTTTGCACCGGTCTTGACGGCAAGCTTCGGCAGGCTCGGCCGCTCGATCATGCCGAAGCCGGACACGCAGAAATTGACGATCTCGATCTTTTGCTCGGCCTTGTAGTCGTAGCCGAAATTGCGCCGGTGCGCGGCGTGGAAGGCGTCGATCAGCGCATCGACGAAACCACGATCGATGCTGCCGCCGGGCGCCACGACGCGCACTTCCATCGATTGCCCGGCGTAGCGAAGGTCCGCCTCGCGCACGAGCCGGATACGACCCTTCGCGATGCCATCCGCTTGCAGCCGCCTCACCGCGTCGGCCTCGAGCCCCGCATAAATGTCGGCGATCGCGGCGAGATCGATCCTGTCTTCCGACATCACGCGCGTGACCATCTGGTCGTTGCGCCAGTCAACCGCCAGCAGGCCGAAGGCCGCGAGGTTGCCCGGACTCGGCGGGATGATGGTCGCCTTCATGCCGATGAGCTGCGCCACCGCCGCCGATTGCACCGGACCGGCGCCGCCGAAGGACAGCAGCGCGAATTCGCGCGGATCGATGCCACGCTGGATCGTCATCTGACGAATGCGGTTCGCCTGATTCCAGTTGGCGATCTCGATGATGCCGGCGGCCATCTGCAGCGGCGTCATCTTCGCGCCCAGCCGCTCCGCCAGATCGGCCATGCCGCTTTTGGCGCGCGTGACATCGAGCGCGATGCCGCCGCCGATCAACGCGGCGGGCAGACGCCCGAGCACCAGATTGGCATCGGTGATGGTGGGCTGGTCGCCGCCCTTCGGGTAGCACATCGGTCCGGGATCGGCGCCAGCACTTTTCGGCCCGACCTTCAGATGGCCTTCGCGCGACACCCAGGCGATCGAGCCGCCACCGGTGCCAATGGTCTCGATGTCGATCATCGGGATCCGCACCGGGAATGGTCCGACCGAGCCGGAATTGGTGAGATGCGGCACGCCCTTTTCGATCAGGCTGAGATCGGTCGAGGTGCCACCGGCATCCAGCGTCACAATATTCTCAAAGCCCGCGAGCTTCGCGATCACCGCACTTCCAAGCACACCTGCCGCCGGCCCTGAGAGAGCCGTTGTGATCGGCTTGTTCACTACCTGGCCTGCACTCATCACGCCGCCATTCGACTGCATGACCAGGAAGGGCTTGTCGCGCAACCGCTCGCCGAGCGCATCTTTCACGCGCCGCAGATAACGATCCATGTGTGGCTTGACGAAAGCGTCCACCAGCGTCGTGACCGTGCGCTCATATTCGCGATATTCGGGAAGCACCTGCGAGGAAATCGAGATCGTGCAGTCCGGGTATTCCTCGCGCAGGATTTCCAATACACGCTTTTCGTGCGCGTCGTTGGCATAAGCGTGGATCAGGCAGACGCCTAAAGCGCGGATATTCTTGTGCTTGAAGAAACGTGCAGCCTCGCGCACGTCGTTCTCGTCGAGCGGGCGCAACTGCTCGCCCTTGAAATTCAGACGGCCGCCGACTTCGCGGATCAACTCGAGCGGCACCGGACGTTCCGGTTTCACCCAGAAATACGAATTGCCGTAGCCGTCCGGCACCGCCTGACGCGCGATCTCAAGCACATGCCGGAAACCCGACGTGACGATCAGGCCGAGGGAATCGATCGAGCCCTGCAGCAATGCATTGGTGGCGACCGTGGTGCCATGCGCGAGGCCTATGATGCTGTCTTCGGCCGAGCCGACGTCACCGAGAATTTTCGTAACGCCAGCGACAAGACCGAGTGCGGGATTGGCCGGCGTGCTCGGCACCTTGGTGACGGATACGGCGCCTGAGGCGGTATCGACGCAGACGATATCGGTGAAGGTGCCGCCGGTATCGATCCCGATGCGAAGGCTGGCCTGGGCCATTTGGCACTCCGATGATGCGCTTCGCTCCGCTCATTCCCGCGTAAGCGGGAATCCAGTTCTTCTGGGTCCCCGCCTTCGCGGGGACGAGCGACACAATGGTCCACCCGGAAGGTTCTTTCGTCCAACAGCATTTTCGGATGGAGATATCGGAAAATCCGATAGCTTGATGTAGAACTCCACTGAAATATTGGGATTTTTGGCAGTTTTAGGCGGACACCTGCCCGAATTGGGAGCGCTGCAGCATGGAATTTCGGCAAATCCGATACGCGCTCGCCGTGGCCAAAGAGCGCAGCTTCACCAAGGCGGCCGGCCGCTTGCGCATCTCGCAATCGGCGGTTTCCGAACAGGTGAAACTCCTGGAAGAACGCGTCGGCTTCTCTTTGTTCCGCCGCACCGGACGCGGTATCGAACCGACGGAGCGCGGCCGCATGTTCCTCTATGAGGCCGAGCGCGTCGTCACCGACCTGATGAACCTCTCCGACGTGGCGCGCAGGCTTTCGGGCGTCGGCGTCGAGGCGCTGATCGTCGGCATCGGATCCGGGTTGGCACCGGTCCTTCTCCCACGGATGTTTCCGCCTGGCAGCTTTCCAGCCAACCTGCATCTCGAAATCAAGACGGCACCGACGCGTGTGATCTTCGATGACCTCTATGACGACCGGCTCGACCTTGGCGTCGTCACCGAGGTCGCGGCCGATCGGGTGCCGTCCGGCCTGATCGGTATTCCGCTGTTCGAACTGGACATGGAGCTGATCCTGCCGCCGGCTCACAAGCTCGCCGCAAAGAAAGGTCCGCTCGATATTGCGCTGTTGATGGAGGAGCCGATCATCATGAACGAGTTGTCTATCGGCTACGGCCAGATCGTCTCCAGCATGTTCAACGATCTTGGCATGCGCCCGCGCATCCGCGCCATCGTCGACAATGTCGAAACCATCAAGGTGATGGTGCAGACCGGCGCCGGCATTGCCGTGATCCCGGCGGGCGCGGCCGACATGGAAGTGAAACTCGGATTGCTCGCAGCACGGCCGATCGCACCGGCGCGCCGTATTACCATCAACGCCTATCGCTCGCGGCAAGCTTTAGCGCGACGCAAGGAAGTGCTGCTCGAACAGATGATTCAGCCGAGGAGAGGTTAAAAGCCGGCGCGGACCATGTTGTTATCCGTCACCCTGAGGTGACCGGCGAAGCCGGGCCTCGAAGGGCGACGGGCTGGACCTCGGCCGTTCATCCTTCGAGGCTCACTCGTTGCGCTCGCTCGCACCTCAGGATGACGGATCAGGTTATGGCTTCGCAAATCTCTTCCGCAGAAACTCCGCCAGTGCTTCCACGCGCGCGGGTCGCGGGCCGCCGGGCGGCAGCACGAGATGCAGCGCGATCTCCGGCAGCGACCAATCAGTCATGACGGCGACCAGTTTCCTGTTCGCAAGCTCCTCGCGGATCAGGAATTCCGGTTGCACCGCGAGCCCAAAGCCCGCGAGCAGGGCCGGCATCAGCGCATCTGCATTGTTGGCGCGCAACGGACCGCTCGCACGCACGACAATCTCCTCCCCCTTCCCGTTGCGGAAACGCCAGACATCCGGCGCCGGCAGATAGGCATAGCCGAGGCAAACATGACCAGTGAGTTCACGCGGATGTTTCGGGGTGCCGTGCGACTTCAGATATTCGGGCGACGCCACCAGCGCGCGCGGCACCGCGCAAAGCCTGCGCGCGAGCAAGGATGAATCCGGCAGCGCAGCAATGCGAAGCGCCATGTCGAAACCCTCGCCGATCAGGTCGATGGTGTCATCGCTCAGATGCAGGTCGACGGACACTTGCGGGTATTGCGCAAAGAAATCCGGCAGGGCCGGTGCGATTTCTCGAAGGCCGAAAGACATCGGCGCCGCGAGCCGGACGCGGCCTCGCGGTGCCGAAGATTGCGCCCGCGCCTCGCTTTCGGCCGCTTCGGCCTCCGACAGCATGCGGGCGGCGCGCTCTAGCAATTGCTGGCCGGCATCTGTGAGCGCGAGCCGGCGCGACGTCCGGTTGAACAGGCGGGTGCCGAGCCGGACTTCCAGCCGCGAGATCGCCTTGGACACGGTCGGCTTTGAGAGACCAAGCTCGGCCGAAGCGCCCGCAAACGAGCGCAATTCGGCAACTTTGGCGAAGATGGCGAGGCCTTCGAGGTCCGGGAGCATGAGCCAATAATTGGAAACAATGAGTTTCCATAGTTTCTATTTATTCGCCTAACGCAGTCAATATCTTCCTCTCACGAATTCGGCGCCAGATAGGGCGCCTGCATTGGAGGGCAATCATGACCAACCACGGCATCCACCACGTCACCGCCATCGCAGGTCCGGCGCAGCGCAATCTCGACTTTTATACCCGCACGCTTGGGCTGCGGCTCGTCAAGAAGACCGTCAATTTCGACGATCCCGGCACCTATCACTTCTATTTCGGTGACGAGGCCGGCTCGCCCGGCACCATCCTCACCTTCTTTCCGTGGGAGCATGCGGCAGCCGGACGGCTCGGCGTCGGCGAGACGCAGGAGACGGTGTTCCGCGTGCCGGCGGCTGCGATCGGCTATTGGACGCACCGCTTCGTCGAGAAGGGCGTGGCACACGAAGTGCCCGCAAAACGCTTCGGCGAAAGCATCGTGTCGTTCCGCGACCCGGATGGCATGCGGCTCGCGCTGATCGGCGTGCCCGGGATCGAGAATGAACGGCCTTGGCATAGCGGCGACGTGCCTGCGGAATTTGCAATTCGCGGATTCCACAGCGTCAATCTGCTGCTGACCGACGCCGCGCCGACCGGTGCGATCCTGACGGACGTGCTCGGCTTCACCGAAGCCGGGCGCGAAGGCAACCTGGTGCGCTTCAAGGCCGGTGATACCAACATCGGCGGCATCATCGACATCCATGCGGCGGGTTCGTTCCTGCCCGGGCGCATGGGCGCGGGCTCAGTGCATCACATCGCGTTTCGCGCCGCCGATGACGCGGAGCAGCTCGCCATGGTGAAGAAGCTTGCGGAGAATCACGGCATGCACACCACCGAGCAGAAGGATCGCAACTATTTCCGCTCGGTCTATTTCCGCGAGCCGGGCCACGTACTGTTCGAGATCGCAACCGACCTGCCGGGCTTCGCTATCGACGAGCCGGTCGCCGCGCTCGGTCAGTCGCTGAAGCTGCCGCCGGTCTATGAGAAGCGGCGAAGCGAAATCGAGCAGGTGTTGCCGGAACTCGCGTGAAGGAAGATGTCATGACCAATGAAAAGAAATTATCCTTCGTGCATCGCTACGAGCCTGCGGCGGACGCATCTCTTCCGCCGCTCCTTCTCCTGCATGGCACCGGCGGCGACGAAAACGACCTGATCGATCTCGGTCGCATGGTGGCGCCGGGCTCGGGTTTGCTGTCGCCGCGCGGCAAGGTGCTGGAAGGCGGCATGCCGCGCTTCTTCCGGCGGTTCGCGGAGGGCAAGTTCGACGAGGACGATGTGCAAAAGCGCGCCAACGAGCTTGCCGACTTCATCGGCGAGGCGCGGCAGGCTTATGGCCTGCCCGCACCGATCGCGCTCGGATTTTCGAATGGCGCCAATATTGCGGCGGCGATGCTACTGCTTCGACCGGAAGTGCTGTCTGGCGCGGTGCTGCTGCGCGCGATGGTGCCGCTGTCGCAACCACCGGCCGCGGATCTCGCCGGCAAGCCGGTGCTGATCCTGTCGGGGTCGATGGATTCGATTATTCCGGCCGCAACCGCGGCCCAGCTTGCGTCCATCCTCGAGCGCTCCGACGCGCTTGTGCAGCACCGCACCTTGCCGGCCGGTCACGGGCTGTCGCAGGCGGACATGACCATTACGCGCGACTTCCTGCGGCACACGGCGGCTGAGATTGTCAGCGCCGCCTGAACTCGGCTAGCCTCCCGGCAACGACGAAAAAGTTGCCGGGAGGAATAGATGTTCCGCTTCACTCTCGCGCTGATCGGCGCGATGCTTTGCATTCAAGGTGCTGCGGCACAGGATTATCCGAATAGACCGATCCGCTTCCTGCAGGGCTTCGCTCCGGGCGGCAACGCCGATACGATTGCACGTGTGCTCGCGGAAGAGCTTTCGAAATCGGCCGGCTGGAGCATCGTCAACGAGGCGAAGGTGGGCGCCGGCGGCAACCTCGCTTCGGACGCTGTGGCTAAGGCCGACGCTGACGGCTATTCGCTCGTCCTGTTCACGACGGGGCACGTGATTTCGCCCGCGCTCAACAAGCAGCTCGGCTTCGATCCGGTGGAGGACTTTTCGTTCGTTACTACCGTGACCGAATTTCCATTTTTCATTGTGGTCAACGCCGACTCCCGCTTCAAGTCGATCGACGATCTGGTGAAAGAAGCGCGCGCGAAATCCGGTACGCTAACAGTGGGCACCGCCGGTGTCGGTACCGGACAGCACATGTGTTCGGAATTGTTCGCGGTATCGCTCAAAAGCAAGTTCGTGCACGTCCCGTTCCGTGGCGATGCCGGCGCGGTAACAGCCCTGCTCGGCGGCAATGTCGATTTCATCATTGCGGCCGGCACCGCGATCTTCGGTCAGATCGAGGCCGGGAAATTCCGCGCGCTTGCGGTCTCGGGCGCATCGCGCTGGCCGTCTCTGCCGCAGGTGCCGACCATTGCCGAGAGCGGTGCCCCCGGCTTCGAGGTTTTGGCATGGACCGGTGTTGCCACCACCAAGGGAGTCGCAAAGCCGATCGTCGACCGGCTGAACGCCGAATTGCGCAAGGCCATTGCCGCGCCTGCCGTGGCAGAGAAGCTGAAGGGCCTCGGCAGCGTGCCGGTCTCGAGCAATCCGGCGGACGTGACCGACAAGGTGCGCAGCCAGGTCAAACTGTGGAAGGAAGTCGCGGAGAAGGCGGGGCTGGAGAAGCAGTAGCGTCTAGATGATCGCGTGCCGAACTTTCGCCGACACCCATTCGCTCAGCAGCACGGTCGACAGGATCACCAGCAGCAACAGGCTCACCTGCGTCCAGGCAAGCGTCGAGAGCGACGCTTCGAGATTGAGTCCGATGCCGCCGGCGCCAACGAGTCCCACCACCGACGACTCGCGGATATTGATGTCCCAGCGGAACACCGCGATGCCCGCAAAGGCCGGCATGATCTGCGGCACGATGCCGTAATCCATCACCTGCGCGGGCGACGCGCCCGATGCCTCGATCGCCTCGACCTGCGCCGTGTCGATCTCCTCGATCGCTTCGTAAAGCAGCTTGCCGATAAAGCCGATCGACCGCAGCGCGATCGCGACCACACCGGCCAGCACGCCCGGACCGAGAATCGTTACCAGCAGCAGCGCCCAGATCAGCGAATTGATCGAGCGCGACGACACGATGACGAGCAAGGCAAGCGGTCGCACCAGCCATGCGCTCGGCGTGGTATTGCGGGCGGCAAGAAATGCGATCGGAATTGCGACAATGATCGCAAGCAGCGTGCCGAGCGTCGCAATTGCCAGTGTATCCCATAGCGGCCGCCATAATTCATGCAGATACGACCAGCGCGGCGGCACCATGCGCGATCCGATATCGGCGGCCTGGGTCGGCGCATCCAATACGAAAGCCCAGATCGTATCCTTGGTCATGACGTGCCAGCAGAACACGAACAGCGCAACCAGGCAGAGCCAGCCGAACCAGCGCAGCAATTCCTGCTTTGTGGTGCGGCGGCGCCAGAGCGGAGGACCGTCGAAGGTCTGGATCAGCGGCATTACTGAATCCTCTTGCGGATCACGCTCGAGGAATATTCCGCAAACATCACGATCACGATGATCATGATCAGGACAGCTGCAGCAGTGTCGTATTCATAGCGGCTGAGTGCCGTGTTGAGAGTGGCGCCGATGCCGCCGGCACCGACGATGCCGACCACCGCCGATTCACGGAAATTGATGTCGACCCTATAGAGCGACAGCCCGATCAGCCGCGGCATCACCTGCGGCTGCACCGCATAATTGACGAGTTGAAGCCATGACGCGCCGGTCGCGCGGATCGCCTCGGCCTGCCCGGCATCGATATCCTCGATGTCTTCGGCAAGCAGTTTAGCGAGAAAGCCAATGGTCGCAAACGACAGCGTAAGAAAGCCCGCGAATGGTCCGAAGCCCACCATCGCGACGAACAGGATTGCGATGATCACTTCCTGAAACGTCCGCGACACTGCGATGATGGCACGACAGACGAGATAGACCGGCAGCGGCGACAGATTGCGCGCGGCGCCGATGCCGATCGGGATCGAGATTAGGATGCCGACCACCGTGGACGTCACGGTCATGGTCAGGCTTTCCTGCATGCCCTGCACGATGTCACCCCAGCGCGAGGTAAAGTTCGGGTGCAGGAAGCCGGTGAGAAGGCGAGCGCCGCGCGCCGCGCCTTCGGCGAGCCGCGACCAGTTCACATCGATGGCGCCGACAGCGACCACGACGTAGAGCAGCGCCCCGCCATAGATGATCCAGCGCAGCGTGGCGCTCTTGATCAGCGGCGGCCGGCGCCAGGTGGAGGGATACGTTACGGCGCTCATCGGTGTTCAGACCGCGACCGGCAATTTGACGGTTGGCACGCTGGCTTCCTCGTCTTCATCCTTCTCGCCGGCGCGCGTCCAGTCCTCTTCACCGTAGATGCGTGTCAGCACCTCAGGCGTTAGTCCGTCGGCAGGGCCGTCATAGACGATGGAACCTGCGCGCAAGCCAACGATGCGCTTTAAGAACATCTGCGCCAGCGCGACATCGTGGATGTTCACCACCGCGGCGAGATTGCGCTCCGAGCACACTTCCCCGATCAGCCGCATGATCTGGCGCGAGGTTTTTGGATCGAGGCTTGCCGTCGGTTCGTCGACCAGCAGCAATTCGGGCTCCTGCTGCAGCGCGCGCGCGATACCGACGCGCTGGCGCTGTCCGCCCGAGAGCGCATCCGCGCGCTTGTCGACATGGTCGATCAGCCCCACGCGATCGAGGGTCGCGAATGCGTTGCGGACGTCGCCAGGCGGAAAGCGGCGCGTGAAGCTTCGCCAGAACGGCACATAGCCGAGCCGGCCGGACAGCACATTCTCCATCACGGTCAGTCGCTCGACCAAAGCAAATTCCTGGAAGATCATGCCCATACGCCGGCGCATCCGGCGCAACTCACGCCGTCCCAAGCCGGTGACTTCGCGCTCGTTCAGAAAAATCCGGCCTGCGGTCGGTTCGACCAGCCGGTTGATGCAGCGAATCAGCGTGGATTTGCCGGCGCCCGAGGGACCGATGAGACCTATCACCTCACCCGCCGGCACCGCGAGATCGACGCCCTTCAGCGCCATGTCACCGGTGCGGTAGCGCTTCGTCAGCCCCTCGATGCGCAGCATCGGCTAGTGTCCCATTACGAGAGCGCGGCGACAATGAAGCGGACTTCCGAACCGCCACACTGGATCAGCCCTTGCAATCGTATTTGACACCGACCGCCTCGTCGCTTTCGCGAACCGACTGCCAATGCTCCTTGTAGTTGATCGGCAGGAATTTCTGCATCGGCGGGGTGGTCGAGGCAAATTCCTTCTCCAGTTCGGAGCCTTCCCAGGGGAAGGTCAGGAACGCTTCCTTTATCTTCGCCGCCAGTTCCGGCTTCAGATTGTAGACCATGCCATAGCCGGTGGTCGGGAAGGTCTTGGACTTGTAGATGGTGACGATCTGATCTTTCTTGACGATACCGCGCTCGATGATGCGCTGCATCACTTCGTTGGCGATCGCGGCCGCCGCATAATCCTTGTTGGCAACGCCAATCACCGAATTGTCGTGCTTGCCGGAAAATGCCGGCTCGTAATCCTTTCCGGCCTCAAGACCGTATTGCTGCTTCAGCAGAACCGACGGCACCCGGAATCCTGAATTGGACGTCTGGGCGGTGAAGGCCATCTTCTTGCCCCTGATGTCTTCGATCTTGGTCACGCCGCTGCCGGGATAGGTGATGATCTCCATTTCGTAGCCGTATTGCCCGTCCTTCGACGCCATCAGCGTGAACGGCACGAAACCCGCGCAATTCACAGCGAGCGGAACGGCGCCGCTGTTAAAACCTGCGACATGCAGGCGGCCGGCACGCATCGCTTCGAGCTGCGCGGCGTTCGACTGCACCGGAAAAAACTGCACCCGCTTGCCGGTGACCTTTTCGAGATGTTTGATAAAACTGTCCCAGACCTTGGCATACATCGCGGGGTCTTCGACCGGCGTATAGGAGAAAATCAGCACCGGCGGATCGACCAGCAGCTTTTGGTCTTTCGGCGTATCGGCGACCATGTCGCCATCGGTATCGGTGAAGCGCTGATCGAGCGCTTGCGCGGAAAACGGCAGCGCCGCAAGCAGCAAGGCAGAAATCGCATATCCGAAAGACCGGAACCGCATCGCAAAAACCTCCCGTAAGCGAGCCGGGCCGGGTCCGAGGTTGCGCCTGTGAAGCGGTCCTGACCGGCCAGGAAAAGGCTCAGCTAGGGAGCGATCATTACAGATTTGCGACCCTTCGCAAGGGCCGGTTGGCCGAAGGCTGCCGCGACATCATGCCCTCGCGAAGCTCGGCCCACAACAATCAGCCGCTGCAGTCGTATTTGACGCCCATGGCTTCGTCGACATCGCGCACGACCTGCCAATGCTCCTTGTAGGTAATTGGAACAAATTTCTGCTGCGGCGGCTCGGCGACGCCGAACTCCTTGAGCAGATCGGACCCCTCCCATTTGAAGGTGAAAAAGGCCTCTTTCACTTTCTCCACCAGCTTCGGATGAAGGTTGTAGACATAGCCGTAGCCTGTGGTCGGGAAGGTCTGGGACTTGTACAGGGTGACGATCTGATCCTTCCGGATCACGTTACGCCCCGTCATGCGCTGGATCACCGAATTGGCGACCGCGGCAACTGGAAAATCCTTGTTGACGACGCCCATGATCGAATTGTCGTGCTTGCCGGAGAACACAAGTTCGAAGTCCTTGCCGGCCACCAGTCCGAATTTCTGCTGCAGCAAAGCGGCGGGAGCCTTGAACCCGGAATTCGAAGTCTGCGCTGTGAAGGCGACCTTCTTGCCCTTCAGGTCCTCGACCTTGGTCACGCCACTGCCGGGATAGGTGATGATCTCGAACTCGTAGCCGTATTCGTTGGTGAGGGAAGCCATCATCGTGAACGGAACGAAGCCGGCGCAATTCACCGCCAGTGGATTGGAGCCGGTGTTGAAGCCCGATACATGCAGGCGGCCCGCGCGCATTGCTTCGAGTTGCGCTGCGTTGGAC
This sequence comes from uncultured Pseudomonadota bacterium, assembly GCA_963707705.1. Classification (GTDB taxonomy): domain Bacteria; phylum Pseudomonadota; class Alphaproteobacteria; order Rhizobiales; family Xanthobacteraceae; genus Pseudorhodoplanes. The sequence goes on along the minus strand of CAVPRD010000008.1, from coordinate 281,054 downwards.
TGGACCGGAAAGAACTGCACCCGCTTGCCGGTGATCTTTTCCATATGGCGGATGAACCCGTCCCAGACCTTCGCATAGACTGCGGGATCCTCAACCGGGGTATAGGCAAACACCAGAACTGGCGGATCGACCCATTGCTTCGGATCGGTCGGTGCATCGGCAACGAGGTCACCGTCCGTATCGGTGAACCGCTTATCCAGCGCCTGCGATTCCAGGACGCAAAAATACGCAAACAACGAGGACGCGATCAGAGCGGCAATCAAGCGCAAGGGCATCGCTCGTTCTCCCTTAGGCGGCGCTTCGCATGGCGCCTTCAACCTCGAAGCATTACAGATTTCCGCCGGTTCGCAAGGGTCTGAGGCGGTGCGACCTCAGGATCGGGCCAGCCGTGCGACCGTATCGCGGTATTTTCGGGCAATCGCGTCGCGCGCATGGTGGCGGCCGCCGCTCACGACGGTATTTCCGCCTGCGATCACCCGGTCGATCAGGGCGCGTCCTGCGGAGAATATATAGACGTCCAGCACCATGTCGCCGCTCGCGCCCGCAAGGTCCGGGTGCTCGGGATTCAACACAACGATGTCCGCACGGCGCCCCGCTTCGATGGCACCGATGCCGCCGCCCAGCGCCTGCGCCCCGCCTTTCAGTGCATTGGTGTAAAGCGACAGGCCGGTGCTTTCGCCTTCGACCAGCGTCATCAGGTTGCGGCCGCGATGCTTCAGGCGTTGCGAATATTCGAGCTGGCGCAGCTCCGCCGGCGCATCGATCTGGATATTGGAATCTGTGCCGATGCCGAAGCGGCCTTTGCCTTCAAGGAACAATTCGCCGTTGAAAATGCCATCGCCAAGACTGCCTTCGGTGAGCGGGCACAAGCCCGCGACCGCGCCGGAGTGCGCGAGCCGCTGCGTCTCGTCGTCGGTCATGTGGGTCGCATGAATAAGACACCAGCGCTTATCGATTCCGGCATTGTCGAGCAGCCATTGCACCGGCCGCGCGCCGAGCGCTGCGATGCAGTCGTCCACTTCCCTGGTCTGTTCTGCGGCATGGATGTGAACCGGGACTTGCGGGAAGGCTTCCGTCACCGCGCGCAATTGCTCCGGCGAGACCGCACGCAAAGAATGCGGCGCGATACCGAAATTTGCGCCCGGCACGATCGCCACAATCTCGCGCGTGCGCGCCATCAGCGTCAGAAATCGGTCGGTCGAATTGAGAAAGCGCGCCTGTCCGGAATTGGGCGCGGCATTGCCGAAGCCGCCATAAGTATAGAGGCATGGCAGCAGCGTGAGGCCGATGCCCGTCGTGACGCTCGCGGCGGCGATCCGCGCTGCCATCTCGCCTGGATCCGCATACGGCGCCCCGCCAATATCGTTGTGCAGATAATGGAATTCGCCGACCCTTGTGAAGCCGGCTTCCAGCATCTCGACATAGGCATAGGCAGCGATCGCCTCGACATCGTCCGGCGTGAGCGCTGCAAGGAAGCGGTACATCACCTCGCGCCAGGTCCAGAAGCTGTCATGGGCCGGTCCGCGCCGCTCGGCGAGCCCGGCCATGCCTTTCTGGAAAGCGTGGCAATGCAAGTTCGGCAGACCGGGCAGCGCGATGCCTTCGACGCGCTCGGCGGTGGCCTTGATTTCGCCGGGTGCGACGCGCGCGATATTGCCGCCGTCATCGACCTCGACCAGGACGTTGTCGTCGAAACCCGACGGCAGCAGGGCCTTTTCGAACTGATATGCGCGCAAATTCAGCCTCGCTCGACATCCGGCCTTCACCGCCGATATAGAGAAGGTCATGCGTTTTGACAAAATCTGGCGCGATGCCCGTATTGCAACGCTGTCCCCGCAGCGCGAGGGGCTCGGCGAAATAGCGGGCGCAGTGGCCGCGAAAGACGGCAGGATCGCATTCGTGGGGGCCGAACGGGAACTTCCCACATTATGGGAGGCCGGCGAGACGGTACGGCTCGATGGTCGCTGGATCACACCGGGACTGATCGATTGCCACACTCATCTCGTCTATGGCGGCGACCGCGCTCATGAATTCGAATTGCGGCTCAAAGGCGCAAGCTACGAGGAAATCGCGCGCGCCGGTGGCGGCATCGTCTCGACCGTGAAGGCGACCCGCGCGGCAAGCGAGGATCAGCTTGTAGCGCAAGCGCTGCCGCGGCTCGATGCCCTGATCGCCGAAGGCGTCACCACGATAGAGATCAAGTCGGGCTATGGTCTCGACCTTGTGACCGAGACCAAGACGCTGCGCGCCGCCCGCAGACTCGGCCGCGAGCGCAAGGTTGACGTGATCACGAGTTTTCTCGGCGCGCATGCCATGCCGCCCGAGGCGCACGACAAGGACGTTTTCATCGCCAAAGTCTGCGCCATGATTTCGCAGATCAGGCAGGCCGGTCTTGCAGACGCCGTCGACGGCTTCTGCGAAGGGATTGCCTTTTCGCCCGAGCAGATCGCGCGCGTTTTCGATACCGCGAAAGCGAACGGCCTGCCGGTCAAGCTGCATGCCGACCAGCTTTCCAACCTGCACGGTGCCGCGCTTGCGGCGCGCTACGACGCCATTTCCGCCGATCATCTCGAATATACCGATGAGACCGGCATCGCTGCGATGGCGCAGTCTGGAACCGTGGCGGTGCTGCTCCCGGGCGCCTTCTATATGCTGCGCGAGAAACAGCTTCCTCCGGTCGAGGCCTTGCGTCGCCACAAGGCTCATATCGCGATTGCGACCGACAGCAATCCCGGCACCTCCCCGATGACGTCGCTGCTGCTCACTATGAACATGGCGGCGACGCTGTTCCGGCTTACGGTCGAGGAATGCATCGCGGGCGTGACGCGGGAAGCCGCGCGCGCGCTCGGCCGGCTGGAAACTATCGGCACCATCGAGACCGGAAAATCCTGCGACCTTGCGATCTGGAATATCGAGCGCCCGGCCGAGCTGGTCTACCGGCTCGGATTCAATCCACTGCACGCGCGGGTGTGGCGCGGCAAATGACGGACGCGGTCACATTTTCGGGTGATGCTCTGCCGCTGTCGGACCTGCGGAAACTGGCACGCGGCGCGGCGCTTGAATTGTCACCGGAGGTCTACGCCAAAGTCGACCGGGCAGCCGCCGTGGTGGCCGCCATCGTCGCGAAGGGCGAAGCCGTCTACGGCATCAATACCGGCTTCGGCAAACTCGCCAATATGCGGATTGCCGACAGCGACCTTGAAACGCTGCAACGCAATCTTGTGCTGTCCCATGCCGCCGGCGTCGGCGAACATGTCTCGGCGGCGATCGTGCGGCTGATGATGGCGCTGAAACTCATCAGCCTTGGCCGCGGCGCTTCAGGCATCCGGCGCGAGAGCCTGAAGCTGCTGCACGGCATGCTGACCGGCAATGTGATTCCGATAATCCCCGCGCGCGGCTCGGTCGGGGCCTCGGGCGATCTTGCGCCGCTGGCCCATCTCGCCGCCGTCATGATCGGCGAAGGCGACGCCTTCTACGGTGGCGAGCGCATGCCCGCGGTCTATGCGCTTGGCCGGGCCGGACTGGAGCCGGTCGTGCTGGCACCGAAGGAAGGTCTTGCGCTGTTGAACGGCACGCAATTCTCCGCGGCGCACGCGCTCTATGCGCTGTTTGCGATCGAGCGCATCTTCCAGTCGGCGCTGATCACCGGCGCGCTCTCGACCGATGCCGCGCGCGGCTCCGACACGCCCTTTGACGAACGAATCCAAATCCTGCGCGGTCATCGCGGACAGATCGATGTCGCCGCCGCGTTGCGCGCACTGATGCAGGGCAGCACCATCCGCGCCTCGCATCGCACCCTCGACGATCGCATCCAGGATCCTTATTGCCTGCGCTGCCAGCCGCAAGTGATGGGTGCCGCGCTCGACGTGATGCGGCAGGCGGCGGCGACGCTCGCCACCGAAGCAAACGGCGTTTCCGACAATCCGCTGGTGCTGGCCGATACCGGCGAAGTCATTTCCGGGGGCAATTTCCACGGTGAACCAGTCGCGTTTGCAGCGGACATGCTGGCACTCGCGATCTGCGAAATCGGCTCGATCGCCGAGCGCCGCATCGCCATGCTAATGGACCCTGTCCTGTCCGGCCTGCCGGCGTTTCTGACACCGCAGCCAGGGCTGAATTCGGGCTTCATGATCGCGCAAGTGACGGCGGCGGCGCTGGTTTCCGAGAACAAGCAGATGGCGATGCCGGCGAGCGTCGATTCGATCCCGACCTCCGCCAATCAGGAGGATCATGTCTCGATGGCGGCGCATGGCGCGCGGCGTCTGGTCCAGATGGCGGACAATGCCGCCCATGTCATCGGCATCGAATGGCTGACCGCGGCGCAGGGCTGCGACTTTCACAGCCCGCTGACGTCGAGCCGCGATCTGGAACAGGCGCGCGCACTTCTTCGCAAGCATGTGCGCAAGCTCGAAGCCGACCGGAAAATGGCGCCTGACATCGCGACCGCGACCGAGATGGTGACAAGCGGCGCATTGATCGAGGCGACAAGTCCCTCCACACTCCCTTCTCTCGAAAGCTGAAGGTTCGTCATGTCCAAGCGTCTCGACAATGACCGCATCATCCGCAGCCCGCGCGGTCCGGTGATGTCCTGCAAAAGCTGGGCAACCGAAGCACCGATGCGCATGCTGATGAACAACCTCGATCCGGAAGTGGCCGAGAAACCGCACGAGCTCGTGGTCTATGGTGGCATCGGGCGTGCCGCGCGCGACTGGGAAAGCTATGATCGCATCGTGTCGTCGCTGAAAGCGCTGGAAGGCGACGAGACCCTGTGCGTGCAGTCCGGCAAGCCGGTCGGCATTTTCAAGACCCATGCGGACGCGCCGCGTGTCCTGATCGCCAATTCCAACATCGTACCGCATTGGGCAACTCTCGACTATTTCAACGAGCTCGATCGCAAGGGCCTGATGATGTACGGCCAGATGACGGCGGGCTCGTGGATCTATATCGGCTCGCAGGGCATCGTGCAGGGCACCTACGAGACCTTCGTCGAGGTCGGCCGCCAGCACTACAATGGCGACCTCAAAGGCCGATGGATTTTAACCGCCGGTCTCGGCGGCATGGGCGGCGCGCAGCCGCTCGCCGCCACGATGGCAGGCGCGTCGATGCTCGCGATCGAATGCCAGCCCTCGCGCATCGAGATGCGGCTGCGCACCGGCTATGTCGACATGCAGGCGAAGAATCTCGACGAGGCGCTCACCATCCTCGATCGCGCCGGCAAGGAGAAGAAAGCCGTCTCGGTTGCGGTACTTGGCAATGCAGCGGAAATTTATCCCGAACTCGTTCGGCGCGGCGTCAGGCCCGATGTGGTGACCGACCAGACCTCGGCGCATGATCCGATCAATGGCTATCTGCCCGCCGGCTGGACTCTTGCCGAATGGCAGGAACGGCGCGAGCGCGATCCGAAAGCGGTCGAAAAGGCAGCGAAGGAATCGATGGCCGTGCATGTGCGCGCCATGCTCGATTTCCACCGGCGGGGAATTCCGACGCTCGATTACGGCAACAATATCCGCCAGCGCGCGCTCGACATGGGCGTGAAGGATGCTTTCGACTTTCCGGGCTTCGTCCCCGCTTACATCCGTCCGCTGTTCTGCCGCGGCGTCGGTCCGTTCCGCTGGGCCGCGCTCTCGGGCGATCCCGAAGACATCTACAAGACCGACGAAAAGGTGAAAGAGCTGATGCCGCACGACAAGCATCTGCATCACTGGCTCGACATGGCGAGGCAGCGCATTCACTTCCAGGGCCTGCCGGCACGCATCTGCTGGGTCGGGCTCGGCGACCGGCATCGCATCGGCCTTGCCTTCAACGAGATGGTGGCGAAGGGTGAACTGAAAGCGCCGCTGGTGATCGGGCGCGATCATCTCGATTCCGGGTCGGTGGCCTCCCCCAATCGCGAGACCGAGGCGATGAAGGATGGCTCGGACGCCGTATCGGACTGGCCATTATTGAATGCGCTGCTCAATTGCGCGAGCGGTGCGACCTGGGTCTCGATCCATCACGGCGGCGGCGTTGGCATCGGATATTCTCAACATGCAGGCATGGTGGTTCTGTGCGACGGCACGCCGGAAGCGGCAAGGCGCGTCGAGCGCGTGTTATGGAACGATCCGGCGACCGGCGTGATGCGTCATGCCGATGCCGGCTACGACGAGGCGATCGACTGGGCGAAGAAGCAGGGATTGAATTTGCCGAGTCTCTCGTAGAAACCGCCGAAAGGATTGAACCGTGAGCGACGAACTGCCCGTTCCCCTTCCTGAAGCCGAACCGAAGGGTCAGGCCGTATCCCTCACCGTTTCCGCGATCTTCGCGGCAATCATGATGGTGCTGGCGCTGATCGGCGCCGGTGTCACGCTGGCCAATGTCACGTGGGCCGAGAATTACTGGCTGACGCTCGTTCCGATCTTCGGCCTGATCTGCATCGCTGCTGCCTGGTCGCAGACCCGCACACTCGACCGGACCGTGATCCGGCAGGTGCTGCATTGGCTCGCGGTCGCGCTCACCATATCCATCAACTTCAGCATCTTCCGTCGCAGCGGCGAGCAAACATCGATCGCGACCGGACTGACTACGCTGCTGATCCTTTCCCTCGGATGTCTGCTTGCCGGCATCCATCTGGAATGGATGTTCGCGCTGGTCGGACTGCTGCTGCTCGCCATCGCCGTGATGGTGGCTGTCGCGCAGGAATATATGGCGCTCGTGGTGCTGGTCGGCGCGGTACTGATCGCGGCGGTACTGGTGGGACATCACTTCCTGAGGAAATGGCGGGCGTGAAACGGGACCCGCAAGACTGCTCTGGTCAGCCGCCCGTCCCTGCGAAATCGGTGTAACTCTCGATTGCCGATGATACTAATGCGCTTCCGCCGCCAGCACTGCTTCGGCGCGGATTTCCTCGGTCAGTCGCGCCTTCAACTCTGAAAACTCCGGCGAGGTCTTGATCGTGTAATGCCGCGGATAGGGCAAGCTTACGCGGAGATCCGCCTTGATGCGGCCGGGGCGCGCGCTCATCACCAGCACGCGCGAGGCGAGAAAGATCGCCTCTTCGATGTCGTGGGTCACGAACAAAACGGTCTTGCGCTCGCGCTCCCAGATGCCGAGCAGGAGTTCCTGCATCAGCGCGCGGGTCTGATTGTCGAGGGCGCCGAACGGCTCGTCGAGCAGCAGGATTTCCGGACCGTTGGCAAGCGCGCGCGCGATCGCGGTGCGCTGCTGCATGCCGCCGGAAAGCTGCTTCGGATAATGCCGCGCAAAGCTTTGCAGGCCGACGCGCTCCAGCCATTGCCCGACCGTGGAGTTGCGTTCGGCCTGGGGCACGCCCTTCTCGCGCAATCCGAAACCGACATTTTCGGAGATCGTGAGCCATGGAAACAGCGTGTAGGACTGGAACACCATGCCGCGATCCGGGCCGGGCCGCGTCACGGGTTTGCCGTCGAGCAGTATCTTTCCGGTGGTCGGTGTGTCGAGGCCCGCGACGAGGCGAAGCAAGGTCGACTTGCCGCAGCCCGAGGGGCCGAGAATGGTAACGAAATCGTTGTCGGCGATGTCGAGATCGGTCGGTTCGAGCGCGCGCGTCGGCACACCGCCATGCACCGCGGGAAATACACGCGACACATTCTCGATATGAAGCTTGCTCATATCTGGCTCCAGGGAAAGAGCCAGCGATTGGCAGCCTTGAACAGGAAATCCGATATGAGCCCGATGATGCCGATCACGATGATGCCGAAAATAATCTGACCGGTAGCCAGCAGCGCCTGGCTGTCGATGATCATGTGACCGATGCCGGACGACGAGCCGATCAGTTCGGCGACAATCACGTAGGTCCATGCCCAGCCCAGTACGAGCCGCAGGATTTCGGCAATCTCGGGAGCGGCGGACGGAATCATTACGCGCGCGAGGATGCCCTGGTCGCGAGCGCCAAGGGTAAGCGCCGCTTCCACCAGATCGCGTCGCACGCTGGCAATCGCGAGCGCCACCATCAGCACGATCTGAAACACTGAGCCAATAAAGATAACGAGCAGCTTCTGCAATTCGCCGATGCCGGCCCAAAGAATCAAGAGCGGGATGAAAGCAGAGGCTGGCAGATAACGCGCGAAGGAAACAAACGGTTCGAGAAAGGCCTCGATCGGCTTGTAGGCCCCCATCAGGATGCCGATCGGCACGGCGACCAACGCCGCGATCACGAACCCGCCGACCACGCGCCAGATTGTTACCGCGATATCGTAGGAGAAATTGTATTTCGTCAGCAGCTGCGTGCCGTCCTGTACCATGGTCCAGGGATCGGCGAGGAAGGTCTTCGAGACATGGCCGCCGAAGGTGACGAAGCCCCAGGCTGCGACGAATAGCACAAAGAACGAGATGCCCAGCAGGACGCGGGTGACGTTCGATATGGGTGCGAGCGGTCTCATGAGGCTCGGTTTCGAAAGGCCGGTAAGACAGCAGAACCGGAGTACAAAATCCGTTCGTTCCCGCGCGAGCGGGAATCCAGAGAAAAGGATTGGGTCCCCGCCTTCGCGGGGACGAGCGGAGATTTATTTTTCAGTTGAGCTCCCACCCGCCTCGCTCGCGATACGCTTGCTTGGCACCCTCTCCCCGTTTCGCGAGGAGAGGGAAAAATAAAAACTACTGCACGAATCTGGGATCGGCGAGCTTCGACATATCCGGAATCTGCTTGATCACCCCGATTTCCAGGAGCAGGTCCGCCGCCTCTTTCGAGAAAGCGGCATGCTCGCCCGAGAAGAACTTCTTGTTGGCGTCCTGGTCCTGCCAGCGCAGATATTTCGCCGAATTACCGAACGCCTCACCGGTCTGCTTCACGTCGGCGCCCATGATCTCAAAGGCCTTCTTTTCGTCGGCCTTGATCATGGCAAGCGCTTCAAAATAGCTCTTGGTCAACGCCTTCACCGCCGCTTCGTTATCGGCGATGAATTTCGGCGTGCAGCCGAAGGTGTCCATCACCATCGGATAATCGAGCGTGGTGGCGATGATCTTGCCCTTGTCGGGCGCCGCGCGAACGGCCGAGAGATAGGGCTCGTAGGTCGCCGCGGCGTCGTTGCTCCCGGCGATAAACGCCTGCGCGGCGGGTCCTGGCTCCATGTTCACGATGGTCACGTCCTTGGGCGACAGACCGTTCTTCTTCAGGAACCATGACAGCAGGAAATACGGCGAGGTGCCGGGCGCCGAGGCCGCAACCGTTTTGCCCTTGAGGTCCTTGATCGAATTCACATCCGCGCGCACGGCCAGGCCGTCGGCACCGTAAGACTTGTCGAGCTGGAAAATCTGCGTAGTCGGAATGCCGCTGGCGTTCCAAACTACCCAGGTCTCGACCGTGGTGGCGGCGCACTGGATGTCGCCCGAGGCGATCGCGAGATGGCGGCTCGCCTGCGGGATTTTCTTGATGGTCACGTCGAGGCCGTTCTTGGCGAAAATGCCGGCCTCCTTGGCGAGCGTCAGCGGCGCAAAGCCGGTCCAGCCCGAAATGCCGATATTCACTTTGGTCTGCGCGGACGCAGGCACGGCCATAAGCACAAAGCCCGCTGCCGCCACCATCATCTTTAACTTCATCTGATCCCTCCGGTCCAAAACGCCGAAACCCGGCTTTGCCGGCAAGCCAACACGCCGACACGGACGGAGTCAATTCCGCATAAAATCCATGCCAGACAGCTCTCCGGGAGCGGGATTGGCGCCCGATTATTGAGCTTCGATGCCAAGCTCTTGCGTGGTTTTTGCCCAGAGCGCGAGTTGAGATTTGAGGAAATCGGCGGCCTGTTCCGGGCTGCCGACACCCTTCGGGTCCAGTTCGAATCCGAGCTTGGGCGCGAGGTCACGCACCTGCGGATCGCGGGTGGCTTCGTCGATGGCGGCGTTGAGTTTGCGAATGATATCCGGCGGCGTTCCGGCCGGCGCCATCAGCATGAACCAGCCGGAGAAATCGAAGCCGGGCAAAGTCTCCGCGACTGCCGGGATGTCGGGTGCCGCCGACAGCCGATGGGTCGAAGCGGTCGCGAGCGCCCGTAACGCGCCGCTACGAAGGTGCGATTCCAGAATAGACGCAGAAAATACACCGGCCTGGGTCCGACCGGCGATCGTGTCCTGCAGGCCGCTGTTGATGTTGGTGGAAGGGATCAGCTCGAATTTGGTCCCGGCGCGCTTGTTGAGAGCTTGCGCGGTCACGCCCGCCAGGTTTCGCGGGCCGTCCACCGACACCGATATTTTGCCAGGCGATGCCTTGTCGAGCGCGATCAGCTCCTGCAAGGTCTTGGCAGGCACATCGGGATTCACCACGACGATCTGATGGCTCCTGGTCACGAGCGCGACCGGCGAGAAATCCTTCACCGGATCGTAGCTCAGATTTTTCACCATGTAGGGGTTGGTGACGAGCGAGGCCGAAGTCGCGAAGAAAAAGGTGTTACCGTCGGGAGCCGAGCGTGCCGCCGCCTGCGCGCCGATCACATTGCCGGCGCCCGGCTTGTTTTCGATCACAAAGCTCTGGCCGAGAGCGGCCGAGAGTTTGTTGGAGATCATGCGGGCCATCACATCCGGGCTCGCGCCTGCCGCCTGCGACACGATGAATGTCACCGGCCGCTGCGGCCAGCTTTGTGCACTCTGTGCAAATGCAGGCTGCGCAACAAGCAGCGTGCTGATCGCGACAAACGATGCGATTGATTGCTTCATGTTGCGCTCCCTGGCGTCCTTCCGTGTTGATGGAGGCGCGCGATCGCCGCTTTGCGCGGCCTGTTTTCGTGTACTGTATCGTGGGTTTGACGAGCCACTGGACGGATAACCTGCCTATCATTACTCCATGCAGCCAACAAGAAACTGGATGGGAACCCACCGCCCGAAAGGGCGATCAATGGCAGGACACACCATGAGCGACCGCAGACTGAACCCGATTTCCGATGTCGAGTTGAACCGCCGCTGGAAGGCGGTGCGCGCAGGCATGGCGGACCGCGGCATCGACGCGCTGGTCATGCAGAACAACAACGACTGGCTCGGCGGCTATGTAAAATGGTTCACCGATTTTCCTGCCTATAATGGCTATCCGCGCACGGTGATTTTCCACACCGCCGACGCCATGACGGTCGTCGATATGGGGCCGGGTGGCGCGCGGCGAAATCTCGATGGACAGAACAAGATCCATCGCGGGGTCGCTGACATCCTTTGCACGCCAGCCTTCACCTCGATCGCCTATACCGACGGCTATCATGGTGAGCTCGCGCTCGGCGAATTGAAGAAGCGCGGTTATCGCCGCATCGGCATGCTGGGTGCCGGCGCCATGCCCTATCGCTTCGTGACCCAGATCGAGTCCGGCCTTGCCGGAAAGACCGAGATTGTGGACGCAACCGAATGGGTGGACGCGATCAAGGCGATCAAGAGCGAGGAGGAGATGATCCTGGTTCGCCGCTGCGCCGAAATGCAGGACGAGATCTTTGCGCGCGTCTGCAAGAAGATAAAGCCCGGCATGCGCGACAATGACGTGACCGCGCTTGCTCAATATGAGGGCCGGCTCCTCGGCAGCGAGCAGGGATTGTTTCTCGGTTCATCAGCGCCACTCGGTCAGGCTTCCAATTTCGTCGATCGCTACATGCAGGGCCGAACCTTGCAGGAAGGCGAGCATTTCTCGCTGCTGATCGAAAATGCCGGCCCCGGCGGTATGTATACCGAAATCGCACGCACCATGGTGCTCGGAAAAGCCTCGAACGAAGTCATCGACGGCTTCGAAACGGTGCGCGAAGCGCAGGATCACACCTTGTCGAAAATCAAGCCGGGCGTGCTCGCCCGCGACGTCGCGGCTGCGCATGACGAGTTCATGACCGCGCGCGGCTTTGGCAAGGAGAAGCGGCTCTATGCCCACGGGCAGGGCTATGACCTGGTCGAGCGTCCACTCATTCGGGAGGACGAGACCATGACGCTCGCGACTGGAATGAACCTCGCCGTGCATCCGGGCTTTGAATTGCCGTCGCTGTTCGCGGTGATCTGCGACAATTATCTCATCGGCAAGGACGGACCGGACGAATGCCTGCACAAGACACCAAAGCGGGTGTTCGAGCTTTGAGCGCGATTTGACGGATCGGTTGGCGGATCGCTAGCATCCTTAAAACAGAACGCGTGTATCGAATCACAATACATGCGCAGCGGGGCGAAACGTGTCGATGAAGCCTGACATCCTCTATCTCGGACATTTTCCCGACGCGACGGTGGCGGAACTTCATCGCCGCTACAACGTGCATCATTATTTCAATCTCCCGAAGCCGGAGGAGATTTCAGCGGAACTCGGGCAACGCACCCGCGCGATCGCGACCGAAGCCAATCGCGGATTGACGCGCGCCCTGCTCGCCAAATTCTCGAACGTCGAGGTGATCTCGGTCTTCGGCGTCGGTACCGATGCAGTCGATCTCGCGGCCGCCAAAGAACGCGGCATTCCCGTCACCAACACACCCGACATCATCGGCCCCGAAGTCGCCGATCTCGCCATTGGCATGATGCTCGCTTCCGCGCGCCGGATCGTCGAGGCCGAGCATTACGCGCGTTCAGGCGACTGGGTCAAAAAGGGTCCGATGCCGCTTGGCCGCAGCGTCGGTAACAAGACCCTGGGTGTGATTGGGCTTGGCGGCATCGGCCGCGCCATCGCAGACCGCGCCGTGCCTTTCCGCATGCGCATTCTCTACAACGCAACGCGCGAGAAAAAGGACGTGCCCTACACTTTCGTCGGCGATGTCGTGGAGCTGGCGCGGCAAAGCGACTACTTGATGGTGGCCTGCAAGGGCGGACCGGAGACCAAGCATCTCGTTTCAAAAGCAGTGATTGACGCGCTTGGGCCTGAAGGCACGCTGATCAATGTCGCGCGCGGAACGGTCGTGGATGAAGAGGCGCTGATCGACGCGCTCGCCAATAAGCGTCTCGGCTATGCCGCCCTGGACGTTTTCGCGAGCGAGCCGAATTTCGACAAACGGCTGCTCGATTTCCCGAACGTGCTTCTGCAGCCACATCACGGCACCGCGGCGGTCGAGACCCGCACTGCGATGGGCCAGCTCATGATCGACAACCTTGCTGCCGGTCTCGAGAAGAAGCCGCTGCTCACGCCGGTAGCGGCTTGATCTTCCTCGCCCGCAATATGTCGAGGCGGCTATAAAGGGCCTCATGACCGACCAGCCGCAGATCGTCGTCGACAAAGTAAGCCACATGTACCGGCCGGCGAATGGCCGTGCGGTGCTGGCGCTGGAGGACATTTCACTCGACGTGCGACCGCAGGAATTCCTCGCGCTTCTGGGGCCTTCCGGATGCGGCAAATCGACCCTGCTCTATCTGATCGGCGGCTTCATCCCGATCGAGACCGGCGGAATTCACGTCGGCGGCAAGCCGGTAACCAAGCCCGGCCCCGACCGTGGCATCGTGTTTCAGCACTTCGCTCTGTTCCCCTGGAAAACGGTGCGCGACAACGTCCTATATGGTCTTGAAAAGGCCGGCCTGCCGCGCGCCGAACGAGAACAAAAGGCAAAGCACTTCATCGACCTCGTCGGCCTGACCGGCTTCGAGGACAGCTACCCTTCGCAACTTTCGGGCGGCATGAAGCAGCGCACCGCGCTGGCGCGCACGCTCGCGATCGATCCCGACATTCTGCTGATGGACGAGCCGTTCGGCGCGCTTGACGCCCAGACACGCCACCTGATGCAGATGGAACTGCTCAATATCTGGCGGCGCCGGCCGAAAACGGTGATCTTCGTCACCCATGATGTGCAGGAAGCAGTCTATCTCGCCGACCGGATCGCGGTGATGTCGGCCCGCCCCGGACGCATCAAGACCATCGTCGACAACAAGCTCGATCGTACCGATCCCGGCCTGTTCAAGTCGCAGGCCTTTGTCCAGAAGGTCGATGACATCTGGAATCTGGTGCGCGAAGAAGCAATGAAGATGCAAGGTGTCCGCACGTCATGAAGACGGCGTTCCGCTACCTGCCGCTTCTCATCCTGGCGATCGCGTGGGAGGCAACTTCGCGCCTGCAGCTTGTCTCCTCATCCGCACTGCCTCCGCTATCGGAAATCGCAATTGCCTGGTGGGACATGCTGAAGGACGGCGAGCTCGTGACCAATGGCGCAGCCTCGCTCTGGCGCGCCGGCGCCGGACTGTTTCTCTCCATCGTAGTCGGCGCCACGCTCGGCATTTTCATGGCCTGGTGGCGCCCGGTCAATGTCGTGCTCGGGCCTTTGGTCGAAGCACTCTATCCAATGCCGAAATCGGCGCTGATTCCGGTGACGGTGATCTGGCTCGGCTTTGGCGATGGCTCAAAAATCCTCTTGATCCTGCTGGGCTGTATGTTGCCGATCACCATCGGAGCCTATAACGGCGCGCGCGGCAGCGACCAGGCATTGGTCTGGTCGGCGCGCAGCATGGGCGCGAGCAAGATGCGCATGTTGTGGGACGTGGTGGTGCCGAGCGCGACGCCGGAATTGCTGAACGGCATCCGCACCGCGCTTGCGCTGTCGTTCATCCTGCTGGTCAGCTCCGAATTGATCGTGGCGCGCGAGGGCCTGGGCTATCTGATCGGATCGCTCGGCTCGAACGGCAATTACGACGCGATGTATGCCGTCGTGCTGACCGTCGCCTTCATCGGCTTCGCCGCCGACCGCGTCTACCAGATATTTCAGGACCGGATGTTGCGATGGCAACAGTGACACAGGTCTCGCAAGCGCAAATTGCGGATCAGCCCTCCCTCGGCACCCGCCTGCTGCGCAGCACGGGCAATGTTCTTTTGCATTCCGGCTCGATCGTCGCCTTGGCCATCGCGTGGGAATTGCTGGCGCGCAGCGGTGCCGTGACGCCGTTCCAGCTTCCGACGCTGACCTCGGTTCTGGAACGCATCTGGCTCAACGCCTCCACCGGCGACCTGTTCATCAATCTCGGCGTCACGCTCTATCGCGCACTCGCGGGCTTTGCGATTGCAGCCGTGTGCGGCGTTTTGCTCGGCATGGCGATGACGCGGATTCCCGCGGTGCGCTGGTTCTTCGATCCGATCGTGTCGGTCGGCTTTCCGATGCCGAAGGTGGCGTTCCTGCCGGTCATCATATTATGGCTTGGGGTTTACGACGCTTCCAAGATCACCATGATCGTCATCGACGCGATGTTTCCGGTGATCACGGCGACGATCGTCGGCATCCGCGGCGTCGACCAATACCTGCTTTGGTCTGCGCGCAACCTGGGCGCGAGCAACCGCGAATTGCTGTGGCAGATCGCGGTGCCCGCCGCCTTGCCGCAGATCATGACCGGCCTGCAGGTGGCGCTCCCGATCGCGCTCATTCTCGCCGTGTTTACCGAAATGGCGATGGGCGGCTATGGGCTCGGCGGCGCCATGATGGTGGCGTCGCGCTTTGCCGATTCCCGCGGCGTATTCGCCGGCATCCTGGAGATCGCGGTGGTCGGCTATGTGCTGGTCAAGGGCATGGCGGTGCTGCGGCATCGGCTGCTGCGCTGGCATCAGGAGACGATGGCGCCGAGCACGGTGTAACCCGCCTTCGCAACACGCCGAAATTCGCGACATTCCTCTATTCGCGAGGAACCATTTTTTATCAGTTTAGCTTCATGGTGATACCATGTCGCTGCATCGGACCCCTGCGCTTCTGATTTTCGCCGGACTGGGTTTGGCGTCCATTTCGGCGCCGGCTGCTGCGCAGGAACTCGCAGCCGTGCAAGGGTTCATCGCCACCGCAACCCTGCGCTACAGCGCCACCTTCGCCAACATGCTCGGCTACGCGCCCGGAACGGTTACCTACAATTATCGCATTCGCATCGCCGACGGCATTGCGCAAGCGGATGTGAGCCGAGAGGTCGAGGCGATAACAACCATGGGGCCTGGCGACGCAGCGGCCAGCCATTCGTTTTCCGGCAGGATCGCAAGACCGGGACAACAGAATTTCGGCCAATATCTTTGGCAATTCTCCAACGGCACCCTCACCCTGCTCAGCACGCCGGAGACCGGCGGCTTCCAGCTGACCGTTCAATTCATGCAAGGTGACCGGAGCATCATCTGCACCGCCGCCGCGCCTTATGTCCAGGACAACAGCCCCGCCACCAATCTCTCGCAACTCGCCTTCGGCGGCCAGGTCATGATCACCGACATGCAGCAGATCGAGTCGAGCTGCGCGGTGAGCACGAGCTGAAACCGGACGGCTTGCGCCGTCCGGTTGGCTTCTTTGGGTCCGCCGCGCCTTTTCGAAATCTCTATTTCAACCGCTTCAGCGCGTCCTGCACGACGCTGAGATCGGAATAATTTTCGACGTTGATGTTGTCTTTCACGAAGCCGAGTTCCTTCGTGATGTTCACGTTGCTCTGCAACGCCTTCAGATCCGGCACCATGTCGGGATTGCGGTAATAATCCTGTTCGGTGAACAGCCATCCGAAGCGTTCGACCGGCTGCTTGGTCACGCGCGCGGCGATCTCGGCGGCTTCCTTCTGGTTCGCCGGGTCAAGATACCAACGCACGATGCGAATCGAGTTTTCCATGAAATCCACCATCGCCGCGCGGTTTTTGTCGATGAACGGCTTGCGCGCCGTCCATACGATCATGTCAGTGACACCGATGGCATCGCGCTGGCTGAACAGCGGACGCGCGATCTTCTTCAACTCCGGATCGAGCGAGAACGGCAACACCGCGGGAATCAGATCTACTTTCTTTTCCGCGAGCATCGCGCGCATAGTCGGGAACGGAGCTTCAAGTATTGTGTAGTCGCGCTTGTCTTCGAGACCTCCCTTGCGCAGCATCGCGCGCGAGGCCACATCGACTGCCGAGCCCGCGGCATTGGTCGCGACCACCTTTCCTTTCAGGTCCTCGACCTTCTGGATCGGGCCGTCCTTCAGTACGTAATATTCATTGGTGTAGCGGCCCGGCATGCCATCGCGGAACTCGTCGGCAATCACACGCAGGTCTTCGAGGCCCGCATTCTTGATCGCGATCGCGATCGTTGAATAAGCGAGGTTCGCCACTTCCAGCTCGCCATTTGCAAGCGCTGTGATCATCAGCGGCGTGCCGGCATAGCGAACCGGCTCGAGCGTGTAGGACTTGCCGAGATGCTTGGCGAGATCTTTTTTCTCGAGAAGAATTGAAGCCCAATTGGAAACCGGCGCGGTCCAGGCAACGCGTATTTTGACCGGTTGTTGCGCAGCGGCTGGCGCCGCCATCAGCGCCGCAAATGCCAGCGCAAAGGTCCATTTCACCAAACGCATGAATTCCTCCCGAGGTCTGTCTTCTGTTGTTGCCGCCATAGAATGACGAATGCGGAATCCCGTCAAGCCGCACCGCATTGCGGTACACGACGCCTGTGGCGCGTTGCCGCGCGGATTTCATTGCAAGCGGGCGCTTTATTCAGCCGCCCGGGCGCCTGCACTGAGCGCTGCGTTCACCTTCGGCATCACCTTTTCCGCCAGCAGCACCATCGAACAGCGGCCGAGCACCGGATCCTTCCAGTCTTTCCCGGCATAGAGCAAGGTTCCGAAATCCCCTGTCTGTTCGCGGAACTTCAGGATTTCATCGGCGACCTTGTTGGGCGAACCGTGGATGATGAGTTGATCGCAGATGCTGTCGAGCGTGACCTCGTCGTCGGGCTGGTCGCGCCGCGTCTTGAACAATTCGATGCGGCCATTGGCTTTCAGCTTGGTGTAGAGCTGGCTGTAATAGAAGCGATACGGCGAATTCGGATCAGTCACATAGGCGCGCGCGGTCTTGTCGTCGTCGGCAACGAAGATGCTTTTGGCGACTCGCCAATTGGCCGGATCGGCGGGGCGGCCCGCGCGTTCGCAACCTTCGGCGTATTTCGGCCAGTGACTCTTCACCCAGACCGGCATCAGGAAGTTCGCCGAGATCGGCTCCCAGCCGCGCGCCGCCGCCTCCGTCACCCCCTTGGAAAATGGTGCGACCGCGGTGACCACAATCGGCGGATGCGGGCGCTGCAGCGGCTTCGGCAGAAATCCCTGCCCGATGGCGGGAAGAAAATGCCGCTCGCTCACCACGTTCCAGTATTTGCCGCGCAGGTCATAGGGCGGTTCGCCGGCCCAGATCGCAAGTACCTGGTTGATACATTCCAGAAACATCGCGTTGCGGTCGGCGTCCAGATTGCCGAACACCTCGGCGTCGGAAAGCAGACCGCCGGGCGAAATGCCGAAATTGAAGCGCCCATCCAGCATGTGATCCAGCATCGCGATCTCGGCGGCCACCCGCGCCGGATGACTGTTCGGCATGTTGACGGTGCCGGTGCCAAGCCGAATGTTCTTCGTCGCGCCAATCAGCGAGGCGATGAACATCGTGCAGGAAGTGATGTTCTCCGCCTGGTCGGTCTGGTGCTCGCCGACATAGGCTTCAGTGAAGCCAAGCTCATCGGCGAGTACGAAAGCCTCGCGATCCTCACGCAGCGAAAGTCGCCAATCCTTGTCCAGTGCGTGGATCGGCATGGTGAAGAAACCGAGTTTCATTGTCGCTCCACGGCGTTGCCAACGGTGAAAGTGTCAGACTGAAGCGGGCGCGCCGGGCTGCTTCAGCGGATGCGCCTTGGCGAAGGCCTCGTTCTGCATGCAGGCCTCCACGATGCGCCGCACCGTCGGGTAAGGCGCGAGATCATATTTGAAAAAGTTGCAGCCGACCGCATGGCTGACCAGACAGATGTCGGCCATCGTTATGGCATCGTTCTGGCAATAGCGGCCGGTCTCTTTGCTGGAAGCAAGATTGGTTTCGAGCGCCTTGGTTCCGGCACCCAGAAAATTGTGAATCCATTTCGTGCGCCCCGCCTCGTCGACCTTCAGGTCATGCTCCAGATATTCTCGCACGCGGGGCACAATCAACGGATGCGAATCCGAAGCGACGATACCGGACAATGCACGAACCCGCGCTCGCGCCAAAGGTTCCGACGGAATGAGATTGGGGTGCGGATGCACATCATCGAGATATTCCATGATCGCCATCGACTGGAACAGCACGGTGCCGTCATCCACCACCAGCGCCGGCAGCAGCATCTGCGGATTGACCTTGCGATAGGCATCTTCGCGCTGCTTGCCTTTCATCAGGTCGACGTCGATCACTTCCGGGCTCAGGCCCTTCAGGTTGAGCGCGATCCGCACGCGAAATGACGCCAACGATCGCCAGAAGGAAAAGAATTTCATTTTGAACGTTCCCTCACTTGTTTGTCATGGCCGGGCTTGTCCCGGCCATCTACGTCTTTTTGAGTTTCAAAACGTGGATGCCCGGCACGAGGCCGGGCATGACGAATGCTAGCTTTTGCTGCCGCCCGGATCGGCCTTCAATCCGGCAGCCTCGATTCCCGCAATCGCACATATCTCATCATTGTCCGCCGTATCGCCCGAAATGCCGACGGCGCCGATCGCGGTGCCTGCGGAATTGCGGATCAGCACGCCACCCGGATTGGGAACCACACGCCCGCCGCTTGCGGCTGTGAGGCTGGTGAAAAACATCGGCGCCTTTTCGGCACGCTCGAACAAAGTTCGGGAACCGAAGCCCATGCCGAGCGCGCCCCAGGCTTTGCCGAACGCGATATCGAACCGCAGAATGCCGGACTTGTCCTCGCGCTTGAAAGCGACCAGATGCCCGCCGGCATCCAGCAAAGCGACGGACAGCGGCGCAAAATTCTTCTCGCGGCCCTTTTTCAGAGCGGTGTCGAGAATGGTAGTGGCTTGCGCAAGCGTCAACATGACGTTCCTCATTTCTTCTGGCGGCGCGACCAATATACCGCCTGGCCGGAGCCGTCGCCTTGTCCGAAACCCGCCTGGCTCGCCTCATCGAAACAGGCAAGCGTCCTCTCGATCAGCGGCAGATCAACGCCGCGCGCATGCCCTTCCGCGATCATGGTGCGGATATCCTTGCGAGCATCGTCGAGATTGAAGGTGACCGCACCAAAATCGCCGCCGGAGAGCCATGTTGCGATATTTGGTCCCCTGTTCTTCACCGCGGTCGAAGCGCCCGAGGTATCGGCGATGATGTCCATCATGCGCGCCGGTTCGATATTCAGGTGACGGCTGATAGCGAGCGCTTCTCCGAGCGCCTGCCAGTAAATCATCAACGGAAGATTGATCGCGAGCTTCATGCCGGCGCCCGAGCCGACCTCGCCGCAATGTTCGACCCGCCGGCACATCTGGTCGAGCAGCGGCCGCGCAAGCGCGACATCGGCCGTGGTGCCGCCGGCAAAGCCGAACAGCTTGCCCTGACGGGCGGGACCGGTGGTGCCGCCGACCGGGCATTCGACAAAGGCCGCGCCCTTGCCGCGCACCTTTTCGGCGAGCGCAATTTCGGTTTCCGGCCGCACCGTGCTCATTTCGATGAACAGCTTGCCCTTTGCATCCCCCGAGAGAAGCCCGATTGGGCCGTGATAAACTGCGTCGATCGCTTCGGCATCGGTGAGGATGGTAAGAATCGCTTCCGATTGAGCGGCGAGTTCGGCCGGCGAGCTTGCGAGCTTCGCGCCTGCATCGACAAGCGGCTTTGCCTTGTCGGCGCTGCGGTTCCAAACAATCGCCTGATGCCCGCATTCCATCAGGCGCGCAGCGATCGCAGCCCCCATCTTGCCGAGACCAGCAATTCCGACGCGCATCGATTTCCTCCCGTTTCGCGCTTCTGGAAGCTTGTGAGGGTTCTAGCGCGCCGCTGGCGCTCTTGGCAAAATGCGTTATCGGCTTTGCCGGTCGTCTGGTTCACGGCATAGTAACCGGACAAACCCGTTAGGATCATGGATGGCATCGGAAGGCCAGTTTCGCAGCGAAAGCCGTGACGGGATGCGCATCGACTGGGATGTGCCGATAGCGGCCGACGACGGTGTGGTCCTGCGCGCGGACGTTTTTCGTCCGGTGAAAAACGGGCGCTACCCGGCATTGCTGACCTATGGCCCCTATGCCAAGGGGCTCGCCTTTCAGGACGGCTATCCGAGTGCATGGCAACGCATGATCGCGCAGCATCCCGACGTCGCTGCCGGATCAAGCAACCTTTATCAGAACTGGGAGGTGACCGATCCCGAGAAATGGGTGCCGCATGACTATGTCTGCGTTCGGGTGGATTCGCGCGGCTGCGGCTGTTCGCCCGGATTTATCGACCACTTTTCGCCGCGTGAGACGCGCGACTTCTACCAGTGCATCGAATGGGCGGGCGTGCAGGACTGGTCGAACGGGAAGGTCGGGCTCAGCGGCGTTTCCTATTACGGCATCAATCAATGGCATGTGGCGTCGCTCAACCCGCCGCATCTCGCCGCCATGTGCATCTGGGAGGGCGCCGCGGATTGGTATCGCGACATGACCCACCACGGCGGCATCCTCTCTACCTTCTGGGCCAACTGGTATGACATGCAGGTCAAGACCGTGCAGCATGGCACGGGCGCGCGCGGTCGCCGATCGCGCGCGCATGATGAACTGGTCTGCGGGCCGCGCCTCCTGAGCGACCAGCAATTGCGTATGAATCGCTGCGATTTCGGCAATGAGATCCGCGCCCATGCACTCGACGACACCTATCATCAGGCGCGTTCACCCAACTGGCGCAGGGTAAAGACGCCCTTTCTCTCGGCCGCCAATTGGGGCGGCCAGGGCCTGCATCCGCGCGGCAATTTCGAAGGCTTCATGCGCGCCGCATCGAAGCAGACATGGCTGGAAGCGCACGGCATCGAACATTGGACGCATTTCTACACCGATTACGGCCGGAAACTTCAGCTTCGATTCTTCGATTATTTTCTGCATGAAAAAAAGAACGGCTGGGATCGCCAGCCACGTGTCGTCTTGCAGGTCCGTCACATCGATCGCTTCGTCGAGCGCGCCGAAAACGAATGGCCGCTCAAGCGGACGAAATGGACCAGATTCAATCTGCATCCAGACGGCACGCTCGCATCCGGCCAGCGCAGAGCGAACGCGCGATTGCTGTTCGAGGCGATGGGCGATGGTATTACTTTTCTCACGCCGCCACTGGAGCAGGAGACCGAGATCACCGGACCGTCCGCGCTCAAGCTGTTCGTGTCCTCCTCAACACGAGACGCCGACATATTCGCAATCCTGCGCGTATTCGCACCCGATATGAAGGAAGTGACTTTCCAGGGTGCTATCGATCCGCATACGCCGATTGCGCAGGGCTGGCTGCGCGCCTCGCACCGCAAGCTCGACCGCAGATTGTCGAAGCCATATCGGCCCTATCATTCACATGATGAAAAAAAGCCTTTGAAGCGCGGTGAGGTCGCAGAACTCGATATCGAAATATGGCCGACCTGTATTGTTGTCCCACGCGGTTACCGCCTCGCGATCAGTATCCGCGGCAAGGACTATGAATATGGCGGCGAAAGCGGCGGCCGGCTGTCGAATTTCAAGAACGAATTGAAAGGCTGCGGCCCGTTCCTACACGATGACCCGCTCGATCGCCCCAAGAACGTATTCGCAGGTGCAACAACGCTGCATTGGAACGTGCAGCAGACACCGTACCTGCTACTGCCAGTCATTCCCTCCCGGCCCGGCGACCGACCAAAATCAAGGCAAGCCCAAACGCAACAAGATAGAGCGCAAACCCTAAAAGCCGCGCTATAGTCCCGTCAGAACTTCAACCAAAACAAGAGGCAAAGCGTCGGACTACGAGGAATTGGTCACCGCCTTAAAGCGCGAATAAGCGCTGAGGCCATCCACGGAGGAGGAAGCCTGTGAAACTCAACCGAAGAACTGCCATCAAAGGTGCGCTCGCTGCGGGCGTCAGCTCGCAGGTTTTGAAAATTCCAGCGGCGGTCGCACAGGCCGCGCCGATCCAGGTCGGCTTTTTGACTGTGAAGACCGGACCGTTGGCGTCCGGCGGCATTCAGATGGAACAGGGGCTCACCGTCTTCTTCAAGGAACGCAACTACACGCTCGGAGGCCGCAAGGTCGAGGTGCACACTGCCGACACCGCGGGCAATCCGGCGCAGACGCGCACCAAAACGCAGGAACTGGTCGAACGGTTGAAGGTCTCGGTGCTGATCGGACCGCTCGCCGCCTTCGAAGCGCTGGCGATCGACGACTATATCCGCTCCTCGCAGACGCCGATCCTCACCGTCGCCGGCGCCGAGGACATGACCCAGCGCAAGGCCAACCCCTGGCTGGTGCGCCCGAGTTCGACCTCCGCTCAGCCAAGTCATGCCGTCGGCGATTATGCGGCGAAGGACTTGAAATTAAAGCGCGTCGCCTGCATCGCCGACGACTTCGCCTTCGGACACGAGAATGTCGCGGGCTTCCAGCGCGTGTTCGAGGATTCCGGCGGCAAGGTGGTGCAGAAATTGTGGCCGCCACTGAACGCGCCGGATTACGCGACCTATATTTCGCAGCTCAAGCCGAACATCGACGGCGTCTATACCGGACATGCCGGTTCGAACGGCTTCAAATTCATCAAGCAGCTTCGCGAATACGGCAACAAGTCGCAGATCCTCGGCGGCTTCACGCCGGTCGACGAATCGCTGCTGCAGCAGATGGGCGACGACGCGCTCGGCGCCATCACCGGTAACTGGTATTCGGCGCAGCTCGACTATCCGATCAACAAGCGTTTCGTGGCCGCGATCCAGAAGGACTACAAGGTCGATCCCGGCGTCTATGCGGCGGAAACATATGTCTGCGGAGAGGTGCTGGAATCGGCCGTCAAGGCGGTGAACGGCAATGTTGAGGACAAGGCCAACTTCATGAAGGCGCTGAAAGGCGTGAACCTGAAGGAGTTGATCCGCGGCCCGATGCACTTCGACGAATGGGGCAACGTGGTCGGCAACAATTATATCCGCAAGGTCGAGCGCAAGGACGGCAAGCTGGTTAACGCTGTGGTCAAGACCTATCCCGATCTCAGCCAGTTCTGGACCTACAAGCCGGAGGAATTCCTGAAGGAGCCGGTCTATTCGCGCGACTTCCCGCCGGCGAAGAATCTGGAGCCGTAACTACGTCAGCTCCTGCGCTTGCTCCGTCACCCTGAGGTGCGAGCGTAGCGAGCCTCGAAGGGCGGCGGCCCGCATGTCTCGGGCCGTCTATCCTTCGAGGCCCAGCCGTCGGCTGGGCACCTCAGGATGACGGTTCGCGATTCGAGCAGGTCAAGACGCCGAAATGCAATTCTGGATTATTCAGACGCTGAACTCGGTCGCGTTCGGCGGATTGCTGTTCCTGCTGTCATCCGGATTCTCGCTGATCTTCGGGCTGATGCGCATACCCAATCTTGCGCATGGCGGCTTCTTCATGCTCGGCGCCTATTTCGGTTACTCGCTGCTGGCGCTGCAATTCAATTTCTGGATCGCTGCAATCGGCGCAGGACTTGGCGTCGGACTTGTTGGAATCATCCTTGAGAGATTTATATTGCGGCAACTGCCCGGCAACACCCAGGGCCAGGTGCTGGTCACGCTCGGACTCTCCTTCATAATTGCCGATCTGTGCCTTTTGATCTGGACCGGCGACCCGATGCCGCTGCCGGCGCCACAAGAACTGCGGCCGCCTCTGCGTTATTTCGGGCTCGCCTTCCCAACCTATCGGCTCGTGGTGCTGGGCCTGGCGCTCGCCGCGGCGGTCGGACTTTATTTTCTGATGGAGCGGACGCGCGTCGGCGCCATGATCCGCGCTGGAGTCGACGACCCGGAAATGGCGCGCGGCGTCGGCATTCCGGTCGGGCGGCTGTTCACTATGGTGTTCCTGCTCGGTGCTGCGCTTGCTGGAATGGGCGGTGTGCTCGGCGGCCCGATCCTCAATGCCTATCCAGGCCTCGATGCCGACATGCTGCCGCTCGCGCTGATCGTGGTGATCCTTGGCGGAGCGGGGTCTCTGCTCGGCGCTTTCGTCGGCAGTTTCATCGTCGGCTTTCTTTATAATTTCGGAATCGCGCTCGCTCCCGACCTCGCCTATTTCGTGCTGTTCCTGCCAATGGTGCTGGTGCTCGTTTTCCTTCCGCAGGGGCTGTTCGGAAGGGTACAGCTGTGAGCCGCGGCAATCTCATCGCGCTCATCATCGCAACGCTTGCGCTGATCGCGCTGCCGCGCGTCATCACCCATGATTTCTATATCAACATGGCGAGCCAGTGCCTGATCTTCGCGATCCTGGCCTTGAGCCTGAATCTCATGCTCGGCTTTGGCGGCATGGTGTCGCTTGGACATGCAGCCTATATCGGCATCGCCGGCTATACCTGCATTCTAATGACTGTCGCGGGCTATCATCCGCTGCTCGCCGCGCTCGCGGGGCTGATCCTGTCCACTGCGTGCGCCGGACTGTTCGGCATGCTTTCGCTGCGGGCGCCTGGACTGGGCTTCCTCATGATCACACTCGCGCTCGGGCAGATCGTCTGGGGGATTGCCTATCGTGCGAATACGCTCACCGGCGGCGACAACGGCATTAGCCTGCCGGCGCGCCCGATGCCCTTCGGCGTCGACATCCGAAGCGCGGAACATTTCTACTATTTCACCCTGATCGTGTTCGCGGTCGCGCTGTTTGGCATGTGGCGTTTCCAGCGCTCGCCGTTCGGTGCAAGCCTGATGGGAACGCGCGACCAGCCGCGCCGCATGCGGATGCTCGGACATAACGTGTGGATGGTGCAGTGGCTCACCTTCGTCATTGCCGGCTTCTGGGGTTCGGTCGGCGGGCTGATGTATGTCTATTACAACGTGTTCCTTTCCCCGCATGCACTGACGCTCCAGCAATCGGCGGAAATTCTGCTGATGGCGATCCTCGGCGGCGCCACGACTCTGACCGGGCCGATTGTCGGCGCCACCATCATCACGCTCGTGAAGAACGTGGTGTCGAGCTATGTCGAGCGCTGGAATTCGCTGCTCGGCGCGATTTTCATCCTGGTCATCATCTTCATGCCCTATGGCCTGGTGCCGGGCTGCCGCGTGCTTTGGCGGAAAATAAAGAGTCGCGGGAAGCCGCCTGCGTCCGCAGCGGAGCCGGCCGAATGACGCCTGCGCTCGCGATCGAGGGCTTAAGCAAGCGCTTCGGCGGATTGCCGGCGACCAAAAACGTGTCGCTCACCGTGATGCCGGGAGAACGGCGGCTGATCATCGGCCCGAACGGCGCCGGAAAGACCACCTTGTTCAATCTCATCACCGGCGATCTCTTCGCCGATGCCGGCTCGGTCAAGCTGTTCGGCACCGAGCTCGCCGGGATGCCGACCGAGAAGCGTGTGCATCTCGGTCTCGCCCGCACCTATCAGATCCTGACGCTGTTCCCGCGTGAGACCCTGCTGCACAACGTCAAGCTCGCATTGCTTGGATTAGACAAGGCACGCTGGAATCCGGTCTCTGCGCTGTCCCGCCGCACCTCGATGGACAAGCTTGCACAGGCGGCGCTCGACCGCGTCGGCTTGGGCGACAGGTCGCAACGGGTGGTCGCCGAAACCTCCTATGGCGAACGGCGGCGGCTGGAACTCGCCATGGCCTGCTCGCAGGAGCCGAAGCTGCTGCTTCTCGACGAGCCGCTAGCCGGCCTCTCCCAGGAGGAACGCAAGACCGTAAGCGCGCTGCTCAAGGCTATTCCGCGCGACGTCACCATCGTGATGATCGAACACGATATGGACACCGCGCTTGAATTTGCCGAACGCATTACTCTGCTGCATTACGGTGAGGTGATCGTCGAAGGCACGCGTGCCGAAGTGGTGGCCGATCCGCGCACGCGGGAGGTCTATCTTGGCGACTAATTCCGCGACTGCGGCGCTCGCAGTGTCCGGCATCGACACCTATTACGGCGACAGCCACGTGCTGCACGACGTGAGCTTCGCGCTGGAGGAAGGTCACCTGCTCGGCCTGCTCGGCCGCAACGGCGCCGGAAAAACCACCTGCATGGCAACCATCATGGGCTTTCTCAAACCCAAGCGCGGTTCGATCGCGCTGTTCGGCGAGACTATCGGCGGGCTTGCGCCGGATACCATTTCGCACAAGGGCATCGGCCTCGTGCCACAGGGCCGCCGCGTATTCCGCTCGCTGACGGTGCGGGAAAATCTTGTGGTCGCGCGACAAAGCCGGCCGAACGAGAAAGGGCGAGCGCAATGGTCGCTCGACCGGGTCTTTTCGCTGTTCCCTCGCCTGCAGGAGCGTGCGGAACAGATGGCCGGTTCGTTGTCGGGCGGCGAACAGCAGATGCTCGCCATCGGCCGCGCGCTGATGGGAAATCCGCGCGTGCTGCTGATGGACGAGCCGTCGGAAGGCCTCGCACCGCAACTTGTCGCCGAAGTCGGCCGCACCATCGCGCGGCTGAAAGCCGAAGGCCAATCGATCATCCTGGTAGAGCAGAACGTCAAGCTGACCCTTAGCCTTGCCGACGACGTCGTCATCATCAATACCGGTCGCATTGCTTTCACCGGTTGCGCCGACCAGGTGAAAGCCGACCATGCCTTGATCGCCCAGCAACTGGGTGTGTTTTAAGAAAACTGGAAATCGCAAAATGAATGTCTGGAACAAATACGAGCCCACCGCCGCGCGCCAGCACGGCAAGCCCGGCCGCGAAATCCGTCCAAAGAGTGTCACCATCGACATCCATTCGCATGTCGCAATTCCGGCTGCCGGCGCCTATGTCGCGCAGCAGAACGCGCGCAATCCCGGACTGCATGACTTCCAGTCGCCCGAGGTCGCGGCAGTGAATGCGAAGCAGGATGCGGACATGAAAACCCGCATCGTTGAATTCGAGCCACGGCTCCGAAATCTCGATGCCATGGGCATCGACATGCAGGTGATCAAGCCGCCGCCGGGCCAGTGCTGTTACACGCTCCCTCCCGACATCGCCATAAAGGCAGCGCAGATGATCAATGACGGCATCGCCGAATATTGCGCGAAGCAGCCGGACCGTTTCATCCCGTTCGGCACCGTGCCGCTGCCTTACGGCGACGAAGCCGCCAAGGAACTGGAGCGGATCGCCAAGCTCGGCTTCAAGGGCGTGCAGGTGCTGACCAATATCGATGGCAAGGAATTGTCCGATCCCGTGGCAGCGCCGTTCTGGAAAAAGGCCGAGGAACTCGGATTGCTGGTCGTGATCCATCCCAACGGATTCACGCATGGCGAGCGCTTCAAGCGCTTCTATTTCAACAACGTCATCGGCAATCCGCTCGAGACCACCATCGCGCTGCATTACCTGATCTTCGACGGCGTCCTGGAGCGCCATCCGAATCTGAAAATTCTCGCCGTGCATGGCGGCGGCTATCTCGGCGCCTATTACGGGCGCATCGACCATGTCTGGGGCGCGCGTTCCGACGCCCATGCCGATCTGCCGAAACCGCCGACCGCGTATCTGAAGCAGATTTACTTCGATACCGTGGTGTTTTCGCAGGGCCAGCTTAAGGCCCTTGTCGAGACGTTCGGCGCCGACCACATCGTCATGGGGACCGATTATCCCTTCGACATGGCCGATTACGACCCGATCGGTCATGTCGCTTCCATTGACGCTTTCGATTCTGCTACGGTGGGCAAAATCGTGGGCGGCAATACGAAGCGGATACTCGGACTATCCTGATTGGAGCGGCATGAGCTGGATCGATAATTCGCCCCTGACCATCTGGGGCGTCGAACCCTATGGCGGCGCCGTGGCCGACCAGGACCAGTTCCGGGAGGCGATGAGCCGGCTGGGCGCCGCGGTCCATATCATCACGACAGCGGGAAAATCCGGCAAGGCCGGCTTCACCGCGACCGCGGTGGCGTCGGTGTCGGATTCACCGCCCACCGTGCTGGTCTGCCTGAACCGCAAAAGCCAGATCACGCCGGTGATGCGCGAAAACAAGGTGTTTTGCGTCAACACGCTGGCATCGAGCGACGAGGAACTGGCCAATGTGTTTGCCGGCCGGTCCGGGCACTTCAAGGAAGATCGCTTTCAGTTCGGCGAATGGACCGCGATCGAGACCGGCGCGCCGGTGCTGAAGAAAGCCATCGCCGCACTCGATTGCCGGGTGCTGGAGATGAAGTCGGTCGCTACCCACGACATCTATTTCGGCGAAGTCGCCGCGATCCGCCTCGCCAGTGCCGAGAAGGCGCTGGTGTATCACGCGCGGGCGTATAAGCACGTGTGAGGGCTCGTCTTTCCGGGGCGCGGACGAAGTCCGCGAATCCGGAATGACCCGAACTCAGATTTCCCCCTCGATCCATTCCTGCTGGACCGCCTCGCACCAGTTGCCGACATTCCACTGGCCGAAGGCGCCGAGACCCGCGAGTTCGTCGGGACCGGCATAGACCGGCACATGCACGACCGAGAGCCCGTCATGTGCATGAGCCGCTTTCAGCGCCGCGCGCAGTTCACCGGCCGAGAAGCCGCCATGCAGGGCGCGCACGCCCTTCACGGCGGAGGCAAGCTGCACATAGTCCACCGGCACGGAATCGCTGGTCCGGAAATCGCGACCATATTGCGCAAGCTGCAATCCCGTGATCGCCGCCATCCGGCGATTGTCGAAGATCACGATCATGCCGTGAACTTTGTGCTCCACCGCATCGATCAGGATCTGCGGGTTCATCATGAACGAGCCATCGCCCGTAAACGCGATGCCATAGCGCGGCTTTTCCGCAATGCCGGAGGCGAGCAGTGCGCTGCCGGCAAAGCCCATATAAGACGCGCCGGTTTCGGTGAAGGTATCGCCGGTTCGGTCGTCCTCTACGATCTGGAAACCGTTGGCCTGAACGTCGCCGGCATCGAAGAACTTGGCGGCGTCGATGCTCTTGGCAAAATCGGCAACAAGCTTGATTGCTGTTGGCTGATACAACACTTCGCGTTGCCAGACCGCGTCATAGGCCGGCCTCGCTTCGAAACGCGCGCGCTTGAACGCCGACCATTCGGCCTTCTTTCCCGCGCAGGCCTTCAGCCATTCTGCCTTGTTCGCGGTCGCGCCTTTCAGATGCGCGCAAAGCCGCTCGATCACCGCCGAGATGTCGCCGGCAAGTGCGGTCGTCTTGTTGTAATGCAGCGCATCGGCGAAATCGCCGTTGATGTTGATGACATGTTGTGCGGACTTGTAGCCGATGCCAGAACAATCGGCCTGACACACCCCGCGCGAACCGATGACGATGACAAGATCGGCATTGGCCATTGCAAAATTGCCGCTGATCGAGCCTTTCGAGCCGCCGACATGCATGTTCTGCGGATGCGCGTCCGGCAGCACGCCGGTCGAACCTGGAGACAGCACCACCGCAGCGCCCGCGGCCTCCGCGAGCTTGCGTAACGCTGCATCATGTCCGCGTGTGCCGCCGCCGGCCTTGATCGCGATGCGCGGCGACGCTGAAATCAGCTTCGCGGCTTCCGCATAGGCCTTGTCGTCCGCCGGCGCGAGCGCCGGAAGATCGGGATTGTCCGGCAGCGCGGCGAGATTCACGATCGTATGCTGCGGCTGCGTGTTCAGCGGCAGCAGCAGATAGAACGGTCCCGCGCGATACGGGTGATGCACGGCGAGCGATCCGCGCCGGAGCGCATCGCGCAGTGCCTCCGGCGTGTGCAGGATGTACGAACCACCCATCAATGCGGTCATGCGGCCGAACAGGCCCTGCTCCTCCTTCGGCACCTGCTGCATGTTGTAACCTTCGCCAAAGGTCGTCTCATCGCCGTAGATATGATAAACGCCGACGCCATTCGAAGCGCTTGCCAGCGAACCGGCGAACGCCTGCAGCGCGCCCGGCCCGATCGAAGTCACGACCGCGGGTGTCTCGCCATATTGCCAGCGCAGGGCGGTGGCGGCATGCGCCATCTCGACCTCGTTGCGGCAATTGAAGGTGCGAGTGACCCCCTCTTCTTCATAAATGCGCAGTACGTCGCCGAGATCGGTCGAGCCGTGACCGAATATCGCAAGATATTTTCGTACTCCCTGCTTCAGCAAACCGAGAACGAGCGCTTCCGACAGGGTGGTTTCGATGAGCTTCGGCAACGTGCCGGTCTGCAGTGCCTTTGTAAGCGATCCGGCATCGCCGATCGTGCGCGCCCGCGCCCGCATTGCGTCGCGCAGCCCGCCTTCGGAAGATCGTGTCAGCATGGTCTGGACTTCATTCGCAAAAAAGGCGGACCGGCACAGGCCGGTCCGCAGAACGCATTATCAATTGCTTTTGGCGGCGGCGGCCGGCGGCGCGGCTGCCTCCAGAATCGGCTTCCAGCGCAAAATTTCCGCCTTCACCAGCTTCTCGAACCTAGCCGGACTGCGCTCTGACTTTTTCGGAATCGAGCCTCCAAGATCGGCCAGCCGCTTGATCACGGTCGGATCGTCAAGCGCCTTGTCGAGCGCAACCGAAAGCTTCTTCACCACATCCTTCGGCGTGCCCTTGGGAGCAAAAATGCCCGCCCAGATGCTCATCTGATAATTGACGCCGCCTTGCTTCGCCGCTGGCACATCCGGCAACACCTCGAGCGGTTCGTTCGCGGAGACGCCGAAAGCTTTGATCGTGCCGGCACGTACCTGTTCGGCAACGCTCACTGCCTGCTCGCAAAAGAAGTCGACATGGCCGGCGATCAGGTCGTTCATCGCAGGACCCGTGCCGCGATAAGGCACGAGGCTGGGTGTGGTGCCGGCCGCCGTATTGAACAGCAAGCACGCCATGTGCGACGAGGAGCCGACGCCGCCATGCGCCTGCTTTACCTTGTCGCCGTTGGCCTTGAGATAGGCGACGAACTCTTTCATGTTCTTGGCCGGGAAGTCCTTGCGCGCGACGATCACCGCAGGCGCATCGGCAGTGACACCGATCGGAATGAAATCGCGCTCCGAATCGTAGCGGATATTCGGCGTCAGCACGGGAGCTGCGACATGCGAACCCATGCTGCCCGCGAGAAGCGTGTAGCCGTCCGGATCCGCACTGGCGACGCGGCCTGATCCGAGCGTGCCGCCGGCACCGCCGACATTCTCGATCACCATCGACTGACCGAGATGCTTCGACATGCCTTCGGCCACGATGCGCGCAACCACGTCGCTCGGGCCGCCGGCCGGGAACGGCACAATCACTGTGATCGAGCGGGTTGGATATTTCTGCTTCTCGGGCTTGGGCTGCGCCTGCGCCGTCGCCGGCAACAGCAAAGCCGCAGCGGCAACAGCAGCCACCGCAACGGATGCTCGTCTAGCAATCATCGTAATCCCCTTCTCCTAAACGCATTTTACAAGTCAGATCTTCAGTTCGCTGCCGACGGCACCGCCCCCGATCATCCGATCGAGAAGCTCGCCGTCATGAGTGACCAAAATGTGGAGTTGCGGTTCGTTTCGAGTAAGTTCGTTAAGCCAGCGAAGCTGCGACATCACCGCCGGCACATCCTCCTTCACCCATGGCGCCGCCTTTCCTTTCACATGGCGAATGTTGGCCATGTTCCAGGCGGCATCGATCGAGTGGAGGTATTCGCGCCCGGACTGAAGCTTGAGATAGACCATCTGCATATCGGGCGAATGGCCGGGCGCCTTGATCAGAACCATGCCCGGTGCGACCGGATAATAGCGACCGTAACTGATGCAGATGAACTTCTCGGCGCGGCTTTCGCTCAATTTTAGATGCGGCCGATGCGGATTATTCATCATCAACGACAACGTTTCGGCCGTTGCCACCGTCTTGCGCACCAGCGCGTCGAAATTATCCGCAGTAACGACACCGCCGACGTGATCGGCATGGAAATGCGTGAGCACGATCATGCGCGCGGCGTCGAGCGCGCGCTTGAGTTTGGCGAAGGCCGCCGGATCATAGGGCTCACCCTGCCCGAACAACTCATGTGTCGCCTGGTCCATACCGGAATCGATCATGATCGCACCATCCGGATAGACCGCCTGATAGGCGGTGCGCGGCATGGTGACGGGCGTTTCGTCGCCGCCCTCGATGACGAATTTCTGCGGACGGATGGAAGCCGCAAAGCGCACCGCGTTAAGTGCTGTCGGCAGCGGACCCGGCACGATATCCGCGAGCGCGCGGATGGCCGAAAGATCGGCATCGAAAACGGCCTGTGCCTGCGATGGCTTGTCTAGCATCGCCGCTACTCCGCCGCCTGCGCGCCGTTCATCTTCGGCCCGCTCCTTGGCGCGCAACGCCGCGCGCACCTTTTCCGGTGTCGCCGGCAGCGAGGTGATGCGCACGCCGACTGCGTCATAGATCGCATTCATGATCGCCGGGATAGTCGGCACCATTGCCGGCTCACCGATGCCCTTGACGCCGAGCGGCCCGATCGGATCGGGGTCCTCGACGATGATCGAGGTGACATGCGGCACGTCGAGCGAGGTCGGAAGAATGTATTTCGCCAGACCCGGCGTCGTGGTGTGGCCGTTCTCGAGCTTGTAATCCTCCATCAGCGCCTGGCCGAGCGCCTGCACGATGCCGCCCTCGATCTGGCCTTCGACGCCCCTTGGGTTGACGGCACGGCCGACATCATGCGCGGCCCAGATGCCCAGCACCTGCACTTCGCCAGTGACGGTATCTACTTCGACCTCCGCCACCTGACAGCCGAACACATAGGCCTGCCACGGGCGGCCCGCGCCATCGACCGGATGCAGCCCGGTCGTGTCGGTGCCGAAGCTGGCGGACCCAAGCGGCACCACGCCGCGGCTCTTCGCCAGATGCACGGCCTTGTCCATCGTGGTGCGATGGTTAGAGCCGCCCGCCCAGATTTCGCCGGACGCCGCCTCGATCGTTTCGGGAGCGACGTCCCATTCCTTCGCCATGACTTGCGCAAGCCTGCCGAAGGCTTCGCGCGAAGCGAGCGCGACCACGTTGCCGATCATGTAGGTCTGCCGCGTCGCGCCGGCATGCGCCGCCTCCGGCGAGCGCGCGGTATCGTTGTCGCCGATGGTTACGTCCTGCGGCCGCACGCCAAGTTCTTCGGCCGCGATCTGCGCCAACACCGTGAGAATGCCCTCGCCGATCTCGGTGACGCCAGTCACAACCTTGGCCGTGCCACCATCATCGATTTCCACCCAGGCACCGGCGCGATCCACCGTCGCGGTGCGGGCGATCCCGTACCAGCAGCCGGCCATGCCGCGTCCGCGCTTGCGGGCCATTACTCTGCTGCCTCTCTCGTGGCATTCGCGTGAAACCGCGCGCCGAGACTGCATGACGCGCGCACGCCTTCACCTTCATTCGCGAAATCCGCGCGCGCATCGCCACGCGAAAGCGGCGCACCCTTCTCCCATTTGGAGGCACGTTCGGCGGCTTCCAGCACGCGCAGATAGCTCACCGATTTGAGTTGCTGCTTGGTATGCGTCTGCGCGCCATCGCGCATCGCATTGATGCGGCGGATTTCAAACGGATCGAGTCCAAGCCGTTCGGCGCAGATGTCGAGATGGGATTCTGTGGCGAACTGCGTCTGCAACGCTCCGAAGGAACGGAAGGCGCCCGACGGCGTGTTGTTGGTGTAGACGCCGATGGTATCGACTTGAAGATTTTCAATATTGTAGGGCCCCGCGCCCAGTATCGCGGCCTTGCGCATCACGCCTTCGGTCGAAAGCCCATAGGCGCCGCCGTCGCAGACCATTTTCAGCGACACCGCCTGGATGCGGCCATCGCGGGTCAGCCCCATCCGCAACGTCGTGCGGGAGGGATGCCGCTTCGCCGTGGTCGCGATCGATTCCTCGCGCGTGAAAACAAGCCGCACCGGGCGACCTGTCTTCATCGTCATCAGGGCCAGCATGCCCTGATAGATCATGTCTTCCTTGCCGCCAAAGCCGCCGCCGACCGGCGACATGATGAAGCGTACCTTGTTGATCGGCTTTGCGATAATCTTCGCCAGCATGTGGCGATGATGCGTGATGTTCTGGCTTGGCGACACGATCGTCACCACGCCATCGTGATCGACATATCCAAGCCCCGCCTCCGGCTCGAGATAGGCATGCTCGATCGCCTGGGTATCGTAGTCCTGCTCGACCACGAGATCGCTTTGCGCAAAGCCCGCCTCGACGTCGCCTTTGCGGATCGGAATGTGCTTGGTGACATTGTCCGGCGCATAATCGTGCAGCAACGGCGCGTCCGGCTTCATGGCCTCGTGCGGATCGAACACCGCGGGCAGCGGCTTGTATCGCACCTTGATCTTCGAGAGCGCGAGCTTCGCGGTCACCAGATCTTCGGACGCGACCGCCGCCACCGCTTCACCGACATAGCGCACCTTGCCCCGCGCCATCACCGGCTGGTCGTGCACGAACACGCCGAAGCCGTCCTCGCCCGGTACATCGGCACAGGTGATGACGCCTTCGACACCGATCATCGCCTCGGCTTCGCTGGTGTCGATCGATTCAATTACCGCATGCGCGTGCGGCGAGCGCAGCACCTGCATGTGCAGCATGCCCGGCATCGTCATGTCGCCGGCATATTTCAACGCGCCGGACACCTTGCTCGGCGCGTCGAGCCTTCGCACATTGGCGCCGATGTATTTGCCTTCTTCCGGCTCGTCTTCGAGAAGCGCCGTCGCCGGAAGCCGCCCGTTCTGCACATCGCGCGCCAGCTCGACTGCGTCGAATATCTTCTGATAGCCGGTGCATCGGCAGATATTGCCCCCGAGCCGCTCCTTGATCTCCTCGCGGTCGGCGAACGGATTGATCCGCAGCGCGGAGGTTGCCGCCATCACCATGCCCGGAATGCAATAGCCGCATTGGCTGGCACCGGTCTTGTGAAACGCCTTCTGAAGCAGCGACAATTCGCCCTTTTGTGCGAGCCCTTCCACGGTATCGATCTGCGACCCTTGGGCCTTGCCGATCGGCATCAGGCAGGACTTCATCAGCACGCCATCGACGAACACCGAACAGGCGCCGCATTCGCCGGCGCCGCAGCCGTCCTTGGTGCCGGTGAGGTGCATATCCTCGCGCAGGAAATCGAGCAGCCGCTGATGCGGCGCGGCCCCTCGCGCGATCTTGCGGCCATTGATGGTGGCTTCGATGCGAAGCTCAGGCACAGACAGCCTCCATCTCGGCCGTAAGCACCGACGGATCGGCGCCGGCCCGCCGCGCCGCATTGAACAACCCGCGCAGCATAAAGCCACGCACCACTTCGCGGCGATAATCCTGTCGTGTGCGCGAGCGCACGAGGCTCACGGGCATTTCGGCTGCCTGTTCGAGCCGGCTCATGGTGAGCGCGCCGGACAGCAGAAATTGCTCGACTTCGCGCAGGCGATCCGGCACCGGGCCGATGCCGCCGATGCAAAGCCGGACGCCTTCGAATTTCCGCCCGGTCGCGTCGAGCTTGACCAGTGCCGCAAGACACACCGTCGAGATCACCAGCGAGCGGCGATGTCCGACCTTCTCGAAGCTGCCGCCGTAGCCGGGCAGTGCCTCGCATTCGATCGTCGTCAGGATTTCATCATCGGCGAGAGCGGTCTTGCCGGGGCCGGTGATGAATTCGCCGATCTTCAGGCGGCGCGTTTCGGTCTTTCCATCATTGCGGCGCGCAAGCACCAAGACAGCGTCATGCGCGAATAGCGGCGGCGTACCGTCTGCCGCCGGCGACGCATTGATGACATTGCCGCCGATGGTCGCGGCCTCCCGCAACTGGTCGTCGGCGAACCAGACTGCGCAGCGCGGCATAGCCGGCATCGCACGGCCGAGCGCGGCATCGTCGAGCAAACGCTGGATCGGCGTCGCCGCGCCAAGCCGCACGCGCTTGTCATCGGCCGAGCGTTCACGCAGTTCCGCGATTTGGGAGACGTCGATCAGCACCGGAATATGCACATCGCCGGCGCGCCCCTCGCGCGCCCAGGGCAGGAGGTCGGTTGCGCCCGCGACCAGCCGATAGCGCCCGCGATTCGCTTCGATCAGATCGAAAGCGTCGTCGAGCGATTTCGGCGTCAGATATTCGTCGCAGAGAAGCATGTGTCGCCGCTTGCTCCGTTACCCTCTCCCTCAAGGGGAGAGGGTTAGGAAGTTCGCCGCTTGCGCGGCCTTATCACTCCGCGGCCACGCGCTGCGCGGCGACGGGCTTCATCTTCACCACCACCTTGATCGCATCTTCCACGCGATCCTTGGCGTAGCGGATCGCGGTCGGCAGATCCTCCAGCGGGAAAGTGTGGGTGTGGATCTTGGTGGCGTCGAAACGCTTCTGCTTCATGAAGGCTTCGGCACGATGGGTCGCGGTCTTGCCCTCACCGCGGATGCCGTAGACGTAGATATTGTTGCGCACGATATGCGCGATATCGACCGGCGCCTCGCCATGCGGGAAAGCCGCAAGGCAGACCTTGCCGCCGCGATTGACCATCTTGATGGCCTCGTTCATCGCGTTCGGCGCGGCCGAGCATTCGACCACATAATCGACGCCCTTGCCGCCGTTCAGGTCCTTCACCGCCTGCACCACGTCATTCACCTTGCGGATATTGATGACGTGATCGGCGCCGAGCTCCTTGCCGATCTGCAGACGGTTGTCGCGCGTGCCGGTGAGGATGACGGGCTGCGCGCCCATCGCCTTTGCAACGGCAACGCCAAGCAGACCGATCGGGCCCGGCCCGGTGACAACCACGCTCTCACCCGCAACAAGGCCGCCGAGCTCGGTCAGGCCGTACATCGCGGTGCCGGCGGTGACCACGAGCGTCGCTTCCTCGTCGGTCATGTCGTCGGGGATCGCGACCAGCGTGTTGATGTGATTGACCTGATACTCGCAGAAACCACCATCGGTGGTGAAGCCGTTGGCGCGGTGGCCCTTGTCGACGTCGCCGTAATTCAGGCCGTAATTGTGGCACGAGGTATACATGCCCTCGCGGCAACGCTTGCACTGCCCGCAGCCGGCGTGAATTTCCACCGTCACGCGCTGGCCGATTTTGTATTCGTCCACACCCGGTCCGAGCGCGACCACCGTGCCCATATATTCGTGGCCCGGCGTGAAGTTCTTGTTGTGCGGCATGCCGCCCTGAATGAGCGCGGGCGGGCCGTGATAGATGATCTCGAGATCGGTGGCGCAGATCGCGACCGCGTCGATGCGTACCAGCACCTCGGCACGTTTCGGCACCGGCACCGCCTTGTCGATGAGCTTGAGCTCGCCGGGATCGCCCAGCACCCACGCCTTCATTGTGTCCGGGACCTGAAAGTCCTTATTGGTTTTGACACCCGCGGGTGCGTACATCGCCCTCTCCTTCACCAAAAATGAACTGACTTATGACGCCTTCGCGGCGTTCGGCTTCATCGAGCCGGGCTCGCCGAGCTCCGCCGACAATGCGTTCGTTGCCGCGATCACTTCCTGCCGCATCAGTGCGAGATGATCCTCGGTCGCGCGCATTGCGGGCGCCGAGGCGCTGATGGCTCCCACCACGGCGCCCACGTGATCGCGGATCGCGGAGCCGACGCAAACCACACCGGGCTGGAATTCTTCGCGATCCATCGCAAAGCCGTTGCGACGAACAAGCCGCAATTCTTCAACCAGTGCGCCGAAATCGACGATCGTCTTGTCGGTGAACCGCTTCATGTCGTCGGCCGCGATCATGCGGCGGATCTGGTCTTCCGGCAGCCAGGCGATCATGGCCTTGCCGGTCGCGGTCGCATGTGGCGCGTCGGACCGGCCGACCATGCCGGTATCGACGCGGACAGCATGACGCGCTTCACGCTTGACCAACGTGACGATGTTGTCGCTCTGGAGAACGGCGAGATGCACGGTCTCGCCGGTGACGGTGTTGATACGGTCGATATGGACCTGCGCTCTTCGCGGCAGATCGACCTGCCGCAGGCAGGCATGCCCGAGATAGAGCACGCGCGCGCCGAGCGCGTAGGAGCGCCGTCCCGGCACTTTCGCGACATAGCCCCAGTTCACCAGCGTCGAGAGCAGGTGATGGCAGGTCGAGACATTGAGACAGGTGCGTCGCGACAGATCGGTGAGCGAGGCTTCGCCGCCGGCCTCTGCAAGCGCTTCGAGAAGCGACAGGGCGCGATCCACCGACTGGATGCTGCCCCGATGCGGGGATTTGACGCTGCCGTTCGACACGGCGGGGGCAAGCGGAATCGTACTGACGGCGGCTGGTTCCGACACGGCATTCCCTCTGGCGGCTTGTTGCTTGTTGCGGGAAGAAAACGGCGGGGTGGGAGCCGAGTCAAGGCATTTTCGAGATGGCAAACTCTGATTTCGCAATATGAAATAACTGGTATTTTAGTCCGGTCGCACACTAGGTATTTTTGGATTTTCGGAGGGCCGACGAGGTGAACAGGGCGGCACGACGGTTATGGACTCTATGCCGCCGATGCCGACAGGGTGTCGCTTCATCACTGCAACCGGCCGCCGAACGCCTTGCCTGTTTCCCTTTCCCGCGCCGCCTTGGCCACCAGCGTCCTCACGGTTTCCGTGATGATTCATGTCGGCTTGCTGGGCGTGATCGTACTGGCAGAACGGCGGGTATTGCCACCGGTCGAGCGCGAGGTGATCGACGTCGAACTGGTGAAGCCGCAGGAACTTCCCAAACAGGAACTCGCGAAGAAAGAACCCGCAAGGCCCGAGCAGCCACAGGTGCCCAAACCGCCCGAACAGAGGAAGCCGGATAAACCTGGCCCGTCGCAGACCCAGGCTCCTCAATCAAAATCGGCGCAGAAAAACGCGCAGAAAAGCGCCAAGGCTTCGCAGCCCGACGAACCCGAAACCCCCGAGTTACCTGAGGAAAAGCAGGAAAAGCCCGATATTCCTTCCGGCGGGCCGCCTAGCGAGAGCAAGGCCAAACTGACCGCCGAAGAGATCGCGGCGTTCCGCGCGCAGGTGCAGAAATGCTGGCAGCTTCCGGTCGGCATGCCCGATGCGATGAAGTTCGAAGTGGTGCTGCGCGTCGGTCTATCGCGCACCGGCGCGCTGGTGGCGGCGCCGGAATTGCTGAAAGCGCCGGCTTCCGCGAGCGGGCCGGTGCTGGTCGGTATCGCGATGAAGGCGATGACCCAATGCGGGCCGTACAAAACGCTGCCGGTCGCCAAGTACAAGGAATGGAAAGTGCTCGATCTGCGTTTTCTCGCAACCGGCATGAGCGGGCTTGATACGAGCAAGGTGGACGTCAGCAAATTGCCGCGGGGCTGAAGCCTATCAACGGCCCAGCATTTGGAACGTCGCGCCTTGCACTGGAAATAAAATGACACTATTATTCCAATAGAAATACACAGGAGAAAGCGTCATGCGCGCCAAAAGCCGCGTAGATGCCGCTCCCGACGAAGCGGCCGTCGTCGCCAAGGCAGCGTTGCGCGCAGCCGATCGGCTGGGATTAAAGAGCAACAGCTTTGCGCGGATCGTGGGCGTATCCGAGCCCAGCGTGTCGCGCATGCGCCGCGGCGACTATCGGCTGACCCCGGAGCAGAAGCCGTTCGAACTCGCCGTCCTGTTCATTCGGCTCTACCGGTCGCTCGACGCGATCGTTGATGGCGATGATGCCGTCGCGCAAAGCTGGATCCGTAACGAGAACGCGGCATTGCAGGGCCGCCCGCTCGACCTCATTCAATCGGTAGCGGGCCTCACGCATGTCATCCAGTATCTCGACGCCCGACGCGCTGTCGGCTAATTCGCGTCGCGCCGCCGGTACATGCTGGCGCGTGGTCGAGGCGCAGCATCGCGTCTCGACCTTGAAAATCACCGACACGCAGGCCGAGCAGGAAGTCCTCGAAAGGCTGATCGAAGCCAGCAAGCCGCCGGTGCCGAAAGAATGCGAGCATCTGCATTACCTGCTTTCAACTCCGTTCCGCTACGGCGCGCCTTATCCGAACGGCTCGCGCTTTCGGCGCGCCGGTCTTACGCCAGGCGTTTTCTATGCTTCGCACCATGTCGAGAGCGCGGTTGCGGAAACGGTGTTCTGGCGGCTTTTGTTCTATGCGGATTCGCCGCAGACGCCGTGGCCTGCCAATGCCGGTGAATACACTGCCTTCGCCTGCGACTATGCGACCAGGCGCGCCATCGACCTGACCAAGCCGCCATACGAAGCGCGGCGTGCCGCATGGATGCATCCGACCAAGCCGGACGATTGCCAGGCACTCGCCGATGCGGCGCGGGCCGCGAATATCAACGTCATCCGATACAGTTCGGTGCGCGATCCGCAACATCGGATCAATGTCGCGCTGTTGAGTTGCCGCGCCTTCGCAAAGCCGGCGGAAACCGCGCGGCAGACCTGGCGCATTCACCTGGGCGCCGGTGGCGCCCGCACCCAATGCGAAATGCCGAAGCTGTCGCTCGACTTCGACCGCAAGACTTTTGCGGGTGATCCACGGATCGTGCGGATGAAGTGGGAGCGGTAAGAGCCTTCTTTTAAAGATCATATCTTTACTATCTTTTGAATCCGCGCTAACCTGCCTCGCGTCAGGGCAGGAAAAGGCTGAAAACAGCCGTGAACACGCAGAACTCTATCATCGGCCGTGTCGGCGAGCCATTCGTGGCCGGGCGTTCGGGCTCGCTGTCGGCACAGATCGTGGCCGATGTGCGCGAGGCGCTGTTCGACAAGCGGCTGAAGCCCGGCGATCCGATCGGCACCGAGAAAGAGCTTGCCGCACGCTATGACGTGAGCCGGATCGTGGCGCGGGACGCGTTGCGCACGCTGCAGGCGCTTGGTATCGCCGAAATCCGGATGGGAAAGGGCGGCGGCGCGCGGGTGGCGCGCGGCAATCCGCGGCTGTTTGCGGAAGCGCTGGCCGTGCAGCTCGATCTCGCCGGCGTCAGCGCAGCCGAAGTGATGGACGCGCAGCGCGCGGTCGAGACGCTGGCGGCCGAGCTTGCCGCCGAGCACGCGACGCCGGCGGATCATGCGCGGCTGAAGAGACTGCTCGCGGAAGCCGAAAGCATCATCCACGACGGCGATGCCTATACCCGTTCCTCCCGCGACTTCCATCTAGCCATCGCCGAGGCCTCGCATAACCGGGTGCTGGTGGTGCAATTCATCTCGCTCAATCACGTTTCCTGGCCCGCGCATAACCGCACGCTGACGCCGGAAGTGGCTCAGCGCGTGCTCGCCGTTCACAAGGAGTTGGCCACGTTAATAGAAATGCGCGACGCCGCAGGCGCCAGGCGACTGATGGACGATCACGTGCGGATGATCCGCGCCCGCCGCGTTTCGGAACGCGATCATTCAGACGACCATTGCTGCTGAACGTCAAACGACAACAACGACAGGGAGAGTGAAATGGCGACCGACCACAAATTCATTATCCAGCCGCATTTCCGCCTGCAGGAATGGATCGCGGAAGAGAAGGGCTACTTCAAGGACGAAGGGCTCGATTACATTTTCCGCGAGGAAGTGAAGTCCACCGACGGCAAGGTCCACGACAAGGGCAACAAGGTCGGCGCCTTCCAGTCATTCGAGCAAGGCCGCAAATCCGACGTAAGCTGTGCCTGTCACTGGACGGTGAACGTCGCGGCCGCATCCGGCCACGGCCGCCTCAATCGCGACGTCTATTCGGTTGCGCCGTCGGGCGTATTTGTCGCGCCCGACTCCGCCATCAAAACGCCGGCCGACCTCGCCGGCGTGCCGATCTCGGTCGGCTTCCAGTCCGGCAGCCATTACGCCTCGATCCAGGCGCTGGAAAGCTACATGCCGAAGGAACAGATCAACCTGTCCTTCAACGACGGCATGCTGTTCAAGCGCATGGACCTTCTGCTCGACGGCAAGATCCCGGCGGCGACGCTATTCTCGGGGCCGTATTATCTCGCCGAGCAGCTCGGCTTCCGCAAGATCATCGACAACACCTTCATGATCGCCACCATGATCCACGGCGATCCCGATCCGGACGATCTGCGCAAGTATTTCACCGCGCTGAAACGCGCGCAGCGCGACCTCGATCTGCGGCCCGAGCTCTATACGCACTATTACAAGAACGAGTTTCCTGTGCGCTGGCATGAGGTGATGGACACCCGCCGCTGGGGCCCTGGCGAGCGGCTCGTATTCGAGACCTATACCGAAGAGACCTTCAACACCTCGCGCGACTGGATCGCGCAGCGCGATATTTTCGAAGGCGGCGACCTCGGTACCAAACGCTACGAGGACGCGACGGTAAGTGTGATGTGATTGGTTATTCCGGGGCGCGGGCCAAAGGCCCGCGAACCCGGAATGACGACTTTTATGATTCAGCCCGCTTCCGCCACCTTCAGCCCGATCAGGCGATCCAGCGTGGCGTGATCCTTCAACAATTCCGCCGAACCGGCGCGATGCACTACATTGCCGCGCTCGATGACGATCGCATTCTCGGTCAGCGACAGCGCAATCTCGGCATGCTGCTCGACCAGGATGAAAGCCGTGCCCTGCTCGGCCAGCATGCGGCGGATGGCGGCGGTCAGTTCCTCGACGATGATGGGTGCAAGGCCCTCGAACGGCTCGTCGAGCAGGAGCAGTGACGGGTTGGTCATCAGTGCGCGCGCCAATGCCAGCATCTGCTGCTCGCCGCCGGAAAGCTGATTGCCCTTGTTGCCGCGCCGCTCGTTCAGCCGCGGCAGCAGGTCGTAAACGCGCTCAATGGTCCAATGCCCCGGCCGTGCGCTGACGGTGAGATTTTCCGCAACGGTAAGCGAAGGAAATATCTCGCGCTCCTGCGCCACCCATCCGATGCCGGCACGCGCGCGCTTGTAGGGTGCTAGCCGGGTAATGTCGGTGCCGCGCCAATGAATGGTGCCCCGCGTCATGCGCGTGAAGCCCATGATGGTCAGCAACAGCGTCGACTTGCCGACGCCGTTTCTGCCGAGCACCGCCAAGCTTCCCTTTTCGGCAAGGTCGAAGCCGACATCGTTCAGCACCACGGCATCGCCGTAGCCCGCACGCACGCCGGAAAGCGACAGAAGCATCTCAGCCATGATGCGCTCCGCCGAGATAGACCTCGCGCACGCGGGGATCGGAGGAAATCTCCTTCGGTGTGCCTTCGAGCAGGATGGCGCCCCCCACCATCACGATGATGCGGCTGGCAAAGCGGAACACCACGTTC
Organism: uncultured Pseudomonadota bacterium; assembly: GCA_963707705.1. Lineage (GTDB taxonomy): Bacteria > Pseudomonadota > Alphaproteobacteria > Rhizobiales > Xanthobacteraceae > Pseudorhodoplanes. The sequence goes on along the minus strand of CAVPRD010000008.1, from coordinate 237,328 downwards.
ATGTCATGCTCGATGAACAACACCGTGATGTCCTTCGAGAGCTCGGCGATCACGGTAAATAATTCGGAGCTTTCGTCCGGCGGCACGCCCGCGGCCGGTTCGTCTAGCAGCAGCATTTCCGGCTTGGTTGCGAGCGCCAGCGCGATTTCGAGCAGCCGCTGCTGGCCGTAGGCAAGCTCGCGCGTCGTGCGATAGGCATGGTCGCCGAGCCTGAGCGACTTCAGGATCGCATAGGCCTCGTCGGCGTCGTCGCGATAGGACGGCAGCCCCTTCCACCAGGTCCCCGCGTCTCCGTTCCGCTCGCAGATCGCGAGCATCACCGCTTCGAGTGCGGTGAGATTGGGAAACAGGGTGTTGATCTGGAAGGTGCGTGCAAGGCCGCGCTTGACGCGCTGGTCGGGCTTGAGATTGGTGATGTCGTCGTCGCCGAGCGCGATCTGGCCGCTGTCCGGCCGCAACATGCCGGTCATCAGATTGATCAGCGTGGTCTTGCCGGCACCGTTGGGGCCGATCAGGGCGTAGCGTTCGCCACGCGGAATCGAAATCGAAATATCGCGCGCGACCACGAGCTGCCCGAAGCTCTTGTTGACCTTACGGGTGGAAAGCGCGGGTGCGTTCATGTGCGGCGCCCCACAACCATGCGGTAGAGCCGGCTCAGGCCGCCCAGAATGCCGTTCGGCAGCAGCATCACCACCACGACCAGCAACAGCCCGATCCAGAAATACCAATATTGCGGATTGATCCCCGAGAACTGATCGCGCGCGACCATGAAGATGACGGCGCCGATCAGGCCGCCATACAGCATGCCGGCGCCACCCAGCACGAGCATGACGAGCACATCCGCCGAACGCTGGAAGTCGAGCACGCCAAGCGACACCGTCGAAGTCGTTTGCGCCAGCAGGGCGCCTGCGATACCCGCGATCGCAGCCGACATGGTGTAGACCTTGCGGATATGGGCGGCGGACGGTGCGCCGATCGCCGGCATACGCACCGAATTCTCGCGGATGCCGCGCAGCGCCAGCCCGAATGGCGAATTGGTGAGGCGACGCGTCGCCAGAAAGATCAGGAACAGCATCACCAGCGAATAAGCGTAGGCCGTGCGGCCCCACAGATCGAAATCGAACATGCCGAGCAGCTTGCCGACGCGGATGCCCTGCAGGCCATCGGCGCCGCCGGTCAGCCAATGCGCACTGTTGGCGGCTTCCAGCACCACAAAGCCGATGCCGAGGGTGATCATGATCAGCGCCAGATGCTTGAAGCGAGAGATAATGAAGCTCGTCGCATAGCCGAAGATGCCGGCGAACAGTGCCGCAACGAACAGGCCGAGGATGGGGTCGCCATAGCCATGCTTGGTGATGATGCCGGCGGCATAGGCGCCGATGCCGAAGAAGGCGGCGTGGCCGAGCGAGACGATGCCGGCGTAACCCAGGATCAGATCGAGCGACAGCGCGAACAAAGCGGTGATCGCAATCTGGCTCGCTAGCGAGAGATAATTCGGGAACAGGAAGAATGGCAGGATGGTCGCGATCCAGAACAAGTATTCCAACGGGTGCCAGCGGGTTTGCCGGCGCAGATAACGATACGGATCGGGAGGCAGGCCGGGTTCGGTCATGGCTATCGCTTTCCGAACAGCCCGTTCGGCCGCCACATCAGGAGCAGGATCATGACAAGATAGATCAGGAAGGCGCCGAGGCGCGGCACGTAATATTTTCCGGCAATGTCGCTGACCCCGATAAGAATGGCAGCGACGAAAGAGCCCCAGATCGAACCCAGCCCGCCGACCGAAACCACGATCAGCACATAGACCAGATAGATCAGTGCGAAGGACGGATCGAGACCGACGATCTCGATCGCGAGCGCGCCGCCGAGACCGGCAAGCCCGGAGCCGAGCGCGAAAGCAAGCGCGAAAGTGCCGTCGACATTGATGCCGAGGCCGCGCGCCATGCGCTGGTTGTCGACCGCCGCGCGCACCTGCTGGCCGAAGCGGGTGAATTCCAGCGTCACCACCAGCACCAGCGTGACCGCGAGCCCGACCGCTACCAGGAACAGGCGATACACCGCGAAATTGATGCCGAAATAGACCAGCGAACCGCGCAGGAAGGCGGGCGTCGGCGAAGGTTGCAGGACCGTGCCGAAGATATAGGCCGCACTTGCAACCGCCATGAAGGCAAGCCCGATCGTCAGCAGCACCTGATCGAGATCGCTGGCGCGATAGAGCCTGCGATAAAGTGTGCGTTCGAGCACGACACTGACGAGGGCTGCGGCGATGAACGCCATCGGAAGCGTGGCGAGAAACGGCCAGCCAAAGGTGTTGGCGAGCGTGACGGTGACATAGCCGCCGAGCATGGCAAAGGCGCAATGCGCGAGATTGACGAAATTCATCATCCCGAGCGTGACCGACAGCCCGACCGACAGCAGAAACAGCAGCATGCCGTAGGCAAAGCCGTCGAACAGAACGCCGATGATAGGCCCGAACATTCCCGCCCCGTTTTTGGGCCGCGCTGACCCGAATTCTTGTCATGGCCCGGATCGACGGTCCAAGTCCGGCATTTCGGACCTGGATCACCTGCCCGTGTGGAAGTGGGACAAGCCCGCCTTCCCAAGCCATCCCGATTAGGTTGCCACTATGCTTTCCCTAAGCAGGACGCGCGGGTCAAGCCCGCGCATGCCGGAGTTGGTGATTCCCCGCAAGATTACGCCCGGAGCAAACCGCTCCGGGCGCACGCATTGCAACAATGAAAGCGCTTATTTCTTCATCCGTTCCTTGACCGGATCCTTGACGTTTTCGACCTTGTCGAACTCGACGTTCTGGACCTTGCCATCGACCTTCTCCACCCGGCGGATATAGACGGTCTGGATGATGTCGCGGGTGTTCGGATCGATCGAGATCGGACCGCGCGGGCTCTCCCACTGAGAGCCCTTGGCGGCATCGACCAGCGCCTGCGCGTCGGTCTTGCCGCCGGTCTTCTTCAGCGAGTTCATAGATCAACTGCATGCCATCCCACCCCCCGATCGAGAAGTAATCGGGATTGCGGCCGTAATCGGCGTTGTAGGCCTTCACGAAGGCTTCGTTCTTGGCCGACTTGTGGGTCGGGTCATAGTGACCGGCGGTGATGATGCCGAGCGCTGCATCGCCCAGAGTCTTCAGCGCGTTGTCATCGGTAACTTCGAGCTGGCCCATGACCTTGGTCTTGCGGGCGTCGATGCCGCGTTCGGCCAAAGCCTTGCCGAGCGCGCCCGGCTGCGCGCCACCCGGCACCCAGATATAGATCGATTCAGGGTTCAGATCCTTGGCGCGCTGCACAAAGGCCGAGAAGTCAGGATTGGCGACCGGCATCTTCACCTGGCCGATGACTTCACCGCCGGATTCCTTGAAGCCGAGCGTGAAGGCGCCTTCGGCATCGAGGCCCGGACCGAAGTCGGAGACCATCGTATACACCTTCTTCTGGCCGTCCTTCTTCACCGCCCATTCGCCAAGCGCCTGATTGAGCTGCGGCGTGGTGAGCGAGGTGCGCACCATGTAGGGCGACTTGGTGGTGATGATGGAGGTCGCCGCATTCATCACGACCATGAACTTCTTGGCCTGGTCCGACACGTCGCCGGCGGCGAGCGCATTCGGGGTCAGCACGAAGCCGGCCAGAATGTCCACGCCGTCACGCACCACCAGTTCCTGTGCGAGGCGCTTGGCGACATCAGGCGCGATGCCGCCGGTATCCTTGCGGATGAATTCGACCTTGCGGCCGGCGACGGTGTCGCCGTTCTGCTTCACGAACAGCTTGATGGCATTATCCATCTGCGCGGCGGCATCCGCGAACTGGCCCGAATAGGGCATGATCAGCCCGATCTTGACCGGGCCCTCCTGCGCCGCCGCCGTACCGGCAAACAATGCCGCGGCGGCTGCGAGCCCCACTCCCAAAAAGCGCTTCTTCATTTCATCTCCTCCAAATTTTCGTTTGCGGCCACGATGGCAATGTCATTGCGCCATGCGCGCCTTTACGGGGTCTTTGACATTCTCGATCTTGTCGAACTCGACATTGGTGAGTTCGTTACCGACTTTCTCGACCTTGCGGAAGTAAATGCTCTGAACCACGTCCCGTGTCTCGGGATCAATTGTCACAGTTCCGCGCGGGCTTTCCCAGGTCATGCCCTTGGCGGCCGTGATGAAGGCGTCCACATCCGGGTTGCCCTTGGTCTTCTTCAACACCTCATAGATCAGGTGCATTCCATCGTAACCGCCGACCGCGAGCAGATTCGGATTAACGTTGCCGTTGTCGGCGCGGAAATCCTTCACGAAGGCGTTGTTCATAGGCGAATTGTGACTGCGGTCATAGTGATACGACGTGACGATGCCGATCGCCTGATCGCCCATGCCCTGCAGGCCGGTATCGTCCACGATCTCGCCAGTACCTAAAATTTTGATCTTGTCGGGGGTGACGCCGCGCTCGGCGAGACTCTTCATGACCGCCGCCGGCTCCTTGCCGGCCGGAACGAACACGTAGACCGCTTCCGGGTTGGAATCCTTCACGCGCTGGGCGTAAGCGGAGAAATCGACATTGTTCACCGGTGTGCGCAGCGACCCCACGATCTCGCCGCCGGCCGCCTTGAAGGCGCGCTGGAAAGCCTGCTCGGCATCGTGGCCGGGCGCGAAATCCGACACCATCGTAAACGCTTTGCGGATGCCGTTGTTGTAGGCCCAGGTCCCGATCGGTTCGGTCACCTGCGGTACCGTCATCGACACGCGCACCGCATAGGGGGCCTTGGCGGTGATGATCGAAGTCGCCGCATTCATGATCACCATCGGTTTCTTGGCCTGTTCGGAAACCTGCGCGATCGCAAACGTGTTCGGGGTGAGGACGAGACCGGTCAGGATGTCGACGCCGTCCCGGGTCACGAGTTCCTGCGCCAGCCTGCGCGCGGTGTCGGGCGCGATGCCGCCGGAATCCTTGCGGATGATCTCGATCTTTTTGCCGGCGACGGTGTCACCCATGCGCTTCATATAAAGCTTGATCCCGCCATCCACCTGGGTGGCGGTATCGGCGAAGGGCCCGGAATAGGGGAGGATCAGCCCGATCTTGACCGTGCCCTGCGCGGACGCAAGCTGAGGCGTCATCGAAATTGCGGCAGCCGCAAAAACGGCCAGGAACCTGCTCATTTCCTTCCTCCCAAGCTTCGTTTGGCATCGTTATTTTGGCGGGAAGCTAGTGGCTTGGCCGGGCGAGGTCAATTTGCGGTCCGGATGTTGCAATGCGGATTTCGGCCCGAATGGTGAAGATCGCGGCTTTCGGCAATGGGCATATTGGTGGGACATTGCCAAAGGTATTGAATGAGCTAGGGATGCACAGATGTCAGGCATTCGCTTCCAGCTTAATGGGCACTGGCGCACGGAGAACGCCATTTCTCCGAGCATGACCGTGCTCGATTATCTGCGGCTGAATGCGCGCCTGACCGGTACCAAGGAGGGCTGCGCCGAAGGCGACTGCGGCGCCTGCACGGTTGTTCTTGGATCATTCGATGGCGACGAGCCGCGCTATCGCGCCGTGAATTCATGTCTGATGGTGGTGCCGCAGCTCGACGGTTGCGAGCTCTTGACGGTCGAAGGTCTGGCCGGTCGCGACGGCACGCTGCATTCCGTGCAGCAGGCTTTGGTCGATGCGGATGCGACCCAATGCGGCTTCTGCACGCCGGGCTTTGCGATGGCGATGTTCGCATTTGCGCATGGCGGCGAGGCGCGCACCGACGAGACCATTCATGAAGCGCTGGCCGGCAATCTCTGCCGCTGCACCGGCTATCGGCCGATCGTGGAAGCCTGCCGCGTGATGCGCGCCGATCCGCCGGGTTGTGCGGCCGCGCGTGATGGAGCTGAAGCGGACACCGAATATCGGTATGCAGCGCAGATATTTCTTGCGCCGAAGACGCTCGATGACATGGCCGAAGCCAAGGCGCGGCACCCCGACGCCATCCTTCTCTCCGGCGGGACCGATCTTGGTCTGCGCGTCTCCAAGGAGCGCGAGACATTCCCGGCGATAATCTCGACCGCCTCGGTGTCGGCGCTCAAGACCATTTCGGATCGGGATGGCAAACTCACCATCGGCGGCGGCGTCACCTATACCCAGGCGCTGCCATATCTCGACAGGCACTTTCCTTCCTTCGCAACACTGGTGCGTCGCATCGGCTCGCGCCAGATCCGCAACCTCGGCACCTTTGCCGGCAATCTCGCCAATGCCTCGCCGATCGGCGACAGCATTCCCTGCCTGATCGCGCTCGACGCAACGATCACGCTGCGTTCGAAACGCGGTGAGCGTCAGGTGAAGGCCGACGATTTCATTCTCGGCTATCGCAAGACCGCCCTCGAGAGCGATGAATTCATCGAAGCGATTTCGATTCCGCAGCTTAAGTCCGGAACGAACTTCACTGTGTACAAGTTGTCGAAGCGCTTTGACCAGGACATATCGACCGTGATCGGCGCCTTCAGGCTACGCATCGAGAACGGCAAGGTCGCCGAACTGCGCGTGGCCTACGGCGGCATGGCCGCGACAACCTCGCGCGCGAAGCATGTCGAGGCGACTGTAACCGGCAAAGCCTGGACTGCGGATACGCTCAAAGACATCGATGAGGTGCTGACGCAGGATTTCCAGCCGATGACCGATCATCGCGGCACCGACGCGTATCGCCGGCGGGCGGCCGCCAATCTGGTGCGGCGTCTGCAGGCTGAAAGCACGGCCGGCGCAATCTTGCAGGTGTGGGAATTATGAGCGCCCCCCTCTCCCGCATTCGCGGCGGCGTTCGCGCGTCGGTCCGCCATGACAGCGCCGCCGGCCATGTCACCGGCTCAGCGATCTATCTCGACGATATCCCCTCCGTGCCGGGCTCGCTCGACGCAGCGCTCGTGCTCTCTCCGCATCCGCATGCGCGCATCAAGAGCATCGACCTTTCGGCAGCGATTGCCGCGCAAGGCGTGATCGCGGCTATCACGGCGGCCGACATTCCCGGCAAGAACGACATCGCTCCGATTCGTACCGACGAGCCGCTGCTCGCCTCGGAGACGGTCGAGCATGAAGGCCAGATCGTCGCGGCAGTCGCCGCCACGACGCTCGATCTCGCGCGCGCGGCGGCAAAGCTCGTGAAGGTCGAATACGAGGTTCTGCCTCCCGTTCTCACGATTCAGGAGGCGGCAGCCAACGAGCATTGCGTCGCGCCGGTCCAGAAGATGGATCGCGGCGACATCGATGCCGCGCTGAAATCCGCAGAGCATCGCCTCAGCGGCGAATTCCATTGCGGCGGTCAGGATCACTTCTATCTGGAAGGCCAGATCGCGATCGCAACGCCGGGCGAAGGCCGCGACTTCCACGTCTTCTCCTCGACCCAGCACCCGACCGAGGTGCAGCACGGCGTCGCCCATGTGCTCGGCATCCCGTTCAACGCCGTGACGGTGGAGGTGCGCCGCATGGGCGGCGGCTTTGGCGGCAAGGAAAGCCAGCCGACCATCATTGCCGCCATCGCCGCAGTGCTGGCTCTGAAATCGCGCAAACCTGTCAAACTCCGGCTGCCGCGCGACGACGACATGCGCGCCACCGGTAAGCGGCATCCATTCTTCTTCCGCTACGACATCGGCTTCGACGATGACGGCGCGATCAAAGGGCTCGACCTGATGTTCGCCGCCAATGGCGGCCATATGGCGGACCATACGCCGGCGGTACTGACACGGGCGCTCTGCCATGCCGACAATTGCTACTGGCTGCCCGCGCTGCGCTTCCGCGGCCTGCCCTGCAAGACCAACACCGTCTCGAACACCGCGTTTCGCGGCTATGGCGGCCCGCAGGGCATGTTCGCAATCGAGACCATCATCGATATCGTCGCGCGGCACCTCAGGCTGCCGCTCGAAACCGTGCGCAAGCGCAATTACTACGGTATCGGGCGCAACAACGTCACGCCCTATGGCATGACGGTCGAGGACAACATCATCGAGCGGGTGGTCGACGATCTCGACCGCAGCGCCGATCTGAAAATATGGCGCGAAAGCGTGACCGCGTTCAACAAGACGAGCCCGGTCCTCAAGAAGGGCCTCGCCACCGTGCCGGTGAAATTCGGCATCTCGTTCAACCGCCCCGCGCTGAACCAGGCCGGCGCGCTCGTGCATGTCTACATGGACGGCAGCGTGACGCTGAACCACGGCGGGACCGAGATGGGGCAAGGCCTGTTCATCAAGGTCGCGCAGGTGGTGGCCGAAACCCTCCAGATCGACGTCGACAATATCCGCATCACAGCAACCACTACCGGCAAGGTGCCGAACACCTCGCCGACCGCGGCCTCGTCCGGCTCCGACCTGAACGGCATGGCGGCAAAGAACGCCGCCGAGCAGATCAAGGAACGCATGACGGATGTCGCGGCCGAGCAATTCAATGTGCCGAAGGGCGAGATCACTTTTTCGTCGAACCGCATCTATGCCGGCAACCGCTCGATTTCGTTCGCTGAGCTTGCGGTCCTGTCATGGGACAAGCGCGTCTCGCTGTCGGCGACCGGGTTCTACCGCACACCGAAAGTGTATTGGAACGCGAGTACTAGCACCGGACGGCCGTTCTATTATTTCACCTATGGCGCCGCGGCGGCTGAAGTCGCGATCGACACGCTCACCGGAGAAATGCGGGTGCTGCGCGCCGAGCTGCTTCAGGATTGCGGCGAGTCGCTCAATCCCGCGATCGATCTCGGCCAGATCGAGGGCGCCTTCGTGCAGGGCATGGGTTGGCTCACGACCGAGGAACTGGTCTGGGACACCAAGGGCAATTTGCGGACCCACGGGCCGTCGACCTACAAGATCCCCGGCAGCCGCGACGTACCGCCGATCTTCAATGCCCGCATCCTTCAGAACTCGCCGAATCAGGAAGAAACCATCTTCCGTTCCAAGGCGGTCGGCGAGCCGCCGCTAATGCTGGCCTTGTCGGTATGGCTTGCGGTGCGCGACGCAATTTCGAGCCTGTCGGATTACAGGCTTGCGGCCAATATCGATGCGCCGACCACACCCGACCGCGTGCTAGCCGCCGTCGATGACATGATGAAGCGGGCCGCCACGCTCTAAAGCGTAAGCTGCTTCGCCACATCCCCGGCGGCCGCTTCCTTCGCTGCGATCTGCTTTTCAAGATCGGCATCGGCGGTGGCGATCTCGGCGAGCCGGTCTTCCTGTCCCTTGAGCGTATCGAGATAGCGGCGCCCGAGATCGCTCCCCGGCCCGACCGATTGAAGGTTGCTGCGGATACGGGTCTGGTCGGCCACTATCCTTGTGCGCTCCCCTTCAAGCTGCCGGCGCTGCGACCTCGTCTTGTTGATGTCCTCGACAATGTCGGCAAGCCTCGACACGGTCTCTTTCAGCTTCGGGCTTTCGTTCTGGAGACCTCGCAATGTCGTCAGCATGCGGTCCGAAGTCATTTCGGTGAGCACGACGCTCTCGCTGTCCATACGCTCGACCACGAAACTCGCTTTCGTCGTGGCGCCTTTGCCCGCCACGATCTTGTGACGGAAGCGCGTCGGAGTTTCCTCGACGCCTTTGCTGTCGCCGGCGGGAGACCAGCCCTGCACGCGCGCTTCTTCGGCGATGATCTCGCGATCCTCCTCCGGCGGCGCCGTCACCTCGTAATCGATGGTGCGCCTGGAGCGTATCTGCATCGTCAATTTTCCGTTCGAGGCCTTGCCAAGCGTGGTTCTAACCACGCCCCGGTCGTCGCGGCGGATCGCGGTGCGTGTATCGACCGCGAAGGTCATGAACCGCGTCGCCGCCTTCGGCATCGGCGGCATGAGAGCGTCGCCGACAAAATTCGTATTGCCGTCCGCCGAAAGATCAAAGGCGGTCACGAGGCCGCCAGGCAAGCCGCTATCGGCATCGTTGGTGACGCGGGCAGCCGCCAGCGGCCGGTTCGGCGAAACGTCCGGCTGATAGAGCCAGATGCGCGCAACCGGCACTTCATGATCGACGAAAGGCAGCATCATGGTGTGACCGGTCGCGAGCGAGACTTTCGCCGGGAAGCGATAAAGCAATTGGGTGGCGGCCTCCTCGGCGGCCGCGGCATTGGCTGCTTGCGCAGGAGGCGGTGCTGCGCCGGTGGCCGGCAAAGGCCGCACCACGCCGGCCTCCACGCCAAGTTGTCTCGTAAGTCTTGCAGGGGGCGCCGGCTGGACCGCGGCTTCGTCCCTGCGGAATGCTGGCGCGGCCTTTTCCTGCACATCGTCCTTGCGCGGCACCAGCCGTGACCCGGTGCTGACCGGTATTTCCGGCCGATCGGAGAACAACGCCGTGTAAAGCGGTTGCCGCAGCGCTACAGGATCGCCGGACATGAGCGTCAGTTCGACGTCCTTCCAGTCGCCGCCGGTCAGATTCTCAACCACTGCCCAGCCTTGCAGGCGCGCCTTGCCGCCGTCTTTCGGCAGGATCAATCGATAGGCGGTTTTCCAGACAGGCGCTGCGACCACATAGCTCAGCGCGACATCACGCTTGCCGGCGCCCCGAAAGCCGAGCGACAGCACGCGCCGGTCCTTGGCGCGGTTCTCGGTCAGGCCCGCAAGCAGGCGCTCGATCTGCGCTCGGGTCTGAGGATCCGTGAAACGCAATTCCTGCACGTCTTCCAGGATGGCCTGGGTCATGCCGGTCGGCGTCATCAGCGTCAGCCGATTGCGTGTGATGGTCCCGCCATTGTTCGGCAGCGATACCTGCTCGGGCTGCACTCGGAACACTCGGCCCCTGGCACTCACCTGACCGGTGATTTCAACTTCGCTGCCGATCAGCGCATTCAGAAGATCGGCAGACGAATTAAGCGCATCCGGACCGAATGGAAGGTCGCGAAACAATTCGGGCAGCGGCGTCTGGCCGGGCAGGCTCGCGGCGCCGACCGCGCCTTCCTTGTCGAACACGGTGAGGCTCTTGAGCAGATCGTCGACCTGATCGAGCCGCACCGGAAGCTGGATCACGGTGTCGCCGGTCACCGGCCCGGCATGGATGAATTGAGCGAGGCCGGAATTTGAAAGGATCACACGCGTCAGCGGCAGCTCGGCCGCACTTGCAATTCCGACCGTGATGGCGAGGGCAAACCCGGAAAAAATGACGCGCTGTAATCGAGGACGGCTCATGGGTCATCTCCGCAAAGCGCTGGAAATATCACACCGGAGCGTACAGCCGACCGAACAACGGCGGCATCGTTAAGTCGCGGGTCTGTCGGATTCGTGAAAGCGCCAAGTTTTGCGTTCACGGAATTGTCGGCCGTTGGCCGACTGCGACAGCCAATCCTCACAGCAATTCCAGAAAAAATTTCCGGCTCGGCCATTGACTTGCCACGATCGGCCCAATTAGTAGAGCGAACATTCATTCGTTTTATGTTGCGGCGCAAAATGCGTGTTAAATCGCCGCTCGTTTGGGGGAATCCTTGCGCCCGGCCTCAGCCCAGCTTCGCTCCGACCGCCGGTCGGAAATCCTCGACGCGGCCCGACGCTGCTTCGCGCGGATGGGCTTTCACCAGACCTCGATGCAGCAGATCTGCAGCGAGGCCGGGATGAGCGCGGGCAACGTGTATCGCTATTTCCCCTCCAAGGAAGCGATCATCGAAGGCATCACCGAGCGCGACCGTGCCGAGGTGGCAGCCCAGCTTGCGAGCGCGCAATTCTCGACGGATTTCTTCACCACCTTCGCGGCGCTGGCGCGCCATCATTTCGTCGAACGCACCGCCGACGAAGTCGGCCTCTGCGCCGAGATCATGGCGGAGAGCCGGCGCAACCCCACGATCGCAAAGATCATGGGCGAGTTCGACATCGACGTGAAGGAACGCCTCATCACCATGCTGCGCAGCGCGCAGGCGCGCGGCGACATCGCACGCGATGCCGATATCGGCATCGCCGTCGAGATGCTGATGATCATCGCCGACGGCGTCTGGTGGCGGCGCGCCGTCGATCCGAAATTCGACGCGGAAGCGGTGCTTCCGATGTTCTTCGATATCACACGCTACATGCTGCTGGATCGCGGAAAAGGTCGATCGAGCGAGCCGAGGGAAATGTCATGAAGGGTAGCCGTATCGTCGCCGTGGGACTGGTGGTTGGCGCCATCGGCTGGGTGGCGTCGGGACATCTGTTCCCGCACGAGAATGCGCAGAGCCGGGCCGCCATCCGCACCACCGATGCCGAGCCGAAACCGTTCCGCGTCGCGGTGATCGACTCCAGTTTGGCCCCGCATTCGCGCAAACTCATCCTGTCAGGCCGCACCGAGGCGGACAAGAAGGTGACGATCACGGCGCGTACCGGCGGTGTGCTCACCGAAATGCGGATCAAGCGCGGCCAGCATGTGAAGAAAGGCGATGTCCTCGCCGTACTCTCCGACGACGCGCGCGAAGCGCAGGTGCAGCAGGCGACCGCACTCTACAACCAGCGCAAGTCCGAGCTCGAAGCGCGCCGCAAGCTGATCGAACAAGGCAACATGCCAAAGCTCGAAGCCATGAATCTCGAAGCCCAGTTCAAGATGGCGGAATCGCTGCTGGCTCAGGCCATCGCCGAACGCGAGCGCGGCGTCCTGCGCGCCCCGTGGGACGGCATCGTGTACGAGACCGCCGAAGTCGGCGGCGCCGCGCTCTCCTTCACGGGCGCAACCGTGGCGCAGATGGTCGCACTCGACCCGCTGCTTGCGGTCGTCGAAGCGTCGGAAACCCGTCTCGCCGGACTGAAAGTCGGCGACCCGGCGGAAGTGCGGCTCGTCAACGGGCAGAAGGTCATGGGCCGTCTCCGCTACGTCGCGAAGACCGCGAGCGCGACCACCCGCACCTATCGCGTCGAGGTGGAAATACCGAACCCGAACAACGCGATCCCGGATGGCATCACCGCCGAAGTGTCGATCCCGATGGCGCCGGTGCCGTCTACGCGTGTGCCACGCTCGGCGCTTACCTTCTCTTCGGGAGGCGATCTCGGCGTACGCGTGGTCCAGGGCGACACGGTCGGCTTTTTCAAGGTTGCGCTGATCGAGGACGACCAGAATCATATGTGGGTCGCGGGCATTCCGGACGCCGCCAAGGTCATCGTGCAGGGTCAGGATTTCGTGCGCGAGGGCCAGAAGGTGGTCGCGGTACCGGCCAATCTCGAAGTGGGTTCGGCGCAGTAATTCACCATGTTCAAACTGATCGACTACGCTATCAGCCATTCGCGGCTGACCATTGCGACACTGATATTCCTGCTGCTGGCGGGCTTCGTCTCCTATCGCACGATCCCGAAAGAGTCGGAGCCCGACGTCAAGATTCCGATCATCTATGTGCAGCTCACGCAGCGCGGCATCTCGCCGGAGGATTCCGAGCGCCTGCTGCTTCGCCCGGTCGAGACCCAGCTCAAGTCGGTCGGCAACGTCAAGGAAATGCGCTCCACGGCCTATGAAGGCGGCGGCTATGTGTTGCTCGAATTCGAAGCCGGCTTCGATTCCAAGTCCGCGCTCGCCGATGTACGCGCCAAGGTCGATCAGTCCAAGCGCGATCTGCCGAAGGATGCCGACGAGCCGGTCGTCACCGAAGTCAATCTGTCGCTTTATCCGGTTCTGGTCGTCGCGCTTGCCGGCGAAATGCAGGAACGCTCGCTGTTTCGTATCGCGCGCAACGCCAAGAACGTAATCGAGCAGGTGCCGGGGGTGCTTTCGGCCGAGCTTCGCGGATCGCGCGAGGAAGCGGTCGAGATCATCGTCGAGCCGATGCTGTTGCGCTCCTATGGCGTCTCGCTCGACCAGTTGATCGCAACAGTCAATTCCTCCAACAGCCTGATCGCGGCCGGCGCACTTGAAGGCAACACCGGCCGTTTCGCCGTCAAGGTGCCGGGACTGATTGAGAAGCCGAAGGACGTTCTCAACGTGCCGATCGCTGCGACCGCGGGAGCCACCGTTACGGTGGGAGACGTCGCGCAGGTGAAGCCTACTTTCAAGGACGCGACGTCGGTCACCCGCGTCAATGGCCGTTCCGCCATGACCATCGAGGTCTCGAAGCGCACCGGCGCCAATCTCATAGAGACCGTCGACGGGGTGAAGGCCGCAGTCGAAAGGCTGAAAGCCACCTGGCCGGGATCGGTCGAGGTCACCTTCACCCAGGACAAGTCGAAGGTGATCCGTCAGATGCTAGCGGATCTGCAGAATTCGGTCGCGACCGGCGTGCTGCTGGTGGTCGTCATCATCCTGTTCGCACTCGGCTTCCGCGCTTCGTTGTTCATCGGTATTGCGATTCCGGCCTCGTTCCTGGCGGGCGTGCTGGGGCTCCAGCTTGCCGGACTGACGATCAACATCGTCGTCTTGTTCTCGCTGATCCTCGCCGTCGGCATGCTGGTCGACGACGCCATCATCGTGTCCGAGTTTGCCGAACGCCGCATGTCGGAAGGCATGCCGCCGAAAGAAGCCTATTCGCTTGCCGCCAAGCGCATGGCAGGCCCGGTGATCGCAGCCACCGCTACACGCGTTGCGGCCTTCTCGCCGCTCTTGTTCTGGCCGGGAGTGGTCGGGCAGTTCATGAAATACATGCCGATCACGCTCATTGCGACTCTCTCCGCATCGCTTGTGGTCGCGCTGTTCTTCACGCCGACGCTCGGCGCGTTGCTCGGCAAGGCCTCGGCTATTCCGCATGACGAGCGCTCGGCCGACGCGGGCCTCTATATGCGTACGGTCAAGCTCGCGCTGCGCTATCCGGGCGCGACGCTCGGATTTGCCTTCGCGCTCCTGATCGGCGTGTCGATGGCCTATGGCAAATTCGGCAACGGCGTCGAGTTCTTCCCCAAGGTCGAGCCCGATTACGGTCAGGTGATCGTGCATGCGCGCGGCAACATTTCGCTGCCCGAGAAGAACCGGGTGATGGCCGAAGTCGAGAAGCACGTGCTCGGCTTTCCGGGAATCCGAACGGTCTATACCCGCGTCGGCGAGCAGCCGCGTGGATCGGGCGAGATCACGGAAGACACCATCGGCGTGATTCAGTTCGAATTCTCCGACTGGCAAAGCCGCGAGCCCGCGCATACCATCATGGACAAGATCCGCGAGAAGACCGTGGATATTCCGGGCGTCATGGTGGAAGTGACCGCGCCGCGCGCAGGTCCTCCCACCGGCAAGCCGGTCCAGGTGCAGATCGGCGCGCTCAACCCGGACGTGCTGCCGGATGTGGCGAAGAAGATCGCCGCCATTCTTGCCAAACGCACCGACATCCGCGATCTCGACGACGGCCTGCCGCTGCCCGGAATCGACTGGAAGATCGATGTCGACAAGGCGGAAGCCGCGAAATATGCGGCGAGCCCGAACACGGTCGGCACTGCGGTGCAGCTAGTGACCAACGGCGTGAAGGTCACCGAGTATCGCCCCGCCGAAAGCGACAAGGCGGTCGATATTCTGGTGCGCTTCCCGAACGACCGGCGAAGCCTCGACCAGATCGACGAATTGCGCGTGCAAACCCAATCCGGCCAGGTGCCGATCGGCAATTTCGTGCAGCGGGTGCCGGCGCAGCGCGTCGGCTACATCAACCGCGTCGCCGGCAATCGCGTGATGACGGTCTCCGCCAATCTCGCCGAGGGCGTCCAAAGCGCGAGGGTTCAGCAGGAAATCCTGGCCGAGCTCGCCAATACCGATCTTGGTGCGGGCGTCACCTTCAAGATGAAAGGTGAGGACGAAGAGCGCGAGAAAGCCGGTGCCTTCCTGATGAAGGCGTTCGGTACCGCGATCTTCCTGATCTTTGCGATCCTGCTCGCGCAGTTCAACCGCCTAACCTCGGTCGTGCTGGTGCTGAGCGCGGTCGTGCTCTCGACCATCGGCGTGCTGATCGGGCTGATGGTGATGAGTCAGCCGTTTGGCGTGGTGATGACGGGCATCGGCATCATCGCTAATGCCGGCGTGATCGTGAACAACAACATCGTTCTGATCGACACCTATGATCGGCTCCGGCGCGAGGGCATGGCCGCTTACGAGGCCATCCTGGAAACCTGCCGCGAGCGCGCGCGCCCGGTGGTGCTGACCGCGGTCACCGCCATCCTCGGCGTGCTGCCGATCGCGTTTGGCGTCAATCTTGACTTCCTTCTGCGCGAGGTCACGATCGGTGCACCGGCAACGCAATGGTGGATCAGCCTGTCGACCGCGATCGTATTTGGCCTCGGCTTTGCGACCGTACTGACGCTGGTGGTGACGCCGGCAGCGTTGATGCTGATCGCCAACGGCGCTGAATGGCGGGTGGCAAAGATGACCAGGTTCCGGGCGTGGTGGAAGCGACGGAACGCGAAGCCGATGTCTGCGAATTCGTGATCACGGAGAGATAGAATGGCCAATTCAAGATCGCTCGCTGAGATCGACCAGCGTATGGCCATCGTTCGCGAAAACATCCGCCAGTTGATCGAACAGGCAGCCGCCCAGTCCGGCGCTGCAGACGAATCGCTGGCATCCGACCGGATCGCGCAACAGACCGAAGAGCTGGAACGCCTGACCAAAGAGCGCGACGCGCTTGTGAAAAAGGGCGCATAGGCTAGACGCTAGAGCGTATTTTCCACCGCTCTTCGCAACTCATTCGAGACCGTGGGGCGGACGCCGTAAAAAGCCTCGAACGCCGGCACCGCCTGATGCAGCAGCATGCCGAGTCCGTCGATTGCGGTGTTGCCGCGCTTGCGGGCGGCCGCGAGCAGCGGCGTTTCCAGCGGATTGTAGACGATGTCGCAGACCGTGGCCGCTTTCGGCAGCGCGTCAAGTGAGACGTCGAGCGGCGGATAGCCGACCATGCCCTGGCTCGTGGTGTTGACAAGCAGGGCCGCGCCCTCCGGCGCCTCGTTGCGCCGATCCCAGTCTTCGGCCTTCACCTTCGCGGGTTCGATGCGTGCCAATTCCTGCGCACGCTCCCGGGTGCGGTTGAGCAGCCGGATCTCCCGCGCGCCGTCGTCAAGCAACGCCACCACCACCGCGCGCGCCGCCCCACCGGCGCCGAGCACGACGATCGGTCCCGCCGACGACTTCCAGTCATTTCGTACATCGCGGAGACTCGCGAGGAAGCCATAGGCATCGGTGTTGAAGCCCGAGAGCACGCCGTCATCGTGCACCACGACTGTGTTCACCGCGCCGATCCGCGCCGCGACCGGATCGACCTTGTCGACCAGCTTCAGCATGGCGAGCTTGTGCGGAATCGTGACGTTGCAGCCGGAAAAGCCAAGCGCACGCAAGCCTCGCACCGCGTCCTGCAGCCTTTCAGGCTGCACCGGCAGCGGCAGATAAGCGCCGCGGATTCCATATTGTGAAAGCCAATGACCATGCAGCGCCGGCGAGCGCGATTGCGCCACCGGCCAGCCGATCACACCGGCCATTCTGAATTGCTGCATCGTCATCGTGGCAAGGACTCTCGCTTCACCTTCTGGTATCTCACGCCAAGACTTTCGTCGAGGTTACCGCGTGCGCGAGGGCAGATGAGCAAAACAGGCGCAATCCAGATTCGGATGGGCGGTTACGGCCCGTCCACCACCAGCTTTTCGAAATCGCTGAAATTCATCGGCGACCGGCTGGAGACCGAGTTCGGCGACAGGGTGGACATCAAGTATGTCTGGAACATCATGGAGTTCGGCTATCGCTCGGAGGATATCCTGTGGCTGGTCGAAAGCGGCGTGCTGTCGCTCGGCTATCAGTCCTCAAGCTATCTGACCGACCGCGTGCCGGAACTCGGCTTCGTCGATCTGCCATTCCTGTTTTCGAGCCGGCAGCAAGCGCGCGGCGCGATCGACGGCGCGCTCGGGGCGACGCTTACGAAAGCGATCGAGGACAAGGTCGATTACCGGATCGTCGGCTGGTTCGAAAACGGCTTTCGTCACATCTCCAACCGGCTGCGTCCGGTGCGCTCGCCATCCGACCTTGCCGGCATGACCATCCGCGTGCTGCCGAGCGAAATCCAGAAACGCACCTTCGAGCTTCTCGGCGCCGCGCCGCAGCGTCTCGATCTGACCGAAGCGCTGGCCTTGATCGTTTCAGGCAAGATCGACGCCCAGGAAAACCCGCTCGCGAACACCGTGACCTATGGCGCGCACAAATATCATCCCTTCCACACGCTGACCGGGCACTTTTACATTTCGCGGCCGATCTTCATCTGCCGCCGGCAATTCGATGCCTGGCCGAAGCCGTTGCAAGAGGCGATGCGATCCGCCGCCGCCGCCGCGGTCTCATTTCAGCGCGAACTCGCGATCCAGGAAGAGCTGGACGCCCGCCGCGCGATCGATGCGGAGAATTGCAAGGTCGAGGAACTGACCGCCGCCGAGCACGACGTTTTCGCGCGAGCGGTAGCTCCGATGATGGCGGAGGCGGAAAGCGTGTACGGGAACGAAATGCTGAGGTCTGTGGGACGCTAGTCCGGAATAACCGCCGTGGTCTCGATCTCGATCAGCGCACCCTTCTCGACAAGCGACACCACCTGCACCAGCGCCATCGCGCCGAAATTGCGGCCCATCACCTCGCGATAGACCTTGCCGAGATCCGGCAGGCTATTTCGATATTGCTCGATGTCGGTGACATACCAGGTCATGCGCACGACATGCTCCGGGCCGGCACCTCCCTCCTTCAGCACCGCAACGATGTTTTCCAGAAGCTGCTTCGTCTGCGCCACAAATCCCTTCGGCAGCACGCCATTGGTGTCCCAGCCGATCATGCCACCGACGAACACCATTTCGCCCCGCGCCTTGACGCCGTTGGCATAGCCCCTCGGCTGCGGCCAGCCGGGCGGATTGAGGGTGGTGTTCGAAACCGGCAGTTTGCGAGCGCTGCTGTCTGACACGGGAATCTCCTACGAAGCCATTTTCGGCACATCCTTCTCGGATGCGATCTTGCGAAGCTCGAAGCGTTGCAGTTTGCCGGTCTGCGTGCGCGGCAACGCGCTGACATATTCGATCGCGCGCGGATATTTATACGGCGCGACCGAACTCTTGACGAAATCCTGCAGCGTCTTGGTCAGTGCGGTGTCGCCGTTATGCCCGGCGCGCAGCACGATATATGCCTTCACAATATGCCCGCGATCCTCATCGGGCGCGCCGACCACGCCGCATTCGGCGACTGCCGGATGCGACAGCAGCACCTCTTCCACTTCGGGACCGGCAATGTTGTAGCCCGAGGAGATGATCATGTCGTCGGAGCGCGCCTGATACATGAAGTACCCGTCGGCATCCTCGACATAAGTGTCGCCGGGGAAATTCCAGCCCTTCTGCACATATTTGGTCTGGCGCGGATCGGCGAGATAGCGGCAGCCGGTGGGCCCCTTGACCGCGAGCCGGCCGATGGTGCCGCGCGGCACCTCATTACCATGGTCGTCCACAATCTTGGCGACATAGCCCGGCACCGCCTTGCCGGTCGAGCCGCCGCGCACCTCGTTTTCCGGCGAACCGATATAGATGTGCATCATCTCGGTGCCGCCGATGCCATCGAGAATCTTCATTCCGGTTGCCTTTTGCCAGGCATCGAAGATGGTCTTCGGCAGCGTCTCGCCGGCCGATACGCATTTGCGAAGCGAGGCGATGCTGTACTTCGCAAGATGCGGAATGATCGCGCGATAGGCGGTCGGTGCGGTGAAGCAGACGGTCGCCTTGTATTTCTCGATCGCCGGCAGCAATTCTTCCGGCGGCGCCTTTTCGAGCTGGATGGTCGCAGCGCCGATGCGGAACGGGAACAGCACATGCCCGCCGAGCCCGAAAGTGAAGGCGAGCGGCGCCGAGCCGATGAAGCGATCGTCGCGCGAAGCCTGCAACACATACTTTCCGTAGGAATCGCAAGGCGCCAGCATGTCGCGATGGAAATGCATGGTGCCTTTCGGTTCGCCGGTCGTGCCCGAGGTGAAGGCGATCAGGCAGACATCGTCGATTGCAGTATCGCAGGTGGTGAAATTCTCATAGCCCGGCTTCGCCATCAGCTTTTCGAGTTCGCCGTCAGCCCCCCAATACACGACATGCTTTAGGTCGGGCGCCAGCGGTTTCGTTTTCTCCATTTCGTCGGCAAGCCGCGTGTCGCAAAGCGCGTGCGCGATCTTCGCCTTCTTGACGGTGTAGGAGAGTTCCTTCGCGCGCAGCAGCGGCATGGTGGCGACGGTGACGCCGCCCGCCTTCATCACCGCTAGATAGGCCGCGATCATGGTCGGATTGTTGGCGGCGCGCAAAAGCACGCGATTGCCGGCGACCATGCCGAGTTCGCGTGTCAGCACGTTGGCGATGCGGTTGATACGCTCGGCAAGCTGGGCGTAGGTAAGCGTCTCATCTGGCGCAATGATCGCAATGCGATCGCCTTGGCCGGATGTCACCCATTTGTCGACGAACTCGGTGACGCAATTCACGCGGTCCGGATATTGCAATTCCGGCAAGGTGAACAGGAATTCCGGCCATTCATTCTGCGGCGGGAGATTGTCCCGCGCGAAGGTATCGATATGTCCCGAGCGGATCATCATCATGCTCCTGTAACAATCGTCTCTTTCTTCCTCGCCCGTTAACGTTCTGCGGCCTTTGCGGCCGCGTTCTTCAATGCTTCGCGTGCGATCACGACCTTCTGCACCTCGGTCGCGCCTTCATAGATACGCAGCGCGCGGATTTCCCGGTAAAGCTCCTCGACCTTGACGCCCTTGGTGACGCCCTGGCCGCCGAACAATTGCACGGCGCGGTCGATCACGCGCTGGGCGGCTTCGGTCGAATGCATCT
Source organism: uncultured Pseudomonadota bacterium (assembly GCA_963707705.1). Taxonomy (GTDB): domain Bacteria; phylum Pseudomonadota; class Alphaproteobacteria; order Rhizobiales; family Xanthobacteraceae; genus Pseudorhodoplanes. Next base: position 216,673 of record CAVPRD010000008.1, on the reverse strand, counting down.
TGGCCATCGCGGCTTCGCTCGTGACTCGCGCCGCGCCATTGTCCTTGGTCCAGGCCGCGCGATAGACCAGCAACGCCGAACTATCGACATCGACGATGCTGTCCGCGAGCGCACCCTGCGTGAGCTGCAGATCGCCAAGCGGCGCACCGAACAATTTGCGGGTGGCGGCGCGCTCGGTCATTTCGTGCAACGCTCTCCGGGCGAAGCCGAGCGCCGCGGCGCCAACGGTGGAGCGGAAAATATCCAGCGTCGACATCGCGACCTTGAAGCCTTCGCCCGGCGCGCCGAGACGGTTGCTCACCGGGACCCGCACATTGTCGAAGCGCAAGGTCGCGAGCGGATGCGGAGCGATCACCTCGATACGTTCCTGCACGCTCAGGCCCGGCATGTCGGCATCGACCATGAAGGCCGACAAGCCGCGCGCGCCGGGCGCCTCGCCGGTGCGGGCGAACACCACGTAATGATCGGCGATGCCGCCGTTGGAGATCCAGGTCTTGTTGCCGTTCAACCGGACATGCGCGTTGCCATCCGGCTCCGCAGTCATCTTCAACGCCGCGACGTCCGAACCGGCTTCGAGTTCGGAAATGGCGAAGGCAGCGATGCTCTTGCCTTTTCCGACATTCGGCAAATAGCGCTCTTTCAATTCCGGGGTGCCATAGAGCGTGATCGAGCCCGTTCCGAGCCCCTGCATGGCGAAGGCAAAATCGGCAAGGCCGTCGTAATAGCCCAAAATTTCTCGCGCCAGACACAGCGTGCGGACATCGAGCTGCGGGTGTGAGCCGCCATAGATCGCAGGCACGGTGGGCGCCAGAAATCCTGCTTCGCCCATTGCCTTCACGCGCGCACGGCAGGCCTCGTCGACATCGTCATGCGGCAGCTTGTGCAGGTTTTCGGCGGCCCAGCGCGAAAGCCGCTCGGCGAATTCGCGATGGCCGGCATGGAAGAAGGGCCAGGTGAGGGTTTCGGCGAGCGACATTCAATTGCCCTCGAATACCGGCTTCTGTTTGGCCGCAAACGCATGGAAGGCGCGTTTGAAGTCTTCGGTCTCCATGCACAAAGCCTGCGCGACCGCTTCCGCCTCGATCGACTGCTCGACCGACATCGCCCATTCCATCTCCAGCATCCGTTTGGTCATGCCGTTGGCAAAAGTAGGTCCGGCGCAAAGCTCGTTCGCGAGTGCGGTCGCGTCGGCCAGCACGTTCTCCGGTGACGACAGCCGGTTGAAGAAGCCCCAGCGCTCGGCTTCCTCGCCGCCCATCACACGGCCGGTATAGAGAAGGTCGGCGGCGCGGCCCTGACCGATGATGCGCGGCAGGATCGCGCAGGCGCCCATGTCGCAGCCGGCAAGGCCGACGCGGTTGAACAGGAAAGCAACCTTCGCCTTGGCAGTGCCGACCCGCAGATCCGACGCCATCGCAAGGATCGCGCCAGCGCCGGCGCAAACACCGTCGATCGCAGCGACAATGGTCTGCGGAGCGGCACGCATCGCCTTCACCGCTTCACCGGTCATGCGGGTGAATTTGAGCAGGCTGACCGTATCCATCTCCACCAGCGGACCGATGATTTCGAACACGTCGCCGCCGGAGCAGAAATTGCCGCCCTCGCCGGTGAGAACGAACGCCTTGACCTGGTCGTCACCCGCAGCGGCGCGGAAAATGCCGGCGATCTCGGCATAGCTTTCGAAGGTGAGCGGATTCTTGCGGTCCGGCCGGTTGAGCGTCAGCGTCGCAAGCTTGCCCTCGACCGTGAGCTTCACATGCTGCGCCTTGTAGGAGGCAAGCGGCAGCGCGACTGGATGATGGGTATTGAGCATCATCGCCCGGCCCCCTTGCCGATTGCCTTGCGCGCCGAATTTTTGGTCTTGGCCAATAGTTTCATCAGGGTATCGATCTCGGTTTGCGTGAGGTCGCCGAAAATCTCGGCAATCCATCCTTCATGCGTGCGGGCGAGCGAGCGGAATGTGCGCCGTCCTTCGAGCGTGAGCGTCACGATCATAGCGCGGCGGTCGTTCGGCGCCGGCTTGCGTTCGACCAGATTGAGCGACACCAGCCGCTCCACCAAACCGGTTACGTTGCCGTTCGATACCATCATACGCTGCGAAAGTTCGCCAAGCGTCATGCCGTTCGGCGCCTTGTCGAGCTGCGCCATCAGGTCGAAGCGCGGCAGCGTGACATCGAACTCAGTCCGCAGGCGCTGGCGGATATCGCTTTCGATCAGCGTGGTGCAGGTGAGAAGCCGCAGCCACAGCCGCAATTCCGCCTCGTGATCGGCCGGCCGTTCGGAGACCTTGGTCTCGGCGTCGAGCGGCTGTGGGCTTGAATCGTCCATCAGATTTCCCCACCGGCCACTGTGAGCGTGGTGCCGGTCACGGCGCCCGCATCGGACGAACATAGATAGAGCACGGCGGCAGCAACCTCCTGCGGCTGGATCAGGCGACCCATCGGCACATCCTTTACATATTGCGCGATCACCTCGTCATGTGACTTGCCGGTCTTTTTGGTGATGGCAGCAACGCTCTCGCGCACGAGATCGGTGTCGGTGAAACTCGGACAAACCGCATTCACGGTGACGCCGGTCCGGGCGGTCTCCGTCGCAAGCGAACGAACCAGCCCGACTACCGCATGTTTCGAGGTGCAATAGGCGGTGACATAGGGATAGCCCTTCAAGCCCGCGGTCGACGCCACCGCGACGATGCGGCCGAACTTGCGCGTCACCATGCCGGGAAGTACCACACGCGCCGCGTGCACGATGCCGAGCACGTTGAGGTCAAACAGCCGCTGAAACTGAGCGGCCTCGGTCTTGCCGAAGGGCGCCGATTCTGCACCGCCGGCATTGGCGATCAGAATGTCGAAGGGTCCGCGCGAAGCTTCGGCCGCTTTCACGCCGGCCTCGATCGCCGACGGGTCGGTGACATCGGCAACGATGAAACCGGCCGCGTGCCTGGAAACCACAGCGTCGTCGAGCGCAGCCTTCTGCCGGCCCAGCACCGTGACTGTGGCGCCGGCGCCAGACAGCGCGGCCGCCACGGCGCGGCCAATGCCGCGGCCGCCGCCGGTGACAAGTGCGTGCCGCCCGGAAAGCAATGCCATCTGCCGATCCAATGAACCAGGCGGATACTTTAAGCTTAAAATGTATGGGGGTTCAAGCAGGGCGCGGTCTTCGCCCTGCAGGGCTGCCACCCGCGCGCCAAAGAATGACGGCGGGGACTTGCGGCAAATCAAAAAGTTCCGGCCAGCTTCAACCGAAACTTGCCTGACGGCCGGGCATGCTCAAGACTGCTGACGGATTGGGCTTTGCATCCGGTTATTTTAAGCTTAAAATATCTCGAAGATATCGCGGAGGCGTCTCCCATGAAGGTCAGTGTGATCGGCGGCGGGCCTGCCGGGCTCTATTTCGCCATCCTTTACAAAAAGGCGTGGCCGCAGGCGCGCATCACCGTCTACGAGCGCAACCGGCCGGACGACACCTTCGGATTCGGGGTGGTCTTTTCCGATCAGACGCTCGAGACCTTCCAGAATTACGATCTCGAAAGCTACCGGTCGATAACCGAGAATTTCGCCTATTGGGACGACATCGAGATCCACTTCAAGGGAACGGTGCGCCGCATCGGCGGCAACGGCTTCTGCGGCTGTTCGCGCGCGACGCTGCTCAAGCTATTGCATCAGCGCGCGCAGGCACTCGGCGTCGAGCTGAAATTCCAGCACGAGGTTACCGACATCGAAGCTGAATTGCGCGACGCCGATCTGGTCATCGGGTCCGACGGCATCAATTCGCGGGTGCGCGACACCTTCAAGGAACATTTTCAGCCGCATACCGACTTGCGCCCGAACAAGTTCACTTGGATGGGGTCAACCCGTCCCTTCGATGCCTTCACCTTCTTTTTCCGCGAGACCAAATACGGCATCTTCATCCTGCATTGCTATCAATACGAGCCGGGCCGCTCGACCTGGATTTTCGAGACCGACCCGGACACCTTCGAGCGCATGGGCCTCGACCCGACGGACGAGGCGGGCTCTGCGAAGGTGATGGAGGAATTGTTCGCAGAGGAATTGAACGGCCACAAGCTGATCATCAACCGGTCGATGTGGCGCAATTTTCCCGCCATCCGCTGCGATCGCTGGGTGTACGAGAATTGCGTCATCCTCGGCGATGCCAAGGCGACCGCGCATTTCTCGATCGGATCTGGCACCAAGCTCGCGATGGAAGATGCCATCGGGCTCTATGAGTTCTTCCGCAAGATGGGCGGGCAGAATGTGAAGGCGGCGCTCGCCGATTACGAAACCACGCGCCGCGAAGAGGTCGAGAAGACCCAGCATTCCGCCAATGTGTCGCTGGTGTGGTTCGAGCACGTGAAGCGGTTCTGGAACATGGACCCGACCCGTTTCATTTTCGGCCTGATGACGCGCTCGAAGGCGATTACCTACGACAACCTCGCGCTGCGCGCGCCCGAAATCGTCGAGGATATGGATCACCTCGTCGCCAACGAGACCAAGGCGAACGGCTTCGATGTCGATACCAGGACGCCGGTGCCGCCGATGTTTCAACCGCTCCAGCTGCGCGGCATGACGGTGGCGAACCGGGTGGTGGTTTCGCCGATGTGTCAATATTCCGCGAAGGACGGCCTGCCGAATGACTGGCATCTGGTGCATCTCGGCAGCCGCGCCATCGGTGGCGCAGGACTCGTCTTCACTGAGATGACCGACGTGTCGGCGGAGGCGCGCATCTCGCACGGCTGCACCGGCCTCTACAACGAGGAGCAGGAAAAAGCCTGGAAGCGCATCGTCGATTTCGTGCATGCCAATTCGGCGGCGAAGATCTGCATGCAGCTCGGCCATGCCGGCCGCAAGGGCGCGACCAAGCTGTCCTGGGAAGGCAACGACGAGCCTTTGGAAAGCGGCGCATGGCCGATCGTGTCAGCCTCACCCCTTCCCTATTTTCCGAACAGTCAGGTGCCGCGCGAAATGACGCGCGCCGACATGGAAAAGACAATCGCCGATTATGTGGCCGCGGTGAAGCGTGCGGAACGCGCCGGCTTCGACATGATCGAATTGCACGCGGCTCACGGCTATCTGATCGCGAGTTTCATTTCTCCGATCACCAACAAGCGCAACGATGAATATGGCGGCTCGCTGGAAAACCGCATGCGCTTCCCGCTCGAAGTGTTTCGCGCCATGCGCAAGGCCTGGCCGGACGACAAGCCGATGTCTGTTCGCATCTCGGCAACCGACTGGATCGACGGCGGCGTCACCGGCGACGATGCCGTGCAGATCGCGCGCATGTTCGAGGACGCCGGTTGCGACCTGATCGACGTCTCGACCGGCCAGACCTCGCCGGAATCCTCGCCGATCTACGGCCGGATGTATCAGACGCCGTTCTCCGACCAGATCAGGAACGAGGCCGGCATCGCGACCATGGCGGTCGGCGCCATCACCACCGCCGATCAGGTCAACACCATCGTCGCTGCTGCGCGCGCCGATCTGGTCGCGCTTGCGCGTCCGCATCTGATGGACCCGTTCTTCACCATGCGGTCCGCGGCCTGGTACGGCGCCGACAACATCGCCTGCCCGCCGCAATATCTGTCCGGCCGCGATCAGATTTTCCGCAACTCCGAGCGCGAGCGCGAGGAGATGACCGAACTCAAGCGCAAGGCCAAGCCGAAGCCGCAGATCGATACCTGGAAACAGGCGGCGGAATAGCGCTGCCGCTTGTCGTCGTAGTTAACGCGTCCATTAACATTAAGCGCAGTGCCCGTTTACGCTCTTGCTGAAAGAATTGTCTGCTTCGGGTTGGAAGGTTTTCGTTCCGCATTGCTTTCTGGTTTAATGTGCATGAAACAAAATTTAGTTGCGATGGGAGTTCGCGTCACATGCAAGCGTTGACAGCCGGCATCACCAAGGCCGCGACCGGGATCGAAGGCATCTCCTGGAATATTCTCGGCCAGACCTACGTGCCGAAATCATTGAGCGAGCAATCGTTCTCCTGGCACGCGACCTTCCCTCCCGGCACCTTCGTGCCGCCGCATATCCATCCGACTCAGGATGAGTTCATTTACATGCTTGAAGGCCGGCTCGATTTCCTGCTCGACGGCCGCGATTATTTCGCGACCGCGGGCGATCTCGTGCGGCTGCCGATGCAGGCTCCGCACGGCATCTTCAACAAGCAGGACCAGGTGGTGAAGTGCCTGTTCTGGGTAACGCCGACCCGCAAGCTCTATGACCTGTTCTGGGGCCTGCATTCGATGAAGGACCCGCAGCCCGACGAGATCGTGGCGCTGTCGGCAAAGCATGAAGTGGTGTTCCTGCCGCCCCCGGCCTGACCCGGAGGCATGATCTCGAAAAGTGCGTACCGGTTTTCGGCCTGGATCATGCCCGCTTCACGCGTGTCATGCGGTCGCGAGGCGCCTGTGCTAGCCTCGTGGAATGCAGCGACCGAATTGTAACGCCGCGCCGGTTGTCGCGCCCGGATGAACCTCCGGGACGCCTACATCACCGGCAGCGGCGTTTTCCTCCCCGGCGATCCGGTTGCCAATGACCGGATGGAAGACTTTATCGGGCGCGTCGGCGGCCGAGCGTCAAGCATCGGACAGCGCGCGCTGCGCTGGAACGGCATCCGCGCGCGGCATTACGCACTGACGCAGCAAGGCGAGCCGCTGCACTCGAACGCTTCGATGAGCGCGAATGCGGTTCAGGCGGCACTTGCCGATGCCGGCCTTGGCCGCGAAGACCTACAGATGCTTTCGGCTGCGACCACGCAGGGCGACTATCTCGTGCCCGGCCACGCGAGCGCCGTACATGGCGAACTCGGCGGCGCACCGCTCGAACTTGCGAGCTTTCAATCGGTCTGCGCTTCGTCGGTGATGGCGCTGAAGGCTGCGGCATTGTCGGTGCGCGCAGGCGAGCATGAATGCGCCGCGACCGTTGCGGGCGAATTTTCGTCGCGCTGGTTTCGTCCGGGCTTCTATGAGGATACCACGCTCCTTGACGGCAAGGGCCGGCTTGCGATGGAAGCCGACTTCCTGCGCTTCACGCTTTCGGATGGTGCCGGCGCGCTTGTGGTAGAGCCGAGACAGCGCAAGGACCGCGCGAGCCTTCGCATCGAATGGATCGATCTCACCTCGCTCGCCGGCGCGTTCGATCCCTGCATGTGGGCGGGCGCGCCGGCCTCCGTTCGCTCCGACATGAAACAGGCCTGGAGCCATGCCGGGCCGAAGTCCTCGCATGCCAATGGCGCGATTGCGCTCCTTCAGGATTTCTCCTTGCTCAAGATCATCATTCGGGCCTGGGTCGGCGTCTATCTGGAGAAGGTCGACAAAGGCCGAATCGAGCCCGACCGGGTCGATTGGCTGCTGTTCCACTATTCGGCGCGCACGCTGCGCCAGGAAATCGTCGACATCCTGCAATCCACAAGGGCGATGATCCCCGAGGAAAAGTGGTTCACGACGCTGCCGGATACGGGCAACATCGGTGCGGCCTCGATCTGGGTCATGCTCGACGCGCTGCTCAAATCGGGCAAAGTGCTGCCGGGCCAGCGCATCCTCTGCGTGGTCCCGGAAAGCGGGCGCGCCATGGTCGGTTTCGTGATGCTGGAGATGGTCGCATGAGCGTCGTTGACATAAGCGTCGTTGAAACGTCGCCCGCGCAGAATACGGCCGTCGCCGAGGTGCTCCGCAAGCTCGCGGTAGTGTGGACCGATTTCGAGGCACGACTCGAGGCGACCCCGCTCATCCGCAAGCTGACGCGAGGGCGGTTCGAACTCGCCGATTATCAGAATTTCCTTTTGAACTTGCGCCAGCAGGTGAAGGACGGCTCGCTCTGGATGTCGCGCGCCGCGTCCTCGATCGACGAGCAGCATCTCGAATTGCGATCGATGCTGATGAAGCATGCCGTCACCGAGCATCGCGATTTCCGCATGCTCGAAGCCGATTATGTCGAAAGCGGCGGCAATCTCTCGACCATCCAGAATGCGAAGAAGAATGTCGGCTCGGAGGCCCTGTCGGGCTGGATGTTCAACGAGGCCTCGCAACGCAATCCGTTCGGCCTGCTCGGTGCCATGTTCATCATCGAGGGGCTTGGCTCGATCAAGGCGCAGGAATGGGGCAGGCTTGCGCACAGCCGACTGGGCTTGCCGAAGGATGCGTTCAAATTCCTGCTCTATCACGGCGAGAACGACGCCGAGCATATGCAGGAATTCGAGGAGATGCTGCGCCTCGTGCTGCCCGACGATTCCACCGCAGAGCGCATCGTTACTTGCGCCAAGGTCGTTGCGCGGCTCTATGTGGTGCAGATCGAAGAGATCGCCGCCTGATGATGGACATCCACACCTTCGACGTTGCGCGTTTCGACCCGAAGGACCCCGATCCCTGGCTTGCGCTTTATCTCGACCAGAGCCTGCCGATCGACGAATCCGCAAAGGAAGCGTTACTGGTTGGCAATCGCTCGGTGTCGCGGCGCTGGCTGTTTCCGGTCGCGCGACCGCTGATCTTCGCCTTCTTCATCGTGGTGAAGATCTTGCGCGGTCTGTCGCCGCGCCACCCCAACATGAATGTCGCGCTGCACCGGCTGATCTATTGGGGCCTGAAGAATTTCGCCTCGCCGGAAGCGAACATGCTGATCCTGCGCCACTTCACGCTGGCAACCGAGCTTCTGGGATTCATCAAGGCCAATGCCGGCAACGTGAAGATCGATTCCTGGCCGCTGCGGCCGACCAAACTCGAAGACCTGCGCGACAACGTGTTCCTGCAGCACGACCTCAACATCTACAATTTCATCATCCAGTTGAATGCCTCGCTGCGCGCGCAGGGCCGCGACCTGATGCCGGTCGCGATCCCCGATTTTTCCATGATCACGGATGGCCCGATCGAGCTTGCACCATTGCCGAATGGTCCGCTCAACGGCATCGACGTGCAGACCGCGGTCGAAGCTTATACGCCGCTCTACGCGCTATTCCTGCCGCGGGAGGATTTCGTGCGTGCTGCGAATTCGCTGCAACTCGACGAGGTGGTCGCGATCTATATCGCGAAAATTCTCGGCACCGATTATCACCTGGCCTTTATGAAGAACGGCCATCCGCTGGTGCCGCTGTCGACCCTGCAGGCTGGCTATCGCCTGATGATGCACGGCCTCGATGTCGAGGGCCTGCATGGCTGGCTGCGCGTGCTGAAGCGGCGGCAGGAAGCCGGCCTGCCGGTCGATCCGCGCGTGCCAACCGCGGATGCCAAAGCAATCAAGCCGATTTAAGCCAAGGCCGTTACGCCGCGATCGCGGCCGCGCGGTTCACCTGCTCGCGCGCGAAGCCAGCCTTCGCCGCATAGCCACGCACGATTGCCTTGCGCTGCTCGTAGGACATCACGTCCTCGATATTCGTAAATCCATCCGGCGCAAGCTCGTCAACCGCGTCGATTACGCCTTCCGGCCCGCCCTTCCTGTTGGCCATCACGATCTGCGTGGTCATCGGCAGGCGCTCTTGCTGATAGTTGTAGAGCGCGTGGCGCGGATGATCGGCGTCCATCAGCCGATCAGCGAGACAGCGCGCGTCAAGAATGGCCTGCGAGGCGCCATTCGATCCGACCGGATACATAGGATGCGCGGCGTCGCCCAGAAGTGTCACCCGCCCGCTCGTCCAATACGGCAATGGGTCGCGGTCGCAGAGCGGATATTCCCAGAATTCGGGCGTGGCCTCGATCAGAGCGTGAGCGTCGCAATGCGGCACCGAGATGCGCTTCAAATGCGGCATCATGTCTTCGAAGCGGCCACGGCGCGACCAGTCTTCCTTGCTCGGTGTGCCGCCGCCCTGCCCGACCTTGATCATCAAGGCCCAATTCATGAGGCAGCGATTTTCACGGGTGCCTTCGGCGATCGGATAGAGCACGAGCTTTGAGCCCATGCCGCCGGCAATCACCATCGAACGGCCGGTGAGAAACTTCGGCCAGTCCAGCGCGCCGCGCCACAACACCGTGCCGGTGAAACGCGGCGGCTCCTCGTTCGGGAAAAGCTGCGCGCGCACGAAGGAATGGATGCCATCGGCGCCGATCAGCACGTCGCCCCTGGCGGTCTTCACATGAGAACCGTCGCGATCGAAGAAATAGGCGGTGACGCCGGTCTCGTCCTGGGTGAAGGAGCCGAGGCGCGCCCCGGTATGGATTTTCGATTCGCCGAGCCGTGCCCGCACGGCCTGGTAGATCACGCCCTGCAGCCGGCCGCGATGGATGGAAAACTGTGGGAAATCGAATCCGGCATCGGTGCCGCGCGGCTCCCGCCAGATCTCTTGCCCAAAGCGATTGCAATAGAACAGCTCATAAGTCCGGATCGCCACCGAATCGAGGCGGTCCAAGAGCCCGAGCTGAGCCAACTCCTTGATCGCATGCGGCAATGTGTTGATGCCGACCCCGAGTTCCCGGACCTGATCGCTCTGCTCAAAAATCTCGCAATCGATCCCGCGGGCATGCAGCATCAGGGCGGCCGTCAGTCCGCCAACTCCACCACCAACAATGATCGCCTTCATGCCGCACGCCACCAAAGCTTCGAGCTAATCCATCATGCCGCCAAAGGCTGAAAACGCAATAAAATCAAGTGGCCTTGGTTGATGAGCGGGTCCGGTCAAAATTATCCGACCGCAGAGTATCATGATACGGAAATTGAGGGAACGAAATTTCGGCATTAACGCGCTGGGAATATCATTTTCTGCGGTCGTCGGTACCGGAGCCGGCGATCCGACTCAGTTTTGGCGTGATTTGCCCTGGGTTCAACCCCTTAAGGGGGCTTTGAAATGTTCGTTCTGGCCTTGAATGGGTTGGACACCCGTGTGTTCGACACGTCCAGCGTTGACGCAACGCCACACGAGGCGTCGGACTCGATTACTGTCCCTGACGCTCATCTGCTTTTCACCGGCGAGTTCAAGCGCGTTGGCACCAGCGATCTGAAGATCGTCGGCAGCGACGGAAACTCTTTCTTCATTGAAAATTATTTCAGCGCCGAGAAACACAAACACCTGATGTCGCCGGAAGGCGCGTTGCTGACATAGAATATCGTCGATGCACTCGGGCGACGCGATCATGCTGATCGTACCGGCGGCCGATAACCTCACCGTCGAAGCCAAGGTCAATCCGCAGGACATCAACCCAGCTTCAGGTCGGCCAGAAGGCGACTTTGCGCTTCACCTCGTTCAACCAGCAAAGCACGCCGGAAATCGACGGCACGGTATCGCGCATCTCCGCCGACATCACGGCCGATCAGCGCATTATTACACCATTCGCATCGCCATGAGCGCCGAACAGGTGGCCCGTCGCGGCGAGGTCAAGCTTGTGCCCGGCATGCCGGTCGAGGCTTTCATCCAGACCGGCGACCGCACGGTGGTTTCCTACCTGGTCAAACCCATTGCCGACCACTTCGAGCGCGCCTTCCGCGAAAAATAGCGCGTCGCGCAGGAACATGTCATCGTCCGACCGTGGCACTTAACCTCAAACAGCGTTTGAGCCGCCTAAATGAGAAGCGGCACGAAATTCAGGAAAAGCGCAATGCCGAGCGCGAGCAGAAGCTCGCATTGGGAACGCAGCTCGGCATCTTGCATTGGTTCGGCGTCCGACGCACCTTTGGCTTCCTGATGCTGGCGGGCTTCATCGCGCTGCGAATCTGGGACCCGCCGACCCTGCAGAACCTCAGGCTTCGAAATTTCGACTTCTATCAGGTGCTCAAGCCGCGCGTTTCCGCCGCCAATCAGAGACCGGTGGTGATCGTCGACATTGACGAGGCGAGCCTGCGCGCGCTCGGACAATGGCCTTGGCCGCGCACCTTGATCGCCGAACTGGTTCAGAAGCTGCAGCAGGCCGGCACCGTGGTTACCGCCTTCGACATCATGTTCTTCGAGCCCGACCGCATGTCGCCTGCCAGTGTCGCACAGTCGCTGCCGCAGATCGACGAAGCGACACGCGAGAAAATGAAGACGCTGACAAGCAACGACGAGGTGCTGGCCGCGGTCATGGCGAATAGCCGCGTTGTGCTCGGCCAGGCAGCTGTCATCACCCCGACTGTGCAGCCGCCGGAAACCTCGGGCCTTGTCTTCAAGGGCGACCCGAACCCCAAGCTTTTCACATTCGAAGGGCTTCTGCGAAACATTCCAGTGCTGGAAAATGCCGCAGCCGGCCGGGGCAATCTGACACTCGTACCGGAGCGCGATGGCGTCGTGCGGCGCGTGCCGGTGCTGGTGGACGCCGGCGGGCAGAGAATACCCGCCTTGACGCTCGACATGCTGCGCGTGGCGACGGGCGCCGGCGCGCTCATCGTGGTTGCCGAGCCGGGCATCGGTATCCAACAGGTCGTCATTCAGCAAGGTCCGGTGATCATCCCGACCGACACGTCCGGGAGGTTCTGGATCAACTTTGCCCCGCATGATCGCGCCAGATTCGTTTCGGCCAAGGACGTGATCGAAGGCACTTTTCCCGCCGACCGCTTTCAGGGACGCGTGGTCATCGTCGGGACATCCGCTGCCGGGCTGCTGGACCTCAAGGCGACGCCGGTGGAAGTCGACATGCCAGGAGTCGAGGTCCATGCGCAGATTCTGGAGAACATATTCACGAAGTCCTTCCTGTCGCGGCCATGGTATTCCGACCTGACCGAGATCCTCACCACGGCCGTCGTCGGCTTCATTTTCGTCGTGCTTGCGCCGATCGTCGGCGCGATGACCATGCTTGGTTTTGGCCTCTTCACCGCCGCGGCGATGGCCGCCACTGCCTGGTATTTCTTCAGCCAGCAGGGAATACTATTCGACCTCACGTTTCCTCTGATCGCGATCTTCGCAACCTTCGCAACCTTGCTGTTCATCAACTATTTCCGCGAACAGGCCGACCGCCGCCGCATCCGCGGCGCCTTCAGCCAATATATTTCGCCGACTCTGGTCGAGCAGCTCGCCAATTCTCCAAAGAAGCTCGTGCTCGGCGGCGAAGTGCGCAACATGACCATCCTGTTCAGCGATGTGCGCGGCTTCACCACCATTTCGGAAACCTTCAAGAATAATCCGCAAGGCCTCACGCAATTGATGAACCGGCTGCTGACGCCGCTGACCAATTCCATCATCGAGCGCAAGGGCACGATCGACAAATATATCGGCGACGCCATCATGGCGTTCTGGAATGCCCCGCTCGACGACGGCGATCACGAGGCCCATGCCTGCGCCGCCGCGCTCGACATGCTGCGGCGGATCGACGATCTCAACCACGAACGCGAAGCCGAGGCGCTGTTGGACGGCGTGCCGTTTTTCCCGATGAATATCGGGCTCGGCATCAATACCGGCACCTGCGTCGTCGGCAATATGGGCTCCGATCTGCGCTTCGATTATTCGGTGCTGGGAGACCCGGTGAACCTCGCGTCTCGGCTGGAGGGCCGCTCGAAGGAATATGGCACCCCGATCATCATCGGTGCCAAGACCGCCGAGAAGGTCAACGGCAATTTCGCCGCCTTGCAGATCGATCTGATCACCGTGAAAGGCAAGACTGAGCCGGAAAGCGTCTATGCGCTGCTTGGCGACAAGGAGGTCAGCGAAAGCGAGGCCTTCAAGACCACCGCCGCATTGATGCAGGAAATGCTGGCCTGCTACCGCAATCGCGACTGGACGGGCGCCGAGCAGGCGCTTGAGCGCGCCAGGCTCGCACCCGAGCATTTCAGTCTCGACGCTGTCTACGACATGTATCACGAACGCATCCACACGTTCCGCTCGGCGCCTCCTCCCGAAACCTGGGATGGCGTCTACGCTTTCGAAAAGAAGTAAGACCGGACTTCCTCGATCATGACAGACGAGAATTCGGTTCTGGCCTGGCTAAGACCCGTCTCGCGCAAGCTGGGCACGAGACGTGTGCTCGATACCGCCGTGGTCGTTGCCGGCCTGATCGCAATCGCCGCCTATTCGCTGCCTGGTGGCGAGGACTGGCAGAATGTCGCGCTGCAGGCGGTGCTGTGGGCGTGCCTCGGTGTGTTCGCGCTGGAATGGCTGCTCGCGTTCCTGGCAGCGCCCAGTCGCGCTGCCTATTGGCGGTCGCCGGGCTGGATGCTGGACGCAATTGCCGTGCTGCCGGTTCCGCTCGCGCTCCTGCTCGGCGCGCCCTCACCGCTCGCCTGGCTGCTTGGGGCGTTCTGGCTGTTCAAGCTCGTTCGCACCACGCCCGGCCTGGCACGGCTCGGCCGCGTCATCACGCTGGAAGCGCGCCCGCTCGGCAGCGTGCTGGTGCTGTTTCTCACCATCCTGTTTTTCGGCGCGGTGGCGCTGCATCTCGCCGAACGTCACGTCCAGCCTCAGGCTTTTGGCAGCCTGCCCTCGGCGCTGTGGTGGGCGGTCGCCACACTGACCACCACCGGCTACGGCGACGCCGTGCCGGTGACGCAGCTCGGCCGCGTGGTCGCCGGTTTCGTGATGATCTGCGGCGTCGGCGTATTCGGCCTGTTGACCGGCATTCTCGCCACCGGCTTCGTCGACGAAAGCCGGCGGCACAATTTCATGCAGACCTGGCAGCTAGTGACCAGCGTGCCGTTCTTCGCCACCCTCGATGCCGAGAGCATCATCGAGCTTTCCCGCCTGCTGCGGCCGTGGCAGGTGGCGGAAGGGTCCATTATCATCCGCCGCGGAAATCGCGGCGATAGCATGTATTTCATTACCTCTGGCGAGGTCGCGATCGACATCGAGCCCAAACCGGTTCGGCTCGGGCCCGGCGCGTTTTTCGGAGAGCTGGCACTGCTCGGCAATGGCATCCGCAGCGCGACCGTACGCTCGACCCTGCCGACCACGCTGCTGGTCCTCGACCTCCCGGATTTCCGGCTGTTTTGCGCAACCCATCGGGAATTGTCGGCGGCAATCGAGGCCGAGGCGCAAAGGCGCGCCGAGCACGGGAATGCCGGGCAGCCGGCGACGGACGGGCGCGCACGCGCGGCCGTAATATGATTTAGTCCCAACAATTCGGGCGTGTGCCGGAGGAAAATGGTGTCGTCATCGTCGAATTTCAGTGTCCGCTTCTGGGGGGTGCGCGGCTCGATCCCGTGTCCGGGGCCTGCCACGCAGCGCTATGGCGGCAACACGCCCTGTGTCGAAGTGCAATGCGGCGGCCGCACCATCATTCTCGATGCCGGCACGGGAATACGTGAACTCGGCAACTCCCTCGTCAAAACGGGCGAGCCGATCGACGCCGATGTCCTGCTCACGCATGCGCATTACGACCATGTCATCGGCATTCCGTTCTTTGCGCCGCTGTACTTACCGCAGCACAAATTCCGCTTCTGGTGCGGCAACCTGCTGCCGGACTTCAACCTCAAATCGGTGATGGAAGCGATGATGAGCGAGCCGCTGTTCCCGATCGGCGTCGAAACCTTCCGCGCGCAAATCGACTATCGCGACTTTCTGCCCGGCCAGCCCATCCCCTGCGGCGGCGGCGTCAGCATCCGCACCGTCGCGCTCGACCATCCGGGCGGCTCGACCGGTTATCGTATCGGCTATGGCGGCCGCTCGGTCGTCTACCTCACCGACAACGAGGGCCGCCACGAGGAGCGCGACAAGGAACTGGTGGCGTTCGCCGACCGCGCCGATCTCGTGATCTACGACACCACCTATACCGAGGAAGAGATCGATTCCAAGAAAGGCTGGGGCCATTCAACCTGGCGCGACGGCATGCGGCTCGCCGACGCGGCGAAGGTGAAAACCTTTTGCCTGTTTCATCATGCGCCCGAGCATGACGACGCGACCATGGACGAAATCCTCGCCCGGGCGCGCGCCGTGCGCCCCGGCACCATCGCGGCGATGGAGAATACTGTCATCCATTTGTAGCAATTGCCGGTCATCGCGCCGCGGCCGGTCGGTTTTATGCCTTTCGATTCTTGCCTGCTTGTTGCGGGCATGAAAACAATCGCCTGTCCGCCGGGGAGATCCCCTGATCGGCCGTCGGAGACGTAGATGGATACGAATTTCATCGTCGAGTACGTGGTCGACTTCATCATATCGAAGGTCGACATAGCGAACGCGCTCGGCCTGATCGGCGGAATTTTCTACGTGATGTCGGTCACGCTGCGTACGATGATTCCGCTCCGCATTGCCGCGATCGCGAGCAACATCCTTTTCATGGGCTATGGACTGCTTGCCAAGGCGCTTCCGACCTTTTTCATGTACGCGGTGCTGCTGCCAATCAATTGCTTCCGGCTCTATCAGATTCAGCAATTGGTGAAGCGCGTGAAGGTTGCCTCCCAGGGCGACTTGAACATGGACTGGCTCAAGCCGTTCATGACTCGGCGCAACTTCAAGGCCGGCGACGTGCTTTTCAAAAAGGGCGATGAGGCCGACGCCATGTATTACACCGTGACCGGGACATTCCTGGTCAAGGAGATCGGTGTCGAACTGCCGGCCGGCCGCGTGATGGGTGAGCTCGGGTTTTTGGCGCCCGATAACCGGCGAACCGCAACCGTCGAATGCATCGAGGACGGCCAGGTGTTGTTCATCCTCTACGACAAGGTCCGCGAATTGTATTTTCAGGATCCTGATTTCGGATTTTATTTCCTGAAGCTCACCAGCGAGCGACTGCTGCAGAATATCGCGAGGCTTGAAAAGGAAGTCGAAGGCTACAAAGCGCGCGTGCAGGAACTGGAAGCGGCGCAGGCTTGAGCAGAAGCGCAGTATCAACGCTGAGCGATGTCATTCGCTAGCGGCCGACCCGACTGCGCCGAGGGGTCAAATGCGAAAAGGGCCCCCCGTTCGGGAGGCCCTGATCTTGGCCATTCATTTCCTTGGACATTTAAACTGCACGTTTACCAACGCTGGGTGCCGTACCAGGTGTCGACGTCTTTCCTGATCTGATCCTTGGCGATGCCGTATCGCTCCTGGATCTTGCCTTCGAGCTGATCGCGTTGGCCGTTGATCACGTCAAGGTCGTCGTCGGTGAGTTTGCCCCACTGTTCCTTCACCTTGCCCTTGACCTGCTTCCAGTTTCCTTCGACCCGATTCCAATCCATCGTGGCTCCTCCGTGTGTGTTGAAGAGATTGCGCATGTCAAAACGTCTGATGCGTTGCAGCGTTCCCGGCGGAACTGAGGCCATTCTGTGCGCGTTGTGTTTTGGCTATTGCTGGGAGGAAACGTCATGGAAAAAGCGAAGAAGCGAACGCCACCCGACACCATCGGCAACCAAGGACGTCCGGCGCGCAAAAACACCGAAATCCAGCCGGTGAAAAAGGACGATGTGAGGCTGGAAACCTACGAGCAAAGCCCGGAACGTCCCGGCGGCGACGAGCGCAATCGTCCTGCCACGCCTGATGGCCCAATTCCGGACAAGGAGCGCGTTTCGCCCGATTAAAGGCGAGTGGAACTTTCCGCGGTCGTGCTGCGTTGCGATACCGTAGTATCATGCCTGAGACAATCACACGCCCAGCACCCGCAGTTTCCGACGCAAATACCGACCCGAAAGCGCCTCCGGAAGGCGATGCACGGGCATCTTTGCCGGCGCAAGCGCTTCATTCGCATCTCGACCAGATCGCGATCTTTCTCGATGTCGATGGCACGCTGCTAGACCTTGCACCCACGCCGCTCGAGGTGAGCGTGCCCGCGGGGCTGCGTAATGCGCTCGCTACGCTGAAGTCACGTCTCGGTGGCGCGATCGCGTTCATCAGTGGGCGTCCGATTGCGGAGATCGACCGCATCTTCGATCCGCTGCGACTTTCCGCGGTCGGCGGACACGGTGCGGAAATTCGCTTCCAGCCCGGCACGGAAATACAGCGCAGCCGCATTGCCACCCTCGACAAGGATTTGCGCGACGAGTTCGCGCGAGATCGTGCAGCTCGATCCAGGCATCCTCGTCGAAGACAAAGGATTTTCGATTGCGATTCATTACCGCCTCTCGCCGCAATTCGGCGGCGACGTGATGAAGCATGTCGCTACCATTTGCCGGCACGAGCGCTGCGCTTCGCTGGAGGTGTTGCCGGGAAAGCTTGTGGTCGAGATCAAGCCAAATGGCTACGACAAGGGTAGCGGACTACGCGAGATGATGTCGGTTGCGCCGTTCATCGGTCGAAAACCCATCTTCATCGGCGACGATATTACCGATGACGCCGCATTCGCGGTGTTGCCTGATTTCGATGGCATAGGTTTTTCCGTCGGCGGCATCGTGCCGGGGGCGACTTTCAATTTTGACGGACCGCAGGACGTTCGCCTTTGGCTCGAACGGCTTGGCGGTCTCAGCGGAGGGGGCATGACCGACTACGGACTCGATCTCGCCCTCATCGGAAACGGGCGCACCGCGGCGCTGCTCGAACCCGGTTCGCGTATCGTGTGGTGGTGCTATCCGCGCTTCGACAGCGATCCGGTTCTGTGCCGCCTGCTCGCCGGCGACGAGGAGAAGGGATTCTCCGATGTCGTGGTGGAAGGACTGAAAGAGGTCAAATCCGAATATCTGCGCAACACGCCGATCGTGGTCACCGAGCTGACCGACGACAAGGGCGGCGTCGTTCGAATTACCGACTTTGCGCCGCGCTTCCGAAATCTCGACCGCATCTATCGCGCCGCCTCAGCTGATTCGCATCATCGAGCCAATCGCGGGTCTGCCGCGCATCACCATCCGTTTCCGTCCGACCAACAATTACGGCAACCCGATCCGCCAGCGCACGTTCGGCAGCAACCACATCCGCTATTGGGAATCGCGATACCCAAATCCGCCTCACCACCGATGCGCCGCTTGCCTATATCGAACGCGAAGCCTCTTTCGTGCTGACGCGACCGATCCACGTCGTGCTCGGCGCCGACGAGCCGTTCCCCGCCGCGCTCGCCACGACCTGTCGCGACTTTCGCGAGCGCACGCGCGATTATTGGCGCGAATGGGTGCGGCGGCTCAATCTGTCCTACGACTGGCAGGATGCGATGATCCGCTCCGCCATCACTCTGAAGCTGTCCAACTTCGAGGAGACCGGCGGCATCATTGCCGCGCACACCACCTCGATCCCGGAATCGCCGGGCTCCGGCCGCACCTGGGATTATCGCTTCTGCTGGCTGCGCGACGCCTATTTCGTGGTGAAAGCGCTCAACCGCATCGGCGCGACACGCACGATGGAAGATTTCATCCTCTACATCGTCAATCATCGCTTCGGACGATGCCGAGATGATCGCGCCCGGTCTATAGCGTCGTGCGCGAGCGACCCGATGGATGAGCGCATCGCGCCGCAATCTGAAAGGTTTCCGCGGCGACGGACCGGTGCGCATCGGCAACGCGGCCGCGGAACAGGCGCAGCACGACACCTATGGCAGCATCATCCTCGCGGCCATGCCGATGTTCTTCGATCGCCGCCTTGCCGAAGCCGGGCGACGACACGTTGTTCCGACTGCTGGAAGTGCTGGGCCGCAAGGCGGCGCGGCTCGCGCTGACGCCCGATGCCGGCATCTGGGAATTCCGCGGCCGCGCAGCGCATCCATACGCACTCCGTGGCGATGTGCTGGGCCGGCTGCAATCGGCTTGCGGCGATCGCGCATCGCCTCGGCTTCACAGATCGCGCGGCAGACTGGAACGAGGTCGCCGATCGTATGCATGCGGCCTGATGGAGCATGCCTGGAACGCAAAGCGCGGCGCCTTCACCGCCGCATTCGGCGCCGAAGACCTCGATGCCAGCGTCTTGCTGCTGCCCGAGCTTGGCGCGATCGAAGCGAACGATCCGCGTTTCGTCTCGACCGTGGCGGCCATCGAGCGCGAGCTACTGCGCGAGCAATCATGTCATGCGCTACGCAAGTCCGGACGATTTCGGCCTGCCGGAAGGCGAATTCCTGATCTGTCGCTTCTGGCTGATCGACGCCTGGTGGGCGCTGGGGCGCAAGGAGGAAGCGCGCGACCTGTTTGTCGGACGCACTGCAATACCGCAATCGCTACGGCCTGTTGGCCGAGGACATCCATATGCAAACCGGCGCCATGTGGGGTAACTTCCCGCAGACCTATTCGATGGCCGGACTGATACTCACCGCGATGCGTTTGTCGCGAAGCTGGGAGGATCGCTATTGGCGCGGCTAGTCGTCGTATCCAACCGAGTTGCCTCGCCGAAATCGGGCACGCCGCGCCGGCGGGTCTCGAAGTCGCGGTCATGGTCGTCGCTCAAGCGCCATCCCGGCATCTGGTTCGGCTGGAGCGGACGTGTGTCGGAGACCGCGCTGGAGACGCGCCGTATCGACAAGGACGATATCTCCTACATCGTCACCGATCTGCCGACGGAAGACTTACAACGAATTTTATAACGGATTCGCCAACCGCGTGCTGTGGCCGATCCTGCATTACCGGCTCGATCTTGCGGAATTCTCGCGCCGCGACCTGTCCGGCTATACCCGCGTCAACGAGCATTTCGCGGCCGAACTGCACAAGATCCTGAAGCCCGACGACGTGATCTGGGTGCACGATTATCACTTCCTTCTGCTCGCAAAGGCTTTGCGCGAGCGCGGGCACAAGAACCGCATCGGCTTTTTCCTGCATACGCCGTTTCCGCCGGCCGAGATCATCACCGGCTTGCCGCATCACGAGCGTGTCATCTCCGCGCTGTGCCAATACGATCTGGTCGGTTTCCAGACCGAAACCGACGCCACGAATTTCGCGCGCTATGTCGAAAGCGAATGCCGTTATCCCGGAGACCGCACACGTGGCTTCGACACCGGCGAGCGTATCGCTGCGGATCGGCGATTTCGCGGTCGGAGTTGAAGCCGAAAGCTTTGCCAAATTGGCACGGCGCGCCATCAAGTCGTCCTTCGTCGCCAGGCGTGCTCTCATCCCTGTCTGGCCGCGCGATGATCATCGGCGTCGACCGTCTCGATTACTCGAAGGGCATTGCAAATCGGCATTGTAGCCTTCGAGCGCTTCCTCGAACATCATCCGCAATGGCGCAACAACGTCACCTATCTTCAGATCACGCCGAAGAGCCGCTCCGCGATTCCGGAATATGCCGACATGGAGCGCGATGTTTCGAGCATGGTCGGACGGATCAACGGGACCTATGGCGAAGCGTCCTGGACGCCGATGCGCTATGTCAACCGCGCCCATACGCGGACTGCGCTCGCCGGTCTATATCGTGGTTCGCGCGCTGCGCTGGTGACGCCATTGCGCGACGGCATGAATCTCGTGGCCAAGGAATATCGTCGCGGCGCAGGACGCGGAGGATCCCGGCGTGTCTGATCCTGTCGCGCTTTGCAGGAGCCGCGGTCGAATGCAAACCGGCGCTGTTGGTGAACCCCTACGATTCGGAAAGCGTCGCGGCCGCTATCTACCGCGCCTTGTCGATGCCGCTCGAGGAACGGCAAGCCCGCCAGGAAGCGCTGTTTCGCATCGTATGTGAGAACGACATACAGAACTGGCCCGACCGTTTCCTGTCGGCCCTTACGGGGTCCGGGAAACTGGACAACGCTGCCACATCGGTGCCGGCCGGACGCGTACCCTTCGTCCAGACTGGGGCGGCTGCCTACCCAAGAATACCGGTTTCGCAATTCCCGTAGCTTAATCAGCCAGACATTTTTCCAGCACGCGCGCAACATGCAGCGCCTGACGTCCGGTGCCGTCGTGAATCTGGTGCCGGCAGGAGGTGCCGTCTGCGACCACGATAGCGTCGTGCGGCGCCTTGCGCAAAGCCGGCAACAGCGACAATTCCCCCATCGCGAGCGATACATCGATGGTGTCGGCGGCATAGCCGAAGGCGCCCGCCATCCCGCAGCAGCTCGATTCGATCGGCTCGACATTCAGGTCCGGCACGAGGCCGAGCACCGTCTGAACCGGCCCGAACGCCTCGAAAGATTTCTGATGGCAGTGGCCATGAACGAGCGCGCGCTGCTTCAGAGGATTGAGTTTCAGGGTCAGGCGGCCGGCCTCGTACTCGCGCGCGAGGAATTCCTCGAAGGTAAGCGCGAGTTGCGACCAGCTTGTTCGCGGCATCGACTTCAGAAGAGCCGGTATCTCGTCGCGGAAAGAGAGAATGCAGCTCGGCTCGAGCCCGATCACCGGCACGCCTCTTTCGATGAAGGGCGCAAGCGCAGCGAGGGTGCGGCTGCGCTTCCTCGCGCGCCTGCTTTACCGCGCCGACCGAAAGAAACGTGCGTCCGCAGCAGAGCGGTCGCTCTCGCTTGTTCGGCCGGTTGTGCGACCTGCACGCGATAACCGGCCGCCGCGCAGCACCGAAAACGCCGCGTCCAAATTCTCGCGCTCGAAATAGCGGTTGAAGGTGTCGGCGAAGAGGACGACGTCGCCTTCTTCACCTTCCCCCTTGCGGGGGAGGTCGCCTGCCGAAGGCGGGCGGGAGGGGGGTATAACTGAGGCATCTGCGGTTTCATCTACCCCCCTCCCCAACCCTCCCCCGCAAGGGGGGAGGGAGTGGAGAGAGAGTCATCGTCCCGAAACACATCCCTCCGCCACACCGGCAAACTCCGCCGCGCGGAAAATCCAGCAATCATTTCCGACAGCCACGCCGCACCCGGAACGACGTTGCGTGCATTGAGCAGCCAGGGATATGCAGCGGCATAAGGTGCGTATCGCGGCAGACCAGCCGACCATCCGGTCGCGCAGTGAGAAACCAAAGCGTGCAGCGCGCGCCGCCATCACCTCGATCTTCATGCGCGCCATGTCGACGCCGGTCGGACATTCGCGCCGGCAGGCCTTGCAGGAAACGCAAAGCTTCATCGTCTCCGCCATCTCGTCGGAAGTGAGTGCATCCGGCCCAAGTTGCCCCGTGATCGCAAGCCGGAGCGAATTGGCGCGCCCGCGCGTCACGTCCCGCTCGTCGCGGGTGACGCGATAGCTCGGGCACATCACGCCGCCCTCGACCTTGCGGCAGGCGCCGTTGTTGTTGCACATCTCGACCGCGCCCTGGAATCCCCCACCAGCGCCCGGCCAGGCCGACCAGTCGAGCTGCATTTCCATCGGCTCGCCGCGATAGCCCGGGCCAAAACGGAAATTCTCGCGATCGTCGAATTTCGGTGCGTGCACGATCTTGCCGGGATTGAACAGACCTTTCGGATCGAAACGCGCCTTCACCTCCTCGAACGCGCGCACCAGCCGCTTGCCGAACATGAACTCGTGAAATTCCGAGCGCACGATGCCGTCGCCATGTTCGCCCGAATGCGAGCCCTTGTAGTCGCGCACCATCGCGAACGCTTCTTCCGCGATCGCGCGCATCGCCTTGACGTCCTTGTCGAGCCGCAGATTGAGAACCGGGCGCACGTGCAGGCAGCCTGCACCCGCATGCGCATACCAGGTGCCGCGCGTGCCGTTCTTTTCGAAGACTTCGGTGAGCCGCGAGGTGTATTCGGCGAGATGCTCGAGCGGCACCGCGCAATCCTCGACGAAGGAAACGGGTTTGCCCTCGTCCTTCATCGACATCATGATGTTGAGGCCGGAAGTGCGCACATCCGTGATCGCGGCCTGCAAGGATGGATCGAGCACTTCGACCACGCCACCCTGCTTCGCGCCGGCCTTGTCGAAGCCGTAGCCAAGATCGGCCATCAGTTCGGTAAGCTGTTTCAGACGACGCAGGTTTTCGTCTTGGTCATCCTCGCCGAATTCCACCAGCAGGATGGCGTCCGGATCGCCGTGCACGAACCGCTCCAGCGTCGGGCGAAACATCGCGATCTCGCGCGCAAGCTCGATCATGGTGCGGTCGATCAGTTCGACTCCGATCGGCTTCAGCCGAACGATGTGCTGGGCGGCATCCATCGCGTCATAGAAGCGGCCGAAGTGACAGGCGCCGACCGCGCGGCGTCCGAGCAAGGGAGCGAGCTTCAGTTCGACTTTGGTGGTGAAGCCGAGCGTGCCCTCGGAGCCTATGAGAATGTGAGCGAGGTTGAGATCATTGCGCCCGGGCAGCAGCGCATCCATATTGTAGCCGCCGACCCGGCGCTGCACTTTCGGGAAGCGCGCCACGATTTCGTCGGCTTCTCTCGCGCCAAGCGCGAGCAGATCGCTGGCCAGACTGAACATCGCAGAATTGGACCGGAATTCCGCCAGATCACGCGAGGCAGGACCAAGAACTTCGCGCCGACCATCGGCGAGGATCGCTTCCACGGACGTGACATTTTCGCGCGTGTTGCCGTAGCGAAGCGAGCGCGCTCCGCAGGAATTGTTCGCGGTCATGCCGCCGATGGTGGCGCGCGACGCGGTCGAGATATCGACCGGAAACCACACGCCATGCGGTTTCAGTGCGCGATTGAGATCGTCGAGCACGATGCCGGGCTCGACCACGCAGCGCCGGTTTTCGACATCCAGATCGATGATTCGATTGAGATACTTCGAGCAATCGATGACCAGCGAGGAGTTCACCGTCTGCCCGCATTGCGAGGTGCCGCCGCCGCGCGGCAGCACCGACACGCCCTCTTCGCGTGCGATCGCGATCGCCCGTGCCGCATCGTCGATTGTGCGCGGCGTGACCACGCCCTGCGGCATCATCTGATAATGGGAGGCGTCGGTCGCATAGCGCCCGCGCGTGAAGCGGTCGAACCTGACCTCGCCCGCGACCTCGGCCTTGAGCCGGCGCTCCAGCACCGGCCGCAATGTGTCAGGCAAACGTTACTCCTCCCGGCGCCCTCGGCTTATAGCCCGGCTTTATATGCCTAACGCTATCGCTCGATACGAGCTTTGCACTTGACCGGACTGTTGCATTCGGTGTTCATCCCGGCAAGCTCGGGCCGCCTTGGCGGCTTTTCCCTCTTGACACCAAGCCTTTGATCTCTCGGAGCTTTTCGACAATGACCCAGAACTCCTCGCGCGCTGCCGGGCGCCACTTCCTGCAAATTCCCGGACCGACGCCGGTGCCAGACCGCATCCTGCGCGCAATGGACACCCCGGTGATCGATCACCGCGGCCCGGAATTTGCGAAGATGGCGAAGAAGGCGCTTGAGGGCATCAAGACCATCTTCAAGACCAACAACCCGGTCATCATTTACACTGCGACCGGCACCGGCGCTTGGGAAGGCGCGCTCGTCAACACGCTGTCCCCCGGCGATCGCATCCTGATGGTGGAGACCGGACAATTCGCGACACTGTGGAAGAAGATGGCCGAGAATCTCGGGCTGAAGCCCGAATTCATCGAGACCGACTGGCGCATCGGCGCCGATCCGAGCGCAATCGAAGCCTATCTGCGCAAGGACACCAAGAAGGAAATCAAGGCGGTCTGCGTTCTGCATAACGAGACCTCGACCGGTTGCTCGTCGCCGATTGCAGATATCCGCAAGGCCATCGATGCCGCCGGCCATCCGGCGCTGTTCATGGTTGACACGATCTCCTCGCTCGCCTCGACCGATTACCGCCACGATGAGTGGGGTGTCGACGTCGCGGTCGGCGGCGCGCAGAAGGGCCTGATGCTGCCTCCCGGCATGTCGTTCAACGCCATCAGCCCGAAGGCGCTCGAGGCCAACAAGACGTCGCAATTGCCAAAGTCGTTCTTCGCCTGGGACGACATGCTGAACATGAACAAGGTCGGCTTGTTCCCCTATACACCCGCAACGCTGATGCTCGGCGGCCTCATCGAAGGCGTCGCGATGCTGCACGAGGAAGGCCTCGACAATGTCTTCGCCCGTCACGATCGTCTTGCCGAAGGCGTGCGCCGCGCGGTGCGGCATTGGGGCCTTGAGATCATCTGCCGCGAACCGAAATATTATTCCTCGACCATCACGGCGATCCTGATGCCGGAGGGCCATGACGGCGACGCCTTCCGCGCGCTCGCGCTCGACACCTTCAACATTTCCTACGGCGCAAGCTTCGGCCGCTTTGCCGGCAAGATGTTCCGCATCGGCCATCTTGGCGACACCAACGACGCCACCATCATTGGCGCGCTGGCGGCGACCGAAATGGCGCTGTCGCTTGCCGGCGTCCCGCACAAGAAAGGCGGCGTGCAGGCGGCAATGGATTATTTCGTCTCCGCGCATGCGGCACCCGTGCGGGTGGCCGCAGAATAATCCTTTCCTGATCAAGAGTATGTTCAATGGCCGGGTTCGTCCCGGCCATTTTCATTTGAGCTGCCGCTTGTCCATTTCCTCGCCAAAACTCAGCAAATATCCGTCCGGGTCCTTGATCGCGAATTCCATCATGCCATAGGGCAATTCTTCGGGACCCCACTCGGCCTTGACCCGATCCTTGATAGCGTCCCAGAGCGCATCAAGATCGGTGACGTAAATGTATTGAGTCGCCGTCGCATGCGGCGCACCCAAATGATCGTTGCGCATGAACATGAGCGCCACGCCATCGCGCTCAAGCCGGCACCAGCCCGCCTCCTGGCGGATGAGCCGAAAGCCGAGCACGGATCGATAC
Source organism: uncultured Pseudomonadota bacterium (assembly GCA_963707705.1). Taxonomy (GTDB): domain Bacteria; phylum Pseudomonadota; class Alphaproteobacteria; order Rhizobiales; family Xanthobacteraceae; genus Pseudorhodoplanes. Next base: position 190,412 of record CAVPRD010000008.1, on the reverse strand, counting down.
CAGTCGATCGTACGCTGCAGGTCGCCACTTTGCAGCATCGGCGTGAGAGAGCGCAGGCGCATTTATTGCGTCGGAATCTTCGCGGCTTTCGCCAGCGCTACCGTCGACGCCACATCGTCGCGAAAGAATTTCGCGAATTCCTCTGGTGTACCCGGCATCGGCTCGACACCGAGCTGTGCGAAACGTGCTTGCACCGCAGGCGCTTCCAGCGCCTTGACGATCTCGCGATAGAGTTTGTCGACGACCTCTCGCGGGGTTCCCGCCGGCAAATACACACCGGTATAGAACGGATAGATCGATTCCGGCGGCAGGCCCGCTTCGATCGTGGTCGGAACATCCGGCAGGCTGGAAACGCGTTTGTGCGAACTCACCGCAAGCGGAACAAGCTTGCCGTCGCGGATCAGCGGCAGCGTGGTTGCAGTCAACTGCACGCTAAAATCCGAACGGTCGGCAACCACATCGGTCACTGCTTCGGCCGCGCCCTTGAACGGAATATGCTGTGCCTCGAAGCCCGCGGTTGTGCGCAACCGCTCGCCGCCGAAATGCGAAGCCGACCCAACGCCGGCAGACGAATAATTCAACGAGCCGGGTCTCGCCTTGCCGGCCGCTACCATTTCGGCCAGCGTCTTGAAGCCCTTGGAAGGTGCAGTGACGATCACCAGCGGCTGCTGGCCGAGCGATGTCACCGGAATGAAATCGGCGAAGGTGTCGTAGGGCAGCTTCGAATAGAGCGCGTGCGCCGTATTCAACGCACCATAGACAAGGATCGTGTAACCATCAGGTGCCGACTTCGCGACCGCATTGGCACCGATGGTCCCGCCTGCGCCCGGGCGGTTTTCCACCACGATCGGCTGACCGAGCTGCCTGCCAACCTGCTCCATCACCACCCGCGCGATAAGGTCGCTAGCGCTGCCCGCACCGAGCGGGACGATCGCAGTCATCGGCCGCGCGGGCCACTCCTGCGCGCTCGCCGAGACCGCGGCAAGGCAGGACGATGCGAAGAGGAATGCCGACAAAAGGCATATTCGAGATAGGGATAGAGACATGGGCGTTTCCTGATTTCCTCACCTGACGGCCTCGTCCGCGCGACGACGGCCGCGGCTCTTTGGCCGCATTGACCCGGAGGCTAGCACGCACCGGGCAAATACGGGAGACCTTTGGAAACGCTAGTGCGGCGGATTTGGCGTTCCTATCAGCGTTGCCGCGAGTCCTTCATAGGAACGTCAAATCCAAAGCCACACTAGAAGCACAGGGTAGCTAGCGTCCCTTTGGTTCCGACGTTTGTAAAAGCGCGTGCTGCAGAAGGTTACGAACGTCGGAACCGGGACACTAGTAGGTCTCGACGTGATAGCGCCCCTGCGTGCGCATATCTGACCGCAGCGCCGCCCAGTCGAGGCCTGAACTGCGACAAATATCGGCCATCGCCTCGTCGACGCCGCTTTCCATGCCCTTCAGCCCGCAGATATAAATATGCGTCCGGTCGTGCTTCAGAAATATCGACACCTCGTCCGCAGTCGAGCGCATGCGGTCCTGTACATAGGTCTTGGGCTCGCCCGGCACCCGCGAATAGGCGAAGTGTTTGCGCAGAAGGCCGTCGGGCACCTTCTGCAGCGGGCCGAAATACGGCAATTCCTCCGGCCGCCGCGCACCAAAGAAAATCATCATGCGTCCCGGCGCATCGCGCATGGTGCGGCGTCGGCGCTCGGTGAACCCGCGGAACGGCGCTGATCCGGTGCCGGTGCAAATCATGATGATGTTTGCCGAAGGATCGTCCGGCATCAGGAAGGTTGCGCCAAACGGCCCAGTCACTTGCACCTTGTCGCCCTTTTTCAGATCGCAGAGGTAATTCGAGCAGAGGCCCCGCGGCTCGCGCTTCACAGTGAGCGCGAGATTGTTGGTCTTCGGCTTCTCGCCGTCGCGCGGGCTTGCGACCGAGTAGAGTCGGATCACCTGAGGCTTGCCGTTCACGTCTGTCCCAGGCGGCACGATTCCAATGCTCTGACCTTCCAGCACCGGGAAGGATGTGTCGCCGAAATCCAGGATGATATGGCGCACGTCGTTGTCCGCACCCGCGTCGGTGAGACGAAAATTTCCCATCACCGTCGCGAGTGCCGGACGGCTGCGATTATAGAGATTGATGGTCGGCTTGCTCGCCGATTTCGGGGCAACGCTCTTGCCGCCGCTGCCGGAATGCGCTTCCGCGATCAGCTTTGCGGCTTCGTCATCTTCGGCATCGTTGCCACCTTCACTCGTCGCAAACTCCGCCTGCGCCGGCAATTCCTGCCATTCAAACTGGTCTTCAAGGCTGTAGGCGGCATTGACAATTCGCCAGTTATCAATCGAACCGGTTGGGCACGGCGAGATGCAATCGAGGCAGAAATTGCACTTGTCCGCGTCAACGACATAGTTGTTGTCGTCATGCGTGATCGCGTCAACCGGACAGGTCTCCTCACAGGTATTGCAGCGGATGCAGATCTCCGGGTCGATGAGATGCTGCTTGTGGGGAGTGGTGGCTTCGGTTGGTTGCGGTCATGGATAGCTTCCGTGTCCCGGACGCGGCGCAGAGCCGGGACCCACAGAGCGAATTCACTTGGGTCCCGGTTCAGCAGCGCATCACTTCGTGCTGCGCTACGCCCGGGACACGAGATCGAACTACGCCGCGATCTTCACGTATTCGAATTCGCCGGGCTTGTTGTCGATGCCGACCTTCGGCGCCGCAATCCAGCCTGCGAACTTGCCCGGCTCGGTCACCGGTTTCATCAGCGCTTCGATGAAGTCGCCGTCTGCCTTCGACGGCAGATATTGATCCCGCGCCTGGCCCAATCGGCATCGCTCAAGATGATGCCGGTCGGAGACGCATTCATATTCTTGAACTCGCCGACCTGGCGATGGAAGGCGACATGCGGCAATTCGAGCCGGAACTTCACTCCGGTCTTTTCGATCACCTTGTTCCAGCGATCGACGCCCTTGGCGCAATCGACGGTGTAATCGTCACGCAGCCGCATGTTGAGCGCGGTGAGCGCCGGCTCGTCTACCCGCTTGATCTCGCCATTCACCATCTTCAGCACCGGATAGATGTCGTTGGTCAGGCGGTGGTCGTCCTGGATACGGGTCTCCTGGTAGCGTCCCTTGATGCCGTTGTTGTAGGCATTCGCGGCATTGGTGGAGACTTCCGAACCGAACAGGTCGAGCGACAACGAATAGTGAAGGTTTAGCTTTTTCTGGATCGTCGGAAGATCAATGACACCGAGTTTGCGAACCTTCTCGATCTCGTTCGGATCGTCGATGCCGGCAGCCTTCATCGCCTCGCAGGTACGCTGCACCGTGCGCGAAATGCCGGTCTCTCCGACGAACATGTGATGCGCTTCCTCGGTCAGCATGAAGCGGCAGGTACGAGACAGCGGATCAAAGCCCGATTGCGCAAGACTTTCGAGCTGCATCTTGCCGTCGCGATCGGTGAAAAAGGTGAACATGAAGAAGGACAGCCAATCCGGCGTCGCCTCGTTGAAGGCGCCGAGCATGCGCGGTGCCTCCTCCGAACCGGAGCGGCGGCGCAGAAGATCATCGGCCTCGTCGCGGCCATCGCGACCGAAATACTTGTGCAGGAGATAGACCATCGCCCACAGATGACGCCCCTCCTCCACATTGACCTGGAACAGGTTGCGCATGTCGTAGAGCGACGGCGCGGTCTTGCCGAGATGGCGTTGCTGCTCGACCGAGGCCGGCTCGGTGTCGCCCTGAATGACGATCAGCCGGCGAAGCAGCGCACGATGTTCGCCCGGCACTTCTTGCCAGGCCGGCTCGCCGAGATGCTGGCCGAAATTCACTTTGCGGTCTTCTTCCGCCGGCGCCAGCAGCACGCCCCAGCGATAATCCGGCATGTGGACGTAATCGAATTTCGCCCAGCCCTTGGGGTCAACCGAGACCGCAGTGCGCAAATAGACGAGCGATTGCTGGAAGCCTTCCGGCCCCATGTCCTGCCACCAGTCGAGGTAACCCGGATGCCAGGTCTCCAGCGCCTTCAACACGCGGGCGTCCTCGGTGAGCCCGACATTGTTCGGAATGCGGGTCGAGTAATCGACATTCATGATATTCATGGGACGCTCCTCTTATTGTTTCAAACCCGCCGCGTATCGAAGACGGCCTTCCGCCCGGTGCCGTAGCGGCGCAACGCGCCTTCCTCGCCGACCGCGTTCGGCCGCTGGAAGATCCAGTTCTGCCATGCGGTCAGGCGCGCGAATATTTTCGATTCCATCGTCTCCGGTCCGCCGAAGCGCAAGTTCGCTTCGAGGCCGGTGAGCCCGTCAGGCGAGAAGCTCGCGCGCTCTTCGAGGAAGATGCGGATCTCGTCGTCCCAGTCGATGTCGTCGAAAGCGAAGGTGACGAGGCCGAGCTTTTCGGCGGCGTCTGCGTCGAGCATTTCGCCGATGCGCGCCTTCGCGACATCGAGGCGAAGCCTTGATCTTCAAGAAAGCGGCTTTCCAGCCGGCTGATACCGTTCGGCATCGGATAGGCGCCGAAATTGGCGGCGCTGAGCGCGATCGTTGCGGGCGGCCGATTGCTGCCGTTGAACTGCCCGATCAGCATGTAGGAGCGGTCGCAGGCCAACGCGATTTCGGCGAGCGTACCCGCGAAGCAGGAGCCGGGCTCGACGATGGCGACCAGAGTGCGTGAGGTGAGGTCGACGCGCTTCAGCACGCGCTTCCAGTAAAGACGGATTTCTCGCGCCAGCCAGTTCGACCGATTAGCGTCAAGGAAGGCGTCATAAGCCAGCACCTGCGCCGGATCGCCTTCCGACTTGAACACGATGACGGCGATGTCGCCTTCATTGGTGCGGATATCGAGTATCGCGTCATCGAGCTCGCGCGCGAGCCGCAACGGCCAGAAATCGGAACCGAGCTTCTCCATCTCCGCAGCATTGGCGGGCGGCGGCAGGTCGGGACCGCGCATCGTGATGGTCGCAATCCGCTCGTTGCGATTGAGGGAAACGGTAACGGTTTGATATTCGACAACGTCGCCCTTCGCGCTGCGCTTCAAGGGAGTGAGTGCAATGCCCTTCTGCGCCGGACGGACGATCCGATTTCGAGGCAAATTCCCTGGCACGCGCCTTGACGGTCTCTTCCAGTTTCGGTGCGGCGACGATCTCATCCACCAACCGCCAGTCGACCGCGCGCTTGCCCTTCACGCCCTCTTCGGTAGTGCAGAACACGTCGGCATGGTCGCGGCGGACCTTGCGCTTGTCAGTGACGCGGGTCAGGCCGCCGGTCCCCGGCAGCACCGCGAGCAGCGGCAATTCCGGCAGCGACACCGTCGAGGCGCCGTCATCCACCAGCATGATGTGATCGGCAGCCAGCGCAAGCTCATAGCCGCCACCGGCGCAGGAGCCGGTCACGACGCAGATTGTCTTCTGGCCGGAAAATTCGCTTGAAGTCTTCGATGCCGTTACGGGTCTCGTTGGTGAACTTGCAGAAGTTCACCTTGTCCGCGTGGGTGGAGCCCGCCAGCATTCGGATATTGGCACCGGCGCAGAACACGCGCGGCTTGCCCGAACGCAGCAGCACCACCTTCACCTCGGGATGTTCGAAGCGCAGGCGTTGCAGCGCATCGGCAAGCTCGATATCGACGCCGAGATCGTAGGAATTGAGCTTCAGCTCGTAGCCTTCGAACAGGCCGCCCTTCTCGTCCACGTCCATGGCAAGCGTCGCCACGTCACCATCGACGGACAATTTCCAGTGCTTGTAGCGCGAGGGCTCGGTCTCAAAACCTATACGAGTCAAGCCGTTAGCCAGCTTTCGAGTGTTCTCGGCCATCCCTGGATCCCGTTTTTCGATGGGTTTGTAAGATGCATTATAGTGCATCTTCAGGCCGAGTCCAGTGGATTCTTTGAATAGCTCCAGATCAGGCCGGGGTTGCGCGGCACTGGAGGTCAGACGGTGGGGAATGCCTCGGCCTCCTGGCCGTGCAGGATGCGATGGGTGAAATCGGTAACCCGCTTCAACGTAGCCTCGGTGCCTTCGCGATGCGGCTGATGCTTCACACCGGGCAACAGCGCGACCTCGACCGGGCAATAGCATTCCTCGTTGGCAATCTCGATCTGGCGGAGCGTGCCGTATTGATCGTCCTCGCCCTGCACGATCAGGATCGGAACGCGGATGTAAGCGAGCTCCTCCGAAATATCCCATTGGCGGAAGTCGTTATCGAGCCAGACGTCGTTCCAGCCGCGAAACGCCACATCGACATTCGGATGATATTTGGCGAGCCGCGCGCGCAGGTCGCCGTTGTTGTACGCCTCGCGCGCGTCGGCGATGGATTTCACGCCCAGATCCTCGACGATGAAGTGCGGCGCCATCAGCACGAGCCCGAGCACCCGATGGTCCTGGTGGGTGCCGGCATAGATCGCGGCGATCGAAGCGCCATCGCTATGTCCGAGCAGGATGCCGCGCTTGAAATCCGATCGCATCCAGCACGCGCGGCACGCTCTTCTCCGCTTCCTCGTGCATGTAGCTGATCGGGCGCGGCAGCGGCACCGCGCTCGACTTGCCGTAGCCCTTGCGCGAATACACGAACACGCCGCAGCCGGTCGCGGCCGCGACCTTGTCGGGGAAATCGCCCCACATGCCGACGCAGCCCAATCCCTCATGCAGCATCACGATGGTCGGCGCCGCATCGGGTCGCGGTCCGATCATACGATATTCCAGTTTCTCGTCGCCCAGATCGAGCATGCCCTGATCGGCCAAGACTGTGATTTTCGCAGCCGTTTTGGCCGTCATTTCGTCCACTCCGCCACACGTTTGAACAAGTCTTCCGCGCTTTGCTCGACGGTCACGGCCCGCAGTGTCGAGCTCCACTTCGGCCTGCGCATAATCCTGCGAGCGTGCATCGAGTATGGCCACGAGATCGGCCATCGCTTCGCGGTTCTCCGACATGGGACGAAAATCGCCCTGCGCCATCACGCGATTCATGTGGTCCTGCGGCGGCGCCTTGACCCATACCGTATGCGTTCGCCGCAACAGCAGGGCGTAGGTTTCCGGACTCGACACGATGCCGCCCGCAGTCGCAATCACAACCCTGTCGTGATCGGCGATCACCTTTTCCAGCGACGCGCGCTCGTAGCGGCGGAAACTCGAAACGCCCGACATCTCGATCAGCATCGATATGCTGGCGCCGTATTCCTGCTCGACCATTCGATTGAGTTCGACGAAGGGATAGCCGAGCCGCTCGGCCAGCATGCGGCCGAGCGTCGACTTGCCGGCACCGCGCAAGCCAACAAGCCCAATTCGATGCGCGCGTTCCGATTGCGCGCCTTCGACCACGCGAGCTTCGATCGATTGCTCGAGCGACGGCCACTCGGTCGGCGAAAGTCGATTGACGAGATCGACGATACGGTTCAGGCGCTCATGACGATCGTCATGCGGAATGAAAGCGGTGAGCGGGGCCTCGAGTGCATCGGCGATGGATTTCAGAACGATCAAGGAAGGGTTGCCATAGCCGCCTTCGATCTGCGCGAGATAACGCACCGAAATCCCGGAATTGGACGCCAATTGGCGACGGGTGATGCCGCGCCGGGCGCGGCCACGACGGACCAGGCGTGCCGACCTCGGCGACGAAGGCAACAGTCGTAGAAGTGTCGTTGCTCGCGCCCGAAACAGCGTTTGAGGATGGCTTTTCCTGAATGTCCGACAAATGATCACCTTTGATCGTATATGCACAATAGTGCATGCGGCCGTTTCGCAAACCGCAGGCTCAAAAACTCACCGTCCTTTCCTTTCGGTAAGTTATCGCTTACCGTTAGTCGTGGCTTACGATAAAGCTCTCGCGGCCCTCGCCGATCCGACCCGCCGCCAGGTTTTCGAACGCCTGCGCTCCGGCCCGCGGTCGCCAGGCATGCTCGCGGCCGGGATGCGGGTCTCGCGTCCCGCAGTATCGCAACACCTGAAGGCACTGAAGGATGCCGGTCTCGTCGAGGAGCGCAGGGAAGGCGCGCGCCGGGTCTATTCGATTCGGCGCGAGGCCCTCGCCGAATTGCGGGACTGGCTGGACAGTTTCCAACCCAGCCCTCGTGCGGGTTAAACGCCCAAATAGCGATGCTGCACGTCCGGCACCGCGGCGAGTTCGCGCGAAGTGCCGCTCCAGACCGTTCGGCCGCGCTCGATCAGGTAATGGCGGTCGGCGATCGCGATCAGCGCCTGCCACATTCTTGTCGATCACCAGGATCGACTGGCCGCGCTGTTTCAGCTGCGTCAGGCATTGCCAGATCTCCTGCGCGGATCAGCGGCGCCAGCCCTTCGGTCGCTTCATCGAGAATGAGCAGGCGCGGATTGGTCATCAGCGCGCGCCCGATCGCCAGCATCTGCTGCTCGCCGCCGGAGAGCAGATTGCCCATCTGGTTTGCCGCGCTCGGCACAGGCGCGGAAACAGTTCGACCACGCTGTCGAAAGTCCAGGGCGTTGCCGCGCCCGAGCGGTTGGCCGCGGTCGCGACCAGATTTTCGCGCACCGTGAGATTGGGAAAAATCTGCCGGCCTTCCGGCACGAGGCCGACGCCGAGCTTCGCCACGCGATAGGACGGCAGCCCGCGGATCTCCTTGCCGTCGAAACGGATCGTGCCGGCGCGCGCAGGCGTCAGCCCCATGATCGAGCGCACGGTGGTGGTCTTGCCCATGCCGTTGCGGCCCATCAGCGTGACCATCTCGCCCGGCGCGATCTCGAGCGACAGGCCGAACAGCACCTGGCTGAGGCCGTAGCAGGTCTCGATGTCGGAGATTTCGAGCAAGGTCTCAGCCATGCACGCCGCCTCCTGCTCGCCGAGATAGGCCTGCCGCACATCCGGATTGGCGCGGATCTCCGTCCGGCAGCCCGGTCGCGATCACCCGGCCATAGACCAGAACCGAAATGCGGTCGGCGAGCGCGAACACGGCTTCCATGTCGTGCTCGATCAGCAGGATCGTGTATTCCTTCTTCAGTTCGAGCAGCGTCTTCACCAAGCGCGCGGATTCCTCCGGCCCCATGCCGGCCATCGGCTCGTCGAGCAGCAGCATGCGCGGCTTGGTTGCGAGCGCCATCGCGATTTCGAGCTGGCGATGCTCGCCGTGGCTGATGCTCGGACGACCACGGTGTCGGCGCGATGCGACAAGCCCGACGCGATCGAGCGCCGCGCGCGCCGGATCGCGCAGCTCCTTCTCCTCGCGCGCCTTCTTCCAGAACTGGAACGAATGCCCGGCATGCGCCTGCACCGCGAGCGCGACATTGTCGAGCGCGGTGAAATCGGGAAACAGCGACGTGATCTGGAACGAGCGCGCGAGCCCCATCGCCGAGCGCTGATAGGTCGGCAAGCGCGGTGATGTCGTCACCGGCGAAGACGATGGTGCCGGAATTGGGCGCGATCTCGCCGGTCAACTGGCCGATCAGCGTGGTCTTGCCGGCGCCGTTCGGGCCGATGATGGCGTGCAATTCACCTGCCGGCACCGACAGCGATGACCTTGTCGGACGCGAGCACGCCGCCGAAGCGCTTGGTGATGCCATCGACTTTACGTGCAGCGAGCGTGTCAGCCACGGCGGATCTTCTCCAGCAAGCCATCGATGCCGCCGCGCGCGAACAGCACGACCAGTAGCAGCATCGGGCCGAGGATCAGCGCCCAATATTCCTTGGCGGCGGCCACATTCGTTCCGGTGATGAACATGTCCGACGACGCGATCATATGCGGCAAAGTCTCCTCGAGCACCAGCAATGCCACCGCGCCGATGACCGGCCCGAGCACCGAACCCATGCCGCCCAGAACCGCCATCACGATAAGATCGCCCGAGCGCGTCCAGTGCATCATCGCGGGGCTGACGAAATCGGTGTGATTGGCGAGCAGAATACGCCGACAGGCCGCACAACACGCCCGCGATCACGAAACAGGCGAGCCGATAGCGGAAGGTCGGAAAACCGATCGCGCGCATGCGCCGCTCGTTCGAGCGCGCGCCCTGGATCACCAGCCGAAGCGCGAATTGACGATGCGCCAGACCAGATAGACAGGTCGCCATCAGGATGACGAAGCAGACGTAATAGAACACGGTCTTGTTGGAGAGATTGATCAGGCCGGCGAACTCGCTGCGCTTGTAGATGGTGAGCCCATCGTCGGCGCCGTAGCGGTCGAGGCTGACGCCGACGTAATAGATCATCTGCGCGAAGGCGAGCGTGATCATGATGAAATAGACGCCGCGCGTGCGCAGCGACAGCGCCCCGATCACGAGCGCGAACAGCGCGCAGGCGAGCAAGCGCCACCGGCCACTGGATGAAGCCGGAACTGATCGCCTTCATGCGCCAGAATGCCGACCGCATAGCCGCCGATGCCGAGATAGGCGGCGTGGCCGAAGATGACCATGCCGCCATAGCCCATGATGAGATTGAGGCTGACCGCGGCGATGGCGAGGATCACGATGCGCGTGAACAGCGTCATGATGAAGGCGTTGCCGATCATCTGCGAATAGAGCGGCACCAGCGCCAGAAAGCATCAGCAGCGCGGCGACGACGATATTGCGGACGGTGAAGAAGCTCGTCATTTGCTGGCCGCCGGGAACAGACCCTCCGGCCGCACCACCAGGATCACCGCCATCACGAGATAGATCAGCATCGACGACAGCGCCGGGCCCGGCGGTCGAGGCCGCGCGTTGCGACAGGAACAGCTTGAGCACATCGGGCAGGAAGGCGCGGCCGACCGTGTCGATCAGTCCGACCAGGATCGAAGCGACGAAGGCGCCGCGGATCGAACCGATGCCGCCAATGATGATGACGACAAAGGCAAGGATCAGAATGTTCTCACCCATGCCGATCTGCACGGTGAGGATCGGCGCCTGCATCATGCCGGCAAGGCCCGCGAGCGCCGCGCCGATGCCGAACACGAACGTGTAGAGCAGCTTGATGTTGATGCCGAGCGCGCCGATCATCTCGCGATTGGAAGCGCCGGCGCGGATCAGCATGCCGACGCGCGTGCGCATGACCACGAAATAGAGCAGGAGCGCGACCGCAAGCGCGACCACGATGATCGAAAGCCGGTAGGTCGGATAATAGACGCCGGGGAAAATCTCGAAATTGGTGTTGAGCCAGGCCGGCAGCGGCAGGCTGCAGGCCCGCCGGGCCCCAGATCAGCCGCACCATTTCGTTGAAGAACAGGATCAGGCCGAAAGTGCCGAGCACGTGGTCGAGATGATCGCGGCCATAGAGCCTGCGCAGCGCGATCACCTCGACCGCCATGCCGACGATGAGGGTCGCGATCAGCGCGAGAACGATCGCGAAGACGAAACTGCCGGTCAGCGCGGCGAAGGTGGCGGCGAAATAGGCGCCGATCATGTACAGCGAACCGTGCGCCAGGTTCACGAAATCCATGATGCCGAAGACGAGCGTCAGACCCGGCTGCCAGCAGAAACAGCAGCAGGCCGAATTGCAGGCCGTTCAGGAATTGTTCGATAAAAAGAAGCATCGCTCTGAATGCCGCCCCTCACGGCAAAGCATGACGCTCAACTCAAGGACATTGAACCGAAGATGCTGCAAGAAAAAGGCCGGACGGCAGGCTCTCCCAAGCCCGCCGTCCGGCCTGCATATCAGACTACCACTTCATCGGGCACTTGTCGTGGAAGCGGTCCTGGCTGTCCTTCACGATGGTGGCGACGGTCTTCAACCCGAGGCTGCCGTCGGCGTTCTTCACCACATCCTGCAGATAGAAGTTCTGGATCGGAATGTGGTTGTTGCCGTATTTGTAAGGACCGCGCACCGACGGGAAATTCGCCTTGCGCATCTCGTCGCGCATGGCGTCCTTCTTGGTCAGATCGCCCTTCGCCGCGACCACGGCGCTGTTGATCAGCTGCGCCGCGTCATAGGACTGCGCCGCGTAGAAGGTCGGCGATGATCTTGTATTTTTCGCGGAAGCCCGACGACGAACTTCTTGTTGGCGTCGAACGGCAGGTCGTTCACCCATTGCTGCGCACCCGGCACGCCGAGCGCGAGATCCTTCTGCAGCGGCAGCGACAATTCGTCGATCGTGAAGGCGGTGTAGAGCGGGATCTGGCCCTTCAGTCCGTGCTGCGCATATTGCGTGAGGAACTGCACGCCCGACGGGCCCGGATAGAACACGAAGATCGCGTCCGGCTTCGCCGCGCGCGCCTTCGAGAGCTCGGCGGAGAAGTCGAGCTGATCCGGCCACTTGGTCAGATCCTGGCCGATGATCTTGCCCTTGAAGGTCGAGGCCACGCCGGAGGCCATGTCCTTGCCGGCGGCATAGTTCGGCCGATCACATAGAGCTGTCTTCACGCCCTTCTGGTTCATGTATTCGCCGACCGCCTGCGGCGTCTGGTCGTTCTGCCAGGAGGTCGAGAACGCATAAGGCGAGCACAGTTCGCCCGCAAACTGCGAGGGACCGGCATTGGCGGAAACCAGCATGGTCTTGGAATCGACGATCGGCTTCAGCGAAGCGAGCAGCACGTTCGACCAGATATAGCCGGCGAGGAAATCGACCTTGTCGGATTCGATCAGCTTCTCGGTCTTCTGCTTGCCGATGTCCGGCTTCTGGCCGTCGTCCTCGTAGATCACCTCGACCGGCAGGCCGCCCATCTTGCGGCCCATGTGATCGAGCGCGAGTTCGAAGGCATTGCGCATGTCGTTGCCCATGCACCGCGGTCGGGCCCGCTGAAGGTCGATACAAACCCGATCTTCACGGTCTTGTTCTGCGCCGCGGCCGGGCTCGCGATCAGCGCGAGACAGGCAGCAGAAACCATCAATGTTCGCTTCATTCAAAGTCCTCCCAAGGTCCTCTGGTCGTGCCCCGTTGATAGGGCCTCGTTGAATACTAGTCTACCGAAAGACCCCGAAAAAGGTCCATCGGCCGCAGGGTCGCGGACCCCGAAAAGCACGCTTTTTGGAGTTCAAGGTCCTTACCTCGCAGGCGCCTGCACCGAAGCGAGGTCGGCGCGGCGATTGTCCTTTTTGTAGGGAGCCGGAGCAACCGTTGCGCGAATCCTCTTTTGCGGTGTGCCGGGATTGCCCCAGATCACCTCGACCTCGGTGCCGGGTTCGCTCTGCGCGACATCGATGGTGCAGAGCGACAGCATCTGCCGGAAATAATAGCTGTAGCCGCGAGAAGTCGCGACGCCGACCAGCTTGCCGTTCTTCTCGACCCGGTCGGCATACATGAAGCCGCGCTGATCGCGCGGCATCTCCATATAATCGTTTGGCTGGTCTTGCTTGAACAGCGATGCATAGACCTGAACGATGTCGTCGGCGTTCCAGACCAGCGTGCGCATTACGCGGCGCGGCGATGCGACTTCCGGCTCCAGCGCCTTGCGGCCCATGAAGTCGTGATCGAATTTCACGTTCTTGCCCCAGCCGAGTTCGACCGGGCTGCGATACCAGGCAGACAAATCGTCAGCCTCGAAGCTGCCGGCGATGTTGAAGGTGACCGCAAATCCCGGCATCGCCGCCTGGAATTCGTTGCGATATTCCTCCATCGCGTCGCTGAAGATCGCCGGACAATAATCGGTGATGATGGTCGGGAAGCAGGCTTCGAGGTGATTGATGAACACCGTGCGTCCGCCGAGCTTGCGGATGCCGTGGTCCTTGCCGGCCTCCATGATCGCGTCGTAGACATCCTTGTGATGCTGGCTCGGGCCCTGCAATTCGAACCCGATTTCACCGGCCATGCCTTGCCGCAGCGCCAGCAGCTCGCGCCCGCGAATCCGTGATCTTGCCGGAATGCATGAACTTCACGTCGCGCAGGCTCTGGCCCGACGCTTTTTCGACGACATGGATCGCGTTCGGCCCTGAAACCTGAAGATTGAACCAGTCGTCGGCCTTCGAGGTGCAGTTATATTTGCCGTGCCGCAGCTTGTAATCGGCCCAGAAGCAGCCGCGCCCGAACAGCATGAATTCGTCGTCCGACAGGCGACTCAGGATGCCTTCGTGGATGACCTTGCCGTTGTCGTCGCAATGGATGACGTGCTTGCTTTGACCGAGATCGAACTTCGTGAAGCTGTTGACCGAAATGTCGGAGAACAGCTTTAGCGCATCCGGACCCTTGAAGCGCCGCTCCCACAGGAACGACCAGTCGCCGATATAGCAGGCTTCCTTCCAGGACAGGCTCTCGTCCTGCCAATCGGTATATTCGGGAAGGCCCCAGCGGCTCGTGAAATAACCGGGCGGCGTTCCTCTCATGTCCTTTGCGTCAATGGCCATCGCAGCGTTCCTCCTAAAGTTCAGTTTTCTTGTCCTGCGCATCGGGTGACTTCACGCCGAAGATGACGAGGCGTGAATATTCCTCGATGAAATCGTCGATGCTGAAACTTCGCGGCAGCGCGCGGGCGCCGATCACGGAATTGCAGAGGCCCAGGAGCCCGAGCGTCGCACGCGGCGCGTTCAGATCGGAGCGAAATTCGCCGCCTGCAATGCCGTCCGCGAATATCCGCTCGATCAGATTTTGATAATCGTTGGCAAGCCGCGCTACGCTATGGCGCGGCCCGCGCGGCAACTCGTGCCGATGCCGCAGGAATACGCGGATATAATCGCCGGCCGGGCGCTTTCGCAAAGGCGAGAGATGGTTGGCGATAGCCAGGCGGATTTTCTCGGCGCCCGAGACCGGCCGTGCATGGATCGCGCGCAGATGTTCGATGAATTCCTCGACGCCGCTTTCGCAGATCGCGGCGAGAAATGCTTCCTTCGACGGCAGATAATAATACAGACTCGCCGGCCTGATTCCGAGCCTGTCAGCGATGTCCTTCGTGCTCGCACCGGAATAGCCCTTGTCGGCAAATTCGGTAGCGGCGGCGTCCAATACCTCGCGATAGCGGCTTTTCCAACGCTCTGTGGGCGCATGGCGCGCGGCGGCAAACGAACTCGAACCCGACATGAAGCCTTTTTCTAACGGTCATTAGATAGAAAAACAAGCCGCTACTAATACACTGATTCAATTGCGTTTTTAGGTCTCGGAGGCTTCCGCCCGCAGCATGAAACGCTGGATCTTGCCGGTCGCTGTCTTCGGCAAATCGGTGCGGAATTCGATCCAACGCGGATATTTGAACGGCGCAAGCTGCGTCTTCACATGATCCTGCAGGGCGCGCGCGAGTTCGTCTCCGGCCTTGCCCTGGCTCTTCAACACGACAAAAGCCTTCGGCTTGATCAGGCCGTCGCCGTCGAGCCAGGCCACCACCGCGCATTCCAGCACGTCATCGTGGGTCTGCAGCGCGCCCTCGACCTCGAACGGCGACACATAAAGGCCGGAGACCTTCAGCATGTCGTCATTGCGGCCGCAATAGACGTAATAGCCGTCCTCGTCCTGCACGTATTTGTCACCCGAGCGCGTCCATTCGCCCATGAAGGCGCGGCGCGACTGCTCCCGGTTGTTCCAGTACATGATCGCCGAGGTCGGCCCACGGATGATCAACTCGCCCATCTCGCCAGCCGCGACCGGCTGACCATGATCGTCGATCAGCTTCAACTCGTAGCCCGGCACCGGCTTGCCGGTGGTGCCGTATTTGGTCGCGCCGGGCGCGTTGGAGAGAAAGATGTGCAGCATCTCGGTCGAGCCGATGCCGTCGAGAATGTCGCAGCCGTATCTTGCGCTCCAGCGCTTGCCGACATCGGAAGGCAGCGCTTCGCCTGCGGAAACGCAGCGACGGAATTTTGTCTCCGCGCGTGCGGGCATATTCTCGCTCGCGAGGAACGCCGGCATAGAAGGTCGGCACGCCGTAGAACACTGTCACCGGATGTTTGCGTAGCAGCGCCGCAACACCTTCGGGCGTCGGACGATCGGCCAGCAGCACCGTAGTCGCGCCGACCGACATCGGGAAGGTCATCGCGTTGCCGAGGCCATAAGCGAAGAACAGCTTGGCGACCGAATAGCAGACGTCGTTTTCCTTGATGCCCAGGATCGGCGCGGCGTAAAGATCGTTGGTGAGCTTCAGACTCGCATGCACATGCACGGCGCCCTTGGGCTTGCCGGTGGAGCCCGAGGTATAGAGCCAGAAGGCGATATCGTCGCGCGTGGTCGGCGCGGTGTAATCATCAGGCGACGCGGACTTGATCAGATCCTCGAACCTGTCGTGACCGTGCGCATTCGTACCCGACACGACCACATGCTTCAGGTCCGGCGACTTGCCGACAAGCTTCTCGAATTTCGGATACAGCGCCTCTGACACCACCAGCATACACGCGCGGCTGTCGGCCAGCATGAATTCGTAATCGCTCTCGGTCATCAGCGTGTTGACCGGAATCGCCACCACGCCCGCCTTCAGCGCACCGAGAAAGGCGGTCGGCCAGTCGATGGTGTCGAGCAGGCAGATCAGGATGCGCTCTTCGCGCCGGATACCCTTCGCGCGCAGCATCGCGGCGAAACGCGCGGCTCGCTCCGCGAGCTGGCCGTAAGTCCAGCTCCCATTGGCGTCGATGAAGGCGGCCTTGCTGGCGCGGCCGGCTGCAAGGTTTGAGTTGAGAATATCGGAAGCGAAATTATAGGCGCGCGGAAGCTCTGCGGTCGTCGTTGATAGCGTCGCCATGCCGGGTTGTTCGGCAGTTGCAGCCTGAGCCATTTCTATCCCGCGTGTCGTTTCTGTTATTTTGTTGGAGCTGCACGATGCCGCACAGCTCGCATGCACTATAATGCATGTCGCGATTTGGCCCGTCAACCGCCTCCACAAAGGCTGCCGCGCCGCCGTACCGAAGCCCTTGGACAAGCGCCCTTTTTGCCTGGACGCCCGGCCGTGCTACGGGCACGCAACGCCTCGCCATAACACCTCCGGGAGAGACCAAAGATGCAGCTGAGCCGCGACCGCATCCTCGCCACCCATGTCGGCAGCCTGCCACGCAACGACGCGCTGACCGATCTCTTGATACGACGCGAGGCGGGCGAGGCAATCGACCCGGGAATGCTCGACGCCGCGATGGACAAGGCGGTGAGCCATGTGGTGACCGAGCAGAAGAAAGCCGGCATCGATATCGGCAATGACGGCGAACAGCAGCGCGTCGGCTTCCAGACCTATGTGCCGGAGCGGATGCGCGGCTTTGCCGGAGAATCCAAGCGCAAGGTCGGCAGGGATTTCGCCGAGACCCCCGAACTGGTTGAGCAATTCATCCGCCGCTTTCCGAAGCGGGGAAAGATTTCCAACGCACCGCAGGCACAAGCGGAGATCAAGTATCACGATCTCAGCCAGATCAGGAACGAGATCGCACGCTTTCGCCGCTGTGCGCCGAAGGGCACGTTCCTCGAGGAATTCGCGACCGCGCCCTCGCCCGGCATCGTCGCCACCACCCTGCAGAACGTGTTCTATGACAGCCACGAAAAATATCTCGACGCGCTCGCCCGCGAATTGCGCAACGAGTATCTGGCGATCCACGAAGCCGGTTTGATCCTGCAGATCGACGCGCCCGATCTGGCGATGGAACGCACGATGATGTTCCAGGACCTGTCGGATGCCGATTTTCTGAAGATGTGCGATCTGCATTTGCACGCGATCAACAAGGCGGTCGACGGCATCCCGCGCGATCGCTGGCGCCTGCATGTGTGCTGGGGCAATTGGGAAGGCCCGCACGAGCACGACGTGCCGCTCGGCTCGATCCTGTCGATTCTTTACAAGACGACGGCCGGTGCGATGTCGATCGAGTTCGCCAATCCGCGCCACGCCCATGAATACGATGCGGTCAGAAAGGCGGGCTGGCCGAAGGATATGGTCCTGATTCCAGGCGTCATCGAATCGACCAGCAATTTCGTCGAGCATCCGGAAGTGGTGGCGCGGCGGATCGCGGAAGCGGTGGCTGTGGTCGGTGACCGCGAGCGCGTCATCGCCTCGACCGATTGCGGCTTCGGCACCTTTGCCGGCCGCGAATGGGTGGCGGGCTCGGTGGTGTGGAAGAAGCTGAAGTCGCTTCGGGAAGGCGCCGATATCGCTTCGGCCAGATTATGGGGCAAGCAGAGCGCGGCGTGAGCGGTCCTCGTGATGAAATTCCAATTCATCACACCGGCGCCGTTCGCGGCACGACGAGATTGCCGATCATGATCTGCACCGGCTCGTCATTCTGGTTCAGGGTCGTCATGCGAACCCTGATCAGTCCCTGATCGGGTCGCGACTTCGATGGTCGCGCTTCCAGCACTTCGCTTTGCACCCGCAAGGTATCGCCGGGACGGGTGGCGCGCGGCCAGCGGATTTCATCGGCGCCTGCGCCGATAATCCCGCCCGCGATCGGCAGGCCTCCATCGACCAGCAGTCGCATGGTCATAGACACCGTGTGCCAGCCGCTGGCAGCGAGCCCCTTGAAGAAGGTCTGCTTGGCCGACTCCTCATCGAGATGGAAAGGCTGCGGGTCGAATTGCGCGGCATAGGCCTTGATTGCCGCGGCATCCACCACTACCGACCCCGAGTTGAAAATCCGCCCCGGCGTGAAATCCTCGAAATACAACTTAGATTGCGAAGTCACAGCGCGCCCTCTTTCACCGCCATGCCCAGTGCGACGTTGTTTGCCGCCTGCGAACGTCCGCGAAACCATACTCCGGCGGCGACCGCAACGATATTCAACACGCCATAGATTGCTAGTCCCGCGCCCAGCGCGGCAAAGATGCCGACAGTGCTGGCTCCAAGCCGTACCATGAGAAGTCCGCCGATCGCCGCAATGGCGACGCGAAGCAGCGCCACTCCCATCGCCCAGCCGACGCGGCCGGCGCCCTGTGAAGCGAAATAAAGCGAGAGGCCAACGCCGAAGAATCCGTAGAACGGACCCACGATGCGCAGATATTGCGCACCGACCGCATTCATGGTCGCGTCGTCGCCAAACAGTGACAGCCACGCCTGCGGAAATATTGCCGCTGCGATGCCGATGGCGCCAGTCAGCCCACCGGAAATGGCGGCGCCGGTCCAGGCAATGCGAAGCGCGCGCTTGTTCTGGTGCGCCCCGATATTGGTTCCGACCATCGATGCGATCGGTGCGCCGATCCCGAACACCAGCGGCACCAGCAGATATTCCAGCCGTACCGCCGTGCCGAAGCCCGCGACAGCCGCCGGTCCATAGACGCCGACCAAAGCGGTTGCGGTCGCTATCGTGAGATTGGTGGTAGTGCTGACAACGGATGACAGCGCGCCGATTTTCAGGATGTCGCTTGCAAGCGACCAACGGAAGCCCTGAGGCTTCATTGAAGGGCGCAACACGCCGCGCCCCGACCAGATATACCATGCGAACACACCGGCACCGGCGACGTAGAACGCAACCACTGCAGCGGCGCCTCCGGCAATTCCGAAAGCCGGCACGGGTCCGAGCCCGAAGATCAGAACCGGGGACAGCGGGATCAGGATCGCGGCACCTACCGCCGTCACCGTAGCAGGCACCCACATATTGCCAGTGCCGCGAATGACAGCGGCAAGTGAATTGTAGAGCCATAGCGGTATCGCGCCCGCGAACACGACATTGGAATAAAGCAGTGCCGCCGCGAGCGATGCACCCTGCCCGCCCATGGCGGCATACAAAGCGGGACCGATGGCGAGAATTACGATGGTGGTGAGAAGACCGAGCACCAGCGCGATCCAGACTGTCTGCCACGCGAGTGTGTTTGCCTCCGTTTGCCGTGCAGCACCGAGCGTGCGCGCGACCGCGGAGAGGATGCCGCCGCCTACGGCACCGGCGGTGATCATCACGAACAGCATCTGCACCGGAAATACCAGTGCGAGGCCCGCGAGCGCATCGGTGCCGAGCTTGGCGATAAAATAGGTTTCGACCAGCCCGATTGCGGCCTGGATACCCATAACCGCAACATTCGGCATGGCGAGCCGCAAGATCGTGCGCCCGATCGGGGCTTCCAGCAGAACGCGGGTACGCGGATCCATCGGGCTCTCTCCACGAGGCTTGATTGCATCTACTAATAAGCGTATATGCACCTATCGACAAGTGCATATGCACATTTTCTGGAATGCATGCCATGCAAAATCCGACGGAGCCGGCGGTGGAACTTGCCTATTGCAATTGCCTCGCCGTTCGCCAGGCGGCAAGGCGGGTGAGCCAGTTCTACGATTCCTACCTCACCCCGTTTGGCCTGAAGACCTCGCAATATTCGATCCTGGCAAAGCTCAATCGGCTTGGCCCAATGTCGATCAACGAGATCGCCAATTCCATGGTGATGGACCGCACCACCACCGGCCGCGCCATCAAGCCGCTGGAGCGGGACAGGCTGGTGCGTATCGGGGCCGGGGAGGATGGGCGAAAGCGCGTGGTCAGCCTGACCGCCGCCGGTCGCCGGCGTGCGGCTGAGGCGTTGGATGCCTGGCGGCAGGCGCAGGAGCAGTTCGAATTGTCGTTCGGCCCCGAGGCCGCGAAAAAACTGCGCGCCGTGATGAAGGACGTGGTCGAGGCAGTACCCGCGGCGAGCGCGGATTAGCGGCGATTTTTTCGGTCTCCCCGTGGCTGGCCCTTGGATGTAGGATCGGGTACGACCCCGCGCGAAAGCGCCAACTCGAAACGCCCGAGGAACCCCATGGACCAGACCGCCGTCCGCAAAGTCAGCGCCGAAGACGTCAACCCGCGTTACAATTGGGGCCGCGCTCTGCCTTCGCTCGGAATCATGGGGGTCGATTTCGAAGAGCGGGTGGATTACCGCCGCTTGCACAATTACCGGCTATCGCGCGCGCGTATGGCGCTGGAGAAATCCGATCTCGGCGCGCTTCTCGTCTTCGACGTCAACAATATCCGCTACATCACCTCGACCAAGATCGGCGAATGGGAGCGCGACAAGCTTTCGCGCTGGGCGCTGCTGACGCGCGGCAGCGCCGATCCGATCCTGTGGGATTTCGGCTCTGCCGCCGTGCATCACAAACTTTATGCGCCGTGGCTGAAGCCTGAAAACTGCAAGGCCGGGCTTATCGGCCTGCGCGGCACCGTGGATCCGGCCTTCGGTCTGATGAAGCGGCATGCCGAGGAGATCGCTTCGCTGCTGAAGGAGGCCGGCGTCGCCGACATGCCGGTTGGTGTCGACATTATCGAACCGCCGATGATGTTCGAATTGCAGAAGGCCGGACTCAAGGTTCACGACGGCCAGCAGGTGATGCTGGAAGCACGCGAGATCAAATCATCCGACGAGATCGCGCTGCTCAACCGCGCCGCAGCGATGGTGGACGGCGCCTATGACCTTATCAACGAGAAGCTGCGGCCGGGCGTGCGCGAGAATGACATTGTCGCCGAGGTCAACAAGTTCCTCTATACCCACGGCTCCGATGACGTCGAAGCGGTCAACGCCATTTCGGGCGAGCGCTGCAACCCGCATCCGCATAATTTCACCGACCGGATGATCCGGCCGGGCGATCAGGCCTTCTTCGATATCCTGCAGGCCTTCATGGGCTACCGCACCTGCTATTACCGTACCTTCAACGTGGTGCGCGCGACCGATTCGCAGCGCGATGCCTATAAGCTCGCACGTGAGTGGCTGGACAATGCGATGATGCGCATCAAGCCGGGGGCGTCGACAGCGCATATCGCCGAAGCCTTCCCGAAAGCCGGTGAGTTCGGCTTCCCCGACGAAATGAGCGCCTTCGGCCTGCAATTCGCGCACGGTCTCGGCCTCGCGTTGCACGAGCGGCCGATCATCTCGCGCGTGGTGTCGATGGATCACCCGACGGAGATCAAGGAAGGCATGGTGTTCGCGATCGAGACCTATTGCCCGGCGACCGACGGCTATTCCGGCGCCCGCATCGAGGAAGAGGTCGTGGTCACCGACAAGGGCTGCAAGGTGATCTCGCTGTTCCCGGCAGAGGAATTGCCGATCAGCGCGAAATACTGACGTCGCGCCGTCATTCCTCTTTCGCGAGCGAGGCGCGCAACGCCTCGGCGCGCTTCTGAAAGCCTTCGGCGTCGCCGTAATCGTCGAACTGCCTGTAGCGCGGATGCGATCCGATAACGCGCCGCGCGTGCTTGAGCGATGCTGGCCGCTCCACCCTCTGGTGGCGGCACTATTAGGCCCCGTATCTCGACTGCGCTTTGGACAAACCCAGCGGCGAGTATGAACGAGACTCAAACCAGAGTGACTTTGCCCGTCGCTAGGTCGTAGACACCGTTAGCAAACCAAAGGTATGAGGGACCGAGGCTTCAGCCTTTGCCTTTTGTTTTAAGTTTGGGTTTGGTTTGAGCTCTGGTTTTCCCTTTGGCTTTGCCTTTGGGTCTTGCCTGCGGTACCGCTCTCGGAGGAACAGCATTTTCTGGCTGGACCACTTCCGGTTTCATGACAGTCTCAGGTACTTGCAGCTTTCTCTTTGCCTCTGGTGAATCTGGATTGTCTAAAATTCCTTTTACGACCGTGATTAGCTCACGGAAATGCGCCAATTCTTGCAAGTCGAGATGCTGTGTATCACTTGAAAGCCTACCTGTGCTTATGAACGCTTTCTTTGATTCCACATCGCTGTAAACCGTCACGTTGAGATTGCCACGCGTCTGATAGCTCGCTGCAAAATTCGCGAGCTTCAAAGTGGCCAGATCGACACTCGCGAGGTAGTCAATACCTGAAAGCAAGCCGGGTATCTCGTCATAGTCTACGTAAGCATTTCGCATACCGCCCGTGCCTTCAGAAGGCGAAATAAGTAGACCCTTCGTTTCAGTTTCACTTGTGACGTTTGTAACCATGATAGCCGCGACGCTAATAGCGCCGTGCCCAAGCAACCCGACCTCTGTGTATTGCCGGACCAGCACAGCTCCACTGGAGCCAGTAATCGCTTCTAACCTCGTCCTTGGTCCCGGCAGAATCTCAGAGCGCTCCGCAATTGTAGGCTGTGAACCAGCCGCGCGGATAAGCAGGACGATCAGAAGCGAACTTACGACTACGATACCGGCTATTTTCATCTTTTCGCCAAGCGTCAGAATATAGCAAATTCTAATGTAACTTTGGCTCCAAGAGAACCACTAGGCCGCGCTTGCCGTTGAAAACCAGACGGCATTCAAGGGCGCGAAGTCATTATCAACAGTTGATACAACTGCACATCGCCTATACTCTAAGCTTTGCAGCTTTATGCGAGGCGCTTCGGATCAGAATAATTCGGGTGATCGCACATTCGAATACGGTGAATCGTCTCGCGCCCATATGAGCCAACCCGTCGCTCGTGAAAAACGCGACAAGTTCCTTCACCGACTTCAACTCGGCCGTAAACCGGCGGAGGCGCTGCACCATAATAGCGCTCACGGTCTATGGGACGCTCGTAGTTAGAAGCGGCGTTTGAGTACGGTGCGTAATCCGGCGCATAAAGGTCGCCGGCATTTGCGTTCGTCATGAGAGACGTCAAGCCAAACACGAGGCCTAAAGCCGCTTGGCGCGTAGCTGTCGCAGCAGCAATCGAGACATGCAAACCTTCCTAATCGTGACGACCCGCGTTCTGTCACGCCGGGTTACCACTTGGGCGCTTTGGTGTCGCTTCGCCGTCCTATATTGACACAGCGACCTGACAGATTGCATCAAGCCTGCATAGCGTCGGCACGATTTACAGCGTCGCCGCAGCAAGCCCGGTGCATTCTCAAAGACGCCACCTTAATCGCAAGTATCCATGCGCTGTCAGATTCGCCCAAATCAGGTACAAAGAAACGCGTTACCCTGCTGCCACATTCCAGCGAATTAATCGCATGCTTCCAAATATCCGCGCTCCAATTCTGATGCTAGCGCTGCTCATGGTCGCCGGATGCAGTAGCGCGACCTTAGACGCTGCTACAGCGCCTTCCCCTACTATGCCGCGCCCTACCGCGGGCAGCGTTCCCGGCCACGTCTATCTCGTGCGCGGCTTGGTGGGAGAGGTGTTTTCACTTGGCTTCTATGATTTGGCCGGAAGGGTAAAGGAGCGCGGCATCAATGCGAGCGTTCACAGCATGTACGCGCCCGGGCTGCTTGCGAACGAGATCATCGCTGTTTATCGCCGCGCTCCCGCTCCCATCGTGTTAATCGGCCACTCTTCTGGCGCAGACGCAGTGATTGGCGTCGCGGAGAAACTCAAATCTGCGAACGTTCCAGTCATTTTGATGTTCGGATTCGATCCAACACCAATCGCCGGCCGTGTGCCGGAAAATGTCGAACTGTTCATCAATCTCTATCAAAAGACTAATCTAATCGGCGGCGGCGAGGTCAAGGCGGCTAGAGATTTTCGCGGTCGCATTGTCAATGTCGATCTGCGCGAACGGCGCGAGATCATACATATTACTCTGGACAAATCGGTCGCCCTTCACCTTCTTGTCGCCGACAAGATCGCAGCCGTGTTGCGCGCAGCCGTGCAGCCGGCAAATCCTGCTCGCAGACGCAAGGAGAAGGCTGGCGCAACCCCGTATGCCTACGTCACTCCCTTGGCCGCGCGCTACGTCGTACCAGCGGATGTCCCGATTGTTTTATGGGACAGCGCCGTTCGCGGAATGGTTGGCGCAGGCGAAGGGCTTGAAGACTTCGCAGTGCGGATGGGCGCACCACCTTGGGCCATTGCCAGCATCAATAATGTCAGTCGCGAAGATCCGCTGACGACGGGAACGTCACTACTAGTGCCCCGCAGCTCATACAATGATGGTCGATGATGGGTACACGCTTGAAACGTGGCATATATTGCATCTTGGTCAGGTGTGCCTCGCGTCCTTAGGCAACCAGTCACTTCCGTCCTTACTGATAGCATAAGTTGGCGATCTCAGGCGATCTTGCTTTATTTCGCCGCCCTGGCTAGGCGGGGAAGAACAGGCCGACCGCTACATCGGCGACGTGTGGGAGGCCCCATCGTCGAGTATCTGGCATTCGACATCGACCATTTTGGTGAGATCACTCGACGCAGCCCTCGTATCGAGCCGCTCGCTGACGTCTCCATCCCAGAACTTCTGGAACATGCACTCGGCATTCCCAAGGCTCAATTGAAGCAGACCGATCAGAACCGTATCGCTCGCATTCTCACCTCCATCGGGTTCTGCAAGTACCGCGCTCGCGTCGGCGGCCACGGCGAGTGCATCGCGATGGCTAATTGGCTTTCCACTTGCAATAGCTAGCGCGATCCGCGCTTTTCGGAGCCCGACCCCAACCGCAAGGTGCTGCTAAGCCGAATGCTGAAAGAGCGAACCGCGGAATTGGCAGTTAAAGCAGCGTTCCCTTTCCGCCAAGAAGACCGATCTCGTTCCGGGAATAAGGACGGTCCGGCGCTCCCCGCCCGGGCTGTTTTTTGCGGGTTTAGGTTGCGTGGAAAAAGCGACTAGCGTCGCGGGATCGTCTCGCTACGGGTGGCCCGTTTTTCTTGGATCCACCATCTTCTCCTAAGCGGTCGGGGGTAAACGCATGCAGTTTGTTGGATTGAAACGCCGCTCATATGTGGCGTGCACGGCACATTCGCCACCAATCTTAACCATTCCTGATCATCGCGCTTGTTCGGCTGAAATCATGCGCGCACTTTGTAACTGCTTACGGCGCACGGCGCCGCTATCAAGGTGCGAGAAGAACAGATAGGAGCGATGGTGTCATGCAAGGTTCACGATGGCTGACAGCTCTGGTTGCATTTGTACTTGCTGCGGCCACGGTGATATTACCGCAGTCTGCACAAGCCCGCGAGATCGTTGGTTTCTCTGGCAATTATTCAGCCGGCACCGTGGTGGTCCGCACCAATGAGCGATCGTTGTATTACGTGCTCGGTGGGGGTAAGGCCATGCGCTATCCAGTTGGCGTCGGGCGGGCAGGTAAGCAGTGGAGTGGTACCACCTTCATCAACGGCAAGATGCTGAGGCCGGCGTGGGCACCACCGGCCGTCGTAAGGCGCGATAAACCGAACTTGCCAGATGTAGTTCCCGCTGGCGCGCCGAACAACCCGGTGGGTGCGGCGGTAATGTTTTTGGCTGGCGGCGAACGCGCCATCCACGGCACGAACAATCCAGGATCGATCGGCGGCGCTGTGTCCTATGGCTGCATTCGGATGTTCAACGCGGACGTGCTCGATCTTTATGGCCGTGTCGGCTTTGGAACCACGGTGATTGTGACGCGGTAAGCCGTTCACCATCCGAATGGACGTATTGAGGTGATCCTGCGGGGCGTTCAGCACGAATCCGCATCGCCATTTGCTGACGGATGCGCCGACGCACCATCCACGCCATTGTGCGATGGCTTGCTGAGCAGAATTTTCTGTGAGGCTGGACGCTCGGCGGCGATGCCTTAGTGCAATAACCGCGGCCGGTCGAGAGTCCTGAGATGAAATATCGGTCACAACGAGCACGAAAAAAAATCGATAGCGTTGCTGCGGCGAATGCTTCGAGCAAATGTGGCGCGTTACAAACCCAACCCATTAGCGGAACTGACGAAAGCAGAACCACAACGACCGAGCGAACGACTTAGAATCACACAATTAGCAGCTCAGCACCGGTTGCCCGCAATTTATCACCTTTCCTCACATGTTACCGAAGCTGACGGTTTGATGGCGTATCATTTCGATGAACCGGCTGTTCACAAAAATGCTTCGAGTTACGTCGATAAAATTCTGAAAGGCGCGCGACCTTATGATCTTCCGGTTCAGCAACCTTCGAAGTTCAGACTTATCATCAATTTGAAAACTGCCAAAAGCCTAGGGCTTGTCGTGCCAGCGGCAATACTCGCTCGTGCTGATGAGGTCATTGAATAATCGGGTACCCTTTTGCACTCAAGAGCCGAATGGCCTTAAGATAACAAGAGCGTTCTTTTACGCGGGAGCTCGAGCTCCCCGGCAGCGGGGCGCCTGCTCCCGTCCGTTATTTGCTGGAGCCAGTCTTTCGCGAGTTTATGGGGAGTATGCGTTGTCTCGGAATGAGAGTGCCCCTTTGGCGGGGGCTTCGACGCAGGAGATGAGATTGGGCCGCTGGCGCTTGCTCGGGCGCGCTTGAAAACTTCTAGTTGTTCGCCGCGCTGCACGTTCCAGAATTCATCTTCTCTTTATAGAAGAAGCCACTATTAAGCGGCCTGAAGTTGCAAGTTCGGGGTTTCGATTCCGTCGCAGCGTTACAAACAGTTGCCAACCTATCCCGCGCGCACGGTACAAGACATCTCCAAGATGGAGTGCGCGACCATTTGCGCGCATTTCTCGACGCTCGGCATTGCCAACGGGAGAGCGGTGGTGCTGCTCGCTAGGCCAAGCATGGTTGCTGCGCGGATTCGCAGGATAGCTCCTACCGAGCATTACGCCATCTTGCGCCGGCCTAAGTCGCCGACACCTTTTCCGTCATGCGCGTGTCGGCACGGCCAAATTGCTCGGCAATGGCGGCCATCCACTGTCTCAATATAGGACAGCGGAGCGACACCAAAAACTGCCCAAGGTGGTGAACGTACGATTAAGATAGATCGGCGCAACTGAAGGCCGGTCGTCACCAAGGGAGGTTTCCATGTCTCGTGTGCTGCGTGCGACAGCTACGCGCCAAACGGCTTTTAGCCTGGTGCTTGGCTTGGCGTCTTTCATGACGAACGCGAATGCCGGTGACCTCAATACGCCGGACTACGCACCGTATCCAAACGGTGCGCCTACCTACGAGCGTTCCCTAGATCGTGAGCGTTATTATGGCGCAGCGCCTCCGCCGGTTTATGATCGGGCCGAGGTCGGTGACGGAGCGTGCCGCATTTTACACGAGCGACGGGTTGGCCCATATGGGCGCGAGACGATTCACCGCATTCGAATCTGCGATGAGGGTCCGGCTTATGGCTCGCCAAACGGTGCGGTTGTGACTCCGGAGTACGGGTACAGGCCACGGAGCTATTACGAGCGGTCTGGCTATGATTCGTATCAGCGCCCGCCAGTTCCGGCATATAGCTCGCCAAATGGCGTGGTGGTGACTCCGGAGTACGAGTACAGGCCACGGAGCTATTACGAAGCGGTCTGACTATGATTCGTATCCGCGCCCGCCTGTCGCGATTGGCCACGGATACTATCGATAGAGCGCAAGCATCAGAGTGTTGGTCATCCGGGGGAATTGGTTCAGGCA
The DNA here is from genome assembly GCA_963707705.1 of uncultured Pseudomonadota bacterium. Classification (GTDB taxonomy): domain Bacteria; phylum Pseudomonadota; class Alphaproteobacteria; order Rhizobiales; family Xanthobacteraceae; genus Pseudorhodoplanes. The sequence continues at coordinate 162,491 of CAVPRD010000008.1, read as the reverse complement.
GCGACGCTCAGTCCCCGCAAGTCCGACTAACGCCGACGCACATTCGTCAATCGAACCACGTTGCCGGCGGTTCGCGGCTCGCAATATTTTGCCGACGCCTCCATCTTCCGCCGTTTATCCAAACCATCGCTGCGCCGGACGCCTGACTTTTGCCGAACTGCGGTAATGACGGTGGCGGATTCGATGATGTTCCAGGAACACCAGCGCATCGCCGAACTTGCCATGGCTGCGCAATTGCCCGGCATTTTTCCAGACCGGCAATTCGCCGACGCCGGCGGTCTGTTGTTCTACGGTCCGAATGTCCTCGACCTTTTCAAGCGCGCGGCCGGCTACGTCGACCGCATGCTGAAAGGCGCCAAAGCCGGCGAACTGCCGATCGAACAGCCGACTAAGTTGTTCGATTTCGTGGTCAATCTCAAGGCGGCGAAGGCACTCGGCGTTACCATGCCGGCGACGCTGCACTTTCGTGCTACTGAAGTTATCGAATAAGCGGTGCGATGTGCTTCTGGCTCATCCGTCATTTCGCGGCGGCGCAGCAATTCAGTCGCTTTAGCAGCGAACCGGAAATTCAGCGAGCCTCGCTTATGAAATCAGATTTATGAGTACGCGCCCTAGATTGTCCAATCCCACTCGCTAAGGCGGCGGTTTCGGCGATCCCGCTGTGTCCCTCGGCTGCTCTCGGCCGAACTGCTAGCGCGCGGCCTAGGGGGCTTCCAAGCGGGCGTTCACAGCGTGCCGAGCATCAAGGGCGAGTTGCGGCTGCCGAGGTTCACCTTCAGCGCGACAAACAGGTCGAGCAGGATGAACGGCATGATCATCGCATAGGTTACCGGCGCGGTGATAATGATCAGCGGATTTGCGTTCCAGAGATAGGTCGACAGCGCGGTCTTCAATTCGCGGTGCCGCCGCAGCAGTTCCGCCTCGAACACGACGCGGCCATGTTCGAGCCCTACCCGCAATTCGGCGCGGCGCCGTGCAATCTGCGCATCGGCCTCAGCTTGAAGCGCTTTCCGGATCAGTTCCGCAATCGGATCGTTCATGATATCTGGTCTCTCCGCTTACTTCGTGCCGAGGAGCTTGGCCGCCTTGTGAAACAGGGACGTGCGCGCGGCGTCCAGTTGCATCGTCGCCACCAGGTCCTTCGCCGAATAGCCCGGCAGAGCCTGATGGACGGAAGCGAGATGGACGCGTCCCTCCTCGGTCCTGCCCGCCAGCGCCAGGGTGTAAGCTGCGATCGCCTTAATATGCGCATGCGCATTGGGGCGAGCGGCTGCCTTCACCCCCCATTCGGCGGCTTCGTCGAAACGCTCCAGACGCGTTAGCGCCATCGCGCGCGAACCGAGCATTCCGAACAGCATCGGATCGAACGGACTGAGATCGCGCGAATGATCGGCGGATGCGATGGCGAGATCGGCATCGCCCGCGGTGGCATGGATGAATGCCAGATTGTAATGCGCAAGCGCGAAATTCGGGCTGAGGTCGAGGGCCTGCGCGAGCTCGGCAATGGACTGGTCATGCTCGCCTCGCAGCCAGAGCGCTCTGCCCATCGCCCAATGAGCGGCGGGATCGCGGTCATCGGCCATCAGCGCCTGCCCGGCGGCTTCGTATGCGCGTTCGATCTCGGGCCCGCGTTTTACCCAGTTCTGAAAGGCATTCTGGAAATGCGTGAAGGACAGACCGGCATGGGCGCGCGCGAAGGTCGGATCGAGACGAATGGCGGTCTCGAAGAAATGCCGCGCGCGTTCATTGTGGTTCTGACTGAAACGATACATGTGCCAGAGCCCGCGATGATGCGCTTCCCACGCATCGAGCGAATTGGGCGGCCGCAATATTGCGCGGTTACGCTCGATGGTCTCGATCTCGCTCGCAATGGAAGCAACAATTCTGTTGCCGATGGTGTCCAGCACCTCAAACGCGTCGTCCAGCGTCTGGTTGAATATTTCCGCCCACACGATGCGGGCGGTTCGCGTTTCCACCAGTTCGACCGACACGGTCAGGCGTTTGTCGCGTTGCTGCACCGATCCGCTGACGACATAGTCCACGTTCAGCGTCCGTCCGGCGACCTCCGGGCCTATGCCCCGCTCATGCAGCGCAAAGACCGTGCCTTGCGCGATAACGAAGAGAGTCCGCAGCTTGGCGAGCCGCGTAATCACATCATAAGCAAGACCCGCGGCGGGACCGCCGGCGGCACCGGGCGCTGCATCGCGGTCAGCGAAAGGCATCACCGCGATCGAGGCCCGCCGTGTCGTACGGACCACGGCATCGGCCGGCCTTTCGGCCGCTTCGACCTCAAGCGCGAAAATCGGTTGCACTCGCGCCGGCGCCGCACTCGCCTGCGCTCTCGCTTGCTGCCAGAGCTCGCGAACAGGCGTGTCATCGAGGCCCTCGGTCTCGAACAGCCGGCTTATTGCTGCAACATGCTGCTCACCCTCCTTGAAGCGGCCGCTCCGGGCGAGCGCCTTCAGCAGGATTTCGTGTACCCGTTGATCGAAGGGAGCAAGTTCGAGCCATTGCTCGAGATAGCCAAACGCCTCGTCGTCCGGCGCAGACTTGACGAGTTGCTCCAACAGCGCCGTGCGGCAAGCGCGGAAGCGGCGCCGCTGCGCAACCAGCCAATTGTTGAAGGCGGGACTGCGATCGATATCGACGTCTTCCAGAACTTCGCCGCTGAAAAGTGAGGCGAGTTCACGCAGCCGCTCGATCGGCAGCGAGGCCAGGCCCTGCTGCACCGCCTGTGCAACCTGCGCGGTATCGACCAGGCAATCTGAAATATCGAGGCTGACCGTGTCGCCGCTGGTCGCGATCCGTTGCCGGCCCGGTTCGTCGACAACGGTTCTCATCTTGCTGAGACACCAGCGAAGCTCGCCACGCGGATCGTTTGGAACGTCCCACAACAATTCACACAATTGGCTGCGTGTGACGGGGTGCGCGGAAAGAGCCAGGTAGCCGAATAGCGCTCGCACCTTGCGCGAGGCCGGCAGCCGCAGCGCGGCCCCCTGCCGGCGAACCATCAACGGCCCGAGCATCCGGATCTCCAGCGCGGCTGGGCTTGGGTGCGGATCGTCAAATTCCACGAGCATTTCCACGCTGCCTACCACGCTTGCCCACACACCGGGCGGCTATCCGTGATCTCGAGATCAACGGCGCTCAGGTGGCGCAAGCACTGCCGCCGGCATTCGGGCGGAGCGGCAGAATAGCAGGACAATGGCCCGAATGGAGTTACCGATGCAACCGAGGCCGTCCTGGCTTGTTCTTTCCTGGACCATGCTCGCTTTGTCGCCGTTGCCTGTGGCCGCGGGAGAGCTGCCGGACGCGATTGCCGCCCGCGGCGAGACCGTAATCGCGACCGTCCATGCGGTCGGATCGCAGGTCTACGAATGCAAGGCCGACCCGGCGGTCGGTACGCTTGCCTGGCAATTCCGCGAGCCCATCGCAACGCTGTTCATTTCCGGCAAAACCGTCGGCCGCCACTATGCAGGGCCGAAGTGGGAATTGATCGATGGCAGCGTGGTGAGCGGCAAGGTGGCGGCGCGCGCGCCTGCTGCGAGTGCGATCGACATACCGTTGCTCAAGCTCGATGTCGCTTCGAGCCGCGGTGACGGCCGTCTTTCCGACGTTACGACCATCCAGCGGATCAACACCAAGGGCGGCGTGGCCGAAGGCACGTGCATCGAGGCCGGCGCCTTTCTGAGCGTGCCCTACACCGCCGATTACACTTTTCTCAGCAAGTCCGACCCTCGCCGGTAATCCGCCGCGAGACAAATCCCACTTCAACCAAAGGAGAAACACATGACTCAATCAGCACTTGCAATGAAGCCCGCACCGGCTCCCGATTTCACGGCGCTCAAGTCCCGTCAGCAGGTCGCATGGTCCTCCGGCGACTACGCGGTAGTTGGCACCACCCTCCAGATTGTCGGCGAAGACCTGTGCGAGGCGATGGATATCCGTTCGGGAAGCAAGGTCCTTGATGTCGCCGCCGGCAACGGCAACGTTGCGCTGGCTGCTGCGCGGCGCTGGTGCGAAGTGACGGCCACCGATTATGTGCCGGCTCTACTCGACCGCGCGCGCGAAAGAGCCGCGGCCGAAGGTCTCAATATCGAATTCGGCGAGGCGGATGCGGAGGCGCTGCCGTTCAAGGACCGCAGCTTCGATGCAGTGGTTTCCACCTTTGGAGTCATGTTCACCCCAGACCAGGAACGCAGCGCACAGGAGCTGGTTCGCGTGTGCAGGCGCGGCGGCAAGATCGGCCTCGCCAACTGGACGCCGGAGGGCTTTGTCGGTCAGCTCTTCAAGACGATCGGAAAGCACGTCCCGCCGGCACCCGGCATGAAGTCGCCGGCATTGTGGGGCACGCGCGCGAGACTTGCCGAGCTGTTCGCGCCGTTCACGACGTCGATCGCATCGTCGCAGCGTCACTTCGTGTTCCGCTACCGCTCGCCGGAACACATGATCGAGGTGTTCAGGACCTATTATGGGCCGGTCCACAAGACTTTTGGTGCGCTCGATCCAGCAGGCCAATCTGCACTCGAACGGGATCTCAAGGAGCTCATCGCGCGCTTCAACCGTTCCGGCGACAGTTCCGTCGTGATGCCGAGCGAGTATCTGGAGATCGTGATTACCGTTCAGTGATCCGTGATTCGGACGCAATCCAAGGCCAGGCCATCCTTCGCGAGGGCCTGGCCGCCCGCCCGTTTCGAGCAGCGCTGGATGGGCCGATCATACCGTTGTAAACTCGTCGGGATGAGCCAGTATCCAAACCCGAATTACCGCACGCCAAAACAGGCCGCCGAGCACCGCGCATATATCATGCGCGTGATTTTCTGGCTCGCGATGCTTCCGCCAGCGCTGTTTCTGTTGATGGTCTATGGCTACAGCGACCAGGCTCCGGCGAAGTTGCGCGATTTCACGGCGCAGCTCGACGGCGCCTTCGGCCGGCCGGTGTGGTCAATACTTTCACCCGGCTCGAAATAGCGGCGACTGCAAAAGGCAAAAGAAGGCCCGCAGCGCTGCGGGCCTTCGGCACGTCTGAATATTGAACGTTCGCCTATTGGCTGACCGGCTGCGGACGCGGCGCGGCACGCTGCGTAGCCCGCTGCTTTACGGCCGGTTGAGTCTGTTGCTGACTTAAGCCGGAGAAACCGAAAGAGGCGAACGGGCTCGCCGGCTTTCCGCGTGGATTGAGTTCCGCCATCCGTTTGATGAAAGTTTCCGGCAGATACATGTTTGGATTGGGCGGATCGAGATTGATCGCGCGGGCCACATCGGCGGCGAAGGCGTTACAGTTATAAGTAGTGGCGTGCCAAGTCGTCTTGGTCGCCTGCAATTGCCGGATCGCGGATTCTACCTTGCGATATTCCCCCTCGGTCAGCGCGACGCAGAAGCGTGCCGTGAGATATTGCTCGTCGAGGTCGCCCCAAGACACGCCAGTGTCCGACGGCACCGGCACCATCATCCCCTGCAGGTACACGTTAGGATCGTCGCCTTTCGGATGCAGCCCCGCGACCTTGTAGCTTGCGAACCGGTTGCCATCGCCGAGCCGGCCATAGAACACGAAAGTGTGGCCATAGCTGACAGCGGTGCGGGAGCGGAATTCCACGAAATAGGGCTTGCCGGGCTGACGCGCGGCTCGGCAGCCGACCGAACTCACCGGGATCCTGATCGGTTCCTTGTTCGGCCCCTGGGTCATGACCTGACGCTGAACCGGCTTTTGCTTCGGGTTCTCGTCCGTGACGTGGACCTGAGGAAGATTCGGCGCGGGCGCGACCGCCTGAGGCGCCTGTTGAGGCACTGTGGCCTGAGGTGCTGAAGCGGCAGGAGCCGGAGCCGGAGCGGCTTGAACCGGGGCGGCAGGAGCCGGCGCACCTTGCGGCCGAGACGAAGGCAAGACATCGGCCGGTGTTGGACCGACCCCTATCATTTGAGCATGCGCCTGTAGGCTGAAAATCGCGAGCAGCGCTGTCGCCCCTGCGAGCGCGACACTTCGCATGGGCGGACGGCGGCGAGCTGTCTGAAGAAAGTGAGATCGACTGGCTTCTTGCATTAACGTTCCCCGGGGCTGAACGACCGGCCTGTCTTTCACGAGCCGATCTGGGGTGGTTAAGTCAAGTGGTCAGGCGATCCTTTTATGGCGGTTATATGCCTTCCGCGCACGATACCTGAACCTGTGCCCTTTAGCACACATACTTCAGCAAATCCGACGCCGCTCGGGCCTATGCCACGTCAGGTGGCAACCCAGGAGGATGTTGCTCGAAGAAGCCCGTCTCCCCCGGCGGCCAGTTAAGACAAAAAAACGGCTTATGCGGGGACACCGCATATGCCGCTTTTCACCCGCACCAACGGGCTCCAACCAAATCAGAGATTTGTGCAGCCCGACAGGAATGAGATAGAAAGGAGCCGGGTTGAGACCGGCCCTTTCTGGATCGTTTCCGTCAGTACTTGGCGACGACCGGCGCTGGCGCCTTGCCGTACGGTGCCTTGCCGTACTGGGTGCAGCCAGCAGCGCTCAACAGAGCGAGAACGGCAGCAGTTGCAATCAGACACTTCTTCATTTGGAGCCCCCAGGGGTAAATCAACGCGGTCAGACTAGTTGCGCAGCACCAAACACACTAGTGTATATTTGCCACACTGCTTTAACTAATAACCAAAAAAGCTAGCTTTCCACCATACATCCGCACCCACCGGTCACCTTTCATCAACGGAGTACCAGAAGCCGCTGAAAAGCACGGTTCAGCAGCGGCGAATGTGCCTTCGGGCGGACTTCAACAATATTGAAAGGTGGGAAAGACCCGCGTCGGGCGCCTGACCCCAACCTGCATACGCCGGGGCGTTCCGCCGCATCCCTTTGCTTCTGCCAGCTGGATCGTGAGAAAAGCAATTTAGGCGGCACGATCTTCGATCAGGAGCCGTTCACACGCAGACCACCCGGAATTTGAAGGCGTCGATGCACATTCGTTTCATCTCTCTTGCGATTCTACCAGCGTTCACAGCGCTTGCCGCGGCATCCGAAGTCAGCCTTCGCGACTATAAAAGCGATGACACGCTTCTGAATATGGGGCGTTTCCGCTTCGACAATGGCCGCAGTGTCAACCTTTCGGTCGGAATCGGCAGCGGCGCATTTCATCATCCCGACGATCCGCCGAATGTAATCTGGACGATCGGGGACCGGGGCCCGAATCTCGCCTGTGCTGACCTGAAATCGATCGCCAACATCGACATTCCCGCCTGTCGCGACACCAGGAACGCGCGCATATATCTCGCGCCTTCCTATGCGCCCTCAATCTATCGCGTGCTGCTGCTCGACGACGGCACCTTCCGCATCACAGACGTGGTCACGCTAAAAGATCGCGGCGGCCGCCCACTGAACGGCATGCCGAACCCGCTGCTCACCGCCAGCACCGAAATCCCATTCGACGGTCACGGCAAGCGGCTGCAACAGGACGTCCACGGCATCGACGCTGAGGCGGTGATCCGGCTCACGGACGGCAGCTTCTGGGTCGCCGACGAGAATGGCCCTTCCATTGCCCATATCAGCGCCGATGGACGCGTGAATACGCGCTACGTGCCGCACGGGACGGAGAAGGAATACGAAGGCGCGCGTTACGACGTCGTCGGATCGCTGCCAGCCATTCTCGCCCGCCGGCAATCCAATCGCGGGATCGAGGCATTGGCGGTTTCTCCGGACGAGCGCTTCCTCTATTTGATCGTGCAAAGCCCGCTCGCCAATCCGAATTCCGCCGCCTTCCGCAAAAGCCGCAACGTACGGCTATTCAAGATCGAACGCACCTCGATGCAGATCGTCGGCGAATACGTCTACGTGATGGACGATCCGAAGAGCTTCCGGCGCGATCCGTCGAACGATCCGGCCGATCTCCGCATCAGCGAGATGCTGGCGGTCGGTCTGGACCGGCTAATCGTACTGGAGCGCACCGAGGCGACTACCAAGCTTTATGAGATAGACCTCGCCCACGCGACCGACATCAATGGCAGCCCGTGGGACGATCCCACGACCGAGCCGACCCTCGAGCAAATCGATTTGCGCGACACCGCCATCGTGCCGTTGCCGAAGACCCTGCGCTTCGACAGCGCCGATTTCCCATCCGTTCCGGGCAAGATCGAAGGCATGGCGCTGCTTCCTGACGGCGCGCTCGCCCTGATCAACGACGACGATTTCGGAATCACCGGGGCGCGCACCCAGATCGTCGTGGTGCGCGGTCTCGATATCACCGATCGCTAAACTCTCCGGGGAAAAAGCATGAAGCAATACAGGATCGCCGCCATTCCCGGCGACGGCATCGGCAACGAAGTGCTGCCCGAGGGCATTCGCATTCTGGAAGCTGCCGGCAAGCGGTTTGGCATTTCCTTCACATGGGATCATTTCGACTGGAGTTGCGAGCACTACGCCAAACACGGCCGCATGATGCCGGAAGGCGGCCTCGATAAAATCCGGAAACACGATGCGATCTTCCTGGGCGCGGTCGGCTTCCCCGGCGTGCCGGATCATGTGTCGCTATGGGGCCTGCTGATTCCGATCCGGCGCGACTTCAATCAATACGTCAATCTTCGTCCCTGCCGCGTGCTGCGCGGCATGACCAGCCCGCTCGCCGGTCGCGGACCCGACGACATCGACTTCTTCGTCGTACGCGAAAATGTCGAAGGCGAATATTCCGAGATCGGTGGGCGCATGTTCCGAGGCACCGAGCACGAAGCCGCGATGCAGGAATCGATCTTCACCCGGCGCGGCACCGACCGGGTGATGCGTTATGCCTTCGAGCTCGCCCGCCAGCGGCCGAAGAAGCACGTCACATCCGCCACCAAGTCCAACGGCATCGTGCATACCATGCCGTTCTGGGACGAACGCTTCGCGGCCATGAAGGCGAATTATCCGGACATCCGCGCCGACCAGTTCCATATCGATATTCTTGCTGCGCATTTCGTGCAGCATCCGGACTGGTTCGACGTGGTGGTGGGCTCGAATCTGTTCGGCGATATCCTGTCCGATCTGGGGCCGGCTGTGGCTGGCTCAATCGGGATTGCGCCCTCGGCCAATATCAATCCGGAGCGCGAATTTCCCTCCATGTTCGAGCCGGTTCACGGCTCAGCGCCCGACATTGCCGGCAAGGGGATTGCCAATCCGATCGGGCAAATCTGGTCGGGCGCAATGATGCTGGAACATCTTGGCCACAAGGACGCCGCCGACGCGGTGATCGAGGCGATCGAGGTGGCTCTGGCCGATCCGAAAGCGCGGACGCGAGACCTTGGCGGAACCGCGAACACGGTTGAATGCGGGCGCATAATCGCGGAGGCTGTGGCAACGCGTAAGGCTTGAGTTCGAGAACAAGAGCTTCCATGCGATAAAAGAAGAGAAGCGGGAGCCGGAAACCCGACTGCCTCAGGAGGAAAAACATGCAACGCAAGCCCCGCACACTTGCCTTCGCATTTAGCTTCGTCGCGGCGATGCTGGCGACCGATTTGTCCATGGCGCAGAGCGCGTACCCCGACAAGCCGATCACGATGATCGTGCCGGCGGCCGCGGGTGGCCCAAGTGACACTGTCGCCCGGCTGGTGGCAGAAGCGATGGGTGCAGACCTTGGCCAGCGCGTGGTGATCGAGAACGTCGGCGGCGCCGGCGGGTCACTCGGGGCTGGCCGGGTCGCCAAGGCGGCTCCGGACGGCTACACAATTCTTCTCTACCATATTGGCGTCGCGACTTTCGCGGCGCTCTATCCGAACCTGACATACAATCCGGTGGAAGATTTCGACTCGGTTGGTCTCGTCACCGAAGTGCCGTTGACCCTTGTCGGCCGGAAGGAATTGCCGCCTTCCAATGTCACGGCTCTGTTCGACTGGCTAAAAGGTCAAGGCTCCGGCGCTACCTTCGGTACGGCAGGCGTTGGCGCGGCGTCCGACCTCTGCGGCCGACTTTTGATCGATGCGACCGGCATCAAACCGACGGTTGTTCCTTACAAGGGCACTGGACCTGCCATGAACGACCTTGTCGCCGGACAAATCGATTTCATGTGCGACCAGACCACCAACACCGCCAATCAGATCAAGTCTGGGCAGATCAAACCGTATGCCACGACGACGCGCGAGCGGATCGCAGTCCTGCCCGATGTGCCGACGCTCAGCGAAAGCGGCGTCAAGGGTTTCGATCTTTCGGCCTGGCACGCCATCTGGACTCCTAAAGGTACACCAGAGCCTATCCGCCAGAAGCTTGCAGCCTCGCTTCAAAAGGCGCTTGCGAACGAAAAGGTGATAGAGCGCTTCGCAGCGCTCGGCACTACGCCCGTGCCGGCCAGGCTGGCAACACCCGCCGCCCTCGACGAGCGCTTCAAATCCGAAACCGCGCGCTGGAACAAACTCCTCGCAGCCGCCGCCGAGAAGTGACCCATTTGGCTCGGGGAAAGTGCGGAGCAAGAACCAGCCCCGCACCTTTCTCATCCGTTCATCGACATCCGGCTAAGTGACACGAAGGATTTCAATGCGCACCCACAAGATCGCGGCCATTCCGGGCGACGGCATCGGACCGGAAGTCATTGCCGCTGGGCTTGAGGTGCTTGCCGCCTGCGCCAAACGCGACGGCGGATTCAAACTCGACGTCGCGCATTTCGACTGGGGTTCGGATTACTACAGGAAGCATGGCGTAATGATGCCGGAAGGTGGCGCCGACAAATTGCGCGCCTTCGACGCGATCTATTTCGGCGCGGTTGGCGCCCCCGACATTCCCGATCACGTCACGTTGTGGGGGCTGCGGCTTGCGATCTGCCAGCCGCTCGATCAATACGCCAATGTGCGCCCGACCCGCATCCTGCCTGGCATCACGAGCCCGCTGCGTCACGTGACGGGTCCGGAACTCGATTGGGTGATCGTGCGCGAGAATTCGGAAGGCGAATATTCCGGTGTCGGCGGGCGTGTACATAAGGGGCTGCCGGAAGAAGTTGCAACCGATGTCGCGATGTTCACTCGTCCCGGCGTCGCGCGCATCATCCGCTACGCGTTCGTGGTGGCACGCTCACGCCCGCGCAAGCTGCTTACGGTGGTGACAAAGTCCAACGCACAACGTCATGGCATGGTGATGTGGGACGAGATCGCCGCCGAAGTGGCGGCGGAATTTCCCGACGTGACCTGGGACAAGATGCTGGTCGATGCCATGACCATGCGCATGACGCTGCGGCCACAGACGCTCGACACCATCGTCGCGACCAACCTGCACGCCGACATCCTGTCGGACCTCGCAGCCGCGCTCGCAGGCTCGCTCGGCATCGCCCCTACCGCCAATCTCAATCCCGAGCGCAAGACGCCCTCGATGTTCGAGCCGATCCACGGCTCGGCTTTCGACATTACCGGAAAAGGTATCGCCAATCCGGTTGGCTCGTTCTGGACCGCTGTGATGATGCTGGAGCATCTGGACGAAAAGCCCGCCGCCGCGCGGCTGATGAAGGCGGTGGAACGCGTCACCGCCGACCCTTCGCTGCATACGCCGGACCTGGGCGGCAGCGCGACGACAAAGCAGGTGACGGCGGCGGTGGTGAAGGCAATCGAGCGGGAGAATGAGTAGTTCGAAGTCCGAACATTATCCCCTGTTCCGCAGCACCAGACACGCGCCGCCGACCTTCCTCAGGCTTGCGCATAATTCATTCGCCGCCTGACGCGTATCGGCGCCGATGCGAACCTGATAAAACATCGCCCTGCCCCGTATTCTCGATGACTGAATGCCGGGATCGCGGTCCTTGAGCACGCTTTCATAGCGCCGGAACGCGCGTGCATACATCTCCATTGCCTTTTCGCGCGAGAAGCCGGCGGCGAGTTGCACGCCCCAAGGCTGGCCGATGCTGTGCACCACGCGCTGCGTCAACTCGTCCATGAAGCGATTGGGCGTGCGGCGCAGCAGTGCGATCAGCGTAGCGCAACCCGGCGCACGGACCTCCTCAGGCTTGGACTTTTCGCGTTCCTGCGGAGTTTTCCTGCGTTCGGCGGCCCAGTCCTCGACCGTCAGGCCGGTGATCGCGGAGACATAATTGCGGGTCTCGCCCGGCATATAGCCGGTGCCGTCGAGCCATTCGCGGATCCGGCGCGGGCCGGCATTATAGGCAGCCGCTGCCAGACCGAGATTACCAAATTGACCCCAAAGCTCTTTCAGAAACTCTGCCGATTTTGGCAGCGCCTGGACGGGATCGAAAGGATCCAGAAGTCCGCGCTCGGCGGCGGTGCCCGGCATGAATTGCGCCATGCCCTGCGCGCGGTTCCCGCTGCGCGTCACCGGGCCCACAGCATTGGCACGGAAGCGGCTCTCCTGCCAGATCACGCGTGCGAAGAATTCCACCGGCAGGCCATGATCGCGCGCGGCAAATTCGATCATCAGGCAGATGGAATCGTCGGGCGCGGAGCTTTGCGCCATGACGGGCGTGCAAATAGTCGCGAACAAAAATGCCGCGCTCAAAATCGATAATAGAGAAGACCGGACCCGCGGGTCCGGCCGTGGCGCTGCCATCGGCTTTGCTCCCGGCCTGCCGCTAAGGCACGGAGCTTAACCGATCACAGCGAGCTTTTGAGCTTCAGATGGTCCATACGGTTTATGGACTGCACATTGAAATGCTGGTTCTGCCCATCGCGCTCAATGTCGAGCGGCACCAATATGCCTGCGTTGCCCATCGACCAGAGCTTACGGTAGAAATCGGGCAAGGTCTTCGGCGCGGCGCCACCGATATTGGTGATCAGATCGCCCTTGCGCAAACCCGCCTTCTCGGCCGGGCTGTTAGGGGTGACCCGCGCGACCACGAGCCCGCCGTCACCAGCCTGAGTGTTCAACCCGATCCACGGCTTCGGGTCGCCGCCGACCGCGCCATTGGCAATCAGATCGGCGAGGATCGGCGTCAGGAGGTCGGTCGGCACATACATGTTGCCGGCGGTGCCGCCGCCGTTGCCGGCCGCGTCGCCTACGATCAGCGAGCCGACGCCGACCAGCCTGCCCTCCTTGGTGATCAGCGCGGCCCCGCTCCAGTGCGAATGGGCGGGCGCGGTATAGATCGCGCCATCGATCAGATATTCCCAGGAGCCGGCGAATTCGCGCCGCGACACGACGAATGCAGGTGCAATGCCGTCACGTCCGCCGAAGCTTGCCGCGAGCACCGGTTCGCCAACCTTCAGTTCTCCCGACTTGCCGAACAGCATTGGCCGCACTTTCAGGGGCGCAACCGCCTTCAGCAGACCGAAGCCGGTGTCATGGTCATAGCCGACGACATTGGCGGGGATTTTGCGGCCGTCATTCGTGATCACTTCGGTCGCATGCGCCTCCACCATCAGATATCCGATGGTCAACACCAGACCGGAATCGTCGATGACGATGCCGGAACCGTCGCGCTCCATGCCGAGATTGTCGACCGTGCGTCCGTCCGGGTTGATGTAGGTTTTGATCCGCACAACCGAAGAAAGCAGGTCTTCGGTGACGGCCTTTGCCGGGGCCTCGCTCTGCGCGAATGCCGCCTCCGGACGGGCTGTCAACGCTGTCAGGCACAATACCGAGACCAGCAACAGCACCACGCGCAGCGGCAGTGACTTTCGCATCAAGGCCTCCATTGGCTTATCGCCCGGCAGCGAATCAGATTTGCAAGTCCGATGCCAATTATAGAGGTATCGACCGGCGCCGAAACAAGGGAAGTTTCGGGGCCACGCTGTAACTTACACATGATCCGTCGTGTCGCCGGTAAAAGCCGCCCGCCAGCGCCCCAGCCGCTTTTCCGCATCTTCCCAGACATTGGGGTCTTCTTCGTCTCGATACATGGCGAACTGGCGAAGGTCCGAAACGTAAAAATCGACCATGTCGTCGGGCCGGAACTGTGCCGGCTGGTATTGGTTCCAGTGTACCATCTGGGCAAGGGGCCTGCGGTACCGCGACGCCAGCGTCTTTTCCGGCACGCCCACCGGGATGGTCCCGACCGCCCGCATGCAATCCGGATAGCCGAGCAATGCGCGCAACGCATAGTTGGTCGTGTCCTCACCGCCGCCCGATAGCCAGGCGGAAGTCAGGCCTACGGCTGTCACAGCAAGCTGGATGTTCTGCACCACCGCCCCGATTGAGGCGAGCAGGATGCGTTCATTGTTGGCCTTGTATTCCTCCGCCCATTCCGGCGAGGTCGCGACCGGAAATGAGCGCTTCCAGCGTTCGTCCGCGAGCACGATGAAAATCGCGACCGTGTTCGCCATGTAGGTCTTCTTGACCGCCGGAAATCCCTTCACGTGGTCGATCAGACGATTTGATTGAGCCAGAAAAACATCGAGCACTTGCTCGCGCATTTCCGGCTCGTCGACGATAACCAGATCGAAGCATTGCGAATTGGCGCCGGTGGGCGCCCAGCGCGCCGCTTCCGCAATCTTCAGCAACGTCTCGCGGGGCACGCTGCGCCCCGGCTCGAAGCGACGCACCGACCGGCGCTTGCGGATGACATGGATGAGCGGATCGTAGTCTCGGTTGTCGTTTTGCATCGGGCTTTCCTCACTCGCCCAGCATACCCTAACCCCGGGAGCCGTCACGAGGCCCAGGGATCATAGGTGCCAAAGGTCCAGACGTGGCCTTCAGGGTCGCGACAGGTATAGTCGCGCCCGCCGTAATCGTGGGTCACCGGCGCCATCACGATCTCGGCGCCTGCTGCTTTCGCCGTAGCATGATGGGTGTCGGAGTCCGCAATCACCAGATAGATACTCTGCGTCACTCCGCCCATGTCGCGCGGCGATTTCATCAATCGGCCGAATTCGGTGTCCTTCTCCGATCCGACCATGATCATCGCATTGCCGCAGACAAGTTCTGCATGCGCGATAGTGCCGTTCTCGCCCGGCACGACCAGCTTCTTTTCAAAGCCGAACGCCTTGCAAAGAAATTCAATCGCCGCCGGCGCATCGCGATAGGTCAGGCATGGCACGATCGGCGACTTGGTGGTGGCGGCTTTGAGCATTGCGGTTCCCTCACTCGGTTGCTCGCCAATCTCATACGAAACTTGCGGCCAAATTCAGAACCTGCAAATTCATCCGATGCATCGAGGGAACACGGATGACCGATACCGCAACAAGAGACGACGAACGGATTGTCGGGGTCTGGAAGCTCAAAGCGCAGGTCTATGAAGACACGGTGACCGGCGAGCGGATTCCGATCTTCGGCGACCATCCGAAGGGACGCCAGATCGCAACACGTGACGGACGCTGGCTGGCGCTGGCGACCGCCGAAGGCCGCAGCACGCCGAAAACCGATGCCGAGCGCGCACAGGCACTGCTCACCATGATTGCCTATACCGGCCGCTACCGGTTGAAGGATGGTGTGGTGACGACCAGAGTGGAAGCGGCCTGGAACGAAAGCTGGGTTGGCAGCGAGCAGGTGCGCCATATCCGATTTGAGGGTGACGACCTTTTGCACATCCGCAGCGCCGAACTGCCGCACCCGAACTTGCTCGACCGCAAAGTGCGCGTGCTGGTCACCTGGGAGCGCGAGGAATAACCGCATCGCGGTACACGTTGTGTCGGTGCGGCAGCGGCTCTAGGTTTCGCCTCAGGAAAAGCGCGTCACGTCAAGAGCGCCGGGAGGAAACGATGAACCGCACTTCACGCGCCGCGACCATTTTTCTTAGCAGCGCCTTCTTCTATGCGGCCGCTATTCCTGCATCCGCGCAAGGCAGCGGTCAACCGATCCGGCTGATCGTTCCAATCGCAGCGGGCTCCGTCACCGATATTGCGGCGCGATTGATGGCAAAGCACCTGTCCGATCGTCTTGGCCAACCGGTGGTCGTCATCAACCGAGCCGGCGGCAACACCATTCCGGCCGCCGTCGAATGTGCGAAGTCGCCGCCCGACGGCAATACCTTGTGTATCGTCAACCCCGACACCCTGTCCTACAATCCCTTCACCACGCCAAACCTTCCCTACGACGCCGAGAAGGATTTCCGTCCCGTCACCAATATGTATTTCGTGATCGAAGGACTGCTGGCGCGCGGAACGCTGCCGGCAAATTCGATGGAAGAGTTTCGTGCGCTCGCTTCGGCCAAGCCCGACGCCCTGACTTTCGGTACGCTGGGACCGCGTTCGACCACCGACACTTTCCGGCAATGGCTCGGACAATTCTGGAAGACCAGCTTCGTCGCGGTTCCCTATAAGGGCGGCAGCGAGATCATCAATGCGCTGCTTGCAAACTCCATCGATGTGGCACGGATCGGCGTTGGCAACATCGCGGGTCAGCTGAATGAAGGAAAGGTCAAGGTGCTGACACTGCGCAGCATCAAGCGCAACGAACTTCTGCCGAATGTCCCGACCATGGACGAGGCGGGCTTTGCTTCGTTCCAGGGTGGCCGGCCCTGGTGGGGCGTCGTGGTGCCGGCCGGAACACCGGATGCAGCGGTGCAGAAACTGAATACCGAGATTGTCGCGATATTCCGTCAGCCGGACGTGGTCGATTTCATGAAGAAGCAGTTTCTCGATGTCGATGTCGGCAGCCCTGAAAGCTTCGCAGCGTTTCTGAAAAAGGACCGCGACAGCGCTGAATATATGGTGAAGACCTATCAAATGGCGCAGTGAAATTTTGATGCGCCACACAACGCGCGTTTATTCCATGCGATCATTGGAATGTGAGAAGAAAATTTCCGGAATAGCTCCCAACCCCGCGTGTTGACCGCGACATGGGCTGCCTTTGCGCAGTCGTTGTTCAGGGGAGTTGCACATGAACAGAATTTTCGTTGCGGCGGTGGCGGTTGCAGGTTTCGCGTCGATCGCATCCGCGCAGACGGGTCCGGCCATGACCGGAGACAGCGCCAAAGGCAAGGTGCTCACCGATTCGAAGGGCATGACCCTTTACGTGTTCGACAAGGATGCCGATGGCAAGTCGGTCTGTAACGGCCCCTGCGCGACCAATTGGCCACCGCTGATGGTCAGCGGCGACGCCAAGGCCGACGGTCCCTATACCATCGTCGTTCGTGACGACGGCGGCAAGCAATGGGCCTACAAGGGCAAGCCTCTCTATACCTGGATCAAGGATACTAAGCCCGGCGATATTTCCGGCGACGGCGTCGCCGGCAATGCCTGGCATATCGCGATTCCGTGAGTTCGGCTGCTTCTTCCCTCTTTCCAAAGCGGGAAGAGGGAAGCGCTCCAATGCGACCATCCCAGCCACTTCTTCGGCGCATGCGCTGGCGGTGCGGTTGCGCGCTTTCTTCGGCATTGTTTCGGACACGAATGACGCGCTGACCGGGAATAGGTTGGCGCTGCGCTCGCGCCGTTAAACCATGCAATCAGGTTTATGTTCGACCTTAGTCGCTACTTCGAGGCGATGGACTCCATCGCTCATGAAGAATGGAACAACCGCGACAACTGAGAGCGCTACGCAAACGAAAAGCGCAACTTCAATTGCATCAGCATCTTGCAATGCCGTCATGCCAGGGAATTGAAATCCTAAATACAATGCACTAAGCGGCAACCAGCCCCGCGCGCTCGCAGCGCGCTTGGACCGCACCGATGAGCTCGAGCCAAAGTCGGCACATTTGGCTTCGTTCTGCGAATTCACGGTCTCCCTCTCACTTAGACCTCGCTTCCATCGCCTTCTGCATTTTCTTTGACGTCCGGTCTCCTTCGAAGTAACCGGGTGATTTCGTCGGGCGGACTATTCTGGCGAAGAGGCATACGGCTGAAGAGATTGTCGCGAAGCTTCGGCAGGTTGATGTGCTAATGGCACAGGGTCGGCCAGTTGCAGACGCGGTCCGGTCGATAGGCGTTACGGAAGTGACGTATTATCGGTGGCGGAATGAGTATGGCGGCCTGCGAAGTGGTTCCCGCGACTAAGCCCATTCAATGGGCCGCACAAGTAACCCAGGTCGTAAATCTCGCGATCGCTTTCCACGGCGCAGATTGACCTGCTTCGTGAAATAAATTGGATCGCTTCGACGAGCGACTATGACTGTAATTTAATAGCCAATTACTTGCGACGAGTTTGGCTCGGCTGTCCCTTTCGACTGAGCCCAATTTTTCGGCCTCCGGGGCTGACAAGTATCGAGAGAAGATGACGCCGGCTACGACAACAGTGTCATTAACAATGTAAATGACCATACCGATGGTTTGGCTTGCATGCAGCGCCCTGAGCATTCAGAAAAACATAACGACGCGGCGCTCATCAGTGCCGAACCCACGGATCTTGTGACGCTGCACGAGGTTTTGATAATGCGAAAGCCGCTCCTGCATCGCAGTCTGACCAAATCTTAGTGTTGCTTAGTCGGCGTCAGAGCAATTTGGCTGCTCCGGCGCCGATTTTGAGATTAAGTCACAACTTAAATTCCACCCAAGTTCGCTCAAGAACTCGTTGCGACAGCCTCCGAAATTCCCCGCGAATTCCTGCCAAAGATCCTGCGCAATCGGAAGCGGATCGACCTCCATTGCCATCCACCAGCCAACCTCATCCCCCGAGTGATGCAGTTGACGGTGATGCGTGCGGCACAAGGGCACCGTATATTCATCACTTACCTTGCTCGCCATGGCCCGCGGTTGGGTGAATTGAAGGTGATGCGCATCCGAAGGGGTACGCGCACAAATCAGACAAGGTTGCACCATTACATGCCGGAGGTGATGTACCGAGCGTCGACGAACGGGCCGTGTTAAGGGCACTACCTCGTTGGCGCTCGGAACCGGCGAACCGAGGCCGGCCGGCAAATCACCCTTGGGTGCAGGCAGCTCTTCTTTGATAACTTGCTCCGACGAGTTTGAGACAGCGCCCGCCTGCCCGATCGATAACGAGTGCGGCACGAGGCTCATTCTCGGGTCGCTAACAAGTCGATACCTGCCGTCAGGACCTTTGCGCTGGCGCGTTCGACGTCGATGAGCGTCCGGAACCTTTGGTCGCTCCGCCGGTGATTGTATCTGCCCTGCCCCTGCCGGCACATGCAAAGCCAAGCCGAATGGTCTGCCGAAGGTGGCGAGAGCGCGTTTTGTTGCGTCCGTTTCGGCGCCTTTTAAAGCCTTTTCATGCGCTTCTCCGAGGGAGTCGCTGGTGGCGTCGCCCGTGCCATAACCTTCGCGAATGGTCTGGTTTTCACCGGCTCGAACGGTCAGACGGACCTTCGCCAGATAAAGAACGTGAAAGGAACCTCGAATTTCACGCGCCTGCAAACATTTGACTTCTACCGTCTCCCGCGACCATGCGTCGAATCCGAATATGCGATTAGCTTCGGAAATCGCATACCAGCCTTCGATGTATGGAAGTTCACGACCGTCTTTAAGCCTTCGCAGACGTTTGAAAGCGGGATTAGCGTCGTTCTTTAAGTCTGATACCTGCTTGCTGGTAAATCCCATCACTTTGTCCTCACGCTAAGAACCTGACCCGCGTCGCCGAGCGTCGCGCCGGAGACGGAAACACCGGATTTCAAATCGCTAAGCAAAGCCGTCCGGTTCAGCTTCGGCTCCCGGGCCTCCCAATAAGCGCCAGGGATTGTCGTTTCGTCCAAGATGCAAAGCGGCGGTGGAGATGACCTCAGACTGATGGTCAGATCAGGCGCGGAAATCTTCTTGATCTCGCATTCTACCATGACTTCGCGGACAATCTGCCGGCGCTTGATCGCTCGCTCCTCCAAACGGCTCACGCGGCACTGCATGTCCGTCATCCGGTTTCGCAGTGCAGCAATGAAAGCTTCGTCGTCAAGGGCGCCGCGCACGACGGCGGCGACGATCTCGTGCAAATCCGTCAGTCCCTCGACCGAGTCCGCTAGGGTATCGTCATCGATTTCGGGCTCATTCGCCCGTAGCCGTTCGCGAATGACCTGATATTTTACGGCAGCGAATGTGACTTGATCCATGTCCTACTCCTTCTCCACCAAAACCGGGCCAATCCCGGCTGCCAGTCGGATAGATCGACTACGACATTATCAACATAAAATGTTGATACATATTCCGTCAAGGACAATGCGATGCCGGTAAAGAAAAGTGATCTGATAACTCCAGCACAATGCCGCGCCGCACGCGCGTTGGCCGATATGACTCAGCCGGAGCTCGCAGAACGCTCGGACCTGGGACTTTCAACCGTCGTAGACTTTGAGAAATCGAGACGCGAGGTCTCGGAGCGCGCGATTATTGAGCTTCGCGGCGCTCTGGAACGAGCCGGCATTCGGTTTATCAATGAGGGTAGGCAGCAGGGCGTCGTGACAGACAAAATCAAAAAGTAGGATCACAGTGAGTGCCGCGGGCATTCGAATGTATCGATCGGGTCCACGGGGAGCGTCGGTCGGCCCCACTTTTAATTCAGACAGCATTTTAATTCAGCAAGTAACAGCAGATCCTTTTATTCATTCCATTCGTCGCAACAGATCTCAATCTGCCGGATTACGCGTAAGCGCGCACCGTTCGGTAACCAGGTCGCGCGGCGTGCTTTTCAATTTGGGCGTGACTAATCCCGAGCGCAGTGAGGGATTCCCGTAGGCAACTCGCATCACGGTCGCGCTCGTAGGCTGCGACCGCGCTTTCGTAAGCGCAAGCATCATCAATGAAAACGCGTTGTGCCTGCCTCGACAAAAAATATGCGTTCGGCAGAGTTGCTACCGTGATCGCCCTCGATAGGTCCATCGATTAACCCCCTCGAATCAGGATATAATAGAGGTCACCTTGGTCAAGGGATGCTTGATCGCTTTCAAGCTGCGTCTAAAACACCTGACCTGGCCCGGTAACAGGATTATTTCACCGGCGATATGTCGCCGAACCGGTCAAGGCCCGATCCGTCCCGCCGCCAGCGTCATCGCAAGAACCCGTGCAGAAATGCGACACATCGAGCGCC
Organism: uncultured Pseudomonadota bacterium; assembly: GCA_963707705.1. GTDB lineage: Bacteria > Pseudomonadota > Alphaproteobacteria > Rhizobiales > Xanthobacteraceae > Pseudorhodoplanes. The sequence continues at coordinate 141,709 of CAVPRD010000008.1, read as the reverse complement.
GGATCAAGTTTTTGTAGATCGAGCGGCTTTCGACTTTGGCTCGCGAAAGTAGCGTCGCAGCCCGCCGCCGGCTGCCGCGGGAAGTAGCCCCGTTCCAGGCTTCAGTCTTCCCCACGCTCCTGCAAATGCGGATAGAGCTCGGTGAGATGCGTGCCGTGATAATAGGTCTTCGCATAAGCAGGATGTGCGCGGATATTTTCGAGCCAGCGCGCAATTGTGGGCTTGTCCTGCCACAATGCTTGCTGGCGCAGATCGGCGAGCCGCACGATCACGGGCATGACCGATACATCGGCGAGCGAAATTTCGCGCCCAAGCAGCCACGGCCCTCCGCTCTTTACGATCTCGTCGTCCATGCGAACGCACCGTGCGGCGCAGCCGGTCCATCGCGACATCCATTTCCTTTTTTGGAAACCCTGTCTGCCCCATCGCAAGCATGAATTCCTTGCGTAGCGGCTTTGACTCCGCGAAGGCGAGAAATTCCTCTTTGGTCATTTTCTGCAGGCGCGGCAGGAAAGCGAGATTGTAGCTCGGCACCCGGATAGCCGGTGCCGGCATTTCGTCGATGAACCGCATGAGCGCCCGCATATATCCGCGGCGCAGCGGATCTTGCGGCGTCATCACCGCGACCTGAGGTAGGACTTCCTCGAGATATTCCATGATGACTGAGGAATCCATGACGATGCCGTCATCATGAACGAGCGTCGGCACGACGCCGTTAGGATTGATCTTCAGATAATCCGGCTTGAGCTGGTCGCCGCTGAACAGGTCGAGCCGGTGTTCATCGAAAGCGAGACCTTTCGCATGAAGCACGAACCGCACACGCTGGCTGCATGTCGATTGCGGCGCGTTGTACAGCGTGAAAACCATGAGCGGCGGTCGCCGCTATTCCAGACCTGTCGGAACGTTCTTCTTCTCGCTTTCGAGCTTCATGCCCGACTGGCTGGCCATCGTCTCCATCAGGGTCGCGAAATCCTTCTCGAGATAGGCTTTGGGGTCCGGCTGCTGGATCGCATTGCCGATATGGCCCTGCAGAATTTCGCGCGTCGTCGCGGTCACCGGCATCGGCACCTTCCATTCGCGGCCGAGTTCGAGACCGAGATCGAGGTCTTTCAAAAGCAGTTCCGGAGTGAAGGTCGTGGTCCAGTCGAGATTGACCAAGGCCGGCGACTTGTAGCGCGTGAACATCGAACCCATCACGCTGTTGCTCATGAAGCGCAGGAACGCTTCGCGCGGCACGCCCATCTTGTTGGCGAGCAGAGTGATCTCGATCAGGTTCTGAATGACGACACCGAGCATCACATTGTGGGCGATCTTGCAGATGCGCGCGAGCTCGCCGTCGCCGACATAAGACACGCCGTTCGGCGCGAATTTCAGCACCATGTCTTCGACTTTGCGGAAGGCGGCTTCCGGGCCCGACGCCACGGCCGACAGCTTGCCGGCCTTGATAACCTTGGCATTGCCGCTCACCGGACACGCAACGAACTGTGCGCCGAGTGACGTCAGTTGCTCACGGATATCGACCGAGTCGTCGACCGAAATGGTCGAGCAATCGACCACGATCGGCGGCATCTTGCCCTTGCCGTTCGGCGCTACGCCATCCTTGCCGAACAAAACCTCTTTCACATCCTTGCCTGCCGACACGATGCAGAACAGCACATCCACGCCATTCAGGTCGGAGAGCTTGTCCACCACCTTGCCGCCGATTTTCGTCAGCGGCTCAGCCTTTGAGCGGGTGCGGTTCCAGATCGAGACGTCGTAGCCGGCTTTCAACAGCCACTCCGCCATCGCGTAGCCCATGCGGCCCATGCCGATCCAGCCGATCGTCTGTGTCTTGGTCGCCATGTTCCGGTTCCTCCCGCGGCGCTTTATGGCCCGTCTCGTAGCCACAGAAGGCCGAGCCTGCAAGCACTTCGAGCCTGCAAGCACCTCGCGGGAGGGGCAGCTGCCGCGCCAGGCGCGCGGGAGACCGTCGACGGCTTTCCGTCCGTCAATCCACGTTGACCGTCATGTTGACGATCGAGGCCACAACTTCGTTCGCGTTGGTCCTTCGCAACACTCGGAACGTGAACGAATCCGTTCCCTTGAATCGCGAATTCGGGACATAGAAAAGTCCGGTTAAGCCCCGCATCGAGATCTTTCCATTGCGCGGCCCCGCCACCACTTCCAGGGACTTTATGCGGCCGTCGCTGTTGTGCGGAGCGACGAAGCACGGCGCCCCGCGGCGGCTATACGCGGTGGCTGCGCTATCGGCGTAAGGCAGCATCGAGCGGGGATCCAGGCTGCATTCAATGGGCGCGAATGAGCGAGTGACGCCCACAAGCGTCAGCGTCAATGCAGCCAGGATTGCGAAGAAGGCGATGGCGACCCCGGTATCATACGACGAGATTCTGGCTTTCATTACGGGCGGCGGGATAGGGCAGACCAACCATGACACTCCCCTTTGCAACGCACCCGGCCGCTTGATCGCGATCGTGTCGGGCTAACAAACCCTATCGCCACGCCGATCGGAGGGATGTGAGGCGGCTCACAATGCCGCATCGGCTTCATGGAAGCGGGCCGGCGCATTTGCGAAGCCGGCGCAGGCGTGTTTCTCTTCGCGCCTCCTCAAAACCAGAAATTTCAAGGGACGAAATGCCGGTAGAACCTGTCGAAGTGGCCGTCATCGGCACCGGATGGTGCGGCGGTATCCGCGCCGAAACGCTGTCGCGCTATCCGTTGGTGAAGAAGCTGCATGTCTGCGAAATCCGGCCTGACCGGCTGAAGGAAATCAAAGAACTCACCAACGCAGCGGTCGCGACGCCCGACTACCAGGACATCGTGAACAACGACGCGGTGAAGGTGGTCTATATCTCGACCACGCCGGAGAACACGCATTTCCCGATTGCGCGCGACTGCCTGAGAGCCGGCAAGCATGTGCTGCTGGAAAAGCCGATCGCGCTCGAACTCTACGAAGCCGACGAACTGATCGCGATCGCAAAACGCAACCACGTGAAATTCACCATCGGCTATTCGCAGAGATTCAACACCAAATTTGCCTACGCGAAAAAGAAGCTGAATGACGGCACGCTAGGCAAGCCGGTCTCGGTCATGGTGAGCCGGCATCTGTCGCGCAGCCTCGGGAAGAAGATCGCAAGCCGGGTGCGCCTGTCGCCCGCCGCGATGGAATCGACGCATGACCTCGATATCGTGTTCTGGCTGCTGGAGCCTGCAAAGCCCGTCAGCGTGTATTCGCAGGGCGCCTATGGCTACATGCAGCCGGTCAACGGCTCCTATGACGTGATGTGGAGCACGATCAAGATGGACAACGGCGTGCTGGTCGCCATCGGCGGCGGCTGGAATTTGCCGCCGAGCTATCCGAATTATTGCGCGACCACGATCGAGATCACCGGCACTGAAGGTTCACTATTCCTGGACGACACCGCGCGCGACCACTGGCTTAATACCGTCAAGGACGGCACGCAATTTCCGATGTCCACCATGCCGGGCGAGCAGGTCGACCATGTCTATGCCGGCCAGATGGGACCGGAGACCATCCACTTTCTCGAATCCTGCATCATGGACCGACCTCCGATGGTGTCGCCGGAAAGCGCCCGCACCGTGATGGAATGCTATCTCGCGGCCGACCTTTCGGCCGAACGCAACCAGCCGATCGACCTGCCGTTGACAAACGAGACGCTTGCGGGCATCGCGGACATGATCAAGGCGCAGCGAGTGCCGTTGCCGTAATCTCATCTCCTTCCCCGTCGAAACACGCCCATGGCTTCTGACGACCACCACCCCGGCCCCCGCGTCGAGGACGACGCCCTGATTCGCGGGCGAGGCAAATTCGTCGACGACGTCGAAAAGCAGGGTGTCGGCCATGCCGTGTTCGTTCGCTCACCGCATGCCCATGCCCGCATTCTGTCGATCGCGACTACGGAGGCCGCAAGCGCGAATGGCGTGATTGGCGTTCTCACTGCCGCCGATTTGGCGGGCGTCGGTACGGTGACCCGGCATCCGCCGATTCCCGGCCGCGGTGGCGCGAAGATCGCGTTTTCGCATCGCCCTCCGCTCGCCGAGCACAAGGTGATGCATATTGGCGAGGCGGTCGCGATGGTGGTCGCGGAAAGCCATGCCGCAGCACTCGACGCGTCTGAACTGGTTGCAGTCGAATACGAGGAATTGCCGGCGCTGATCGACGCGGGCGAAGCGCTCAAAGCCGGCGCACCGCAGCTTTTCGACGAAATCCCGCAAAACCTCGCGCTCGATTGGCCGGGACCTGACGACGATCCGGCCAACGTCGCAGCGGTTGACGAGATCCTGCGAACGGCGGCGCATGTCGCGCGCCTGACGCTCGTGCAGCAGCGCATGGTGATGGCGCCGATGGAAATGCGCGGCGGCACCGCAAGCTTCGACGGCAAGACCGGCCGTCATACATTGCGCGTCTGCTCGCAGGGCGCAGGACCTATGCGCGACATGCTGGCTGCCATCATGGGCATCGACAAGCGGACCTTGCACGTCATCACCGAAGATGTCGGCGGCGCCTTCGGCTTGAAGAGCGGCGCCTATCCGGAATATCCGGCGCTGCTGGTGGCCGCCAAGAAGCTCGGCCGCAAGGTGCACTGGATGTCGAGCCGCTCGGAAGCCTTCAACAGCGACAACCAGGCACGCGACAATATCACGGTCGGCGAACTCGCGATCGACGACAACGGCAAGTTTCTCGCGCTGCGCGCGCGCCAGGTCGCAAAATCTCGGGGCCTATGTCGCCTCCGCCGGCATTCAGCTTGCGACCAATAATTTCGCCCGCTGCTTTCCGGCCATGTACGACATTCCAAAGCTCGATATCGGCGTGCAATGCGTCTACACCAACACGCTGCCGACCGGCCCGTACCGCGGCGCCGGACGCCCCGAAGCAAACTACGTGATCGAGCGCCTGGTCGAGGAGGCCGCGCGCATCACCGGCATCGATCCGGTTGCGATCCGAAAGCGCAATCTCATTCCGTCCTCGGCGATGCCCTACAAGACCGCGATCGGCACGACCTTCGACAGCGGCGAATTTCCTGAAATCCTGGACAAGGCAATGGCGCTCGCCGACATCGAAGGATTTCGAACGGCGCAAGCGCAACTCGGAAGCAGACGGCAAACTGCGCGGTCTAGGCATTTCCTGCTTTCTCGAGCATTCCGGCGGTGTGCCGAACGAAGGCGCGTACCTTACCTTCCCCGGCAAAGACACGCTGGTCGTCAACCTGAATGTCGGCAATACCGGACAGGGCCACGCCACGGTCTATCCGCGACTCGTCGCCGAACAGCTCGGCATCGACGTTGCGCATGTAAAGCACAGGCAGGGCGACAGCGATCTGGAGATCAAGGGCTCGTCTTCGGTCGCCTCGCGCTCGACCATCACGGCCGGCACCGCGGTGGTGCGCACCATCGAAACGATGCTGGAGAAAGGCCGCAAGTTTGCCGCGCATGCACTCGAAGCCGACGAGAAGGACATCGCTTATCGGCGCGGCATGTTTGAAGTGGTCGGCACCGACCGTTCCATCGGCCTGTTCGACCTTGCCGCCAAAGCCGCCGAAATGAAGGACAAGGGCGAGATCGAGGAAAATCTCGACACCAGGCGCGACGTCGATACGCCGCAGACTTTCCCCAATGGCTGCCACATCGCGGAAGTCGAGGTGACGCCGGAGACCGGCCAGGTCGATGTCGTTGCCTATTACGCCGTGGACGATTGCGGCGTCATGCTCGACCAAAATCTGGTGCATGGTCAGGTGCAAGGCGGCATAGCGCAGGGCTTAGGGCAGGTGCTGCTGGAGAACGCGGTCTACGATTCCGGCAGCGGCCAGCTCGTTACCGGCTCCTATATGGATTACGCGATGCCGCGCGCGCATCACATGCCGTCGCTGCTGCGCGATGACTCACACCCCGTGCCGGCGAAAACCAATCCGCTTGGGGTGAAGGGCGTCGGCGAAGCCGGCACCACCGCTTCGCTCGCCGCGATCATGAATGCGATCGCCGATGCGGTGCCTGCGGCGGCGCACATGGACATGCCCGCGACGCTGGAGAAGGTCTGGCGGGCGTGTCAGGAGATGCGCGCAGACTGAAATCGGACGCCGTCCTCTCTATCCGTCGGTCAAAGGTCGGTACGGGCTAGCTATCCCTGCGAGATGAACTTCCGGTTCGTGTAAGCTTCAAGCCCCTCGATGCCGCCTTCCTGGCCGTAGCCGGATTCCTTGACACCGCCGAACGGCGTCTCCGGCGTCGAGATCGCAACCGAATTCACGCCCACCATGCCGGACTGGATGGCGTCGCCGATCATGGTCGCGGTCTGCGTGTTGGTGGTGAAGGCATAGGCCGCGAGCCCGAACGGCAGCGAGTTCGCGCGCTCGACAACTTCATCGAAGGTCTTGAAGCGTACGATCGGCGCCACCGGACCGAACGGTTCTTCGGTCATGATCTTGCTGTCGTCCGGCACTTCGGTGATCACGGTGGGCGCAAAGAAATTGCCCTGGTTGCCGTGCCGCTTGCCGCCGGTGACGATCTTTCCACCGCGGCTCTTGGTGTCGTTGACGATCGCTTCCATCGCGTCGAGCCGCCGCGGATTGGCGAGCGGGCCCATCGTAGTGTCCTTGTCGAGGCCGTCACCGAGCTTCACATTCTCGGCGAATTCGGTGAAGCGCTTCAGGAAGCGGTCATAGACGCCTTCCTGCACGTAGAAGCGGGTCGGCGAAATGCAGACCTGGCCGGCATTCCGATACTTGAAGGCCGCGATGGTATCGGCGGTCTTTTCCGGATCGGCATCGCCGAACACCACCACCGGCGAATGTCCGCCAAGCTCCATGGTCGCGCGCTTCATGCCCTTGGCGGCGAGACCGGCAAGCAGCTTCCCGACCGGGATCGAGCCTGTGAAGGAAATCTTCTTCACGATGTCCGAGCCTATCAGATGCTCCGACACTTCGGACGGTACGCCGAATACCAGATTGAGCGCACCCTTGGGCAATCCGGCATCGACGAAGCACTTCACCAGTTCGACGCAGGAGCCCGGAGTTTCTTCGGCAGCCTTGATGATGATCGAGCAGCCGGCCGCGAGTGCACCTGCGATCTTGCGCACCGGCGTGAGTGTCGGGAAATTCCACGGCGTGAAGGCAGCGACGACGCCGACCGGCTCCTGTGTCACCAGTTGGCGGACATTCTTCCCACGCCCCGGCACGATGCGGCCATAGGCCCTGCGTCCCTCCTCCGCCATCCAGTCGATGATGTCGGCGGTCGCGATCACTTCGCCCTTTGCTTCGACCAGTGGCTTGCCCTGCTCCTGCACCATCACACGCGCTATGTGATCGGCCCGCTCGCGCACGAGATCCGCAGCCTTGCGCATCACGCGGCTGCGGTCATAGGCGCTCATCGCTCGCCAAACCGCGAGCCCCCGGTCGGCCGAGGCCAGTGCGCGGTCGAGATCCGCCTTGCTGGCATGGGGCAAAGTGCCGAGCGACTTGCCGGTGGCGGGGTTCAGCACTTCCTCGCTCTTGCGGTCCTTGCCGTTCAACCATTCGCCGTCGATGTAAAGCTGAAGATCGGTGTACATGTGCTTACCTCGCATCCTGCAAAATTGGCCCGTCATCCTGAGGTGCGAGCCACCAGGTCCGCGCAACGCGGCCCGATGATAAACTCCGCGAGCCTCGAAGGATGCGCTGCCGAGATTCTTGTAGCCTTGGCCGTCGCCCTTCGAGGGCCGCGCTGCGCGCGGCCACCTCAGGGTGACGGATTGAGCTTGAGCGGGCGCCTCATAGCAGTTTTGTCCGATGGCGGCCATCGGCAACAAATTTCACGAACTGAAATGAGCGTCTATTGCCCCGTGAAGGCCGGCTTGCGCTTCTCCATGAAGGCGGTTCGGCCTTCGATATAATCTTTGCTTTCGAAACAATGCATCGCCCGATCCGCGGCGCCCTGCATGTCACGCTCCGTCTCATCCTTCAGCAATTCCTGAATCGCGAATTTGGCAGCGCCGATGGTGAGTGGCGCATTGCCGGCGATCGTCTCCGCGTAGTTCTTCACATAGGTCTCGAGTTCACCGTCCGGAACAACGCGGTTGACGAAGCCCATCATGCGAGCTTCCTCCGCATCGAATTGCCGCGCCGTGAAGAAAATTTCCTTGGCAAAGGACGGGCCCACCACGCCAATCAAGCGACGTATGCCCTTGGCGTCGTAACCGAGACCAAGCTTCGCTGCGGGAATCCCGAACTTCGAACCAGGAGTTGCGATCCGCATGTCGCAGCAGGTGGCGAGTGCCATGCCGCCGCCGATGCAATAGCCCCGGATCATGGCGATGGTCGGTTTCGGGAAATCATATACTCCCGAGAATGCGAGTTCGGTGGTGGCATTGTATTTGGCGATGCCATCTTGGGACGCGCGCTCGGCGCCGAATTTCGAGATATCGGCGCCCGATACGAAAGCTTTGCCGCCCGCGCCGGTCAGCACCACCACTCGGATCGAATTGTCGGCGCGGAAATCGTCGAGGATGGCCCGCGTCGCTGCCCACATCTCGAGCGACACTGCATTGTGCCGCTCCGGATTGTTGAAGATCACGTAGCCGACCCCGCCTTCCTTGCGCGAGAGCATCTTGTCGGTCATGTCGCATTCCCTCTCGTTGCGCTAAGTCGCGCCGTTCGTCTTCAACCGTTCGATCTCGTCGGCGCTGAAGCCGAACTCCGCCAACACCTCGCCGGTATGCTCGCCACGTTCCGGCGTATGCCGTGCGATCGCGCTCGGCGTGCGCGAAAGCGACACCGGCTGCCGGATCACCTGAAGCGTGCCGCGATCCGGCGTCAGCATATCGGTTGCGACGCCGAGATGTTGCACCTGCGGGTCCGCGAACATGTCGTCGATTTTGTAGATCGGGCCCGCCGCCACGCCTTCCGCATTCAGCTTCCGGACCCAATAGTCGCTGGTGTTGCTCGCAAGCACAGTTTCGATATCCGCATTCAGCTTGTCCCGATTCTTCAGTCGCAGCGCGTTGGTCACATAATCCGGATGATCGATCAGTGCCTCGCCGCCGATCGACTTGCAGAAACGCACCCAGGTCGGCGAGCCGGTGGTCGCGATGTTGATGCTGCCGTCTTTGGTCTTGTAGACACCGGTCGGAACGCTGGTCGGATGATTGTTGCCGGCCTGTCCGGGCACATCCTTGTCGATCAGCCAGCGTGCGGCCTGGAAGTCGAGCAGGAATATCTGCGCCGCCAGGAGCGAGGTCTCGACATATTGGCCCTCGCCGGATTTCTCGCGCTCGAGCAGCGCGGTCATTATTCCGAGTGCCGCGAACAATCCCGCAGCCATGTCGGCGACCGCCGCCCCCGCGCGCACCGGCCCCTGTCCCGGCAGGCCGGTGACCGACATCAGCCCACCCATGCCCTGCGCGATCTGGTCGAAGCCCGGCCACGTCTCGTAGGGCCCGGTCTGGCCATAGGCCGAGATCGAGGCATAGACGATGCGCGGATTGACGGCTTTCAGGTCCGGATAATCGATCCTCAGCCGCCGCTTCACGTCGGGGCGAAAATTCTCGATCACCACATCGGCCTTCCGCGCGAGCCGCAACAAGGTCGCGCGGCCCGCCTCGCTTTTCAGGTCGAGCGTGATGCTGCGCTTGTTGCGGTGCAGGTTCTGGAAGTCGGCACCGTGGCGGGCGCCGCCGATCGGGTCGCCGCCTTCCAGCCGTTCAGGCGCCTCGATCTTGATCACGTTGGCGCCCCAATCGGCGAGCTGGCGCGCGCAAGTCGGGCCCGCGCGCACCCGCGACAGGTCGAGCACCGTCAGCTGGCTGAGCGCAGTCGAGGCACGGAAATTCGGCTGATCCTGCAAGGACAATCCTCTTTGGCCGGGGAAGTGGCTCGGGCCGGCCGGACCATCCCCGAACCGGGCGCCAAATTCAACTTCAACCGGTAACCGGCCGGGCGGCCTTGCGAATTCGGAAGGTCAGAAGCCCCTCACCGCGTTCGCTTCCTTCCAGCACGTCGCCAGTCTGGTTGAGCAGGTTCGGGATATCGATGGCCGAGAGCGGGTCGGTACATTCCACGACAATAACGTCGCCTACCGCCATGCCCTGCAGTACCTTGCGGGTACGCAAAGCCGGCAATGGGCATTTCAGCCCTCGCAGATTAACGACTTTCTCCGATCCGCTCATAGGTTCCGGCTATCCGTTGCCGCCGTTTGACACACTTGCAAACCATAGCCATTTCAGTCGCTTGACCCAGTATGGCGGCTTCGCCACAAACGCAAGCATGAACGCAGACACTTCCATGATCCAAAGGATCGGGCGGCTGACGCCGCTTGCGGAAGCGTTGACGGCGATCAAGCGCTGCGCCCCGGTCGAGGCGCGCGAGATCGCGACCACACAAGCGGAGGGCTGCTTTCTCGCCGCCGATGTCGTGGCCGCTCGCGCGCTGCCTGCCGCCGACTTGGCGCTGCGCGACGGCTGGGCCGTGAAGGCCGAAGACACGCGCGATGCCGGCCCCTATGCGCCGATGCCGCTCGATCCGCCGCCGCAGCGGATCGACACCTTCGCCGCCCTGCCACCCGGCACCGATGCGGTCGCGCCGCCAGATGCCGTCACCGTCACCGGCGGCGTCATGCAGATCATGGCGCCCGTCACGCCGGGCGAAGGCGTGCTGCCACAATCCGCAGATGTGTCGCAAGGCGCGCTGCTGCGCGCGATGGGCACAAGGCTGCGGGCGAGCGATATCGCCGCACTGACGGCGGCCGGCGTGATGCAGGTTCGCGTGTGCGCGCCGCGAGTATGTATCGTCAATACCAAGCCCGGAGTGCTGGAGCCGGCAGTCCGGTTCGTTGAAAAATGCGCGCAGGCAGCAGGCGCGGTTGTCAGCGTGGAGCAGAACGGCGATCTGGAAGCCGCCATGCGCGCGGGATCGCTCGATGCCGTGATCGGCATCGGCGGTACCGGCAGCGGCCGGTCCGACCGGTCGGTGATCGCGCTGTCGCGCATCGGCAAACTTCAGTTTCACGGCGTCGCGCTGGCGCCCGGCGAAACCGCAGCCTTCGGTCATGTCGCAGGGCGCCCGGTGCTTCTCATTCCCGGCCGGGTCGATGCCGCCATCGCGTCATGGCTCGTGCTCGGACGTGCTCTGGTAGCGCGGCTCTCCGGCAGCTCAATCAGCGATGCCGTCAGTTCCGCGAGGCTTGCACGCAAGGTCACCTCAACTATCGGGATCGCAGAATTCGTGCCGCTCAAGCTCTCGGAAGAAGGCGCTTTACCACTCGGCTCGGGATTTCTATCGTTGCAATTGCTCGCGCAGGCCGACGGATGGATGCTGGTGCCCGCCGAAAGCGAAGGCTATCCCGCCGGCACCGAGGTGACGGTGAGGCCGCTGCCGTGAGCCGCCTTCCAAACCCTGAAACAGCCTTGATCGATGCGGTGCGCCGTGCCGCGCGGCAGGAACAATTCCTTGAAGTGGTCTCCGCCGAGGAAGCCAGGAAACGCTTCGAAGATCATGTCGACTTCGCTCCGCGCGGCGTCGAGAAAGCCGCACTCGCCGATGCGCTCGGCCGCGTGCTGGCCGCAGACATCTCGGCGCCGGTCGACGTGCCGCCTTTCGACCGCTCCGGTGTCGATGGATTTGCGTTGCGTGCAACCGACACCTCGGGCGCGAGCGACAGCGCGCCACGCCAGCTTGCGCTCAATCGCGAGGTTATCGCCTGCGGTCATGCGCCCATCATTGCGGTGGCATCAGGCACCGCGACCGCGATTGCGACCGGCGGCGTGGTGCCGCGCGGCGCCGATGCAATCGTCATGATCGAGCACACCGAGCTGCTCGACGATCCGAAATCGCCAGCGGTCGAAATCCGCCGCGCCGCGCCGCCCGGACAATTCATCGCTTATGCCGGTTCGGATATTGCGCGCGGCGAGACCCTGCTGCGCAAAGGCACGCTGCTCGGTTCGCGCGAAATCGGCATGCTGGCCGCCTGCGGAATCGCCGCGATCGAGGTCATACGAAAGCCGCGCGTGGCAGTGCTGTCGACCGGCGACGAATTGATACAGCCGGGCGCGGCGCTGCGTCCGGCGGCGATCTATGACTCGAATGGCGCCATCGTTGCAGCAGCCATAACGGAGGCGGGTGGCGAGCCGGTTTCCTATGGCGCATTTCCGGACGACGAAGCGGTTCTTGGTCCTGCGATGCGCAAGGCGCTCGCCGAATGCGACATGCTGGTGCTGTCGGGCGGCACTTCGAAAGGTGCCGGCGACCTGTCGCATAGCATCGTCCCTAAACTCGGCCGACCCGGCATTCTGGTTCATGGGGTAGCGCTGAAACCCGGCAAGCCGCTTTGCCTTGCGGTCGCAGATCAAAAGCCGGTCGTGGTGCTGCCGGGCTTTCCGACCTCGGCGATCTTCACCTTCCATACTTTCGTCGCCCCGGTGATCCGGCGGCTCGCCGGCCTGCCGCCGGAAAATCCACATCAAGTGGAAGCACGAGTGCCGATGCGGGTGCCGTCCGAGCTTGGCCGCAAGGAATTCGTGCTGGTCGCACTGGTCCAGGGTGAAGAATTCGATGATCGCCTTCCCCTCGCCGAAAGGCTCAGGTTCGGTGACGGCGTTTTCGCAGGCCGATGGCTTTATCGAGATCGATGCGCTGGCAAGTGCTCTCGACGCTGAGACTATGACCAGCGTCACGCTGATTGGCGCCGCCGCCCGCGCACCGGACGTGGTCATCATGGGCAGCCATGACATAGCGCTCGATGTCGTGGTCGGCGCGCTGGCGGAACTCGGCTTTTCGGCGCGCGTGATTGCGGTCGGCAGCCTTGGCGGCGTTGCCGCGGCGCGGCGCGGCGAATGCGACATCGCACCCGTGCATCTGATCGACCCGACAACCGGCCGCTACAACACGCATCTGGTCGAGAGCGGCCTGATCTTGGTGAAAGGCTGGGAGCGTTCGCAAGGCTTTCTCTACCGCAGCGACGACAAGCGCTTCGAGGGCAAGACCGCGGATCAGGCGATCGTGGCGGCAATAGCCGATCCGGATTGCCTGATGGTCAATCGCAATGCCGGTTCCGGCACACGTGTGCTGATGGACCGCAAGCTGAATGGCGCCCGCCCGCCCGGCTATGCCAACCAGCCGAAATCGCACAACGCGGTCGCTGCCGCGATCGCGCAAGGGCGCGCAGATTGGGGCTTTGCGATCGAGCCAGTGGCGCGCATGTATGATCTGTCGTTTTTGACGGTGGCGCCGGAGGAATATGACTTTCTGGTGGTGGAGAGCTGGCGCGACCGGCCAGGGATTCAGGCCTTTCTGGCCGCGCTCAAGGACGAAAAGACGAGGGAGCGCATCCGAGCTCTCGGCATGCGCCCGGCCAAATAGCCGCATATCCTTCTTTACGATCCGCGCACGCCGCCATACCTCCCCGTAACGGTTTGTTGTAAGAGAGCCTCCATGCGCATTATCGGCCTCGCGGGCTGGAGCGGCTCCGGCAAGACCACGCTTCTGACGAAAGTGCTGCCGCGACTGATTGCACGCGGCAAGCGCGTATCGACGCTGAAGCACGCGCATCACAATTTCGACGTCGACCGGCCGGGCAAGGATTCGTTCGAACATCGTTCGGCGGGCGCGACCGAGGTCTTGGTCGTATCGGGAAATCGCTGGGCGCTGATGCATGAATTGCGCGGCGCGCCGGAGCCTTTGCTGCCGGAGTTGCTGGAAAAGCTGTCGAATGTCGATCTGGTTTTGATCGAAGGCTTCAAGCGCGAAAGCTTTCCAAAGCTTGAAGTCCATCGCGTGGCGAACGGCAAGCCATTGCTTCAAGGCGAAGATGGCTGGATCGTTGCCGTCGCCTCCGACACGCCGTTGCCGCACGCAACCGTGCCGGTGATCGATCTCAACGATATCGAGGGCATCGCCGACCTTCTGCTCGCGCAGGCGCTTCCGATCAGCGCCATCCGAGCCCGCGCGGACGCGGTCTGATGGCGCAGCTTACCGACGATTGCTTCGCCTTCTCCGGACCGCTGCTACCGGTTGACGAACTGGAAAAAATCATCGCCGAGCGCGTGGGCCCTGTCGCGGAGATCGAAGGCGTTGCGCTCGCGCAAGCGCGCGGCCGCGTCGTGGCACAAGACGTAATCGCCCCCATCGACCTGCCGAATTTCGACAATTCCGCGGTCGACGGCTATGCGGTGCGGCACAGCGACCTGAATGCGCAAAGCGACACTCGACTTGCCATCGTCGATCGTATCACCGCCGGGAGATCGGCTTCTCAGCCGCTGCAGGCCGGACAGGCAATCCGCATTTTCACCGGCGCGCCGATGCCGCACGGGGCCGACACCGTCTTCATGCAGGAGGACGTGCGCACTGAAGATGGCTCCGTCATCGTGCCGTCCGGACTGAAGCGCGGCGCCAATCGGCAACTCGCGGGCGAGGACGTGCGCACTGGATCGGCCGTGCTGCCGGCCGGGAGAATTCTTAACGTTGCGGATGTTGCGCTCGCTTCCGCGCTCGGCCTCACCGAATTGCCGGTTCGGCGGCGCATTCGCGTCGCGCTATTCTCGACCGGCGACGAATTGATCGAACCGGGCATGCCGCTGAAAGACGCGTCGCTCTATGATGCGAACCGCCGCCTGCTGACCGGGCTGATCACGAGCCTCGGTGCCACCGTCACCGATCTCGGCATCCTCTCCGACGATCCGGCGCAACTCGCGACCGCTCTGAAACAGGCGGCATCTGGGCACGACCTCGTCGTCACCTCGGGAGGTGTTTCCACCGGCGAGGCCGATCATGTGCGCGACGCGGTCGAGACGATTGGCACGCTGGTATTCTGGCGCGTCGCTATCAAGCCGGGACGGCCGGTCGCAATGGGCGTGATCGAAAAAGCTGCTTTCGTTGGCTTGCCGGGAAACCCGGTCGCAGCCTTCGTGACCTTCGTTCGGGTGGTGCGGCCGCTGATCTTGAGGCTGTCTGGCGCGAATGCGTCCCCGCTCGTCGCGCTGCCGGTGCGCGCGGGCTTTTCCTATCGCAAGAAGAAAGGCCGGCGCGAATATGTGCGCGTTGCGATCAAGCGCTCCGGCGACGGCATTGTCGAGGCTTTCAAGCATCCGCAGGAAGGCGCCGGCGTGATTACCTCGCTCACGCAGACTGACGGGCTCGTCGAATTGTCGGAAGACACGACCAGCGTCGAGCCCGGTGCGACCGTAGGTTTCCTGCCCTACGCGGTCCTGACCGGCTGAAGACTTCTGGCGATCTCGTTCGCGCGCGCGCGCTCCTCCGGCGTATTGACGTTGAAGAAGGGATCAAACGGCCGGTCCGGCCATTCCGCGATCGCGACGCCGTGGCGGCCAGTCCAGATTTCGATCTTGTGCAGACCTTCGTCGATCAGCGCGTGTCGCAAATCGGCGCGCAGCGACACGTTCCAGAGGCCGGCCACGGGATGCCGCCAATCCCCAGATTTCGCGCAGGCGAGCGGCGTGCCGTCTTTTTCGCGCGCCTCATGCAACCGCGCCACCAGATCGGAAGGCAGAAACGGGCAATCGCCCGGCACGCTCACCATCCATTCGAGATCGCGGCGGTGCGCGGCCATCCAGTCGAGCCCGGCAAGAATGCCGGCAAGCGGGCCGGCAAAATCCGGGATGTCGTCCGGCACCACCGGCAGACTAAATGTAGTAAAGCGCTTCGGATCACCGTTGGCGTTCAGGATCACAGCTTCGCATTGCGGGGCGAAGGTTTCGAGCACGCGCGACAGGATGGTGCGGCCGCCGATCTCGATCAGCGCCTTGTCGCCGCCGCCCATGCGGCGCGCGAGCCCGCCGGCAAGCACCAGGCCAAAAGTCTCAGTCCTCATGCATCGCCGCCTTGCGCCGATGCTTGGAGCTTTCCTCCTCCACGTAGCGGAGATCCTGGTCGAAAACGATGCGATCCAGACCCGCGAGCGCGGTGAAGCGCTTGCCGCGCGCGCGGCCGATCAGCGTGAGATTGGCCTTGCGCGCAAGCTCGACGCCCCAGGCTGTGAAACCCGAACGCGACACCAGCACCGGGATGCCCATGCGCACGCACTTCAGTACCATCTCGGAGGTGAGCCGGCCGGTGGTGTAGAAAATCTTGTCTTCGGCTGCGACCTTTTCCTGGAACATCCAGCCCGCGATCTTGTCGACGGCGTTGTGGCGGCCAACGTCTTCCATATAGACCAGCGGACGATCCTGCACCGCCAGCACGCAGCCATGAATGGCGCCGGCCTCAAGATAGAGCGAGGGCGTGGTGTTGATGTCGTTCGTCAGCGCATAAAGCCAGGAGGTGCGAAACTGGGTCTGCGGCAGCGTGACATTCTCCAGCGCCTCCATCAGATCGCCGAACACCGTGCCCTGCGCGCAGCCCGAAGTCTGCACCTTCTTCTTCAACTTCTCTTCGTAATCGGTCTCGCGCTCGGTGCGCACCACCACGACCGATAATTCCTCGTCGTAATCGACGCCAGTGACGATGTCGTCCGGCCGCAGCATGTTCTGGTTCAGCAAGTAGCCGATCGCGAGATAATCAGGGTGGTCGCCGATCGTCATGGCAGTGACGATTTCCTGCGAATTCAGGAAGATCGTCAGCGGCCGCTCGACCACCACCACCGTTTCGATTTCGGCGCCGGTCTGGTCGATTCCGCGAACGCGTTCGGTAAGCCGCGGGTCCTGCGGATCGGGCTTGATCAGATAATCGTCGCCAGCGTTCATCCGAACGGCAATTTCAATCCGGGCGGCAGCGGCAGACCGCCAGTCAGTGCTTTCATCTTTTCGGTCATCACGCCTTCTGACTTCTTGCGCGCATCGGCATGGGCTGTAACCAGAAGGTCCTCGAGGATTTCCTTCTCGTCCGGATTCATCAGACTGTGATCGATGGTGACGCCTTTCAGGTCGCCCTTGCCGTTCAGCACGACCTTGACGACACCGCCACCGGAAGAACCGTCGATTTCGATCGATTCCAACTCGGCCTGCATCGCCTGCATTTTCGATTGCAGCTCGGCTGCCTTCTTCATCATGCCCATGAAATCGGCCATGTCTTGCCTTTCGCTGTTACCTTTCGCTGTCGCTCTCGTCGTCATCGGGCGGTATCTCGCCGTCGGCCGCCGGTGGCTCGGCGTCGCGCGGCCGCACGGCGATAATCTCCGCACCGGGGAAGCGTTCCAGTACCGCCTGCACCAGCGGATCGCCGCGCACGCCCTGCTTGAGTTCGGCTTCGCGCGCATCGGCCTGCGACTTCAATGTCGGCTGACCTGGTTCGCGCGACAGAGTGACGAACCACTTACGGCCGGTCCAGCCCGAAATCTTCGCCGACAATTCGTTCACCAGCGAAGACGACGCACCCGCTTCGAGCGCGATCTCGAGCTTGCCGTCTTCACAGCGCACCAGTCGCACGTCACGTTCAAGCGCGGCCTTGATCTGCAGATCGCGCCTGTCGGTTGCAAGCTTCACCAATTCCTCGAAATCTCCGATGCGGATCGCGGCATCCGCCGGCATGGCGGGCTCAGACTTTACAGCCGCATGGAGCGCCGCGCGCGGAGCGCCGCGCGGCGGCTCGGACCGTGTCATCGACATGCCGCTTGCAGACGCATTCGACATCGCTCCGCCATTGCTGCGCGGCGCTGAAGCCGTTTCGGCCGTGCCGTTGCCGAGCGCGCGAATCGCTTCATCCGGTGTCGGCAGATCGGCGGCATAGGCGATGCGCACCAGCAGCATTTCCGCCGCCGCGATCGGCCGGCTGGCGTGCTGCACTTCGGACATGCCTTTGAGGAGCATCTGCCAGGTCCGCGACAGAACCCGCATCGACAGTGTGCTTGCAAAGGCCTTGCCGCGCGTGCGCTCGGATTCGCTGAGCGACAGGTCGTCGGCAACAGAAGGAACGAGTTTTACGCGAGTGACGAAATGCGTGAACTCGGCGAGGTCCGAGAGCGCAATCGAGGGATCGGCGCCGGAATCATATTGATCGCGCAATTCCTTCAACGCCGCCGCGACGTCGCCTCGCAACAGCATCTCGAACAGGTCGACCACACGCCCGCGGTCGGCCAACCCCAGCATCTGCCGCAAATCTTCGGCACGAACTTCGCCTGCCGCATGCGCAATCGCCTGGTCGAACAGCGAGAGCGAATCGCGGACCGAACCTTCGGCTGCGCGCGCGATCAGCGCGAGCGCTTCCGGTTCGACCTTGACGCTTTCCTTTTCGGCGATTCCGGAGAGATGCCGAACCAGCAGATCGCCGTCGATGCGACGCAGATCGAAACGCTGACAGCGCGACAGCACGGTAATCGGAACTTTGCGGATTTCGGTGGTCGCGAACACGAATTTGGCGTGCGGCGGCGGCTCTTCCAACGTCTTCAACAGCGCATTGAACGCCGGCGTCGACAGCATGTGCACTTCGTCGAGAATATAGACCTTGTAGCGCGCCGACACCGGCGAATAGCGCACGGCATCGTTGATCTGGCGCACGTCATCGACGCCATTATGCGAGGCGGCATCCATTTCGATCACGTCGATATGGCGACTTTCGATGATCGCCTGGCAATGCTCGCCCATCACCGGCATGTCGATGGTCGGGCCCTTCACCGAACCGTCCGGCAATTGGTAATTGAGCGCGCGGGCAAGGATACGCGCGGTCGTGGTCTTGCCGACCCCGCGCACGCCGGTGAGAATCCAGGCCTGCGGAATGCGTCCGGTCTCGAAGGCGTTCGAGATCGTGCGCACCATCGCTTCCTGACCGATCAGGTCGGCGAAAGTGGAGGGCCGGTAACGGCGCGCCAGCACGCGATAGCCGCCGGACGCGGCTTCAGCCGCCCCTTGCGGCTTGTCCGGCGATCGTTTTTTGGCGTCGCTCATGTCGCGTTCGGCGCTGTCGGCTCCGGCACACGGCCCCACCGATGATGGAATTAGTGGGAGGCTGACGAGCGACCCGAACCGGGGCTCGTTAGGGCTGCTTCCTTCCGGACCTGACCCGGTTGGCGAGTGGTTCGTCCACAGCCAACCTCCCGCCCCGTATATCGGGCCTATGGCCTGCGAAAGCAAGCATATCCAGTTCCGGCATGATAACGTGACCTTCCCGCAATGCCTTGGATATTCACATGAATTCGGAAAGCTGGTCGCTGCACCCACAGCTTGTGCGCGATACCATCGAACTTGGCGACCTGGCACTCTCTCGCGTGCTGGTCATCAAGGACGCCAATTACCCCTGGCTGCTGCTGGTCCCGCGGCGGCGCGATATCGTGGAACTGATCGATCTGGACGAGGTTGAACAAGCGCTGCTCATGGTGGAGATCAACCGCGCCGCCCGCGCGCTCAAGACGGTCACGGAATGCGACAAACTGAATATCGCGGCACTGGGCAACGCAGTGCCGCAGCTTCATGTGCATATCATCGCGCGCCGCAAGACCGACAAGGCCTGGCCAAAACCGGTTTGGGGGCAGGTGCCGCCGCTCGAACACGATTTCACCGAAGTCGATCGATTCATGGCCGCTATGCGCAAAAGACTTTGGGTATCGTGACCATGCAGAAGTCCGTGACTGCGCTGGGACCATGGCCTGCGCTCGCCTATATCGACAGCGTTATCGATCGCGCGGCGGAACGCCGTACCGATTCCGACTTCCTCAGCGCGTGCGCGGCCGCGCACGATTGCGGTTTCTATCTGGTCGGCGGCGAGATGGTGGTGCTGAAGTCAGCCGGCGATCTGCATGATCCGGTTTTCTCGAGCCAAGAGGTCGCGTCGCTTGCGACCGGCCCGGACCGCATCTTCCTCGGCCTTGCGAAGGGAGCCGCTCGCTTCGGGTTGCCGGTCGCGGCGGAAACGATCGAGACGTTAAAATCCGATTCGCGCTTTATCGTCACCGATCTGCGCTCGATTGCGGTACAGGGCCTGGTCGCGCCCGATCAGCTTCCACCGCTCGCGGAAGCCAAGGCACTGCTGCACTGGCATGCAAAGCACCGCTTCTGCGCCAATTGCGGACGCGCCACCGACATCTTGCAGGGCGGCTGGCGGCGCGATTGCCCGCAATGTCACTATCAACATTTCCCACGCACCGATCCGGTCGTCATCATGCTGGCGGTGCGCGGCGATCAATGCCTGCTCGGACGGCAATCGCGGTTCGGCGCCGGCATGTGGTCCTGCCTCGCCGGCTTCGTAGAACCCGGCGAAACCATTGAGGATGCAGCGCGGCGCGAGACGCTGGAGGAAGCCGGCATCGTCTGCGGGCACGTGCGCTATTTCGCCTCGCAGCCCTGGCCGTTTCCGTCATCGCTCATGATCGGCTGTCACGCAGAAGCGATTTCAAGCGAGATCAAGGTGGATTACCAAGAGCTTGAGGACGCACGCTGGTTCACCCGCGACGACGCCGCGGCCATGCTGGCGCGGCGTCATGAGGGCGGTCTGTCTACGCCGCCACCGGTCGCAATTGCCTATCATCTCATCCGCGCATGGGTGGAAAATGGCGATGACGTTCTCGCCTGATCTGCAGCCGCAACTCGGCAAGCTGGTCGTTTGCGCCGGCACCGCGGTGATCGACAATGTCTATCGGGTCGAACATTTCCCGGTGACCGGTATCAAAACCCGCGCGACGGATTTTCTCCAGATTCTTGGAGGCTGCGCCGCAAACGCATCGGTTGCGGTACATCGGCTCGGCGGACGCGCGCGGCTGGCCTCGGCGATCGGCGGACCACAGGGCCGCGACCTCACCGGCGACAGCATCATGGCACGACTGGCAAACGAGGAAATCGATGTATCCAGCGTGATGCGCGTTGACGGTGCGACGTCGTCGCTGTCCTCGATCCTGATCGATCGCGATGGCGAACGGCTGATCGTGAATTACCGGCATCCGAAGCTCCGCCAGGCAAGACCGGCGCGAATCGGCCGCATTCTTTCCGGCGCCGATGTGCTGATGATCGACAATCGCTATCCCGATTTCGTGCTGCCGATCGCGCAGGCCGCGCGTGCGCGCGATATGATCGTGGTGCTTGATGGCGAGCAGACAGCGGCTCCGAACGAGGAACTGCTGCTTGCCGCAACGCATATCGTTTTTTCCGCCGAAGGGCTGCGCGCCGTAACTCGGCAGGACAATCTCGAAATGGCACTGCGCAACGTTGCGCAACGCACCGGTGCCTTCGTCGCCTTCACCGACGGCGCGCGTGACATGATGTGGCTCGAAGCCGGCAACCTGCGCGCGCGGCCGACCTTTCGCGTGAACGCCGTCGATACGCTCGCTGCCGGCGATGTCTTCCACGGTGCGTTCGCGCTGGCGCTGGCGGAAGGCCAGGAAACCACGGACGCCATGCGCTTCGCGGCGGCCGTTTCCGCGATCAAATGCACCCGATTTGGTGGCGGTACGGGGTGTCCCGGGCGGGTCGAGGTAGATGAATTCCTTGCCGCCCATGCCGAATAAAGGGGCTTTCATTGGAATATTATTCTATATATAAGGGAAAGTTCCTCCCAATGTGAGTATAATATTTCAAGGTGCCTCGTGGATGCCATAGACCGCAAAATCCTCCTAACTCTGCAAGAGGACGCCTCTTTGTCCGTTGCCGAGATCGGCCAGCGCGTTGGCCTTTCCTCGACCCCCTGCTGGAAGCGCATTCAGCGCCTCGAAGCCGACGGCGTGATCCAGAGAAGGGTGGCGATCGTCGATCAGGATAAGGTCGGACTCGGCATCAGCGTGTTCGTTTCGGTTGAAACCGACGACCATTCGGAAACCTGGCTTGGCGGCTTCGGCAAAGCAGTGAGCGCGATGCCCGAGGTGATGGAATTCTACCGGATGGCGGGCGATGTCGATTACATGCTGCGCGTCGTGGTGAAAGACATGCAGGCCTATGACGCCTTCTACAAGCGGCTGATCGCAGCTTCGCCTTTGAAGAACGTCACGTCGCGTTTCGCGATGGAGAAGATCAAGTCCACCACCAGCCTGCCGATCCCCTGATCGCGGCGCGGCGTCAAGACGTGGATCTGCCGCCGATCGCGTTAGGTCTTGGTGACAGTCTCCGACAGGCGCGGCCGCATGAAGATCTGGTCGGTCAGCGCCATCGTGCCGGTCACCACATAGCCGATCGCGGGCGTGTAGGTATAGGCGGCCTCGCCCCAGACCAGCGAGGTCGAGGGAACCTTCAGCGCGGCTGGGCACGGTCACGCTTGAACCTACGGAGCGCGCCGTACCGTTCTTGGTAGCGCTCCATGCGATCTTGGCATTGCCGTTGGCGTCGATGGTGACAACCGAGACGGTGATCTTGGCGTTCGCAATCGGATAAGGCGCCATGATTGCCGACGAGGCACCGAGCGCGGCGTTGATGCCGGTAGTGTCGATCGTGCGAGACCTGCGCCACGAGATCGGCCACCGTACGCGCGGTCAGTGTCACCTTGCGATCGATGGAAACGCCTTGTGACACCTCGACACCGCCAAGATAGAGCGTCAGCATCAGCGGCAGAAGCATCGCGAATTCGACCGCGGATACGCCGCGCTTGTCCTCGGCAATTGCAAAAGCCGCCGCGCCAGCAGGCCGGCCAGCGCAAAACGAAATGCGCGCGTCATGATCTGCCTCATTGATAGGGCTCGTTGCGGAACGCAGCTGTTGCCATGATCAGCCGGTTGCTACCGGACATGTCCGACAGGTTCAGCCCTAGCAGCGACACATAGACCGGCCATTTATAGAGCAGCCGCACAACTACAATGTCGCCGGGTCCGCCTGCGAGAAGCCCT
Source organism: uncultured Pseudomonadota bacterium (assembly GCA_963707705.1). Taxonomy (GTDB): domain Bacteria; phylum Pseudomonadota; class Alphaproteobacteria; order Rhizobiales; family Xanthobacteraceae; genus Pseudorhodoplanes. The sequence goes on along the minus strand of CAVPRD010000008.1, from coordinate 119,041 downwards.
GCTTCTGCGCCTGACCGGTCATGATCAGGCGCGCGCTGTCGGCGGCGGCCGTTTCCAGCGTCTGGCCGGCGAAGAACACAATCGAGGTTTCCAAAATCGCGAAGACGAGTGCAAGAAAAGGCGCCGCCACCATCGCGTATTCGACCGCCACGGCGCCATCCTTGCGGCGCAGGAAGTGGCGAACGAGACGTGGAAAGGCTGCGCGCGCGAGACGCTGCGGCAGAAAGCGATTGCAAAGACCCGTCATGGCTTTCACCTGCGTGACCGGGCGCGTGCGCCGGCGCAGATGATTTCTAGCAAGCGCACGTTGTTGAAATATTGCGCCGGTCTCCCGCAAACATCGTGATTGCGTTTACGATCTGAAAACCATGTTGCCGGCTAGTGGCCCGATTCCAACATTCGCTTCCCGTTTCGGCAGGCCGGTTTGCGAATGTTGAAATCACAGGATCATTGGCAAGTTAATGCTTCAAGTTGATGCTTCTAGTGGAGTTTTGGGCGACATTCGCCTCATGAGCCCGCGGCCAGGTGGGTGTCGAATGTCAAATCCACTCCCACTTGAGCCTTGGGTCACCTCGACTTGGGTCACCTCGAGCTTCCGATGGCGACTGCCTGGTTCGAACGGGTGACGATCTGCGCAAGATTCTGCGCGAAGAACTGCTGGAAATCGCCAAGAGTGCTGGTCGGGTTGCAGACAGGCGCACAGCTATAAGTCTCGCGATTGACGCCCTTATAGACCACAACCACATCGCGTTGCGGGCCAAGCACCTGAACGACCTTTTCCATCAACGCATTGCCCTTGCGGTCGAGCGCGATCAAGTTGGTGGTCCCGTAGCCCTTGCCGGTAATAACGATCAGGCCGCCGGTCTGCAGCGATGCATCGGCAATCAGTGGATTGCCGATTACGATGGTCGCGACCCGCTCGGGCACCTTCACAAGCCGTGAGCGGTCTACCACAACGTCCAGCGCATCGTCGGATAGGGCTTCGCCGGCTGCGGCCGGCAACGCGGACAACACAGCCGCAAGAGCTGCGAGACAGACGGCACGGCAAACGAGGCCCTTGATGCCGGACAGCGCTGACGAAACCGTCATCTTGATACTCCGTACACTTACACGATACTCCACAAGCTCATTGAGCCGCTCGTGACATCGGGCATCACACGAACCCGTATTCGTTACATTTCATCTTAAATAGGTGAATCAATTGCGAATTCCGCATGGCCGCCTCCTTTGCTTCAACAGCGCTTAAATTCGTGCTCTTTGCCGCGTTGGTTAGGATTTGATGAAAACTTTAATCGACGCAAACGACAACGCCGGACCCAAAACCCTCGGGGCATTTATTCACGCCGGGCTCGGTAATCCTTGTATCAGCGGCAAAAACCGTCCGCGGGCTTCGCGGATTTGAGCGCGCGCAACACGGCTGCGGCTTCGTCATGGCTAACGATGTCTGACCCGATAGCGTGATTTCACAGGCGCTCGCCTTACAGTTTTTTCAAACCACGCTGTTAGCTTCGCATCACTGCCGGCCACACCGGTTGTCTGGTTCAAAGGACTTGGTTCAACGCTGTCTCAACGGAGAGTTCTAATGGTTGCTTTCAAGAAGTTCATTCGTGACGAGTCGGGTGCGACAGCCATCGAGTATGGCCTCATCGCAGCGGGCATCGCCGTCGCCATCATCACCGTGGTAACCAACCTCGGTACGAAGCTGACCTCGACCTTCACCCAGGTTGAGGGCGCCCTCAAGTAATTTGTGGCCGCCTGCAGAAGCCGCGTTCCCGGGTCCGCCCACGAACGCGGCTTCTTCTTTTTCAGGCACGATAACCGGACTGCAACAGACATAGACTAAGCGTATCCCGCCCTGTCACTGTTGAGTGCCCGCGATGACCCTGTTGATGACGGACGCCATTCGCCTCTTCCTGTTTCCGCTGCTCATGGCATTTTCCGCCTTCAGCGATCTGTTCACGATGACGATCTCCAACCGCGTTTCGCTGCTCCTGATTGCAGGGTTTGCCGTGATGGCCGCGCTGATCGGGATGAACCTTACGGACGTCCTTTCGCATGCCGGCGCCGGCCTTGCCGTGCTGGCGGTTACCTTCACATTGTTTACTTGTGGCTGGATCGGCGGCGGCGATGCGAAGCTTGCCGCAGCGACCGCGCTCTGGCTCGGTTTCGATCCGCTTATGGAATACCTTCTCGTCGCCTCGATCCTGGGCGGCATGCTCACGCTACTGATCATGCGATTTCGCCTGATGCCGATGCCGTCGATGCTGCAAGCCCAGCAATGGGCGGTGCGCCTGCACCGGGTCGATGAAGGTGTGCCCTACGGGATAGCACTGGCGGCAGCCGCGCTCGCCGTCTATCCGCATACCATCTGGATGAAGCCGCTCGGCCTGTAGGTGGTGCATGCGGTCATAAAAAATTAACTTGGTTTGCAAACCGCTCATTAACCACGAATTGACGTTTGGATGGTGAAACTCGCCGTCACGGCCACGAACCGGCCGGTTGCGTGCCGGCCGTGGTCTGGCAGCCGGCCAAGGCCAGGCTCGCGAAAAGGGCTGCGGTCGACAACAGGCGGGATTTCGACGGTGTGGTACGCATGGCCTCTTTGCAATAAAGCGTTAACCCTAACGAGGCGTTAAGGCCGGTAGCGGCCAGCCGCCCGACCCGTTAAGAAACAGCGATGCACACTGCCTTTGCCGAATCGGGCCGCGCGGCGGCCATTCCCATCTGGTTTGTAACCTCCGAAAACTGGCCCGGGATTCGCGCCGGCCTGCAAGCGGAGGCACGGGCCTTTGCCGATGCCGCAAGCTTCGAGCCCAATCCCGGAAAGCATCTCGCGCTGCCCTCTGCGACAGGCGGCATGGCTGGCGTCCTGTTCGGACTCGAAAAAGACACGGCGAGCGCAAACCCGCTGCTGCCTGGCAACCTGCCCGGCCTGCTCGCCCCTGGCGTCTATGCATTCGCCAATGCGCCACATGACACGCGGCTCGCCGTCCTCGCTTTCGCGCTCGGAAGCTATCGCTTCAACCGCTATCGCAAGCGCGAGGACAAGCTCGCGACGCTGGTGGTGCCGGACGGCATCGATGCGGCCGACCTTTCGCGCATCGCCGACGGGCATCACTTTGGCGCGCGACCTGATCAACACGCCTTCGAATGACATGGGCCCGGCGGAACTGCATGAGGCGACGCGCCTGCTCGCCGAGCGTCACGACGCCTGGATCGAGGCCGTCACCGACAGCGAATTGCTTTTGAAGAATTTTCCGTTGATCCACGCCGTCGGCCGCGCCTCATCGCGTCCGCCGCGGCTGATCGATCTGCGCTGGGGCGATCGCAAGGCTCCCAGGGTCACGCTGGTAGGCAAGGGCGTCTGCTTCGATACCGGCGGGCTCGACCTGAAGCCCGAAAGCGCGATGCTGCTGATGAAGAAGGACATGGGCGGCGCCGCCACCGTGCTTGCGCTCGCGCACATGATTATGGACCGCAAACTCCCGGTCTCGCTGCGGGTGCTGATCCCGGCGGTGGAGAATTCGGTGTCCGGTTCTGCCTTCCGCCCGCTCGATGTCTATCCCTCGCGCAAGGGCCTCACGGTCGAGATCGGCAATACCGACGCCGAGGGCCGCCTCGTCCTCGCCGATGCACTGACGCTCGCCGACGAAGACAAGCCGGACCTGCTGATCGATTTCGGCACGCTTACCGGCGCTGCGCGTGTAGCGCTGGGACCGGAGCTTGTGCCCTTCTATACCGGTGACGATGCGCTGGCCGCCTCGCTGTCGAAACACGCCGCGGGCGAACGCGATCCGCTGTGGCGCATGCCGCTCTGGGGGCCGTACGAATCGATGCTGGATTCCAAGGTCGCCGACATCAACAATGTGGCGACCGGCGCCTTTGCCGGCTCAGTCATTTGCGCGCTGTTTCTGAAGAAATTCGTTTCCGACCCGATGACCTGGCTGCATTTCGACATCTACGGATGGAATCCGTCGCCGAAGCCCGCCCGTCCGGAAGGCGGCGAATGCCAGGCCGCACGCGCGGCTTATGCCTATCTCTGCGAACGCTATGGATAAGCCGGTGCAGCTCGATTCCCGTCTCACGCCGGCGCGTCCCGATCTTGCGGCGAAGCATCTCGAAGGCCAGGTCGAGGCCGAGCGCTTCGTCGACGGCGAACTTTGCGAAGTGTTCGACGCGATCGCACCGCTGCGGCGCGAGCCCGTACCCGATGCGCCGCTCGACACCGAGGCGCTGAAGGGCGAGCGCGTCATGGTCTACGACGTCAACGAGGAAGGCTGGTGCTGGGGCCAGCTCCGGACCGACGGCTATGTCGGATGGTTGCCGGCCAACGCTTTAGTACGGCCAGGCGCGGAGCCGACGCACAAGGTACGCGTGCTGCGAACCTTCGTGTTCCCGGCACCGAATATCAAGGCGCCACCGATCGAGGCGCTGCCCTTCGGAGCGCAGCTTGCGATCGCAGGGGTGCAAGAGCCGTTCGCAGTGACCGCCAATGGCGGCTTCGTGCCGACGCTGCATCTGGCGCCGATGACGGATCTCGAAAGAGATTATGTTGCGGTGGCCGAACGCTTCCTCGGCACGCCGTATCTGTGGGGCGGCAAGTCCTCGCTTGGCATCGATTGCTCCGGTCTGATGCAGATGGCGGCGACCGCCTGTGGCATCGCTCTGCCCGCGCGACAGCGACATGCAACAGGCTTCGCTCGGCGAGCCCGCGAGCGTGCTCGGTGCGCTCTCCATGCCGCAACGGGGCGACGCGATTTTCTGGCCGGGCCATGTCGCCATCGTCCGTGATCGCAAGAACTCTGATCCATGCCAACGCGCATCACATGGCGGTCGCAATCGAGCCGATCGATCAGGCGGTCGCGCGTATCAAGGCATCAGGTTCGGAAGTGTCGGCGGTACGGCGAGTGTTTCCGCGTGTGCAGTCGGGCGGATAGCCGATCCGCTTTCAGCACATGGCTTTTGCACATTTTCGCACCGACGCGACGACGCTCTGCAGTGTCTTGCGTCCGGGGTGGCCCTGAATCGCCACGTCGTGAATCAGATAGGCCGGCGTCGCATTCAGTCCGAACTTGTCGGCGAAACGCAAATGCGACTTCATCGTTTCGGTGATGGCGTCATCATTCGCCGCATCCACGACCTTTTGCGCATCGAGGCCGAATTCACCGGTTGCAAGCGCCAGCGCGCGCTGGCCGTCGATGGTGCCGCGACCGGCATAAAGTGCTCGATGAAACTGATAGAATTTCTCAGGCGGAATCGATTTTGCCACGGCAAGCTCGACGCGACCGGCAAGGACCGAGGCGACTGCCAAGAACCGGAAACGGCACCAATATAACGCGCAGTTTCGGATCGCCCTTGATCAGCTGCTCGACATCGGCGGAAGCGCGGCGACAGAACGGACAATTGAGGTCGTAGAATTCTGCAAGCGTCACGTCGCCCTGCGGATTGCCGACCACCACGGCACCGGGAAGCTGCTCCACCGCCGCCGACTCATCAGGCTTGATCTTGCTGTTCAGGATCGGGCTGCCGTCCTCGGCCGTCAGCGGGTAGCGCGGCGGCAGCGCCTTGCGCATGTGCGACGAACGGCGCGGATAAAGCCAGAGCGGCGAGCAGAACAATGCGGATCATGGCTATTGAGCCATAGCGTCCGTCGGCGCGGTATCCAGGTTGAAGGCGGCCGCGAACAGGGCCCGCGTATAGTCGGACTTCGGATTGCGAGAACAATTGCTGCGCCGGGCCTTCCTCGACGACTTTGCCATTCCGCATCACGATCACGCGGCTAGCGAGCGCTGCAACCACTCTCAGATCATGCGAGATGAACAAATAGGTCAGGGTGCGGCGCTTCTGCAGATCGCGAAGAAGGTCGACGATCTGCGACTGGATCAGCATGTCGAGCGCCGAGGTCGGCTCGTCGAGCACGACGAATTTCGGCTCCAGGACTACAGCGCGCGCGATGGCGATACGCTGGCGCTGGCCGCCGGAAAACTCATGCGGGTAGCGAAAGCGCGTCTCCGGATCCAATCCGACATCGTTCAACGCCTGCACGACCAGCGCCTCTCGCTCGCGCGGCGACAGATCCGGCTGGTGCACCCGCAAGCCCTCTTCGATGATGTCGGCAACCGACATGCGCGGGCTGAGCGAGCCATACGGATCCTGGAACACGATCTGCATGTCGCAGCGGATGGGTATCATCTCCTTGAAGCGCAGATCCTGCAGCGGCTTGCCCATGAACACGATCGGACCGTCCGAGGAAATCAGCCGCAGGATCGCAAGCCCAAGCGTGGTCTTGCCGGACCCTGACTCCCCGACGATACCGAGGGTCTCGCCCTTGCGTACTTCGATGGATACTCCATCCACCGCCTTGATATGCCCCACTGTCCGGCGCAGCACGCCCCGCTTGATCGGAAACCAGACCTTGAGATCGTCGGTCTTGATCATGCTCACCGCCGCCGGCTGCAATGGCGCAGGGTCAGGCTTCGGCTCAGCGGCGAGAAGCGCGCGCGTATACGGATGCTCAGGCGCGCGAAAGACCCGCTCGACCGGCCCCTGCTCGACGATCTTGCCCTTGTTCATGACGCAAACGCGGTCGGCGATCTTGCGCACAATGCCGAGATCGTGGGTGATGAACAGCATGGCCATGCCGAGCCTGGTCTGAAGATCCTTCAGAAGCTTCAGGATCTGCGCCTGCACGGTGACGTCGAGCGCCGTGGTCGGCTCGTCGGCGATCAGAAGCTCGGGCTCGTTGGCCAGCGCCATTGCGATCATGACACGCTGGCGCTGTCCACCGGACATCTGGTGCGGATAGCTCTTCAGGCGGCTGGCGGGATCGGGAATGCCGACCTGCATCAGCAATTCGATGATGCGTTTGCGAGCGGCCTGGCCCGACAGCCCCTTATGCAAGCTCAGTATTTCGCCGATCTGCCGCTCGATCGTGTGCAGCGGATTGAGCGACGTCATCGGTTCCTGGAAGATGATGCTGATCTTGTTGCCGCGAATCTTGCGCATCTGGCGCTCGGTCGCGCCGAGCATTTCCTGGTCCTTGAACATGATCCGCCCGGTCGGATGGCTCGCAGCCGGATACGGAAGAAGCCTGAGAACCGAAAGCGCGGTCACCGACTTGCCGGAACCGGATTCGCCGACCAGCGCCACGGTTTCTCGCGGCTTGATGTCGAATGAGATGCGATCGACGCAGAGCGTACTTCGCCCGCCTTGCGTGAATGAGACAGAGAAATCGTCGACCTGAAGAATCGGCTTGGCAGCGCTCATGTAAAAATTTTCCGCGGATCGAAGGCGTCGCGCACCGCTTCACCGATGAAAATCAGCAGCGACAGCATGATCGCAATGGTGAAGAAGCCGGACAACCCAAGCCACGGCGCCTGGATATTGGCCTTGCCTTGCGCCAGCAATTCGCCAAGCGAAGGCGAACCGGGCGGCAGACCGAAGCCGAGAAAGTCGAGCGATGTCAGCGTCGCGACCGACGACGACAGGATGAAAGGCAGATAGGTCAGGGTCGCCACCATCGCATTCGGCAGCAGATGCCGGAACATGATGCTGCGATTCGACACCCCGAGCGCGCGCGCCGCCTGCACATATTCAAGATTGCGGCCACGCAGGAATTCCGCCCGCACCAGACCGACAAGCGTGACCCAGGAAAACAGCAGCAATATCCCGAGCAGGACGAAGAATGTCGGCACCAGAACCGAAGAAATGATCAACAGCAGATAGAGCGACGGGATCGCAGTCCATATCTCGATCGCACGCTGCGCGAAAAGGTCGACGCGTCCGCCGAAATAGCCCTGAAAGGCGCCGGCGATCACGCCGATCACCGACGAAATGGTGGCGAGTATCAGACCGAACAGCACGGAAATGCGGAAGCCGTAGATCAACCGCGCCACCACGTCGCGGCCCTGATCGTCGGTGCCAAGCCAGTTATATTCGAGGTCTCGGCATCCGGTCAGGTTCTTGCGCTGAACCACCGACTTGCATTGCTCTTCGGTGAGAAGCCAGGTCGGCTTTGACGGCGCCGGTGTCGGCAGATCGAGATTGTGAGTGGAATAAGAATACCGGATCAGCGGCCACAGCATGAAGCCGCCCTTCTCCGTGATCATCTTCTGAAGATAGGGGTCGCGATAATCGGCCGCGGTCTCGAACTCGCCGCCGAAGGTCGTTTCGGAATAGGTGAAAATGGCGGGGAAATAGAAGCGGCCGTCAAACCTGACCAGGAACGGCTTGTCGTTGGCGATGAATTCCGCAAACAGCGACACCACGAACAGGATGGTGAAAAGCCACAGCGACCAGTAGCCGCGCCGGTTGCGCTTGAAATTCGTCCAGCGCCGCTTGTTGATCGGCGAAAGTTGCAGCGGCCGACTTTCCGGAAGGACGGCCAGACCCAGCGGCGCCTGGGCCGCTGTGTCGGGCATCTCATTCGTGACGCGCGCATCCATGTCAGACCTCGCGCGTCTCGAAATCGATCCGCGGATCGACCCAGGTGTAGACCAGGTCCGAGATCAGGTTTACGACAAGCCCGATCAGCGCGAATATGTAGAGCGAGGCGAACACCACCGGATAATCGCGGTTCAGAATGCTTTCGAAGCTGAGCAGGCCGAGTCCGTCGAGCGAGAAGATCGTCTCCAACAGCACCGAACTTGAAAAGAAGGCATGCACGAAGGTGGCCGGGAAGCCGGCGATCACGATCAGCATCGCGTTTCGGAAAACGTGGCCGTAAAGCACCTGACGATTATTACAGCCCTTGGCCTTGGCGGTCAGCACATATTGCTTGCGGATTTCATCCAGGAACGAATTCTTGGTTAGCAGGCTGAGCGTCGCGAACGCGCCGAGGACCATTGCCGCCATCGGCAGTGCCAGATGCCAGAAATAATCGAGGATCTTCTTGTACCAGGGGAATTGCGACCAGTTCTCGGAGGTCAGCCCGCGCAGCGGGAACCAGTCGAGGAACGAACCTCCGGCGAACAGGATGATCAATAGAATTGCGAACAGAAATCCCGGTATCGCATAGCCGATGATGATGATGCCGGACGTCCAGGTGTCAAATCTCGATCCGTCCATCACCGCCTTGCGAATGCCGAGCGGGATCGAGATCAGGTAGGTGAGCAATGTCATCCAGAGACCGAGCGAGATCGAAACCGGCAACTTTTCCTTGATGAGCTGTATCACGGAGACGTCGCGGAAATAGCTCTTGCCGAAATCGAACCGGCTGAAGTTCCACAGCATCAAACCGAAGCGCTCATAGGCTGGCTTGTCGAAACCGAACTGCTTTTCCAGCTGCTTGATGAATTCCGGATCGAGCCCCTGCGCGCCGCGATATTTCGACGACCCACCGTCAACGGCCGAGGCACCTTCCGCCCCGCGAGCGCCGAAATCGCCGCCGGGCGAGCCGGAGATGCGCGACGTCGCGCCGGTATCGGAACCGGACAATTGCGCGATGACGCGCTCGACCGGCCCTCCGGGCGCAAATTGCACGACCGCGAACGACACCAGCATGATCCCGAGCAAGGTCGGGATCATCAAAAGTACGCGTCGGATGATATATGCGCCCATATTCGCTCGTTGGTTGCTGTCAGACCTTCCCCCGCCGGGGAAGGGTGGCCGGCGAAGCCGACCGGGCGTGGGAGCGGACCGAGGCGAACCCACCCCGGCTCGCTCGCCGATCCTCCCTCAAGGTGGAAGGAAGAGAAAACTCAGGTCTTGCGCTCCAGTTTGGCGGCCTTTGTGGGATTGTACCACCAGGTTTCCGGAATCCCGCGGGCATATTTTGGCTTGCCCTGGGTTGGGCGGTCGAACATGTCCCAATAAGCGATCCAGTGCGAGGCCTTGTACCAATGCGGAACCCAATAGCGCCCGGACCGGATCACGCGGTCCAGCGCCCGGCAGGCCGTCACCATTTCGGGACGGGTATTGGCGGCAACGATCTGGTCGACCAGTGCATCGATGACCGGATCGGAAATTCCGGCCAGATTCTGCGACCCTTTGATCGCGGCGGAACGAGACGAGAAATAGGATCGCAGCGAATCTCCCGGCACCGTCGAGAAGCTGAAGCGCTGGATCGCAATGTCGAAGTCGAAGTCGTCGACGCGGTATTTCTGCTGCACCGGATCGACCATGCGCACGCTGGCGTCGATCCCGAGCACGCCGAGATTCTTGATATAGGGCATGTGATGAGCCTGGAAACTTGGCTCATCGAGCAGAAATTCGATCGTCATCCGCTCGCCGGAAGGCGTTATGCGTTTGCCGTTCTTGATCGCGTATCCGGCCTGGTTCAGGATTTGCGAGGCGTGACGCAGCAGGTTGCGGTCCTGACCCGAGCCATCTGATACCGGCGGCACGAACGGCTCACCGAACACCTCTTCCGGTACCTTGCCGCGATAGGGCTCGAGCAGCTTCAGTTCGTCATCGCTCGGCTTGCCGTTCGCCATCATGTCGGAATTCTGGAATACCGAATGAGTGCGATCGTAGGACCCGTACATGATGGTGCGGTTGGTCCACTCGAAATCGAAGGCGTAGATCAGCGCCTCGCGCAAAAGCGGATTCTTGAATTTCTCGCGGCGCGTGTTGATGAACCAGCCTTGCGCGCCGGAAGGCGTCTCGTCTTTCAGGACGTCGCGCTTTACGCGTCCATCACGGATCGCCGGAAAATTATAGCGGGTCGCCCAGATCCGCGAGGTGAATTCCTCGCGGAATAAATAACTCTTGCCGGTGAAGCCCTCAAAGGCCACGTCGCGATCACGATAAAATTCGTAACGTAAAATATCGAAGTTATGCAGCCCGCGCTGGATCGGCAGATTTGCGCCCCACCAATCCTTGACGCGATCATATTCGACATAGCGCCCGACCTCGTGGCGACCGACCTTATAGGGCCCGCTGCCGAGCGGGATATCGAGCGTCGATTCGTCGAACGGGCGCTTGCTGTAATAGGCGCGCGAGAAGATCGGCATTGAGGCTACGAATAGCGGCACGTCGCGCCCGCGTTTTTCCTTGAAGCGCGCGACCACGGTGAGGTCGTCGGCCGCTTCCGCGCCGGCAAATTCCCGCATCAGCGCCTGAATGATCGGGTGTCCCTTCTCTTTCAGGATATTCAGCGTGAAGGCACAATCCTGCGCAGTGAGCGGCGAGCCATCGTGGAAAGTAAGGCCCGGCCGCATCAGGAAGCGATAGGTCAGACCGTCGTCGGACACCTGCACCGCGCGCGCGGCTAGCCCGTACATCGAATCGGGCTCGTCCGCCGCTCCCGACATCAAACTCGCAAAGGTACGCTCCACGCCGAGCGCCGCGTCGCCCTTCAGGATGTAGCTGTTGAAGGAATTGAAGGTGAGGAAGTTCTGGTTGAATTGCCGGTTCGAACCGATCTGTGAAAACAACCCGCCCTTCGGCGCATCCGGATTGACATAGTCGAGCTGCTGGAAATCCGCGGGATATTTGAGATCGCCGAAAGCCGAGATGCCGTGGGCTTCGCGGTCTTCGCGCGCGTGAAGCCTTACCTAGTGTCAACGCGCTGGCAGCGCCGGCAGCAATGGTCAAAATGCCCCGACGCGTGACCAATCTCACGAACGCGATCCCACCTTCGCGGCCTTTTCAGCATCCCACCACCATACGGTCGGAAAGCCCGACATGCCGTATTTCGGCAGCGGATCGGGACGGCCATAACGGTCCCAGCGCGCGGTGCGCACCTTGCCGTAGGTCCATTGCGGCACCACGAAATGATTCGCGAGCAACACGCGGTCCATGGCGCGGGTCGCGGCATGCAGTTCATCGCGGCTCTTGGAGAAGATGACGCGGTCGATCAAGGCGTCGATCGCGGGATCCTTGATGCCGACGAGATTGCGCGAGCCGGCCTGATCGGCGGCCTGCGAACCCCAAAAGCCGCGCTGCTCGTTGCCTGGCGAAAGCGACTGGCCCCAGGACGCGATCACTATATCGAAGTCCCAGCTGCGCACCCTGTTCTCGTACTGGCTCGCATCCACGATCCGGATCGATACATCGACGCCGACGCGCTCCAGCACCGGCTTCCAGAAGCTGACCACCCGCTCGAAAGCCGGTGCGTTGATCAGTACCTCGACGGTCATCTTCTCGCCGGTTTTCGTATTGGTCAGTTTGTGATCTTTGACCTCATAGCCAGCTTCACGGAACAGTCGCAAAGCCTGTCGCAGATTATTGCGCACCGCATCGGCGTTGCCGCCCACCGGGTTGGTGAAGGTGGTCGTGAAAACCTCCGGCGGCACCTTGTCCTTTACGGTGTTGAGAATTTCCAGTTCGAGTCCCGTCGGCAAATCCGACGAAGCGAGTTCGGTGCCTTCGAAAAAGCTCCCGACACGCTTGTACTGGCCGAAGAATATCTGCTTGTTCATTTCCTCAAAGTCGAAGGCGAAATTGAAGGCGCGGCGCACGCGTGCATCCTTGAACTTGTCGCGCCGGATATTGAAGGCGAAAGCCTGCATCACGCCGAAATTGCGGATTTCGAATTCTTCCAGCACCACGCGCTTATCGATAACCGCCGGGAAATCGTAGGCCGTAGCCCAATCCTTGGCGCTTGATTCGTTACGCCAATCGATTTGGTCGGCCTTGAAGGCTTCGAGTGCAACCGTGGTGTCGCGGAAATACTCGTAACGAAGTTCCTCGAAATTATTAACGCCGACATTCACGTTCACCGCGTTGCCCCAATAATCGGCTACGCGCTCGTAAACGATGCTGCGGCCGGGCACGAAGCTCTTGATCTTGTAGGCGCCGCATCCGAGCGGCGCTTCGAGCGTGGTCTGCGAGATATCGCGTTGCTTTCCCTGCGCGTCCTGGCCTTCCCACCAATGCTTCGGCAACACGGTGACCTGACCGACGATCTGCGGCAATTCGCGGTTGCCCGGCTGATCGAAGGTGAACCTTATTTCGCGGTCGCCGGTCTTCTCGACTTTGGTGACGTGTTTGTAATACGCCGAATATTGCGGGTGATATTTCTTGAACGCTTCGACCGAGAAGATCACATCCTCCGGCGTCACCTGCCGGCCGTCATGCCATTTGGCTTCCTTGCGCAAGCGATAGGTAACGGTCGAGAAATCGTCGGGATGACTTACCGATTCCGCAAGCAGGCCATACTCGGTCGAGACCTCGTCCAGCGACTGCATCATCAATGTGTCGGAGGTGTAGGTAATACCGGCCGCAAGCTGCCCCTTCACGCCGGACACCACCTGATTGAAATTATCGAAGGTGCCAATCGCGACCTGCCGCACCAGGCCGGCGCGCGGCGCTTTCGGATTGACGTATCCGAAATGCTTGAAGTCGGCGGGATATTTCAGGTCGCCGAAGAGCGACAGACCGTGTTTCCAGACCGGCGCTGCGCCTTGCGCACTTGCTGGCGTTGCGATCAGTCCTTCGAGGGTGGAGCCGGCGGGCGCGGTCAGCGCCAACGCGCCGGCGCGGATCAGGGAACGTCGGGACAATTTCACGGCTTCAGCTCCGGGCACTTTTAAAACGACAGCACGGGGAACAACCAATACAAGCCTACTTACACGCTCATTTATGACGATTTTACCGAGAACCCCAGCCCGCTCACATTAATTGCGCGCAATTTACCGTACTCCATCTCGCCAAATCTGCCCACCTTCGCCCAAAACGGCAACGGCCGGGCTTTTTGGGCCCGGCCGCCAGACTGATCCAAAGAATCTGCAGTCTATTTCTTCTCCGCAGCCGGTCCGGGAGGAGCCGCTTCCGCCGCCTTGGGCAGCGGCACCGGGTTGTCCGACAGTGTATGCAGGAAATTGATCAGATCGGCGCGCTGCCCACCGCGGCCAAGGCCGGCATAGCTCATATTGGTGCCCGGCAACCACGCTTTCGGGTTGGTCAGGAAGTGGTCGAGGTCGTCGAAGGTCCAGCTCCCGCCCTTGGCTTTCAGGGCGGCCGAGTAATTGAAGCCGGCGACTGATGCCTTGGCGCGATCGACGATGCCGAAGAGATTGGGGCCGACCCGGTTCGGACCACCCTTTTCGAAGGTATGGCAGGCCGCGCATTGCTTGGCGGCCGTCTCGCCTTTCTTCGGGTCGGAACTCGCGAGTCGGACCGCGATCGGCTCCGCCGGCTCGGGCTTGGCGGCTTCGCCGGCAGCCGGGACATCCGGCACGACGATGGCATAGCCCGGCTTTTCAATCTTGCTCGGCGTAAAGACCGCGCCGGCGGCGATATTCAGCGACAGCACGGCGAGGCAGGTCGCCAGAAGGGCGCCCAGGATCTTGTTGAGTTCGAAGGAATCCATCGAGAAGCGGCTCCGCGGAAGGGCGGTAATGGTCGGAGAAGCCGCGAAACTCGCCCGCGGCCGGGCACAAATAGCCGGTTTGCTCGCACGTACGCAACCCGTATAAGCGAGCGCTCCCTGCGACATTGGTTGGGCGGGGCGGCCCGCAAAAACCCCCGAAATTCGATGGCCCGACGCGACGTTCTGATCCTGATCCCGGCCCGGATGGCAGCGACGCGCCTGCCCGGCAAGCCGCTCGCCGATATCGGCGGCAAGCCGATGATCGAACACGTGGTCGAGCGCGCCCGGGCCGCCAATCTCGGCGAGGTGATCGTGGCGACCGATTCCGAACCGATACTCGCAGCGGTGGAAAAAGCCGGCCATCGCGCGCTGATGACGAGCACCGACCATGCCTCCGGGTCCGACCGCATTTTCGAGGCGCTGGAAATCGCGGACTTCGCGCGGGCCATCCGGGTCGTGGTCAATGTGCAGGGCGACCTGCCGACACTCGAAGCTGCCGATCTGCGCGCCGCGGTCGATCTGCTCGACGATCCCGCCGTCGATATCGCCACCCTCGCGGCCGAGATCGTGAACGAGGACGAGCGCGACAATCCCAATGTGGTGAAGCTGGTAGGCTCGGCCGTGAGCCCCACCCGGCTGCGCGCGCTCTATTTCACCCGGGCCACCGCGCCCTATGGCGAAGGACCGCTCTATCACCACATCGGACTTTATGCTTACCGGCGTTCGGCGCTGGAGCGCTTTGTCGCGCTGCCGCCGTCACCACTCGAAAAGCGCGAGAAGCTCGAACAATTGCGAGCTCTGGAAGCCGGCATGCGCATCGACGCCGCCATCGTGGCCTCGGTGCCGCTCGGCGTCGATACACCCGAAGACCTGGAAACCGCGCGCCATATCCTGGGGCGTTGACTCACCAGCCGCGTGAAGCGTAACGGAACCGCATGACCAAAAAGAAAATCGCGTTTCAGGGCGAAGCCGGCGCCAACTCGCATCTTGCCTGCCGCGAGGCGTATCCGGATTTCGAGCCGATGCCCTGCCCGACCTTCGAGGATGCCTTCGCCGCGGTGTCGAGCGGCGAAGCCGCGCTCGGCATGATCCCGGTGGAAAATTCCATCGCCGGCCGGGTCGCCGACATCCATCATCTGATGCCGAATTCCGGGCTGCATATCGTTGCCGAATGGTTTTTGCCGGTGAAGCATCAATTGATGGCGCCGAAGGGCGCGACGCTTGCCGGCATCAAGACCGTCGAGAGTCATGTCCACGCGCTCGGCCAATGCCGCAACATCATCCGCAAGCTGAAAGTGAAGGCGGTGGTTGCCGCCGATACCGCGGGCTCGGCGCGCGAGGTCGCGGAGCGCGGTGACAGGACCTGCGCCGCGCTGGCCTCGCGTCTCGCCGCCGAAATTTATGGCCTCGACATTCTCGCTGAGGACGTGGAAGACGACGCCAGCAACACCACGCGCTTCCTCGTGCTGGCGCGCGAACCGAAATGGGCCGAGGACGGCAACGGCCCGGTGATCACGACCTTTGTGTTCCAGGTGCGCAACATTCCGGCCGCACTCTACAAGGCGATGGGTGGCTTCGCCACCAACGGCGTGAACATGACCAAGCTGGAAAGCTACATGGTCGGCGGCAGTTTCTTCGCCACCATGTTCTATTCCGATATCGAGGGCCATCCCAAGGATCGCAACGTGGCGCTGGCGCTGAAGGAGCTGGAATTCTTCTCCAAGGAGATGAAAATTCTCGGCGTCTATCCGGGGCATCCTTTCCGCGCCAACGTCAAGGAAGCGGCGGAATAAGGAAGGCGTCGCTGTGTCAGGGGTTGATATCGCGCTTCAATAACTGTTGGCGATCGATCTTGCCGGTACCGGTCTTCGGCAATTCGGACATGAACTCCACGATCCGCGGATACTTGTACGGCAACAGCGTCGCCTTGACGTAGTTTTGCAATTCCAGTGTCAGCGTATCGCGATCGGACGACGCGTCGACCGGCACCACAAAGGCCTTCAGCGTCATGCGCCGGTCCGCCAATTCCATCGCCATGACGGCGACTTCGCGCACCTTGCCGTGCTCGGCCATGCAGAGTTCGACCTCCAGCGGATATACCCACTGGCCCGATACCTTGACGAGATCGTCGGCACGTCCGCGGAAAAAATGAAAGCCGTCGGCATCGCGCACGAAGCGATCACCGGTATAGAGCCAGTCTCCACGCATGGTTTCGGCGGTCTTGTCCGGCCTGTTCCAGTAAAGCGGGGCACTGGAATGGCCGCGCACCTGCAGCACGCCCTCATCGCCATCGGCCACCGGCCGGCCCTCGGTGTCGAGAACGCGAAATCTCGTATCCGGGCACGCGCAGACCTGCCGAGCCCTGCCGCTGGCGGTCTTGCGTGTTTGACAGGTAGATGTGCAGCATCTCGGTCGAGCCCAGGCCTTCGACAATGTCGAGACCCGACAGCGCCTTCCACGCACCCGCGACGTCCTGAGACAGAATCTCGGCAGCGGAAATACATAGCCGCAACGGCGACAGATCGGCGGAAGCGGCGGCGGCGGACTTTGCAAGCGCGGTGTAGAGCGTCGGCAAACCAAAAAATACCGACGGACGGAATCGCGCAATGGCGCCGAAAATCGCGGACGGCTCCGGCTTGCCCGGCATCAACACACTCGATGCACCGACCGAGAAAGGAAACGTCAGCGAATTGCCGATGCCATACGCGAAAAATATCTTCGGCACCGAGAAGCACACATCGTCGGGGGACAGTTTCAGAATGTGCCGTTCGTAGCTCGCGGCGGTATAGGCCATGTCGTGCTGCAGATGCACGATGCCCTTCGGCCGCCCGGTCGAGCCCGATGAATACATCCAGAATGCCATGTCATCGCGATGCGTATCCGCGGGCGCAAGCGTGGCGGGGAAATCGTCCAGCCAAGACGAAGTTGTCACGACGTTTCGCACATGTGGAAGCGACGCTTCGCCATTGACGACGATCGCGGTCTCAAGCGCCGTGTCGCGCACTGCCTGTTCCGATAGCTGGCCTGCGATATCGGCTTCGATCGCGACGGTTCGGGCGCCGCTATCCGCGATATAAAACTGAAGCAGATCGGGCGGCGTCAGCGTATTGAGAAGAACCGGCACCAGGCCCGCACGGATCGCACCGAAGATGAACGCAGGATAGAGCGGCGTGTCATCGAGCAACAGCGCGACCCGCGACCCGCGTTCGAGCCCGAGCGAGGCCAGTGCGTTGCCGGCGCGCGCCGTGAGGCGGCACAATTCGTCATAGTTGATGGTTCCGCCCGGACCGTGCAATGCCGGACGCGCGCCATTGCCGCGCGCCAGATTGTCGAACAGGATTGCGCTGGCGTTGTAGCGCTCGGGGATCGAGAAGCCGATCTCGCGCGCACCCGGCGAGTCGTCCGACACCTGATCGACGATGGCGCTCGCTGCCGTCACGACGCGACCCCTGAAATCATTGCATCAAGCCGCATTATTTCCCGGTCAGAGCCCATACAAGCACGCCAGCGCGTGCTTGAAAATGCGCGCCTGGAGCTTCCGCTCGCTTAGAGCTTCTGATTGTATTCGCCGACTTCCGGATAGGTGCGCAGCACCGAATCCACCGCTTCGAACATCTCGTGCATGCGGGCTTCCGAGGCCGGGCTTTCGACCACCACCACGAGTTCCGGCTTGTTGGATGAAGCGCGCACCAGACCCCAGGTGCCGTCCTCGACCGTCACGCGCACGCCGTTCACGGTGACCAGATCGCGGATGCCCTGACCCGCGACCTTGCCGCCCTTTTTCTTTGCTGCCTCGAAATGCTTCACCACCGCATCGACGATGCCGTATTTTTTTTCGTCGTCGCAATGCGGCGACATGGTGGGCGAAGACCAGGTCTTGGGCAGCGCGTTCTTCAGGTCGCTCATGCTCTTGGTCGGATTGCGTTCGAGCATGTCGCAGATCGCGATGGCCGAGACGAGCCCGTCGTCGTAGCCGCGGCCGAATGGCTTGTTGAAGAAGAAGTGGCCGGATTTCTCGAACCCTACGAGTGCGCCGCTCTCGTTCACGCGCCGCTTCATGTAGGAATGGCCGGTCTTCCAGTATTCCGTCTTTACCTTGTTCGCGATCAGCACCGGATCGGTCGCGAACAGCCCGGTCGATTTCACATCGACCACGAAGGTCGCGCCGGGGTGCAGCACGGATATGTCGCGCGCGAGCATTACGCCGATCTTGTCGGCAAAAATCTCGTCGCCCTCGTTATCGACCACGCCGCAACGATCGCCATCCCCGTCGAAGCCGAAGCCGACATCGGCGCCGGCATTGATCACTGCATCGCGCATGGCGTGCAGCATCTTCATGTCTTCGGGATTGGGATTGTATTTCGGAAAAGTGTGGTCGAGCTCGCAATCGAGCGGGATCACCTCGCAGCCGATCGCCTCCAGCACCTTGGGCGCGAACGCGCCGGCGGTGCCGTTGCCGCAGGCCGCGACCACGCGCAGCTTGCGCTTCAGCTTCGGACGATTGGTCGAGATCCTTGATATAGCGCGACGGAAAATCGTCGATGAAGGCGTAGCTGCCGCCCTCCCGGGTTTTGAAGCGGGCGTTGAGCACGATCTCCTTCAGCTTTGTCATCTCGTCGGGGCCGAAGGTGAGCGGGCGGTTGGCGCCCATCTTCACGCCGGTCCAGCCATTGTCGTTATGCGAGGCGGTGACCATCGCAACGCACGGCACGTCGAGATCGAATTGTGCGAAATAGGCCATCGGCGAGAGCGCAAGCCCGATGTCGCGCACCCGCATGCCGGCGGCCATCATGCCGGAGATCAGCGCCATCTTCACCGACGCAGAATAGCCGCGGAAATCGTGGCCGGTGACGATGTCGGGCTTTACGCCCATTTCGTGCACCAGCGTGCCGATGCCCATGCCCAGCCACTGCACGCCCATCAGATTGATCTCGCGCCCGAGCAGCCAGCGTGCGTCATATTCGCGAAAGCCGGTCGGCTTCACCATCGGCTGAGATTCGTAGGCATAGGTATTGGGCGCAAGCTGCGCCACCGGCTTCGGAAACATGGATTTCCTCAGAATGGGAACGGGAATCGGGCGCGGGAGCCATAGCGCAAACGCCGCGGCGAGGGAAAGGGTTGCGGCGCATTTAAAGACGCCGCAAAAAAGCCGCTCCTACGTCAATTCTCCAGCAGCAGCTTATTGTTGGAATATTCAAACCGCTTCAGCCGGGTGAGGTAGGAAAGCCCGAGCAGGTTTTCGTTCAGCGCTCCGCCGGGCACCACCAGCGCGCGCACATCGCGCACCACCAGCCCGCCGATATCGACCGAATTCAGCATCACCGGCGCGGCGCGCACCACGCCGTTCGCGGTGCTCACCGCCGCAGTGAAACTATTTCGCGACGGGCGGATACCGAGCCGGTCGGCATCGCGCTCGGTCAGCGCAATCACCGACGCGCCGGTATCGACCATGAAGGAGACCTGCCGTCCATCGACGCGGCCATTGGCCTGGAAATGTCCGCGATGGTCGCGCCCGATGCTGACGCTGCGCGGACCCGCCGGCGCGCCGGCGGCCGCAGACGCCGCTGCCGGCGCCGGTTTCGTCGGCACGGGTTGCGCGGGCTGCTGCATAAATTTCCCGAACACGCCCGCCACGCCGAGTATCAGCCCGGCAACGATAATGATCGAACGCATGTCCGCCGCATTCCTGCTTGTCCGCCGGCCACAAAATCACAAAGGACCCCAATCACACGCTAACGGCGGTAGTCACGAACCCGATTCCGCCACAGGTGGTCGAGAACCGGTAAACGCGATCGATAAAACTTTAGCTTTTCGGTTTCAGGTGCCCGGACGCTTGGCGCGGCGGGTCGGCATCGCATTGGCCGGATCGTCCGGCCAGGGATGGCGCGGATAGCGGCCGCGCATTTCCGTCCTCACCGCATCGTAGCTGCCACGCCAGAAACCCGGCAGGTCGCGCGTCACCTGCACCGGACGATGCGCAGGCGACAGCAATTCGATCACCAGCGGCACGCGGCCGCCCGCGATCGAGGGATGCGTGTTGAGCCCGAACAATTCCTGCACGCGGATCGCAATGCTCGGACCGGCTTCGGCTTCAAAGTCGATCGGCACCTGCGTGCCGGTCGGCGCTTCGAAATGTGTCGGCGCTTCCGCGTCAAGCCGCCGGCGCATGTTCCACGGCAGCAATTCCATCACCGCGTTTGAAAGATCGTCGGCGCCAAGCTCCTTCAGCGCGGTCTTGTCTGCGAAAAGCGGCGCCAGCCATTCGGCCGCGCTTACGGCGAGTGCTTCGTTCGAAAGGTCGGGCCATTCATCGCCTTCGGATTTGCGAAGAAACAGGACGCGGTCGCGCCACTGATTCAGATGCCTGCTCCAGGGCAGCCGGTCGAGACCAGCGGCCGCGATCGCTTTGGCGAGCTTTTCGGCATTTTCCGGCGAGGCCTCGACCGGCGTTATCTGTTCCGACAGCGCAATGGCGCCGAGGCGACGTGCCCTTCGTCCTCGCAGCGCGAGGGTTGCGGGATCGACGGAGACCTCTTCGCGCGTCTCTATCCGGTCGGCGAATAGCCGCTCGATCTCGGCTGGTGAAATAGCCGCCGCAAGCAGGATGCGCGCCTGCGCAGCGCTGCCCGATAATTCGGCCGCGACAATGAACGGCTCGCGCGCAAGCGACAAGGCCGGATCGAGAACGGCACCTCTCCCATTCGCGAGCAGGAAGCCGCCCTGCCCGCCGCCGCGATTTTTCGCGATGCGATCCGGAAAAGCGAGCGCCAACAGCGAGCCGACGCTTGTATCGCTTTCGTGCTTGCGGTCACCGGCCTCCTCCGCCCATCGCCTCGCCATGCCGCGCGCTTCTTCGGCGCGGCGGGAACGATCGCGGCGGAACTGATCGAGCCGGTGCGACAGATCGGCGTCGTTGCCGCCGAGCCCGCGCTCGGTGACAAGCACCGCCATCTGCGCGGCGCGTTCGCCGCAGCCGTCGCGGGCGGCATCGACCACCATGCGCGCGAGCCGCGGCGGCAGCGGCAGCGCACGAAGGCTGCGGCCCTCATCGGTGATGCGGCCGTCGGCATCGAGCGCGGACAATTCCGTCAGCAGCTTGCGCGCTTCGGAATAGGCGGCCTGCGGCGGCGGATCGAGAAAAGCGAGCTTGGCCGGATCGGCGACGCCCCATTGCGCGAGATCGAGCGCAAACGAAGAAAGATCGGCGGCAAGAATTTCCGGCCGCGCATACGGCTTCGAGCGACGCGGTCTCGGGCTCGTTCCACAACCGGTAACAGACACCGGGCTCGGTGCGGCCGGCGCGGCCGCGGCGCTGATCGGCGGCGGCGCGCGAGACCCGCACGGTCTCGAGCCGCGTCAGCCCGACACCGGGCTCGAATCGCGGCACCCGCGCAAGCCCGGAATCGATCACCACCCGCACGCCCTCGATGGTGAGCGAGGTTTCGGCGATCGAAGTCGCGAGCACCACCTTGCGCCGGCCGGGCGGCGACGGCTCGATCGCGCGATCCTGCACCTGCGCATCGAGCGCGCCATAAAGCGCGACAATGTCGGTCGCGGGATCGGTGACGCGCTCCTTCAGCAGCGTCTCGGTGCGGCGGATTTCGGCCTGACCGGGCAGGAAGACGAGAAGAGAGCCGCCCTCCGCCCGTAGCGCGCGCGTAACGGCATCGGCTACCTGCGGCTCGAGATGCGCGCGTGCATCGCGCGGCAGGTAGCGGGTCTCGACCGGATAGGCGCGGCCCTGGCTTTCGATCGCCGGCGCGTCGCCCAGAAGTTTTGCGACGCGCGCGCCGTCGAGCGTCGCGGACATGACGAGGATTTTCAGATCCTCGCGCAAGCCCTGCTGCGCGTCGCGCGCGAACGCAAGACCGAGATCGGCATCGAGCGAACGCTCATGAAATTCGTCGAACAGCACCGCGGCGACGCCCGGCAATTCCGGATCGTCGAGAATCAGGCGGGTGAAAATGCCTTCGGTGACGACTTCGATGCGGGTCTTCTTCGACACTTTCGAGCCGAACCGCACGCGCAGACCGACCGTGTCGCCGACCTTTTCGCCCAGTGTCTTTGACCATGCGCTCGGCCGCCGCGCGCGCCGCAAGCCTGCGCGGCTCCAGCACGATGATCTTTTTGTCCTTTGCCCACGGCTCGTCGATCAGCACCAGCGGCACGCGCGTGGTCTTGCCGGCGCCGGGCGGCGCCACCAGCACCGCCGCCTCGCGCGCTCGCAACGCTTGCGTCAGCGCAGGCAGCGCATCGTCGATCGGAAGGGGAGAGTTGAATTTCATGTGAGCGCGCCAGCAAACTCGGTCGTCATGCGCGGACTTGATCCGCGCATCCCGCTTGGGATGGTACCGTGCTCACCTTATCGGGACGGCCGGGTCAATAGGCGAGCGAAGCGACGCCGTTCTTCGAACGGCTATGCCCGGCCATGACTGCTTTGAGAACTAACCCCGCCCGACGCCCGTATAAGTAAACCCGTGCTTTGCCATATCCTCGGGCGGATAGATGTTGCGCAGATCGACGATCACCGGCTTCGCCATTGCGGTCTTCAGCGCCGCCGAAATCGAGCGCGCGGAACTGCTCCCATTCGGTGACGATCACCAGCACGTCGCGCCTTTGCGCGCAGTCATAGGCGCTCTCGGTATAGGTGACGTTGTTCAAAACCTCGCGCGCCTGCTCCATGCCGTCGGGATCATAGCCGCGCACCTTCGCGCCCATGTCCTGCAACGCCGTGATCAGCGGGATCGAGGGCGAGTCGCGCATGTCGTCGGTATTCGGCTTGAAGGTGAGGCCCAGCACCGCCACCGTCTTGTCGCGCAGGCTGCCGCCGAGCGCCGCGGCCAGAACCTTGCGCGCCATCGCGCGTTTGCGCTGCGTCGTTGACCGCGACGACCGTCTCGACGATGCGCAGCGGCGCCTCGTGATCCTGCCCGGTCTTGATCAGCGCGAGCGTGTCCTTCGGAAAGCAGGAGCCGCCGAAGCCCGGGCCGGCATGCAGGAACTTGCGAGCCAATGCGGTTGTCGAGCCCGATGCCGCGCGCGACGTCCTGCACATTGGCACCGACCTTTTCGGCGAGATCCGCCATCTCGTTGATGAAGGTGATCTTGGTCGCCAGAAACGCATTGGCCGCGTATTTGATCAGCTCCGCCGTGCGCCGCTCGGTCACCATGATCGGCGAGCGATTGAGATAAAGCGGGCGATAGATCTGCGCCATCACCTCGCTTGGCGCGCGCGTCATCGGTGCCGATGACGATCCGGTCGGGATGCTTGAAGTCGCGGATCGCGGCGCCTTCGCGCAGGAATTCCGGATTGGAGACGACCGCAAAATCGGCATCGGCGCGCGTCTCGCCGCATGATGCGCTCCACTTCATCGCCGGTGCCGACCGGCACGGTCGATTTCGTCACCACCACGGTGAAACCGTCGAGCGCCTGCGCCACTCTCGCGGGCGGCGTCATAGACATAGGTCAGGTCGGCGTGGCCGTCGCCGCGACGCGACGGCGTACCGACCGCGATGAACACGGCTTCGGCGTCCGCCACCGGGCCGTTCAGATCGGTCGAGAACGAGAGCCGCCCCTGCCGCACATTGCTGCGCCACCAGATCCGACAGGCCGGGCTCGTAGATCGGCATCTCGCCCTGGCGCAGCGCATCGATCTTGCCGCGCGTCCTTGTCGACGCAGATCACCTGATGCCCGAAATCGGCAAAGCAGGCCCCCGAAACGAGGCCGACATAGCCGGAACCGATCATCGCAATGTGCATGGATATCTGATAACGCCAGCAAATCCAAGCCGGAACGCAGCGCTTCCGGCGGCGGCTCCTTAGCAGACGCACATTCGGATTGCGAGTATGAGACAACAACAGAATGAATGGCCGATATCCACCGCCGCGCGTTGCCATTGCGCGCCGGACGGCCCACATTCCCGCCATGCCAGCATCCAAATCCTCGAAAAAATCCGCCGCCGACAAGCCCGCTTCCGCGAAGGCCGCCGCACCCGCTTCCGCCGGCGCTCTGAAGAAAGGCGATCACGTCTTTCTGGTCGACGGATCGGGCTACATCTTCCGCGCCTATCACGCGCTGCCGCCGCTTAGCCGCAAATCGGACGGCCTGCAGGTCAATGCCGTGCTCGGTTTCTGCAACATGCTGTGGAAGCTGCTGCGCGACATGAAGCCGGAGGACAAGCCGACGCATCTCGCGGTGGTCTTCGACAAATCCGAAAAGACGTTCCGCACCGATTTCTATCCGGACTACAAGGCGCACCGCCCGCGATGCGCCGGACGATCTCATTCCGCAATTCCCGCTGATCCGCGAGGCCGTGCACGCCTTCGACATCCCCTGCCTCGAACAGGCCGGCTACGAGGCCGACGATCTGATCGCGACCTATGCGCGGCTCGCCTGCGATGCCGGCGCCAACGCCACCATCGTGTCGTCCGACAAGGACCTGATGCAGCTCGTCGGCCGACGCGTCGTCATGTACGACACCATGAAGGACAAGAGGATCGGCCGCGACGAGGTGATCGAGAAATTCGGCGTGCCGCCGGAGAAAGTGATCGAGGTGCAGTCGCTGATCGGCGATTCCACCGACAACGTGCCGGGCGTGCCGGGCATCGGCGTCAAGACGGCGGCGCAATTGATCGGCGAATATGGCGATCTCGAAACGCTGCTCGACGCGCGCCGGCGAGATCAAGCAGGACAAGCGCCGGCAGACCCTGATCGACAATGCCGACCTCGCGCGTCTCTCCAAGCGCCTGGTCACGCTCGATCAGCATGTCGATCTCGACGTGCCGATCGAAGACCTGCGGTGCACGAGCCGGACTACAAGCAAGCTGATTGCCTTCCTGAAGGCGATGGAATTTTCCACGCTGACGCGGCGTGTCGGCGAGACAGCCGACATCGACATCGGCCAGATCGAGCCGGATTCGAGGCTGGTTTCCGGGACAAAAGCTGCGCAAGCTGAAGCCGCAACCTCGGCTCCCGAGACCCCCACCCGGTCGCCTTCGGCGACCACCCTCGCCCTTTCAGGGGGAGGGATGAACAAGAGCAAGTCGGGAGGGGGAGCCACCACCGAGCAAACCTTCACGCCCATCTCGCTTGCGGAAGCGCGCGCCGCAAAACTCAAAGCCATTCCCGTTCGACCGCTCCAAATACGAAGTCGTGCGCGATCTTGCGCGGCTGAAAGCCTGGATCGTGCGCGCGATCGAGCACGGCCATGTCGCGATCGATACCGAGACCAATTCGCTCGATCCGATGCAGGCGGCATTGTGCGGCTTCTCGCTGGCGGTGACGCCGAACGAAGCCTGTTATGTCCCGCTCTCTCACAAGAAGAATGGCGGCAGCGAAGGCTTGTTCGACGCCGGTATCGAGCCGCATCAGATTCCCGAGAAGGACGCACTCGAAACCATCAAGCCGCTGCTCGAAGACCCCGGCGTACTCAAGATCGGCCAGAATCTGAAATTCGACTGGCAGATTTTCGCGCAGCGCGGGATCACGATTGCGCCCTACGACGACACGCTGCTGATGTCCTACGTGGTCGATGCCGGCCGCTCGGATCATGGGCTCGGCCCGCTGGCGCGGCGCTATTTCGATCACACGGTGATCGACTACAACGAAGTCACCAAGGCCGGAAAGACCAGGGTGACTTTCGACTGTGTCGAAATCAGCAAGGCCGCCGAATATGCCGCCGAAGACGCCGACGTCACCCTGCGGCTCTGGCACATTCTGAAGCCCCGGCTCGCAGCCGAGCGCATGACGAACGTCTACGAACTCTTGGAGCGTCCGCTGGTCGAAGTACTGGCGCGCATGGAAGGCCGCGGCATTGCCATCGACCGGAAGACACTCGCGAAATTGTCGAGCGAGTTCGGCAACGAATCCGTGCGGCTCGAAGCCGACATCCAGAAGCTTGCCGGCCAGCCGCTCAATCCCGGCTCGCCGAAGCAGCTCGGCGACGTGCTGTTCGGATCGATGGGGCTGCCGGGCGGCACCAAGACCAAGACCGGGCAATGGTCCACCGGCGCCAAGGCGCTCGAAGACCTGGCCGAGCAGGGCCACAAGCTGCCGCAGGCGATCCTCGACTGGCGGCAGGTGTCGAAACTGCGCTCGACCTATACCGACGCGCTGCCGACCTATGTCGATCCGAAAACGCAGCGCGTGCATACGAGCTACTCGCTCGCGGCCACCACCACCGGCCGGCTGTCGTCGTCCGAGCCGAATCTGCAGAACATTCCGATCCGCACCGAGGCCGGGCCGCAAGATTCGCCGCGCCTTCATCGCCGCGCCGGGCAACAAGCTGGTGTCGGCCGATTATTCGCAGATCGAATTGCGTCTGCTCGCCGAAGTCGCGAACGTGCCGGCGTTGCGTCAGGCCTTCAAGGACAGCGTCGACATTCACGCGATGACGGCGTCGGAAATGTTCGGCGTGCCGGTGAAGGACATGCCGGGCGAGGTGCGAAGGCGCGCCAAGGCGATCAACTTCGGCATCATCTATGGCATCTCGGCCTTCGGGCTCGCCAATCAGCTCGGCATCGAGCGCGAGGAAGCCGGCGCCTATATCAAGAAATATTTCGAGCGCTTCCCCGGCATCCGCGATTATATGGACGAGACTCGCGAATTCTGCCGCGAGAACGGCTATGTGGTCACGCTGTTCGGGCGCAAATGCCACTATCCCGACATTCGCAATTCGAATGCGTCGATCCGCTCCTTCAATGAACGCGCCGCGATCAACGCGCGGCTGCAGGGCACCGCGGCCGACATCATCCGCCGCGCCATGGTCCGGATGGACGACGCGCTGTCGGATGCGAAGCTGAAGGCGAAGATGCTGCTGCAGGTGCACGACGAACTGGTGTTCGAGGTGCCCGACAAGGATGTGGCGAAGACGCTGCCGATCGTGAAGAAGGTGATGGAGGACGCGCCGCATCCGGCTTTGCAGCTTCATGTGCCGCTATCGGTCGAAGCCCGCGCCGCCGACAACTGGGATGAGGCGCATTAGAAAATCCGTCCCGAGCACGAACCCCGGACCCGTCATCCTGAGGTGCGCGCAAGCGAAGCTTGCAAGCCTCGAAGGATGAACGGCCAGCATCCGGACCGTCGCCCTTCGAGGCCATCGCTTCGCGATGTCACCTCAGGGTGACGGTTCAAGATCAGCAACCCACCAAAGGCAATCACTCCCCATGTCCTCCCTCTCCACCTTCCCCATCGCCACCCGCTGGCCCGCGAAGAATCCCGACATCCTGCAGCTCTATTCGTTCCCGACGCCGAACGGCGTGAAGGTGTCGATCGCGCTCGAGGAGGCGGGCCTTCCCTATGAGGCGCATGCGATCAACATTTTGAAGAACGAGAGCTGGACACCGGAATTCCTCGCGCTCAATCCGAACGGAAAAATTCCTGCGATCCTCGATCCGAACGGACCGTCCGGAAAACCACTCGGGCTATTCGAGTCGGGCGCGATCCTGCAATACATCGCCGACAAGACCGGCAAGCTCATGCCAGCCGATGCCAATGCCCGCTACGAGACCATCCAGTGGCTGCATTTTCAGATGGGCGGTATCGGGCCGATCTTCGGACAGCTCGGCTTCTTTCACAAATTCGCCGGCCGCGAATACGAGGACAAGCGCCCGCTCAAGCGCTACGTCGACGAATCCAAGCGCCTGCTCGGCGTGATGGAGACGCGGCTCAAAGGCCGGCAATGGTTCATGGGCGACGATTTCACCATCGCCGACATTTCCATGCTCGGCTGGGTGCGCAACCTGGTCGGTTTCTACGGTGCGCGCGAGATCGTCGAATACGACACGCTGACCGAGGTGCCGGCCTGGCTCGAACGCTGTCTGGCGCGCCCGGCGGTCGAACGCGGGCTGGAAATTCCGCCGCGGCCGTAAGCGATTGGGGAAAACCGTCCCGCGTGAAATGGCAGGCCCACCGCAACGGTGGTAGGGAAGCGCCATGACTGACGACAGCCATCGCGCGCGCCTGCGCGACATCATCGCCAAGCGCTCGTTCGGGCGCGGTGCGATCACGCTCGCTTCCGGCCGCAAGAGCGATTTCTATTTCAACCTGAAGCCGACCATGCTCGACGCCGAGGGCGCGGCCCTGCTCGCGGAGCTGACGCTCGACGCCCTGCAAGACGAGCACATCGATTATGTCGGCGGGCTGGAAATGGGCGCAGTGCCGCTGGCGGGCGCGATCGCACAGCTGTCCTTCATGCGCGGCAAGCCGATCCAGGCCTTCTTCGTGCGCAAGAAGCCGAAGGAGCACGGCGCAAAGCTGTCGGTCGAAGGGCTCGCGCCGGGCGAGACGCTGGCCGGCAAGCGCGTGGTGATCGTGGAAGACGTCACTACCACCGGCGGCTCGGCCATCAAGGCAGCAGAGGCGGTGCGCGATGCCGGTGCCGAGATCGTGATGGTCTTCACCATGGTCGACCGCGAGGAAGGCGCCGACGACAGCTTCCGCGGCGCCAAGCTGAATTTCCGTTCGCTCTACAAGGCAGCGGAATTTTTGAAGGGCTGAAGCGGTATTGTCCTGCCGCGTTGAGCGGTCGTTTACCAAACTGCCCTAAAGTAATTTTTGGTCGCGTATGGGCTTCGCGGGGCAACCAAACACGGTTCCGCCGCGTTCTCGATGCTCAATGACCTTGTGAAAGGAGCCGTGTGGTGGCTCGATCCGGCGTTTTCTTAAGTTTTCATCAGGTTAGCTGCGCGCTCGCGAGCGCCGCGCTGATTGTTGCGCTGTCCAGCGCCCCCTCCAATGCCCAGGGCATCTTCGACATCCTGTTTGGCGGCTTCAAGCGCCTGAGCGCCACCCGCGCAATCCTCTTACACCGATCCAAATCCAAACCATAGCTCCGGCAGCAACGAAGGAACGCCCTCGCGAGATTACGCTGGCGGCGGTCCGTATTTCTGCGTCCGGATGTGCGACGGGCGGTATTTCCCGATTCGGCAATCGCGCCGGTGTCAAGCGCGGTCGAGCTCTGCCGTTCATTCTGCCCGAATGCACCCACGCAAATCTTCTCCGGCTCGAAGATCGATTATTCGGTTGCACCCGGCGGGCGGCGCTATTCCGAAATTCCAAACGCTTTCGTCTATCGCGAGAAGATGGTCGCCGACTGCACCTGCGACGGCAAGAGCGCGACCGGACTAGTCCGGCTCGATCCGCGGGATGATCCGACCCTGCGCCCCGGAGACTTTGTCGCAACCGGACAGGGATTGATGGCCTATCGAGGCGGCCACGGGTCCACCACGGAATTCTCGAGCGATCTCCAACGTGCCGGGCATTTCCGCAAATCTGCGCTCGCAATTGAGCGCGACGCGCGTTGCGCCCGGCAAGCAGCCGCTCGAGGAGACGCCCGACCCCGAGGCGGATGGCGAATCGATGATGAGCCGAAACGTCGACCAGCGCAGTCAGGCCGCGAGATAAGCTACGGCTTCATCGGCCAGCGGCAGCGAAGAGGTCAGACCCGGGCGATTCGATCCCGAACAGATTGACGAGCCCCCTCATGCCGTGGTCGCCTGGTCCTTCGATCATGAAGTCCGCGGCAGGCTCTCCCGGTCCCGTCAGCTTCGGACGCACGCCGGCATAATCGGGAACGAGCGAACCATCCGGAAGGCCCGGCCAGTAGCTTCGGATGCGCGCGTAGAACGACTCTGCGCGCGCCGGATCGACCTCGTAATTCTCGTGATCGATCCATTCCACGTCCGGACCGAAACGCATGCGGCCGGCGAGGTCGAGCGTTACATGCACGCCGAGACCGCCATCGACCGGCGTCGGATAGATCAGCCGTGTGAAAGCCGGCCGTCCTGCAAACGCGAAATAATTGCCCTTGGCCAAGAACTGTTTCGGGATGCGCTCTACCGGATAGCCTTCGATGCTACGCGCCACATTCTGCGCCGACAGGCCGGCGCAATTCACCACCGCGTCCACCTCGAATTGCCCGGCTTCGGTGCCGCCGAAGCGCACCCGCCAGCCCTGCGGCGTCAGCGTCATCGACTCGACCGGCGTCTGGAACGCGATGGCGCCGCCATGCGCCTCGAGATCGCCTTGTAGCGCCAGCATATAGCCGTGCCCGTCGATGACGCCGGTGGTGGGTGACATCAGCGCCGCGACACAGGACAATTCGGGCTCCATGTCGCGCGCCGCATTGCCGCCGATCAATTCCAATCCGTCGACGCCGTTGACGATGCCCTGCGCATGGATTGCTTCCACTCGCACGCGCTCGGTCTCAGTGGTTGCCACGATCAGCTTGCCGCAACGCCTATGCGCAACGCCGTGGGCCTCGCAAAACTCATACAGCATCCGGTTGCCGCGCGGACAAAAACGCGCGCGACGTGATCCGGTCGGATAATACATGCCGGCATGAATCACTTCGCTGTTGCGTGAGGAAATTCCGGTGCCGATGCCGTCTGCTGCTTCCGCAACAATCACGTCGTGACCGGCCAACGCCGCCGCGCGCGCGACTGCGAGCCCGATCACGCCAGCGCCGATAACCAGCACTTGCATGGTCAAAGCGTCTCGCTGTCGAGATGCGCCATCTGCTCGGCGCCATCGGCATCAAGCGCGGCACGGATGGTGGCGATGCTCTCGGCATCGTCGGGCGCGCCATAGCCGCCGGAGAACGCCATGCAGCCAAGGCCCAGCGCCGAGACGTGCGGACCATCCTTGCCTAGCTGGCTCTGTTTCATGGTCAGAACAATGCAGCGGGTCATTTCAAAACAAAAGGGCGGCCGAACGGCCGCCCTTTGGATGACGTCACGCGCGGCGATTACTCCGCCGCCAACCGAACTTCCGGTGCGGCAGCGCGCACCTCGGCGTCGACCTTGTCCTCGAACTTGGTGAAATTGTCCTGGAACATCTTCACCAGTTCGCGAGCGGTCTTGTCGAACGCCGCCTTCTCCTTCCAGGTCTTCATCGGATAGAGCAGGTGCGGCTCGATGCCCGGCACCGAGGACGGCACCGAGAAGCCGAAATACGGATCGGTGCGGAACGAGGCATTCTTCAGCGAGCCGTCGAGCGCGGCTGTGACCAGCGCGCGCGTCGCCTTGATCGGCATGCGGCGGCCGACGCCATAAATGCCGCCGGTCCAGCCCGAATTGACCAGCCAGCAATCCACGTTGTGCCTGGCGATATAGTCGCGCAGCAGGTTGCCGTATTCCGATGGCGGCCGCGGCAGGAACGGCGCGCCGAAGCAGGTGGAGAATTCCGGCTGCACCCCGACCAGGCCCTTTTCGGTACCGGCGACCTTCGCGGTGTAACCCGAGAGGAAGTGATACATCGCCTGCGCCGGAGAAAGCTTCGCAATCGGCGGCATCACGCCATAGGCGTCGGCAGTGAGGAAGATGATATTCTTCGGATGGCCGGCGCAGCCAGTACGCGAGGCATTCGGGATGAAGTCGAGCGGATAGGCCGAGCGCGTATTCTCGGTCTTGGAGATGTTGGTATAATCGGGCGCGCGCGTGATCGGATCGAACACCACGTTTTCCAGGATCGCGCCGAAACGGTTGGTGGCGTCCCAGATCTCCGGCTCGTTTTCGTGGCTGAGATCGACGCACTTGGCGTAGCAGCCGCCCTCAAAGTTGAAGATACCGTCGGGCCCCCAGCCGGTCTCGTCATCGCCGATCAGCGTGCGGTTAGGATCGGCGGAGAGCGTGGTCTTGCCGGTCCCGGACAAACCGAAAAACAGCGCTGAATCACCATGCGGCCCGACATTGGCCGAGCAATGCATCGGCATCACGCCCTGCGCCGGCAGATAGAAATTCAGCGTGGTGAACACCGACTTCTTCATCTCGCCCGCGTAAGAACTGCCGCATATCAACACGATCTTGCGGGTGAAATCGATCGCGACCATCGTGTCGGAGCCTTCGCGGCCGCCGTGACGTTTGGCGTCCGGCTTGAACGACGGCAGATCGATGATGGTCATATCCGGCACGAAGCCCGCAAGCTCGGCGCGCGCGGGGCGAATCAACAGCGTGCGAATGAACAGCGAATGCCAGGCGAGTTCGGTGAAGACGCGCACCTTGATGCGATAGGTCTTGTCGGCGCCGCCATAGAGGTCCTGCGCAAACAGCTGTTTGCCTTCGCAATGCTTCAGGAAATCCTGATAGAGATTTTCGAAATTCTCCTGGCTCATTTTGCGGTTGCCGTCCCACCACACGCTGTTGCGGGTGAGATCATCGACCACCGTATGCTTGTCCTTGGGGGAGCGGCCAGTGTGATGGCCGGTCTCCGCGCAGAGCGCGCCGCCGGCCACGATGCTGGCTTCACCGGCTGCGATCGCGCGCTCATAGAGCGGCGCATCGACGAGATTCCAGTGAATCTCCTTCAGTCCCTTCAAGCCGAATTTGTCGGCCCCATAGGCCTGATTCCTAACACCGGTTTCCTGCACGCATGCCCTCCCGAAAACGCTTCAGCCGCCCTTGCGGGCTTGATGTTTCTCACGCCAATGTCGGTGTGGCCCACAAAACGGACCTTGAGAAATATCATAAGACGGCCTCGGCCGGGCCGCGCGGTGTATTAGTGCCGCGACAGCCGGATGCCAAGCCTTTTGAAGTCGCATTTGAGGGCTCATCGACGCTGCAGCGCAGCAAGCACGCACCAGGCCTGCACAAGTTGCGTTAACGACAGTTTCAGTAGCGACAGTTTCAATCGGTCAGGCCCTTGCCGGCCAGCCACTTCGGAATCCCAGCGGCGACCTAGGCATTGTTCCGATCCTGCATCATCATGTGACAGTTACCTCTAATTCCCATATCCGGCAGGTTGATCCAGTCCATGGTGCCGCCAGCAGCCCTGATGGCGTTGGCATATTCGGTGTCGGTCTACTTGAAGGCCGCCCAGCGCGGATGCTGGTCGACGAAATCGCCGAACACCGTCAGTACGGAACGTCCTTCAGTTTCGGGGCATTGACGATAATATCGGCGGTCGCCGACTCGACTGCGACGATGGCCTTGATCTTGTCCGGCCGCTGCTCCGCCACCTTCAATCCAAAGGCGCTGCCAAAGAATTCCGCAACACGTCGTTACGTCTCGGCAGACTTGCGCGCGTCGAACAAAAAAGGGCGGCCGTTCGGCCGCCCTTCGCATTCGAAATTGCGCGCGGAATTACTGACTGGCGTTTACGACCTCGACCCGGCGATTCTCTGCCGCCAACGGATCTGCAACTTTCAGCCGCTCCTTGCCGAAACCTGCGACCAGCAGCGTGTCGGGCGCGATCTTATAGGTCTCGATCAGATAGCGGCGCACCGATTGTGCGCGGCGATGCGAAAGACCGAGATTGTATTCGGGGCTGCCAGCGGCATCGGTATGTCCGTTTAGCACGAACACGCTGCCCTTCAGGCCCGGCTTGACCAGCGCTTCGCCGAGCGCATTGACAGCGCCGACGGCCTTCGGACCGATCAGGTCCGAATTGTAATCGAACAGGATTGCCAGATCGATCTTCGGCTTGTCCTGCACGAGCTTTGCGATTTCCTCGCGCTCTTCCTTCGCCGCCGGTTGCACGGCTTCGATCGAGATCGCGCGGGTACGGGCCTTGTCGATCACTTTCTTGTCCGCCGCATTGGGGGCGTTCAGCGAACGGGTGAGGCTGCGGGTGAGAGGCTTGCCGTCCGGGCCCCTCGGCTTCAGCGCGTCTTCGATTTGCAAGGAAGACTGGGCGAAGGACGGCGAAAAGGCCGCGCCGGCAACAAGGGCCAGGGCGCCGGCCAGAATGAATGTGGCGATGCGTGTCATGGGTGCTTCCCTCAACGGGTCGATCACTGAGCCATAATATCATATCACAGCCCCCCGCCGGATGCGGAACAGGGTCTGGATCACAACTTTGTCGCTGCAGGTCGCGGCCGGGTTCAAATCGACGGCGCTGGGCCTACGCCCGCGCCTCCGCTGCCAACTTCACCAGCACGGCCCGCAAGGGACCCGGCCCGTTTACACGCTGGGGAAACGGCAGCCGCAGCGCGACGCGCCCGTTTTGCAGTTCCAGTCCTTCCGGGTCGAGGCCTGCGCAGCGCCATTCCCCGTCCGGTGCGCCCAGCAGCCTGGTCGCATACAGCCGGCAGGCGTCGGCGTGGTCCTCGTTCATGTGGCTCACCGCGCCCTGCTCCGCGGCCAGAAGGTCGTCGGCGCCTGCGACATCGACCAGAATATCTTGTGGCTTCAGATCGACGATGCGTCCAAAGCCCGCCACCAGATGGGCTGTAGAAATCTCGATCCGGTAGACCGCGAAATCGGCAAAGCCTGCAAACATCTCCGCTTCCGGCTGGCGCGCGAGATAGCGGCGGCGGTCATTCTCGTCGGTCGAGACCAGAGCGCGGCCCATCAGCATCACGCGCGCACCTTCCAGCGGATCGCCTTCCTTGCGCTCGTCGAGCATCAGGGAGACGCGATTGTCGGCAAGAATATTCTTGGTGTGGATTGCGAGCCGCGAGATCAGGATCAGCGGCGAGCCGTCCGCCGCGCTCGCGACATTGACCAGCGAGCAATAGGGGTCGCCCGAACCCGGCATCACGGTTGCGAGCGCGCCGGAGCGGCCCTCGCGCATCAGTTTCTTGGCGGCGATTCTAGGATCGAAATCGGCTTGCGGTTTCATGCCTCACACGCTCCGTCGGCGCTGTTAACCATTCACCCAATCCCGCCCGCCGACCAATGACATGAGTGCGAGCAACGCTGGCAGAGTGAACAAAAGGGGTCTATCGTGGTTGATGAAGCGGAATCATAGAGTTGTTGCCGAATAGACACATTTCGGCCCAGCTTTGCGGGCTTCAAGCTTGTTGGGGATTACACACATCGCACCGAAAAGGGGCGTCATGCCGACCATCGCTCTCGTCGACGACGACCGCAACATTCTGACATCCGTCTCCATCGCGCTGGAAGCCGAGGGGTATCGGATCATGACCTATACCGACGGCGCCTCCGCACTCGACGGCTTCAAGTCATCGCCGCCCGATCTCGCCATCCTCGACATCAAGATGCCGCGCATGGACGGGATGGAGCTGTTACGCCGGGTCCGGCAGAAGACCGACATGCCGGTGATTTTCCTCACCTCCAAGGACGAGGAGATCGACGAATTGTTCGGCCTGAAGATGGGGGCAGACGATTTCATCCGCAAACCGTTCTCGCAGCGTCTGCTGGTCGAACGCGTCAAGGCAGTGCTGCGCCGTGGCGCTGCGAAAGACGGTGCCGCGCCGAAGGAAGTCGACGCTGCCAAGGTGCTGGAGCGCGGTCTGCTGCGCATGGACCCCGAGCGCCATACCTGCACCTGGAAGGGCGAGCAGGTCACCCTCACCGTCACGGAATTTCTGATCCTGCAGGCGCTGGCAACCCGCCCCGGCGTGGTGAAGAGCCGCAACGCATTGATGGATGCGGCGTATGACGACCAGGTCTATGTCGACGATCGCACCATCGACAGCCACATCAAGCGGCTGCGCAAGAAGTTCAAGGTCACCGACGACGACTTCGACATGATCGAGACCTTGTACGGTGTCGGCTACCGCTTCAAGGAAGCCTGAGCCGGTCTGACAGGAGCCCGGGCTTGCATTAAACTGCCGGCCGGGTGAAGCCCTAGCTTCGATCACGATGTTTTTGGATCGAAGCGATCCAATCCTAAACGTGATCGATTCTAATAGCTTAGAGCATGATGTCGTCCGGAAACCGCTTTGCATTTTTCGGCATCATGCTCTAGGGCACAAAACCTAACAGCCAGGCGCGGACGCCGATAGCGTGCTCGACCGGACCAAGGAACTGACGCCGCAAACTCCCGCCGCCGAACGCCCGGCTGGCGAGGAACCCGCACGCGTAAAGCCGAACGGGCTGCAGCGGATTCGCGGTTACTGGCAGTATTTCATCGGCCAGGGCTCCTCCAGCCTGACGCGCCGGATCGTGCTTCTGAACGTCGCGAGCCTGTTCGCGCTGTTCATCGGCATTCTGTATCTTTCCCAGTCTCGCGCCTTCTTCATCGAGGCGCGCATGCGCAGCCTGCAGGTCCAGGCCGAGATTATCGCCGGCGCGATCGCGGCTTCGGCCACGATAGAAACCGATTCCATCACGATCGACCCGGACCGCCTGCTTGAATTGCAACTCGGTGAGACGCTGGGTCCGGATGAAAGCGCGTCCAGCCTCGACTTCCCGATCAATCCCGAGCGTGTGGCGCCGGTGCTGCGCCGCCTGATTTCGCCGACCAATACACGCGCGCGCATTTATGATCGCGAAGGCGTACTCGTGCTCGACAGCCGCAACCTCTACGGCCGTGGCGACGTGTTGCGCTACGATCTGCCGGGCTCGCAAACTCCCATCGGCTTTTTTGAAAAGCGATGGCATTCGCTCCGCAAATGGCTCGCGCGCGGCGATCTGCCGATCTACCAGGAACTCGATGCCAGTAACGGCAAGGGCTATCCGGAAGTGGTTTCGGCGATAAACGGCAACACCAATTCGATCGTGCGCATCAATCCGCGCGGCGAAGTGATCGTGTCGGTGGCAACGCCGGTACAACGATTCCATACCGTGCGCGGTGTGCTGCTGCTTTCGACGCAAGGCGCCGATATCGAGCAGATGGTCGAAGCCGAGCGGATCGCGATCTTCAAGGTGTTCCTGATCGCTGCCGTTGTGATGACGGTGCTGTCGATGTTCCTTGCGCGCACCATTGCCGGTCCGGTTCGCCGGCTCGCCGATGCCGCCAAGCGGGTTCGGCTGCGTGTGCGCTCGCGCGTCGAAATTCCCGATTTCACCACCCGGCGCGACGAGATCGGCGACCTTTCCGGGGCGCTTCGCGAAATGACCAACGTGCTCTATAGCCGAATCGAGGCGATCGAAAGCTTTGCTGCCGATGTGGCGCACGAACTGAAAAACCCGCTGACATCGCTGCGGTCGGCGATCGAGACCATCCCGCTCGCCAAGACGCGCGAGAGTCAGGACCGGCTGTTCGCGGTGATCCAGCACGACGTGCGGCGCCTCGATCGCCTGATCTCTGACATTTCGGATGCAAGCCGCCTCGACGCCGAACTGCAGCGGCAGGAATCCGCTCCGATCAATCTGCACACGCTGCTCACCACTGTGGTCTCGGTCGCCAACCAGGTTCGCCAGGACGAAGGCGTCAGCGTATCACTCTCCTTTGAAGGCGGCGGATCGCAGGACTTCCTGGTATCGGGCCACGATTCCCGCATCGGACAGGTGATCGACAACCTGATCGCCAATGCGCGTTCCTTCTCCACGCCCGGCGGCAACGTGCGGGTTACTGCAAGGCGGCTGAAGAACATGGTCGAGATCGTGGTCGATGACGACGGCCCCGGCATTCGTCCCGACGCTTTCGAGAAAGTATTCGAGCGCTTCTATACCGACCGTCCGCATCAGGGCTTCGGCAACAATTCCGGTCTCGGGCTTTCGATTTCCAAGCAGATCATCGAAGCCCATGGCGGGAAGATCTGGGCCGAGAACCGGCTCGGCGTGCCGACGCATGAAGACGCCGCTCCGCTGGTGCTGGGCGCACGCTTCGTCGTGCAGATCCCCGCGGCGTAGTTGTCGCACGTCTGCCAATGATGACTGTCGCCACGATCCACGCCACCGCCGTGCTGTGTGGTACTCGCGGCATCCTAATCCGCGGCCCGTCCGGCTCCGGCAAATCGAGCCTCGCTCTGTCGCTTCTTCGAGGCACGTCGTTTGCGCGGCTGGTCGGCGACGACCGCATTCACCTCGAAATCGCCCATGGCCGCCTGTTGATGCGCCCGGCCAAGGCGCTCGAAGGCCTGATCGAGATCCGCGGCCTTGGCATCCGTCGCCTGTCGTTCGAGCCGGTCGCAGTCGCCAACCTCGTGGTCGATCTGGCCGCCAACGACGCCCAAAGACTGCCGGAACAGGCCACCTCAGCGGCAATAATCGAAGGGATTTCCATTGCGCGGCTTGCGGTCGCACCCGGCATTGAAGCCTTGACCCCCCTGCTCGCGCTTTTGCAGTACAGTGAGGTCCCGGGCCGCGCCGCGCGCGAGCCTAAATCTCCGATGAACAAGGCGTAATCCCCCCTCGCAAAATGCCGATGGCTTTCCTACCTGTCGCGATGCAACATGACCTCGAAAAAGCCTTGGCGGGCCTTGCATTGGGTTTTCGGATGGTCAAGATGAGCGCCCTTTCGTGCGGCGCCTGCGTAGCAAATTGCGCCCGCCGGAGTTCCTGATGATCGGCCTTGTTCTCGTTACCCACGGTCGCCTTGCCGTGGAATTTCGCTCGGCGCTGGAGCACGTGGTCGGTCCGCAAAAGCAGATCGAAGCCATCACGATCGGTCCGGATGACGATGTCGAGCAGCGTCGCAAAGACATCATCGAAGCGGTGAAGCGCGTCGATTCCGGCGATGGCGTCGCGATCCTCACCGACATGTTCGGCGGCACGCCTTCCAATCTCGCGATCTCATGTATGAGCCGGCCCAAGGTCGAAGTGGTGGCCGGCATCAACCTGCCGATGCTGGTGAAGCTTGCAAAGGTGCGCGGCGATCAGCCGCTGCCGGAAGCGGTTTCCGCCGCGCAGGATGCGGGCCGAAAATACGTCACCATCGCCAGCCGCGTACTTGCCGGAAAATGACCACGGACGGCGCCATCATCCGCGTACTGGAAATCTGCAACAAAAAGGGCCTGCATGCGCGCGCTTCCGCAAAGTTCGTGCAGACGGTCGAGCGCTTCAATGCCGACGTTAAAGTGACCCGCGGAGCTGAAACCGTCGGCGGCACTTCGATCATGGGATTGATGATGCTGGCCGCCGGCCCCGGCTCAACCATCAAGGTCGAAGCCAGCGGCAAGGAAGCCGCCGAAGTGATTGACGCGATTGAAAGCCTGATCGGCGGACGATTCGACGAGGATGACTGAGTTTCAAAATACGCTAGTGTGCCGATATCAGTAACTGGGAGGTGTGTTTCGATGGACAATTCCGGGAACCAGCCGGTCAATCAGGGCGCCACTATACGCTATATCGACCTGCCGGAATGTAACGAGACTTTCGCCGATACGGTCGTCGGCGTGTTTTTCGACGGCCAGACGATGCGGATCGAATTCGGCACCACTCGCATGGACGAGATGAAGCAGGGCGTGCCGATGACCGCGCGCCGCTATCCCGCATGCCGGCTGGTGCTGCCGGTCAATGCCGCGATCGACTTGATCAACAAGATGCAGCAGACCGCCGCCGCCCTGCAGCAGGCAGGTGTGGTGAAAGTGAATCAGGCCAATCCACCCAGCGACAAGCCGGCAAATTCCTGATTGCGCAAAACTGCCATACACCTATAGGTAGTATTTCCTCAGACTTCTCGATATAAGAGCATCGAGAAATGGGGGGCTGGCCAGCCCAAAAGCCGGCCGGATGGCACGGGATGCCGGTGTCGATCGACGACATCGCAAAGCAAATGCTGGCGCTGCTACCGGATGACGGCACTCCGGTGTTGAACCGCGTCATGCGGGTGATGCTGTCGCGCGCACTCGCCACTCGTGTCGATCAGGACCAGTATTTCGAAGCTCGCGACCTGTTGCTCAAAGCCGGCCGTATCGGCGTGCAGCGCGGCCAGGGCGGACAGGTATTCCTGTTGCCGGAAGCCGCTGCGCCACCGCCGCGCGCACCGCAGCCGCAGCTGCAATGGTCCGAGGCGATGCTGATGACGGCGCTCAAGAAATTTCTGAGCGGGCCGTTTCGTAAGGGGCTCGATCTGCCGTCCGGCGCGGCCTGCGTGGTTCAGGATACTTCCGCCAAGGGACCTCGCCGGGGCCGCTGGGCGCGTCCGGATTTCATCCTAGTCAGCGCGATGAAATTCAATTTGATGCCGGGCGCGCAGATAGATGTGCACAGCTTTGAACTGAAAACCGAAAGCGGCGCCACCGACCTCGCCGTGTATGAAGCGCTGGCGCAGACCCGCTTCACCCATTTCGGCCATCTAGTCTGGCATCTGCGGGAAAAATCCAAGGCTGAAGCGCGACTCGCGGAGATCGAGCAGCAATGTGAGGAGCACGGCATCGGCCTGATCCGCATGCGCGATCCCGACGACATCGAGGGCTGTGAGATTCTGCTCGACCCGGCGCGAAAGACCACGCTGCCGGCCATCGTCGATGGATTTCTCGAGATGCGGCTCGATGGCAATCAGATTCGTAAAATCAGCTCCGCGATCGGCGGGTCAGCGGCATGAAGTGCAAGGTCATCGCCGTTGCCAACATGAAGGGCGGTGTCGGCAAGACCGCAACCGTCATCGGCCTCGCCGAGGCACTGGCGGCGGAGGGCGCGGAAATCCTGGTCGTAGACCTCGATTCGCAAGCCAATGCTTCGATCTGTCTGGCGGGCGACGAGGTTCTCAAGACCCTCATCGAGGAAGGCAATACGATCGACGCTTTCCTGGACGACCGCTTCTTTCGCGACCGGCGCGACGCCTCGATCGCACCGCGCATTCGCACCAATGTCAGCAATGTCTTTCACTTGAACGATCAATTACCGGTCTCGCTGCTGGCATCGAGCTCGGAGCTGCGCCTGCTGGAACGAAGACTTGTGTTCGAACTGACCAGGATGGGCTTGAGTCTCGACAGGATCGTCGAGCTGCTGCACAGCGTCATCAAGGATCAGTTGAAAAAGACCCGCAAGAGCTATGACTACATTCTTTTCGATTGCGCTCCCGGCATATCCGCCTTGACCGAAGTGAGCCTGCGTCTCGCCGATCTGGTCGTCGTACCCACCATCCCAGATTTCCTGTCGACCTATGGGTTGCATTCCTTTTGCAGCAATCTGTGGACCGGGGAAATCGCCAAGCGCACGACGTTGAAAAAGCCGAAACGGCCCTTCGTCCTGATCACGCGCAGGCGCCCGACGCGCGAGCATGGCAGGACCATCGAGCGGCTGCGCAGCGAGGCGGCCGGTGCTCATTCCGGCTTTGACATTTTCCGCACCGAAATATCCGAACGCACTGCGATCGCTGAGGCGCTCGGCAAGATCAATGAATGGCCGTCCTTCTCCCAGAAGTGGAAGGACGGCACCGCCGCGACTCTGGAAGAACTCGTGTCCGAGGTGGAGGAGGCTGTGCATGGCTCTTGATCTGGATGCTTTCGAGACCTGGCGCGCGATTGCTAAGGAGCCGGAAGTCTTCGCACCGATCAAAGTGGAGGCCGCGAAGGCTGCGCGCCGCCTAATCGTCAAATTTCTGAAATCGAAGTCGGTCGATCTGACGCAGACAGCGAGTATCCGAAAGGCGCTCGGAAAGGAGACTTTCGGTCTGATCCTCGACGGCATGAAAGATTCGGAGGTGAAGCCGCTAGTGGCGCGCTTCGACCGCCACAATACCGAGGCCAAGGCGGCGACCGCCGAATGGCGCAGGCGGCACCTGCTCGATCTGGTC
Source organism: uncultured Pseudomonadota bacterium (assembly GCA_963707705.1). Classification (GTDB taxonomy): domain Bacteria; phylum Pseudomonadota; class Alphaproteobacteria; order Rhizobiales; family Xanthobacteraceae; genus Pseudorhodoplanes. Next base: position 77,479 of record CAVPRD010000008.1, on the reverse strand, counting down.
GAGGGCGGCGCGGAGCCCGCCGGCAAGCCTGTAAAACGAGCGGCCATACCCCGCAAAACCCGGAAAAGGGCCGAAAACCCCGTGCCGACCTATGTTTCGGCCGGCGCGGTCCGGAAACGCTAGATTAGATCACATAAAGAAATCTTTATATCCTTATTGCGGCCCCGGCCGCACCCTGCTATAGGCAGCGCCGGACAGCGGGCTGCGGACGCGGCCTGCGCTATAATCCATTTTCACCACCCCATCAGGCCGACAGCGTCAAGGGAGCGTCATGACCGCAGCAACCGCTAAAAAAGGCTCGTTTTCCGATTACGTCGTCGCCGATATCGGGCTTGCCGATTTCGGCCGCAAGGAAATCTCGCTCGCCGAGACCGAGATGCCGGGCCTGATGGCGACCCGCGAGGAATACGGCCCCAAGCAGCCGCTGAAGGGTGCGCGCATTGCGGGCTCCCTGCACATGACGATCCAGACCGCGGTGCTGATCGAGACGCTGGCGGCTCTTGGCGCCGATGTGCGCTGGGTATCGTGCAACATCTATTCGACCCAGGATCACGCCGCTGCCGCGGTTGCGGCGGCCGGCATTCCGGTATTCGCGATCAAGGGCGAGAGCCTCAAGGATTATTGGGACTACACCGCCCGCATGTTCGACTGGCATGGCGGCGGCACCCCCAACATGATCCTCGATGACGGCGGCGACGCCACCATGTATGTCCACCTCGGCCTGCGCGCCGAGAATGGCGACACGGCCTTCCTCGACAAGCCGGAGTCCGAGGAAGAGGAAGTGTTCTTCGCGCTGCTCAAGAAGCAGATCAAGGAAAAGCCGAAGGGCTATTTCGCCGAGATCGCCAAGAACATCAAAGGCGTTTCGGAAGAGACCACCACCGGCGTGCATCGTCTCTACGACATGCAGAAGGCCGGCACGCTGCTGTGGCCCGCGATCAACGTCAATGACAGCGTCACCAAGTCGAAATTCGACAATCTCTATGGCTGCCGCGAGTCGCTGGTTGACGGCATCCGTCGCGGCACCGACGTGATGATGTCCGGCAAGGTCGCGATGGTCGCGGGCTTCGGCGACGTCGGCAAGGGTTCTGCGGCATCGCTCCGCCAGGCCGGCTGCCGCGTGATGGTGTCGGAGATCGATCCGATCTGCGCGCTGCAGGCGGCGATGGAAGGCTATCAGGTCGTGACCATGGAAGACGCGGCACCGATCGCCGACATCTTCGTCACCGCCACCGGCAACAAGGATATCATCACCATCGAACATATGCGCGCGATGAAAGATCGCGCCATCGTCTGCAATATCGGGCATTTCGATAACGAGATTCAGATCGCCTCGCTGAAGAATCTAAAGTGGGACAACATCAAGCCGCAGGTCGACGAGATCACCTTCCCCGACGGCCACCGCATCATCATGCTGTCCGAGGGCCGACTGGTGAATCTCGGCAACGCGATGGGGCATCCGAGCTTCGTGATGTCGGCGTCGTTCACCAACCAGACGCTGGCGCAGATCGAACTCTGGGCCAACAACAAGGACGGCAAGTACAAGAAGGAAGTGTACGTGCTGCCGAAGTCGCTCGACGAGAAGGTGGCGATGCTGCATCTCGCCAAGATCGGCGTGAATCTCACCAAGCTGCGTCCCGATCAGGCGAGCTATATCGGCGTGAAGCCGGAAGGCCCGTTCAAGGCCGACCATTACCGCTATTGATTTCGGCGCTTACGCCACCGCAACTTGCAAATGGCCGGGCAATTGCCCGGCCATTTCTTTTGGACGCTCTATTCCGTCAGTTTGTGCGCGCAGTTTTCGGCGGAAGGATACCAATCAGAAAGCGTTGCGGCTCGGATTCCCACCACAGCCAGCGCCGGGTCAGCGACACTTCCTTGAAGTCGGCGCCGCGCGCCCGTTTGCGCACCTCGCGAACCCAACGTGGGTCATCGGCCGGGACGATAATCGCCATGCCCTGCCTGTCGATGCGTTGCTGATCGACCCAGGGCGACAGATAGCGCGAGAAATCCGAATAGACGATCGGATGTTCCGGCATATAGGCGGATGCGGTCGCAACCAACCCGAACGGGCCTGCGAGAATGCGCAACGGCGCCGATGTCTTGGCATGCCATTGCGCAGCGGCGGCGTTGCCAGCAAGGCCGGCGAATAAACTGTGATTCTCCGCGCCGTAACGGATCTTGTAATAGGCAACACAGGGCGCCACCGGAATCATCGCAAGCGGAAAGCTCAGCGCCACGATCGCCATCACCTTCACGCTGAAGCGCGGCAGCTTGATCCTGTCCGAGTTCAGGAGCACGACGGGCAGCAGATTGAGCGCCGGAATATTCCATAGCGAAATCAGCTGTATGTTGCGCACGATCGCAACGATCAGCGGTGCAAGCAGGGGAACCCAATAAAGCGGTATTGTGCGGCGGCGCATCCGGTCGGAAGGCCAAAGCGAATCCCAAATCGCCGCTGACGACGGCCGCGTCCCGAGCAAAAAGAGCAGCACGGCGGCAGATCCGTAAGCCACCGTGCCGAGTATGTAATTTGTAAAGGCACGCCACCAGAAGATCGGGCGGTGCGCCGTTCGCCGAACGCCGACCCATCGCAACGGCGGAAAATCATTCTGGATGAGCCAAACCAGATGCGGCACGGTCAGGATCAGGAACACCGCGGCGGCGACATAAGGCGCCGGCGAACGGAAATAGGCGTTCCTGCGCTGATCGAACAAAACCGTCGTCGCCATCGCCAGCATCAGGAACAACGACCAGTATTTCGTCAGCATGGCACCGGCTGCCGCGGCACCACAGAGCACGGCCCAGCCCAGCCTGCCGCCGTCGAGACTGCGAACCAGCCCCCACATCGCGAGCGCCCAGAGCGGGATCAGCAGCGAGTTCTGATCGAACTTGAACCCGAGAAAATTGTAAAATGGAATGACCGCGAGAAGCAGCATGACAGCCGCGCGCTTTTCGGCATGCAGCCACTCGCCGCACAGACTGAACGCGAAATAAAGTCCGATTGCGATGTTGACGACCGCCAGCAGCGTGTAGGCCCATTCACTGACCGGAAACACCGAGAACCAGAGCCAAAGAATGCCGGCAGGCAGCGGCGGATGCTTCGGATAGCCGAGCGACAAGTTCGCTGCGTCCAGGTCAGCATCTCCGCCATGTCGGGATGCATGTCGCGTCGTCGATGCGCGAGATCATCAAATACGACGTACCAAAGACTGGCATAGAGCACGAGAAAGACGAGCGCGGCCCGGTTCTCGCCGTGCCGGATCGCAAAGCCCGTCGAGCCAAACGCTCGAAGGCTCGAGCTGATAGCGCCCCGAGACGCCGATTCGAAGTGAGGACGACACGTCAATTACCGAATGCGGTGATCGGCTTGGCCTCTGGCCTCTAGCCGATCTGCGTCCGCGTGTCATGATGGGATCTGCGGCGCCAACGAGCATATCGCGGGCATCCATATCCGCCACACGGCGTCCCAAAACCGCCGCCACTTCGCGGAAGACCTAACTCCACGCCGATCGCCTGCATGCAGACATTGTCGGTCGCAGGCGGTCTTGCGATGATTCGAGGCGCTGACGCAGGGCGAACAGGCGAGCCCGGCATAGATCGCGCGCGATGTGCCGAGCGGCTGATAGAGCTTCGGCGTTTCCGGTCCGAACAGAACGATGGTCGCGCAAACCCGCGCGCCGCCGCAAAGTGCGATGGCCCGGAATCGTTGGTCACCATCGCTGTGGACTGCGCGTAATAGAGCGCCGGCAATTCGGCAAGCTCGGTTTGCCCCGCAAGCGAGTACGCAGCGCGCCCCGCATTGCTGCGCCAGCTGCGCTCGGCTTCCGCGCGCTTCGGCCGGCGACCCGGTGATCAGCGACCGCGCTGCGTTCGTCATTGCGCCAGCATGCGCCTGATCAGCTCGGCGTAACGCTCCGGCATCCAGCGCCGATGCGGCAGCAGTTCGCTGGCATTCGGGTTGACCAGAACGATCGGTCGATCGCCCGGCGCGATCGGCCGATCGCGAGCGTGCGGATGCGCGCGCCATCGTCTTGCAATTGCCCGGCGCGCTCGGCGCCGGCAATGCGACCGTGAGATCCGCGTCGACTCGACCAGGCGTCTTCGGCATAGGGCGTCTGCTTTTCGCCGGACGATCAGCGCATTCACCAGCGACAATCAGATTCTGCGCTATGTGGATATGCGGATTATAGCTCACGCGATGCGTCAGCATCTCGCCGCGATACAGACCTTCATTGTGGAAGCGGTAGATAGCCGACGCGGCGCTGCGCGCCGCATAACCCAGTCAGCAGCGCCGTGAAGCGCGAAAACAATTCGAGATCGATTGCCGTGTCGATACGCTTGCGGCGCGTCCAGAGCAGAAATTTAAGACGTGTCGAGCGCCAGAGTGTCAGCAGCGAAGTGTCGCGGATGGTGAACACGTTCGCCGCCGGAAACGTGCTGCAGCAATTCCAGCGAGCCGACATTCTTTTTGAAGATCACGAAGTAACAACTCGGCGCCGAGCGTCTCGCGCGCTTTGCGCATCGCCGGCGCTGCGAGGATCGTGGTGCCCATCTCGGACAATTCGATGAACAGCACGCGCCGCGGCCGACCCGCATTGCCCGGCCGAAACAGGCCGACAATGCGAAGCAACAGGCTCGCGATCGCACAAAGCGGCGTACCGATCCGCCGGTCGATCCACCGCATGGTATCGATATTCATAAGGCAGCCTTTGGAAGCGCAACTATGAGGCGAACGCGGCCCGGCCGCCTCATCTAGCCCGCGGATCGACAAAAGGGGAACCCGATTTTGCGGCCGCTGGGCGGTTTACGCCGAGTGGCAAGCCGGTCCGGTCAACGGCGGGCAGCGTCAAAGGCGTTCACAACGTCAGCTGCACCAGCACCAGATCGAGCGGTTTGCCGAATTTCTCGCCGACGCCCGGCATGCGGCCGGTTTCTTCGAAACCCATGGTCTCGTGCAGCGCGAGCGAGGCGTAATTCGAAGCGTCGATCGCGCCCACCATGACCCGCTTGCCCATGGCGCGCGCTTCGACAATCAGCGCCGTGAGCAGCATTTTGCCGAGGCCCTGTCCCTGCGCCTCGTCCAGCACGTAGACGGAATGTTCCACCGTCATCCGGTAGCCCTCGAACGGGCGAAACTGGCCGAAAGTGCCATATCCCAGCACGCGGCCCTCGTCGGCCACCAGCACCGGGAAACCGGCCTTGCGCCGCTCGGCAAACCACACCTGCCGCCCCGCGAGATCGGACGGCGCCTCGTTCCAGATCGCCGTCGTCTTCGTCACCGCGTCGTTATAGATCGTCAAAATCGCGGCCAGATCGGCTTCCGTCGCGGCACGAATCGCCGCCATTCCCCGCCTCCCAAAGGCCCCGTTGCGGGCCTGTTATCGTTGCTTGTAGGCCTTTTCCCCGGATGCTATCCCGCCCGGCATGACAGCGGCAACCATCGACAATATCCGCAATTTCTCCATCGTCGCGCATATCGACCACGGGAAATCCACGCTCGCCGACCGGCTGATCCAGACCACCGGGGGGCTGGAGGCGCGTGAGATGACGGAGCAGGTGCTCAATTCGATGGATATCGAGAAGGAGCGCGGCATCACCATCAAGGCGCAGACCGTGCGCCTGAATTACCGCGCCAAGGACGGCAAGACCTACATCCTCAACCTGATCGACACGCCCGGCCATGTCGACTTCGCCTATGAGGTGAACCGCTCGCTCGCAGCCTGCGAGGGCTCCCTGCTCGTGGTCGACGCCAGCCAGGGCGTGGAGGCGCAGACTCTCGCCAATGTCTATCAGGCGATCGAGAACAACCACGAAATCGTGCCCGTTCTGAACAAGGTCGATCTGCCGGCGGCCGAGCCGGAAAAGGTCAAGCAGCAGATCGAGGACGTCATCGGCATCGACGCCTCGGACGCCATCCCGATTTCGGCCAAGACCGGTGTCGGCATTCCCGACGTTCTGGAAGCCATCGTGCACCGTCTGCCGGCGCCGAAGGGCGACCGCAATGCGCCGCTGAAGGCGCTGCTGGTCGATAGCTGGTACGACAGCTATCTCGGCGTCATCGTGCTGGTGCGCATCGTCGACGGCACGATGAAGGAAGGCGACCACATTCAGATGATGCGGACCGGCGCGGAATACCACGTCGACCGCGTCGGCGTGTTCACGCCGAAGAAGACCGAAGTGAAGGAGCTGGGACCGGGCGAGATCGGCTTTCTCACCGCCTCGATCAAGGAAGTGGCCGATACCCGCGTCGGCGACACCGTCACCAATGCGAAGAAGCCGACCGCGGAGCCGCTGCCGGGCTTCAAGCCTGCGATCCCGGTGGTGTTCTGCGGACTGTTTCCCGTCGACGCTGCGCAATTCGAGGATCTGCGCGCGGCGATGGGCAAGCTGCGGCTCAACGACGCGAGCTTCTCGTTCGAGATGGAGACCAGTGCCGCGCTCGGCTTCGGCTTCCGCTGCGGATTTTTGGGATTGCTGCATCTCGAAATCATTCAGGAGCGGCTGGAGCGCGAATTCAATCTCGACCTGATCGCGACCGCGCCGTCGGTCATCTACAAGATGACGCTCACCGACGGCAGCCATATCGAAATTCACAATCCGGTTGACATGCCGGACGTGGTGAAGATCGAGGAAATCCAGGAGCCATGGATCGAGGCGACCATCCTCACGCCCGACGAATATCTCGGTTCGGTGCTGAAGCTCTGCCAGGACCGGCGCGGCAACCAGAAAGAGCTGACCTATGTCGGCAACCGCGCGATGGTGAAATACGATCTGCCGCTCAACGAGGTGGTGTTCGATTTCTACGACCGGCTCAAGTCAGTGTCGAAGGGCTATGCCTCGTTCGATTATCACCTGACCGACTATCGCCCGTCCGATCTCGTGAAGATGCAAATACTTGTCAATGCCGAGCCGGTCGATGCGCTCGCCATGCTGGTGCATAAGACGCGCGCGGAAGGCCGCGGCCGCGCGATGGTGGAGAAGCTGAAGGAGCTGATCCCGCCGCACATGTTCCAGGTGCCGATCCAGGCAGCGCTCGGCGGCAAGGTGATCGCGCGCGAGACCGTGCGCGCCTTGCGCAAGGACGTCACGGCCAAGTGTTACGGCGGCGACGCCACGCGTAAACGAAAACTTCTGGAGAAGCAGAAGGAAGGCAAGAAGAAGATGCGCCAATACGGGAAGGTCGATATCCCGCAGGAGGCGTTCATTGCCGCGTTGAAGGTGGATGTGTGAGGCCGGTCAATATCGTACTGCGTTGACCTTGGGATCGGCGGTCTCGGCGCGTCTCTTTTCCGTTTCTTGAATATTGTTCTCGGCCCATGCTGAAAGCTTGGCGAGATAGATCGTCATGCTGTGATCCGCAATGTTGCGTAACCTGAACGACGTTACGATGCTCCGAAGCCCGCAAATAGTGCGCCAGAACTTCTGAAAGATGTTTGGTGATCTGCGCGACGGAGAAGTGCCGAGCTTGCCGAAATAGCGCGTATCGCCGACATGGCGATATCCAAGAATTGCCGGCGGCACGGCGGGCACCAGATCGACACCGTTCGTGATGCGGTAAAGCGGCGCCTTCACGAATAGGTCGAACGAGCTGTCTCCCGCGCGCGGACATCCGAAAGTGTAGCAGGCGGCGATGCTGTCGCGCACATCCGGATCTTCATGATTGGCGAGTTCAGCGGTCGCCATCAACGCCAACGCACCACCGAGTGAATGCCCGGCTATGTAGACCGGCCGCTTCTTTTTCTTCAGCGCCGTGACGACGAAATCGAAGATTGTGTCTCGGATCGGCCAGTAGGCCTGAAAGAAGCCGGTATGCACGCGCGTGCCACCTTGCAGCGCGACGAAGCTGGCGTTGAGATTGGTCCACCAATCCAGGCTGTTTTCCGTGCCGCGGAAAACGACAACCAGTATTTCTTCCCCTTCAGCTACGAAGCCTGCGGTGCCCACGTCGCGATCGATGAGACCCTTACAACCGTGAAATCCGTCCCCACAAATCGCATCGTTGAATTTTGCCCACGACGCATCATCGCTGTCGAACAATTCATAGGCGCGGTAAGCAAGCTTCGCCATTAGGAACGCAGTGCGGTCGGAATATGCCGCGCGGAAAGTTGGGATATTCTTCAGATCGTCCGGCGTGAATAGCCCTATACCGTTCATATCCGCCTCGGAGTCGGGAACGATGGACATCTCCTGTCATCGGACTTGCTTCGGAGAGCAAATCAATTCTTCGCCGAGGCAGGCTGCCGTGAGGCATTCATCGCTACGACGGTGGTGTAAGCTTATTCGGTCGCGATGATAGAGGCATCGATGTACGGCAGCGATTTGAAAAAGAAAAAGGCGCCATCCGTGGCCAAAGACAGGAGAAAGGGGCAGGCCAGAGCGCGTTTCTCATCTAGACCTTTTAAACAACTCCATTGCCTCTTCCGCCAGCACTCCGCCGGTGATCGAGACCGGCGCGAACTTTGCGCGCGCGGCAAGTTCGGCGTCGGTGATCATGATCTGATCCATCACCGTCGCGAGTTGCTCGATCGAGGCGGCGAACACGATGCGGCCGATATGGCACCACAGGATCGCGCCCATGCACATCGCACACGGCTCACCCGTGGTGTAAAGCGTGGCGCCGCGAAGCGCCGCGCTGCCGGGCGACACCACCGCGCGGCGGATCGTCACCATCTCGCCATGCGCCGTCGGATCGTGATTTCTGCGTCCGAGATTGCGTCCGCGCGCAATGACGCGTCCACCTTTTGTGATCACGCAGCCGAACGGAAAGTCGGCGCGCCGCGCCTCTTCGAGTGCCATGCGCATGAAACGCTCGTCCTCGGCCGACTGCGGCGCCTTGTCGGCGGCGAAGGCCTGCGGCGCGAGCGCTGTGCAGGCGAGTCCGGCCAGCACGAATCGGCGGGTCGGACGGTGACAGGTGCAATCAGAACCAGAGCGCCGCGGATGAAGCACGCACGTTCCTCCCTATTGCCAGTCCATACGGTGAACGAGAGCGACCTCGGATCAGCTTTTCTGATTCGGAGGCACGATGGCCAATCTTGACTTTATTCCTATTTCCTGCTAACACCAATCCCGCTTGATGGAGCGCCGGGAGGCGCTGGGCCCTGCCTTATTGGGCCCGCGCGCCTCCCAAAGGAAAGTCGTGCACGGCTTTCTTTTGCGAGGCGCGCGGCGGAGCCGATCGCAAGGCTCTGCCTATGGGTGTCTCGCAAACACCCTGGCGCCTCCCGGCGCTCCATTTCTTCGTGCCAAAGAAAAGAAAAGGGACAGGCGTACTCCGCGCCTTCAAAAACAGGAGCAAATGTGCGCGCCTCGAAAGCTGAATCGCAGCAACTCTCCCTGACTTTCATCGGCACCGGACCCGTTCCGCGCCTCTGCCACAAAGCCTTTTCTGATTAAATTGCAACTCATTCGCAATTGCATTACCTTCTGCAAAAGCCTTCCAGGGAGGATCGCCATGAAATTCGTGAATTTGAGAACGCCGCATTCCACCTCTGTGCTCGCCGCGCTCGCCTTCGGCTCTGCCATCGGACTCGCAGGCTTTGTCACGCTCCTGCACGCCGCCGGCGATCTCTCGCGCCAGGATCCAATCACGGTCACCGTCGATCTCGGCGCGCCCGGCAAGCATGAATTCATTCCGAGCAAGCTGCGCTTCGAAACCGGCAAGCTCTATAAACTCGTGCTGCGCAATTCGAGCGACGCCCCGCATTATTTCACCTCGCACGCCTTCTCCGCGATGGTGTGGACGCGCAAGGCTCAGGTCACCCTGCCGCAAGGCGACAAGGTGGTGACGCTCGCCGAGTTCAAGGGCCCGATGCGCGAAATCGAGGTCTATCCCGGCTACAGCGCGGAATGGTGGTTCGTGCCGGTCGCGGCCGGGCGCGTCACCGATCTGCGATGCGACATTCGCGGCGCCGACGGAAAGACCCATGCCGAACAGGGCATGACCGGCGAGATCGTGATCGAGTGACCGAAAGCGCGAGCGCGCCTCCGATCCCTCTGCCTGCTTTCAGCGAAAGTTCTCGTGGATCGCTGCCTGCGACAATGTCGGCGCAAGACTTGGCGCGTCGATATGCGGCAGCTTCTGGCTCCGCTCGCCGGCGGTGGCGCTGGTTTCTTCCCGCCATACCGCAGCCGGAGTCAGAGCCCTGCTCGAACCCGTCCAAAGTCTTCCCGACGCCGCGTAGCGTACATCGGCGCGCGTGAGGCCGATGTCCCTCAACATGCGGTCATCCGCCAGCAGCATCGCAAGGTCATGCCGATGGCGGCTGGCCTGCGCGATCCGTTCGCGCCATCGGCGCAGGCGGCGACCGGCACGCTTGCCGGCGACAAGGAAAATGTACGCGAGATGCTGGCTCCGTTGCGCACGGGCACCGGCGATAAATGTCGTGATCAGCATGGCAGTCTCCAGATTTTACGCGTGGGTTATGCCGCTCGACCTCTGCCCAGGTCCGGCATTCCGGGTTGCAAGTTGAAAGGCCGGGCCAAAAAGGTCCGGTCTGCTCATCGCAGCATCAGCCGCAGAACCGTTGTCGCGCCGTTCCGGCAAAAGGTTCAGGCCGGAAGCGAAACTTTTGCAAACCGGCCGGCGTTACGGGTTTTTGTGTGAAGGAGGTTTGTGATGCCGCGCGGGGACAAATCGAGCTACACGAGCAAGCAGAAGCGCCAGGCCCGCCACATCGAGGAGGGCTATGAGGATCGCGGCGTGTCGGAAAAGGAAGCGGAGCGACGCGCCTGGGCGACCGTCAACAAGGAAACCGGCGGCGGCAAGAAGAGCGGCTCCGGACGCGGCAAGCGCGTTTCGCACGCGTCATCGCGCAAAGGCGGACGGCTGGGTGGCAGCGCATCGGCGGCACGACCTGCCGCTGCGCGTTCGCGATCTGTCAAGAAGACATCCAAGAAAGGCGCAACGGCGCGCAAGCGCCGCTAGAAATTACCGGACTTTCGGCGCGTTCCCGAGCTCGGCAATATTCCGGCTGCCGCCATACCCGACGATAATGCGTGTCGAGCCCATGCCGTGCTGCTTCACGAGGTTGAACAGCGTCGCCGCATTGTTGGGATGCAGGCGCACGCAGCCATGCGAGGCGCGCTGGCCGAGCCGGCTCACATGCGGCGTGCCGTGAATGGCAAAGCCGCCGTGGAAGAAAATCGAATAGGGCATCGGCGCCATGTTGAAGGTGCGCGAGCGCCAGTCGCGCTCCAGCCGCTGCGGCCGGAACGTGCCGGACGGAGGTCCGCCGGCGGTACCGGTAGAGACTGCAAAGCTGTATTTGGGCACGCCATCCACAGATACCGACATGCGCTGCGCGGACTTGTCGATGCGCACCACGATCTCGGCCTGTGCCGCACCCGCGAAAAGAACGGCGGTGAGAAAAGCCGGTAGAACTCCCAACATACGCAACGACATCGGAATAATCCTCGTGCCAGGACGGCCTGCAATTGGCCGTGAAATCGAACTACCTCAGAGCCGCGCCGACATAGCATACCGGCCGTAAAGAATGCGTGCGCGGCGCCGTCCAAATGTTACACAATGGCTGCACGGCACGATAACGCTTTCCAGTTCGGCCGCGCCGGCGAAAAAATCGCCACTTTTCGTTAGTCTTGTTGATGAATCGCGCCGCATTGCGGCCGATGCACGCAAGTCACGATCCGGCGGCTGACAGAATCGCATCTTCGGGATATGAGTCGAGGCAGCATGAAACCTCGCATTGTTTTCTTGCAATTTGTTTTTCTCGCCGCCTGGTGCGGCTTGGCGCTCGCGCAGGACAAAGGCAGCGTCAACCCGCAACCGTTGCCGCCGCTCACCAATCCGGACGATCCCAAAATGCCGGCCAAGGAATTGTTCGGCCGCAAGCCGACGCCGGCCAACCTGCAGTCGCGCGCCATCGGCTTCTACACAAAAGGCTGCCTGGCCGGTGGCATTGCATTGCCGGTCAACGGGCCGACCTGGCAGGTCATGCGGCTGTCACGCAACCGCAATTGGGGGCACCCGGATCTGGTCAAGTTCCTGGAGCGGCTGGCGGAGAAGGCCCCCCAGGTCGGCTGGGGCGGATTACTGGTCGGCGACATGGCGCAGGCGCGCGGCGGACCGATGATGACTGGACACGCCAGCCATCAGGTCGGGCTCGATGCCGATATCTGGCTGACCCCGATGCCGGACCGCGAATTGACGCGGCTCGAGCGTGAGGAAATGTCAGCCACCAATGTCGTGCGTCCGGACATGCTGGACGTCGATATGAAAGTGTGGACGCCGGGACATCTCGCGATTATCCGCGCCGCGGCGCAGGACCCGAAGGCCGAACGCATCCTGGTCAATGCCGCGATCAAGAAGGCACTATGCCGCGAGGCCGGCAGCGATCGAGGTTGGCTGCACAAGGTGCGGCCCTGGTACTACCACAACTATCATTTCCACGTGCGCATCGGCTGTCCCGCCGACAGCCCGACTTGCAAGGGCCAGCCCGCCACTCCCGAGGATGATGGCTGCGGCAAGGATCTCGCCTATTGGTTCCAGCCGAAAATCCTGCGGCCCGAGCCTCCCCCGGGGGAGCCTTCGAAAGCGCCGCGCAATTTCATCAAGCTGTCCGACCTGCCGGCGGAATGCCGGGGCGTGCTGCAGGCGCAATGACGCGCAAGCGAAATCAAATCGGCAGCACGTTGGTGTATTTTACCTGCTCGAGCGCGAAGCTCGATTCGATCGAGGCGATGCCGTCGAGACGCGTCAGCTTTGCTTTAAGGAATTGCTCGTAGGCCGAAAGATCGGCGACCACGACACGCAGCAGATAGTCGCGCGGCCCCGTCATCAGATAGCATTCCAGCACTTCGGGCCAGCGCGCGATCGCCTTGCCGAATTTCGCCAGCGCCTCCTCGCGCTGGCTCTCGAGCTTGATCGACACGAACACCGAAACCGGCAGCCCGACATTCTGCTGATTCAAGACCGCGACGTAGCGTGAAATGATGCCCGCCTTCTCCAGAAGTCGCATGCGACGCAGACATGGCGAAGCCGAAAGACCGACCTTCTCGGCAAGCGTCGCGAGGCTGATGCGGCCGTCCTCCTGCAGCAAACCCAGAATTCTGCGGTCGATGGCGTCGAGTGGCATTTTGGAGGATCCGGCCAATTGCTGTCCCGATATTAGTGGATATTGCCAATCTTCGTCAATTTCTTGGGGTAAATTGAAAGCCCTTGCCATCGCGAGCGTGAGAAACTGACGCTGTCCCGCCCAGCGTCCCGAAGGTCCGCGCATGGCCCATATCGATATCCTGTCCGAGCTGGAAAAGAAGGTGCTCTGGCTCGCGAGCTGGACGATCCACAATGCCAATCATGTTCGTGAGAATGTCGACGGGCTGAAGGTCGGCGGCCATCAGGCCTCGTCCGCCTCGCTCGCCACCATCATGACCGCGCTCTATTTCGACACGCTGCGCCCGCAGGATCGCGTCGCGGTCAAGCCGCATGCCTCGCCGATCTTCCACGCCATTCAATACCTGCTCGGCAAGCAGACGCGCGAGAAGCTGGAGAATTTTCGCGGCTACAAAGGCGCGCAGAGTTATCCTTCGCGCACCAAGGACGTGGACGATGTCGATTTCTCCACCGGCTCGGTCGGCCTGGGCGTCGCGCAGACGTTGTTCTCGTCGCTGGTGCAGGATTACGTGCGCGCGCATGACTGGGCGAAGGACAAGCCGGAGGGCCGCATGATCGCACTCGTCGGTGACGCCGAGCTCGACGAAGGCAATATCTTCGAGGCGATCCTCGATGGCTGGAAGCAGGGCGTCCGTAATTGCTGGTGGATCGTCGATTACAACCGGCAGAGCCTCGACGCCGTGGTGCGCGAAGGGTTGTGGGAACGCTATGAGCAACTGTTCCGCAACTTTGGCTGGGATGTGGTGATCGTGAAATACGGCTCGCTGCAGCAGGCGGCATTCCGCGAGCCGGGCGGCGACAAGCTCAAGGCATGGATCGATGCCTGTCCAAACCCGCTCTATTCCGCGCTGGTGTTCCAGGGCGGCGCGGCCTGGCGCAAGCGCCTGAATGACGAGATCGGCGATCAGGGACCGGTCACAGCCCTGATCGAGAAGCGCACCGACGACGAATTGGCGCGGCTGATGAACAATCTCGGCGGCCACGATCTGCCGGCGTTGACGCAAGCCTTCGGCACCATCAAGCATGACCGGCCGGTCTGCTTCATCTGCTACACGGTGAAGGGCTTCGGCCTGCCGATGGCCGGCCACAAGGACAACCATGCGGGGTTAATGACGCCATCGCAAATGGACGCGTTCCGCGCGCAGAATCACGTGCGCCCCGGCTATGAATGGGACAAGTTCGAAGGTCTGACATTGAAGCCCGACGTCCTGCAGGGCTTCCTCGACACGGTGCCGTTCGCGCAACGAAAGCCGCAAAAACCTTCACCGCAGATCGAGGTGCCGGCGGAACTCACTGTCCCGATTCAGGCGGTGATGTCGACACAGGCCGGCTTCGGCAATCTCCTGAACGAAATCGGCAAGGCCAAGACCGATTTCGCGTCCCGCATCGTCACCACCTCGCCGGATGTCACGGTCTCGACCAACCTAGGTGCCTGGGTGAACCGGCGCGGATTGTTCGCGCGTGAGACCACTGCCGACACCTTCAAGAACGAGCGAATCGCTTCCACCTTCGCCTGGGAATTTTCGCCGAAGGGCCAGCATATCGAACTCGGCATCGCAGAGATGAATCTGTTCATTCTGCTGTCCGCGCTCGGGCTGTCGCACGCGATCGAGGGCGAGCGGCTACTGCCGATCGGAACGCTTTACGACCCTTTCATCGCGCGCGGGCTCGATGCGCTGAATTATGCCTGCTATCAGGACGCCCGCTTCATCGTGGTGGCCACACCTTCCGGGATTACCCTGTCACCGGAAGGCGGCGCGCATCAGTCGATCGCGCAGCCGCTGATCGGCATGGCGCAGGACGGGCTCGCCTCGTTCGAGCCGGCATTCGTCGACGAACTCGCGGTGATCCTGCGTTTCGCCTTCGACTATATCCAGAAGGACAGCGACTCCGTAGCGTCGGAACGCAACTGGCTGCGCGACGAAACCGGCGGTTCCGTTTATCTCCGGCTCTCGACCCGGACGATCGAACAGCCCCAGCGCACGATGACCGACGAACTCAAGCAGGGCATCGTTGACGGCGCCTATTGGCTGCGCAAGCCCGGACCCAATGCGCAAGTGGTCGTTGCCTATACGGGAGCGATCGCGCCGGAAGCGATTCAGGCGACAGGCCTGATGGCGGAGGATCGCCGCGATATCGGGCTGCTTGCCGTCACTTCCGCGGACCGGCTCAATGCCGGCTGGACCGCGGCGCAGAGAGCGCGTGAACGCGGGCTCATCCATGCGCGCTCGCCGATCGAGCGGCTGCTCGACGAGGTACCCACGCATTGCGGGATCGTAACCGTGCTCGACGGGCATCCGGCGACGCTATCCTGGCTCGGCGCGGTGCATGGTCACCGCGTGCGCGGGCTTGGTGTCGAGCATTTCGGCCAGACCGGTTCGCTGCCGGACCTGTATCGGCACTACGGCATCGATTCCAATGCAATCATCGCAGCCGCTCAGGGACTGACGGCCGGACGCCCGATCCGGTATCTGAAGGCGCTGCCTTGATGTCGTGTCCCGGATGCGCCGCGCCCGGAACACGCAAAGCTTCACGCCCCGAACAGCAAGAACATGATGGCCGCCTGGATGATCGCCAGCGCAAACACGATGACAAACGCGATTACCGCGATGACGATGGCGTAATAGATAACCCTGTTGCGCGGCGGGCCCATCAGCGGCGGCAAGCCGGTCCACAGCAGCCGCAAGGCATAGAGCCCGAATAGCGTTAGAACACGCAGGTCCGGCACCAGCAGGATGATTCCGAGCAGCCAGATCGGCGTATAGGAATAGACCACGAGCTTCAGCGCATTGATGAAATTGCGCTGTGCACCGAATAGCGGCGCGATCGCGTCGGTCGCAAGCGCGGTCAGATACACGATCGCAAACGAAAACAGGTAGCTGATCAATGCCTTGATCACGCCGGTCGGCAGCGTGTCGTGGAAGCGCCCGACCGATACCGAAATCCCAACATAGGTCGAGCCGATATAGCCCGCGATCGCCGGGATCAGCGCCAGCATCGCAATATAGCGCAGCAACGGCCGCATGCCGCCGGGCTCCGACGCAATCAGCGGCCATTCGCTACGCGGTTCGATCAGCAAATTGCGAATGCGCAACATCAGCGCCGGAATCGGGCGCTGGAAAGACTTCGGATTGTTCGGCGTCACCGGAAACATCACGTCAGCGCGCATCCTCGGCGATCATCATGGCGCCCTTCTCGGCGATCATCATGGTCGGGGAATTGGTGTTGCCGGAGGTAATCGTCGGCATCACGGAAGCGTCGATCACGCGCAAGTTCTGCACGCCGATCAATCGCAATCTTTCGTCCACCACGGCCATCGCGTCGTCCTCGCGTCCCATTTTTGCGGTGCCGACGGGGTGGAAGATCGTGGTCCCGATATCGCCCGCCGCCTTCGCAAGCGAAGCTTCGTCGTCGTCGCGCACCTGCGGACCCGGCAGATATTCGACCGGCTTGAATTGCTTCAAGGCCGGCTGTGCCACAATCCGGCGCGCAACCCGGATCGAGTCGATCGCGGCCTGAAGGTCTTCCGGCGTCGAAAGATAATTCGGCTGGATCATGGGCTTGTCGGCGGGATCGATCGAGCGCAGGCGCACATTGCCGCGGCTGGTCGGCCGCAGATTCGCAACGCTGGTCGTGAATGCCGCAAAGTCGTGCAGCGGATCGCCGAACTTGTCGAGCGAAAGCGGCTGCACATGAAACTGAATATTGGCGCGCTCTTGATGCGGATCGGAACGCGTGAAGGCGCCAAGCTGAGAGGGCGCCATGGTCAGCGGGCCCCGCCGTCGCAACACGTAATCGATCCCCATCAGCGCACGGTTGAACAGCGACTTGTAGGTCTCATTCAGCGTAGTGACACCGGTAACCTTGTGAATGAGCCGCAATTGCAGATGGTCCTGCAGATTTTCGCCGACGCCCGGCCGGTCGAGCACAGTGCCAATGCCTTGCTCCGACAGATGCGTCGCGGAGCCCACGCCCGACAACAGCAGCAATTGCGGCGAGCCGATCGCGCCTGCCGCGAGTATCACCTCCCCTGAGCAGCGTGCGAGCTTCGTCTCGCCATTCTGGCGGAAGCGCACGCCCGTCGCACGCGCGCCGTCGAACTCGATTTTCTCGGCAAGGCATCCGGTTTCGACCCGCAGGCTGCTGCGACCCAAAACGGGTTTGAGAAAACCTCGCGCCGAGGACCAGCGCCGTCCCATCTTCTGGTTGACGTGAAAATAGCCGCAGCCTTCGTTATCGCCGGTGTTGAAATCGTCGGATTTCGGAATGCCCGCTTGCGCCGCCGCTTCCCGAAACGCGTCGGTGATGTCCCACCGCAGACGCGGATATTCCACCCGCCACTCGCCGCCCTTGCCGTGATGCTCGCTGTCGCCGAGAAAATGATCCAGCTGCTTTTTGAACAGCGGCTTCACATCGTCCCAACCCCAACCAGTGAGGCCGAGCTGCCGCCAGTGATCATAATCGCCCGACTGCCCGCGCATGTAGATCATGGCGTTGATCGCCGAGCTGCCGCCCAGCACCTTGCCGCGCGGATAGGCAAGCGAGCGGCCGTTCAGGCCCGGTACCGGCTCGGTGCGAAACATCCAGTCCGCGCGCGGATTGCCGATCGCGAACAGATAGCCGACCGGGATGTGAAACCAGATCCAGCTGTCACGCCCGCCGGCCTCAAGCAGCAGCACTTTCCTTGATGGATCCGCGGAGAGACGGTTCGCCAGCACGCAACCGGCCGAACCCGCTCCCACGATGATATAGTCGTATTCGCCTTCGATCGGCGTGGCTTGAGCCATATCTCACTCCCGACCGCGCAAGTTTGCGGGCCGTGGCTTACATGGCAAGTCCCCTCACACGCAAATCTGCGTTCGGGATCGAAATTGGGCTTCAGGCGCCCGGCTCGCCCGCATTCGGATAAAACAGCTGCTTGCCGTTGATCTTGTAGTCGGAGATGACCTTCTGGCCTTCCGGCGACACCAGCCAGTCGATGAATTGCTGGCCCAAGTCCTTTTTCACCGAGGCATGCTTCTCCGGGTTAACCAGCATGACGCCGTATTGATTGAACAGGCGCTTGTCGCCTTCGACTGCAATGACCAGATCGCCCGGATTCTTGAACGACAGCCAGGTGCCGCGGTCGGACAAAACATAGGCATTCGTGGCGGAAGCCGTGTTCAGCGCCGCGCCCATGCCCTGACCGATCGCCTTGTACCAGTCGCCCTTATCCTTCTCGATGTCGATATCGGCGGCCTTCCAGAGATTGACCTCGGCAATATGGGTACCGCTGCGATCACCGCGCGAGACAAAGGGCGCGGCTTTCGACGTGATCGTCTTCAGCGCCGTAACGATGTCCTTGCCCTTGATGCCGGCCGGATCACTCGCCGGTCCGATCAGGACGAAGTCGTTATACATTACCGGATGGCGCTTCACGCCGAAGCCCTCCGAGAGAAATTTCTCTTCCGCCGACTTCGCGTGCACGAACACCACGTCGGCATCGCCGCGCCGCGCTGTGTCCAGCGCCTGCCCCGTACCCTGGGCGACCACCTTCACGTCGATGCCAGTCTTCTGCTTGAAGATTGGAAGCAGGTACCCGAACAGGCCGGAATCCTGCGTGGAGGTGGTGGACGCCACCACGATCGATTTTTCTTGTGCTTGAGCGGGTACGGCGAGCGCAAGTGCGCCAACAACAAACAACAGACGACGAGACAGCATAATAATCTCCCGAGCTAGAGCAACAGATCGCCGGCGAGGAACGTCCTGGCTTCGCCGGTCTGCGGTAAACGAAAGAAAGAAGCGGCATCGCCGGTCTCGACGATCCGTCCGCGATGCATGAACACAATGTCCCCGGCGAGCCGCCGCGCTTCGCCGAGATCGTGGGTGGTCATCGCCACCTTGATCCCCCTTGCCGCCACGGCGCGAATGATATCCTCCACCGATTTGGTCGCGGCGGGATCGAGACTGGCGGTCGGCTCATCGAGAAATAACACGGCCGGATCGCGTGCCAGCGCCCGCGCAAGCGCAAGCCGCTGCTGCTCTCCGCCGGAAAGACGCCGCGCCGGACGCTGCGCCATTCCATCCAGGCCGACGAGTGCGAGCAATTCTTCGATGCGGGCGGGATGCCGGTCCACTGGAATATGCGCTGCCTTCAAGGAGTAGCGGATGTTCTCGCCGACACTACGTCTCAGCATAATCGGCCTCTGAAACACAATCGCACGACGGATCGGCGGCCGGTTCGCCACGCCGTCCCACGTCACACGGCCGCTCGATGCAGACAGAAGGCCCATCGCCATTCGCAGCAGCGTGGTCTTCCCCGAACCATTCGGCCCGATAATCAGTGTCGGCGCACCGGCGCCAAGCGTCAGCGACACACGGTCAAGGATCGTAATGCCGCCGGCGTCGAATGTGACATCGTCGAACCGAATCGGAAGCTCTGACGGCGGCGCCCGCATGATCAGCCCGCAAGCCTTTCGCCGGCCCGCCGCAGCGTCCAGGCAAAGGCGTTGACCAGAATGATGATGGTAATCAGCACGACACCAAGGCCCATCGCAAGAGGCAGATCGCCCTTGGAGGTTTCCAGTGCAATCGTCGTCGTCATGGTGCGGGTAAAGCCATCGATATTCCCACCCACGACGATGATCGCGCCGACTTCCGCCGCTGCACGGCCAAAGCCTGCGAGCAGCGCAACGACCAGGCCGAAACGGCCATCCCAGATCAGAGTCAGTATCCGCGCAAACGGCCCGATATTCATCGCGGTCAGTTCGTCGCGGTATTCGAGCCAGAGATCCTCAATGATCTGGCGGCTCAGAGCCGCAATGATCGGTGTTACCAGAATGGTCTGCGCCACGATCATCGCCTGCGGCGTGAACAGGATGCCGAAAGTGCCGAGCGGCCCGGAGCGCGACAACAGGAGATATACAGCAAGCCCCACGACCACCGGCGGCAATCCCATCAGCGCGTTAATGACCACGATCACTGCCTCGCGGCCGCGAAATCGGTTCAGCGCCAGGAAAGCCCCCAGCGGCACGCCGATCATCGCGGCAAGCACGATCGCGCTCAGGCTGACGATCAGTGACAGACGCACGATCGCCAGCAGCGTAGGGTCGCCGGACAGGATCAGATCGAGGGCGGACATCTGCGGTTGCATAGGTTGGCCGGTTTACATCGGGCTAGCAAATTCACCAATTTCTTGTGCCGTGGACTGATCGAAGCGGCCTATCGCCGCTTTGCCTTCCCCTCTTCAGCTTGCTAGGTTAGGCCCATAATCGCAAGGCGCTGAGCGCGTCTGGCGCCGATCGGAACGGCGGTTCCGGCTTAATCAAATTCCCCAGGGATGCGGCCTCGTGCCGCGGAGAACCGCCATGCTCAGACGAACCCTCAACGCTGCCGCGCTCACCCTGCTTGCGGGTCTGATTGGACTTTCGCCCCAGAGCGCGACCGCGCAGGACAAGACCCTAACCGTCTTCGCCGCTGCCTCGATGAAAAATGCGCTGGATGACATCAATTCTGCCTTCTCCAAACAGACAGGCGTAAAGGTCGTTGCGAGCTACGCCGCAAGCTCCGCTCTGATGAAGCAGATCGAATCGGGTGCGCCGGCCGACATCTTCGCCTCCGCCGACCTCGACTGGATGAATTACGGTTCGCAGAAGAAGGTCATCAAGGACGACACCCGCATCAATCTGCTCGGCAACAAGCTGGTGCTGATCGCGCCGCAGGATTCCAAGCTCGGCACGGTGACCTTCGGCCAGGGCTTCGATCTCGCCAAGCTCGTGGGCGATGGTCGCATCGCTACCGGCGACGTGAAATCGGTGCCGGTCGGCAAATATGCCAAGGCGGCGCTGGAAAAGCTCGGTGCTTGGAATGCCGCCGAGTCGAAATTCGCGATGGCCGAAAGCGTGCGCGCCGCGCTGACGCTGGTGTCGCGTGGCGAAGCGCCGCTCGGCATCGTCTACGAGACCGATGCCAAGGCCGACCCTGGCGTGAAGATCATCGGCGCATTCCCTGCCGACTCGCACGAACCGATCACTTATCCCGTAGCCGCGACGATCATCGCAAAACCGGAGGCAGCCGAATATCTCGCCTTCCTGCGCGGGCCTGTGTCGAAGAACATTTTCGAAAAATACGGCTTCACATTCCTGATCAAGCCTGTCTCCTGATCGCGCGGCTGCCGTGTTCGAGTTGACGCCGGAAGAATGGACCGCGATCCGCCTGTCGCTGCGGATCGCCATTGTTGCGACGGCGGTCGCACTTCCGTTTGGCGTCGCGGTGGCATGGCTGCTCGCGCGCAAGGAATTCTGGGGCAAATCGCTGCTCGATGGGTTGATCGTGCTGCCTCTCGTGTTGCCTCCCGTCGTTACCGGCTATTTGCTCTTGATCTGGTTCGGGCGACGAGGTGCGGTCGGCTCGTTCCTGTATGATGTCTTCGGTATCGTGTTCGCATTTCGCTGGACCGGCGCAGCGCTGGCTTGCGGGATCATGGCCTTCCCGCTGCTGGTGAGGCCGATCCGGCTTTCCTTCGAGGCAATCGACAGACGGCTGGAAGATGCCGCGTCCACGCTTGGCGCCAATTCCTTCTGGCGCTTCATTACTGTGACCCTACCGCTTGCGCTGCCCGGCATCATCGCCGGGATCATTCTCTGCTTCGCCAAGGCGCTTGGCGAATTCGGCGCCACCATTACCTTTGTGTCAAACATTCCCGGTGAAACGCAGACCATCTCGGCTGCGATCTACACCTATACCCAGGTGCCGGGTGGCGATGCCGCGGCATTGCGGCTTGTTTTGGTCGCCATCGTCATTGCTATGGCCGCTCTTCTTGCGTCCGAAGTCCTCGCGCGGCGAGCCACCCGCCGCCTGCACGGGGAGTGACAATGCTTTCGCTCGACGTGCACAAGGAAATCGGCGAGCTCGCTCTTAGTGTGTCGTTTGAAAGCGACGGCCCGGTCACCGGTTTGTTCGGGCCTTCCGGCGCAGGCAAGTCAACTCTGGTCAACGTCATTGCCGGGCTGACGAAACCCGACAAGGGTCGTATTGTGCTTGGCGATGAAGTCCTGTTCGACAGTCGGCGAAGCATCGACATACCGGCTCATCGGCGCCGCATCGGCTATGTCTTTCAGGAAGGCCGGCTGTTCCCGCATCTGAGCGTTCGCAAGAACCTCGATTACGGACGATGGATGACGGGTGCGCCGGATGATCCGGCCGAGCTTGCGCGCGTCGTTGCGATGTTGGACATTGAGCCGCTGCTGGAACGTCGCCCCGGCAAGCTGTCCGGCGGCGAACGCCAACGCGTCGCCATCGGCCGCGCCCTGATGATGAAGCCGCGCCTGCTCCTGCTCGACGAGCCGCTGGCCTCGCTCGACCCGGCGCGCAAGAGCGAAATCATGCCGTATCTGGTTCGGCTGCGGGATAAGGTCGGAATCCCGATGGTCTATGTCAGCCACTATGCGCGTGAACTGCAACGCATCGCCAATGTGGTGGTGAGACTGGATGCCGGGCGCATCATTGCCATCGGCGGCCCGGAAATCCTCACGCGAGCGGACGAAGCCGCTTTCGCATAACGCATGTCCCAGAAAAGTGGGAACCGGTTTTCCGATCAGGACATGCGTATTATAAACATGACGATGTACGAGCGAATCGTCTGCCTGACCGAAGAGACTGTGGAGACCCTCTACCTCCTGGGCGAAGATCGCCGCATCGTCGGCGTGTCAGGTTACGCCGTGCGTCCGTCAAGGGTGCGCAAGGAGAAGCCGCGCGTTTCCGCCTTCATCAGCGCCGACGTACCGAAAATTCTGGCGCTCAAGCCCGACCTCGTTCTGACTTTCTCCGATCTGCAAGCCGATATCGTCGCGTCACTCATTCGCGCCGGCGTCGAGGTGCATGCCTTCAACCAGCGCGACGTTGCGGGCATCTTTGCGATGATCGAGACGCTTGGCGCACTTGTCGATGCTGTGGAGAAAGCCGAAGACCTCGTGCGTTCGCTGCGGTCAAAACTCGATTCCGTGAAAGCATCATCCGCGGCCCACCCAATGAAACCGCGCGTCTATTTCGAGGAATGGGACGAGCCGATGATTTCCGGCATTCGCTGGGTATCGGAATTGATCGAAATCGCCGGCGGCGTCGATGTCTTCCCCGAGCTATCCCGAATGAAATCCGCGACCGAACGCATCGTCACGCCGGACGCCGTGATCGCCGCGTCACCCGACATCATCATCGGATCCTGGTGCGGCAAGAAATTCGTGTCGGCGAAGGTCGCGGGCCGCGCAGGCTTCGACATTCTCCCCGCAGTGCGCGACCATTGGCTGCGAGAGATCAAGTCGCCGCTGATCCTGCAACCGGGGCCCGCCGCTCTAACCGACGGCCTCGACGCGATCGTCAGCATCTTCAATGAATGGCAGATCGCTCAACGCGGCGGCAATTTCCCCATCGCATCCGCCATATAGTCGAACGCCGCGATCAGTGCCGGGCCGCCGCACATCGTGTAGCGCGTCGGCAGCGCGACGCGACGCTCCGGCGGATACAGATCGCGCATCGCCGGATGCACGAGGAACATCGCGCCCTGATCGGTCGCAGCCTTCGGCGGGTCTTTCAGGAAAACCAGATCAGGCTTCAGCACCAGAAATTTCTCCAGCGGAATGAAACCGCCATAGCCCGCGGGCGCGCCGGCCGGCGGCTTCAACCCGGCTTCCGACAGCAGGGTTGCGGCGAGGCTCGAAGGACCCTGCGTATAGCCGCCGCGCTCCACCACCAGCGCCGTTTCGCCGCCCTTGCGCGATACCGCCGCAAGCCGTGCGCGGGCGCGCTCCAGATCGGCGAGCAGCTTGTCGCCCCGTTCTTTTTGCCCGAGCAATTCGGCCATCTCGCGGATCTGCCTGCGCGCCGAATCGAGATCGCTGACGAAGCCCGCTTCCACCACCCGCAGGCCCTGCGAAATCAGCATGCGACGCGTCATCGACCGGTCATTGGGTCCGACGAAAACGAGGTCCGGCTGCAGCGCGATGGTGGACTCGGCCTGCCAGTCGAGCTTGCGGAAAGCACGTGCCTTGTCGGCCATGACCGACAAGGCCGGATCGGCGGCATACGGCGAAAGCCCGGCGATCTGCGAAGGATCGGCCAAAGCCAGCACCAGCTGGTCGGCGCAGAGATTGAAGGACACCACACGCCTGGACTCGGAATTCGGTGCGTCCCGCGCCTGCGCTGCGCCAGCACACAGCGCCATGCACAGCACAATCCGGCCCAACATTGTCATTTCAGGCGTCCTGCAGGCATAGTCCGTAAGGTGCACAGTTAAGTCCATGCAAGCGATAGCGAAATCCAGCCTCTGGCTCAATGCGGCGCTTGCGCTTTTGGTGCTTGCGCTGATGGTCGTTTCGCTGGTGGTTGGACCTGCCGGGCTGCCGGTGCGTACAGCACTCGAAGCCTTATTCAATGGCGACGGGCCGGCCGCGATCATCGTGCGCGAAATCCGGCTGCCGCGTACCTTGCTCGCGGTGCTGATTGGCGCAACGCTGGGCTTTTCGGGCGCTGCCCTGCAGGGCCTGTTCAGGAATCCGCTTGCGGAGCCCGCGTTGTTCGGAGCCCCGCAGGCGGCAGCCGCCACTTCATCCTTCGCCATAGCCTTCGGATTGTTTTCGGCGACATCGCTGATGATCCCCGTCTTTGGGATACTCGGCGCGCTGGTTTCCGTGGGCGCGCTGGTGCTGATCGCAGGCAACCGTACAAGCCTTACCGTGATCCTGCTGGCCGGACTCGCACTCGCAAGTTTCGCTGGCGCCATGACCGCGCTCGTTCTCAATCTCGCGCCCAATCCGTTCATAGCGCTGGAAGTCGCGTTCTGGCTGCTGGGATCGCTGGAGGACCGTTCGCGCGATCATCTGTTCATCGCGGCACCCTTCATGATCGTGGGCTGGGTCATTCTGCTTTCGAACGCGCGCGCCTTCCGTGCGCTTACGCTCGGGGAGGATGCCGCGATGTCGCTCGGCGTCGATCTGAAGCGCACGCGCCTGGCGGTCGTGATCGGTACCGCCTTCGGCGTCGGCGCCTCGGTTGCGGTCGCAGGTTCGATCGGCTTTGTCGGCCTGGTGGCACCGCATCTCGTGCGCCGGTATGTCCAATCCGACCCGACGCGCGTGATGGTACCGGGGGCTCTTGCGGGCGCTGCGCTTCTGCTTGCCGCCGACGTCGCCGTGCGCCTTGTGCCGTCTGCAATCGAATTGAAAGTCGGGGTCGTCACCGCGTTGATCGGCGTTCCGTTCTTCCTTTTTATGATTTTCAATGAGCGGCGATTCCTGGAGGGCGAGACGGCATGAGCGATCCGCTGCTCGTTGCGCGTGAAATCTCCGTCCGCCTCGGCGGGCGCACGATCCTCGACAATGTCGGCGTCACGCTGGCGCCGCAGCAACTGGTCGCACTGGTGGGACCGAATGGCGCCGGCAAGACCACGCTGATCAAGGCATTGGCCGGCCTTGTCCCCTGCTTCGGCAAGGTCGAGATCGAGGGTCGTGACCGCGCCGCGATGAAGGCACGCGAGCGCGCGCAGAAGCTTGCTTACCTGCCGCAGGGGCACGAATTTTCCTGGCCGCTGCCGGCGGCCGAGATCGTGGCGCTCGGCCGCTATCCGCATGCCGACCCATTCTCGCGCGTTTCATCGGAAGACCGGCAGGCGGTGGCGCATGCGCTCGAAGTAACGGGCCTCAAGGATTTCGGCAGCAGAATGGTAACGACACTTTCCGGCGGCGAGCGCGCACGCGTCGCGCTCGCGCGCGTGCTGGCGACACGGGCGAAGATCGTGCTCGCGGATGAACCGACCATGTCGCTCGATCCGCGTCATCAATTTGTGGTCATGGATTTACTGCGGCAGGCCGCGCGCTCCGGAGGCGCCGTGCTTGCCGTCGTGCATGATCTCGCGCTCGCCGCACGCTACGCCGACCGCGTGCTGATTCTAGAAAAGGGCCGCATCGTCGCCGACGACAGGCCGGATCATGCACTCACTCCCGAGCGCATCGCCAGAGTTTTCGGGGTCGAAGCCGACATGGTAAGGCTCGGTGACACCACCGTGCCAGTGGTGAGCCGGCCGCTTTAGCCGAGAGCCCTCTTCATTCGTTCAATCGCACGCTGCCATCGCGGCTTCGTCTCTTCCTCCGCAAGCTGCAAGCCAACTGTGACTGCCTTGCCGTCCTTCACCCGGTGTACCACCAGTGCGACGTCGCCCAAGCGCACGCTGTCGCCGGGCTGCGGTGCGCGGTTGAAGCGCCTGGAAAACAACGCCGACACTGTAATATTCTGTTGGTCCGGTTCGACCGTCACGCCATAAATATCCGACAATGCGCCGAGCGTGGCGTCGCCGCCCAAGAAGAAATCGCCGAGCAGCTGGGGATCGGGCGACGATGGCGGCGGCAGGTCTGCGAAGAAGCGATCCAGCGCTGTCGCCTTTTCCTGCGGCGCCAATAGATAGACGTGGTCGCCTTCGTGCACGCCGTGCGCCTCCTCCGGCGTCATCACCTTTTCGTCGCGCACCACCAATGCGAGCTTCGCCCAGGCTGGCAATATCCCTCCCCGCAGATACGGGCTGCCCGGCGTCACCGGATAGCCAACCAGTTCCTGGGTCCGCTGGCCGGGCAGATCGAGCTCGATGCGCGGCTGGAATACCTCGGGCCGCTTCTTGGCGACGCGCAGCCAGCGTGCTGCCGGTGCGATAGTCCAGCCTTGGACCAGGAGCGACACCAGCACCACGATGAACCCGACATCGAAATAGATCTGCGCGTTCTTGAGGCCCACGAGCAGCGGCATCGAGGCAAGAAAGAAGCCGACCGCGCCGCGCAGGCCCACCCAGGAAATGAACAATTTCTCCCGCACCGAAAACCGGAACGGCCAGAGCGAGAGGAAAACGCCGGCCGGGCGCGCCACCAGCATCAGCGTCAGCGCCACGCCGATGGCCGGCAAAAGCTGGCCTGGTAGCCGCTGAGGCCATGCCAGAAGCCCGAACAGGACGAACATCGCGATCTGGGCAAGCCAGGTCGAAGCGTCGAGAAAGGCGATGATCGCAGTCCTCGCCCGCGTCGCACGGTTGCCGACGATCAAGCCCGCAAGATAGACCGCGAGAAACCCCGACGCGTGGATCGACTGGCACAGTCCGAAGGTCACGATCGCACCCGTCGCAACGAAGGGTGCATGCAGCCCCTGCGGCAGTTCCACGCGATTTAGAAGCGCGACAATCGCCACGCCGCCCACGATTCCGATCACCGTGCCCAGCGTCGCCTCGCGCAGCAGAACGAGCGCAATATCGATTGCCGGCTTCTGGCCATTGAGCAGAATCTCGACCAGCACCAGCGTGAGAAAGATCGCGAACGGATCATTGGTGCCGGATTCGACCTCGATGGTCGCCGCTACCCGCGGCCGCACCCGCAATCCGCGGGCATGCATCAGGAAGAACACGGCGGCTGCGTCCGTCGAAGCGACCGCTGCGCCCATGAGAAGGCCTTCGACCCAGTTCAGGTCAAAGGCATAGACCGCCGCCGGTGCGACCAGCGCCGAAGTGACCAGTACGCCGACGGTCGCGAGCGTGCCCGCCGGGGCCAGCACGCTGCGGAAGGTCATAAAACGCGTGCGCAGACCGCCGTCGAACAGGATCAGCGCCAGCGCGATCGATCCGACCGTGAAAGCGAGCCGCACATCGTCGAAATGGATTCCGCCGGGCCCAGACTCGCCGGCCAGCATGCCGACCACAATGAAGATCAGCAGCAGCGGAGCGCCGAAGCGCAGCGCGATCAGACTTGACAGGATGCCGGCCAGCGCCAAGAGCGCGCCAAGCAGAATGACGATATTGATGCTGTCGAGTGTGCCCATGATTTCCGATCTGACCACATAGGAAGCCAAGAGCGGCGAATCGGCAACCGCAAATGTGGCGCAGCCTGACGCGCCCGCGGGCCGACGAATTACGTGCGCGGAATGCCTTCGATCATGGCCTTGGCGATCTCGTGCTCGCCCATCACCACCTCGTCCGCGCCGTGTTTCAGCAGATGCGCGGTTTCGTCTTCCGAATGTGAGCGTGCGATGATCTTCAGCTGTGGATTGGCCTTCCGGCCAAGCTCGACCGCGGCGCCACCCTCGAAAGCATCCGGCACCGCAACCAGCAGGCAGCGCGCGCCGGGCAGATTGGCCGCCGCCAGCACATCGCGCTCGCTGGCGCCGCCCGAGATCGATTCGACGCCCAGCGCCTTCAGCGGGGCCAACGATCGGGCATCATTGTCTATCACAAGCAATGGCGTTTTCGCCTCCATCAATCTCTGTCCGACATAACGGCCGACCCGGCCATAGCCGATCAAAACCACATGATCGTGCAAAGCCGTCGGCGGGATCGGCACTCGCGCCGCCTGCTTCTTGTCCGCCGCCACGTCCGGGGTATTGCGTGCAAGAATGCGGTCGAGCAATGCAAAGAAGACAGGGTTGAGCAGGATCGACAGGATTGCGCCCGCAAGCACGAGATCGCGCCCGCGTTCCGGCAGCAGCGCCAGACTGACGCCGAGACCGGCGAGAATGAACGAAAACTCTCCGATCTGCGCGAGGCTCGCCGAAATCGTCAGCGCCGTGGGCGAAGGAAAACGGAACATCCGCACGATCACGTAAGCCGCAACCGATTTACCGAGCACGATGATCAGAAGCGTCGCAAGCACCGGCAGCGGGTCGTGCCACAGGATCATGGGATTGAACAACATGCCGACCGAGACGAAAAACAGCACCGCGAAGGCGTCCCGCAGCGGCAGCGTCTCCTGTGCGGCGCGCTGGCTAAGTTCGGATTCGGCGAGAATCATGCCGGCAAAGAACGCGCCGAGCGCAAACGACACGTCGAACAACGTGGTCGCGCCAAACGCGACACCCAGCGCGATCGCAAGCACCGCCAATCGAAACAACTCGCGCGAACCGGTATGCGCGACGTAATGCAGGATCCAGGGGATCACGCGCCGGCCGATCATCAGCATTATCACCACGAAGCCCGTGACCTTGCCGAGCGTGATGACGAGCGGCAGCAGATAGGATGAGAGGCTCTGTCCCGATCCGCTTTTCATCGCATCGGCGATCACCGGCAGCATCACCAGTGCCAGCACCATCGCGATGTCTTCGACGATCAGCCAGCCGACCGCGATACGGCCGCGCTCGGTCTCGATCAGGCGGCGTTCCTGCAACGCGCGCAGCAGGACCACTGTGGATGCGACCGACAACGCCAGACCGAAGACCAGCCCGGCGCCAAGCGACCAGCCGAGAAAATGCGACAATCCCATGCCGAGCAAGGTCGCAACCACGATCTGTGCGAGCGCGCCCGGGATCGCGATCCTTTTGACCTCAAGCAGATCGTCAAGCGAGAAATGCAGGCCGACGCCGAACATCAGCAGAATGACGCCGATCTCGGCGAGCTGATTGGCGATATTCTGGTCGGCGACATAGCCCGGCGTGAACGGGCCCATCAGGATGCCGGCGATCAGATACCCGACCAGAGGCGAGATACGCAGACGCTGTGCGAGCGCACCCAGAATAAAGGCAAGTACGAGACCGACAACGATGGTGGAAATCAGCGGGGCGTCATGATGCATGGATCATGACATAACCTCCCGCTGCAGTGCAGAAAAGCGCGTCTTGCGCGGCAATTCCGCTCAGAACCCCACCTTGTCGCCACCCTTCAGCGCCAGGATTTCACGAGCCTCATCCGGCGTTGCGACTTCGAGCCCGAGCCCTTCCAGGATCTTGCGCGCCTGCGTGACCTGCTGCGCATTCGACTGCGCCAACTGGCCGGGCCCAACCCAAAGCGAGTCCTCCAGGCCAACCCGCACATTGCCGCCCATCGCGGCAGCGATGGCGGCGACGCGCATCTGGTTTGAACCCGCGCCAAGCACCGACCAGTGGTAATTGTCGCCGAGCAGCCGGTCCGCAGTGCGCCGCATCTGCAGCACGTCTTCGGGATGCGCGCCGATGCCGCCGAGAATGCCGAACACCGATTGCACGAAGATCGGTGCCTTGATGACACCGCGATCAAGGAAATGCTTCAGGGTATACAGATGGCCGATGTCGTAGCACTCGACCTCGAAGCGGGTGTTGTTCTCGGCGCAGGTGGTGAGGATATATTCGATATCGGCAAAGGTATTCTTGAACATGCCCTTCTTCGATCCCTCAAGATAGGGCTCCTCCCAGTCATGCTTGAACTTGCCCTTGTAGCGCGGGATCATCGGATAGAGCCCGAAATTCATCGTACCCATATTGAGCGAGGCGACTTCCGGCTTGAAGGTCGCAGCCGGCTTCACGCGCTCCTCGATGCTCATGGTCGGTGCGCCGCCGGTCGTGATGTTCACCACCACGTTCGAGCGCTGCTTGATAACCTTGAGAAACGGAGCGAAGGCTTCGGGCGTCTGATCGGGGCGGCCGTCCTGCGGGTTGCGCGCGTGCAAATGCACGATCGCGGCGCCCGCTTCCGCAGCGCCGATGGCGGCGTCAGCGATTTCCTGCGACGTCACCGGCAAATGCGGCGACATCGACGGCGTATGGATAGAGCCGGTAACGGCGCAGGTGATGATGACTTTACGCGCTTTCGCCATGTTTCAACCCCGAGGAATTTCTTTGATTTTGCAGCGGCCGGATTGAGCGCATTGCCGCACTCGTTCGTCAAGCGTCAAACGTCGCGCAGCCGGCGCAGCAGCCGCTCGACGTCTCCCGCATTGTGGTACAGCCCAAATCCGACCCGCAACCGCGATCCGCGCACATCCACCACAATGTTCTTTTGCTTCAGCCGCGTTTGCCAAGTCGCGGCGTCAGGATGATCGAAAGTGAGGAAATTGCCGCGCGACATTTCGCCTGGCGGCACCACAAGGCGCGCCGGATTGAAAAAACCGATCGGTCGGCCCTTCAGCCCTTGCAGAAAAATCTCCTGCAACGCGACCACATGCGCATGGATTTTCGCGGCGTCGAGCGTATTTGCGCTCATCCATCGCAGAATCGCGCGCATACGATAGAGCCCGCTGGGGTCGAAGGTCGCGCCCATGAATCGCATTCCGTCGATCGCATAACCGACCTTGTCCTGCGGCCCCGAAAGTGTGGCAAAGCTCGCATACCAGCCGGTATTGCGCGGGCGCGGGGCAAATCCCAGCGGACAATGCATGAAGCAAGCACCCTCGCCCGCCATTGCGTATTTGTAACCGCCGGCGAGGTAGAAGGCCCGGCTCGCGAGCTTCGAAAGATCGACAGGCAACGCGAGAAAGGCGTGATAGCCATCGATCACCACAAGACGGTCCGGTGACGCGACCGCATCCACCAGCGAATGGAGATCAGGCAGCGCGTAGCCGGAATTGAAGAAGACCTGACTGACGAACACCATGTCCGGCACATGGGTCTTCACGGCATCGGCTATGCGTTGCGGCAGACTTGCGAATGGCTCGGTCGGAACGACGACAATATCGATCAGACCATCCTCGGCCAGCCGCTCGGTCTGCCGCTTGAAGCTGTGAAATTCGCCGTCGGTGGTAACGATTTTCGGCGCGCGATCATGCGGCAACGCAGATAGCAGCCGATTGACGAATTCATGCGTGTTGGTCGCCGGCACGAGCGTGGCCGGATCCGGCAGCGCGAGGTGGTGCGCGATGCCGCGCGCAACCTCCGGCCAGACCTCGCCCATCACGCGCGACCATTTCTCGTCGACCAGCAGCGCGGCATCGTCCCAGAGCGCGATTTGCGCGTCGCGGGTCACGTCCGGCCAATAGGCATGGCTGTGCGCGGCAAAGTGCAGCCGGTCCGGATCGGCATTGCGAAACCACGAAAACTCTGCGGTCAGGTCAAGCGGCAGGCCAGACATGCTTTAAGTCCAACGGATCATTGCCACCACGGCATGACACACTAGAGTGGAGGCGATCAAACGATTTTGGAAAGACAGAAGTGACCGCAAACGAGTCACCACCCGAAAGCCGCATCGGCGACGACATCCATGTCGATCTGGCCGGGCGCATGACCTATGGCGACTATTTGCAGCTCAACACGCTGCTCGCCGCCAAGAAGCCGCTTACCAACAAGCATGACGAGCACCTGTTCATTACGATCCATCACGTCCAGGAATTGTGGCTGAACCTGATGGCGCATGAACTGAATTCCGCGATCGCCAATATCGAACAGGATCAATTGCCGCCCGCTTTCAAGTCGATGGCGCGCATGACCCGTATCCTGGAGCAGATGATCACGGCGTGGAATGTGCTCTCGACCATGACGCCGTCCGACTATCTCGAATTCCGCAGCGAGCTGGGACAATCCTCCGGCCTGCAATCCTACCAATATCGCCTGGTCGAATTCCGCATGGGAGCCAAGGACGCGAAGATGCTGCTGCCACACCGGCATGATGCGGAAGTGCATGCGCGGCTGAAGGCGGCGCTGGATGCGCCGGGGCTGTATGATGTCTCGCTGATGCTGCTGAAGCGACGCGGCTTCGACATTCCCGACAGCGTGACGGAGCGGGACTATTCGGTCCGCCATGTCGCAAGTGATGCCGTGCGCGATGCCTGGCTCAAGGTCTATCGCGACTCAAAGAAATACTTCGACTTGTACGAATTGGCCGAAGAGCTGGTCGATCTGGAAGACTGGTTCCAGCAATGGCGGTTCCGTCACATGAAGACGGTGGAGCGCATCATCGGCTTCAAGCGCGGCACCGGCGGTTCGAGCGGAGTCGGCTTCCTGAAATCGGCCCTCGACCATTCTTTTTTCCCGGAGCTTTGGGCGGTAAGGACCGAACTGTGACCTTCGGCGGCACCCCGGTACGGTAACACCTCGTTAACCACGATAGGCGGCATTTGACCTTCTTAAGCCGCCGCAAATAGATCATTGTTCTCATGCCATTGGGGACTGTGGGGAAGTACCTTCGTATGCGTTTGCGTGCCAGATTGAGCGCGTGCCTGCCGGTGATCGGGCGCGCGAAGTTGCTTGTGTTCGTGACGCTGGCGCTAGCCGCCTGCGCCGGCATTGAGCGCATCCCATACACGCAACAGGAGCAGGAGATTGCGGTCGTTCCCGGATTTCCGGATGTTCGCGTTTGGGCGGACGATCCCGCGCTTGCTACGCGCGCGCCGATCCTCAGCTTGAGGAGTACCGGCGATCGCCCGGCCATTCTCGCCTTATCCGGTGGCGGCGCCGACGGCGCGTTCGGCGCCGGTCTTCTGAACGGCTGGACCCAGCGAGGCGATCGGCCGCAATTTGCGATCGTCACCGGTGCGAGCGCCGGCGCGTTGATCGCACCCTTCGCCTTCCTCGGCTCCCGTTATGACGATGTGCTCGCCAGTGTATTCTCCAGCGGTGCCTTCGAAGGCTTCCTGCAGTTCGAAGGCATCGGCGGATTGTTCGGTCCCGGCTTGTTTGCGACAGGACCGCTGCGCGACCTGATCGCCAAGCATGTGACCCCACAGGTGCTCACCGAGATCGCGGAACAATATCGCCTGGGCCGCAAGCTTTTCGTCGTCACCACCAATCTCGACGCGCAGCGCAGCGCAATCTGGGACATGGGCCGCATTGCTTCCAGCCCCGACCCCGCGGCACCCGAACTGTTCCGCCGCGTGATTGAAGCCTCCGCCAGCATCCCGGGCGTGTTTGCGCCGGTGCTGATCGATGTCGAGGCGCAAGGCAGGCGCTTCGCCGAGATGCATGTCGACGGTGGCATCATCTCCAACGTGCTGGTCGTCCCGGAAGCGCTCATGGTTGCCAACCGGCCGATCCTGCCGAGCGGCGTTCGCCCGCGCATCTATGTCGTTATCAATGGCAAGCTCGGGCCCTATTTCGAGGTGGTCAAGCCGACCACGATCCGGATTGCGGTGCGCGCCTTCGAGACTTCGGTGCGCGCGAACACACGCAACACGTTGCTTGCCTCCTATGAATTCATCCGGCGCCGCAACTGGAATCTCACGCTCGCGGCGATCGACGACAACTTCCCCTCGCAGGCGAAGCCGGGTTTCGACACCGCTTACATGAAAGGCCTGTTCGAATTCGGCATGGAGCAGGGCCGCAGCGGTGCCGCATGGCGTCGCGGCCCCGGCTCCGACGCTCCGCCGCCGATGGCGGCACGACGGCGCGTCGCGCAGCAACCGCAAGCGCAGCCGGCGGAATAGGCGACCTCAGGCGGCCGGACGCGCGAGGTTCTCGAAGTCGCGCTCTTTCAGATACTGATCGAGCCCCCAGCGCTCAACCTGCTGGAGGATTTCATTGAATTCCGCCTTCGGAATCGGCTGATAGACGAACGTCTCGCCGCGCGTGAATTTCGAGAAGTCCCAATCGCGATCCTGAAATTTGAGCGGCACCGATATCTTCCAGAGCGGCAGATATCGATTCAGGTCGGCTTCGAGCACTTTCTCCGCGCGATCGAGCGCGCGCAGATATTTTCCAACGAATGTGAGATTCATGTCGGCGGGCACCCACCAGATCGTGTGGAAGGTATCTTCGATGACGGCGCGCAGACCCAGCTGCTTCGCCATGTCGATTTGCGGCGGCAACAGGCTCGCGGCCTCGACCTCGCCAT
This sequence comes from uncultured Pseudomonadota bacterium, assembly GCA_963707705.1. GTDB lineage: Bacteria > Pseudomonadota > Alphaproteobacteria > Rhizobiales > Xanthobacteraceae > Pseudorhodoplanes. The sequence continues at coordinate 42,839 of CAVPRD010000008.1, read as the reverse complement.
TGAGCAGGGCGGTCAACCGTGCATCGAAGCCGCCGACATTCACGGTCTTGATGTTCTCGAGCGGCATGTATTTTTCAAGCCGATAGGGAACGTTGAAATGACTGCCGGCGCGCATGCCGACCGCGACCGCGACATCCTTCAGGTCTTCCGGCTTCCGAATTTCCGAATCGGGGCGCACGAAGATCGCCCACGGCGAGACGCCGTAACAATCCGGCACGAACTTGCCCATCCCGGCGCTGGCATTGCAGACCGTACCCCAGGCGCATGCGCCCTGGATGACAGAGCGTCCTTCCGCATAGACCTGATCCTGCGGGCGCTGGAAATATTGCAAGTTTTTCCAGCTTCCCTGAGTGCCCTGGAACGTCTTCCAGTCGAATTCCACATCGAGGTCCTCTGCCGCGAAGAACCCTTCCTGCATCGCCACGAAATCGTTCAGACCCATTCCCTTGGGCGCCACCAGCACCTTGTCGGCCATGTCGCTTCTCCGGTTTCAGGTTGTATCGCAATACAAGACGTGTATTTTATTGCGTAATGACGACCGGTCAATCCCATCCGTTGAGCCGAGGGATCGCGTGAAGAAGCGGGAAAGCAAGCGAAAGCCGCCAATTTCGTCCGACCGGGGCGGCGTGCAATCGGTGATCGTTGCTGCGCGGATTCTGAAGGCGCTGGCTTCGGGCGGCGGTCCGTTGCCACTGAAGGACGTTGCCGCAATGGTGGAAATGCCGCGCGCCAAGGTGCATCGCTATCTGACCAGCCTGCGACGCGCCGACCTCGTGGGGCAGATCGCCGACGGCGGCCGCTACAAGATAGGCGCGACGGCAATCGCGATCGGGCTCACCGGCCTGCGTGGAATCAATCCGGTCGGCGAGGTCTGCGCCGCGTTGCCGGCCTTGAGCGAGCGCACCGGGCAATCCGCCACGGTCGCGATCTGGAGCGAGATCGGGCCGGTCGTGATTGCAATGCAGGAGAGCGATCACTGGCTGACGATGAACATCCGCATCGGTTCGTCGCTGCCGCTCCTGACCACCGCCATCGGTCGGACATTCCTGGCTCATCTGCCGGAACAAATCACCTCGCCGCTGGTCGAAGCGGAGATACGAAAGGCACGCGCGGCCGGAACGAAGTTCGAAACAGAGATCGATGGCTTGCTAAACGAGATCCGCATGCAAGGGCTTGCGCGGGCGCCCAGCGCGCTCATTCCGGGTGTCGATGCAATCGCCGCACCGGTTTTCGATTATCGCGATCAGCTGGTGGCGGTGATGTGCGTGGTCGCGCGCGCGCAAGCCAATATCACCGGCTGGGAAGGTACCGCCGTGCGCGCACTGACGGCGACGACGCGCGATCTGTCGGCGCGGCTTGGGCATGTTGCGGGCGAAGCGAAACTCGCCCGCCCTTCTCCGCAAAAGCAGCGACGAAAGGCCAAGGCAGTCTGAATATCGTCGCTATTTAGCGGCCTTCACCGCGGCGAGAAAATCGAAGTCGCAGCCTTCGTCGGCCTGCTGCACATGCTCGCGATAGAGCCTGGCATAGCCGCGCTGCGCCTCGTCCGGCACCGCCGGCGCTTTCCAGTCATGCCTGCGCTTTTCAAGCTCCGCATCGCTGACCAGAAGCTCTACCTTGCGCGCAGCTACATCGAGCTTGATGCGGTCGCCCGTTTTCACCAGTGCGAGCGGACCACCGACCGCCGATTCCGGCGAGATATGCAGCACGATGGTGCCGAACGCGGTACCGCTCATGCGCGCATCCGACATTCGCACCATGTCCTTGATGCCCTTCTGCGCGAGCTTCTTGGGGATCGGGATGTAGCCGGCTTCCGGCATTCCGGGCGCGCCGATCGGACCGGCGTTGCGCATGACGATCACGTCATTCTCGCTGACGTCGAGCGCGGGATCGTCGATGCGATTGGTCATGTCCTCGACCGAATTCGAACACCACCGCGCGGCCTTCATGCTGCATCAGCTTCGCCGATGCAGCCGCCTGCTTGATGACGGCGCCGCGCGGCGCAAGATTGCCGCGCAGGATCGCCATGCCGCCTTCCTTTTTCAGCGGCGCGTTCCGAGGCTTGATGACGGTCTGACCCGGCACATCCTCGAACACCTTGATCGCGTCGCCGAGCGTACCGCCCATCACATGCTTCGCGTCGAGCTTCAGCAGATCCTTCAATTCCTGCATCAGCCGCGGAACGCCGCCGGCGTAATGGAAATGCTCCATGTAATGATCGCCGGACGGCTTCAGGTCGACCAGCACCGGCGTCTTCTTGCCGATCTCGTCATATTCCTCCAGCGCGAGCGGCGTGTTGGTGCGCCCGGCGATCGCCGAGAGATGCACCACGCCGTTGGTCGAGCCGCCGATCGCCTGCAGCATGACGATGGCATTGTGAAGCGCGTCCTTGGTGATGATTTCGGAAGGCTTTGGCCCGCCCTTGGTCATCTCGGCGGCGCGCTTGCCGGTGGCTTCGGCGATGCGCACGCGATCGGCATGCACCGCCGGCGTCGTTGCCGCGCCCGGCAACGTCATCCCCATCGCTTCCATCATGCAGGCGATGGTGCTCGCCGTACCCATCACACCACAGGTGCCGATCGACGGCACGAGGCGCTCGTTTGCGACTTCGATATCTTCAGCGTTCATGCGACCGCCACGATATTCGCCCCAAAGACGCCGGCAATCGGTGCAGGCCCCCAGAACCTCGCCCTTGAAATGGCCGACCAGCATCGGGCCGACCGGCAGCACGATGGTCGGGCGGTCGGCGCTGACCGCAGCCATTACCTGCGCCGGCGTGGTCTTGTCGCAGCCGCCGATCAGTACAACGGAATCAACCGGCAGCGCGCGGATCATCTCTTCGGTGTCCATCGCCATCAGATTGCGCAGGAACATCGAGGTCGGATAGGCGAAGCTTTCGTGGATGGAGATAGTCGGAAACACCATCGGCATGGCGCCGGCCAGCATGGCGCCGCGCTTCACCGCCTCGATCAATTGCGGCACGTTGCCGTGACAGGGGTTGAAGTCGGAATAGGTGTTGGTGATACCGACGATCGGACGATCCAGCGCTTCATCCGAATAGCCCATGCCCTTGATGAAGGCCTTGCGCAGGAACAGCGAGAAATCCTTGTCGCCGTAGCTGGTCAGCCCTTTGCGCATTCCGCTGGTCACGCCGGTCTCCCAATCATCTCATAGAGGGCTTCAATGGCAATTTAGACAAGGCTTCGCAAGGCCGTCATCTAAGAGTTTACCGCGATGGCCGATTCGCGGCATCGCGGGCATTCGTGAATCTGCTCTCTCGCAAACTGCTCGATTGGCGGTTCCAATCATAGCATCCGCAATTTCAATTTGATCGCCGTCTTCCGTTTCGAGATATCTCAATTGCCCAAAGACGAAAGCGAGTGTCATGCAAAGCGATGTGCAAGCGGTTCTGGATGCATTGCCGACGGGAATGCTGATAGGCGGCGAATGGACAGGAGCGGCAAACGGGAAAACATTCGCAACCATCGATCCTTGCACCGAGGAACCGATTCTCGATATTGCAGAAGCTGATGCATCGGATATCGACGCTGCTATCCGGGCCGCGCGGACCGCACTGGAGCGAGGCCCTTGGCCTGCGATGACAGGCGCCGAGCGAGGGCATCTGCTACGCAAATTGGCGGATATTCTTCGCCTTCGCTTCGAAGAAATTGCATTGCTGGAAACGATTGATGCAGGCAAGCCGTTGTCCGCGACCAAACGCATGGACATCCCCGCTGCGCTCGACTGCCTGGACTATTATGCCGGCTGGGCTGACAAGATTTCCGGCGAGGTCGCTCCAGTGCGCAACGACGCACTGACATTCGTCCGGCGGCTTCCCGTGGGTGTGGTCGGTGTGATCGTGCCGTGGAATTTTCCACTGATGAACGCAATATGGAAGATTGCACCTGCGCTCGCCTGCGGCTGCACCGTCGTGCTGAAACCTGCCGAATTGACCCCTTTGTCTGCGTTGTGGCTAGGCCGGGCCGCGCTCGAAGCAGGCTTTCCCGCTGGTGTGCTGAATATCGTCCCGGGATTCGGGGCTGGTGCCGGCGCCGCACTGATAGCTCATCGCGGTATCGACAAGATTGCATTTACCGGCTCACCTGCGACCGGTCGCTTCATCATGCGCGCAGCCGCGGAGCACATCACAAAAATATCGCTCGAACTTGGCGGCAAATCCCCAAGCGTGGTCTTTGCGGACGCCGACCTCGACGCAGCGGTACGGCAGACCTCTTCAGGCGCGTTCTTCAACGCCGGACAGGTCTGCTCCGCGGCGACGCGGGTGATTGTGCATGACAGTATTCACGACGCCTTCGTGGAGCGGATGATTGCGCGGGCAAACGGGCTCCGCATCGGCGATCCGCTCGATGCCGGCACGAGTTTCGGACCGGTGATTTCGCAGAAGCAGATGGATCGCGTGCTCAATTATATCGACATCGGACGGAGCGAGGGCGCAGTTGCAGCGCTTGGCGGAGAGCGAGCCGGCAAACGCGGCTTTTACATTCCGCCGACCATCCTGACCGGAGTGACAGAAGCCATGACCGTCGCGCGGGAAGAAATATTTGGTCCTGTACTGGCGATCCTGCGCTTTTCAATAGAGAGCGAAGCGATCGCGCTCGCGAACGGCACGGATTACAGCCTGGCTGCTGCCGTCTGGACCAAGGATATCGATCGTGCACACCGTGTCTCGGACCGACTTAACGCGGGTACCGTGTGGATCAACACCTACGGGCCGACTGACACGCGCCTGCCGTGGGGCGGGATGGGCGGCGAATCCGGCTTCGGGCGAGACCTTGGTCGCAGCGCAATCGACAACTACACCGAGCAAAAAGCCGTCTGGGTTCAATATCGCGCGCTCGCGGAGGCGTAACCTGCGGCTCTACTCCACCGTGATGTTGCCTTTTTTCACAGTGTCGGACCAGGTCGCCGCTTCGGCTTTGAGGCTCGCGGCAAACTGCTCCGGCGTCTCTTTCGGAATTACGAGGCCCAGCGCCTTGTAGCGCTCCACCACATTGGGCTCGCGCAAGGCCTCTTGCACCGCCTCGCGGATTTTCATGATGACGGCATCGGGTGTTCCCGCCGGTGCCGCCATGCCCCACCAATTGGCGCCGGTGAAACCCGGCAACCCGCTCTCGATCAGGGTCGGTACGTCCGGCAATTCCGGCAGGCGTTCGTCGGTTGCGACCGCCATCGCAGTGAACTTGCCGTCCTTCAGATGACCGATGCCGGCAGCAAACCCGACCGTGAACAGCTGGATGTCGTTCTGCAGAAGCGCCATCACGCCCTGCGGCGAGCCGCGATAGGGGATGTGCTGCATGTCGAGCCCGCGCATCTGCTTCACCCGCTCCAGCAGCAGGTGATTGACCGTGCCGGCCGCGGGTGAGCCGAAATTGATCTTGCCGGGATTGGCTTTCACATAAGCCATGAATTCCGAGAAATTCTTCGCCGGAATCGTCGGATTGGAAAACAGCACCAGCGGCACATCCGCAAGCTTCGCTACCGGCGCGAGCGCCGTCAGCGGATCGATCGGCATCTTCATGGTGAATTGATTGATGACGAAATTATTCGCCGCGGTCACAACCAGTGTATAGCCGTCGGGCGGCGACTTCGCAACTTCGATCACCCCGATATTGCCGGCAGCACCTGGCTTCGCCTCGATGATCAGCTTCTGCCCAAGCTTCTCCTCCATCTTCGGCGCCAAGAGCCGCATGATGCCGTCGGAGACGCCGCCGGCGGTGTAGGTCAGCACCACCCGGATCGGCTTGTTTGGATAATCCTGCGCCTGTGCGACGGACACGAGCGGCAGGATCAATACGAAGACGGCAAGTCTGACGAAGTGGAAAGCGGACACGAGTCTCTCCCTGAGTTGCACTCCAGCCTCTCCCCGTCACCCTGAGGCGCTCGATGCAAAGCATCGAGCCTCGAAGGGCGCCGGCCGTACATCCTTCGAGGGCAGCCCGCCGCAAGTTTTACGCTGGTAGCGTAAACTTGCCAGCGATGCGGCCACCTCAGGATGACGGATCAAGGCTCTATTCATACCCGGCACGACTTTCAGAACTTCGGAAATAATTGCTTGTCGGCAAGCCAGCGCGACATCTGCAAACGCTGCTTGCGCGAACCGGACAGGAAGGACGAATGCTCCTTCTTGTTCGGCCAGACATGGTTGGGCGTCACCGCCATGCGCACCAGGATATCATCCTTGGTGACGTTGAAGACCATCAGATCCTGCGCAAGTGACAGCGGGCCTTGCCAACCTTTTCGCACATCGCGCTCCATTTCGCCCGCGGTGTCGAAATCGTTGAAGAAGTGATAGATCACCGCATGCCGCGGCTGGATTTGCGCGAACACATGGCCCACCTCGCTCGGCGCGGTATGCGCGATAGTGCCGATGCCGCGCGCCATCTTCTCGTCATAGCCGGATCGTGACATCAACTGCGACACGGTGTTGAAGGCCTCGTGCACCACAAGGTCGGCGCCCTTCGCATTGTCGATCATGAACTGGCTCGGCGTGGTATCGCCGGAAAACACGAAGCAAAGACCGTTCCACTCCAGGCGCAGACTCACCGGGCCGTCATAGATGTGAATGGCGGGGAAGCTTTTGATCACCACGCCGTTGCGGTCATAAACCACACCGGTCTTTGAGAAATCGAACTCGTGCACTTCAACCTCGGCGCCGGCATCAGGGAGAAGGCCGTGGCGCGTGTCGGTATCCCAGGCGAACGATTCCTTCTGCTTCTCGACGAAATGCCGCGTACCGTATTTCGGCTCCGGACCGGACGGGCCATAAACCACCAGCGGCTTGGAGCGGCCGCCAGCCCAGCTTCCGATCCACACCTGCGCGAAATCGCCGACATGGTCGGCATGCAGGTGAGTGGCGAAATAGGCAGTGATGTCCTGATGCGGAATTTCGAGCGCTGTGAAATTGACCTGCGAGCCGGACCCGAAATCCCAGATGAACTTGTCGCCATTGCCGAGCTCGATCAGCCAGGAGCAATTGGCCTGCGCACGCCGCACGAATGGCCGCCCGGTGCCGAGCGCGGTGATGCGCATCTCGTCCGGCGCCAGATCTTCGGTATTGGGAAAGTAATAATCGCGCTTGGTGCTCATGGTTACGCCCTTCGGGTTAGGCCTGTTCAGTTACGCCTTCGCGTTGTTGGCGTGATCGACGTGCTTCGTGCGCGCCTTCGATTTCGGACCGGCGCCGCGCATGTAATGCCGTTCGGGACGATATTTGTTCGGCGCGGCGTGAGATGAAAACATCCTGCGCAGCAGCGTCTTCAGCATCTGGACCAGCATCATCACATCTTCCTGTCGTCGCGCGTCGTCGATTCATTCAGCCTCGAGATCGGCCACATCCGCCATCATGCGGGTATTCGCCTTGATCCGGCGAAGCACGCGCATCAGCGTTTCAAATTCCTGCGCGCTCACACCGTTGAGCACATTGCGGTAATGCCGCTGCGCGAGCGGAAGCGTCGCTTCGAAAATCCTGCGGCCATGCGAGGACAATTTGACCGCGAGTGCGCGCCGGTCATCCGGCAGCGGCTCGCGCTCGACCAGCTTTGCCTTCGCCATCTCGTCAAGCAGCCGTCCAAGACTCGAACGGTCGAGCACCGCAAGCTGCGCGATCTCGCCGATGGTCTGGCCGTCCTTCTGATGCAGCGCAGAGAGCGCCCGCCACATCGGCACCGACAGGCCGAATTCGCGAAGGCTGCGCGCGAGATTGAGCTGGTTCTGCCGCTGGATCGCGGCAAAGTAATGCATCGGATAATCGGTGATGCGATAGGGCGTCTCTGGCGCCGACTTTGCGGGCAAGCGCGTGCGGCGGCTGCCGCCTTTCGTTTCAGATAGCTCGATTGCAGGTTTTGCCATGAGAATATGATATATGTATTATATTTAGCATGCAAGTCGTCCGAAACCCTGCGTGAGGGGGACGGCGCGCCGGGAGGCGCAGATCGGTTCTTGGTGCCGCGACGCAGACAAGTTTACGCAGTCTGCGCAAACAAGTTCGCCACGCGGCCGCCTCTCGGCGCACCGTCTTGCAGCGTTTTCCTTCCGACGCCGGGCCGCGCTTTGCGCCGCGCCTCCGTACAACGGAGATGCGTGTCAGCCAGCTCCTGGCAGGAGGCCCTAGTGCCTCCGGGCGGAGCCCCGGCGCCGCCCGAGTGCCGGTTTGCGAACCGGCCCGCAGGCGCCACATCCCGCTCCGCCATTCGAACGCCTCCGGATGGCGCCCCTCGGTGAACGAGATGAAAGGAATATAATCATATTAGGAATTTTGTCAAGGTGCGGGTGGTTTATCCCTCAGCGATTTCCCGCGCCGCTATCTGCAGACAGCCGACCAGCCGCGCGGCAGCCGGTGACAGGCTTCGCCCGCGTACCCGCAATGTCGAGAGCGGCGCGGCGGTGCGCAGCGTCTCGAGCGGCAGCCGCTTCAACAGACCGAGCCGCTCGAAATAGACCGTGATGTCGTCCGACAATACCCACAGCATGTTGCGGGCATTCATCAGGCTGACGTTGGTCTGGATCGAGGAGGATTCGATCATGCAGCGCTGCGGCCGCCGTTTCACGCGCCGGAAAATGCGCTCGATGCCGGCGCGCATCGGCGTTCCCTCCTGCGGCAGGATCCAATCCTGCTCGACCAGGCTGGTCCATGAGACTGACTTCGCCCGCGCAAGCGGGTGCTGCGGACCGGCCACGATATGCACCGCCGGATCGTAAAGCTCGTCGAGCAGGAAATCGCGATCGACCAGAGCGGGCTCAACGCGGCCGACCACCAGATCGAGCCGGCCGTCGCGCAGCATCGCGAAATGCTCCTCCATCGCGCCTTCGCGCATGGTGACCGCGACGTCCGGCGCCTGATCGAGCAGCAGCGCAAGCGCGCGCGGCACCAGCACATAGCAGGCGCCGATGCCGGCACCCATTGCGACCGTGCCCGACAATCCGCCTTCGATCGCCTCGATATCGGCCTGCGCGCGGTCGAGATTGCCGATCAGGTTGGCGGCGTGGCGGATCAGCGCCTGTCCGGCTGCAGTGGGCCGCAGCGAGCGTCCCGCCTTCTCGAACAGTTCGATCGCAAGGTCGTTGGACAGCGCGCCCAAAAGCTTGGAAGCCGCGGGCTGCGACAGCCTTGCTTCGCGCGCCGCAGCGCTAAGCGTCGGCGCACGCTCCAGCGCCGCCAGCAATTCGAGCTGACGCAACCGCGCGCGGCGCCGCAGCGTCTGCCCGCGCGGAGCCGTTTTCGTCTTTTTCGACATATACCGATTCCGATATGGATTCCTGCCGACAATTCATTTGATCAGCCTACATCAATTGTCGAGAATTGTTCCAGCCTGACCCCGACGAGCCTTGGGTATCAGCCTTGGCATTTGGCGCAGGCACCCTCCCGGAAATCCGCTAACATGCAGGTCCGCAACACTTTTCCCCGCCCCACCGGACCTGAAACGCGCATGGTAAAGCTCGTCCCCTTCATCGAGAGATTCGGACTTCTGGAACGCAGACCAGACGCGACGCGCGCGCGAGCTGAAAGCGCTGGTGGTCAAGAACAAGCTGAAGCTTATCCGTCTCGTGTGGTCCGACACCCACGGCCATGCGCGCACCAAGGAAGTGACGATCCCGGCTTTCCTGTCGGTGCTCGTGAACGGCTACAACATCAACGTCGCGACCACGACGCTCGATGCCTCCGGCGCCCGCACCTTCGCTTCGTTCACCGACGGCGGCGGCATGGGACTTGCGGAGATGACCGGCTCGCCGAATCTCACCATCGTGCCGGACCCTTCAACCTTTCGCGTGCTGCCCTGGGCGCCCGGCATCGGCTGGGTTATCTGCGACGAATATTTCAACACCGGGATGCCGTTCCATTTCTCGCCGCGGCAATTGCTGAAGAAGCAGATCAAGCGGCTCGCGGAGCAGAAGCGCGGTCTTCACGTGGGGCTGGAGGTCGAGTGGTATCTGCTGCGCGTCGCCGGCGATCGGCTCGCGCCGGAAAATATCGGGGCGATCGGCGTGAAGGGAAAGCCGACACCCGTCACCGCCGTTGAGCCCGGCTATTCGTACCATTCGGAATCCAACTTCGACATCATGCAGCCGGTGCTGTCGGCTTTGTGCGAGCATTTCGAGGCCATCGACCTGCCGCTGCGCTCGATCGAAAACGAGTGGGGACCGGGCCAGGTCGAATGCACGTTTGCGCCGAGAGACGCGCTCACCACCGCCGACAACCTGATCCTGTTTCGCAGCGCGACCCGTCAGATCACGCGCCGCATGGGTTATCTTGCGAGCTTCATGGCACGACCGGCGATCGCGGGTTTCTGCGCCAGCGGCTGGCACCTGCATCAGTCGATGACCGACGCGGCCGGCAAGAAAAACCTGTTCATGCCGGAAAAAAAGGGCGAGCCGCTGACGCCGCTCGGCATGAATTATCTCGCGGGCCTGCTGCAGCATGCGCAGGCGGCGACGCCGTTCACCACGCCGACCATCAACGGCTATCGCCGTTACAAGCCGAATTCGCTCGCACCCGACCGCGCCACCTGGGCCTATGATCATCGCGGCGTGATGGCGCGCGTGCTCGGTGCGCCGGGCGATCCGGCAACCCGGATCGAGAACCGGATCGGCGAGCCATCGGCAAATCCCTATCTCTATATCGCGGCGCAGATCGTGGCCGGCCTCGATGGCGTCGCGCAAAAGCGCGATCCCGGCCCGCAGGAACTGAACCCGTATAACTCCGCTTTTCCGCTGCTGCCGAAATCGCTCGAGGAATTGCTTGCGGCGCTGGAAGCTTCGACGCTGTTCCGCGAGCAATTCGGCGAAACCTTCCTGCACTATTTACTCGCCTTCAAGCGCACCGAACTTGGCCGCTTCGACGCGTGGAAACGTGATTACGGCGTCAGCGGACATCCGGCGGATGAGCCGACGGAATGGGAACAGAATGAGTATTTTGATTTTTTCTGACGGATTTCAATTTTCCGTTCGTCCCCGCGAAAGCGGGGACCCAGAATCAAACGCACTGGATTCCCGCTTTCGCGGCAATGAGCGGAGTTTGGATTGCCGACAGAGCAAGACAACAAACACACAGCAAAGGACCTGAGCCATGCTGGAAAAAACCACCGCCCTGAGCCGCGCGGCCTATCTCGCGCCGCCTTATGACTACGATGAACTGGTGCAGCGCGACCGTGTGCATCAGCTGATCTATACCGATCCTGCGATCTTCACCGCCGAGATGACGCATATCTTCGGCGCGGTCTGGGTCTTTCTCGCGCATGAGAGCCAGATTCCGAAGAACGACGATTTCATTACTGCCAAGCTTGGGCTGCGGCCGATCATTGTGCTGCGGGATTCGGAAGGCGTGATCCGCGCGCTCTACAATCGCTGCACCCATCGCGGCACGACGTTGTGCCGTCTCGAAAAGGGCAATTCCAACGTCTTCCGCTGCCCCTATCACGGCTGGACCTTCAACAATAACGGCACCATCCGCAATGTACCGTGGCCGGACGGCTATGCCAACGATGTCACCGAGACGCGCTTCAATGCCGCGCAGATTCCGCGAGTTGAATCCTATCGCGGCTTCATCTTCGGCACCCTGAACATGGATGCGCCTTCACTCACCGATTATCTCGGCGGCGTGAAGGGACCGCTCGACGAATGGCTCGACCGCCATCCCGGCGGCAAGGTCGCGATCTGCGAGGCCAATCGCCTGAAATACAACGGCAACTGGAAGCTCGCCTACGACAATTCATGCGACGGCTATCATGTCGTGTTCTCGCATCGCTCGCTGCTCGACATGGAGAACCGTCTGGTCGCGGAAGCCGACAAGGGCATGTCGTATTACAAAGGCCGGCCCGACGAACAGCCGATGTACATGAAGTATTTCGGCAACGGGCATCACTTCAAGGACAAGCGTCCGAACATGGAGGTCAAGCCGGGCGCGATGTGGGCGGTGGAAAGTCCGCATCCCGGCATGGAGCATTACGAAGCGGAGCTGCGCCGGCGGCTTGGCGCGCGCGCTCCGGAGGCGCTCGATCTCGCCTCCTCCGAGCCGGTCAACATCAACATCTTTCCGAACCTGTCGATCCTCGGAAACCATCTGCAGGTGTTCGAGCCGCTCAACGTCACCGAAACCAACGCGGTCTGGTACGGCACCGCGGTCGTTGACGAGGAAGGCGTGTGGGGCGACGAACTGCATCTGATCAATGCGCTGCGGATGCGTACGCAGGAAGGCTTCCCGAACTTCGGCGAAGTCGACGATCTCGCCAATTTCGAGGAAATCCAGCGCGGGCTCGCCGCCTTCGAGGACGAATGGGTCTACATGCATCGCGGCATGGATATTCCCGGCCGCACCGTCGATCTCGGCAACGGCGTCTTCAAGGCGCCGGCGACCGACGAGATGTTCATGCGCGAATATATCCAGGAATGGAAACGGCTGATGCAGACCGAGCCGAATGTCCAGATCCGGCGGGAGCCGTGACATGACCGCAGCGCTCAAGCACGATCCGCACAAGACGTCGTTCTACATCACCGACGCGCTCTACGAGGAATTGATCGCCGATTTCTCCAGCTGGCAGCGCGACGAGCTTGTCATTCGCGACATGGCCGAACGCGATCTGTTTCGCGGCTTGCTGGAGCATGAAGCGCGCCTGCTCGACCAGGACCGTCTGGAAGACTGGCTGCAATTGTTCACGCCGGAATGCGTCTACTGGATTCCTTCAACCCCGACCGGCGGCGACCCGCGGAAAGAAATCGCCATCACCTTCGACGACCGCAGGCGCCTCGAAGACCGGGTCTATCGCCTGCGCACTGGCTATGCCTGGTCGCAGAAGCCGAAATCGCGCACCGTGCGCATGGTCAGCAACGTCGAGGTGTTCGATGCAGGCCGCACCGACACGCGAATGGTGCGTTCGAATGTGATGATCGCCGAATTCCGCGGCTTCGAAACCCGCTGCCTCTATGGGTGGCTCGGCCACAAATTCGTCAGGCGCGAGGGAAAATGGCAGATCGCCGCGCGCCAGCTCAACCTCGTGGATTGCGATCAATGCATCCGCAATCCGAGCATCGTGTTGTAGGCCTGGCGCGCGGGATCAATTGAACTTCGCCTGGACTGTCTTTCCGGCAGGCGACGTGATCTGCACGACGCCCTTCGGCTGCGCCGGCAATGCGACTTCTGCCTTTCCGGCCAGCTTTGCGGCATCCGTCGGCGCCAGCACGATGCGCAGGCTCTTGCCTCCGGCAGACAGGATCGCGATGCCCTTGTAGCCTGCAGTCGCGACAGGCTTGTTGTCGTGATCCATCACGTTGATCTCGACACTGGTGTCCTTCGCGATCAGCTCGACATGGTACTCGCCGGCCTCGGTCATGAGCCCGCCATTCGGGCCTTTCTCGGTATGCGCATGACCGTGCTTGTGCTGCGCATAAGCCGCGCCGGAAAGGGTCATCGCAGCCAGGATTGCAACCATCGTGAGCTTCATTGTCGTTCTCCTCGATCAATAGGAAGGGGTGGATGCGGGTGCATCCGCAGATTTCGATTCGGTCTCGGCCAAACCATGCAGCCGCTCGACCGCGTTGCGTCCGAAAGCGAGCACCAGAAGCGGTGTGACGAAGGCATCGAGCAGGGTGGCGCTGATCAGCCCGCCGAAAATCGTCACCGCGACCGGATGCAGGATCTCCTTGCCGGGGCTCGCGGCATCGACCAGTAGCGGCACCAGCGCGACGCCCGCCGCCAATGCCGTCATCAGCACCGGCGTCATCCGTTCGAGGCATCCGCGCGTGACCAGCTCACGTCCCCACGGCATGGCCTCGTGCAGCGACAGATTGATGATGTGGCTGATCTTGAGAATACCGTTGCGCGCGGCAATGCCGGTCAGCGTGATGAAGCCGATCATGCTGGCGACGGACAGCGGCTGGCCGGTAAGCCACAATGCCGCGACCGAACCGATCAGCGCGAGCGGCACGCTGCCGATGATGATCAGCGACAATATCGCCGAGCGATAGCGGCTATAGAGAATCGCGAAGATCAGGAGCAGCGACACCATCGATAGCAAGCCGATGGTACGTGCCGCCTGCTCCTGAGCCTGGAACGTGCCTTCGAGATTGACGAAAGTGCCTTCCGGCATCTTCGTATCGGCCAGCACCACGCGAATCTGTTCGACCAGTCTCGCCACATCGGCACGGCCGTCGCTGTTGGCGAGCACAACGAGACGGCGGCGGCCGTTCTCTCGCAGGATCTGGTTCGGTCCCGATGTTTCCTTGATCTCGGCAACCTGTCGCGCCGGAATCCATCCAGACGGCGTTTCGATCAGGAGATCGCCAAGGCCCTGCGTGGTGCGCAAGCGTTCCGGCAGCCGCATCACCACGTCGAACCGGCGATAGCCGTCGATCACCCGCGATACCACGCGGCCATTCGACAGGCGGCTGATCTGATCGACCACGGTCGCCGGCTGAACGCCATAAAGCGCGGCACGCCCATAATCCACCCGGATTTCGAGCTGCGGAATGCGAACCTGCTTTTCCACCTGCACGTCGGTGAGGCCCGGAATGGCCGCAAGCCTTGCGCGCAATTCCTCGGCCTTGGTCCGCATCGCGTCGAGATCGTCGCCGAAGATCTTGAGCGCGATCTCGGACCTGATGCCGGACAGCATATGGTCGAGCCTGTGCGCGATCGGCTGGCCGACATTGACCGACAGCGGCAAAACCGACAGCCGCGACCGGATATCGGCGACGATGTCGTTCTTCGGACGCTGCGACGGCCGCAGGTCCACTTCGAACTCGCTGACATGAATGCCCTCCGCGTGTTCGTCGAGCTCGGCGCGGCCGGTGCGGCGTCCGACCGACTTCGCTTCCGGAACCTGCATGATCAATTTTTCGGCGATGATTCCGACGCGATTAGATTCCGCGAGCGATACGCCCGGATTGAAGCTGACCTGGATGTTGAACGTGCCCTCATTGAACGGTGGCAGGAACGAGCGCGGCAACGTGAAGGCCGCGGCACCCGCGGCGATCACCAGCAGCAGTGTGATACCGAGAATCAGGTACGAATTGTCGTAGGCACGCGCGAGCGCCGCGCCGTAACCGCGCTTCAGCACGCGCACGAGCCCGCTCTCGTGCTCGTTCAGGCTCTTCAGCCCCGGCAGCATGTAATAGGCCATGACCGGCGTCAGCGTGATCGACACCACAAGGCTCGCAAGGATCGAGACGATGTAGGCAACGCCCAGCGGGGCGAACAACTTGCCTTCGATGCCGGTCAACGCGAATAGCGGCACGAACACCAGCACGATGATCGCCGTCGCATAGACGATGCCGGACCGAACCTCCTGCGATGCGCTGACCACCACATCGAATGCCGAGCGTGGATTGCCGAGCGCGCGATTTTCACGCAGCCGCCGGAACACGTTCTCGACCCCGACCACGGCGTCGTCCACCAATTCGCCGATGGCAATCGCGATGCCGCCGAGCGTCATGGTGTTGATCGACAGCCCGGCGAAATAGAACACCACGGCCGTGATCAGGATCGAGGCGGGAATGGCAGTCAGCGAAATCAGCGTGGTCCGCCAGTTCATCAGGAACAGGAACAACACCACCGCGACGACTGCGAATGCCTCCAGCAGCACCGTCTGCACGTTCTTGATCGAAGTCTCGATGAAATTCGCCTGCCGGAAGACAAGCTGGTCGGCCTTGATGTTGTGCGGTAGCGTCGCGTTCAGCTCCGTCAGAGCCTGTTCGATGTTGCGAGTGAGTTTGACCGTGTCGACATTCGGCTGCTTCTCGACCGAGACCAGCACGGCGGGCGCGCCCATATAGCCGCTGTCGCCGCGCTTGGTACGGGGGGCGAATTCCACCGTCGCCACCTGATGCAGAAAAATCGGCTTGCTATCGATTTTAGCGACGACGATGTTGCGCAAATCGTCAAGGCTGGTGGTGCGGCCGATATTGCGGATCAGGTATTCGCGCGAGTTCAGGTCGGTAAACCCGCCGCCGGCATTGGTGCCGAAAGAGGCCAGCGCCTTCTCGATCTGCTCGTAATTGATCCCGAGAGCGCGGAGCGTCGGCGGCTGCGGCGACACGCGATATTGCCGCACTTCGCCACCCATCGGGATCACCTGCGCGACGCCCGGGATGCTGAGCAGCCGCGGCCTGATGGTGAAATCGGCGGCCTCGCGCAATTCCATCGGTGTCGCACGGTCGCTGGTGACCGCTACCATGATGATCTGCCCCATGATCGAACCGATCGGGCCCATCATCGGCGTCACATTCGCGGGCAATTGCTCGCGCATCAGGTTCAGCCGCTCGGCCACAAGCTGCCGGTTGCGATAGATATCGTTGTTGTTCCAGTCGAACTCGACATAAACAAACGACAATCCGACGCCCGATACAGAACGAACGCGCGCCACGCCCGGCACGCCGTTCATCTGGGTTTCGATCGGGAATGTGACCAGCAATTCGACTTCGGGCGGGGCAAGCCCCTCCGCTTCGGTCATGATGGTAACGACCTGCTTGTTGAGGTCGGGCAGCACGTCGACTGGCAAGCGCGTGACGCTGTAGGCACCGAACACCATGAGCGCTGCGCTCAACGCCAGGATCAGCATGCGGTTGCGAAGCGATTGGGTGACGAGGAAGGTGAACATCGGCCGTCCTCCTCAGCGCACGTGGTCGAGCAGTTCGGCGCCCAGCACAACCACGCGTTTTCCCGGCTCCAATCCCGCGGCAACGATGACGCGCTCGGCATCCAGCGGTTCGGTACGCACCGCGCGCGGCTCGAAGCGTTCCGCGCTGACATGCTCGAACACGAATTCCTGTCCGTTCGCGGCGCGCACCACCGCATTGCGCGGCACCGCTATGCCTTGACGGATGTCGCCGCTCTCGGTGAACACGGTGACGAATTGCCCTGCCCGCAGCACCTTGGTGTCGCCTTCGATTGCAAAATGCACCGGAATCGACTGGCTGCGATCGGCGAGTCCGGAGCCACGGAACACGAGTTTCAACGGCACTCCGTTGCCGGTCTTGGCGGAGGCGCGGCCCGATCCCGCAACGGCATCGAAGCTCAAGGCCTCGATCCAGAGTTTGCCGGGCGTTACGATCTGGAACACCACCGCATTGCTCTGCGCGATCTGGCCTGTGATCGGTGTGCCTTCGGCGATGACGCCGGAAACCGGCGCGAGCAGCGGCACCGGCTCAAGGCGCATGGTGTCGAGTGCGGCCCTGCGGTCTCGCAGGCCTTCAAGTTCGAGCTTGGTGTCCTCGACCTGGGTGCGTGCCACTGCGCCCGAAGCGACCAGCGATTCGTAGCGCACGAGTCTGCGCTGCACGATCGAGATCTGCTGATCGAGTTCACCCTGCTTCTGCCGCATGTCGGAAACGTCGATCGCCTGGATCGGCGGCGTGAGGTAAGCCAGCACATCACCCTGCTTCACCGGCGTGCCGAGCCTGGGAAAGCCGCCGGGCGGCGGCGTCAACCTGCCCCCAATCGCGGTCTGCACATAGCCGCTGGCATTCGGATCGGGGATGACGCGGCCTGGCAATTCGACCGAGGGGACGAAGCTGCCGGCCTCCGTCAAAATGGTGCGCAGCCCGAAAATGCGCTGCACCGGTTTTGGCACGAACACGCTGCCGTCCGGTTCGCGCTGCGCGCGCTGGTCGCTTGCCGCCTGTGCGGGTTTGGGCGCGTCGTCGTGGCCTTCATGCGCGCGCACCGGATCGGCGCCGATGAAGGCGAAGGCGATCAGCCCAGCCGCGAGCGCCGCGGGGCGGCGGCGACGCAGCATCGACACCAGCGCGCCACCGAGCACGAAGCCTGCGAGTCCTGTCGCCCAAGGCGAATGCGCGAATGTCTCGAACCATCCGAAGACCGGCTTGGCTGCCGTTGCAGGCGCTTCCGGAATATCGATGCTGAGCGGGAGAATGTCGTTGCTGTCGCCGACGGTGACGGTCACGATCAGATCGAGATGCCCGCCGCTGGCGAGGAATGGCGCGTCGAGACGATAGGTGCCGTTGCCGACCGGCATTGCCGTTTTCGGCCCGTCCGGGGTTTCGATTTCGACGCTCGCCTTTTCGATCGGCGTGTTGGTGCGATAATCGTCGAGATAGATCATCAGCGCGCCCGCCTGCGCCACCACGACCAGTTCGAATTTTTCGGAATGCGCTTCGCCGCGCGGCGATGCGCTCACCGATGCAGCCGGTAACTTCGCGGCGTCATCATGCCCTTCATGAGCGCGCAACGTGCTCATGCTCAGGATCGAGATCAGCGCCGCCAGAGCGAGCGCCGACATGATGTAGCGGAACATGGAATCATCCTTCGCCGATGAACGGAGTTCGTGGACCGCGCGGCATATTGGTGCGCAGGTCGGCTACAGCCGACTTGCGTGACGCGCTTCGTCGTTCAGGCGAAGAATTCTGGGCGGGCGTGGCGGGCCGTCGGTGGCGAGCCCCGGCGGCGTTTCCGCATCGAAAATCAGCGGTGACGCATCGGCCGGCGAGCCAAACTGCACAAAGGAGGCCGGCGCAAGCACGCTGCAGCAGGCCGAACAATGTCCATTGCCGCAACAGCCGCGATCCGCGCAATTGTCGTTGTCATGCTGATGCGTGGTGGACGAAATATGCATCCGCGCTTCCGCGGCCACCGTCGCGACCGAGTTGGCCTTGGCCGCGTTTTGCTGCGCCTCGATCGAGGCATGCGAATGGCCGACATGTGCCTGCGCACTCGAAGTTCCGAGCGCAACAAGCAAAAGTGCTCCAAACGCGGCAATTATGGCCAGCAATCGCGACGACACGATCATGCCGCGCTTCTACACCGAAGCATTCGTGACTGCAAATCAGCGGCTGCCGGGCGGCGTGCTGGCGCTGCGGATCGCGTGATAGCTGAGTTCGTCCGGATCGATGAGGTCCGGCACCTTCCAGCCGTCGAGATCATATTCCGCCATGCATTGTTCGGCGAAACCCTGCAGTTTCTGGGCGGTACCGCCGGCCTGCGCCCCGAACAGAACGTAACGGCGGATTTCCTCGGTCGAGCCGCCGTAATTGATTTCGTACAATTCGTGGCGGCCGCCGAATTCGCTGCCGATCGCATCCCATAGAAGCTTGAGCAGCTTCACGCGATCGACGGCCTCATAACCGTTCGAGCCGCGCATGTATTTGTCGATATAGGGTCGGATTTCCGGATTCTTGAAATCGCGAGCCGACGAATTCAGATAGATCAGGCCCGATGCCACCGTCTGCTCGATGATGTGCTTCACCTTGGTATAGGCCATCGTCGACACGATCTGATAAGCGCCGGCCGGCTCGATGTCGGGCAAGAGATAATCGCCGATCCATGGCTTCGGATTGCGCACCATCGCCTCCGACAGGCCCCAGAACAGATTGCGCCAGACCAGCACCTCGCCGACATTGGCCTGCACGCCGCGGAAATCCTTACTGCCGGTGGCCTCGACTGCCTTCAGCAAAAGTCCGGCGATGAAATCGAGCTTTACCGCAAGCCTCGTGCAACCGTGCAACAGAGCGCGCGGCAGAAAGCCGGTGCGCGGGAAGAAGTTGTTGGCCTTCTCGACATCGCCGTAACAGAACACGTTCTCCCAGGGGATCAGCACCTTGTCGAGAATGAACACGGCGTCGTTCTCGTCGATGCGGCTCGACAGCGGATAGTCGAACGGCGAGCCCATCGCCGTCGATGTCATTTCATACGATGTGCGGCAGATCAGCTTCACGCCCGGCGCATTGGTCGGGATCATGAAGATGGCGGCGAAGTTCTTGTCCTGCACCGGGATGAGGCCGTGATGCGCGACGAAGGTGTAGTTGGTCAGCGCTGAACCGGTCGCGACCACCTTCGCGCCCGACACCACGATGCCGGCATCGGTCTCCTTCTCGACATGGCAGCACACGTCGCCGACTTCGTTCGGCGGCCGGTTGCGGTCGACCGGTGGATGGATGATGGCGTGATTGACGAATGGCACGCGCTCCTGGCTGAACTTGTACCAGCGCTTGGCATTCGCCTGCCACGGATCGTAGAAATCGGCATTGGCGCCGAGCGTGCCGAGAAACGCCGCCTTGTAGTCCGGCGCGCGGCCGAGCCAGCCATAGGTGATCTTGGCCCATTCGGCGATGGCGTCGCGGCCCGCAATCGATTCGGCAAGATTTTTTGGTGACTTGAAATAGGCATGCGTCATGCCTCCATTGCCGGTATCGGTCGGCACCAGCAGCTTGTCCTTGTGCTTGGGATCGTGCAGCGCATCGTAGAGCCGCGCGACCATGCGCGCAGTATTGCGGAACGCCGGATGTGTGGTGACGTCGTCGACGCGCTCGCCGTAGATGTAAATCTCGCGCCCGTCCCGCAGCGATTTCAGAAATTGTTCGCCGTTCATCGGCGTCGAGACTTTGATGTTGCCGGTGGTTGTCGGATCGGCCGCAAAGGCTACCTTGTCGTCGCGGAGCGCCGCCCTAGCCATCTCATACCTCCCGAAAAAGGGCCGCGTTTGCCGCGACTCCTGGGGCATCGAGCGCGTTTGAATGCTCGAAACCGGTTCATCGGCAACGATATGAAAGCGGTCCTGCCATGGCAAGCGGGCGGCTGCGACCACGCGCACCTGTGACCTGCATGCCTTGACCGACTACGATGCCATCTTGCGTACACAATAAGCGACGATGGCAGGCGCATGACGACAGAAGTCCGACCCGTGACGGGAGGGGTGAATTCGATCGCCCATTCCCCGTTTTGGACCATGACCCCGGCCCGGGGCGGTGCGCTGCTGCTCGCATTCCTGGCGCTGGAATGGCTTAGTTCCATCCACGAATTTATGAGCGTGCCGATCACCGCGTGGAATCCCGGACTTGGTGTCGTATTCGCCTTCATGCTGTTGTCCAGTCCGATTTACGGACTTGTTCTGTTTGTCGGCGTTATCGTCGCCGAACTGGTGGTGCTGCGTACCGACCTGCAATGGCCGATCATCATCGCGCTCGCGGCCATCGTCGCCTTGGTCTATGGCGCGGCGGCCATGGTGACACGGCGAGCCCTTCGGCTGGATGCCGGTCTCTATCATGTGCGCGACCTGTTCGTGCTGCTGGCCAGCGGAATTGCCGCGGCGCTCGTCACCGCGGTGTTGGTCGCACTCGTGCTGCTGCTCGATGAAAGGATAGCACTCGACAATATACTGGTGGCGGCGACACCGCTTCTGGTTGGCGACGCCATCGGCATTGCGGTGATGACGCCGCTGACCTTGCGGCTTGTGATGCTGTTGCAGGGCCGCGCCTTTCTGTCCGGCTATTCGCGGCACCTGACCATCGAAATCACGCTCTATGGAGCGCTTGCCTGCACCGCACTCTGGATCATCTTCGGCAGCGCAGGTAGCGGCGGCCTGAAATACTTCTATCTCCTGTTCGTGCCGGTGGTGCTCGCGGCGGTGCGGCATGGTTTCGACGGCGCCTGTCTCGCGCTTGCCGTCACCCAATTCGCGCTGGTCGGGCTGATGCATCGTTTCGGCTATGATGCGCAGGCCTTCACCGAGATGCAGACCCTGATGCTGGTCCTGACCGGGACCGGGCTTGTGGTCGGCGCGGTTGTCAGCGAGCGCAAGCAGACGGCCGAGCTGGTGCAGTTCGCCGAGGAAAGGCTGCGCGAGAAGGAAGCCGAAGCCTCCCGCGCCGCGCGCTTCAGCCTGGTCAGTGGCATGGCCTCGGCACTGGCGCATGAGATCAACCAGCCAATGACCGCAGCACGCGCGCTTGCCCGTTCGGTGCAGCACCTGCTCGAAAGCACGACTCCCGATTTGCCGCGGGCGCAGACCAATATCGGCAATGCCATCGCGCAGATCGATCACGCCGGCGGAGTGGTGCGGCGCATGCGCGATTTTCTGCGCCGCGGCGGTCCGCATGTCTCGACCTTCGATATCCGCACGATGCTCGACGACACGATGGCGCTGGCGCGGCCGGACGCAACGGCGCGCGGGATCGATCTACTTCTGTCGGCCGGTACAGGCCTGCCGGCGGCGCATGGCGACCGGATCCAGCTTCAGCAGGTCTTGTTAAATCTCGTGCGCAACGCGACCGACGCAATCGCGTCCGTGTCTCAAACCGACGGCCGCGTCGACATCGCAGCCGTTTCGCAACCGGCGCATGTCGAATTCAGCGTGCGCGACAACGGTCCGGGGATCGCGCCCGACATCGCCGACAGATTGTTCGAGCCGCTCACCACCTCGCGACAGCAGGGACTGGGCCTCGGGCTCTCGATCAGCCAGGGAATCGTGGAATCACATGGCGGCCGCATCTGGCTGCATTCGCGCGCGCCCGGCGCCACCGAATTCCGTTTCACACTTCCGCTTGAGACCCTCTCGCAATGACCGCGCCCACCATCTTTGTGATCGACGATCAGGAATCGGTACGGCACGCCATCGGAGAAATGCTGAGCGTGTTCGGGTTCTCGGTACAGACGTTTGAATCCGCGCTGCACTTTCTCGATCAGGTCGAGCCAGAGCAAGCGGGCTGCGTGGTCGCCGATGTGCGCATGCCGAAGATGGACGGCATCGCGCTCGTGACCGAGATGGCCCGACGCAAGTTCGCGATACCCGCGATCCTGATTTCCGGCCATGCCGACGTGCCGATGGCGGTCGCAGGTATCAAGGCGGGCGCCGAGGATTTCATCGAAAAGCCCGTCGATGACGCGATGCTGGTCGCCGCCATCAATCGTGCGCTTTCGCGCGTCTTCACCGGGCGCGAAACCGCAAAGACGAACGACGATCTCGATACCCGTTTCACCAAACTCACGCCGCGACAAGTGGAGATTTTCGACCTTGTGGCCGGCGGCTTCACCAGCCAGGCGATCGGCGCAAAGCTCGATCTCTCGACTCGAACGGTCGAGAGTTATCGCGCGCAGGTGATGGAAAAGATGCAGGCCGAGAGCGTCGCGGTGCTGGTGCGCCAGGCGGTGCGGCTGAAACGCATCGAGCCGTAGCGGCTCTTCCCAACACCGTAGTTTTACCGCCCGATCGTTGCGGATGCACGGCGTCCGCGGACTTTCTTAGTGTTGCTCTACGGAGCGACACATGACGCCGCACGAATTCATGCCCGCGATTGCTGCGATCTGCACGGCGATAGCCGCTGGAGTCGGCACGACCGCATGGCTCGTGCATGCAACGCCTCACGGCGCGCGCGTAACGCTGTGGGATTACGCCGGCGCCTGCGCGCTGATCGGAATCGCCGCCGGCACATTCAGCCAGCCGCTTCACGTCGCGCAATTATTCGGTGTCGCGATCGCACCGTAACGCAAACGCACAACCTTCCAGGCCGGGCCCCTCTGGCAACCCCTCCCGGGTTGCGATGTCGGACTGGAATTTAAAACCGAGAGAGGAGCCCGGCCTTGTTCGATCTTGTCACTCCACAGGTTCTCGCCGCTTTCTTCCAGGTCATCATGATCGACCTGGTGCTGGCCGGCGACAATGCCATCGTCATCGGCCTTGCCGCCGCCGGCCTGCCCGCCCATCAACGCACGCAAGCAATCCTGATCGGCATCGCCGCGGCGACCGGCCTGCGCGTCGTGTTCGCGCTGATGACGACGCAGCTGTTGCAGATCGTCGGCTTGTTGTTCGCCGGCGGCGTATTGCTGCTCTGGGTATGCTGGAAGATGTGGCGCGAGCTTTCGACGTCGCATGCCGTCGAGGTCGATGCGATGGAGGCGGTCTCGATCGAAGACATTAATGCCGACGGCACCATCGCCAGCGGAGGTGGCGGGTCTGGCAAGACCTTCGCCCAGGCCGCCTGGCAGATCGTGATCGCCGACGTTTCCATGTCGCTCGACAACGTGCTCGCGGTCGCAGGCGCCGCCCGCGACCACCCTTATGTGCTCATCTTCGGCCTGGTGCTGTCGATCGCCCTGATGGGGATCGCGGCAAGCTTTGTCGCCAAACTGCTGAACCGGCACCGCTGGATCGCCTATGTCGGCCTCGCCATCATTCTGTATGTGGCCGGCGACATGATCTATCGCGGCTTCTTCGAAGTGCTGCCGGCGGCCGTGGCCTTCCTGGACCGCTAGTGGTCCAATTCCAACATTCGCATCCCGTTTCAGCAGGCTAGTTTGCGAATGTTGGAATTTAGGACCACTAGCAAGTTAATGATTCCAGTGGAGTTTTGGATTTGACATTCGCCTCACGAGCCCGCGGTTGGGTGGGTGGCGAATGTCAAATCCACTCCACTGGGCGGACATGCATCCAATCCGATTGCGCATGTGGCATTTGAAATGCCAATAGGTTCCCTCGGGTTTTGGGACGAGGCGGACTTCGGGACTGATGGCGGACAAGAAGGTGTTGATCGTGGGTGCGGGCCTTGGCGGGCTCGCCGCTGCATCCTGTCTGATGAAGGCCGGGTTCGACGTACAGGTGTACGAACAGGCGCCGGCGCTCGCGGAGGTTGGTGCAGGCATCCAGATGAGCGCCAACCCCATGCACGTGCTGCGCTATTTGGGGCTCGATGCAGAGGTCTCGGCGCTCGGCGTGCGCCCAGGCGGCTATGTCTTCCGGCTGCATGATACCGGCGAAATAATCCAGCAATTCGCGCTGTCGGCCGAGCACGAGCGCCAGCACGGTGCGCCCTATGTCCAGCTTCATCGGGCCGATCTGCACGAATTGCTGGCATCGACCGCACGCAAGCTGAAGCCCGACGTGATCCAGCTCGACCGGCGGGCGACCAGGTTCACCGAGACCGATGCCGGCGTGACGCTGCATTTCGCCGACGGCTCGAGCGCGCAGGGCGACATTCTGGTCGGCGCCGACGGCCTGAAATCCACGGTCGCCCGGCAGATCGTCGGCGAAATTCCCGCAACCTATACCGGCGACGCCGCCTGGCGGCTTACCGTACCGGTCGAACGGCTGCCGAATCCGTTTTTGCCGCAGGTTATGTCGCTGTTCCTGGGGCCGGGCGGCCACGCCGTCTGCTACTACCTGCGCGGCGGCGCCCTGCTGAATTTCGTCGGTTGCGTCGAGACTGAACTCGCGGCCGAAGAATCCTGGACCCAGAAATTCCCATGGGAATTGCTCAAGAAGGATTACGAAGGCTGGCATCCCGCGGTCCAGGCCATCGTTGACGCGGTCGACAAGGACCAATGCTACCGCTGGTCGATGCATAATCGCCCATCACTGCGCAACTGGAGCACGAAGCGCGCGACGCTTCTTGGGGATTCCGCGCATGCGACCCTGCCCTATCTCGCGCAAGGCGCTGCGATGGCGATCGAGGACGGCGCGGTGCTGGCGCGCGCACTCCGGCAGGAAAGCGATATCGCCAAAGGGCTCGATCTCTATCAGCGCAATCGCGTCGATCGCACCTCGCGCATCGTCGAGCAATCGACGCAAAACCGGCGGCTGTTTCACCTGCCCTCGAAGGAGGCGATGCGCGCCGAATTTTCCAAGCGCAACGAAGGCGACGACCGCAATCGCTGGCTCTATTCCTACAACCCGCTGACCGTCGAACTCACATGACCGTGCGCGGCAAAGCCGGGCTGATCCAATACAAGCTTCCGCAGGCGGTGGGCGGCTCCGGCGTCGCCGCGGTCGATGTGATCGTCGTCGAAATCACCGATGCCGACGGCGCCGGCGGGCTTGGATTTTCCTATGTGCTTGGCGGCAATGGCGGCGTCGTGTTCAAGGCCGCGCAGGAGCAGGTTGCACGCTTTGTGGACGGACAGGTGCTTCCGCCACCGCCTGCCCTGTGGCGCAAGATTGCAGCGAGTTTCAACCGCACCGGTTACGGCCCGAACCTGATCGCCCTCGGCGCCATCGATGTCGCGGCCTGGGATCTGGCCGCGCGAAGGCTGAAGCTGCCGCTCGGCGTTGCGATGGGCGGCGAGCTGCGCGCCGTGCCGGTCTATGGCAGTGGCGGATTCAATACGGTGCAGCCGCCACAGAAAGCCGCCGAAGTCGCGGCCGAACAGGCCGCGCGCGGATTGACCGCGGTGAAGCCGCGGGTGAAGGGCGCTCGTTCCGACGCCGACGTGATCGCCGCCGTTCGGGCCGCGATCCCCTCCCATGTGCAAGTGATGGCGGACGCGAATGAGAAATGCGATCTGCCCTCCGCGATATGGCTGATGTCGCTGGCGCGCGATCAGGGCCTGCTGTTCGTCGAGGAGCCGTTGCCGGCGCATGCGATCGAGGGCTATCGCGCGCTCTCCGCAGCCGGAGCAGCGATCGCGACCGGCGAGCATCTGCAGATGCGCGCAAGCTTCCTGCCGTTCATTTCGGAGCGGATCGCCGCCGTGATTCAACCCGACCTTGCGATGGTCGGCGGCCTGACACCGGTGCTGGAGCTAGCAACGCTGGCCGAAGCTTTCGACGCGACCGTGTCGCCGCATTTCCTGCCGGGACTGTTCGCGCATGTCGCTGCGGCCTGTCCATCCGTGCGCTGGCTGGAGGAATTTCCGCTGCTGGAGCCGCTCTTCGACGGCTGGCCCGCGATTGAGCGCGACGGCACCATGACGGGTTCGTCCTCGCCGGGACACGGGCTTGCGTTGCAGGAAAAATTCCGCGGCGAAATCATCTGGGCTTCCTGACGGAAGCGTGCCGCCTGCCGTGAATTGACACGGTGGCCGACGCCGCCGATAGTTGCGCGAATACGAAATAACATTCGCATTAGCGAAATTAGGAAGTTGCGGGAGGCTTCGATGCTGCAGCGTGTTGCGCTTGCGATGCTCGTTCTGTCGATGCTTGCGACCGCGCCGTCGGCGCAGGATTATCCGCAAGGATCGGTTACCCTGATCGTCCCCTATCCGGCCGGTGGCGCGACTGATTTCGTTGCGCGGCTTCTGCAACCCAAACTCTCCGAGGCGCTCGGCCAGCCGGTGGTGATCGAAAATCGACCGGGCGCAGGCGGCAATGTTGGCTCGGCCGCAGCCCTGCGCGCGCCACCCGATGGCCGCACCATCCTGCTCACGACCAATGCGGTGATGACGCTCAATCCGCATCTGTATCCCGACCTCGGCTTCGACCCGCTCAAGCAGGCGGAGCCGGTGGTGATGACCACGCAATCGGCGCTGCTGCTGGCGGCGCATCCCTCCCTGCCCGCAAACTCGCTCGCAGAGCTTGTTGCCTATGCAGCAAAGAATCCTGGCAAGGTTTCCTTGGGCACCGGCGGCGCCCCGATGCAGATCATCGGCGAGATGATCAACAAGCGCGGCAATATCCAGATACAGCACATCCCTTACAAGGGCGCCGCGCCCGCGATCAATGACGCGGTTGGCGGACATATCAATGTAGTGATCATGCAGATCAGCTCGGTGACGCCATTCATCCAGAGCAAGGCGCTGAAGCCGCTCGCGGTGACTTCCAGGCAGCGGATCAAGACCATGCCGGACGTTGCGACCATGAGCGACACCTTCGACGGCATCGAGGGCACCAATTGGTATGGGGTGTTCGTTCCGGCCGGGACACCGAAGCCGATCGTCGAGAAGCTGAACGCGGTGTTCGTAAAGGCGTTGAATGAACCCGATGTCGTCGAGAAGCTCGACAAGGCCGGTGAGCAGGTGGTCGGCGGTTCGCCTGACGATCTGGCCCGCAAGGTGCAAGAGGATTACCGCCGCTGGGGCGCCTTCGTGAAAGAGCTTCCATCCCTGAAGGTCGAATAGCGCGGCGGAGCCAGGCGAATGGAAAAGGTTGCGTTGCCGGGCGGCGTCACGCTCGCCTATGACGTTTTCGATTTTACCGATCCCTGGCGAAAGCCCGAGCCGCTCGTATTCGTGCACGGCTTCAGCAAGAACCGGAAATTCTGGTATGAGTGGCTTCCACATTTCGCGCGCGACTATCGCGTCTATAATATCGATCAGCGCGGACACGGTGATTCCAGCCCGGTAGCGGCGGATTCTGCGTTTTCGCTGTCGCCGTTCGCGCGCGATTTGGTCGATTTCCTCGACGCACAGGGAATTGATAGCGCGCATTTCGTGATGGCGGAATTCGCCTCCGCCGTTGCGATCGAGCTTGCGGCGGATTTTCCGGCGCGCGTGAGAAGCCTGGTGCTGCCAGGCTTCGGCTACAACTGGCGGGCAGGCGCGGCGAGCCCGAAGGCCTGGTCGGAGATGTTGCAGAAGGAGGGCACCGAGGCCTGGGCGCGGGAAACCAACAAATACCGTCTGCCGGCTGATGCCGAAGCTGGGCTGCGCGACTGGTATATCGCGCAGCAATCGAAAATGCCTGCTTCGCTGCTTATAAGAATGTTCGATTACGCAACCACGCTCGACCAGACCGAAAGGCTCCCCTTGGTAACGGCACCGGCGCTGATCCTGTGTGGCACGCAGGCGCAACAGGCGACCGCCGAGAGTATGGCGCTCGCGCGGAAACTGATGCCGCGCGCGACGCTGGTGATGCTGGAAGGAATGCCGTTCAATGTGATGACTGCGTGCCCGCAGGCCTGCATCGCGGCCGCGAAGAATTTTCTCAGCAACCTGTAAACGAAAAAGCCCCAGCCCCGGATGTCCGCAGACGTGCTCCATATCCGGACGATGCGGCCTGACGAGATCCCGCTCGCCATCGATTGGGCCGCGGCCGAAGGGTGGAATCCCGGCCTTGCGGATGCCGCATGTTTCGCGACAGTGGACCCGGACGGCTTCCTCATCGGCGAAATCGACGGCGTTCCGGCCGCGACCATATCGTGCGTCAATTACGACAAGCATTTCGCTTTTCTGGGTTTCTACATCGTGCGTCCGGAGCTACGCGGGCGCGGCTATGGACTTAGTATCTGGAACGCGGCGATCGCGCATGCGGGCTCGCGTATCATCGGGCTCGATGGAGTTGTGGCGCAGCAGCACAATTACGAAAAATCCGGCTTCATCCGCGCTTATGCGAATATTCGCTATGGCGGTCTCGCATCCGTTCCTGATACCGCCAACGAGGATATCCTCGCTCTGAACGAAATCCCGCTGTCACGTGTCGAAGCCTACGACGCAACGGTCTTCCCGGCAGCAAGGTCCGCGTTCTTGCGGGCATGGATCGCCTCTCCCGGCCATATCGGCCGTGCGCTTGTTCGCGATGGCGCGCTTACGGGTTGGGGCGTGCTTCGTCCCTGCCGCAGCGGCTTCAAGATCGGTCCGTTATTCGCCGACGACCGCGCTGCCGCGGAGGCAGTGCTGGCGGCGCTGCTCGCCGGCATCGATGGCAGCGAAATCTTCCTCGACGTTCCAGCCGTCAATGCAGAAGCGGTCGCGCTGGCAACGTCGCTGGGACTGAAGCCTGTGTTCGAGACCGCCCGCATGTATACCGGTGCGATTGCGGCGCTGCGACTCGACCAGGTGTTCGGCGTTACAACCTTCGAGCTGGGTTAGACAGCGAGCAGGAAACGAAAAAACCCGGCCTCGTTAAGAGGCCGGGTTTCATCGCCTGGGTGGCGATCAGGAAGTCACATCGGCGATATTAGTAGCCGCCGTAGTATGACCGATAGCCGTAGCTGTAGGACGGGCGATAGCAATCGTAGCAGTAGCTCTTGTAGCTATAGCCATACGAACGATAGCCGTAGCCGTAACCATAGCCAGCCGAAGCGGCAGTGGGGGCAAGCGCAGCGGCAATGGCGGAAGCGGCAACGAGGCCGAGGATGGTCTTGCGGATCATGGTTCTCTCTCCTGTTTGAAGATGTGACTTCCTCACATCATGTACGTCAGTCGCGCGCACGCCGGATAAGGTTCGAGGCTTTTCGAAAAAGTCGGACGGGTGCGGTCACGCTGCCGTGAGGGCAGCTGCAAAGCCGCGTCGCATAGGCCGGAATCAAAACCCGGCCTCTTTCGAGACCGGGTTCTGGCGCCAAACCAGGCGGCTTTCGGGGTCACAGACAGGGGAGATGAAACTCACACCTGTAGGACTGGTCCTACAGTGGCTTAGTAGCCGCCGTAGTAAGAGCGATAGCCGTAGCTGTAAGACGGGTAGTAGTTGTAGCTGTAGCCGTAGCTGTAAGAAGGAGCGTACGAGCGATAGCCATAGCCACCGTAATAGTGGGCCGAAGCGGCAGTCGGGGCCAGCGCGGCAGCGATGGCGGAAGCGGCAACGAGGCCGAGAATGGTCTTGCGGATCATGGTTCTCTCTCCTGTTTGAAGATGTGACACCCTCACATCATGAACATCTGTCGCTTCCACCCGGGATCCGGTTCGCAGCGCCGGACGGAATCTCACGGATGACCGGTCACGGCAGCGTGATCGGCGCCTTAGATGGCGCGAAATAGGCTGATGCCCGTGGGCGCAATCAGTCGCGAGTCTCAGGATCCGGCCGCACGTAATGGGGCTGAGAGGCAAAGCCTGGGATGCTGTCGGGATTGGTAAAGTCCCAGGCATTCTCGGTGAGTTGGACCCCAATTTCGATGCCCAGATTGCGGAGGTCTCTCACGATCGAAGATTCGACGGCACGGACATCCGCCGTGCCGACACCGGTAGTCTCGGCGTGCGGTGCCGCGGCGGCGCTCAGTTCCGGTGCCGCGGGATCCTGCGCATGAGCGGGAAACGCCAGTAGAGAACCTGTCAACGCCAGGCATATCGCCCAATGCGGAAACGAATTCGGGAGCCGAGTCGCGGATGTGATCATCAGTGCCTCCTGATGTTAAGGTGACACCGACGTTAGGCTCGTTGCGGCGCACCGGATGTGAAGCAGGTCACACACGCCATGCGCTAGATCGAGTTGAGGTCCAGCGAGGTTCTCGCGCAGAAACCTCTCGACGATCGAGA
This sequence comes from uncultured Pseudomonadota bacterium, assembly GCA_963707705.1. Taxonomy (GTDB): domain Bacteria; phylum Pseudomonadota; class Alphaproteobacteria; order Rhizobiales; family Xanthobacteraceae; genus Pseudorhodoplanes. The sequence goes on along the minus strand of CAVPRD010000008.1, from coordinate 12,199 downwards.
GCGCGACACGGATTTGTCGATTGAAACGCGCGGCGGTGGCACACGCGCCGCCGTGCGTGCGCTCTTGCGCGACAGCCTAAATCTTGACCGCAGCCGCAAAGAGCGTGTCGCCCCATTCATACAGAGGCCGCATGAAATCGGATTGCGTATGAATTGCGCGACCTTTGCGATCGCGCCATTTTCGTCCGTAGGTCTCGAACGGAAAATGTCGAATGTAGTAATCGCAAGTCTCTTCCCAATGAGCAACCGACAATGACTTGCCATAATGCTGGCAATAGAGACGGGTCTGCACTCGCTTTATTCCGCCAGGCTCCCGCGCTTTTTGCTCCGGGAAGAACACCTCCGCGCGATTGCGCCAGAGCATCAGGATGTCCCTTTGTTCCGGGCCGAAAAACCGGCGAAAATTCAACAATGCGCGGTCGGACTGATAGGGCGCGCAATCGTCGGGGGTCATATATGCATCGAACAGCGGAACCCGTATGCCCTCACAATCGCCAAGGTCAGGTCCTTCCAGGAAGCTCCGCATATCTCCCGTCACGCGCTCATCCGCATCAAAGCAAAACATCCATTCGAATGGCAGTTGTGCGCGAGCAAGCTGCAGCATAAGCCCGCGATGTCGGCCTTCGGCGATCAGGCGCGCTTCGATGTCCTCTTCCCATGATCCGTTTGATACGATCAGCGCGACTTTCTCGTGATTGCGGAGAATCTCCAGGGTGCTGTCCGTGCTCGCATCATCATAGGCTATGATCGCATCCACATGCTTGCCGACATAATCCAGCGTATCGCGCAGAATGAGTTCCTCGTTGCGGAGCCGCGTGATCCCGATCAGGAAATGCCTTCGACCGAGCAGTCCTTCGTTGCCTGTGATGATCCGCTCGCTGCCGCGGAGTTGCGAACTTCTTCCGCTTGATATGGTCATTTCCGTGCTCTGATTGGGAAATTCGGATATTCCGCGGATGGCCGCTTTGGGTAAAGCGGAAGTCGACGAATGTCCGCTTCGTGCCAAAAGCAGACGTTGGAGCGACACTTCTTATACGCGCTGCAGGACTGCAACGACCCCTGCTGATTTGGCTTAGAGCACCGCGTAATAATCAAAGATCGAATGATCAGCGTGCCGCTCCGCCGAGCCGACAATGACGGTTCGAGTCAACCAGTCGTGCTTGCCGACGGGGGTCTCAAAGACAGGCGTCATGCGCATATAATAATGCGAAGGATCAACGGTATCGAGCGCTTCCATTCTTGCAGCGGTCTCCGGCGGCGCATGCCGAAATCCGCGGTTTGTCATATAGATGGCAGTGCCATCATTTGCTTCGAGCATATAGCGGGCATCGAATTCGACCGTGTAATCAGATCGGTACGTTGCCCAGTCACCGCCGCTGTTGGGCACAACCCGCCCTGTCAGCCGGGGCCCCTCCACGGTGCCGCCCGCAGCCGCAACAAAGCCACGCACTGAGCCGCGCGGCATTGGCCCGAATTTCTGGCGCACGCCAAGCTCCAAGCGAATGCGAAAGATGAAGTCGAGCGTTGGTCTGATCGGCGCCATTTTTCTTCCGTTTACATTTCCGTTTTCACACACTACGCCACGCCTGCCGAATGCATCGTCGCGACATCAACGTCTTGATTGCGCTCTTCCTGCAGATACGGGAAGCGAGCGACGGATGCGCGGATGTCCTTGATCGGGCCACCAAAGTCCCCCCACTTGACGGTGAGCTCCGTACCGATGCCCGCGCAGTCGCGATCAATCGTGCACAGTGAGATCATCTTTCGGAAGTGGTAGCTGTATGTCGTTCCCGATGATACGCCCACGGACTTACGGTCATGCACGACGTCATCCGCGTGCGCAATCATGCGCCGGAAGTGCGGTGTCGTCGGAAGCTCGAAGGTCTTGTATTCACGCCCATCCCGGAAGAGCGAAGCGTAGACATCAAGCACGTCGTCCGCATTCCAAATTAGCGTGACGATGGTTTTCCGCGGGTCGACAAGCTCCCTTTCGATCGCGTCGCGTCCTTGGAAGTCGTGGTCGAGCTGCACGGACCTTTCCCAGCCAACCTCGACCGGCGTGCGATAGCGGGCACGCATATTGCCCGGGTCGATGCTCCCGGTCACGTCCGGGGGCATCCAGCGAAGTTTGTCCGGGTGATTCAGGAACCCAGAATCGTCGTGTGCCGCCCCCAAGAATGTCCAGTTCGCCTGCGGAAAGCCTCCCTCGACATGGTTGACCGGGTAGGTTTGCCAGCCAAGCCGCTCAAGGCTGAATGCGCGACCCGCCTCAAACACCGCGTCATAGACTTCGGGGCCGTCGCTTGTCGGACCGTGCAATTCATAGGCGAGCGTCCCGGCCATGCCGATCCGCATGACCTGCACGGACTTCCCGCCAATCTTGCTGTCACGAAAGCGGAGAAATCCGATATCACGAAGCGACTCGCCGGTAGCCGTTTCCAGCACCTGCAGTGACGTCGGACCGGCGACCTGAAAAAGGTAGCGGTCCTCTACGACCTGTTCGACATCGAAGCGGGTCTTACTGTGCATGTAAGGCGCCCATGGACCGCTCGCGAAAAGCCGAAACTCGTCATCTGCGATACGTTGAAGAACGCCGTGTGCAGCAATTAAGCCCTTGTCGGTGCACATGACGGCGTGCTTGGCCGCGCCGGGCCGGAAGCGCGAGAAATTGTTGATGCAGATCGACGCCAGAAACTCGGCAGCCTGTCGACCGCGATAGCGAACCTGGCTTCCGCGGCCGGACAAGCCGCCGTGAATGTAGCAGCCGGTCTTCCATGACAGGCTTTCCGGCTTCCAGCCCCTGAACTCCCAAGGGCAAGGCATCTCGCGCCTGATCGCATAAAGACCGAATTCCGGATAGTGCGCGGACGCAAGCGGCATACTGAACGGTGATGGTGCAGGCGGCACGAATTCCTCCCAACGTGGGTGCGCTACTTGTCGATCCAAATATCAGCCAGGTCGAGGTTCAGCACCGTCGTCGGGGGTGTCTTCCAGCCTTTGACCTCTTTGAGAACCGCCGTTGTGCGGTTACTTCCGATGAGCGGGATCGAATAGAGCTGGTCCATCATCCGATCGAGAAACTGACGCACGAGTTTTCGGCGCTCATCGGGATTCTCCGTGACTACCTGCTTGTCATAGAGATCGACGAGAATGCTGTCGTCTGCGCCGGAATAATTGTTCGGATTGCCTGGCACGAACTTGATTAGCGTTTCGTTGGGGTCGACGCTTACGGTGTTGTTAAAGTCCAGCGCAACATCGTAGTTGCCAGACGTGATCGCGGCGAAATACTGAGGTGTTTCCGCCGGTATTTGGTTGACCTCGATGCCGATCTGCCGCCACTGATCCATCACGAACACGCCTACCGGCTGCCAGGGTTGGCGAACATTCCGGTTGAGCAGGGTCAGCTTGAGATTGGGCACGCCGGCTTCAGCTAGCAGTTTCTTTGCTTCGGCGCGGCGGGCCTCGATATCCCCGCCAAATCCTGAAAGCTTATCCATTTCCTCTTTTGAGTAGTCGCTGATACCGCCGGGCGGGACCAGAACGGTCAGAAAGTCGACGGCGGCAACGCGCTTCAAGCCTTCCAGTCCGCCTTGCCGGTCGATGGCGAGACTTAACGCGCGGCGCACACGCGGATCGTTGAACGGAGGCTTGCGCACGTTCACCGTCAAAAAGAGCGTCACGTTGAACACGTTCGTGTCCAACTGAATTGCATCTTTCTTTAGAGTCCTGAGGCGCGCCTGATCCGGCGCGACAACCATAAATAGGATGCCGTCGAACTGGCCGCCGGCGAGTCCATTCACGACGCCTGACCCTGAAATGAAAAATGCGCGAATTCCGTCGAGATATGGCTGTCCGGAAAGAAAGTATTGATCGAAGCGCTTTGCCGACCAGTGCGAGCCCTTTGAATATTCCTCGAAGACAAAGGGCCCCGTGCCCATGACGTTGTTGTTATACCAGGTCTGGTCCTCGGCGAGCTTTTTTGCCGAATAGACGCAGTTCCACGGGCTCGCGAACATGAAAAGTGCAGCCGGGTTAGGACGATTTAGCTTAAAGACCACCGTGTCCGGTGTCGGCGTGTCGATCGTTTCGATACCCGCGAATTGTCCCCGGCGCGCAGAGGTGATGCCGGGTGGCGGATTTCGCAGGCGATCGAACGTCGCCTTGATATCGGCGGAAGACAGCTCGCTGCCGTCGTGGAATTTCACGTTAGGGCGCAGCTTGAAGTTATAGGTCAAGCGGTCCGGCGACACGGTCCAGGATTCGGCGAGATCGCCAACGATCTTCGAAAAGTCGTTGCGATCATACTTCAGCAACGTCGAGTAATGCGGCGCCAGAACCTGCAGCGCAAACGACGTGGCGGCTGCGTGACAATCGAGATTGGCAGGCTCGCCTTCAACAGCGTGTCGAAAAACACCGCCGCGTTTTGGCGTTTGTGAGAACGCATCCGAAATGGATGCAAGGGCCATGATTGCTGTCAGGAGAAAGGTGGCAGTCCGGGCGAGACCATGCATATTTCCCTCACTGTACTGAGCGAGCCGACATCAGCGGCTGGGCAACCTCCCTGCGTTCCGTTTAACGGAACGACATTTCTTTCAACGAAACTATACGTGCTGGTGCCTTCTCCGGCAATGGGCGTGCGCATCTGGAGTACCCACTCACTCGCGCGTGAATCCTACAAGCATCGTTGGACGGCTGACGGTTAGCGATTGGCTAAAGGCCAATTTGATATCCGCACCAAAGAGCAAAATCAGCGCTGGAATCAAAAGCTCACCACCGGCAACTCCGAGCCCGGACGCGATAATACCAATGATGAACCCGGAGACGGTGCCGCGATGATTTGCGCGGCCCCGTAACGAGCGGAGCGCCCGCCGTCAGCGGTTCAACAAAGAGGCTGGAGGCTATGCGTGGTTCGCATTTGACCAAACGCGACCGCACTCAGTCATCGCGGGGATCTGGACGAACTGGCCCTGTGTGCGGAAGGTGAGACCACAAACGATCTCTTCGGATTTCTCAACACCGCGCCGATTGATGTTGTTGGCGCTTTCCATCCCAAGCCCATGCCCGTCATTCTGACCAAGCCGGATGAAAACGAGACCTGGATGACGGCGCCGGTTGAGAATGCTTTGAAACTGCAGCGAACGTTGGCAGATCGCACGCTCCAGATCGTCGCCATCGGTGACCGGAAAGACGAATCTGCTTAGGAGCCAGTCCAGAGCGAACCATCACTGTTTAAGCCACGGCTTTGGCTGTCTCGAGTTGCTTGGACAGAAGCTTGAGAACGTCACGGGCCGGTTTGGGCTCGCTGAAGAAATAGCCTTGGGCTTCGGTGCAGCCTTCTTGCTCCAAATATTCCAGTTCCTCCTGAGTCTCGACCCCTTCGCCCGTCGTCGTCATTCCAAGACTGCTTCCAAGCCCCGTGACTGCGCGAATGATCGCTTTGGAATCCGCACTGGATGCGAGATTGCGCACGAATGAACGATCAATCTTGATTTTGTCGAACGGGAAGCTGCGCAGGTAACTCAGCGATGAATAGCCGGTGCCGAAGTCATCCATCGCGATCCGCACACCCAGACTGCGCAGTTGGTGAAGTGTCCGCAGCGTCGATTCGTTGTCCACCAGCAGAACCGACTCGGTGATTTCCAGTTCCAGCCGCTGCCCCGGCAAGCCCGACTGCGCCAACGCGCTCATCACCAATTGCGCAAGATTGCCTACCTTGAATTGCGCAGGCGAAAGATTGACAGCGAGGGTAATTTCGCTCGGCCATTTCTCGGCCTCAGCGCAGGCTTGGCGAAGAATCCATTCGCCGATCGGTACGATCAACGCCGTTTCTTCCGCCAAAGGAATGAAATCCAGCGGAGAAATGAGCCCGCGCTCGGGATGGTTCCAGCGTATCATCGCTTCGAAGCCTGAGATTTCCCGCTTCTGCAAGTTGATGATCGGTTGGTAATAAAGCTCGAACTCTCTGCGGACCAAGGCCTTGCGCAAATCGAGTTCCAAGGCGCGCCGCGCCTGCAATATTGTATCCATTTCCGCCTCGAAGAAACGGTAGGTGCCTCGGCCGTCCGTTTTGGCGCGATACAACGCCATATCGGCGTTCTTCAGGAGTTGTTCGGCATCAGTTGCGTCGTTGGGTGCGACCGCAATGCCGATGCTGACACCGATCACAACCTGATGCCCGTCGAACTCGAACGGGGCATTGGTGATTTCGATAAGACGGGACGCAAGCCTCATCGATTCGTTCGGCTGTTCGAGGCTGCCCTGCATGATAGCAAATTCATCGCCACCCAGCCGGGCGATGCTGTCACCCTCACTCAGGCATTTGCTCATTCGTGTGGCGACTTGGTTCAACAATTTGTCACCAAAAGGATGTCCGAGCGTGTCGTTGACGATCTTGAACCGATCGAGGTCGAGACAAAGGACCGCGAATTTCTGATCTCGTGACAGATGAGAAAGCCGATTTACCATTTGCTCGTGAAAGAACCGCCGGTTTGGCAGGTTTGTGAGCGCGTCGTGCAGGGCCATATGAGAAATCTTGGCTTCCGCCTGTCGGCGCTCGGTAATGTCTTCGTGGGTCACGACCCATCCGCCATTCGGCATCGGTTGATTAATGATCGAAATTTCGCGTTCATCCGCCGTTTCCACGACGTAAGGAGCTTTTTCGCCCAGCGCCAACTTGGCCAGAAGCGCGGCCCGATATTGCTCGAGATCGCGAAGCAGATGGCCTCGCTCGGCGCGGTGCTTAAGGAGTTCGGTCAGCGTGCAGCCTGGTTTCACGACGGCGCGCGAGAGATCGTACATCTCTATGTATTGGTTGTTGCAAACAAGAATCCGCTCGTCCTTGTCGAACATGAGGAGGCCCTGCGACATATTGTTGAGTGCCGCATCGAATCTGGAGTTCTGCTCCTGCAGATTGTGTTGACTGCTTTCCAGAGCGCCAATCGTCTGGCCGAGGACCCGCAGAGGGAAAACACGGACGGCAAAGAACATTCCGAAACCGAGAACACAGCTCAAAGCTGTGACGACGCCGCTGTTGATCAACAAATATCGCGCGCTGGTCGCGACTTCGACCCGGCCAACAGTCGCGCCCCGGACGAAAATCGGCGCCCCTTGCGTTATTGTGGGATAAGCGGGAGCCGCGCCGACCTCAATGACGAGCTTGCCTGCGGCATCAAAAATGCGCTGCTGGTCACCGCGATCATTAGCTTCCGGCAATTCGATCAATTCCGTCAGACGCACGCTTTGGTACTGCCAAAGTGTATTGTGGATGTAGATATATTTCGCGAGCCGGTTGGCCTTCAAATGCGCTTTGAACTGCAGGTTGTTGACCGCAGCCGAATATTCCACAAACAAATAGCCGGCGGGAATCGAAATCGCCGTGACGATCGCCACGAACAATCCGATGGTGCTGACAATAGTTCGCAGATCAAGTGATTTCGCGACGATGAGTTTCATTTGACGCGCAGGAAAACGCCGGCTTCGCGCATGGCGGCGGTGCCTTTCGGCGAATGCAGGAACGCCAGAAAGCGCTCGCCGGCCGGGCTCTTCTTGGCGGCAAGCACGAAGTACAAAGATTTACCGAACGGGTAGGTGCCTTTTTCGTACGCTTCCAGGGACGGCTCGACCCCGTCGATGGCAACAAATCGCAGATTGCGGCTTTCCGTTTTTATTTGCGTGAAGGTTGCGCCGACCAAAGATCCCGAAGTTTTCTCCGCCATCTCGGCATTGTCCTGATCGGTCGCCGCAACCGACAGGTCCGCGCGGTTTCTTACCTTGGCAATGGCCCCAGCCATGCCCGGAAACAGTTGACCGAGCACCGAAGTGTCGCTTTCATTCGTCGGGCGCAAAATGATCCGGATCGGCTCGCCATTCGCCCATGCCGGCTTATCGGACTGATAAATTTGCGCGATATCGGCGCTCTTGAATCCATCGGGTTTCGATTCGGACGTCACCAAAACAAAGGGCGTATGGAATTCCGCAACAGCGACAAGTCCTTTTGCGATTTCCGCTGTGTTAAGCGCCCGACCCGAGATGCAGACATCGATCACGCCGTCAGCCAGTGCGCTGTTGCCGCCTCCGGTACCCAAACCTGGAATAATATCCACTTTGATGCCGGTCTCGGCCGCAAACAGGACACCGAGGCTTTTGATCATCTCGTTGGTGGAGCCGGTTCCTCCGACGCGCAGGACTTCCCCGGCCAGGATATGGCTTGGGAAAAATAGCATTCCGACGATCACGCAAGCCGCGCCGGTCCCGTTTTTGATGGCAAACATCGTGCGCCGATCCATAGAACTGGCGCATATTCAAGCAGTCTAAGATGAAGGCCGTTTGAAGCAACGTGGTTACCCAACAAGGTGGCCTCGACCTCGGCGAGGTCGGTTCCTTGAAGCGCTTGAACAGCCGGGGTCGATTCGGAGGTCGTAGCTTAAAATGTCCAATTTCGATAAATTTTTCAATGGAATTTGGCGGAGAGGGAGTCCGCCTAACTATCCAGTACCGCGGTTCGCTCAGCGTTCGCACCCAACCGCGGAAATCGCTTAAACCGTGGGGTTTGTTTCCGCTTGGTGTCCGCCCCCGTCCATTTCCAGTCGTCCAAAGCCGTGCTATTTTTGGGGACCAATTTGGGGACCAAAGCGAGCGGCAAATGAGCGGACGACTTACAGCGCGGAAAGTGGCGACGGCAAAGCCCGGCAAGTACAGCGACGGCGGCAATCTCTATCTGATCGTTTCGATAACCGGCTCGCGCAAATGGGTTCTGCGCTTTACCTGGCGCGGCGCGGCCAAAGAGATGGGCCTGGGCAGCGCCAGTAACGTACCGCTGGCCGATGCGCGCGAGAAGGCCGCAGACGCGCGACGGACGCTCGCCAAGGGTTTGAACCCGATCGACGAACGCAAGCGCGGCAGTGGCATTCCCACATTTGGCGAAATGGCCGATATCGTCTGCGAAACCCTGGCCGCGGGCTTCCGCAGCGCCAAACACAAGGGACAGTGGAAGAATACGCTACAGCGCTACGCCGCGCCGCTGCGCGACCAAGCCCGTCGATACAATCGCAACCGAGGACGTATTGGCTGTGCTAAAACCGATCTGGGGTGTAAAGCCGGAAACCGCCTCGCGCCTGCGAGGTCGAATCGAGAAGGTCCTGGACGCGGGGAAGGCAAAAGGCCACCGAAGCGGCGAAAACCCGGCACGATGGCGAGGTCATCTCGACCACTTCTACCGAGACCGCTCAAGCTGACGCGCGGCCATCATGCCGCAATGGCCTACGATCAGGTTCCGCGTTTATGGCCGATCTGCGAAAGCGCGAAGCGACCGCCGCATTGGCTTTAAATTCTGCATTCTGACGGCGGCGCGATCTCGGCGAGGTGTTGGGTTTGCGTTGGGCCGAAATCGACTTCGACAAAAGAGTCTGGACCGTGCCTGCGAATCGCATGAAGTCTGGCCGCGAACATCGCGTTCCGCTGTCTGCCCGCGCGCTCGCGATTGTGAAGGAATTGGCTAAGGTTCAATCCGGCGATTTCATTTTTGCCGGGCAAGCGCGCAATAAGCCGTTGTCCAACATGGCGATGGACATGATGCTGCGCCGAATGAAGCGCGACGACGTTACGGTGCACGGCTTCCGGTCCAGCTTTCGCGACTGGGCCGGCAACGTGTCACACTTCCCGCGCGAGATCACGGAAACTGCGTTATCCCACGTCATCGGTGACAAAGCAGAACAAGCCTACCGACGAAGCGATGCATTGGAGAAACGACGCAAGCTGATGGATGCGTGGGCGGCGTATTGTGAGCCGAGCAAGACCGGTAACGTCCTCGCGCTCAAGCGTTTGGCTGATCGCTGATCGCAAATAATCAGAGTACATGTCTGCGCCAGCTATAAAAGCCTGGGCCTTCCCGCGCAGGCTGCCGACCGCTTATCTGGCGAGCGTTCGCGACAGAGCGCAAGATGCACTTTGGATAACGTAGGCTCAAATACGCCGTGTGCACGCACTGCAACACCAGTAGTCCAGCCCACTCCGACTTAGTCGATGGTGGAGGGATGCATATGCTGAAACAACAAGGGCGGCTTTGATTGCGCTAAGTTTGATCTGCTGCGGCGGCGCTGACGCACAGGACCAACCTGAACCAGATGCAGTTGCAGCAGCTACTGAATTGATAGTTGCTCTGCGGATCAACGATGGGCTCATTGAATCGCTACCCGCAATTTTGCTGGCCATGAAACCACTTGTCACGCGGGCGCAGCCAGAGTCTGATCGCGATTTCGACATTGCAGCACCGCAGGTGCTTAATGAGACCAAAGCTCGCGTCCCCGAACTGCTGGGCCCGATCGCAAGCGTTTATGCTCGGAATTTCACTATCAGTGAAATGCGCGAAATGGCCGCCTTCTATCGCAGGCCGACGGGTCAAAAGTTTCTGGATAAATCGTCCGTTTTGGAAAAGGAGACCGCGATCATTAGCCAGACCACAGGAAACGCCATCGCCCGCGAAATGCACCAACGAATGATCGAGAAACTTCGCAATTTGAGACAAAAGCCGTAGAACATCTTGAGCTCTTATACGTGGTTGGAAAGAATGAGATTTAATCAACGATCGGGAAACAGCAGCGCGACCTATTCTCGCAACTGCCAGTCTGACGTGCCGCTCGGACGTGGTAAAAGTGCCGGATCAGCGAACTGGGAACAGAAGTGCGACCGACGCTCGCAATTGCCAATCTGATGTACCGGTTGGGCGTATCGCATTGTAATACGCCGCAATCGAAGCATTGATCGGCTGATCCGCAACTTTGAACACTCGGCCGAAGCCGCCACCAATTGGTACGGTCCACCTCTCGCTAGACTCCGCGAGCCAGTTGGCGGTGATGATTGGTGATGTAGTCAAAAACCAGCCGTGAGCCATATTGTAGTTGATGAACGGCTGAGCGAGGAACGTGTTCACCGGCGCTCGCAGCGGGTTGCCGCCGACGGACCATTGGTTGTTGACTAACACACCAATCACCCAGTGTCCTGGTGTGGTAAGGAAGACAGCCGTAGGACCAAACAACACTTTGCCGGTGCCGAGAATTGGATCGTTAGCAGACGGTACGGTGAAGACCGGTCCGATGCCCCAAATCAAACTGCCGGAATGGACAGGTGACAAAAACAACGATTGAGTAATGTCACCGATGCCGTTGGTGCTGCGGTCCGCCAGAGGATCGGGCTGGCTGATCAAGGGAATGATGGTGCGCGAGATTACGTTCCATCCCTCATTGAGATGCATCGGCACGACGGGCTGGATATTAAAAACTTCCTGTGTGCGATTGAATTGACCCGCATTGAAATTGGAGTTGCTCTGGAACGGCACGCTGACTAGGTCCGCGATCGGGTTCTGCGACGCCTTCTGCAAGTCGTCGTCTTTTGCGGCCGGACCGGGGCGACCGGCGCGCGCCGGCTCGGCTCCGGCAGGTAAGCCGCTTTCGAATTTATAATTGATGCCCGCCTTTATCGTCTGGACATCCCGGCTTAGAGAAACCGCCGGAAATGCTGCCGAAGTCCAGGTTGGAAGTGAAAGATAGTTGTATTCGAGCTTTACGGTCCAGTGCGATTTGAAGCCGTACTCAATCCCACCGCCTGCGAGCAAGCCGCTTTTAGTGATCGACTCGCTCCAAGGAAATCCCGGCAGGTTTATTGAAATATCATGATGGGCCCAACCGACACCTAGCTTGCCGAATACAAGCCATCTGTCATTGACGATACCGAGGCGACCTGCCGCTGTGCCCATCCAGTGATGGTTTATGGAGCCGAGCGTCGGAATTGGAACAGGGGGATGGTTGAAGCCTGCCCAGTCAAAATCACCTTCAACTCCTAAGAGAAAGTGACCAGCCTGAAAATTGTAGCCAACTTGTCCGCCGCCAATGAACTCCGTTATGCCTCCGTACAGATTGTTTCCCGGTATCGTCAGCGTGCCGTTGGCCCATCGACCGCCGAGGTTGGCACCCAAATAAAATCCGGACCAGTTATAGGCAGGGTCAACTACAGGAGCGTGCCACCGCGGAGCCTTGGTATACAAATCCGATGCAAAGCCAGGCGTGACAAAGAGGCTAACCGCCGCGGCGAAGATAGCACGGGCAGAAAAGATCATTGTCCCCCCAACATATGATATCCTTGGCGAATGCTCCGTTTGCTTTCAGCACCCGCTCGGATCGCGCACATCAGCGATGAGCCTAACCTC